>NZ_JAEMTA010000096.1 GCF_016462545.1 Mycolicibacterium sp. | reverse complement strand
ATCGCGGCGCTGTTCCTCACCACCGAGGCCGTCGTCGCCGACAAGCCGGAGAAGGCGTCCGCACCCGCGGGCGACCCGACCGGTGGCATGGGCGGCATGGACTTCTAAGTCCGAGTTCGTAGGAAAGGCCCGGTGCGCTCAGCGCACCGGGCCTTTTCGTCATCCCCAGTGCGGGGCTCGTGCACAGCTGAGCGGCCGATCGCGTACCGGCGGCCCACAGTCGTCGGGCATGCCCGCCAGCGTGCCGGACATGGAGCCATTCATCGGCAGTGCCGCCATCCGCCGCGGCGATTTCACGCGGCGAGGACTCGTCCGCCACAACACGTCCATCTATCGGGACGTCTATCTGGCCCGCGATGTCGGGCTCACGGCGCGCATCCGGGCCCATGCGGCCTTCCTGGCGACGGGTGCCACGCTGGCCGGTATCTCGGCAGCGGCGGTGCACGGGACCAAGTGGCTCGATGCCGCGGCACCCGCCGAGGTGATCCGCGCGGATCGCCACGCACCTGCCGGCATCGTGGTGCGCACGTGGTCCCTCCATCCCGGCGAGACCTGTGACATCGGCGGGGTCGTCCTCACCACGGCTGCGCGTACCGCCTTCGACATCGGCAGAACCATGCCACCGCGTACCGCGATTCCGCTGGTCGATGCTCTGTGCAACGCCACCCGGTTGCGCGTCGCCGACGTGCTAGCGGTGGCCGATGCGCATCCCGGAGCGCGTGGCGTGGCCCGGCTGCGCAAGGCGCTCACCGATGTCGACGGTGGTGCCGAGTCTCCGCAGGAAAGCAGGCTGCGACTGCTGATCACGGGCGGGGGACTGCCGCGACCCGAGACGCAGATTGCATTCGGAGATCTGCACATTCGAGTCGACATGGGTTGGCGCACATGGAAGGTTGCCGTTGAGTACGACGGGATTCAGCACTGGACCGACCGCCGACAACGATCGTGGGACATCGAACGCATCGCCTTGCTGGAGGCCGCCGGCTGGGTCGTCATTCGGGTGAGCGCCGAGATGATGTCGCGGCCCAACGTCATCCTCGATCGTGTTCGCGAGAAGTTACGGGCGAGAGGCTGCCCGATCTGACGTCGACTGTGGGCCCCACGTACACGAGGCGGCTGGTTTGCGTACGCAGCGCCCACAGTCGTGCCGGTGCGCCTACGCCCGACGATCGCGGGGCACAATCAACGCCATGCAGCTAATCGGTTACGGGACGCCTGCGGTGCCCGGGCTCGGCGGGGCGCTGAGCTGGACGGAGGCCACGGTGCGGCGGACGGCCCACCGCGCCGTCGCGCTGGCATCACTGATCGATCGCGCCGGATCGATGCTGGACGACATCGCCGAGCTTCGTCGCGCCGCCCAAATCATCGCGGGCAGCCTGTCCAACCTCGGCGACAGCGCGGCAGGCATCGACCTCAACGCCAGCAAGATCGCCGACGAGATCGCGGGCCTGAGTACCGCCGCCCAGGGCATCGACGCCCACGCCGAGACCCTGGCGTCGAGCATCGACGAACTGATGGCAATCCTGCCGACGCTGCGGCGACTCACCGAGATCGTCGACCCGCTGGACAACACCGTGGTCCGCTTGGGCCGCTTCGTGGATCGCATTCCCGGATCGGGCCGGCGCCGAACGCCCTGAGCTACGAAGAGGGCATCAGGCCGGCGAGGACTGCCTGCCGCGGACCAGCTTGCCGGGACGGGCCGAGGTGGGGACGCCGTTCTCCGCAATGACCTCACCGGAGACCACCGTCGCGACGTAGCCGTCGGCGGTCTGGTCCAGGCGCCGACCACCCGCGGGCAGGTCGCGGGCGATGACCGGCCTGTGCAGCACGAGGGCGGCGTGGTCGATGACGTTGAGATCCGCCTTGTAGCCGACGGCGATGCGGCCGCGATCGGACAGGCCCGCCACCCGGGCAGGCGCTGAGGTCAGCTCGCGGACCGCCTCGGCCACCGACAGTCGTCCCGACGCGCGATCGCGCGCCCAATGGGCGAGCATGTACGTGGGAAAGCTTGCGTCGCAGATCATTCCGTAGTGCGCGCCGCCGTCGCCGAGACCGAGGACGACGTCATCGCGGCGGATCAGTTCGGCGACCGTGTCCAATGAGCCGTCCCGGAAGTTGGCCAGGGTGATGAGCAGCATGGCGTGTCCGTCGTCGTCGAGCACGCGGTCGTAGGCCTCCTCCAGCGGGCTGACGCCACGGGCCCGCGCCCGCGAGGCGATGCTCTCCGAGCGGGGTGGTTCGTAGTTCGGCGGATCACCCAGCGGGAACATCCACTCGAAGGCCTGGGCCGCGAACATCAGCGGATGTCCGTCGCTGGCGGGTTTGTCGGCGAGAATGCGTTCCCGCACTTCGGGTTTGCGCATCTCGGCGACCCGCTCGGCCAACGGCAGGTCGGCGAGCTCGCGGTAGCTCGGATACAGGATGAACGGATTGCCGCTCAGTTCGAGACCGATCACCAGGCCGATGGGCCGCGGAAAGATCTGAGCGGTCACGTCGCCGCCGGAGGCGTTGGACTTCTCGACGAGGTTGAGGCCGTCGACGAAGAAAGGATCTCCGGCGTTGCCGATCGCCAGGGTGAACGTCACCGGCAGACCGACGTCCTCCGCAACGGCAAACACGGTCTCCAGTGCGGGTCCGTAATCGCCCGCGACGAGGTCTGGCACGAACTGGATGAGGCCGCCGCCGGCATCCTTCACACCCTGCGCGATGGCCTCCAATTCGGCGTGGCCCGCATTGAAACTCGGTATCGGCTGGCCACTTTCACTCTTGTGCAGGGTCAGTCGCGACGACGCGAAACCCAGCGCGCCGACCTCGACGGCCTCGGCGGCGAGCTTGCGCATCTGCGAGAGGTCCTCGGCGGTGGCGGGTTCGCGATCGACGCCCCGTTGCCCCATCACGTACACCCGCAGCGGGGAGTGCGGCAGGAACGCCGCTACGTCAATGTCCCGTTGTCGCGCCGCGAGTGCGTCGAGGAATTCCGGGAACGTCTCCCACGTCCAGGGCAGGCCATCGGTCATGACGACGCCCGGGATGTCCTCGACGCCGGCCATGAGGTCGACGAGCGTGTCGTGATCGCCCGCCCGACACGGGGCGAAGCCGACGCCGCAGTTGCCCATCACCGCGGTGGTGACGCCGTGCGCCGACGACGGCGTCATGCGATCGGACCAGATGGCCTGCCCGTCGTAGTGGGTGTGGAGGTCGACGAATCCCGGCGTGACCAGTAACCCGGTGGCGTCGATCTCGCGGGCCGCCTCGCCGTCGACGGCGCCGACGGCGGTGATCACGCCGTCGGACACCGCGACGTCGCCGACGACGGGCTCATTGCCCAGCCCGTCGACGATCGTGCCGTTGCGAATGATCAAGTCGTAGGCCATGACCTGAATGTACGACTCCGTGTCAGTGCAGCGTGCCAGGATCGGCTCGTGATCGACCACTTCGGAATCGTCTGTGCCGACTACGCCAGGTCCAAGGACTTCTACGACGCCGTGCTCGCCACGCTGGGCTACACACGGCAGATGGACGTCGGCCCGGCCATCGGATACGGGCGCGATCGCAAGCCGGACTTCTGGATCGAGGACGGTAGCGACCGCGAGGTGGGCGCCGCGATCCACTTCGCGTTTCAGGCCGCCAGCACCGACGAGGTCATTGGCTTCTACGACGCGGCGTTGAGGCTCGGCGCGGAGTCGCTGCACGCGCCGCGGATCTGGCCGGAGTATCACCCCGGTTACTTCGGCGCGTTCGTGCGCGATCCCGACGGCAACAACGTCGAAGCCGTGTTCCACGAGGCTGCCGGGTAGCGTCGGCCGCATGGCTGACACCGACATCGCGACCGCCCGCGAACTGCTGCGCGATTCGTTCACCCGGCTCATCGAGCACGCCGACGACTTGACCGACGGATTGACCGACGACGTCGCCTACTACCGGCCGACCCCGGAGGCCAACACGATCACGTGGTTGCTCTGGCACAGCGCCCGCGTGCAGGACGCCCAACTCAGCGAGATCGCGGGCGAGGATCAGGTGTGGTTCCGCGACGACTGGGTCGGACGGTTCGACCTCGACCTGCCCCGCGACTCCCACGGCTACGGCCACACCCCCGAGCAAGTGGCGAAGGTGCGGGCATCCGCCGATCTGCTCGCCGGGTACTACCACGCGGTGCATGCGATGACGCTGGCCTACGTCGCCTCTGCCACCGCCGAGGATCTGGCGACCATCGTGGACAAACGCTGGACACCGCCGGTGACCGCGAGTGCCCGCATCGTCAGCATCATCGATGACTGCGCGCAGCATCTCGGCCAGGCTGCCTACGTCCGGGGCCTCGTCACCGAGGCATGACGGCCGCCAAGTTGATCCGGTGGTGGCCACCGGTCGGCATCCTCGTGATGGTTGCACTGGGTCTGCTGGTCGGGGTCGGCTCGACGCCGCTCGACGACTGGTTCATTCGCACCGGCGCGACCCATCCGGTGCTCGAGGAGCTGCTGTGGTTCACCCATCCACCCGTGCTGCAGGGCCTCGTCGTCTTCGCCGTGGTCGTCGCGCTCTACCGGCGTCGCTGGCGGTTGGCCGCGATCGTGGCGCTGACGCCGCTGGTCGCGGTCATCGCGGTACGGGTGTTGAAGCGACTGTTCGGGCGCCACAAGGTCGACGGGCTCGCCTACCCGGGCGGACACGTGACCGTCGCGGTGGTGGTACTCGGCATGGTCGTGTTGGTCGCGGGAGTCACGGTCTGGCGGTTGGCCGCGGCAGCCGTCCTCGCACTACTGGGCCTGCTCGGGCAGTCGTTCACCTACCACTACTTCACCGACACCGTGGGCGCGGTGTTCCTCGGCACTGCGCTGGTGTGCCTGGCGGCGCGGGCGGCCAAACTTGACAGGTGTCAACCCCGCTGCGATCTAGATCACAGCGACGGTTAACATGGGCTCATGACTGCAACGCCCGAAGTTGACGCAGGTGCGAAGATCCTCAACCCCGCCACGGGTGCGGTGGCGGGGACGGTGCGGTGGACCGATCCTGCCGACGTGCCCCGCATCGCCGCCGGGTTGCGGCGATCGCAGCGGGAGTGGGAGGCACGCGGCACCGCGGGCCGGGCGCGGGTGCTGGCGCGGTATGCGGTGTGGCTCGGTGAGCATCGCGACGAGATCGAGTCGCTACTGATCGCCGAGACCGGCAAGTCGGCTACCGACGCCGCCCAGGAAGTGCCGCTGCTCATCATGATCGCGTCCTACTACATCAAGACGATGGAGAAGGCGCTGGCGCCGGAGACCCGCCCGGCATCGCTACCCTTCCTGTCGATCAAGAAGATCGCCGTGCACTACCGGCCGCGGCCGGTCGTCGGCATCATCGCGCCGTGGAACTACCCGGTCGCCAACCTGCTGATGGATGGCCTCGCTGCGCTGGCGGCCGGATGCGCCGTGCTGCTGAAGCCGTCCGAGCGCACGCCGTTGACCGCCGAACTGCTGCTGCGCGGTTGGATCGACTCCGGAGCTCCCGAGGTCATGGCGATCGTCCAGGGCGCTCGCGAAGCCGTCGAGGCCGTGGTCGACGCCAGCGACTACATCCAATTCACCGGCTCGTCGGCGACCGGCGCGAAGGTGATGGAGCGTGCCGCCCGTCGGCTCACCCCGGTGAGCCTGGAACTGGGCGGCAAGGATCCGATGATCGTGCTCGAGGACGCCGACGTCGACCTCGCCGCGCACGCCGCCGTATGGGGCGCAATGTTCAACGCGGGCCAGACGTGCGTGTCCGTTGAGCGGGTCTACGTGCTGGAGGGCGTCTACGACGCGTTCGTCGACGCCGTCGTGCGTGACGTGAAGAAACTCAAGATGGGCGCCGGCGACGGATTCGACTTCGGAGCTCAGATCGACGACAGCCAGGTCGACGTCACCGCCCGCCACGTCGAGGACGCCATCGCCAGGGGAGCGCGGGCGCTGACCGGCGGCGAGCGCCCCAGCGGGCCCGGCAGCTTCTACCCGCCGACCGTGCTCGTCGACGTCGACCACTCGATGGCGTGCATGAGCGAGGAGACGTTCGGCCCGACGCTGCCCATCATGAAGGTCACCAGCGTCGCCGAAGCGGTCCGGTTGGCCAACGACAGCCCGTACGGGCTCAGTGCGTCGGTGTTCTCCCGTGACGTGAATCGGGCCAATGACGTTGCGCTGGAACTGGATTGCGGTGCGGTCAACATCAACGACGTGATCTCGAACCTGATGTGCACCACGGCGCCGATGGGCGGCTGGAAGACCTCCGGCATCGGGGCACGCTTCGGCGGCGCGGAGGGGCTGCGCAAGTTCTGCCGCCAGGAAGCCATCGTCGCGCCGAGGACCGCCGTCGGGGCCGGTGGCAATTACTACAACAACTCGCTCAAGGCGACGAAGCGGATGAACGCCATGATGACGAAGTTCGCGTTGATCCGGCCCAAGCGCGCCGCCAAGTAGGTTTCGCCATCCGCCGTTCACCTCGACGTCACCATCGTGTTCGCGAGGCTCGATAGCTTCTGGGCGTGACCACGCTGCAGGGGACCGAGTACTTCTCCGTTCGCGACGACGATGACGACGACCCCGTGCTGGTGCACCATCCCAGTGGGGTCGACGTCGATACCTGGCGTGAGGGCTACCCCTACGACGAGCGGATGTCGCGCCACGACTACGAGGAGCAGAAGCGGCTCCTGCAGATCGAGCTGCTGAAGCTGCAAAAGTGGAGCCAGGCCAACGGCTTGCGCCACGTGATCGTCTTCGAGGGCCGCGACGCCGCGGGCAAGGGCGGGACCATCAAGCGCTTCATGGAGCATCTCAACCCCCGCGGGGCACGCGTCGTCGCGCTGGAGAAGCCGACCGACCGCGAGCGGACGCAGTGGTACTTCCAGCGCTACGTCAACCACCTTCCCGCGGCGGGCGAACTGGTCCTGTTCGACCGGTCCTGGTACAACCGCGCCGGCGTCGAACGGGTCATGGGCTACTGCACGTCCGACCAGCACGCCGAGTTCATCCGCCAGGCACCGCTCTTCGAGCAGATGCTGGTCAACGATGGCATCAGCCTGACCAAACTGTGGTTCTCGGTCACCCAGGCCGAGCAGCGCACCCGCTTCACCATCCGTCAGGTCGACCCGGTGCGTCAGTGGAAGCTCTCCCCGACCGATCTCGCGTCACTGGACAAGTGGGAGGCCTACACCGCGGCCAAGGAAGACATGTTCGAGCTCACCGACACCGATATCGCCCCGTGGACCGTGGTCAAGAGCAACGACAAGAAACGCGCCCGGATCAACGCCATGCGCTACGTACTCGGTAAGTTCGACTACGACAACAAGGACCGCGAGGTGGTCGCCGTAGCCGATCCCCTCATCGTGGGTCGCGCCCTGACCGACTGATCGACTCGTTCGGGGCCTTCCGGGACAGGAGGACACCCGTGCGGTGGCTGGCGTCCTTCCTGTTCTGGGTGCTGACGACCGTTGCGTTGGCCGTGGCCGTCCCGGCGACCTGGGCGCAGCACGACATCGTCGACCGCAATGGCTACTCGGAGTTCACGACGTCCGCTGCCAAGGATCCCGCCGTTCAACAGGCAATGGCCTCGGCGTTGACGTCGCAACTGCTGTCCCTGGCCGCCAATTCGGGTTACGACGTCAACGAGACCCTGTTCACCGGCGCGACGCGCGCCTACACCTCGAGTTCGGCGTTCCCCGGCCAGTTCGCCTTGGCCAATCAGGTCGCACACCGCTGGATGTTCACCGATGCCGTCGCCCAGTCCGATGCGTCTGGCCGTTGGGTGATCGACCTGTCACCGATGTTGGCGGACAGCTCCTTTCAGCAGACGCTCGCCGGGTTCGGCATCACGGCGCCGAAGACTCTGGAGATCCCGCTCACCGAGAACGTCTCGCAGTCGCTGCGCCCGGGCCAGCTGCGCGACGTTGCGAAGTGGGGTCCGTGGGTGAGCGTCGGAGCGGCGGTCCTCGCGGGGGTCTTCGCGCTGCTGACGTTGGCGGCCGCCAAACGACGGGGCAAGGCGCTTGTCGCCCTTGGTGTCTCGGGTCTGATCGTGGGCGCCGTCGGCTGGGCGGGGATCGAGGTGGGGCGGCGGTACGTCAACGACGCGCTCGACGCCACGACGGCCGACGTCCGAAACGTCGCGGCCGCGATGGTGGACCACGCCATCGGAAGCCTGCACCTGTGGCTGAATCTGACGTTGGCCGCGGGCGCCGCGCTCGTCGTGCTGGGCCTGCTCGCCTCGATGCTGGGCGGAATGCGCAGACGGGACTGACCGGTCGCTAGATGCCGTCGGGCCTGACGATCTTGGCGAGCTCGTCGCGATCGGTGACGTCGAGCTTGATGCACGCTCGGTAGATGTGGCCTTCGACGGTGCGCACCGAAACCACCAAGCGGTCCGCGATCTCGCGATTGGTCAGGCCGGCGGCGACCATCGCGGCGATCTCCCGCTCCCGTGACGTCACCGGAAGTGGTGCCGCCGCGCTGCGGATGGCAGGGGTGAGCGCACCCCCGCACAGCCCGGCGAGGCGAAGCGCCCGGGCCGCGGCCTCGGAGTTGCGACGTCGATCACCCGCCCGATTGTGAACGGCGGCGGCCTGGGCCGCCGAGTCGGCGGCGGACAGCAGGAAGCCGGCGTCTTCGAATGCCGCACTCACCGCATCCAACGCCGCCCCGTCGGCGGTGGAGACGGCGGCGGCGTGCCGGGCGTACAGGTCGGCGAGCGGGCCGGCTATGCGTGGCTGAAGGGAGCGCAGTCGACCCGCCACGGTGCGGTCGCCGAGGCGCGCAAGGTGGTGCAGGGCCTCGCCCTCGACGGCGTACTGGCCCGATGCGTGTGCCAGATCCGCAGCCGCCCTGGCGAAGTCGAGTGCCGAGCGCTCAGATCCGCTGGCCGCCGCCAACCACGACCTGGCGATCAGCACCTGCGGCTCGTGGATCGCGACGGACGGCCCGGTGTGTTCGCCCGCCTCGGTCAGCACCCGCTCGGCCTGTTCGACGTCGCCGAGAGCCGAATAACTCTTGGCCAGAAGCAGTCTGGCCGGCAGTCGCCACGGCAGCGAGGCTTCGGCGGCGAGCGCCGCGAGTGCCTGTTCGATCGCGGAGATGGCGTCGGGGAAGCGACCGCGGTAGGTCGCCACGACCCCCGCGGTGATCCTCGCGATGGCCCAGCCCAGCCGCTGTCCCGACGACGAGAACGTGGCGTAACCGGCGGCGCGCTCGTCGGCCAGGTCGAGTTGGCCGACCGTGGTCAGTGCCAACACGTCGCCGTAGCGAACCATCACCTTGATCATGCCGTCGGTCGGCTTCTGCTGAGCGCGGGTCATCGCCGCGATCGGCTCGAAGTCTCCGCCGCGTCCCGCCACGGGCATCGCGAGTCCAGCGCTGAACGCGGCGAACTCGACGGCCTGCTTCGGCGCGTCGGGATCGGCCAGCACTGCCTCGGCAGCCGCCAGTCCCTCCTCGATCTTGTTCTCGTGCACCGCAAGTGCCGACGACGTCGCCTGAACCACCAGCTTGAGGGTCGGGTGTGTCACGCGGTCGGTCAATATCCGCATCACCGCGTGCGCCTGGTCGACGGCCCCCATGGACCAGAACAGAATCGAGACCCGGGGGATGCCCCACTGGACGAGTTGGAGCTCGTCGAGGTCGTCGGGGTCGAAGCGGGCCAAGATGCCGTCCGCCTCCGATGGGCGCCCCTGCCACAGCAGGGCCCGCGACAGAACCTCGGCTGCGCGCAGACCCCCGTCGGTCTCCAGGGCGGCGCGGGCGAGTTGCTCGCCGAGGGGAATGTTCGACAGTGAGATGGCATCCTTGGCCGCCGTGATGACCAGATTCACGTCGGGGGGCTGATCACTACCGACGTAGAGCTGCGCCAATCGGATTCGTGCGGCCGTGGTGTCGATCGGTCGCTCCCGCAGTGCGGTGACGATGGTGCCCCGCAGTCGCCGAGCCGAGGCGGTGCCGGTGCGCTGACGAACGACCTCGCCATAGAGCGGATGGCTGAAGCGGGCGTTCAGCGCGGCGCCATCCTGCGTGACGCGGATCAGTCCCTGGACCTCGGCGGCGTCGACGGCGTCCTCCCCGGCGAGCGCGCACAGGATGTCGATGTCGCAGGGCTCGCACAGCGCCAGAAGCTTCAGCGTCTTCATCACGCCGTCGGTCGCCCGGTCGAGACGCTGCGAGAGTAGCGACGCCAGCCCCGAGGAGATGACCGTCGCCCCCCTCAACTGCCATACGCCAGACACCTCCGTCAGCGTGCCCGCCTCGACGGCCCCCTCGACCAGATGCCGAAGGAATAGCGGATTGCCGCCGGAGGATTCCCACATCACGTCGGCGCTGAGGCCCTCGAGCCGCCCGCCGAGCACGATCTCGACGAGAGCGACGCTCTGCTGCTTGGTCAGCGGGAAGAGTTCGAAGCGCTTGAGGTAGCCGTCTTTCCACAGCGACGTGACCGCGTCGGGGACCGGCTCTCCGCTGCGCACGGTCGCCACGAACCTCGCCGCGCCCTCGACGGCGAGTTGATGAACCAGCGTGGCGGACAGTTCGTCGAGCAGATAGGCGTCGTCGACGCCGATGATGGTGTCCGGTTGCCCGAGAAGCGATTCCCGAGCCGCGGCGATCAGCGCAAGGGGATCGCGCGAGCCCGACGGCGGCACCTGATGGGCGAAGACGCCGAGGGGGATGCTGCGTGCGGACTCGGTGCAGGCGATCCAGTGCACCTCCGACGGCAGGGTCGCGACCACACTTCTGGCAAGGGTCGTCTTGCCCACCCCGGCCGGTCCGACGAGCACCACGCCGCCGCCGTCCGCGTCGGTGAGTGCATGGCTGATCGCCTCGAACTCGGCCACGCGATCCAGCATCTGCCATTGGCGCGCCATGCTTCGCGATTGTAGGTGCCAGTTCTGCGGTTCGCTGCCCAATCACCAGGTAACGCGGGTTGGCGTTCGCCCCTCGAGTTTGCTTGCGCGGTCGGGCATTTGCTGCGGGACCCTAGTCGGGAAGTTCGGAGACGTCGGACGGTTCATGGCGCGCGACGTGGTTGTGCTCGTGTCGAAAGTCGCTGGAGGCGTCGTAGACGAGCCGTTTGAGTCGGTTGATGGACCCCAGCGGACGGTGTGCGGACAAGCCACGCCACGAGTTGAAGGAGAGCACGTCGTCGCCATAGGCTCGCCGCTCCTCGGTATCCGGGTCCTGGGGCGGGAAGGTGAGCTTCGCGACACCCCGGTGCGGGGACGCTTCCTCGGGCCAGTCGACGGACGCGTCCTCGACGGGCATGACGGTGAGGTCGGTGCACAGCTGGACTTGAAACTCGTATTCGGCGCTGTCGGTGCGAAAGAGGTCGACCACCATGTCGCGGTGGGCGTCGTCGCCTGCAGTCGTCGGAACCACCTGTCCCTGAAGCGATGTCACCGACGGCGAGAGGGGCACCACGGCGAACCGTGCGATGTAGTCGCCGTAACGCAACGCCGAGGAGGAGTAGTAGGTTTCGCCGAGCACGGGTGTATTCGGCCGGGCGAACAGCTCCAGAGCCATCGGCAGGTGCAGGCCGACGCGCGGCAGGACGTGACGTCCTCCGAAGGCGAGGATGCGGCTGGCGAACTGGAGCACGGAGTCGGGCGTGCGGGCCAACAGCTTCGCCAGTGGCATACCGCGCTTGAGGTACGCCGCGGCGTCGGCGAACGGGAACTCGCGGTGCGTGACGAGGATGAAGTCCTGAATTGCGGTGTCGTCGTCGGGCAGGATCTTGGCACCCGGGACCCCGATGACCTTGATGCCCAGTCCCCGGATGCCCTTGGTCTGGTCGCTGCGCAGTGCGCCCGCAGTACTCGACAACCGTGCCACGACGGGATAGCTGGCCGGCTCGGCGAACAATCCCTGGCGTAGCTCGTCGGGCAGGTCGGGATAGACGGTGAGTTCGCCGCGCAGCAGCCCGTGGCTCTTGGCGTGGGCGTCGCGGATGCCGTGGCGATACTTCTTCAGTGCCCACACGTTGTTCTCGTGCAGCGAGGCCGCGATCGCGAAGACGAGTCCCTCCTCGTCGATGCGCGGTTGTTCGACGTCGTCGCGAAAGCGGACGTAGGTGCGGTCGGTCACGGCGGGTCCGTTCTGGTGGCTCGTCGGGGTCCACGGCGCGAAGGGGTTGGTCACACCCGACAGCGCGGGTTCGAGTTCGGGGAAGTGCCTCAGCAGGACGGTGCGCATCGAGTTCTTCGTGATCCAGTCCATCCCGGCGGGCGTGTAGATCTCGGGCCGGAAGTCCCTGGTGAAGAAGCGATCGCTCTCGAGCCGGCGCGAGGCCATCAGGATGAAGACGCGAAACGCCGTGTCGCTGAAGCCGAATCCCGGCGGCTTCGGCTCGGCGTACATACCGACGATGAGGTCGACGCGCTCGATGTCGCCGTAGACCTCCTCGAGCTCGCGCGCCCACACCGGGTCGTCGGTGAGATCGGCGAACGTGGCCGCCGGCTCGAGCCGGAACAGGCGGCGAAATTCGTTGTAGCGCGGCACCCCTCGCTCGCGCACCCGCAGCACGTCCACCGCCGCCAGGTCGATGGTGTGGCCGTCACGCACGATGTCGGTCAGCTGGACGGGGTAGTTGTGCAGGGTGATGGCTCCCGGGTGCGCCCGCCCGAACGAGTAGAGCAGATCGGCCATTGGAGTCTCCGAGAGGCGCTGGCGCACCTTCGTGAACTCGAGATCGGCCAGTTGGTGCTCGGCCGTCACGGCGTCGTCGGCCAACGACCGGAACCGGTAGTCGTCGGGGAGCAGCGGGTGCATGCGGTACACCGCGACGAATTCCTCGGTGAGCGAGTACGGCACGCCGTGGTGGTCGGTCGGCGATCCCGGGATGCCGGTGAACACCTCGTTGTTGGTGACGCGGCGGATGAACGGATTGAGCCGCTCGCCGAAGACGCCGAACCAGTTGGCTCGCATCGCGAACGTGGTGGTGGGGTGGGCGATGATCGCGGGTGTCCAGTCGATGGTGTGGATCTTGGCCATCAGGGCCACGTTGATGAGGCGCGCCTTGTCGTAGAGCTCCTGGTCGCTCAGGTGGGGATAGTGCCCCACCAGGACGTCGCAGATGGCGTTGTGCTCGCGCATGAACAACGAGTGCAGTAGCGCGAGCCCGACCCAGAAGTTGGCGGCCACCCCCGTGGGGTCGAGCGCGGCCTCGAGACTGGCGGGCGGCAAGCCGAGCTCGTCGAGCTGCAGCTTGCCGTTCTCGAAGGAGCGCAGTGCATCGGCGAATTCAGCTGTACCGCCGTATATCTGGGAGCCGTCCCACCAGTGGGTGTCGTCGGTGACGAACGTGGGCGGGCCGTGCGGATCGGCGTGTGGATCGAGTTCGGTTCGCCGGACGGACATCACTGCGTCGGTGCCGTCGTCGTTCTCCGTCGGGATCAGCCACGGGTCGTCCTTCTGCGTGGGATGACTCAGCCAGTCGTGCACCTCGAACTGGATCCAGGCGGCGGCGAGCAGGTTGAGGGTGGTGGCGGGTTGGAAATCCCTGCGGCGCAGCAGCGTTCGGCTGACGAGGCTGGGGCTGGGGGTCAGCAACGCCTCGTCGGGTTCCCGGGTCACCTGGGTCAGCGGTACGTTGCGCCCGAACCGACAGCCCTGGGCGCCCATCAGGGGATCGGTCAGATCGTTGTAGGTGCCGTCGACGGTCCGGGCGCCGCGGTAGCGCCCGTCGGTGACCGGCGGCGGCACCGCGCCCGCGTCTCGTCCCGTGTCGTAGAGGTTCTCGGCCCGCAACCGGTATCGCAGACCGACGAGCACCGGAATGCCGAGCGCCCTGGGCAGCCGGGCCCATCCCACCGAGCCGTCGACGAATTCCGCTGCCAGGCCGAGGATCCGGGCGGCTCGGCGTCTCAGACTCGGCGTGGTGTCAGACATCCGTGGCGCCTCCGATGCGGGCCGCTTCGCGGATCGCCCAGGTGACCTCACCGTGCTTGATGTCGCTGTGTGCCCCGCTGAACGCGGACTCGTCCTTGGCGATGACCGCGTTGGCATCGAGGGCATAGAACCGGCCCGCTGCGAAATCGTAGGACGGGGTGGTGTCCTTGACGAGGACGACGGTCTGCACGCCAGAGTCGTTCTGGTATCCGTCGTGCCCCATGGCGCCCCAGCGGAACGTCACCGCCTCGGTGCCCTCGGCATCCTGGCGGGCGAGCAGGCTCGCCGCCGGATACCACCGGCCGACGGCCCGGTCGGCGTCGGTGAAGGTCGCCACGAACGGTCCGTCCACCCGGTCGACGAACCCGGCGAGGGCACCCGCGCGGCTACGGTCGAACGGAAGGCTCGAGGCAAAGGCGAAGTGCGAGAACGCACCCTGCACCAGGCTGAGCGACTTGACCGGACTCGCGGACCCGACGGCGCCCGGGGGCAGCCCCGACAGGCTGTAGGACACCAGGCGCGCTCCGAAGCTGTGGCCGATGAGATGGATGCGCGGCGCACCATCGGGCCCGGTGAGTGCGCCGAGTAGCGGCCCCAGACCCTGGCGACCGATGACGCCGGCGCGATTCTTCATCTCGAAGTAGCTGGCCGTCCGCAGCAGTTCCCGCCCGCCTGCCCACAGTCTGCCGAAGACGTTGCCGACGCCCTGGGCATCCGACTGCGCCCTGGGCGCCATCGTCGCCGCATGGCCGAGCGCGGTCACCGGATCGGACGTCAGCAGCGTCGTCTCACCGGCATCCTCTTCCCCCTGCGCCGGCGTGGTGACGAGGCCCACTGTCAGAGAATGGAATTCGGTGAGCTTGTCCCGATCTTGAGCGCGTTCGTCGAGCAGCTGGCCGATGGTGTCGAGCTGCTCGCGCTGCTCGGGCAGCGCGGGCGCGATCGCCGCAACGAGCTGCCGTCCGGTGGAGGGGGCCGGGGG
>NZ_JAEMTA010000122.1 GCF_016462545.1 Mycolicibacterium sp. | reverse complement strand
CCACGCCGCCGCCGGCCGGACCGCCCCCTCCCGGCAGCGCCGCGTCTCAGCCCGCCGCGACCGCGAACACGGGCCCGGGCGTCAACCCCGCCTCCACCGGCAAGATCGATCCCGCCGCAGCCGGAGTCGCACCCATGCCTGTCTCGGCGGCCCGCATGGAACGCGACGCCGTCGCCTCCGCGTCGACCGCAGGCGCCATGCAACGACAACGACGCAGTTCCAGTGCAGCGCTGATCCAGGCCCGCCGGATCGCGGCGGCACTGAACATGGGGACCCCGCAGTACGGCTTCTTCTGGGTCACCGGGCTGACCGCCGACGGGTCCATCGTGGTCGCCAACAGCTACGGCCTCGGCTACATCCCCGACGGCGTCGAACTGCCCGAACAGGTCACCATGGCCTCGGCCGACGAATCCATCGCTCCCGCTGAACGCGCCAAGTGGGCCACCTTCCCGATCCTGGCGCTGCAGGGATGGGCACACGCCCACGACCAGAAGTTGCGCGCCGTGATCGCGACCGCCGAGCAGTTCGCCAGCTTCGACCCCGGCGTCGCGAAGGTCGTCCTGCAACGCGACGACATTCCCGAGTCCGGAAAGATGCAGGGCCGCAGCCGCCTTCAGGTGATCGCACCCGACGTCGCCGCGCGCCTGGCCTCCGTCGCCGACACCGCTCTGCACGACCTGCTGCCCGTCGCGCCGGCCGACTCCACGGCACCCGACGATCAATTACCGACGCTGTGGTTCGAGCTCACCAAGCCGCTGATGAGCACCGCCTCCAACCGCGCAATCACCCACCTCGAGGCGTTCGTCACCTACGCCGAGCACGCTCAGGAACTCGCACTTCACAAGGCGCACAACGCCCTTGACGCCACGATCCAACGCCACGCGATCGCCGACTGGGTGTACTGGCAGCACCTCGGCGTACTGATGTCAGACGCCATCAACGCCGACGCCACGGTCTAGATCTGCACACCCTGGACGGCGCTCGCCGCGCTCTGGTCCTGTTGGACATACCGACCGGCTGCGGTACCCAAACTCTCGCCATATTGCCGCGCGGCCTCCGCGGCAGCGGTCACCTCCGCCGCGATGTCGGCCTGCGCGACACCGCACGCGGCGGCCGTCGCCAATTGGGGCACACCCGCGGCGGCACCGCTCATTGCGGCATCGGGGGCAACCCGGGCAAGACCGTCGCTCGCCCGATCGAACGTCGCTCCCGCGGCCTGCAGTACCTTCGGGTCGACCTTGAGGACGGGTCCGCTCACAGATTCACGTTCGGATCAGGCGCCGCGTGTCGTGGCGAACTCTGTTGTGGGACGGCCGCTGTCGTCGAATCCGCCTTCTGCAACGGCTCGGGTGCGCGCTCCGCCTTTTCGTCTCCGGCGGCGGCCTGGTCGTCGTCGCGGCCATCGTCGGGCCGTTCCGCATCACCCGGCATCGGCGGCTCCGACGTTGACTGCGAGGCACCCATTCCCCCCGCCATCTGACCGATCTGCTGCACGCCCTGCATGACGCTCTGGGGCACCTGCCCGACGGCGCCCATCGCCTGCATGGGCAGCTGGCCGACCTGGCCCGCCATCTGCATCGGCATGCTCATCATCTGGCCCATCTGGCCCATCGAACCCGCCCCGGCGCCAACGGAACCCGCACCAACACCGGCGCTGCCGGCCGAATCGAATTGATGTTTCTCGTAATCCGCGGCCAACTGCGCGTCGGTGCTCGAGTACCTGCCGGCCGCCTCGACCACGTTGGACGCGGTGGTCGACGCCTCGGTCTTGAGCCGGGGCAGCGCATCCTGAATCGCACCCTCGAGGGAGGGCAGCTTCTCCGCGATGGCCTGGCTGATCGCGTCGGTACCGGTCACGGTGAACGGCGCCGGTGCTTCCGGCAGATCGCCTGCCGCCGTCTGGAGCTGCTGGCCGTACTTGCCCAGCAGTTCTGGATCGACCTTCAGCGGTGGCTGACTCCCGAGACCGGTTCCCATTCAATGCCTTCCGCTCAGAATCGGATGTTCCGCAGGAGGTCGTAGACCCCTGCGATCCACAGCAGCAGCGGGATCACCGCAGCGATGGCCGCGCCGTCCAGCAGTTCGAGGATGCGCTTGGTCACCGGCGACACTCTGCGCACGCCTTCGGTGGCACCCACCAGAATCAACGCAATGACCACACCGGCGACGTAAATGCCCAGCACCAACCAGGCGCTCTGCGGATACCACAGGCACAGCCGGATCATGACGCCCGTCGGAATCACGATGGTGGCCGCGAGTAGCGCCCAGGCACACCATCTTTCCGCGTAGAGCCGCGACCGAAATGCGCAGACCGTCGTGACGAGTCCCGCCACGATCAGGCTGTGCACGAAGAAGTGACCCTGCACCACGACGGTGATCGCGCCAGCTGCCAGCACCACCGCGCCCGCGGACAGAAAGCCCACCAGCAGTTGCTTGGCCAGGTGGCTGCGTTCGGTCAGTCGTGCCGCCGATTCGGGCACGGACGCGATGATCGCCTGCCACGTCGGCGACTCCTCGTCGGACGCGTCGTTGGTCGAGACGGGGTCCAGCAGTTCGTCGTTGGCGACGGTCTCACCCGGCGCTGGGATCGGTGGCAGCGCGATGCGCGCGACGGCGACCGTGAGCTTGGCGGCGTTCGTCACCACGATCATGCCGAAGGCGATGGCCCCCGCTGGCACCCAGTCCTGCCATCCATAGCCGTAGGCCACGGCGGCAGCAGTCACCGCGACGGCCCCGACCGAGAGGAACGAGGCCACCTCGGCGCGCTTGCGCGGGCCGCCCCGTGTCGCGAGGACCACCAGTAGGACGACGGCAGCAGCACCCGCCACATTCGGAGCGCCGAGTCCGTCGATACCTGCGGGCAATGGCACGGCCAACGCGGCGGCCGCCGCGACGAGTGGCAGCGCTGCGACCAGCAGGCTCTCGGAGGCACTCAGATTCTGATACCGAGTGCGCGCCAACACGCTTCCGACGAGGACGCCCACTCCGAGCAGGCCCACAGCCAGGGTCCACCACCAGCTGTGCCCGGTCTGCGTCCAACTGAGCAGAGCCAGCACGGAGACCACCGTCGTCACGACCGGAATCGCGAGGCCGACGAACCGGTTCAACGCAGCGCGGTCGAACTCGGGTGACTCGTCGAGTACCGCGATCGCGTCGATGACGTCCTCGACCAAGGGCCGGTACCGCTCCGTGCGACTGACCGACACCAGGGTGAGCAACGCGCCGTCGACGACGCCCGCGTCGTCCAGCGACTCTGCCGCCTTCAGTGGCGGCGCACCGGGACGGGCGAACGCCCATTCACCCTGAGCCTTGAAGTCGAAGCCCGCCAACACGTCTGCCGGGGTTTCCTCCAGCAACTCGCCGAGCACCGTGACGGTTTCGTCGATGTACGACTCGACCGGCGCAGCCGCCGGCAGCACGAGATCGGTCATGCGCCGGCCGGTGAGGACCGTGACGCGGGTCGTCGAGGGCCTGCCGGGCGTCACGCCCGACGTGCTAGGTGCGGCGGCCGTGGTGGTCAACGACGTTCGAGCCTGTCGAAGTCATCGGACAGCGCCGCCGCGAGTTCGGTGACGCGCCTGCGGAACTGCGAACCGAGGAGGTCGAGTTGGATCTCCGTGCCCGCCGCGATGTGCTTGTCCCAGGGCAGGACGATGACCCGCCCAGCAGGCACGTGGCGCTCGAACTGCTGCACCAGGTCCTCGACGTCGATGTTCGGCTTACCGGGCACGACGTGGTTGATCACCACGCAGGACCGGCCGAGCAGATCCTGATACCCGTTCTGCCGCAACCAGTCCATGGTGACCGCCGCTTGGCGAGCACCGTCGATCGAGGCACTGGCGACGATCACCAGGCCCGACACCGTCGACAGCACGCC
>NZ_JAEMTA010000121.1 GCF_016462545.1 Mycolicibacterium sp. | reverse complement strand
GTCCGAGTGGCGGAATGGCAGACGCGCTAGCTTGAGGTGCTAGTGCCCTATTAACGGGCGTGGGGGTTCAAGTCCCCCCTCGGACACTCTTGCGGTATCGCGGATCGCAGCAGCTAGACCGCGGCTATGCGCCGCGGCCGGTGACGGTCAACGGGTGGCTTGGACACTGTTTGGACATTTCCCGAAATTCTCGCGTCCACGTTGAGGGCCACCGCGTCAAGATCGCTGTCGAACAGGTCTACGTAGATCCGCAGCGTGACGCTCGGGTCTTTGTGGCAGAGCATCCGCGATACCGCCAACCGGGCCAGCATCGACGCCGCCGCCGGCAACGTGCGCTTCTCCCTGCCATTCGTCGGCCCTTGCTTGAACTCTTGGCCGACTTGAACTTCCTGGCGGTGTAACGAGATTCGCCGTTTCAGGAACTCGACGTCGGCGACGGTCAGCGCTATTGCCTCACTCCACCAAGCCGGTGAACGCCAGAATCAGCACTAGGTCGGCGTAGCGGCCGGGCTCCTCGGCCAGGGTGTCGACCTTGTTCACCGGCACCGTGTCCCACTTGGTCGCGACGTGTTTGGGGTAGGCGTAGGCGATGGTCCGGTAGTACGACGGCGCGTCGGTCTGTTCCTGCCGTTCCAGCCATCCGACCGACAAGTCGCCGACCGTCACGCGGCCGCGCGCCGGGGACGCGTAAGCACCCTCGGCTTTGGTGGGTTTGACCTTGGACGCCCATGCCGATGCGTCGCGCTTCGTGAGCCCCCGTTCTCCGAGCAATCTCTGCTCCATCGTCTTCGTGGCCCGCTGACGTACCACTACGGCATAATTCCCGGGCGGAGGGTTCGCGGCGACCGGGCGACTCGACGACGGTCGACACGGCCGGCGTACTGGTTCCGCCGGATGAGGGGATGCGATTGATGGACGACGTTCGCGGCGAGCCGCTGGGAGGGCGGGGTTAGCCATGCCATACGACTACTTCGACGCCGTTCCCAACTACACCGACACTGTTCCCGATTACCGAAGGCTGGCCCGCGAAATCGGACAGAGCATCGCCGCCACCCGGCCGCTGGCGTTCAACGGCCGGGTGTTCTGGAAGCTCACCGACGCCGACAGCGGAGCACTGGCCTGGCTCGCATTCACCCGGCCGGATGTGCGGTCGGCGCTGGTCCGGCGCAAGGTGTGGACATTGATCCCGTACCTGCAGGTATTCATGGCGAACTGGTTCGTGAGCGTCGACCACGAGCTCGCCGATCAGAGCCAGTGGATACATACGAACATCGACGTCTATGAGGCGCGCGAACTGGCGCTGCTGGTGCCGCAGCCGACTGCCGGGGACATGAAGCGGATCACCCGACCCGAAGCAGTGCTGACCCTCGACGACATCGACCGGCACAAAGTGACGACCGTACTAGGAAAGGGAACTGCTCAAGTGTTGAGGACTCGGCGATGACGTCCTTGGATAAACAGAAATTTCTAGCCTGGGCGTACGACGACCTACTCACGAACACCACGCGCGGCGTGCTGGCGGAGTACATCGTGGCCACAGCACTCGGCATTCACGACACGACACGCGTGGAATGGGACCAGTACGACCTCAAGATCGGCGATGTCAAGGTAGAAGTGAAATCAGCTGCCTACGTGCAAACGTGGAAGCAATCCCAGCCATCGAAAATCGTGTTCAGCATCCGCCCCGCGATGGGCTGGGACGCCCGCACCGACACCTCTGCGACCAGCGCACAGCGATGCGCCGACGTGTACGTCTTCTGTCTGCTCGCATGTGAGGATCCTGACCTCATCAACCCGCTCGACGTCGCGCAATGGAAGTTTTACGTGCTGCCCAAGAGCGAGCTCGACCGACAAATTCCGGAGCAGAAGACGATTGGACTCGGACCGCTGATTGCCCTCGGTGCGCATCCCTGCACATACGACAAGCTCAAGGCTGCCATTCATGACGCAGCAGCGGTCAATCGTGACAGCTGACGAATTAGTCGTGGAGTTCCGTGCCCTCAACCGTTAGCTCTGTGCGGGTTCAAGTCCCCCCTCGGACACTCTTTCAACTCACGCGTCGTGCGAAGTCCGCGACGTCGCGCAGGGCGCGTTGAAACAGGTCGGGCACCGCCGCCCCCATGAGTTGCTCGCACGCGTGGCCGACACCGTTGAACGTATGGCCCGTGGCATTCACCCCGGCCCGCTGTAACGCCCGCAGGTACGCCAGACCCTCGTCGCGCAGCGGGTCGATCTCGTCGGTCGTCACCACGTGCGGCGGCAGCCCCCGCAGGTCCTCGTCGGCAGCGTAGTACGGCCAGGCCAGTGGGTTGGTGGCGTGGAGGCCGTTCGGGTCGTACAGGGTAGCCATGAGCGTCATGACAGAAGGGCTGAGGATGTAGCCCTCGTTCTCGACGAGCGAGGGCAGAGCGGGATCGGGAGTGTCGTAGCCGCCGTAGATGAACGGCACCTGCGCGTAGACGCCGTCGATCCGATCGAGCCGCCCCTCCCTCTTCGCCTTCAACGCCGTCGCGAGCGAGAGATTGCCGCCGCCGGACTCACCGGTGACGACGATCGACGTCACGCCGAGGCCCTCGCGCTGACCATGCATCCACTCCAACGCGCTCGCGCAGTCGTCGAGGCCGGCCGGAAACGGATGGGGGCCAAGGGCTCCGCCGGAGTTGCGGAATTCCACGCCGACGACGACGCAGCCCTGCATCGCCAGGTGGCCGCGCCACAGGGCGGCGGATGAGTCCGCCGCCGTCAAGATGGCCATTCCGCCGCCGTGCAGGTGCAGCAGCCCCGGCAGCGGCGCAGACACGCCGATCGGCCGGTGCACGTACAGCGCGATGTCGTTGCCGTCGACCCCGCGGATCGTCAGAGTGCGCGTCTCGACACCGTGGGGGGCGGGCACGTCGGCGAGGAGCGCGCCGAACAGTCCGTCGAATCCCTGCTCGGTGGCCGACGCCATCGTCAGCAGTTCTTCGAGTGGTGACTGTCTGGTCACCGGCAGCTCGGCGGCCCGCCCGTCGAGGCCGAAGGGTCTGAGCGCCGCGACCATCCGAGGATCGGCCCTCGGATCGGAGCTCAGCTCCATGCTCGGGTCACCGAGACGGCCGGGGAGTGTCACGTCGAGGGTGCGGTGTGCGGCCATGTGTCGAAGCTACCCCTGGGCTGCCACGGATCGTGGCGTCGAGGCTGGTGACGAAAGCCCCTATCGGCGCGTACCGCCGCTGGTGGTGAATGGTGCGCATGACGATCGACGAAGTCGGGATCGACGAACTCGAAGCTCACCGACCGTTTCCCGAGCGGGTGGGGCCCACGGGCAACCTGATCTACAAGCTGATCACCACCACCGACCACAAGCTGATCGGCATGATGTACTGCGTCGCCTGCTTCTTCTTCTTCCTCGTCGGTGGGTTGATGGCGCTGTTCCTTCGGGCCGAACTCACTGCGCCCGGGCTGCAGTTCCTCTCGAACGAGCAGTACAACCAGCTGTTCACCATGCACGGCACGGCGATGCTGCTGTTCTACGCGACGCCCATCGTGTTCGGTTTCGCCAACCTGGTGCTGCCGCTGCAGATCGGCGCGCCAGACGTGGCATTCCCCCGGCTCAACGCGTTGTCGTTCTGGCTGTTCTTGTTCGGCGCGCTGATCGCGCTGTCGGGTTTCATCACCCCCGGCGGCGCCGCGGACTTCGGTTGGACTGCCTACGCTCCCCTATCGGATGCGATTCACTCGCCGGGCGCCGGAGCCACCCTGTGGATCATGGGCCTGGGAGTTGGTGGGCTGGGCACCATTCTCGGTGCGGTCAACATGATCACCACGGTGGTCTGCATGCGCGCGCCAGGCATGACGATGTTCCGGATGCCGATCTTCACCTGGAACATCCTGGTGACGTCCA
>NZ_JAEMTA010000095.1 GCF_016462545.1 Mycolicibacterium sp. | reverse complement strand
TGCAGACCACCCGGATGGCGTTCCACGCGATCAAGGCCGGCGAGGGCGACGTGTTCATCTCCGCCGGGGTCGAGACGGTGTCGCGATTCGGCGTCGGCGCTGCCGACGGAGCACCCAACAGCAAGAACGCTTTGTTCGACGAGGCGCAGGAGCGCACCGTCGCTCAGTCCGCGGGTGCCGAAGAATGGCACGATCCGCGAAACGACGGCCACATCCCCGACGTCTACATCGCGATGGGTCAGACGGCAGAGAACGTCGCACTGTTCACCGGAATCAGCCGCGAGGACCAGGACCACTGGGGCGTCCGCAGCCAGAACCGCGCCGAGGAGGCCATCAACAGCGGCTTCTTCGAGCGTGAGATCGTTCCCGTGACGCTGCCCGACGGCACCGTCGTGTCGACGGACGACGGCCCACGCGCGGGGACCACCTACGAGAAGATCAGTCAGCTCAAGCCCGTATTCCGACCGAACGGCACGATCACGGCGGGCAACGCGTGTCCGCTCAACGATGGCGCGGCCGCCGTGGTGATCATGTCCGACACCAAGGCCAAGGAATTGGGCTTGACGCCGCTGGCGCGCATCGTGTCCACCGGTGTCTCGGGATTGTCGCCGGAGATCATGGGCCTCGGCCCCATCGAGGCGATCAAGAAGGCGCTCGCCAAGGCCGGTAAGAAGATCTCCGACATCGACCTGGTCGAGATCAACGAGGCCTTCGCCGTCCAGGTCCTTGGCTCGGCCCGCGAGCTCGGCATCGACGAGGGCAAGCTGAATGTCTCGGGCGGCGCCATCGCCTTGGGCCACCCATTCGGCATGACGGGCGCCCGCATCACGGCCACGCTGCTGAACAACCTGGCCACGCACGACAAGACGTTCGGCATCGAGTCGATGTGCGTGGGCGGCGGCCAGGGCATGGCGATGATCGTCGAGCGCCTCTCCTAGTTCCCCCTTCCGTTGAGATAGCGCTGACAGTCGGATTCAGCGCCAAAGATGACTGTCAGCGCTATCTCGACGTCCAGGCCCGCTCCACACGCCGCAGAACGTCGGCTTCCCGCTCGCCCGCGACCACCCGAATGTGCTTCCACCGAAGGTGCGCAATGTATTCCGAGCGGATGATGTCCTTGCGCCAGCGGGGTGTCTCACGATGGTCATCACCGTCGTACTCGACGGCGATGAGCTCGTCCTCCCATCCCATGTCGAGCCGGTATACGGGGTGGCCATCCGGCCCCGGGAGCGGAATCTGCGTCTGCGGCCGCGGATAGCCGGCCCGGATGAGAAGAAGCCGCAACCACGTCTCCTGTGGTGATTCCGCGCCGGCGTCGACGAGGTCGAGGACGCGGTCGATCCGACGCAACCCCCTGACATGCGGATGCCGCTGCGAAAGTGCCAAGACGTCCGCCAGCGTGAAATGCGTTGCGCGAGCAAGTGCGTCGAGCCGAGCGACGGCGTTGCCGATGGAGCCGCGGCGGGCGAGGTCGAATGCAGTGCGCTCGGCGACCGTCAGTGGCAAGCCACCGCGCTCGGTCGTTTCGCCGTCCAGCAGAGTGTCGCGACGCGTCACCACCCCGGCGGCCGCCCGATTGTTGGCCCAGATCAGTTCAACCGGAACATCGACGTCGACCCATTTCGCGCCGAGGAGCGCCGCGGCGGCAGCTCCCGCGATGACGCCCTGCCGCCCCGTCCACAACCAGCTGGCGGTAATCCGCTCGCAGAGCGTGGGTTCCGCGGTCAACGAGCCATAGACGTCGGGCAGCAGCCGCCGGTAGCGGCGCCTGAGGTCATTCTCGTTGAGTTCACCCGCGGCCACCGCCTCGCTACCGATGAAGATGGAGTCCACCATCGCAAGATGTCAGCTACGCGACCGACGCCGTGCGATCCATCCACAACCCCGT
The DNA here is from genome assembly GCF_016462545.1 of Mycolicibacterium sp. GTDB lineage: Bacteria > Actinomycetota > Actinomycetes > Mycobacteriales > Mycobacteriaceae > Mycobacterium. The sequence continues at coordinate 13,051 of NZ_JAEMTA010000095.1, read as the reverse complement.
TGAGATAGCGCTGACAGTTGAAAATTGCGGCCTGAGCGCCTGACAGCGCTATCTCAACGCAGAGGTGGGAGGGGTCCGGGCAAGAAGAAAGCCCGTTCGCCATGGCGAACGGGCTTCCTAGGGCAGGGCTGCTTTCCTAATCGTTCTGGAAGTAACTCAGCAGCCGCAGGATTTCGAGGTACAACCACACCAGCGTCACGGTCAGGCCGAGCGCAATTCCCCAGCCCGCCTTCGACGGAACGCCTGCGCGGACCATCTGGTCAGCCGCGTCGAAGTCGATGAGGAAGCTGAACGCCGCGAGCGCGATGCACAGCAGCGAGAAGCCGATTGCGATGGGGCCACCGCTGCGCAGTCCGAAGCCCTCGCCGCCCCCGACGCCGAAGAGTGCGAGGACGATGTTGAGCAGCATCAGGGCCATCACGCCGAAGAGTCCGGCGATGATCATGCGGGTGAGCTTCGGCGTGACGCGGATGGCGCCCGTCTTGTAGACGACCAGCATGCCGAAGAAGACACCGAGCGTGGCGACGATCGCCTGGGCGATCATGCCGACGCCACCGGTCGAGTACAGGTTGGCGATGATGAACGACACGGCGCCGAGGAACAGGCCCTCGAGTGCCGCGTAGCTCAACACGATCGCCGGGTTGTCCTGCTTGCGACCAAAGGTGGCGATCAGCACCAGCGCCAGCCCGCCGAGGGCACCGACGAGGGTGAACGGCGTGGCCAGGGCCAGGTTGCCCTGCACCAGGAAGTACGAGACCGCCGCGACTGCCGTCAGGACGGCCAGCGTGATACCGGTCTTGGTGACGACGTCGTCGATGGTCAGCGGCCGCGAGACCGCGCTCGACTGGTCTAGATATGGCTGAGCCGCATAGGGATCAGCCTGTACCGCTGCGGCGCCGTAGCCGGCGGCTCCGTTACCGAATTGGGCATATCCGCCCTGCTGTTTCGGCAGGGAACGAAATACCGGGTTGCTGCTCTCGCGCACCGTCGGTTCCTCTCGTGTGCTTCTCGCTCGTCGGGGTGACGAGTATTGACGAACAATGGCTCAACGTGCGGCGACTCGGACCGGTTCCCGGCCGTGTCGGCGAACCTGTGAACTCATTGAGAAAGGTTACCCGTGTCACTTGGACGTGGGGCCACGATCTAGATTGCACACCGTGGCTGAAAACGAGGACATCCTAGTAAATGTCGACAATGGTGTCGGTGTCGTCACCCTGAACAGGCCGAAGGCCATCAACTCGCTCACCCACGGCATGGTCGCCGACCTTGAGAAGGCTCTCAGGAACTGGGAGAACGACGACTCGGTGCACACCGTCCTGCTGTCCGGTTCGGGTGAACGCGGCCTCTGCGCGGGCGGCGACGTGATCGCGATCCACCACAGCGCCAAGGCCGGTGGCGCCGAAGCGCGCTCCTTCTGGCATGACGAATACGTCCTCAACGCCTACATCGCCGAGTACCCCAAGCCCTACGTCGCACTGATGGACGGGATCGTCATGGGCGGCGGCGTCGGAGTAGCCGCGCACGGCAGCGTCCGCATCGTCACCGACACCACCAAGATGGGCATGCCCGAGGTCGGCATCGGGTTCATCCCCGACGTCGGCGGCACCTTTCTGCTGTCGCGGGCGCCCGGACGCCTCGGCCTGCACGCGGCCCTCACGGGCGCACCGTTCTCCGGGGCCGACGCCATCGCCATGGGCTTCGCGGACCACTTCGTTCCCCACGACGGCCTCGACGACTTCACGTCGACGCTCGTCGCGGACGGCGTGGACGCCGCCGTGTCCAGGTTCGCCGTCGAACCACCCGCCAGTCCCCTTCTGGCACAGCGGGGATGGATCGACGAATGCTATGCGGGCGAGACCGTCGTCGACATCCTCGCCGCGCTGCGCACGCACGACGCGGGCCCGGCCACCGACGCGGCCGCCAAGATCGCCGACCGATCCCCCATCGCGTTGGCGGTCACCCTGGCGGCGGTGCGGCGGGCCGCGCAGCTGGACACGCTCAAAGACGTTCTGCGTCAAGAGTTCCGGACGTCGTGCGCGGCCCTGCGCTCGCACGACCTGGTGGAGGGCATCCGTGCCCTGCTGATCGACAAGGACAAGAACCCGGCGTGGCAACCGCCGACCATGGAATCGTGCTCACCGGATCTGGTGGAGGCGTACTTCGCCGCGGCCGATCCCGACCTGACTTTCCCGAAGGAGGAACAGTAGAGATGACCACCTACGAGACGATCCTGGTGACGCGCGAGGGCCGCGTCGGGACCATCACCCTGAACCGGCCCAAGGCGCTCAACGCCCTCAACAGCCAGGTGATGACCGAACTCACCACGGCCGCTGCCGAATTCGACTCCGACCCGGACATCGGCGCGATCATCGTCACCGGCAACGAGAAGGCCTTCGCCGCGGGCGCCGACATCAAGGAGATGGCCGACCTGTCGTTCGCCGACGTGTTCGCCGCCGACTTCTTCGCCACGTGGTCGAAGTTCGCCGCCACCCGCACGCCCACCATCGCGGCCGTCGCAGGCTACGCGCTCGGTGGCGGCTGCGAGCTCGCCATGATGTGCGACATCCTGATCGCCGCCGACAGCGCCAAGTTCGGGCAGCCCGAGATCAAGCTCGGCGTCCTCCCCGGCATGGGAGGTTCGCAACGGCTCACCCGCGCCATCGGCAAGGCGAAGGCGATGGACCTCATCCTCACCGGGCGCACCATCGACGCGGCGGAGGCCGACCGCAGCGGCCTGGTGTCGCGCGTCGTACCCGCCGACTCGCTTCTCGACGAGGCCAACGCCACCGCCGCGACCATCGCGGGAATGTCGCTCTCGGCGTCGCGCATGGCCAAGGAGGCCGTCAACCGCGCGTTCGAGTCCAGCCTGGCGGAAGGCCTTCTCTACGAGCGGCGACTCTTTCACTCGGCATTCGCCACCGATGACCAGACCGAGGGGATGGCGGCCTTCACCGAGAAGCGCCCACCGAACTTCACGCACCGTTAAAGTGCGTTCGTGACGGACACCAAGGCAGACCGCTCGACGCCCTCGCCCGAGGTGGACGCTGCTCCGCCGCAGGCGAAGCCGGACTGGTGGGTCCGTCGCTACACGTTCTTCGGCACCGCACTCGGGCTGGTGTTCATCTGGTTGTCCCTGACCCCGTCGCTACTCCCCCGCGGCCCGCTCTTCCAGGGTCTGGTCAGTGGCGCGGCAGGTGCGATCGGTTACGGCATCGGCGTATTCAGCGTCTGGCTGATCCGCTACATGCGCTCGAAGAACACCAGCCCTGCGGCGCCGCGATGGGCGTGGATCGCGCTCGTCGTGGTTGGCGTCATCGGCCAGACTCTGGCGGTCATCTACTTCCACGTGTGGCAGGACGACGTTCGCGACTTCATGGGCGTACCCCGGTTGGACTTCTGGGACCATCCCCTGACCGCCGCGCTCTCACTGATTTTCCTGTTCCTCTTCGTCGAACTCGGCCAACTGGTCGGCAAGTTGGTGCGCTTCCTGGTTCGGCAGCTCAATCGCGTTGCGCCACCCAGGGTTTCGGCCGTCGTGGTGGTGACTCTCCTTCTCGCGTTGAGCATCGCGCTGCTCAACGGCATCGTGGTGCGGGGCGCGATGAGCGTGCTCAACAACACGTTCGAGTCGGTCAACAACGAGGAGAGTCCGGACTTCGCCGCCCCGACCACGGCATTGCGCTCGGGTGGGCCCGAGTCGCTGGTCAGCTGGTCCTCGCTCGGCCATCAGGGCCGCGTCTTCATCGCCGGCGGTCCGTCGGTCGAGGATCTCGAGAAGTTCAACGGCGGGCGGTCCGTCGAGCCGATTCGCGCCTACGCCGGGCTGAACTCGGCCAAGGGTTTCAAGGCCACTGCCGAGCTCGCCGCTCGCGAACTGCAGCGCACCGGCGGGCTGAACCGCGCGGTGGTCGCGGTGGCCAATACGACTGGCACGGGCTGGATCAACGAGGCCGAGGCATCCGCGCTGGAGTACATGTACAACGGCAACACCGCGATCGTGTCGATGCAGTACTCCTTCCTGCCGAGTTGGTTGTCGTTCCTCGTGGACAAGGAGAACGCCCGCCAGGCGAGTCAGGCCCTCTTCGAGGCGGTCGACGCCCTGGTCCGCGCCATGCCCGAAGCCCAGCGCCCCAAGTTGGTGGTGTTCGGCGAGAGCCTCGGTTCGTTCGGTGGCGAGGCGCCGTTCCTGTCCTTGAACAACCTGATCGCGCGTACCGACGGCGCGCTGTTCTCCGGCCCCACGTTCAACAACACCATCTGGACCGATCTGACGCTGAACCGCGACGCGGGCTCACCGGAGTGGCTGCCCATCTTCGACAAGGGTGAGAACGTCCGGTTCGCTGCGAAGGCGGAGAATCTCGGCCGGCCGGCCGAGCCGTGGGGTCAGCCGCGGGTGGTGTACCTGCAGCACGCATCGGACCCGATCGCTTGGTGGAACCCGGATCTGCTGTTCGCCAAGCCTGATTGGTTGAAGGAACCCCGGGGCTACGACGTCTCACCCGAGATGGAGTGGATTCCGGTGGTGACGTTCCTGCAGGTGTCCGCCGACATGGCGGTGGCCGTCGACGTCCCGGACGGTCACGGTCACGTCTACGTGCGCGACGTGGCGAATGCGTGGGCGGCGATCATGCAGCCTCCGGGGTGGACACCCGAGAAGACCGAGAAGCTACGCCCGATGCTGCGTTCCGACGAATGATGCGCTGAGCCGTTCCAACACGCCCGCTGCCTTCAGCGCGTGATAGCCGCCGACGACGTCGGTGGCGCGGTGCAGGCCGAGGTCGACGAGCGACGCCGCCGCGAGGCTCGATGTATAGCCCTCCGAGCACAGGACCAGCCATTCGACGTCGTCGTCGACGGCCTGCGGCAGTCGGGCTTCGCTGGTGGGATCGCAGCGCCACTCGAGCACGTTGCGTTCGATGATCAGGGCGCCCACCACGTCACCCTCGGCGGCCCGCTGCGCGGCGGGCCGAATGTCGACGAGCAACGCACCGCGATCGAGCGCGGCCGGCACCGCGGCGGCCTCGATCCGCGTCAGTTTCTCGCGCGCGGAGTCCAGGACGGCGTCGATGCGACTGGGCACTAGTCTCCCTCGGGTTTGTCCGTCAGCTCGGTCCGGTCACGACGAATCGTGTGCCGATCGGTGACTTCGTAGTACGACATCGCCGTCAGCGGCGGTGAGTACGCGTGCACGCTCAGGGTAGGGGTCTGGATCCGCACGGGTTCGGCTGGCGCCCAGACGACGTCGTGGACCCAGCCGAGGGGGAAGCCCGCCTGGTCGCCGGCCCCGAGTCGGCGCTCGCGCAGTGCACCACCGTCCCAACGGGTTTCGACGAGTGCGCCCGACACCACGGTCAGCGCACCCAAAGACCCGCCGTGGTCGTGGAGTTCGGTGGAGCGCTCCGGCACCCAGCTGATCAGCCAGACGTCGAGTTCGTCGTCACCGTGCAGGCGGGTGAACCAACGCTCGTCGGTGGGCGGCCCGCCCGCGGGAAGGACGTGGTCGTAGCGACCCGACAGCACGTGGTCGGCGGCGACGTCGGTCGCCTGCAGCAGGTCGGCCACGCGGAGCCGGGTGGGGGCGACGACGGACGGCGGGAAGGAAACGGCAAGGGCCATGTGAACGGAACTCCAGGGGCACCGGGAAGGGAACGATCAGGGGGCGGGCGTTACGCCCGACAACACTCCCGATGGATGGTCCGTTCCAGCACGGTGGCGAGTCTTGCATAGATTGGGACCATGCGCAGCTACCCGATCTTTGCCGTGGCAGCCGTGGCAGCCCTCCTCGCCGGCTGCAGTTCCAGTTCGGATCACGGCCAGTCCACCCCCACCGCCTCGGCGCCGTCGTCGATGCCCGTGACGACGCCGACGACCTCACCGACCTTCGACAACCACACCGCCGCACCAGGCGCGTTGGGACTGTCGCCGGGTGGGGTCACGACCGCAGTGGGGACACCCGCCGAGTCGACCGAGGACGAATACTTCCAGGCCTGCCATGCCGCGAAGGTGTGGATGGTCGAGCGGGGCGGCGACCAGAAGGCACAGTTCGAGCCGTACCTGGAGAGCCTGCAGAAGTCGGATGCGCCGGGCCCCGGAACTTTCGGCTCGCCGTGGTCCCAGCTGTCCGCGGCGCGCCAGTCGGCCGTGGTCGTGGCCGCCGACGCCGCCGCCAACGACCTGTGCGGCTGATCGACTTTTAATCACGGTGTCGAAAATGCGCCGTCCGCGGCGACACATCGCGGTCCACCACCGGTCAAACCCTTTGCCGCGCTAACAATTAGCGCGCCTATTCGTTGTGGCGTCAATCACAAAATTAGGTACTATGTGTCCCTCATCACTATTGGAGGGTCAATGCTCGGACCAGAGAACGGCAAGCTGGGTCAACCCCGGACTGCCATGCCGCCCGCCTCCGGCGGGTCGATCAATGGCATGCGAGTGCTGTTGGGCATCCTCCTGTTCTTCATCGCCGTCGGCGCCGTCATGGGCGTCGTCGTGGCTCTGTCCAGTGGACAGCCGACCATCGCCCTGATCATCGGTCTGGTTGCCGCCGCCTTCTTTGCCCGGGTGGGCTGCTAACCCCTCTCACCCGACGCCCGACCGTCGCTGGCGACGCGGGATGATGTACCCATGCGAGTGGCGCTTTGTCTGGGCAGCGGTGGGGCTCGCGGGTACGCGCACATCGGTGTCATCAACGAACTTCATGATCGCGGACACCAGATCGTCGGCATCTCTGGATCGTCCATGGGCGCTCTCGTCGGCGGGCTGGCCGCGGCGAGCAAGCTCGACGACTACACCGCGTGGGCGACCTCTCTCACACAGCGGGCCGTCCTGCGGTTGCTCGATCCGTCACTGACCTCGGCCGGCGTGCTCCGCGCGGACAAGATCCTCGATGCGGTGCGCGAGATCCTCGGCGAGGCGGTGATCGAGGAACTGCCCATCCCGTTCACGGCGGTCGCCACGGATCTGGTGGCCGGCAAGTCCGTGTGGTTGCAGCGCGGGCCGGTCGACGCGGCCATCCGGGCGTCCATCGCGATCCCCGGCGTGATCAAGCCGCACATGCTGGACGGACGACTGCTCGCCGACGGTGGCATCCTGGATCCGCTGCCGATGGCGCCGCTCGCCGCGGTCAATGCCGATCTGATCATCGCCGTCAGCCTGAGTGGTGATGATCCCTGCCGGACCGCACCTGGCCCAGAGTCCGGTCCCGCCAACGAGCTGCTGAGCCGAATGTGGCGTAGCACAACGGCTTTGCTCGACACCAGTACGGCCCGCACCCTGCTCGATACGCCAGCGGCCAAGACGGTGCTCAGTCGGTTCGCCAACGACGGCGTCGAGACGGACGATCACAACGACTCCACCGAATCGTCGGTGCCGAAGCTCGGCGGCTTCGAGGTGTTGAATCGCGCCATCGACATCGCGCAGTCCGCCCTGATGCGCCACACGCTCGCGTCCTATCCGCCGGATCTGCTCATCGAGGTACCCCGCACGGCAGCACGGAGTCTGGAGTTCCACCGCGCGGAGGAGGTCATCGACATCGGCCAGGAATTGGCCGCCGCCGCCCTGGACACGCTGGTGCCGCGAACCTCACACGCCTAGAAACCGCGCGACGCGCGTCGCAGCCCGGCGCCCCTGTGCGCGACCGGCATTCGCCGACGGAACGCGGCACGCCGGATCGAGCGGATTCGGCCCGAAGGCGGCGATCGACCCATCGTCGGCGTAGACGGCCAGCACCTCCCCGGGGAAGGCCGCGATCTCGGCCACCGCGCCGTCACCGAAGGGCGACGGCGCCGTCTCGCTCGACGGCACCAGCACGACGACCGCGTCGCAGTCCGACGCCGCCGCCATGTTGACGGAGCTTCCGACGCCGCCATCCATGAACCGACGGTCGCCGACGGTCACCGGGGGCCAGGCCCCGGGAACCGCGCAACTGGCCGCCACGGCGTCGACCAGCGGGATACCCGAGTCGCGGTCGACCACCACGAGTTCACCGGTGGCGACGTCGATGGCCGTCACCCGCAGCACCCGATCGGGCCATTCCCGCGAGGGCAGCCGGTGCCCGATGACGGCCCTGCGCACCGGCTCGGCGACGGTCTCGGCCGCGACCGCGATCGCACCGATGCGTCGCAGCTTCTCTTCCTTCGTGGTGCCGGGCGTCAGCATCGCCGTCAGGAACAACTCGGTGATGTCGTCGATGCTCGTGCCGGGGTCCATCTCGTGGGTGTCATTGGACACCTGGGCGGCGAAGAGGTCGGCGAGGCTGGTGCCGCTACCGATCTGCGCGGCCACCGTCGACCCGGCCGACGTGCCGAGGAGGACATCGGCGTCGAGCAGGGCGCGAGCCGCGTCGGGAGCCTCATCGGCGATGCCCTGCAGAATCCCCGTCTCCCAGGCGATGCCCGCAAGTCCGCCTCCGGCCAGTACCAGCCCGCGTGTCCTCACGGGAGCCGAGTGTGCCAGGCGCCCACGACATCTACCCGGGTGAGGTCGTAGACGCGCTCAGCGACCCACCAGCTGGTTCGACAGCTCTTCGAGCGACTGGCGGGCATATCCGAGCCACAGTCTTCCGAACACGGGCAACAGGGGCGCCGAGAGCGCGGACCGCGGGTGGATCGTCCATCGCCACGTGACCTTCGTACCGGTGCCCACGGGGTCGAACGCCCAGAGTCCGTCGACGTGATCGACCAGCGGCGCCAGCGGCCCCTTGACGTCGGAGAGCGTGTAGCCGAACGACTGGGGTGAGTCGTACGAGGTCAGTTCCTCGCGCATGCTGCCGCCACCGGTCAGGAACACGGTTCGGGTCTTGCCTACCGCGTCCCAGTCGCCGACCTGGTCACGCACCGCCTTGATCGGCGGGATGGGTCCATACCAGCGGCGAAAGAGGGCGGGAAGGGGAATCGGAACGGTGCCGTCGAAGGCCGCGTCCTGGGACACGGGGATCGCCCGTGATTGCTCGACCACCGTCGGCTGCGCCATGATGGTGATGGTACCCCCGGGTACCGCGACACGCGACGAAGGGATCCAGATGGTCGAGACGATGCGGGCGCAGCGCTTCTACGCTGACTCCAAGACGATTGCGGTGGAGGACGTTCCGATTCCCGAACCGGGCCCAGGGGAGGTCCTGGTCAAGGTGGCGTTCTGCGGCATCTGCCATTCGGATCTGAGCTTGATCAACGGCACGTTTCCCTCCCAGCTGCCGGTGGTGACCCAGGGCCACGAGGCGTCGGGCACCGTCGCCAAGCTCGGTCCTGGCGTGACGGGATGGACCGAGGGCGATCGGGTGGTGGTTGCCGCAGGCCGCCCATGCCTGGAGTGCCCGAACTGCCGTCGAGGCGACGTCTCGAACTGTCTGCGCATCCGCCTGATGGCATTCGCGTACGACGGTGCCTGGGCGGAGTACACCGTGGCCCAGGCCTTCGGTCTGACGAGGATTCCCGACAACGTTCCGCTGGAGCAGGCCGCGATCCTCGCCGACGCGGTTTCGACGCCCTTCGGCGCGGTGGTGCGCACGGCCGCAGTCGGCATCGGCGAGTCCGTCGGTGTGTGGGGCGTCGGCGGCCTCGGCACCCACATGGTGCAGTTGGCCCGCCTCGTCGGCGCCGCGCCCATCATCGCGGTGGACGTCAAGCCCGCCATCCTGGACCGGGCGCTCGCCGTCGGCGCCGACTACGCCTTCGACGCGCGCGACGCCGACCTCCACGCGAAGATCGCCGACGCCACCGGCGGCCGCAACCTCGACGTCGCATTCGACGCAGTGGGGCTGACGTCCACGTTCGAGCAGGCACTGAACAGCCTCACGGTCGGCGGTCGGCTGGTCGGCGTCGGGATGAGTGCCGATACGCCCTCCATCGGACCGACGTCGATCTTCAACCTCTTCCAGCGCCGCGTGCTGGGCCACCTCGGCTACCAGAACGCCGACATCGGGACGCTGGCCAACCTGGTCTCGCGCGGTCGCCTCGATCTGTCGCGCTCGATCAGCGACGTCGTTCCGCTCGAGGACGTCGCCGGGGGTATCGAGAAGCTGGAGACGGCCGACGGTGACCCGATCCGCATCCTGGTCCAACCGTGACGGATCTAAAGGGGAAGGTGGCGCTGCTGACCGGCGCCTCCGGCGGCATCGGAATGGCCATCGCGCGACGACTTGCCGACGAGGGTGTCGACCTGTGCCTGGCGTACGGCACACACGACGAGGATGCCGCGGCCGTCGCCGGCTATGCCCGGGAGCGGGGACGACGCACGGTCCTCACCTCCGCCGACCTCTCCGATCCCGAGGCGCCCGCGGCCCTCGTCGCACGGGCGTCAGATGAGCTCGGCCCGGTCGACCTGCTCATCGCCAACGCCGGGACCGCCGACGTAAGGGGTTGGCAGAACATCGATCTCGATTCCTGGAACGCGACGCTGGCGGTGAATCTGACCGCGCCGTTCCTGCTGGCGCAGCAGGTCCTGCCGGGCATGGTCGAGCGGCGATTCGGTCGGATCCTGTTCGTCTCGTCGGTGGCCGCCTTCACCGGCGGAGTGGTGGGTGCCCACTACGCGGCCAGCAAGGCCGGCCTGCACGGTCTCATGCACCACCTGGCTCCCCGGGTCGCGGCCGACGGCGTCACCGTCAACTGCCTCGCCCCGGCCTTGGTGGGCGAGACGAAGATGTTCCCCGCCGACCTGGAGACCGGCACGCCGCCGGTGCCAATTCCGGTGGGGCGCATCGGAAGACCCGACGAGATGGCCGACATGGCGGTGACGATGCTGCGCACCGGCTACCTCACGAACAAGGTGATCACCGTCGACGGCGGCCTGCTCCCCCGCTAGTCAGCGCAGGTGCGGCGCCGCCTTGCCGCTGATCAGTGGGAGATCGAGGTACGTGGCGATACCCGGGGCGGCGGCGCACACCGCGGGGATCGAGTTGACGCAGTGCGCGGCGGTCGCGACGATCCCGTTGTTGCTCTGCAGCCCTTCCTCGACGCTGTCGGGCTGGAAGCCCTTGATGGTGACGGTGAAGTCGGGATTGCCCTTGCACTCCATCTCGTAGCGTTCCCCCGCGGGGCCGAAAGTCCATGCGGGGTCGAGGTTCTCCTGACCCATGAACCAGTTGACGGTGACGCGGACGACCACCTCGTCGCCAATCAGAGCCTCCCAGTGGAATTTGCGACCCGCCACCTGCCCGGGCTGGATGGGGCCCATCGGGGAGTCGATCGGAGCGGTCGCCACCGCGATCTCCTGCGTGGCGCGGATCTTGGGGTCGGCGGCGAAGCCGATCTGGTCGACGCACATCCGCACCGACTGCATGAACCCACCGTCGAGCAACTTCTGCATCGGGCCGGTGAGCGCCTTCTCGGGGCTGTCGCCGAAGCCCATCACATAGCGCAGCACGTCCGGCGCATCGTAGGTGCGCAGATCCGAGAACTCCTCGGCGCGAACGAAGGTCACGCCGGTCGACATGATGGAGAACAGCAGGGGAAACTTCTCACTGATGCCGCCCGGCGCGATTCCGGTGCCGTGCAGGGTGACCCCGCCCGCCACGGCCGCCGCCCGCAGCGGAGCGGCCTCCTTCTCGCCGGGGTAGAACCAGCCGACGGGGGTGACGACGTTCTTGCCGGACCGCAACAGCGCCGCGACCTCGTCGGGGTTGGGCAGCAGCGGTGAGTAGATCACCGCGTCGGCGTCGAGGGCGAGGATCGCCGCGACGTCATTGGTGGCGGCCACCCCCAGCGGCTCACTCCCGATGATCTCGCCGACGTCCTTGCCGCTCTTGGCTTCCGAGTGCACCCAGCAACCGGCCAGTTCGAGGTCGGGATGCTCGAGCACGCCCTTGATCGCGGCGACCCCGACCCCGCCCGTCGCCCACTGCACCACTCGCAACGCCATCGCCACTCCCTCGATTCCAAAACTAGAACACGTTCTATTCCAGGTGTACACCACCGGGCAGTGCCGGATCGGACAATCGACGGGACGGTTCTCGATTCCGGCGTTCCGGTTTCCGGGTAGGTACCGTCACCAGGCATTAGGGTGGCTGCTGGCACGCGGGCCCAGTGCCACGGGTTGGGCGCAAGGAGACAGCAGATGACCGAGCCGAAGTCGCGCGAAGGGACGATGTTTGGCCACTACCGCCTGCTGCGGCTGATCGGCAAGGGCGGGATGGGCGAGGTCTACGAGGCCGAGGACACCGTCAAGGACCGCGTCGTCGCCCTCAAACTCCTTCCCGAGGGCGTCTCGCACGACTCGGTGTTCCGCAAACGCCTACAGCGCGAAGCACATTCGGCCGGACGGCTGCAGGAACCGCACGTCGTGCCGATCCACGACTACGGCGAGATCGACGGGGTGCTGTTCGTCGACATGCGGATGATCAACGGGTCCGACCTCCGCAAACTGCTGAAGAACTTTGGCCCGATGACACCGGCACGCGCCGTCGCGATCGTGCGACAGGTCGCGTCGGCGATCGACGCCGCGCACGAGAGCGGCATCATGCACCGCGACGTCAAGCCCGAGAACATTCTGATCACCCGTGACGACTTCGCCTATCTCGTGGACTTCGGCATCGCGAACGCGGCGACCGACGAGAAGCTGACCGAGTTGGGCACGGCCGTGGGCACCTACGCCTACATGGCACCCGAGCGCTTCACGAACGACGAGGTCACCTATCGCGCGGACATCTACGCACTGGCCTGTGTGCTCTACGAATGCCTGGCCGGTTCGCAGCCGTACGCCGGCGACAGCGTGAGCGTCGTCATCACGGCGCATCTGATGCAGCCGATCCCCCGACCCAGCGTCGAGCGACCGGGCATCCCGCCGGCCTTCGACGACGTCATCGCGCGTGGCATGGCGAAGAAGCCGGGCGAACGCTTCGCCACCGCAGGGGATCTGGCGACCGCGGCGACCGCCGCCCTCACGCCGCGCGACCAGGACCAGGCGGCGACGATCCTGCAGCGCGGGGAAGCCGCGACGATGCCGGAGGGTGTGCCACTCGGCGGCCAGGGCGCCACGATGGCCGCCCCACCGCCGCCCTTCGGAGCCACGCCACCTCCCGGCGCGACTCCGCCGCCGTACCCGGCTACCCCGCCAC
>NZ_JAEMTA010000094.1 GCF_016462545.1 Mycolicibacterium sp. | reverse complement strand
GCCGGACCCGGGGGCGGGCCCTGGGGCGGGGAGGTTTCGGTGGTCGGCGACGCGGTCCCCGTCGTGGTCGCCGTAGGCGACGGCGCAGACGTCGGTGAGGGCGAAGGTGTTGGCGCAGGCGGTGGTACCTCGGAGGGCAGCGGACCCACCGGAATCAGAGGCTCCTCGTAGACCGGCGGCGGTGCCGGTGCGCCGGACGTGCTCGGCGGCGGCGACGGCGGTGGTGCGGCGGGCGGCGGCGGAAGGTCCGCGGGCGAGAGAGTTCTGGCACTGCCGGTGGTGGGCGTCCAGCCCTGCTCAGTGGGCCTGCCGATATTGCACGACACCTGCCTGCTCCCCGCGGCCCAACTCGCGGGGGACACCGTCTCGTAACCAAGGGTCAGTCCGGAGGTGCCCAGCTTCGCGGGCGCCAGGTAGGCGTCAGCCGCCCGCGTGCAGGCGTCGGTGATGAACGAGCGCTGCTCGGCATCCGACGGAGTCGACCCTGGAAAGCGCTCGGCCAGGCCGACGGCCCCGGTGACCTCGAGGCCGTGTGGCGCCGAGCAGTCGACGGGAATGTCCGTCGAGCGGTTGGACGAATCGATGCCGAGGCAGGTCCCCGCCGGCCAGACCTTCGACTGGTCCAGCTCGACGATGCGTCCCTTGAAGGGAATGGGCTTGCCGCCGGGGCCGACCAGCTGGAGCCCGCACAGTAGGTTTCGGCCACCGGTGTTGCTGCCGTCGGCGTCACCCGCCCACAGCACGCTGATGGTGAATCTGCTGTTCGGGTCGTAACGCGTGCCGAGGTACTCGCGCACGGCGAGCTGGCACGGTTCTCCGAAGCTGTCCATGCCGACGGGCTTGGCCACCTCGAACATGTGGTCGGAGCGGCATTGCACGAACGACGGTTTGTCGGGGGCGTCCGGGGGCCAGCTCAGGCACGTGCCGGTGCCCGCATTGCTGAACACGATGCTGGCCCGGCTGCCGCCGTCGGCCGTCGATCGGGTCTCCGGGGTCGATGTGAACAGTTGGATGACACCGCCGACGAGCAGGGCGACCATGACGAGGGTGAGGATGCCGCGGCGGTGCGAGTGGGCCCGCCGACGCTTGGCCGCCCGGTCGGGGTCCGAGCACGTGTCCTCGAGCGCAGCGAGGACCGAGGCAAGGTCCGGGGCGCTCTTACCCGTCCGGGGGTCGCTCACCGCCCACCGGCTCGTCGAAGTGTCGGCACGTACCCGCTTTCCGTGACGGTGACCTGGCCGTATTTGCTAGCCACGGACATAGAGCTTGGCACAGGCCGTGAGGACATGCCACGTCTGCGGCCGTACCGTGACCCGCTTCGACGTCATACCGTGTCTCGGTTACCTGTGAGTCGAGCCGATTTCCGACACGTCCAGCAGCGCCTGCGTTAGGACTGACTCACGGTGAATTCATGTTCCGTTCGGGCGCGGCTGCAGCCCGTCGACCACGCGAGGGGAGTGTCGTGGCACGAATCGACCTGACGGCCAAGATCCCATTGATCGGCATGTCCATGGTGTTCCTGGCGATGGGGATCGTCGCCGTCACCGCATATCTGCACGCGGGCTGGTGGTCGATAGTCGGCTACGCGATCGCGGCCGTCATCGCGGTGTTCGGCTTCGCCTTCACCTTCCGCGACATCAACGACACCTCGAAACCGCCGCCGGTCGTCCCGAGGTCGAACGGTGCGAGCCGATGACCGCGGGGCCGGGCAAACCAGTCACGACCGCGTCACCGCAGACGGAGTACGACAACTCTGCGTTGACGAGCGAGGACGCAGGCTACGAGAAGGGCCTCAAGCCGCGTCAGCTGCAGATGATCGCCATCGGCGGCGCGATCGGCACCGGACTCTTCCTCGGAGCAGGCGGCAGACTCGCCAGTGCGGGGCCCGCGCTCTTCCTGGTGTACGCGTTCTGCGGCATCTTCGTGTTCCTGATCCTGCGCGCCCTGGGCGAGCTCGTCCTGCATCGACCCTCGTCGGGCTCCTTCGTCTCCTACGCCCGCGAATTCCTGGGCGAGAAGGCGGCATTCGTCGCCGGCTGGATGTACTTCCTGAACTGGGCCATGACGGCGATCGTGGACTCGACGGCCATCGCCACCTACTTCCACTTCTGGAAGGCATTCGCGCCCATCCCGCAATGGCTGATCGCGCTGATCGCGCTGGCCGTGGTGCTCGGCATGAACATGATCTCCGTGAAGGTGTTCGGAGAGCTCGAATTCTGGGCCGCACTGATCAAAGTCGTTGCGCTGGTGACATTCCTGGTCGCAGGCACGATCTTCCTGGCCGGTCGCTACAAGATCGAGGGACAGCCGACGGGCTTCAGCGTCATCACCGACCACGGCGGGTTGTTCCCGACCGGACTCTTCCCCGTGGTCATCGTCACCTCCGGCGTGGTCTTCGCCTACGCGGCCGTCGAACTCGTCGGCACCGCGGCGGGGGAGACCGCCAACCCGGAGAAGATCATGCCGCGGGCGATCAACTCCGTCATCGCCCGGATCGCCCTGTTCTACGTGGGTTCGGTCTTCCTGCTCGGGCTGCTGTTGCCGTACACGGCCTACAAGTCGGGCGAGAGCCCCTTCGTGACGTTCTTCTCCAAGATCGGCGTCGAGGGTGCGGGCACGATCATGAACATCGTGGTGTTGACGGCCGCGTTCTCCAGCCTCAACGCCGGGTTGTACTCGACCGGCCGAATCCTGCGCTCGATGGCGATGAACGGCAGCGCTCCCAAGTTCACCTCGCTGATGAACAAGCGCGGGGTGCCCTACGGAGGGATCTGCCTGACCGCCGTCATCGGGTTGTTCGGCGTGCTGCTCAACGGCGTCGTGCCCGCGCAGGCGTTCGAGATCGTGCTGAACGTGGCGGCGCTGGGCATCATCGCGTCCTGGGGCACCATCGTCATCTGCCAGATTCAGCTCTACCGGTGGTCGAAGAAGGGCGTGCTCGAGCGGCCGTCGTTCCGGCTGTGGGGCACCCCCTACACCGGTTATCTGACGCTGCTGTTCCTCCTCGGCGTGCTGGTGCTGATGGCCTTCGATCCGCCGATCGGCACGTGGACCGTCGCGTCGCTGGTGCTGATCATCCCGGCGCTCGTGGTCGGCTGGTTCGCCGTCCGGTCCCGCGTGCTCGCCGTCGCGCAGGAGCGGGAGGGATTCACCGGTCAGTTCCCGGTCGTCGCCAACCGGCCACCTCCCGGGGACACGAAGTAGCTACTTCAGCAGCGGATCCCGCGGCAGGCCGAGGATGCGTTCGGCGATGGTGTTCCGCGTGATCTCCGAGGTGCCTCCCGCGATGGTCATCGCGCGATTGCCGAGGTAGGAATTCGTCAACCCGGGGGTCTGCCCGACGACGGCGCCAGGACCCGCCAGCTCCATGCCCAGCTCGGTCAGTCGCTGCGACTGCTCGGCCAGGAGCAGTTTGGTCACGTTGCCCTCGGGACCCGGCTCAGCGCCTTCGATCGCACGCGTGACCCGACGGAGGTTGAGCAAGCGCAGCGTGTGCGCCTCGGAGATGACCTCGCCCGCCCGCAGCACGTGGGCGGCGGCCGTGTGTGGGGGCGCGGCGTCGAGCAGCCTGATCAGATCGTCCGGGGTGAATCCCGTGGACGCCCCCGAACCGCCTCCGATCGAGACGCGCTCGTTGCCGAGCGTTGCGCGGGCCACCAGCCACCCGCGGTTCACGTCACCGACGACGTCGGAATCGGGAACGAAGACGTCGTCGAGGAAGACCTCGTTGAAGTGGGCGTGCCCGGTGAGGCCCTTCAGCGGATTGACCGTCACCCCAGGCGCATTCATGTCGATGGCGACCATCGTCACGCCCGCGTGCTTGGGCACGTCGGGGTCGGTGCGCACCGTCGCCAGCCCCCACTGGCATTGGTGCGCCAGGCTGGTCCACACCTTCTGCCCGGTGACCCGCCAGCCACCCTCGACCTTCTTGGCGGACGTGCGAACCGCAGCGGCATCGGAGCCGGCGCCGGGTTCGGAGAACAGCTGACACCACATCACCTGCCCGCGCAGCACCGGTTCGACCCAGCGTTCGCGCTGTTCGTCGTTGCCCGCCTGAGCGATGGTCAATGTGACCCAGCCGGTGATGCCCATGTCGGCACGATCTACGTGCTCGAACTCCTCCTCGATCACCAACTGCTCGAGCACGCCGGCCGCTCGTCCCCACGGCTTGGGCCAGTGCGGCACCAGATAGCCGGAATCGACCAGGAAGTCGCGCCTCTCCTCGGTGGGCAGTGAGTTCCAGGTGGCGACGGCCTCGCGGGCGGGGGCGCGGAACTGTTCGGCCTCGTCGGGCAGGGTGAACGACGCGGGCTGGGCTCGACCGCTGCGCTGTCCCTCCACGACGTCGACGAGTGGATCCGCCCCGTCGACCACGAGCGCCGCCAGCGTGCGGGCTCGCCGTAGGTACAGGTGCGCGTCGTGCTCCCAGGTGAACCCGATGCCGCCGTGCAGCTGAATGCTGCACTCCGCGTTGAGGATCTGCGTGCGCACCGCATGCGACGCGGCCACTGCGCCGGCGAACCAGGCATCGTCGAGATCCTCGGCCCGCGCAGCGTCCCACGTCGCCGCGGTGCTCTGTTCGGCGTTGACGAGCATGTTCGCGGCGTGATGCTTGACCGCCTGAAAGGTGCCGATGGTGCGGCCGAACTGTTCACGCACCTTGGCGTACTCCACGGCCATGTCCAAAGTGGCCCAACTGATTCCGACGCCCTCGGCGGCCGCGAGGATGCGGAACACGGTCCGGGCTCGGCGTGCGGCCCCGCGCAGCACGCGGTCCTCGCCGACGGTCACCCCGCGCAGTGTCACGGAGCCGACGCTGCGGGTGGTGTCCAGCGACGGCAGCGCGGTGACGGTGATGCCGTCGGCATCCGCGTCGAGGACGACGACGTCGTCACCCGCCACCAAGACGAGCACTCCGGCGTCGGGCGCGCCGAGCACGGCGGCACACTCACCCGTCGCCGTCAGATCCGATCCGACGGTGATGCCCCCGCCGAGTCCGACGGCGCCGACCGCGCTGCCGTCGGCCAGCCCCGGCAGGAGGTGACGCTTCAGGGCATCCGTGCCGCAGCGGTCGATCACCACGGCGGCAGAGACGCTCGGCAGGAAGGGCCCGGGGCATAGTTCACGGCCCTGCGCCTCCAGCACCACGGATAGCTCGGAGAGTCCGAAGCCGGATCCGCCGTACTCCTCGGAGATGGCCAACCCGGGCCAACCGACCGCGACGGCCGCCGACCACACCTTCTCGGGGTGGTTCGTCTCGCCGTCGAGGGTCGCCCGCGCCAAGGCGCGGCTGCCCAACCGGCTGAGCTGCCCATTCGCGGCATCGGCCAGGTCGCGGTGGTCGTCGGTGATCGCTAGCGCTGAGTTGCCCACACCATCGACTAAACCACCGCACGGCACCTGCGGAGCCTGTGATACACCTCACAATCGGCTGGTCCACATGCAGTCGGTAGACAACTTTTCACAGTTGTCGTGTACCCGTCGGTAACCGGGGTATGTTCGCCAGATGACGGCACGACCGGATACCCGGTACCCCGGCCCGACGACGGCCACTCGTTTGCGTTGGCTGCTCAGGGCGGGTCCCGCCGACTACATGTTGGCGATGAGCGTCGCGGCGACGTCGCTGCCGGTGATCGGCAAGCATCTGGAACCCCTTGGTGGCGCGACCGCGATGAGCATCTGGGGCGTGCGGCACACTCCCGACTTCGTCAGCGCCGCGGTGAAGTCGTGGTTCACGCCCGGCATCGGCGAGGTCAAGAAGCGCGAGCGCGACTCCACCAACGCCGTCGCCGAGGAAGCGCTTCGCGGGGTGCTGCCCGCCGAGGCTCTCGACGTGACCTGGCCCGCGCCCGAGCGCACCCCGCCGGTGTGGAAGGCGCTGGAGCATCGGCGCAAGGTCTACCGAACGTCGGTTCGCTACGGCGACAACCCATCTCAGTTGCTCGACGTGTGGCGGCCCAAGGAGTTGCCCGCGCAACCGGCACCCGTACTGCTGTTCGTTCCCGGCGGCGCCTGGGTGCACGGCAGCCGGATTCTGCAGGGTTACGCACTGATGTCCCATCTCGCCGAGATGGGCTGGGTGTGTCTGTCGATCGACTACCGCGTCGCGCCGAATCACCCGTGGCCCCAACATCTCACCGATGTGAAGACGGCCATTGCGTGGGCTCGCGCCAACGTCGACAAGTTCGGCGGCGACCGTGACTTCGTAGCGCTGGCGGGCTGTTCGGCCGGTGGTCATTTGGCCGCGCTGGCCGGCCTGACGCCCAACGACCCCGACGCCCAGGCCGACCTCCCCGAGGGCTCCGACACCTCGGTGGATGCCGTCGTCGGCATCTACGGTCGCTACGACTGGGAAGACCGCTCGTCCGTCGAGCGGGTGCAGTTCGTCGACTTCCTCGAGCGGGTCGTGGTGAAGCGCCGGATCTCCAAACACCCCGAGATCTACCGGAACGCCTCGCCGATCGCCCGTACCCATGCCGACGCGCCCCCGTTCCTCGTCATCCACGGCACGGCCGACACGATCATCCCGGTGCAGCAGGCAAGAAACTTCGTGGAGAAGCTGCGGGCTGACTCGCGTTCGGTCGTCGGCTACCTCGAGTTGCCGGGCGCCGGACACGGCTTCGACATGACCGACGGGGCGCGCACCGGTTCGATGGCGACGGCAATTGGCTTGTTCCTCAACGAGGTTCATCGAAACCAGGCGATGGCAGGAGCCAAGCAGGTTATATAGCCGCGTGAAGAGGCTCAGCGGGTGGGACGCGGTACTTCTGTATAGCGAGACGCCAACCGTGCACATGCACACGCTGAAGCTTGCGGTGATCGCACTCGACGATCTCAAGGGTCGGACGTTCGGCGTCGAGGACTTTCGCAGGGTCATCCACGGCAGGCTCCACAAGCTCGATCCCTTCCGCTACGAGCTCGTCGACATCCCGTTGAAGTTCCACCATCCGATGTGGCGGGAGAACTGCGAGGTCGATCTCGAGTACCACATCCGGCCGTACCGGGTCGACAGCCCGGGTGGCAGGCGCCAACTCGACGACGCGGTCGGCCGGATCGCCAGCACGCCGCTGGATCGCAGCAGGCCGCTGTGGGAGATGTACTTCATCGAGGGTCTGGCCGACGGCCGGATCGCCGTGCTCGGCAAGATCCATCACGCGCTGGCCGACGGAGTTGCCTCGGCCAACCTGATGGCGCGCGGCATGGACCTTCAGGCCGCGCCCGACGACCGGGATTCCTACGCCACCGATCCCGCGCCCTCGAAGTCCGAACTGGTCAGAACTGCCTTCGGTGACCATCTCCGCCAGATCGGACGATTGCCGGGCGTGCTGCGGTACACCGCCGAGGGGCTGGGGCGGGTGCGCCGGAGCTCGCACGAGCTGGGTCCGGAACTGACCCGCCCGTTCACCCCGCCGCCGAGCTTCATGAACCACAAGGTCGACGGGACGCGCAGATTCGCCACGGCCACCCTGGCGCTCGCCGACGTCAAGGAGACCGGCAAGTGCCTTGACGTCACCATCAACGACATGGTGCTGGCGATCTCGGCCGGGGCGTTGCGCCGGCTGCTGCAGAAGTACGACGGGCAGGCCGACCATCCGCTGTTGGCCTCCGTCCCAGTGAGTTTCGACTTCTCGAGGGATCGCATCTCGGGAAACTACTTCACCGGGGTCATGATGACGTTGCCAGTGGAGATGGAGCACCCCCTCGATCGGGTACGTGCAGTGCACGACGCCGCGGTGTCCGCCAAGGAGACCCACCACCTGATGGGCCCCGAGCTGGTCAGTCGGTGGTCGGCGTACCTCCCGCCCGCGCCCGCCGAGGCGACGTTCCGCTGGCTGGCCAACAAGGACGGTCAGAACAAGGTGCTCAACCTTCCCATCTCCAACGTGCCGGGCCCTCGCGAACACGGCCGGGTGGGCGGTGCGCTGGTGACCGAGATCTATTCGGTGGGTCCGCTCACGACGGGCAGTGGACTCAACATCACGGTGTGGAGCTACGTCGACCAGCTGAACGTCTCGGTGCTGTCCGACGGGGCGACGCTGGCAGATGCGCACGAGCTGACCGACGCGATGGTCGAGTCCTTCGTCGAAATACGAAGTGCTGCTGGGTTTTCTGGTGAGCTCACCGTCGTCGAAGGTGCGATGGCGCCGTAGTCTCGCCCGTGCTGCTGCACCGGTTCGGTGACGACACGGTCACGGATGCATACCAAGCCGCTACGCACTGGGCACAAATATCCCACCGGTCACTATCGTCACATCTGCCACTTGCCGACGTCACTGCGACGTCCCCCCGTGAAAGGTGAGACATGTCGCCGCGTCGCCGAATCGCCTCCGCATCGATGGCGTCGGCGCTCGCGATCGGGCTCTGCACGATCATCTGCGTTGCGCCGTCGGCCAACGCCGAACCATGCGAGGGCGCGGCCGCAGCGGCCCAACCGCTGCCCGGTCAGGCGTTCGAGATCCCCAGCCCATCGGGCATCTCGCCGTTCAATCGGCCCATCGGACACAAGCCCGTCGGCGCCAACGACGCCGCTCCGCTACCGAAGCTGGGGTTGCTGCCCGCCCTCATCAAGGCGCTCACCCCGCCACCCGTGGCACCGGTGCAAAAGCAGGCGGCGGTCGTGCCGGCACCGACTCCTGCAGGCGCTGCCGCACAGGCGCCGGTCGCGGCTGAACCCGCCCCGGCAGCCGCGCCGGCGCCGGTGTCCACCGCACCCCCCGGTACGTCGCTCGTCGGCTGGGTGACCGGGCCGGACAGCCCGAACGACACCATCAAGAAGTTCGCCATCACCGGGACCGACCTCGGAATCATGTGGGACAACGGCGATCCCGCCAACAATCAGGTCCTGATGGCCTTTGGCGATACCAATGGCTACTGCGGCATCCCCGGCAAGCAGTGGCGGTACAACGCGCTGATGCGCAGTCAGGACCGGTCACTGGCCAACACCATCGCCGTACCCAATGGCGTTGTCGCCAACAAGTATTCAGGCTCGCCGGTATGGCGGCCGGGCATCGCCAAGCAGGTCATCAACACCATCGGACAGGCGCCGCAGGAGACGGGCATCATTCCGACGGCGGGCGTCTCGGCGGGCGGGAAGCAGTATCTGAACTTCATGTCGATCAGGAGCTGGGACGCCAACGGTGCGTGGTCGACGAACTACTCGGCGATCGCCATGTCGCCCGACAACGGCGAGACCTGGGGCGTCTACCCGGGGACCATCCGCACACCGGGCGCGGGCAACGAGAACTTCCAGATGGGCGCCTTCCTCAAGCCGGGGCCGGGCGATCAGTACCTGTACACATACGGCACACCGAACGGGCGCGGTGGTTCGGCCTACGTGGCGCGGGTCTCGCCGGGACTCATCCCCGACCTCTCCAAGTACGAATACTGGAACTCCGACAACGGGGCCTGGGTACCGGGCAACCCGGCGGCCGCCACCCCGGTGATCCCCGGCCCGGTGGGCGAGATGTCAGCCCAGTACAACACCTACCTCAAGCAGTACCTCGCGCTCTACTGCAACGGCGCCAACGACGTCGTGATGCGGACGTCGCCGACCCCGCAGGGACCGTGGAGTCCCGAGCAGATGCTGGTCAACCACATGGAGTTCCCCGGCGGCATCTACGCGCCGTACCTACATCCGTGGTCGACGGGCAAGGAGCTGTACTACAACCTCTCGCTATGGTCGGCGTACAACGTCATGCTGATGCATACCGTGCTGCCCTAGCCGCGCTTGGCCTTCACCCAGTCGAGGAAGTGGGCGACCGCGGTCGCGGTGTAGTGCCCGTGCGGCGAGCCGAAGAAGTCGAAAGCGTGCTGTGCATGCGGGATTTCGGCATAGACGACGGTGTTGTCGGACTTCTGCTCGAGAGCCTCGGCGAACTCGCGGCCCTCGCCGACCGGAATGATGGAGTCATCGGTGCCGTGCAGCACGAAGAACGGTGGGGCGTCCGATCGGACCTTGGTGATCGGCGACGCGTCGAGATACACCTGCCGGTTCTCGCGGAATCGCTTCTTGACGATGTAGCGCTGCAGGATCGCGATGAACTCGGGGCGGCCGGACCCCTCGCGGGAGAACCAGTCGTAGCGGCCGTAGATCGGCACCGCCGCCACCACGGAGGTGTCGGCCTCCTCGAAGCCCGGTTGCCACTGCGGCTCGTTCGGCGTCAGGGCCGCCAGCGCCGTGAGATGGCCGCCTGCCGATCCGCCGGTGATCGCGACGAAGTCGGGGTCGCCGCCGTAGGCGGCGATGTTCTCCTTCACCCAGGCGAGTGCCCGTTTGACGTCGATGATGTGGGCGGGCCAGGTATTGCGCGGGCTCACTCGGTACGCCATCGAGACGCAGATCCAGCCACGCTCGGTCATGTGGGTCATCAGCGGGTAGGCCTGCGGACGCCGCATCCCGATCGCCCAGGCGCCGCCGGGCACCTGCAGCAGCACGGGCGCCTTCCCGTCACGGGGGAGATCGGCACGGTGCCAGATGTCGGCGACGTTCGCACGGTGCGGGCCGTATCGGACGATGTCGGTCTTCTTGACGTACTGACGCCGCGCCCATGACGTGCGAAGCACTCCGCCGCGCCGCCGGCGCCGCTCCTCGGCGGCGATCTGCGCGTAGTCGTCGCCGAGGGTCTGGCGTAGCGGCCCCTCGAAGGAATCCTGCGACCGCGCACTGCGGGCGTAGACGAACCCGAGTAGACCCCAGGCGAACGCGGTCAGCCCCAACGCGATTCGACCGCGGGTGCCCTGGAAGTCGCCGCGCAGCCCGCGCCGTGCGGCGTCGAGCATCGACGCTCCGACCACGACGGGAGCTGCCTCGCTGGTTGGCCAGCCGAACGCGAACACCGGCAGCGTCACGTAGCCTTCGCGCCCCAGAGGGCGCACGGCGTTGGCCGCGTTGACCACCTCGAGGGTGGCACGCAGCAGAGGGTGATGCCTACGGCGTCTCAGAATCTCCACCACTCTGCTCGACGAGTTCTTCGTGCTCACGACGAGGGATCTTTCCAGTGCTGCCCCGGGGCAAACCTGCCAGCACCGTGCTGGTGCGCGGTGGCCAGGCCGATCGGTCCGCCGAGGTGGTCGGTCATCGCCATGCCGGTCAGCCGAGCACCGGAAGCCGTCGTTCCCTGGCCAGTTCGTCGATGGCCTGCTGCATCACGTGGCGGACATGCGCATCGACCTCGTCGATGTCGGGGTTCTCGCCGAACTCGGCCACGATGTCGATCGGCGGCAGCACCCGCGTGACGATCTTCGTGGGCAGCGGGACGTTCACCGGTAGTACGGCCGACAGGCCGAAGGGGAAGCCGAAGGAGATCGGCAGGATCTTCACGCGCAAGAGCTTGTCGAGTCGCAGGGTCCGGGCCATCCACTCGCCGCGGGACAGGAACAGTTGCGCCTCTTGCCCGCCGATCGACACCGACGGCACGATCGGCACGCCGGCGTTCAGCGCGGCTCGGACATACCCTGTGCGGCCGTCGAAGTCGATGGTGTTCTCGGCGCGGGTCGGTCGGTAGACGTCGTAGTCACCGCCGGGGAAGACGACGACGACGCCCCCGGACCGCAGCGCCTCGTCGGCGTTGGAGTGGTTGGCCGGGATGAAGCCGGTCCTACGGAACACTGCGCCGGTCGGGCCGGCGAACAGAATGTCGTGGCTCAGCGTGTAGACCGGCCGGTCGTAACCGAACCGCTCGTAGAAACCCGTCGCGAATACCGGTACGTCCATGGCGAACAGCCCACCCGAGTGGTTGCCCACGACCAGGGCGCCGCCGGGTGGGAAGTCGTCGAGGCCGCGCACCTCGGAGCGGTGGTAGCCCTTGATGATCGGACGGATCCACCCCATCACCCGTTCGGTGAGGACCGGATCCCACTTGGTGACGGCACTCGGTTCGACCTCGGTCGGGTCGATGTCGTCCGCGTCCACGGGTGCCCCCTCATCGAAGTGGAACGTGTTCCAGTTCGAGGGTACCCGGGGGGTTCGGACGGGAGCGGGGAGCCTAGAAGGAGATGGCGAATTCCGACGAGTAGAACTCGGCGGGTGTCTGCGAGGACCCGGACGGCCGCTCGACGATGACCCAGGCGCCGGTCGCCCCGGACTGCACGGGGCCCTGGAACGTCGTGCTGCCGACGCCTGCGGCATCGGTCTGCAAGCCGCCGACGATCACGCCGGGAGCGCCCGCACCACAGCCCATCGGCGATCGCGGGATCTGGATCACGCGCACGTCGTAGTGAGTGTTCGGCACGGCGGTGGCCATGTCGACCGTGGTGATCACGCTTCCGGAGGTGGCGCCCATGTGAGCCGTCGCGCGAGCGTCGCCGACCGCGGGAACCCACTTGAGAGGGGAGCCGTCGCAGGCACGCCACTGGCTCGACAGCGGCATCACCGACATCGAGACGGAGGCGGGAGCGGCCGAGGCACGTGGCGAGTCGAGTACGGCCGAGGACAGGAGGGACCCCACGCCGATCAGGGCCGCCGCGGAGGCGACAAATGTCGTCGACGTCAATTTGGTCATAACTCACCATAGTGCCGGTCCCGGCGCGTACCACGCAGTACTCCACGTCACAAAAAGTGTGTGATCTTGGCTGAATCCGCACTGAACTGAGTTGTCGAACGGCCATCTGGCCCCTGTCGCCGGCCTCCGCCGACGAGATCCGTCAGCGCGTCAGGGGGTGCTGCGGTCTGCCCCGACGATGAGAGTCCATACGTCGTCCTCGGCGAGTGCCAGGCGTCCGAGACGCGTCGCGTGCTGCCCCGTGGTGCCGAACTCGTCGGCCCAACTGCGCGCCCGCATCGTCGCCAGCCACAGTTGGTGCTCGATGGTCACGCCGATGGCCCCGTGCAGTTGGTGCGCGATCGTGGTCACCGGGGCGACGGCACGGCCCACCGCCACCTTCGCGGCGGTCACCGCGACGTCGGCCCGCGCGCTGTCGAAACCGTGGTCGTTGGCCGCCGCGATGGCCAAAGCCGTTGCTGCGCGGCTTCTTTCGACCTCGCCGATCATCGCGGCGAGCGAATGCTGAACAGCCTGGAACGCGCTGAGCGGCCGACCGAACTGCACGCGTTCACGGGTGTGCGCGCTGGTGAGGTGCACCGCCGCGTCGAATGCGCCGACGATTTGCACGCACCGCGCCCACGCCCCGCGGCGCAGTAGCTCGTCGCCGACGCTGCGAGGGAGTCGGGTCATCTCGTCGACCGGCAGATCGAACGGCACTTCTCCGCGTGGCTCGCCCGCGAGGTTGTAGGTGCCCGTCGCAGGGCCGGGATCGAGCACCGCGACGAACGTCGCATCGGCCGACAGGGCGGCGAGCACGACCGGTCCCACCCCGGGCCACGGCACGTCCACCGCGGTGCCCACGATCCGGCCGGCAACCGGTTCGACGTCGGCCACGGCCACCGTCAACGGTCCCTCGGTAGGCACCGTCTGCTCCGCCCGCCCGGCCAGCCACGCGGCCAGCAGGTCGGTTTCGGCGATGGGCACGGTCGCCGAATGGCGTGCCAGGCCGCCGAGGACCACGGCGGCGTCAGCTGGATCGGCGCCCTGGTCACTGGTCAGCCTCGTCAGCCCGGAGGTCTCCAGCACGCGCCACAGATCCTCGTCGAAAGCCTCGGGTAGGCGGTGATGCCCGACGAGCGCGGCCGATGACCTGGCGCCGATCTCGTCGACCAGCTGCTTGAGTTCGTCGCTCACGAGACCGCCTTAGGAGCCTTGGCGATGAGACCGCGCAGCACTTCGTTGGTGCCGCCGCGCAGCGTGAACATCGGCGAATGGACCCGCGCGGTGGCCAGTAACGCCCGCAGGTGCGCGCCTCGGACCCCACGCACGCCGTCGATGAGATCCGCCGCCCGCTCGACGGAGTCCTGTTCGAACCGGGTGCCGAGATCCTTGACGAGAGCTGCCCGAGTGTTGGCGTCCTGTCCGGCGGTCAACGACCTGGCCACCGACACCGACAGTTGGCGCAGCGAGATCATCCGCGCTACCAGGTCGCCGACGTCGGCGGCGGTCCGGTCGTCGACCTCGTCGCCTCGCAGCGCCGCGATGATCTCGAACAGCATCGTCGCGGTGGACAGAAAGCGTTCGGGCCCACTGCGTTCGAAACCCAGCTCGGAGGTGACCTGGTGCCAGCCGGAGCCGATCTCGCCGAGCACGTCGCCGTCGGAGAGCGGGACGTCGTCGAACAGCACCTCGTTGAAGTGGTGATCGCCGTTCATCAGCACGATCGGGCTGATGGTGATGCCAGGGAGGTCGGTCGGCACGATGAACTGACTGAAACCCGCGTGCCGGTGGTCGGGATCCAACGGGCTGGTGCGAGCCAGGACGACGATCTGATGGGCGAGGTGCGCGCCGCTGGTCCACACCTTGGTGCCGTTGAGCTGCCACCCATCGTCCGTCCGCGTCGCCGTGGTCTGCACGGCGGCCAGATCCGAACCCGCGCCGTGCTCGCTCATGCCGATCGAGGAATACAGCCTGCCTGCGGCGATGAGTGGCAGCAGCCGCCGCCGCTGGTCCTCGGTCCCGTACGCCAACAGGCCGGGCGCCACCTGTCGGTCGGCGATCCAGTGCGCACCCACCGGTGCACCGTGGGCCAGCAGCTCCTCGGTCACGACGTATCGGTGCAGATAGCCGGTGCCGTTGGCGGGTGCCCGACCGCCGTACTCCACCGGGATGGTCAGCCCGATGAAACCCGCCTCGGCGAGGCGGATGCTGAAGTCGGTATCCCAGCTCGAGAGCCAACAGTCGACGGCGGGCGTCCACCCGAAGGCGTCGCGATCGGCCGCGAGGAACGCCCGCACCCCCGAGCGAAGCTCGGCGAGATCGGCGTCGTTGGCACACAACACATCGAATTCGCTCACTGTGTCGTCGAGTCTAGTGCTGCGGTCGGACAGCAGGAATCGTCATGTCGCCGTGCGACGCGCGGGACCATACTCGATGACTGTGAGCGATCAGCTGAAGCCGCCGGCCACATCCCCCGAGTCGCTTCGCTCCTGCCCGCCGGCATCACCCCC
>NZ_JAEMTA010000033.1 GCF_016462545.1 Mycolicibacterium sp. | reverse complement strand
GGCCATCAACGTCAACGACTCGGTCACCAAGTCCAAGTTCGACAACAAGTACGGCACCCGCCACTCGCTGATCGACGGCATCAACCGCGGCACCGACGTCCTCATCGGCGGCAAGGCTGCGCTGGTCTGTGGCTACGGCGACGTCGGCAAGGGCTGCGCCGAGGCGCTCAAGGCGCAGGGCGCTCGCGTCGCGGTCACCGAGATCGACCCGATCAACGCCCTGCAGGCGCTGATGGACGGCTTCGAGGTCAAGACCGTCGAAGAGGCCATCGGCTGGGCCGACATCGTCATCACCGCCACGGGCAACCAGGGGATCATCACCCTCGACCACATGCGGTCGATGAAGCACCAGGCGATCCTCGGCAACATCGGCCACTTCGACGACGAGATCGAGATGGCTCGCCTGGAGCGCGACAAGGACATTCGGCGCATCAACATCAAGCCGCAGGTCGACGAGTTCATCTTCCCCGATGGCCACTCGATCATCGTGCTGTCCGAAGGTCGTCTGCTGAACCTCGGTAACGCGACCGGTCACCCGTCGTTCGTGATGAGCAACAGCTTCTCGAACCAGGTCATCGCGCAGATCGAGCTGTGGACCAAGAACGACGAGTACGACAACGAGGTCTACCGCCTGGCCAAGCATCTGGACGAGAAGGTCGCCAAGATCCACGTCGAGGCGCTCGGTGGCTCGCTGACCAAGCTGACCAAGGAGCAGGCCGAGTACATCGGCGTCGACGTCGACGGCCCGTACAAGCCGGAGCACTACCGCTACTGAGCTAGCTGATCGCTGAGTGGCCAGTTATCTTGCGCGAGTTCGTGATTTGCGTGCGATAACTGGCCACTCGCGGCAGACTCCACGCCGTGAGTCGGTTCTGGGGGATTCTGCTGGCGCTGGTGCTGATCGGATGCATCGGCATCACCCCGTCCGCGGGCGCTGACCGCAACCACGACCCCAAGTACAACGAGGACGCCTATACGGCGTTCTACACGCCTCCCGACCCTCTGCCGCCGGGCCGTCCCGGTGACGTGATCCGCAGTGAGCCGTCGCGACTGGTGCTCGAACCCTCGGGCCAACTGGGCGCCATCATGGCGACGGGCACGCGAATCATGTACCGCAGCACCGATGCTCGCGGCAATCCCATGGCGGTGACCGGAACCTACTTCGAGCCGTTCAACGACTGGCCGGGTGCAGGTCCGCGTCCACTGATCGTCTACGGCCCAGGCACCCAGGGCCAAGGTGACCAGTGCGCGCCGTCGCGCCAGTTCAACCAGGGCATCCACTTCGCGCCGTATCTGGACATCGCCTTCAACTACGAGGAGTTGTTCGTCGCGACGATGGTCGCCCGCGGGTTCGCGATCGTCATGACCGACTATCAGGGTCTTGGCACTCCCGGCGTGCACACCTACGTCAACAGGGTCGCCGAGGGCAACGCCATGATCGACGCGGCCCGGGCCGCGATGCGCCTGCCGCAGACGTCGTTGAATCCCAATGGGCCCCTTGCCTTCTGGGGGTATTCGCAGGGCGGTGGCGCCGCGGCGTCGGCCGCCGAACTGGCTCCCGCCTACGCGCCCGAACTGCACGTGGTGGGGTCCTACGCGGGTGCGCCACCCGCTGACCTGAAGGAGTTGTTCCCCTACGCCGACGGCAGTGTCCTGGTCGGCGTGGTGGGGTATGCGTTGAATTCGGTGATCGCCAGCTACCCGGAGTTCGCGGACGCCATCCGCGCCACGCTCACCCCCCGCGGCGCGGACCTGCTCGCCAAGGTTGCCGATCAGTGCATCGCCGAGACGGCGACGAAGTTCATGTTCCGGCATCTGCAGCCCTACTTCAACGAAGACATCGGCACGCTGGTCACCGAGGAGCCGTTCCGCACGCTGTTCGACATGCAGCGCATCGGGCGCCTCGAGCCGAATTCGCCGGTGCTGATCAACAGCAACCGCTTCGACCCGCTGGTGCCGTGGACCGGTGCCAACCAACTCGGCAGAGACTGGTGTGCCCTCGGCGCCGACGTGGAGTTCCGCACCAACGAGCAGCCGCCCTTCCTGAACAAGTTGGTGGTCAACCACGCACTGCCCATGCTGGTCGACGGCGAGGCGGCGATGCAGTGGATCGCGGACCGCTTCAACGGGCTGCCGACGACGCCGAACTGCGGGCAGTTCTAGGCTCGCCACGGAGAGCAGGAGCGGAGCGAGCAGGGAGAGGCACAGCGTGCTCATCGCGATCGAAGGTGTCGACGGTGCGGGCAAGCGCACCCTGACCGACGGCCTGCAGTCGACGTTCGAGGCGGACGGCAAGTCCGTCGCCCGCCTCGACTTCCCGCGCTACCACCGTTCGGTGCACGCCGACCTCGCCGCCGAGGCGCTACACGGTCAGCACGGTGACCTCTCCCAGTCGGTGTACGCGATGGCGACCCTCTTTGCGCTCGACCGGTTCGACGCCAAGGCGGAGATCGAGCGCCTGCGCTCGACACACGACGTGGTCATCCTCGACCGGTACGTGGCGTCGAACGCCGCCTACAGCGCGGCGCGACTGCACCAGGGGATCGACGGGGACGTGGTCGCCTGGGTGCGCGAGTTGGAGTTCGACCGGTTCGGCATGCCCGCCCCCGACTGGCAGGTGCTGCTCGCGGTGCCGACGGAGTTGGCGGCGCAACGCGCCAGACAGCGTGAGCAGGCCGAGGCCGACCGCGCCCGGGACGCCTACGAGCGGGACGACGGTCTGCAGCGCCGGACGGGTGCCGCGTATGCCGCTCTCGCCGAGGCGGATTGGGGCGGGCCGTGGAACGTGGCCGGTCCCGACGTGGTGGCCCGCGAGCTCGGTCGGGCCCTGGCGCGCTGATATGGGTGCAAAACGCCCGGTGTGGTAACCCGTCTTTATCGCGAACGGGTGTCACGATGGACACCATGAGGCAAAGGATTCTGGTCGTCGACGACGATCCGTCGCTCGCCGAGATGCTGACGATCGTGCTGAGGGGCGAAGGCTTCGACACCGCCGTCGTCGGTGACGGCAGCCAGGCGCTCACGGCGGTCCGCGAACTGCGGCCCGATCTGGTGCTGCTCGACCTCATGCTGCCCGGGATGAACGGCATCGACGTCTGTCGCGTGCTGCGCGCCGACTCGGGCGTGCCGATCGTCATGCTGACGGCCAAGACCGACACCGTCGACGTGGTCTTGGGCCTCGAGTCCGGCGCCGACGACTACGTGATGAAGCCCTTCAAGCAGAAGGAACTCGTCGCCCGAGTCCGGGCGCGCCTGCGCCGCAACGATGACGGTCCCGCCGAGATGCTGTCGATCGCCGACGTCGAGATCGACGTCCCCGCGCACAAGGTGACTCGCGGCGGAGAGCAGATTTCCCTCACGCCACTGGAGTTCGACCTGCTGGTGGCGCTGGCACGCAAACCGCGGCAGGTGTTTACTCGGGATGTGCTGCTCGAACAGGTGTGGGGTTACCGGCATCCCGCTGACACCCGACTGGTGAACGTGCACGTCCAGCGGTTGCGCGCCAAGGTCGAAACCGATCCCGAGAACCCGCAGGTGGTGCTCACCGTTCGAGGAGTGGGGTACAAGGCCGGCCCACCGTGAGTCGGCAGTGATCTGGGGTTCGAGGCGGCGCATTCGGAGCCGGTCGGCGCCGATGCTGCGTGGCCTCGGCACCCTGGGGCGGGCGCTGGGCTACGCGTGGCGCCGTTCACTGCAATTGCGGGTCGTCACCCTGGTCCTCGGTTTGTCGCTGGCGGTCATCCTCGTTCTCGGCTTCGTCCTGACCAGTCAGATCACCGACCGCATCCTCGAGGTGAAGGTGCGCGCGGCCACCGAGGAGATCGAGCGGGCCCGCACCACGGTCAGCGGCATCGTCGGTGGCGAGGAGACCCGGTCACTCGACAGCAGCCTTCAATTGGCGCGCAACACCCTCGTCGACCGCAAGGTCGACACCGGCGCGGGACTGGCGGGGGCGTTCGACGCGGTGCTCGTCGTCCCGGGTGACGGACCACGGGCGGCCACCGCCGCGGGTCCCGTTCAAGAGGTGCCCAACGCGTTGCGGGACTTCGTCAAGGCCGGCCAGGTCAGCTATCAGTACGCCACGGTCAACACCGACGGCTTCTCGGGTCCGGCGCTCATCGTCGGAAGCCCGACCTCGTCGCCGGTGACGAATCTCGAGCTGTACCTGATCTTTCCGCTGAACAACGAAGAGAACACCATCGCGTTGGTGCGTGGCACGATGGCCACCGCAGGCGTGGTCCTCCTCGGGTTGCTCGCCGCGATCGCGCTGCTGGTGGGTCGTCAGATCGTGCTACCGGTGCGGTCGGCGTCCCGCATCGCCGAGAGATTCGCCGAGGGACATCTCACCGAGCGCATGCCGGTGCGGGGCGAGGACGACATGGCGCGCCTCGCGGTGTCGTTCAACGACATGGCCGAGAGCCTCTCGCGACAGATCACCCAGCTGGAGGAGTTTGGAAACCTGCAGCGCCGCTTCACCTCCGACGTCAGCCACGAGTTGCGTACGCCGTTGACGACGGTGCGCATGGCCGCCGACCTGATCTATGACCACAGCGAGGACCTCGAACCGGCGCTTCGACGGGCGACCGAGTTGATGGTCAACGAACTCGACCGCTTCGAGACCCTGCTGAGCGACCTCCTCGAGATCTCCCGCCACGATGCGGGTGTCGCGGAGTTGTCGGTCGAGTCCGAGGACCTGCGGCTGACAGTCGAGAGTGCGTTGGAGAACGTCGGGCATCTGGCCAAGGACGCCTCGGTCGACCTGATCGTCGACATGCCGTCGGAGGCCGTCATCGCGGAGGTCGATGCGCGGCGGGTGGAACGGATCCTGCGCAACCTCATCGCCAACGCCATCGACCATGCCGAGCGCAAACCGGTGCGGATCCGGATGGCGGCCGACGAGGACACCGTCGCGGTAACAGTCCGCGACTACGGTGTCGGCTTGCGCCCCGGTGAGGAGAAGCTGGTCTTCAGCCGGTTCTGGCGCTCGGATCCCTCGCGCGTGCGACGCTCCGGTGGTACCGGGCTGGGGTTGGCCATCTCCATCGAGGACGCGCGACTGCACCAAGGCAGGCTCGAGGCCTGGGGAGAGCCGGGCAAGGGTGCGTGCTTCCGGTTGACGCTGCCGTTGGTGCGCGGCCACAAGGTGACGGCGAGTCCGTTGCCGCTCAAGCCCATTGGTGGTCCCGACAATCCTCCGCGCCGGCCGGTTCGTGAGCGCGAACCCGCTGGGGACCGCACGTGAGACGCGCGCTGGCGGCGGCCTCTATGCTGCTGGCGTTCGCGTTGTCCCTCGCCGGGTGCGCGGGCGTGCCGAGTTCGTCTGCGCCCCAGGCGCTCGGCACCATGGACCGTCCCGCACCGCCGAGCCTGCCGACTCCCACGCCGGACATGGATCCCGACATCCTGCTGCGCGAATTCCTCAAGGCCACGGCGGATCCGGCGAATCGCCATCTCGCCGCACGGCAGTTCCTCACCGAGTCGGCGTCCAGCGGGTGGGACGATGCCGGTAGCGCGCTGCTGATCGACCGGGTGGTGTTCGTGGAAACACGGGGGAGCGAACGTGTTTCGGTAACCATGAAGGCGGACATCCTCGGTTCGCTCTCGGACATGGGGGTGTTCGAGACCGGTGAGGGCGCATTGCCCGACCCCGGCCCGATCGAGTTGGTGAAGACGCCGGGCGGCTGGCGCATCGACAAGCTCCCCAACGGCGTCTTCCTGGACTGGCAGCAGTTCCAGTCGACGTACAAGCGCAACACGCTGTACTTCGTCGACCCGACGGGCAAGACCGTCGTTCCCGACCCTCGCTACGTGGCCGTATCCGACCCCGATCAGCTGGCCACCGAATTGGTGACCAAGCTGGTGTCGGGTCCCCGGCCGGAGATGGCCAACACGGTGCGCAACCTGTTGGGCCCCCCACTGCGGTTGCGTGGTCCGGTGACGCGGGCCGACGGCGGCAAGACCGGTGTCGGCCGCGGTTACGGCGGCGCGCGGATCGACCTGGAGAATCTGTCCACGACCGATCCGCACTCGCGGCAATTGCTTGCCGCGCAGATCATCTGGACGCTGAATCGCGCAGGCGTCAACGGGCCGTACGTGATCAACTCCGACGGCGCGGCGCTCGACGACCGGTTCGCCGAGGGCTGGAACACCTCCGACGTCGCGGCCACCGATCCCGGCGCCGATCCCGGCGCGGCGGCAGGTCTGCACGCGCTGATCGGCGGCTCGCTGGTGTCACTGGACGGGCAGAAGGCGCCGCGCGTGCCGGGTTCCTTCGGCGACATGCCCGATCAGACGGCGGCTGCCCTGTCCCGCAGCGGGCAGGAGGCGGCCTCGGTGGTGACGCTGCGACCGGGCGCCCCCGACATGGCGTCGTCGCTGTGGATCGGTCAGGTCGGCGGCAACGCGTCCCAGGCGATCGACGGACGCACGCTCTCGCGTCCCAGTTGGTCACTCGACGACGCGATCTGGGTCGTCGTCGATGGCAACAACGTCGTGCGGGTGATCCAGGAGGCGGCCTCTGGGCAGCCCGCCCGGATTCCCGTCGACGCCACCGCGGTGTTCACCAAGTTCCCCGGTCCTGTGTCGGAACTGCAGTTGTCGCGCGACGGCACGCGGGCGGCGATGGTCGTCGACGGTCAGGTCATTCTGGCGGGCGTGGAGCAGACCCAGGGCGGGCTGTACGCCCTGACCTACCCGCGACGGCTGGGCTTCGGCCTCGGCGACACTGCGGTATCGCTGTCGTGGCGCACCGGTGACGACATCGTGGTCAGCCGAACCGATCGGCAACATCCGGTGTCCTACGTCAACCTCGACGGCGTGAACTCCGATGGCCCGAGCCAGAATCTGCTGGTCCCCGTCTCGACGGTCGCCGCCAATCCATCGACCCTCTATGTCGCGGATCAGCGTGGGGTGCTGCAGCTTTCGGGATCGGCCGCCGAGAACGACCTGATGTGGGCCGAGGTGCGTCCCCTCATGGTGGCGGGTGCGTTGCCGGTACTGCCCGGCTGACGTCCACACCCGCCGACTGCACGCTTGTCGTACGCGAACGTCGGGAAGGGGCGTCAACAAGCGTGCAGTCGGCGGAGGGTTGATCGGCTGTCGGACCCAGCCGCCACACTGCACGCATGCTGCTCGACCTGGTCCTGCCGTTGGAGTGCGGTGGCTGTGGAGCACCGGGCACGCGCTGGTGCGAGACCTGCACCCGGGCGCTCACGGTGCACTCCGACGAGCCCATGGTGATCACCCCCCGCCTCGACCCCGGCGTGCCGGTCCTGTCCCTTGGTCGCTACGCCGGGGTTCGGCGGGCGGCGATCATCGCGATGAAGGAGCACGGCCGCACCGATCTCGTCGGGCCGTTGGCGGTGGCCGTCGGCGCCGGGATGGCACGGCTGGCCGCTTGGGGCGTCGTCGAGGTCCCGTTGACGGTGGTGCCCGCGCCGACCAGGAGATCGGCGGCGCGACGGCGTGGTGGCGACCCCGTCACCGCAATGGCGAGGGCCGCCGCGGTCCCGGGCACCGCCGTCGTCGCGGCGCTGCGGATGAGGCCCTTCACCCGTGACTCGGTGGGCTTGTCGCCGGGACAGCGACAACGCAACATCGCGGGCCGGGTGCGGCTTCGCGGGGACGTCCGCGGCGAGGTGTTGCTCATCGACGACGTCGTGACGACCGGCGCCACCGGCTGTGAGTCGGTCCGTGTTCTGCAAACTGCCGGGGTGCGGGTTTCGGCGATCCTCGCCGTCGCGCACGCGTGATCACGCGGTCGACGTCGGCGACGATTACCTCGAGATCACGTCCAGACAAAGACTTCGAAACCTCTCAGCCGAATATGTCGCACACGCGGGTGAACACGGACTACCGTCGGGGCCAACCACCCGTGAACGACTCACGGCGGCGTCCAGACACACGGCGCCACTTCGCTTGACAAGCGGTAGGAGGTGAGTACTCGACACCTTGCGCCGCGGGCCGACGACATTCGGGTCCCTCGACGCGTTTCCGTTACCAGCCGGCACGCATCGCGTGCACGAACGGTCCAAGCCGAAGAGGAACGAGTTGCCAAGTATGTCAATACAATCCATGGACACCAAGGGCTCGACGATGGTGGGCGACGAGGGCGAGCCGCACGACGGCCCCCGGGCCGAGATCGTCGTCAAGGGCCGCAACGTCGAGATCCCCGACCACTTCCGCACCTACGTCTCGGAGAAGCTGTCGCGCCTGGAGCGCTTCGACCGCACCATCTACCTGTTCGACGTCGAACTCGACCACGAACGCAATCGCCGGCAACGAAAGAACTGCCAACACGTGGAGATCACGGCCAGGGGCCGCGGGCCCGTCGCGCGCGGTGAAGCCTGCGCGGACAGCTTCTATGCAGCACTGGAATCGGCCGTCAGCAAACTCGAGAACCGTCTGCGGCGCAGTAAGGACCGCCGCAAGATCCACTACGGCGACAAGACTCCCGTTTCCCTGGCCGAGGCCACCGCGATCACCAAGCTGCTCGAGCCGTTGCCCGCTCCCGTCGAAGAGGAGAGCCCGGCCCCCGAGGACCACGAGCCCGGCCGGATCGTTCGCACCAAGGAACACACGGCCGCCCCGATGACGGTCGACGACGCGCTCTACGAGATGGAGCTGGTCGGCCACGACTTCTTCCTGTTCCACGACGAGGAGAGCGACAAGCCGACGGTCGTCTACCGGCGCCATGCCTACGACTACGGATTGATCCGGCTCGCCTAGGACGCAGGCTCGTCCGGGCTGGTCTCGCTGACCTGCGGCACGCATTCGGCTGGCCAGCCCGGCGAGTCACCTACGATGGACCTGGTTTTGCGTAATACGAGGTCCATCTAGGCATGAGGGGTAATTAGCGTGCTGTCGAAGCTGCTGCGACTTGGCGAGGGTCGCATGGTCAAGCGCCTGAAGAGGGTCGCCGACTATGTCAACTCCCTATCCGACGACGTCGAGAAGCTGTCCGACGACGAACTGCGCGCGAAGACCGACGAGTTCAAGAAGCGCGTCGCCGGCGGGGAGACACTCGACGACATCATGCCGGAGGCGTTCGCCGTCGCCCGCGAGGCGGCGTGGCGGGTCCTGAGCCAGCGCCCGTTCGACGTCCAGATCATGGGTGGCGCCGCGCTGCACTTCGGCAACGTCGCCGAGATGAAGACCGGTGAGGGTAAGACCCTGACGTGCGTGCTCCCCGCGTATCTCAACGCCCTGTCGGGCAATGGCGTGCACGTCGTGACGGTCAACGACTACCTGGCCAAGCGCGACAGCGAGTGGATGGGCCGGGTGCACCGCTTCCTCGGCCTCGAGGTCGGTGTGATCCTCGGGCAGATGACGCCGGACGAGCGTCGCGTGGCGTACGCCGCCGACATCACCTACGGCACCAACAACGAGTTCGGGTTCGACTACCTGCGCGACAACATGGCGCACACGGTCGACGACATGGTGCAGCGCGGCCACAACTACGCGATCGTCGACGAGGTCGACTCGATCCTCATCGACGAGGCTCGCACCCCGCTGATCATTTCCGGGCCCGCCGACGGCGCGTCGAACTGGTACGTCGAGTTCGCCCGCCTGGCGCCGTTGATGGAGAAGGACGTCCACTACGAGGTCGACATTCGCAAGCGGACCGTTGGCGTGCACGAAATAGGCGTCGAGTTCGTCGAGGATCAGCTCGGCATCGAGAACCTCTACGAGGCCGCCAACTCGCCACTGGTCAGCTACTTGAACAACTGCCTCAAGGCCAAGGAGCTGTTCTCGCGCGACAAGGACTACATCGTCCGCGACGGTGAAGTGATCATCGTCGACGAGTTCACCGGCCGCGTGCTCGTCGGCCGCCGCTACAACGAGGGCATGCACCAGGCCATCGAGGCCAAGGAGCACGTCGAGATCAAGGCCGAGAACCAGACGCTGGCCACGATCACGCTGCAGAACTACTTCCGGCTCTACGACAAGCTCGCAGGCATGACCGGCACCGCCCAGACCGAGGCGGCCGAACTGCACGAGATCTACGGCCTCGGCGTGGTGTCGATCCCGACGAACCGGGACATGATCCGCACCGACCAGTCCGACCTCATCTACAAGACCGAGGAAGCCAAGTACATCGCCGTCGTCGACGACGTCAGCGAGCGCTACGAGAAGGGTCAGCCGGTCCTCATCGGCACCACCAGCGTCGAGCGCTCCGAGTACCTGTCGAAGCAGTTCACCAAGCGCCGCATCCCGCACAACGTGTTGAACGCCAAGTTCCACGAGCAAGAGGCGAACATCATCGCCGAGGCGGGCCGGCGCAATGCCATCACCGTCGCCACCAACATGGCAGGCCGCGGTACCGACATCGTCCTCGGCGGCAACGTCGACTTCCTCGCCGACAAGAGGCTGCGCGACCGCGGCCTCGACCCCGTCGAAACCCCCGAGGACTACGAGGCCGCGTGGGATGACGCGCTGGCTCAGGTCAAGGCCGAGGCCGAGGCCGAGGCCAAGGAGGTGCGCGAGGTCGGCGGCCTCTACGTGCTGGGTACTGAGCGGCACGAATCGCGACGCATCGACAACCAGCTGCGGGGACGCTCCGGCCGCCAGGGCGACCCCGGCGAGTCACGCTTCTACCTGTCGCTCGGTGACGAGTTGATGCGGCGCTTCAACGGCGCCACGCTCGAGTCGTTGCTCACCCGCCTCAACCTCCCCGAGGACGTCCCCATCGAGGCCAACATGGTCACGCGGGCGATCAAGAGCGCGCAGACGCAGGTGGAGCAACAGAACTTCGAAGTCCGCAAGAACGTCCTCAAGTACGACGAGGTGATGAACCAGCAGCGCAAGGTCGTCTACGCCGAGCGCCGGCTGATCCTCGAGGGCGAGAGCGTGCAGGACCAGGCCAAGAAGATGGTCGAGGACGTCGTCAACGCCTACGTCGACGGCGCCACCTCGGAGGGCTACTCCGAGGACTGGGATCTGGGTGCGCTGTGGGATGCGCTCAAGATGCTCTACCCGGTCGGGATCGACCACCACGACCTCATCGACTCGAACGCAGTGGGCGAAGACGGCGAGCTCACCAGCGAGGAACTGCGCGAAGCGCTCCTCGCGGATGCGCGGCGGGCCTACGCCGAGCGGGAGGCTGAGCTGACCGCGATCGGCGGCGAGGGCGCCATGCGCCAGCTCGAGCGCAGCGTGCTGCTCACCACGATCGACCGCAAGTGGCGCGAGCACCTCTACGAGATGGACTATCTCAAGGAGGGCATCGGCCTGCGCGCGATGGCGCAGCGCGATCCGC
The DNA here is from genome assembly GCF_016462545.1 of Mycolicibacterium sp. GTDB lineage: Bacteria > Actinomycetota > Actinomycetes > Mycobacteriales > Mycobacteriaceae > Mycobacterium. Next base: position 40,544 of record NZ_JAEMTA010000033.1, on the reverse strand, counting down.
TCGTCGAGTACCAGCGCGAGGGTTACGACATGTTCATGGGCATGCTCGACGGGCTCAAGGAGGAGTCGGTCGGGCTGCTGTTCAACGCCCAGGTGCAGGCGGCTCAGCCGCCAGCCACGCAGGTGGGTGCCACCGCGGCCCCGCCGAACCTCGCGCAGTTCGCCGCTGATGCCGCGGCCGCTGCGAAGGCGCGCCAGTCCCAGGGCCAGACGGATGCCGATGTCGACGATTCGGGGACCGTGGTCACCGAAGAGCGGCCCCGGCAGGCGCCGGCGGCGTTGCGTGTCAAGGGAATCGACGACGAGCGTTCGCGACCGATGACGTACTCCGGGCCCGCCGAGGATGGTTCGGCGGAAGTCCAGCGCGACGGTGGCGGCAAGCATGCGGCGCCGACGAGTGGCTCTCGGCGCGAGCGCCGCGAGGCAGCGCGGCGGCAGAGCCGGGGCGGACCCAAGGCGCGCCGCGGCTAGTCAACCGATCTGCAGGGCGGTCGCCATCCAGCGGCCGTTGACCAGCTCGATGCGACCTGCGATGGCCCGTGTCCGTCGGCCGCGGGAGTAGGTGGCGAACACTTCGGCGGCGGTGGCTTCACCATCGCGGACCTGAGCGCACCGCAGTCGGACCCGTTTCAGGACGGCGGTGCCCTCGCCGGAGCCTGTTCTGATCGACGCGGCCAGGGCGTCGAAGATCGTGGGAACGATCAGGGGCCGCAGCTGCGTCACCGGTCGACGGCGATCAGTGACCTCCAGCACCCGGCGCAGCACGGTGTCGGCGAAGACGGCGGCGGCTCGTGGTGGGCGCAGTTCTGCCGTGGGCGGTGGAGCGGTCGCGACCGCCGGAACGGCGCGCAGGGCTCTCGGGGTGTGCCGGTGCAATGCGGCGGGCGACGGCTGCGGGCACAGGCCGGCCGCGGGTGCGGGGACGGGTGGCGGTTCGTAGTCGACGACCGGCGAGGTGAACGAGGTACGTCGAGTCGGGATGCGCGATGCGGTCACGGCTGCTCTCCAGCGGTCGAGGCGAATGGGCGACATCTGCTGGAGAGTGCAGACTCATCGATGATCGCATGGCCCGGGGACGCTCTCGTGCACCCGTGATGCGGCTTTCCAGTTCCGCCGGTTACCGTGACGGGGTTCAGACGTTGAGCGAGGGAGTGGGTGCGCGGTCATGGTGACGAGATTGTCGGCACCCGACGCGTCGTACTACCGCCTCGAGAACACGTCGACGCCGATGTACGTGGGATCGCTGGCGATCCTGCGCAGGCCGCGCAGCGGGTTGAGTTACGAGACGCTGCTGGAGACCGTCGAGCGACGCTTGCCGCAGATCCCGCGCTACCGGCAGAAGGTCCGCGAGGTAGTCCTGGGGCTGGCCCGGCCGGTGTGGATCGACGACCGCGAGTTCGACATCACCTACCACATCCGCCGGTCGGCTCTGCCGTCCCCGGGCAGCGATGCCCAACTGCACGATCTGATCGCGCGGCTCGGATCGCGCCCGCTCGACAAGTCCCGTCCGCTGTGGGAGATGTACCTCGTCGAGGGGCTGACCAAGAACCGCGTCGCGATCTATACGAAGTCCCATCAGGCGCTCGTCAACGGGATGAGTGCCCTGGAGATCGGGCACGTCATCGCCGACCGCACCCCGAAGGCCCCGGAGTTCGGGGAGGACATCTGGATCCCCGCGCGCGAGCCGAGCGATGCGCGATTGGCTCTCGGCGCCGTCGGCGAATTCATCGCCCGGCCCGGTAGCCAGTTGGCGGCGGCCCGGTCCGCGGTGACCGAGACGATCACCAACACCAGCCATCTGGTCGACGCGGGCCGCCGCTTCGCAGACGTGGCGCGGACCCTGGCGCGGGGCACTGCGCCGAATAGCCCGCTCAACACCACTGTGTCCCGCAATCGGCGTTTCACCGTCGCGGGCCATCAGCTGGAGGACTATCGCAGGCTGCGGGCGCGCTACGACTGCGACGTCAACGACGTCATCCTCGCGGTCATCGCCGGGGCACTGCGCAATTGGCTGCTCTCGCGTGGTGAGCCGGTCACCTCGACGTCGACCATCAGGGCGATGGTCCCCATGTCGGTGTATCCGGACGCCGAGTTGGACGCTGCGGGTCCGGGCCAGGCGATCAGCGAGGTGTCGCCGTTCCTGATCGATCTGCCCACGGGCGAGGGCAACGCGGTGGTGCGGCTGTCGCAGATCGCCCACGCCACGGAATCGCACTCGACGGCCGCAAGCCTGGTCGACGCGCGAACCATCGTCACGCTCTCCGGGTTCGCGCCACCGACGTTGCACGCCATGGGAACTCGCGTAGCGACCAGCTTCTCGGCGCGGCAGTTCAACCTCTTGATCACCAACGTGCCCGGTGCGCAGAAGCAGATGTACGTGGCCGGAACCAAGCTGTTGGAGACCTACTCCGTGCCGCCGCTGCTACACAATCAGGTGCTGGCGATCGGCGTGACGTCCTATAACGGCATGCTGTACTACGGCATCAACGCCGACCGTGACGCGATGAGCGACGTCGAGATGATGCCGTCCCTGCTTCGCGAGTCCCTCGACGAATTGCTGGAGGCAGCACAGTAAGTCGCACCGCACGACGCCTCCCATCGCACTACGATTCGGCGATGAGCAAGAGCAAGTCGGGGAAGTCCGTCAAGAAGGACTCGGCGAAGAAGCCCAAGAACTCCAAGATCCCCAACGACGTCTACGAGGCCGAACTATTCCGTCTCCAAACGGAATTCGTGAAGTTGCAGGAGTGGGTTCGCCACACCGGCGCGCGCGTCGCGGTGGTCTTCGAGGGCCGTGACGCCGCAGGCAAGGGCGGCACCATCAAGCGCATCACCGAGTACCTCAGTCCCCGGGTTGCGCGGATCGCCGCACTGCCCGCGCCCAGCGACCGGGAGCGCGGCCAGTGGTACTACCAGCGCTACGTCGCGGAACTCCCGTCGAAGGGTGAGATCGTGCTCTTCGACCGGTCCTGGTACAACCGGGCAGGCGTCGAGCAGGTCATGGGATTCTGTACGCCGCAAGAACATACGCTGTTCCTGCGGCAGACCCCGGTCTTCGAGCAGATGCTCCTCGAGGACGGGATCCTCCTGCGGAAGTACTGGTTCTCGGTGTCCGACGACGAGCAGCTGCGGCGGTTCAAGTCCCGGATGAACGATCCGGTCCGGCAGTGGAAATTGAGCCCGATGGATCTGGAGTCGGTGTACCGCTGGGAGGACTATTCGCGGGCGAAGGACCAGATGATGGTCCACACCGACATTCCGCAGAGCCCGTGGTTCGTGGTGGAGTCCGACGTCAAGAAGCACGCCAGGCTGAACATGATGAGCCACCTGCTGTCCACCATCGATTACGACCAGGTGGAGCTGCCCAAGGTGGAGCTACCGGATCGACCGATCCTCAGCAATACCTACGTGCGGCCGTCGCGTTCGCTATCGACGTATGTCACCGATCACGTCGCAACGTTGATGGGGGACACGGAGGAGGGCGGCTAGTCTCACCTGGTGCGTGTCTACATTCCGGCGACCCTGGCCATGTTGCAACGGCTCGTCGCCGACCAGACGATGCATGCCCTGAGCGGCACGGCGTTCGCCGTCACCCCGACGCTGCGGGAGTCCTACGCCGAGGGCGATGACGACGAGCTCGCCGAGGTGGCGCTGCGCGAGGCTGCCCTGGCATCGCTTCGGCTGCTGTCGGCCGAGGGCACCGGGCAGGACGGTCGACTCCCGTTGCGGCGCGCCGTGCTCGTCGCCGACGTCGAGGGCGCCACCATTCGCCCCGATCTGGACGACGCCGTGGTGCGGCTCGCCGGCCCGATCGGCATGGGCGACGTGATCGCCGCCTACCTGGACAACGCGGCGGCCGAGCCGGCCGTCGCGGCCGCGATAGAGGTCGTGGACCTCGCCGACTTCGGCGACGAGGATGCCGAGCTGACCGTCGGTGATGCCCAGGATCACGACCTCGCCTGGTATGCCACCCAGGAGCTGCCGTTCCTGCTCGACTTGCTCTGAGCGCTGGAGGCGCGACCGTAGGTTACGGTACCGTAGGTTTCATCCGACGGGTCCTAGACTCCGGCCCCGGACTCGTCATGCGGCATAGGTGATCAGGAGCCTGATATGGCCAAGAACGAAATAAAGGTCTCGGCCAACGTGGTCGACACCGTGCGCCCCACCCCTGCCCCCGTCGGCCATCCGGCCTGGCAGGCGCTGCGGTCGATCGCTGGACGCATCACCACCCCGCTGCTGCCCGACGACTACCTCAAGCTGGCCAATCCACTGTGGTCCGCGCGCGAGCTGCGGGGTCGGGTGGTCGAGGTCCGTCGCGAGACCGTCGACTCGGCGACGCTGGTGATCAAGCCGGGCTGGGGCTTCCGCTTCGACTACGAGCCGGGCCAGTACGTGGGCATCGGTGTGCTCATGGAGGGCCGCTGGCGGTGGCGTTCGTACTCCCTGACCTCGAGTCCCGTCACGCGTGCCAGGACCATCACCATCACCGTGAAGGCCATGGCGGAGGGCTTCCTGTCCAGCCATCTGGTGGATGGTCTGACGCCGGGCACGATCGTGCGGCTCGCCGCCCCGCAGGGCAACTTCACGATGCCGGACCCCGCGCCGGCGTCCGTGCTGTTCCTCACCGCGGGATCAGGGATCACCCCGGTGATGTCGATGCTGCGCACGCTGGCACGTCGCGAGCAGATCGGCGATGTCGTCCACGTGCACTCGGCGCCGACGGCAGCCGACGTCATGTTCGCCGAGGAGTTGGCGCGGCTGCACGACGCGCACGACGGGTACCGGCTGACCGTGCGCGCGACGCGGACCGAGGGTCGGCTAGACCTGTCCCGTCTCGCGGAGGACGTTCCCGATTGGCGCGACCGCCAGACATGGGCGTGCGGACCCGAGGGGATGCTCGACGACGCACACCGACTCTGGTCGGCCGCGGGCCTGGGGGAGCGGTTGCACCTCGAACGCTTCGCGGCATCGCGCGCGGGTGCGCATGGCACCGGCGGCACGGTCACGTTCGAACGCAGCGGCAAGACGGTCGCGGCGGATGCGGCCACCTCGTTGATGGACGCGGGCGAGCAGGTGGGTGTCCGGATGCCGTTCGGCTGCCGGATGGGGATCTGCCAGTCGTGCGTCGTCGGCCTGGTCGAGGGGCACGTCAGGGACCTTCGGACCGGAACCGAGCACGAGCCGGGCAGCCGGGTGCAGACGTGCGTTTCCGCAGCTTCTGGCGATTGTGTGCTCGACGTCTGAGGTTTACTGACTGGTAACCTACGCTTTCGTAGGTTACGGTAGCGTAAGTACCGAAAGGAGGCTGACCGATGGCAGTAACCGACGTGCCCGCGTTCACCCATCTCACTGACGCGGACATCGAGAATCTGGCGAACGAGCTCGACGCGATCCGCCTGGACATCGAAGACTCCCGCGGCGAGCGCGACTCGCGCTACATCCACCGCACCATCGCCGCCCAGCGTGCGCTCGAGGTGGCAGGCCGACTCCTGCTGGCGGCCGGCTCACGCCGTTCCGCGTGGTGGGCCGGCACCGTGACCCTCGGCGTAGCCAAGATCGTCGAGAACATGGAGGTCGGGCACAACGTCATGCACGGCCAGTGGGACTGGATGAACGACCCCGAGATTCACTCCTCCACGTGGGAGTGGGACATGAGTGGGTCCTCCAAGCACTGGCGGTTCACCCACAACTTCATGCACCACAAGTACACCAACATCCTCGGCATGGACGACGATGTCGGCTATGGCGTGATCCGCGTGACCCGCGACCAGAAGTGGAGCCCGTTCAACCTGTACGGCAACCTTCTCTTCAACACGCTCCTGGCCATCGGCTTCGAGTGGGGAGTTGGGTTGCAGCACCTGGAGCTCGGCAAGATCTCCAAGGGTCGCGACGACCGCGCCGCCACGATGAAGCGGGTGCGCGAGTTCGGCGTCAAGGCCGGCCATCAGTTGGTCAAGGACTACGTCGCGTACCCGGCGCTGACGTCTCTATCGCCCGGTGCCTCCTACAAGTCGACGCTCAAGGCCAACGCGGTGGCGAACGTCATCCGCAACGTCTGGGCCAACGCGGTGATCTTCTGCGGTCACTTCCCCGACGGCGCGGACAAGTTCACCAAGACCGACATGGTGGGCGAGACCAAGGGCGAGTGGTACCTGCGCCAGATGCTGGGTAGCGCCAACTTCGAGGCGGGGCCCGCGCTGCGCTTCATGAGTGGCAACCTGTGCCACCAGATCGAGCACCACCTGTACCCGGACCTGCCGAGCAACCGGTTGCATGAGATCAGCGTGCGTGTTCGCCAGGTGTGCGAGAAGTACGACCTGCCGTACACGACGGGCAACTTCGCGGTGCAGTACGGCAAGACCTGGCGCACGATCGCCAAGTTGTCGTTGCCGAACAAGTACCTGAAGGACACCTCCGACGATGCGCCGGAGACCCGCAGCGAGCTGATGTTCGCCGACCTCGAGCCGGAGCAGCGCCGCGGCCTGAAGTCGGCCATCGCCGCCGTGCGGGAACGTCGGCGCGCGCGCGTCTGACACCCGCCCCAAACGCGACACTGCGGGGAGATCGTCGATTCGTCGAGAATCGCGATCTCCCCGCAGTGTCGTCGTTTCGGGGTCAGTCGGGGATGTAGTCGAAGGAGTCGGGGTTCGGACCCGTCCTGCCTTCCTCGCCCTTGTCGAGCGCGGTCAGCGCATCGACGTCGTGCTCGCTCAACTCGAAGTCGAACAGTTCGTAGTTCTCCTGGATTCGCTTGGGCGTCACCGACTTCGGGAAGACGATGTCACCGCGTTGGATGTGCCAGCGCAACACCACCTGCGCGGGTGACTTGCCCGAAGCCTCTGCGATCTGGGTGACCACGGGATCGTCGAGCACCTTGCCCTGCGCGATCGGCGACCATGCCTCGACTGCGATGTCGTGCTCCGCGCAGTAGGCCCGCACCTCTTCGTTGGTGAAGTAGGGATGCACCTCGATCTGGTTCACGGCGGGCACGGTGTCCGTCTCGTTCGCCAACCGCTCGAGGTGGTGCGTCTGGAAGTTCGACACGCCGATGCTGCGGGCCCGGCCGTCGCGCCGGAACTCCTCGAGCACCTTCCACGTCGACATGAAGTCGCCACCGTAGAGGGTGGGCAGCGGCCAGTGGATGAGGAAGAGGTCGACGTAGTCGAACTTCAACGCTGCGAGGGTGGCGTCGAAGGCCTTGCGCGCCTCGTCGGGTTCGTGGAACCCGTTGTTCAACTTGCTGGTGACGAACACGTCGGCGCGGTCGATGCCGGACTCGCGGATGCCCTGGCCGACGCCTGCCTCGTTCTGGTACATCTCGGCGGTGTCGATGTGCCGGTAGCCGATGTCGAGCGCGGTCTTGACCGCACCTGCGGTCTCGTCGGGCTCGATCTGGTAGACGCCGAAGCCGAGTTGGGGGATGTGCCCGCCGCTGCTGAGTTCGATCGTCGGAACATTGCTCATGAAATTGGTCTCCTTATAGCGTTTTGCCCTCGGCAGCGTGCCCGATTTGGGGGCTTCGCAAACGGATTCCAGATCTTGATTCGAGATTCGGCATGTTCTGGCGATCGCGAACGTCATCGGGACTAGTCCGCGGTCATCGCGATCAACAGACGACGGGCCGCGGCCACCCGATCCGCGGCGTGCCCGGTCAACGCGTCGAGGGCGCACTCGGGATCCGCCGGCGGACCCATGTGACCGCAACCGCGGGGGCAGTCCTCGACCGCGACGGCGAGGTCGGAGAACGCCATCATCACGTCGGCCGGTGCGATGTGTGCCAAGCCGAAGGAGCGGATTCCCGGCGTATCGATCACCCAGCCGGAACCATGCAGGGGCAAGGCGATCGACTGTGTCGAGGTGTGCTTGCCCTTGCCGACACCCGACACCACCCCGACGGCCCGATGGGCATGGGGGACAAGGCGATTGACCATCGTCGACTTACCCACTCCGGAATGGCCCACCAGCACCGTCGACTTGCCCGCGAGCAGGTCGACCACGGTGTCGAGATCGTCGTCGCGGCCCGCGGTGACGACCTGCAGATCCAACCCCGCGAACTGTGCGGCGAACGGTTCCGGTGGCGCCAGGTCGGACTTGGTCAGGCAGAGGATCGGGGTCAACCCGCCGACGTAGGCGGCGATCAGCGACCGTTCGACGAAGCCGGTGCGCGGCGGCGGATCGGCGAGCGCGACGACGATCATCAGCTGATCGGCGTTGGCGACCACCACCCGCTCGGTCGGATCCGTGTCATCCGCCGTGCGACGCAACACCGTCCGCCGCGGCCCTCGGCGCACGATGCGCGCCAGGGTGTCCGGCTGCCCGGTCAGGTCACCGACGATGTCGACTTCGTCGCCGACGACGATCGGCGTGCGGCCCAGCTCCCTGGCCCGCATGGCGGTGACGTGGCGGTCCGGATCCCCGCCCAGCGCGCAGCCCCAGCGGCCGCGGTCGACGGTGACCACCATGCCGGCCTCCGCGTCGAGATGCTCGGGGCGAATCTTGGTGCGCGGCCGCGATCCTCGCCCCGAACGCACCCTGACGTCGGACTCGTCGCGGTAGTCACCGGGTCTCAAGCGCGTGGGCTCGCGTCGCTCGTACCGGCGAGCATGTCCGCCCACATCCGCGGGAAGTCGGGCAGCGTCTTCGCGGTGGTGCCGATGTCCTCGACCTCCACGCCGGGCACCCGCAGCCCGATGATCGCGCCCGCCGTCGCCATGCGGTGATCGGCGTAGGACCGCCACACGCCGCCGTGCATCGACGTGGCCGTGATCGTCAATCCGTCGGGGGTCTCCTCGCAGTGCCCGCCGAGGCCGTTGATCTCGGCGGTCAGCGCCGCCAGCCGATCGGTTTCGTGCCCGCGCAGGTGGGCGATGCCGGTGAGGTGCGATGTAGCCCCGGGTGCGGCCAGCGCCGCGAGCGCCGCGATCGAGGGTGCCAGTTCGCCGACGTCGTGGAGGTCGGCGTCGAAGCCCTCGTAGCCGTCGGATCCCGTGACCTCGAGGTATGAATCAGTTTGGCGCACGGTCGATCCCGCCTTGGCGAGCAGTTCGAGGATGGTGGCCGATGGCTGCACCCCGGCCCGAGGCCATCGCGCAATGCGCACGGTTCCGGCGCTCACGACGGCGGCGGACAGGAACGGAACCGCGTTGGACAGGTCGGGCTCGATGGCCCAGTGCCGCGCCGCGATCGGTCCCGGGGCAACATGCCATCGGTTGGCCGTCGCGTCGTCCACCAGCACTCCCGCGTCGCGCAGCATCGACACCGTCATCGCCACGTGCGGCGCCGAGGGCACCGACTTCCCGGTGTGCAGCACGGTCAGTCCGTCGGCGAACGTCGCGCCCGACAACAGCAGTCCGGAGACGAACTGCGACGACGAGGACGCGTCGATGTGGACCGTGCCGCCCTTGACCCCACCGTCACCGTGTACCCGGAACGGCATCGAGTCGCCGTCGAGGCGGACGCCGAGGCCGCGCAGGGCCTCCAACAGGGGCGCGATCGGACGCGCCCTGGCCTGGTCGTCGCCATCGAACGTGACCACCTGGGCGCCCAGCGCCGCGAGTGGGGGCACGAACCGCAACACGGTGCCCGCCAGTCCGCAGTCGACGTGCGCGTGCACGGCGGGCGATATCGAACCGCTCACGGACAGTTCGGTTCCCGCGCCGTCGAGTGACACGCCGAGGGTTCGGAGCGCACCGATCATCAGGTCGGTGTCGCGGCTGCGCAGCGCTCCGCCGACGGTGGACGTGCCCTGCGGGGTGGCCAGTGCGGCGAGTACCAGCGCGCGGTTGGTCTGGGACTTCGAACCGGGCACGTCGACCTCGGCGTGCACGGGCGTCGTCGTCGACGGTGCCTGCCACCCTCCTCGGTACTCAGTCATGGCGTCCATCCTGCCTTGTCGGCCTGTTCTGCCACCATGGGACACATGTGCGGGCGATTCGCGGTGACCACCGATCCGGCGCTTCTGGCCGAGAAGATCAAGGCGATCGATGAAACGACCGGCGGGCAGGAGCGCAGTGACCCGGGGAAGGGCACGACCGGTAAAGACTCATCGGCGCAGCCGAACTTCAACGTGGCACCCACCACCACCATCACGTCGGTGGTCAAGAGGCACGCCGAGCCCGACGACGAGTCGACTCGCCGGGTCCGCTCGATGCGCTGGGGCCTGATCCCGCCGTGGGCCAAGACCGCAGCGGACGGCGGCCCCGACACCAAGGGGCCGTTGTTGATCAACGCCCGTGCGGAGACGGTCACCACGTCGGGCGCCTTCCGCGCCTCGGCGAAGGGCAAGCGGTGTTTGATCCCGATGGACGGTTGGTACGAATGGCGACCCAACGGTGAGAACGCAGCGGGCAAGAAAGCCGCCAAGACGCCGTTCTACATGCACGGGGCCGATGGTGAGCTGCTGTTCATGGGCGGTCTGTGGTCCACGTGGCGACCGAAGGATGCACCGAAGGACGCGCCGCCGCCGCTGGTCAGCTGCACCATCATCACCACCGACTCCGCGGGCCCGTTAGCCGAGATCCACGACCGCATGCCGCTGACCATCAGCGAGCGTGACTGGGACCGGTGGCTGGATCCTGACGCGCCGATCGACGAGGGTCTGCTGCGCGGACACGGCGATCTCGACCGCATCGCGATCCGCGAGGTCTCCCGACTGGTCAACAGCGTCCGCAACAACGGACCCGAGCTGATCGAGCCCGCCGAGCCCGAGCCCGAGCAGGGCACGCTCCTCTAGCGACGGGTGGCGCTGACCACGACGTAGGGCGTGTCGAACGCCACCCCGGTGCCGTCGGAGTGGGGTGCGAGCGCGTCACTGAACGCGGCCGCGAGGTGTTCTCGCTGGGTGTCGTCGATACGGCCGAAGACGTCGACGTGCATGGGGGATTCGTGCTCGAGGAAGTTCAGCGCGGCATCTAGCGACGCGAACTCCCAGGTGAAGGTCCTCTCGTCGATCTCGAGGTCGGTGAAGCCGACCGACAACCGGTGGGCCACCGTCTCCGTCTCGCCCCACTGGTCCGGGGAGAACCCCCTGGCGGGCGGGGCGCCCAGCACGGCGACGATCGGATCGAAGAAGGGATTGTGACCGGCTTTGACCCATGATGAAAAGGCCAGCACCCCTTGAGGTTTCAGCAACCGGCTGATCTCTCTGACCTGCTGCTCGGGATCGACGAAGATGATCCCCATGTTCGACACCGCGGCGTCGAACGAGCCGTCGGGGAGCCCGGTGCGGGCGGCGTCCGCCGTCTTCCACGCGATGGCATGGCCTGCGTCGGTGGCCTTCTGCGCGCCGATGCGAATCAGCTCGGGGGTCAGATCGACGCCGGTCACCGTGGCGCCCCGCGCCGCCGCTGCGAGCGCCGCACTTCCGGTACCGCAGGCCAGGTCGACTACTGCGGCCCCACGAAGGGGATGGCGACGGTCGGCGGCGTCGACGGTCCGGTCCGCGATGCCGGCGATCCGTTCGGCGACCGACTCGTACCGCCCTGCCGCCCACACGGAGTCAGCCATCCTCGGCTGCCGCTACGGGCCGGTGTAGCCGGGCGGGTTCGGGGTCTCGACCCACAGGTCGACGCCGAGCTCCGAACCGGGCACGCAGTCGTAGATGGACAGGTCCGTGACCCCGGACTCGTACAGGACGTCCTCGCACAGCACCGAGTTACCGGTGTACTCGGCAGCGGGCTTGTTGAAGATGACGTACGCGGCGTCGGAGTACACCTCGGGCTTGCGGGCGCGCGCCATGGCCTCGTCGCCACCGAGGAGGTTCTGCACGGCGGCCGTAGCGACCATGGTCCGCGGCCACAGCGTGTTCGACGCGATCCCGTCGGCGCGCAATTCCTCGGCCATGCCGAGCCCACACAGCGTCATCCCGTACTTGGCCATCATGTATGCCGTCGGCTTGAGCCACTTCGACTCCAGCAGGATCGGCGGCGAGAGCGTCAGGATGTGCGGATTCGCGCGGCCCTTCATGTGCGGGATGCACGCCTGCGACACGGCGTAGGTGCCGCGGACGTTGATTCCGTTCATCAGGTCGAACCGCTTGAGTGGCACCTCGGTGATGGAGCCGAGGTTGATCGCCGAGGCGTTGTTCACGCAGATGTCGATGCCGCCGAACTGCGAAACCGCTTGTGCCACAGCTGATTCCACGGATTCACCGTCGCGGACGTCGCCGAGGATCGGCAGGGCGTGGCCGCCGGCGTCCTCGATCTCCTTGGCCGCGGTGTAGATGGTGCCCTCGAGCTTGGGGTGTGGCTCGGCAGTCTTGGCGACCAGCGCGACGTTGGCGCCGTCGGCGGCGGCCCGCTTGGCGATCGCCAAGCCGATACCGCGGCTGGCGCCGGAGATGAACATGGTCTTCCCAGAGAGCGACATGACCTCACCATAGGACTGTCACATCGCCAGGATGTCGGCGGTCACCGCCTTGGTGACGCGGACCAGATCCGCGGGCGCCAGCGCGACCTGCAGGCCGCGTCTTCCCGCGCTGCACAGCACCCGGTCCCATGCGAGCGCTGAGTCGTCCACGACGGTCGGCAGCGGCCTTCTCTGGCCCAGCGGCGAGATGCCCCCGACGACGTACCCGGTCGACCTCTCGGCGTCGGCGCGGTCGGACATCTCGGCCTTGGGCACGCCGAGCGCGGCGGCCGCCGCCTTGAGCGACAGCTTGTAGGGGACTGGCAGCACGGCGACGGCGAGGCCCTTGGGCAATGCGATCACCAGCGTCTTGAAGACCTGCTCCGGGGACACCGCCGCGCTGCTCGCCAGCGCGCTCACGGCTTCGTCACCGAAGGACTCGTTGCGGGGATCGTGGTGATAGCTCAGGACGTCGTGGGGAATGCCCGCAGCCATCAGCGTGGCGATCGCCGGGGTGGCAGCACGGGCCATCGGCTCACGATAGTGCTGGTTCCCCCGGGAACAAGCGTGCGTGCGAACGCTGTTGTTCTGCTGCAACGGGCGCGCAACGGCGACCGTGTCGGGGTCAGCCACTAGGATCAAGAGGAAGGAGACACCTCGGTGCCAACGCTCTGCCTGGAACGCCCGGTTCTTTCGCCGGCTCCGAAGGACGGTGCCGCGAGAGAAGGGACGGTGTCGATCCAGATGACTGATCTCGACGGGGCAGCGCCCGCCGCTGCCGAAGAGCCCGCCGTGGAGACCGACGCCGAGTTGACGGCGCGGTTCGAGCGCGATGCGATCCCACTGCTGGACCAGCTGTACGGCGGCGCACTGCGCATGACCCGTAATCCAGCCGATGCGGAGGATCTTCTGCAGGAGACCATGGTCAAGGCCTATGCCGGTTTCCGCTCGTTCCGGGCGGGTACCAACTTGAAGGCGTGGCTGTACCGGATCCTGACCAACACCTACATCAACAGCTACCGCAAGAAGCAACGCCAACCCGCGGAGTATCCGACCGAGGAGATCACCGACTGGCAGTTGGCGGCCAATGCGCAGCACACGTCGACGGGATTGCGATCCGCCGAGGTAGAGGCGATGGAGGCGCTGCCGGACACCGAGATCAAGGCCGCGCTGCAGGCGCTGCCGGAGGATTTCCGGATGGCGGTGTACTACGCCGACGTCGAGGGCTTCCCGTACAAGGAGATCGCCCAGATCATGGACACTCCGATCGGGACGGTGATGTCGCGTTTGCACCGCGGACGCAAGCAGCTCCGTGAACTTCTGACCGACGTCGCCCGAGAACGGGGTTTTCTGCGCGGTCAGCCACTCGACGAGCCTGAGGAGGTGTCCTCGTGAGCGACGATTACTCGCGCCCCGAAGAGCACACGTTCCATCCGCCGGTCGGACCGGTGGACCCCGACCATCCGGAGTGCGCCTCGGTGATTGCCGAGGTATGGACCCTGCTGGACGGTGAGTGCACCTCCGAAACACGGGACAAGCTGCGGCATCACCTCGAGGAATGCCCGACGTGCCTACGGCAGTACGGGGTCGAGGAGCGCGTGAAGCGACTCATCGCCACCAAGTGCAGCGGCGAGAAGGTGCCGGAATCCCTGCGTGCGCGGCTACGCGTCGAGATCAGCCGCACCACGATCATCCGGCGCTAGCCCAGACCGGAGAAAGGCCTTCACGTGATCGTGAAGGCCTTTTTCTCGTTCCGGGCTGCGAAACCAGTCGAATCGACTACTTCACTGCCTTTGAACCGCAGTTGGGGCGCTTGCCGTGGTTCGCCTTGGTGTGCTTGCGGTCGCGCTTCTTACGGCCACGCTTGGCCATGATGGTCCTCCAGTGAGTCAATTGCTTACTCGTCATCCTCTCACGCTCGCGCCACTGCATTCCAATCCCGCCCGTGTGGTTCGATGAACCAGCAGAGATCGCGTGGTGCCGTCGTGACGGACGGTTCTCTTCGAGACGAGTGGAGTGAAGATGGCCGAGGATGTTCGCGCAGAGATCGTGGCCAGTGTGCTCGAGGTCGTGGTGAGCGAGGGCGATCACATCGGCGAGGGCGAGACCCTCGTACTCCTTGAGTCCATGAAGATGGAGATTCCCGTGCTGGCCGAGGTCTCCGGCACGGTGACCACCGTCAACGTGTCCGTAGGCGACGTGATTCAGGCCGGCGATCTCATCGCAGTGATCAGCTAGGGTCCGGCCCTCCCTAGGCAACCGGATGTCGACCCTCGGTGACCTTCTCGCCGAGCACACCATGCTGCCCGGCACGGCAGTCGATCATCTGCATGCCGTGGTGGGCGAGTGGCAGCTGCTGGCCGACCTGTCGTTTGCCGACTACCTGATGTGGGTCCACCACGACGATGGCTCGTTGGTGTGCGTCGCTCAGGTTCGTCCGAACACCGCGCCGACCGTGCTACTGGCCGACGCGGTGGGAACGGTCAACACCGCCGACGACATGCCCGTGGTGGTCGAGGCGTTTCAATCAGGTCATATCAACCGCGAAAGCGATGCTGGACAACCAGATTCGCAGATCGGCCGATGGCTCAACGTCGAAGCCGTTCCCGTCCGACACGGCAACCGGGTGGTTGCGGTGCTGACGCATCAGACCGCGCTGGCCGACCGGCGAAAGGCCAGTCCCCTGGAGCGTGCCTACCAAGACTGCGCAGCCGACCTGTTGCACATGCTGTCCGAGGGCACCTTTCCCAATGTCGGGGACCTCGCCATGTCACGGTCCAGTCCCCGGGTGGGTGATGGCTTCATCCGCCTCGACGTGGGCGGGCAGGTGAGCTTCGCGAGCCCGAACGCGATCTCGGCCTATCACCGCATGGGCTTGAACGCCGAGTTGGAGGGGCACAACCTGGTCACCGTCACCCGGCCGCTCATCTCCGATCCCTTCGAGGCGCAGGAACTGGCCAATCACGTGCGTGATTCGCTGTCGGGCGGATCGAGCATGCGGATGGAGGTGGACGCAGGGGGAGCGGCGGTGCTGCTCCGCACGCTGCCGATGGTGGTGAACGGCAAGCCGGCGGGCGCGGCGGTCCTGATCCGGGACGTGACCGAGATCAAGAGACGCGACCGTGCGCTGCTGTCCAAGGACGCGACGATTCGCGAGATCCACCACCGCGTGAAGAACAACCTCCAGACCGTCGCCGCGCTGCTGCGGCTTCAGGCCAGGAGGACGAACAACGCCGAGGGGCGCGATGCCCTGATCGAGTCCGTGCGTCGGGTCTCGTCGATCGCCCTGGTGCACGACGCGCTGTCGATGTCGGTCGACGAGGAGGTCAACCTCGACGAGGTTGTGGACCGCATCGTCCCGATCATGAACGACGTCGCGTCAGTGGGCCGACCCGTCCGAATCAACCGGGTCGGCGACCTTGGGGTCCTGGACGCCGACCGGGCCACCGCGCTGGTGATGGTCATCACCGAGCTGGTGCAGAACGCGATAGAGCACGCCTACGATTCCCTGTCGGAAAACGGGAGCGTCACGATCAGGGCCGAGCGCTCATCCCGGTGGCTCGACGTCGTAGTGCACGACGATGGTCGGGGACTGCCCGAAGGGTTCAGCTTGGAGAAGTCGGACAGCCTCGGGTTGCAGATCGTCCGGACGTTGGTGGCCGCTGAATTGGACGGTTCGCTGGGCATGCACGCCGTGCCGACCGGCGGAACCGACGTCGTACTGCGAGTCCCGATCGGCCGGCGCGGCCGTTCGGCGCAGTAACACGACCGTCACGAACGGGAAACGCGAAGCGCGACAAAAACTTACGGCCCCGGCGAATGCCGGGGCCGTAAATCGTGAGATGTGTGGAGGCTAGACGCCCGTGCGAGCCTTCGTCCGCGCGTTGCGACGCTTGAGTGCGCGACGCTCGTCCTCGCTCATGCCGCCCCAGACGCCAGCGTCCTGTCCGGACTCCAAAGCCCAGCTCAGGCACTCCGTGGTGACCGGGCAACGGTTGCAGACGATCTTCGCATCAGCGATCTGGGCGAGCGCCGGGCCGCTGTTTCCCACCGGGAAGAACAGTTCCGGATCCTCATCACGACAGACCGCCTTGTGCCGCCAATCCATAGTTACAACTCCTCTTCATGTGCGCAGCAAGGCGCACGAGCTTTTCTTCGGCTGTTAACGCGTGCACGTCAAATGTTTCTGCACTGTTGCAAACGATGCTTCCACAGGCTGAACAGATGTCAATAGAGGCGCGTTAACACGTGGGCAATCTCACTGCGGGACCACGTTGGCAATCCACTTACCCGGTTGTACTACACTCAGACCACTTACGCCCTAAATAGCGCGAGTTCTCAGGTGAGTGCCAGGTCAAGACGTTTTTCGAGGTGGAGCGACCACGCCGAGGGCATCCCGAACGGCCGTGAACGTCATTCTTTCGCGCTGCCCGACGTAATCTCCGTCGATCTGACACCCCACAGGCGTGTCGGCGGTCACCCGGACCCAGGGCACGTCGTCTTCGCGCACGAGGTGCTTGGCGTCGAGACGCGGATTCTTGGCCAGCATTTGACGCACCAGCCCCAGGTTCGCCCAGACGTTCATGCTGGTGGTAGCGAACACTCCCAGTCCGGTCTCGAAGGTGGTCGACGGGTTCGTCCAGACGGGCCTGGTGTTTGCATAAGTCCACGGGCTGGAATTCGACACGAACGCAAAGTGCACGCCGGCGACGGGAGCGCGGCCCGGAAGTTCCAGTGTCAGCGACGGATCCCGCCGGGCACTGGCCAGGACCTCGCGGGTCGCTACCCGGATGTAGCGCGAGGCGGTGACCTTGCGGCCCTTCTCCCGCTGCGCCTCGACGGCGGCGACCACGTCACCGTCGACACCCATGCCCGCGGTGAAGACACCCCAGCGGTCGCCGCAGTCCATCAGCCCGATGCGGCGCCACTTCATGCCGCGGCGATAGGCGCCGAGAAGGTCGACGAGCTGGTTGGTCGCCTCGACGGGGTCGGGGCTGATGCCGAGGGCGCGGGCGAAGACGTTGGCCGATCCGCCGGGGACCACCGAGATCGCAGGCCCCCGTTTGGGTGGGGTTTGCCCGCAGTCGCCGAGAATGCCGTTGACCACTTCATTCACCGTGCCGTCGCCGCCGTGCACGATCACCACGTCGATGCCGTCACGCGTCGCGTCCCTGGCGATCTCGATCGCGTGCCCGCGGTGGTCGGTGTGAGCGACGGTCAGCTTGACCCGGCTCTCCAAGGCGTGCGCGAGCAGGTCGCGACCGGCGGGCGTCGTCGACGTGGCGTTGGGGTTCACGATCAGGACGGCACGCACGGGGCACAACCCTATCGGCATGACGGCGCGCTGCGCTCTACGCTCGATGTCGTGATCGTGCCCTCGCCGTCAACCGTTCGTCAGGCCGCCGCCGTGGTGGCGCTGGAGGGCGTGGTCCTGGTGGCCGTGGCCGTGGTGCTCGTCGTGCGGGCGCTCGCGGGCGCCCACGAGGTGTCCATCAGCGGGTACGGCACGGCGGGCTGGTTCGTGGTCATGGGCGCCGCTCTCCTCACCGCCGGCTGGGCGTTGTGGACGGGTAGGCGCTGGGGGCGCGGCATCGCGGTGTTCGCCCAACTGCTGCTGCTTCCGGTGGCGTGGTACATCGCCGTGGGCTCCGGGCAGTGGTCCTACGGCGTGCCGGTGGCACTCGTCGCAATCGTCGCGCTGGTCCTGTTGTTCAGCCCGTCAGCGGTGCAGTGGCTCGGTCAGGACCCGGCGAGTGCCGACAATTCGTCGCCGGACACGCGATAGGTGATCCACTCGCTCTGTGGGCGACCGCCGACGGAGTCGTAGAGCGCGATCGCGTTGGCGTTCCAGTCGAGCACGGCCCACGACAGCCGGGAGTATCCGTGCTCGACGCACTCCTTCGCCAGGGTGGACAGCAGTGCGCGAGCCAACCCGTGACGTCGGAACGCGGACTTGACGAACAGATCCTCCAGGTAGATGCCCGCCACACCGTCCCAGGTGGAGAAGTTCCTGAACCACAGGGCCATGGCCGCGGGTTCGCCGTCGACCTCCGCGAGGTGGGCGTAGACCGTCGCCCGTTCTCCGAACAGCGCGTCACTCAACTGACCTTCGGTGACCGTGCATTGGTCGAGGGCATGCTCGAAGTCGGCCAGCTCCCGCATCATCGCGACCAACTCCGCCTCGTCACCGGGGCGGGCCCGGCGGATGTTCACGGTCACGGGCTCACTCCCAGCGCGGTCAGGATGGTTCGGAACTTCGTATTCGTCTCGGCCACTTCGTCATCGGGGTCGGATTCGGCGACGATCCCACCGCCGGACCTGGCCTCGGCGGTGCGGCGATCCGCGGAGAGTTCGGCGCATCGGATGGACACCACCCAGGTGCCGTCACCGCTCGCGTCGCACCACCCGACCGCTCCGGCGTAGAAGCCGCGGTCACCCTCGAGAGTTCCGATGAGGTCGACGGCATCGGAGGTGGGCACGCCGCCGACGGCCGCGGTGGGATGCAGTGCCACTGCGAGATCAAGTGCGGTGGTGGACGATTCGCGTATCCGACCGGTGATCGGGGTGCTGAGGTGCCAGACGGCGGAGGTGCTGCTGAGCTCCGGGGTCGACGCGATGTCCAGGTCGACGCACAGTGGTTCGAGGGCCGCGCGCATCTGGTCGACGACCAGCTGATGTTCGTGCAGATTCTTGGCCGAATCCGCCAGTGCGGCGCCGTTGGCGCGGTCCACCGTGGGGTCGGTCGAGCGTGGTGCGGATCCTGCGAACGGCCGACAGGTCAGCACGTCGCCGCGGCGCGCCACCAGCAACTCGGGGCTGGCGCCGATCAGCGCGGTGCCCTCGTACTCCGCTCCCGCCGCGCTGAGATCCACGAAATAGGTTGTGGCCGAATGGTCTTCGGCCAGCCTGCTCATGATGGTGCCGACGTCCAAAGTGTCGTCGGCGACGAGTCGAAGCGCCCGCGCCAGAACCACCTTGTGCAGAGCCGAGTCGGGATCGCGGAGCTGCTCCAGTGCCGCAGCGATCCGGGCCCGGTGTTCGCCAGGGGCGGGCACCGTCTCGGCGATGCGTACGGCGGGCATGTTCCGGGATGGCCCGCCGGGCAGTGCGTCGGTGAAGCGAACGTAGTCGGGACGCATCAGCGCAGTCGGGCGGGTGACGTCGAAGGGCAGGGCGCCCACGATGATCGGCGCCGCACCGGATGCCAGGGCCGCCTGGGCGTCGGCCAGTCGCGGGTACGCGTTGCCCACACCGTCTGCGATGACGACACCGTCGTGCCCGGCGAGGACGAAGGAGGGCTCGACGGTCACCGGGGCAGACACGGATTGACGTGGCCAGACAGGCCGAGGGCGGTGATCTGACGGACGCCGTGTTCGAATCCACACACGCCGATCGACGCCGCCGCCATGGAGAATCGGATGCCCTCGTACAGCGGCTGCTCCACCCATCGGGTGAGCACCGAGCGCGAGAAGTGACCGTGACCGACGAACAACACGTCGCGCGACTCCATGTGTCGCAGGGCCATCGCGATGGCCTGGTCGGCCCGCTGGGACACCTGTGCGACGGTTTCGCCGCCGGGGCAGCCGTGCGTCCAGACCAGCCAGTCGGGCACCACCTTGCGGATCTCGTCCGTGGTGGTGCCTTCGTAGTCTCCGTAGTCCCACTCGGCCAGCAGCGGTGACACCTCGTCGACCGTCAGGCCGGCCAGCTCGGCCGTCAAGAGTGCGCGGTGCCGCGGGCTGCTGATCACCAGGGGATCACGCAGCTGCAGGTCGGCCAGCGCCTCGGCGGCCAGAGTGGCCTGTTCGCGGCCCTCGTCGGTGAGGTCGAGGTCGGTGATGCTGGTGTGCTTGCCGGACTTCGACCACTCCGTCTCGCCATGCCGAAGGAGCACGAGGCGGCTTCGCGCCGTGCCGCGCCCCGGGCCACTGCGCTCCTGCCCACCGATACTCACCCCCGCGATTCTGCCCCACGTCGGAGCCGATCCCGCGGGCGCGTGCTTGGATGAACACGTTCGGGGCGAACGAAGCGACGGGGAAACATGACGCGAGTATTGGCGGTCGCCAATCAAAAGGGTGGAGTCGCCAAGACGACGACGGTGGCGTCGTTGGGTGCAGCGATGGCGGAGAAGGGGCAGCGGGTGCTGCTCGTCGACTTGGATCCGCAGGGCTGCCTGACGTTCTCGCTCGGACAGGATCCCGACAAGCTCGCGGTGTCCATCCACGAGGTGCTCCTCGGCGATGTCGAACCCGATGCGGCCCTGGTGGACACCGTCGAGGGCATGACGCTGCTGCCCGCCAACATCGATCTGGCGGGCGCCGAGGCGATGCTGTTGATGCGGGCCGGCCGTGAGTACGCGTTGAAGCGGGCGCTGGCCAAGGTGGGCGACCGGTTTGACGTCGTCATCGTCGACTGCCCGCCGTCGCTGGGTGTTCTCACCCTCAACGGACTGACCGCGGCGAACGACGTGATCGTGCCCCTGCAGTGCGAGACGCTGGCACACCGGGGCGTCGGACAGTTCCTGCGAACGGTCGACGACGTCCAGCAGATCACCAACGCGGACCTGCACATGCTCGGGGCGCTCCCCACGCTGTATGACTCGCGGACGACGCACAGCCGCGACGTGCTTCTGGACGTGGCCGATCGCTACGGGCTGGTGGTGCTGGCGCCTCCGATCCCGCGGACGGTACGGTTCGCCGAGGCCAGCGCGTCGGGTTCCTCGGTGTTGGCGGGTCGAAAGAACAAGGGCGCCAATGCGTATCGCGAGCTTGCGGCGGCGCTGACGAAGTACTGGAAGTCGGGCAAGGCGCTGCCTACCTACGCTCCCGACGTGTAATCAGGAGCCCAGCGCCACCAGGGTGTCGCCGCGCTGCTCCAGCAGTGTGGAGCCTGCGACAGCGGGTACCACCGGGGCCTTGGTCGGCGCGCGCACGAGGTCGATATGGGCCTCGCCCGCCCCGGTCTCGGGGTTGAACACGTCGTAGCCGGATGTGACCGGCACCAGGAGCTTGCCCGCCATCACGGTCGCCGGGCCGACGGGCGCCTGGCCGTTGACCGGGGTGACCGTGTACTTGTAGCGCAGTCCGTTGGCCTGAAAGACCATCAGGCTGTCACCCGTCCACCACGTGACCAGGTCGCCTGCTCGCGATGCCGTCGCTTGCGGCGACACCGGAGCAGGCAGTGAGGTGCTGGCGATCGTGTTGCCCGTGTCGTCGATGACGTTGACGACGGGTTTCGGCGTCGGTAGGTAGACGGCGGTCGTGGTGTCGGAGACGGTGATCACCCGTGCGGCAGCGTCGGCGGAGACACCGGGCAACTGGACGATCTTGGTCTTGGGCTCGTCCTCCTCGTCCGCGGGTATGAGCAGGGCCAGTCGCATGTCCGCTTGGCCGGGGCACTTCTGCAGCACCGACACCGCCGCCGAGTTCGCCGCCGCCGACACCATCCCGCAGAGCGGTTGGGCAGGGACCTCGGGCTTGATCCTGGCGTCCAGCGCGCCGTAGCTGATCATGCGGACCATGTCGGAGCGCCACAGTTCCAGCCGCGTGTCTCCGACCGAGAGGACCGTCGATCCGTCCGAGGACAGCGCGACCTGGGGATCGGCGTAGGCGGTGCGGGAGTAGTGGCGGCGTCCGGTCTGCCCGTCGATGGTCGTCACCTGACCGCAGCCACGGTCGTCGGGGTACACCGCGACGGCGTCGTTGTAGACGTAGGTGACGCCGCACAGCTGCACGTCCCTGGCGTAGCTCCACAGCACGTTCCCGGTGGCCGGGTCTCGACCGTCGACCTCGCGCCCATCCCCGGTGACGACGGCTCCGCCCGCGACGACGGGTCGGCTGGTCTTGGGGCTGCTCGCGGTCCACAGCTCGCGCAGCGACGTCGGGACGTCGCGGGCCGCCTTCAGGGCGGGAACGGGTTCGGCGGCGGGCCTGCTGATCGTGGCCCGCGCGTCACTGCTCCACCAGATCAGGCCTGCGGCGACGGCGATGACCACGACGATCGCCGCAGCCGCCAACAGATCACCCCTGGTGCGACGTTCCGGCGGGGTGGAGCGGAGCGACGGAGGGATCTTCACCGTGTGACCATCGGGCGCGCTGTTGCCTCGTTCAGCCGGCCGACGGCGCGGCGGAGTTCGTGCTGGGGCGACGACGCCGACGCCGGCGCTTGGCGGGCCCGGTGCCATCGCCTGCAGGTGCGCCATCGGCGTCGGCGGGTGCCGTCGCGGCAGGTCCGGCCTCGGCGTTCTCGACGTGTCCGCTGCCGGCGGTGCTGCCGCCGCGGGTCCGCTGCCGGGTGCGGTCCCGGTTGCGGGCCGGCCGGTCACCGTCGCGCCGCTCACCGTCGCGGGACTCGCGCTTGGGCCGGTCCCTCGTCTCGGTGGAGCGCGTCGCCTTGCCGATCGAACCGCCTGCTTCGGCCGGGATGCTCAGTTCTTCGTAGAGGTGCGCCGAACTGGAGTAGGTCTCCACGGGATCGGGCGTGTCGAGGCCGAGGGCCTTGTCGATCATCGTCCAGCGGGGCAGCTCGTCCCAGTCGACGAGGGTGACCGCGATACCGGTCTTGCCCGCCCGGCCGGTGCGGCCGATGCGGTGCACGTAGGCCTGCTCGTCCTCGGGGATCTGGTAGTTGATGACGTGCGTGATGTCGTCGATGTCGATGCCGCGGGCGGCGACATCGGTGGCGACCAGCACGTCGACGTCGCCGTTGCGGAAGCCCTTGAGCGCCTTCTCGCGGGCAGCCTGGCCGAGGTCGCCGTGCACGGCGCCGACCTTGAAGCCGCGCTCGGCGAGCTCGTCGGCGACCTTCTGCGCGGTGCGCTTGGTGCGCGTGAAGATCATGGTCGCGCCGCGGCCGTCGGCCTGCAGGATGCGGGCGACCATTTCGACCTTGTCGAGCGCGTGCGCGCGGTAGGCGTGCTGTTTGGTGTTCTCGTGGGTGGCCGCCGAGTGCGGCGCCTCGGCGCGGATGTGCGTCGGCTGGTTCATGAACGTGCGGGCGAGCGTGATGATCGGGTCGGGCATCGTCGCCGAGAACAGCATCGCCTGCCGGTCGGTCGGGATCTGCTTGAGGATCCGTTCGATGTCGGGCAGGAAGCCCAGGTCGAGCATCTCGTCGGCCTCGTCGAGCACCAGCACCGACAGCCCGCCGAGCTGCAGGTGGCCCTGCTGCGCGAGGTCGAGCAGGCGACCCGGGGTGCCCACGACGACGTCGACGCCCTTCTGCAAGGCCTCGATCTGCGGCTCGTACGGGCGGCCACCGTAAATGGACGTCACCGACAGCTTGCGATCGCCGACCCTCAGGTATTTCGCCGCGTTGGCGAGGTCGTCGTAGACCTGCAGACACAGCTCGCGGGTGGGTACCACGATCAGGGCGCGGGGGATTCCGGTGAGTGGCCGCGACTCGTCGGTGACGATGCGGTGCAGCAGCGGTACGCCGAAGGCAAAGGTCTTGCCCATGCCGGTGCGCGCCTGGCCGATGAGGTCGTCGCCGGTCAGGGCGAGCGGCAGGGTCAGTTCCTGAATCGCGAAGGTGTGCTCGATCCCGCTCTCGGCGAGCGCGCGCACGATCTCCTCGCGGACGCCGAGCTCGGCGAAGGTGGTGGTCAGGGGAGCTGCCTCGGGAGCCTCGACGACGACGTCGATGTCCGGCGCGAAGCCCTCTGACGTGGGGCTGGTGGTGGTGGAGTTGATTTCAGTCATGCGTTGCCGACGTAACCTTTCGTATGTCAATCTCGCGGCGTCCACACGCGCACACGAGTTCGACGAAAGAGCGTCGGGGGCCTCGGCTTCTGGGAAGCGGGCCGACCGGTCGACACACTGTGTACGCACATTTCTTGGTGATGGCGGGTAAGAGACGTGCCACAACCGCGTCCATCATAGCTGGCCGGGTCGTTCGCGCGGTCGCCACGCCGGTCGAAGGGCTCCGGCCGTCTAGAGTTGGGCCATGACTCCGACGCAGCCTGCGACCTCGCCCGAGCAGACGGTGAACCCCTCGGCGACGGCCGCGTCGGCCGAGCATCCAGGCGTGGTCAGCCTCTTCGCGGTCCTTGCCTACGGCGAGGTGGCGGCCTTCTACCGGCTCACCGACGAGGCGCGGATGGCACCCAATCTGGCCGGCCGGATCAACATGGCCAGCATGGCCGCCGCCGAGATGAACCACTACGAGCTACTGCGGGACGCACTAGCCAAGCGGGGCGTCGACATCGTCTCCGCAATGACGAAATACGTTTCGGCACTGGAGAATTACCACCGTCTGACCCTGCCGAGCACGTGGCTGGAAGCGCTGGTGAAGACCTACATCGGCGACGCGCTGGCCGCCGACTTCTATCTCGAGATCGCCGACGCGCTGCCCGAGGATGCGGCCGACGTCGTGCGAGCGGTGCTCGCGGAGACGGGTCACTCCCAGTTCGTCGTGGGCGAGGTCAAGGCCGCGGTCACCGCGAGCGACAGGCAACGCCACCGCCTCGCCCTGTGGTCGAGACGGCTCCTGGGCGAAGCCATCACCCAGGCGCAGTTCGTGCTCGCCGAGCACGACGAACTGGTCGATCTCGTCGTCTCCAGCGGTGAGGGCCTGGGCCAGCTGGCCGAGTTCTTCGAACGCCTGCAGAACACGCACAACGCCAGGGTCCGCGAGCTCGGACTGGCCTGAGTTCATCCGCTACTGCGTGCAGGTGGCGATCATCGAGCTGGCGTTCTGAGCGACGAGCGTGGCGCCTGCCGCGTCGGTCACCGCGCAGTTCAGTCGACCGGTCAGGCTGGTGGCGATCACCGACTTCAGTTGCACGCCGGGATCGAGCGTCACGGTGCGTGACCACGGCAGTGCGACGTTGAACTCGGTCTGCAGGGCGCCCTGGGCATCGGTGTAGACCACGGTGACCATGTCCAGCAGCGGGCGGGTGCCGTTCACGTGGTAGGTGATGGTCTGCGGTGACGGCGGCGCGACCTCGGTCGGAACCGGAACGGCCGCGGTGGCGGTCGCGCTGGGGCTGGGCGCGACGGTGGTGACCGTTTCCGGTGACAGCGGGGCGATCGCCGAGGGGGGTGGTGCCGCCGACGTCACGATCCTGGGGGCCGTCGTCGAGGCGTCCTGGGGCGCGGTCGTGGGGGTGGATGCGGCGATGGTCTTGGACACCGAGCCGCTATCACCGCCGCCGAGGATGACGACGGTGCAGATGACGGCGATCAGCAGGATCGCTCCTGCGACGCCCGCCACCCAGACCCACCGGCGGTCGATCGGGTCCTCGTACTCGTAGATGTCGTCGTAGTCGTACTCGTCGGCGTCAGACGCGTCGGCCTCGGATTCGTAGGCGTCGTAGTCGCGGATCTCGGAGTCGGCGCCATACCGGTACTGCGGCTCGGCGCGGCGCCGGTAGGTCGCGCCGCCGTCGACGACATCCGTCTCGACGTCGGTGTATCCGCCGCTGTGCCCGGCTCCTCGGCTGCCCGCCGTGCCCGCGTTGCGCGCCGTCGTCGACGTCCTCGAATACGTTGAGTACCTGTCCATACCGCAATCCCGTGAGTCGTTTTCGTGGTCGATTCAGCGATGCTAACGAGACGCAAGTGACGCACGAGGTTGACGCGCTTGCGGCGAGGTCACGGTCCGGACTCGGTTGGGACGAGACCGCTGACCGCCCGATCGGGCCTGCCGGTCGCTTCGCTGTCGGTGAAGTGACGCCACCGCGGACGCACGCGGCCAGAGCCGTCCACTAGCCTTCTCAAGAGAAGGATCATCGAAGGGAAGGGTTCACGTGGAGGTCAAGATCGGCGTTACCGACAGTCCGCGCGAGCTCGTGCTCCAGAGCGTGCAGACACCCGCCGAGGTGGAGGAGCTGGTGACCGCGGCGCTGGGCAAGGAGTCGGGCGTTCTCGCTCTCAGCGATGAGAAGGGCCGACGCTTCCTGGTGCAGAACACGCGGATCGCCTACGTGGAGATCGGCGCAGCCGACCACAGGCGGGTCGGCTTCGGCATCGGGGCCACCGCCGCAGCGGTCGCGGACAAGCTGAGCTAGAAGCGGGTCAGCGGCACGTGTGACAGTCCGCCCCAGGCGAACTGCACCGTGCCGTCGACCGCGGCCTCCTTGGAGATGGGCCGGTCGGAGTTCAGCCAGTAGCGGGCACAGTCGACGCTCGTCGACACCAATCCGACGGCGATCATCCTGGCCCGATGCGCCTCCAGCCCCGAATCGCTGCTGATCAACTCGAAGACCGCGTCCGTGCACGCCTCGGTGGCCACCTTGACCTGGGTCGCTACCTGAGGCTCCGTGACGTAGTCGTTCTCGAAGATCAGTCGGTATCCCTGACCGTCGTGTTCGATGAAGTCGAAGAACGCCTGCACCGCGGCGCGGAGTCGCTGGCGGTTGTCGGTGGTCGTCCGCAATGCCTGCTGAACCCCGGACACCAGGTTGTCGACGTGCCGTTGCAGGACCGCCAGGTATAGCTCGAGTTTGGACGAGAAGTGTTGGTAGAGAACCGGTTTGCTGACGCCTGCCCTGTCGGCAATCTCGTCCATCCCAGCGGCGTGATAGCCGCGGTCCACGAAGACCTCGCTGGCGGCCACGAGTAGCTGACCGCGGCGCTCGTCGCGTGGTAACCGGTTTCCGCGCCGGTTTGCGCTGGCGGGGGCGGCGGTCGAACCATCTCCGCTCGTCGGTTGCCCACCCTGCCTCTGCGCAGTGTTGGCGATCTCACTCATCGGTACGACACTACTACCGCGCATCGGGGTGACGCGGTAACAGAGGTCGGGGGCGGGTGGCGCGCCACAGCCGATCATGGCCCGTCCTGTGCCATCCTGGTTCGGTGACCTACGACCCGGGGCGTCGCGGGGGCGGTCGTCAGCCCGTGCTGCGCAACGAGTGGAGGGAACCCCTGCGCGCGCAGCGCGACCCACTGGCCGACGACGGCGGCCGTCTGCGATCCAATCGCGACGAGCATCAGCAGTGGCGTAAGCAGACGTGGCTCGGGCGGTTCGTGTCCACGTACGGGTGGCGCGCGTACGCCCTTCCCATCCTCGCGGCGATCACGGTGCTGGTCGTGTATCAGACACTGACCGGCACGACGCCCACCGAACCGGTCAACGCCGAGGGGCCGGTCCAGGGGCCGCCGACCATCGGGGTGGCGAGCACCGCGATCATCGGCGCCCCGCCCAAGGGGATGACCCAGTTCGACGCCAACCTGCCGACCGGCATCCTGCCCGGGGGCGGTCCCTTCACCGAGTCGGGTGCCAAGACGTGGCACGTCGTGCCCGGTACGTCGCCCAAGGCCGGCGAGGGCACGACGAAGTCGTTCACGTACACCGTCGAGGTGGAGGACGGCGTCGACACCACCTCGATCGGCGGAGACGAGGCGTTCGCCCGAATGGTCAGCGAGACGTTGACCAACCCCAAGAGTTGGACGCACAACCCGCAGATCGCGTTCACCCGGATCGACGACCCGGCGCAGACACCGGACTTCCGCGTCTCGCTGACGTCGCCGATGACGGTGCGCGAGGGCTGCGGCTACGACATCCCCCTCGAGGCGTCCTGCTACAACCCGGCGTATCTGAGCGACCAGTCCAGGGTGTTCGTCAACGAGTCCCGCTGGGTGCGCGGCGCCGTGCCGTTCCAGGGTGACATCGGGTCCTACCGCCAGTACCTGATCAACCACGAGGTCGGGCACGCCATCGGCTATCAGAAGCACGAGCCGTGCGCCGAGAACGGCGCCCTGGCCCCGGTCATGATGCAGCAGACCTTCTCGACCAGCAACGACGACGATGCCAGGTTCGATCCCGAGTCGGTGCAGGCCGACGGCAAGACGTGCCGCTTCAACCCGTGGCCCTACCCGATCGCCTGACCAGTCCGTCGTCATTCCCCGCGAGCGTGCGTGTCGGCGCCCGACACGCCGAGGCGAATTGGCACTTTGCGCACGCTCGCGCACGACGTCAGCGCTGCCCGGGAAGGTAACCATCGGGATTGCCGTTCACCGAATGGACCTGGTGTGATCGTCCCGAGGTCTCATGTCGAATTCGAGGAGCATCCGGTGCCAACATCGTTACCGCCGCTGGTTGAGCCCGCAGCAGAGCTCACGCGCGACGAGGTATCGCGCTACAGCCGCCACCTCATCATCCCGGACCTCGGAGTCGACGGTCAGAAACGCCTCAAGAATGCGCGCGTGCTCGTCATCGGGGCGGGCGGGCTGGGTTCCCCGACGCTCCTCTACCTCGCCGCCGCTGGCGTCGGCACCATCGGGATCGTGGAGTTCGACGTCGTCGATGAGTCCAACCTGCAACGCCAGATCATCCACGGCCAGTCCGACGTCGGCCGGCCGAAGGCCCAGAGCGCCAGGGACTCGATCACGGAGATCAACCCGCTGGTCGACGTGCGACTGCACGAGGTGCGCCTCGAGCCGGACAACGCCATCGACCTGTTCCGGCAGTACGACCTGATCCTGGACGGGACCGACAACTTCGCCACTCGTTATCTCGTCAACGATGCCGCCGTGCTGGCGGGCAAGCCGTACGTGTGGGGCTCGATTTACCGCTTCGAGGGCCAGGTGTCGGTGTTCTGGGAGGACGCGCCCAACGGACTGGGTTTGAACTACCGCGATCTGTACCCCGAACCGCCACCACCTGGAATGGTCCCGTCGTGCGCCGAAGGCGGGGTGCTCGGCATCCTGTGCGCTTCGATCGCGTCCATCATGGGCACCGAGGCCATCAAGCTGCTGACGGGAATCGGCGAGCCACTGCTCGGCAGGCTCATGGTGTACGACGCGCTCGACATGACGTACCGCACCATCAAGATCCGCAAGGATCCCGAGACGCCGAAGATCACCGAACTCATCGACTACGAGGCGTTCTGCGGCGCGGTGTCCGACGACGCGGCCGAAGCCGCCGCCGATTCCACCGTCACTCCACGCGAACTGCGGGAGATGCTGGACTCCGGACGCAAGGTCGCGCTGATCGACGTCCGCGAACCCGTCGAGTGGGACATCAACCACATCGACGGGGCCGAGCTGATCCCCAAGTCCGCCATCGAGACCGGCGAGGGGTTGGCAAGGCTGCCGCACGACCGCACGCCCGTCCTGTACTGCAAGACCGGCATCCGGTCGGCCGAGGCGCTGGCCGCGGTGAAGAAGGCCGGGTTCGCCGATGCCCTGCACCTGCAGGGTGGGATCGTGGCGTGGGCGCGACAACTCGAACCCGACATGGTCATGTACTGACCGCTCGTGGGCCGGGCCTGGCCTTAGGCTGACCCTGTGAGTGCCGACATGCCGCCTGATCATGTGTTGGCGGCGTTCGGTCTGACGGGTGTTCGGCCCGTTCCCCTCGGCTCGAGCTGGGAGGGTGGCTGGCGCTGCGGTGAAGTCGTGCTGTCGATGGTCGCCGAGCATGCGCGGGCGGCCTGGTCGGCGAAGGTCAGGGAGACGCTGTTCGTCGACGGTGTCCGACTGGCCCGACCGGTTCGCTCGACCGACGGGCGCTACGTCGTCGCCGGGTGGCGCGCCGACACCTTCGTCACCGGAACGCCGGAACCCCGCCACGACGAGGTCGTCTCCGCCGCCGTGCGCCTGCACGAAGCCACGGCGAAACTGGAACGTCCACGCTTCCTGACCCAGCCTCCCGGGGTCCCATGGTCGGACGTCGACGTGTTCATCGCCGCCGACCGCGCCGCGTGGGAGGACCGACCGTTGCATTCGTTGCCGCCGGGTGCGATGGTCGCGCCGGGTGGTGCCGATGGCCAGCGCTCCGTCGAGTTGATTTCTCAGCTGGCCGCGCTACGGCGTCCCACCCGCAGTCCCAGTCAACTCGTCCATGGCGATCTTTATGGGACGGTGCTCTTCGCAGGCACCGCCGCCCCCGGGATCACCGACATCACGCCCTACTGGCGGCCCGCATCGTGGGCGGCGGGCGTCGTCGTCGTCGACGCTCTGGCCTGGGGTGAAGCCGACGACGGGCTCGTCGAGCGCTGGGCACCGCTGCCGGAGTGGTCGCAGATGTTGTTGCGGGCGTTGATGTTCCGACTGGCCGTGCACGCCTTGCATCCGCGCTCGACGGCCGCCGCGTTCCCCGGCCTCGCACGCACGGCCGCGCTGGTGCGGCTTCTCCTCTAGAGCTTGGTCATGCTGCTCGACGTGGGTGACGGCAACCGGATGTACTGGGAAGTCCGGGGCAACCCGTCCGGACACGCGGTTCTCATCGTCCATGGTGGGCCCGGCAGTGGCCGATCGCGCACGGCGCACCAGATGTTCGACGACGACGTGTTTCGGATCGTGTCGTTCGACCAGCGCGGGTGCGGAGAGAGCGTGCCCAGTGCCGCTGATCCCTCCACCAATATGGCGCACAACACCACCGAACACCTTCTCGCGGACATCGAAGTCCTACGCAGGCACCTCGGCGTGCAACGGTGGTTGCTCTATGGCGGATCGTGGGCGTCCACGTTGATCCTCGCCTACGCCGAACGCCATTCAGACCGGGTGAGCGGGATCATCCTCGTCGGGGTGACGATGACGCGACCGCGCGAGATCGACTGGCTCTACGGCGGTTTGCGTCTCCTGCTGCCGATGGAATGGCAACGCTTTCAGGCCGGGGTGCCTGCAGCGGAACGGGATGGCAATCTCGTCGAGGCCTACCGGCAGCTCATGGAACACCCGATGCTGGAGGTGCGCGAACGGGCGGCGCGGGACTGGTGCGACTGGGAGGACGCGGTGATCGCCCACGAAACCTCCGGCAGCCCTGGCCAGTACGGCGCCAAGGTCGGTGCGGCGAAGCTGGCCTTCGTTCGCATCTGCACGCACTACTTCGCCCACCACGCCTGGTTGGCGGACGGGCAGATACTGCGAAATGCAGGCAAGCTCAAGGGTATTCCCGGCGTCCTCATTCATGGACGGCTTGATTTGTCCGGTCCGCTGCTGACGGCGTGGGAACTCGCCCAGGCCTGGCCTGACGCGGAGCTGAAGGTCATCGAGGATTCCGGGCACACGGGCAGTCCGGCGATGGGTGCCGCCATTGCGGATGCCATCGCGCGGTTCGCCAACGGGTTGGGGGCGCCTAGAACCCGTGCCTGACCTCGTCGAGCAAGACGCGGCCGTCCTTGGCGAGCACGCCCTCGGCGCGCAGCAGTTCCAGCTGGCGCGTCTCGAGGTGCGGCGCCGGTCGGCCGGATGCCCTGATCACCCGGTGCCACGGCAGATCTGACGAATCCGTCCGCATGATCCACGCGACGATGCGCGGGCTGGAAAGCTCTGCGGCCGTGGCGATGTCGCCGTAGGTCGACACCTTGCCCGGCGGTATTGCTGCTACGAGCGCGCGTACGCTTTCCACTTGCTCGTCGGTGATCGCGGCCACGCTCACCCCACCATGCTGCGGACCAGTTCCGCAGTCTCCGCGGGTCTCGCGTGCGGCACCATGTGGTCGCAGTCGAGGTCGACGAGGGTGAAGTCCGCGCCGAGCCGGGTTCGCAACGCCGCGACGAGTTCCTCGGAGACGTACGGCGGCTGGGTCCTGATGGCCCGGACGACCGTCGTCGGCGTTCCCTGCGACGGCAACGAGATCGGCCGCGCCAGCTCGCTCCAGTACGACATCATCGCCGGGATGCCGATCCGCCAACCCACCCGCCCGTTCGGAAGGGCGATGAGGTGCTCGTCGAGGTCGCGGTCGAGTTCGGCGGCATCGACCTCGCCCCACGATCCGTTGACCT
The DNA here is from genome assembly GCF_016462545.1 of Mycolicibacterium sp. Lineage (GTDB taxonomy): Bacteria > Actinomycetota > Actinomycetes > Mycobacteriales > Mycobacteriaceae > Mycobacterium. The sequence goes on along the minus strand of NZ_JAEMTA010000033.1, from coordinate 8,531 downwards.
TGTCGTCGCGCGCTTCGGTCCGGTCGGGATAGTCGGGGGAGGCCAGCATGGCGTCGGCGATCTCTCGCGTCCACGCGCCATCGAGGCCGACCGCCGGATCCAGCAGGACCAGGGACGCCACCAGGTCGGGCCGATCGGCCGCGAGCCTCAGCGCGACCGCGCCGCCGAATGAGTGCGCGACCACCACCACCGGGCCGTCGGCATCCGCGTCGAGGAGTTCTGCGAGCGCCTCGGCATTGGCCTCGAGAGTCCACGGCGCGGCCCACGACGAGCGGCCATGCCCGATCAGGTCCGGTGCCAGCACCGAGAACTCCGGGAGGTGTTGCGCCGCAAGTGTCTCCCAGCGCAGCCCGTGCCCGGTCAATCCGTGCAGGGCCAGGATCTGCGGGGGACGACGAGGCCCGAAGCGGTAGGCGTGCAGCGAAGCAGTCACGCCGCCGATGCTGCCAGTACCGGCCCGAGCTTGCTGCATCCCCCCGGGTCTTGTCATACCCCCGTGGTGACATGTCTTCATGCCCGCACCACGCACTGCACTGTCGCCCACCGTGCTGACCGAACCCGGTCTTCGTGGGACCGTGCGGGTGCTTGGCGGGCCTGGCACGGGAAAGAGTTCGCTGCTCGTCGATACTGCAGCCACGCGTATCGCCTCCGGGACCGATCCGGAATCCGTTCTGCTGTTGACGGGTTCGGCCAAGCTCAGCGCCAGGGCTCGCGCGTTGGTGACGGCGGCGCTGCTGGGTGACGGCGGCCCCTCGGCGGTGCGGGAACCGATGGTGCGCACCATTCACTCCTATGCCTTCGCGGTGCTGAAGCTGGCGGCCCAGCGCAACGGTGATCCGCCCCCGCGGTTGATCACCAGCGCAGAGCAGGACGGCATCATCCGCGAACTGCTCGCGGGCGATCTCGAAGACGGTGCGGATGCCTCGGTGACCTGGCCTCGGCACCTCGTCCCCGCCCTCTCCACCGTCGGGTTCGCCAACGAGCTACGCGATCTGCTGGCGCGCTGCACCGAGCGCGGAGTGGAACCCGCTGAGCTGCAACGCATCGGCCGGCGTGCCGGCCGCGCCGAATGGGTGGCCGCGGGTCGGTTCGCGCAGGTGTACGAGCAGGTGATGCTGCTGCGGTCCGCGGTCGGCATGGCGGCGCCGCAGGCCACCGTTCCCGCGCTGGGCGCGGCCGAGCTCGTCGGTGCTGCGCTCGAGGCGTTCGCTGCCGATCCCGACCTGCTGGTGGCCGAGCGGAGCAGGATCCGCCTGCTTTTGGTCGACGATGCGCAGAACCTCGATCCGCAGGCCGCGCTCCTGGTTCGAGTGCTGGCCGCCGGCGCCGACCTGGCGGTGCTCGCAGGCGATCCGAACCAGTCGGTGTTTGGCTACCGAGGCGCCGATCCGGCGCTGCTCAGCGCGGGGGAACACCCGACGGTCCTGCTCACCGAGTCGCATCGGTGCGCTCCAGCCATCGCGCGTGCCGTCGCCGGTATCGCCACTCGCCTGCCCGGGGTCGACGACGGCAGGCATCTGACCGCCGCCGGTGATCGGCCCGGGTCGTTGGCGGTCCGGATCGCGGCGTCCGAGCGTGCCGAGTCCGCGGTCATTGCCGACGCGCTGCGGCGCGCGCACCTGGTGGACGGCGTGCCATGGTCCGAGATGGCGGTCATCGTGCGCTCCGTGCCTCGCACGGGCGCGGCGTTGGCGCGCGCACTGACCGCGGCGGGAGTGCCGATCGACCAGCAGGGATCGACGGGTCCACTCGCCGAACACCCAGCCGTCGCAGCGCTGCTCACCGTCCTCGACGTGACCGCCGATGGCCTCGACGGGGAGCGGGCCCTGTCGCTGGTGACCGGCCCGATCGGCCGGGTCGACCCGGTGTCCCTGCGACAGCTGCGCCGGACCCTTCGTCGGGCCGACGCGAGCACCCCGCCCCGCGAGTTCGCCGACCTACTGATCGACGCTCTCGATCCCGGACGCCGCATCCACGGCGACGTGCCGGACCAACTCCTCGGTGCGCTGACGCGCGTGCGCAAGGTGCTGGCCGCCGCTCACCGCAGTGCGGCCGACGGACTGGACGCACGGTTCACCCTCTGGCAGGCGTGGCATCAGAGCGGTCTGCAGCGGCGCTGGCTGACGGCGGCCGAGCGGACCGGGGCGCTCGCCCTCCAGGCGGGTCGCGACCTCGACGCCGTGACGGCCCTGTTCGACGTGGCCGAGCAGTACGTCACCCACACCACGGGGGCCTCGGTGTCCGGCTTCGTCGATCACGTGCGGGCGATGGTGTTGCCCGCAGGAGACGGTGACTCGGCCCGCCAAGGTGAGGTCGTCGCGTTGCTGTCCGCACACGCCGCGCTCGGTCGCGAGTGGGACTTCGTCGTGATCGCAGGGTTGCAGGAAGGGTTGTGGCCCAACGTCGTCCCGCGCGGGGGAGTGCTCGCCACCCAGCAGCTGGTGGACGTGCTTGACGGCATCGCCGACGGTACTTCTGTCAGGGCGCCACTGCTTGCCGAGGAACGCAGGCTGTTGATCGCGGCGCTCGGCCGGGCACGCACCCACGTGTTGGTGACCGCGGTCGATGGTGACGAGGGCGACGACGCGATGCTGCCCTCCCCGTTCTGCGACGAGCTGACGGCATTGGCGACCGAGCGTCCGGACGCGGACGATGAGCCGATTCGCGCACCGCGGGTCCTGGCGCCGTCCGCGGTGGTTGGCAGGCTGCGCGCGGTGGTGTGTGCACCGCACGGTGCTGTGGAGGATGCAACACGTCATTGTGCCGCAATGCAATTGGCCCGTTTGGCGCAGGCGGGGGTGCCGGGGTCCGCGCCGGCGCAGTGGTATGGCACCACCGCAGTGTCGACGGGAGAGCCGCTGTGGTCAGACGATGGGCACGTCGTGACGTTGTCGCCCTCGACGTTGCAGACGTTGGCCGACTGTCCACTCCGATGGCTGCTCGAACGCCACGGGGGCAGCGACGGCCGCGATGTGCGGTCCGCGCTCGGCACCCTGGTGCACGCTTTGATCTCCGACACCACGAAGTCCGAGGGCCAGATGCTTGCAGAGCTCGAATCAGTCTGGGAGGCAATGCCATTCGATGCCTCGTGGTACGCCGCCAACGAATTGGAGCGCCACCGGAGCATGCTGACGGCGTTCCTCGAGTGGCGCGCTCACACGCGCCACGAACTCACCGAGGTGGGCACCGAGGTCGACGTCGAGGGCGTCGTCGCCCCGGGCGCCAGCGATCAGCCGGGGGTGCGGGTCCGCGGACGGATCGACAGGTTGGAGCGCGACGCGGAGGGCAGGCTCGTCGTCGTCGACGTCAAGACCGGCAAGAGTCCGGTCAGCAAGGACGACGCCCAGCGCCATGCGCAGCTCGCCATGTACCAGTTGGCGATCACGGAAGGCGTTGTGCCCCAGGGCGACGAGGCCGGTGGCGGCCGCCTGGTCTACCTCGGCAAGATCGGTGCGTCCGGTGCCGCCGAACGCGACCAGAACCCGATGACGTCCGACGGTCGCGACGAGTGGCGCGACCGGGTCCAGCAGGCTGCGGGCGCTACCAGGGGACCGGAGTTCGTCGCTCGCGTCAACGACGGCTGCGCTCACTGTCCGGTGCGGGCAATGTGCCCCGCCCAGGCGGCACTGGGAGGACGCTCGTGACCGACCGATTCAGCCCGGTCGAGCTGGCCGATGCGCTCGGCCTGTTCGCCCCCACCGAGGAGCAGGCCGCGGTGATCTCGGCGCCACCCGGTCCGCTGGTGGTAATTGCCGGAGCAGGGGCGGGCAAGACCGAGACGATGGCCGCACGCGTCGTCTGGCTGGTCGCCAACGGGTACGCGCGACCCGGCGAGGTGCTCGGGTTGACGTTCACCCGCAAGGCGGCGGGCCAGCTCCTCCGCCGCGTGCGGACCAGGTTGGCTCGACTGGCCGGCGCGGGTCTGGTTCCCGGTGACCGTTCCGACGTCGACGAGCACCCGTCGATCGGGACCTATCACGCGTTCGCGGGCACCCTGCTGCGCGAGCATGGGCTGCTGCTTCCCGTGGAGCCATCAGCGCGCCTGATCGGCGCAACCGAGCTGTGGCAGTTGGCCTTTCGCGTGGTATGCGACTACCCCGAGACGTTGCCCACCGACAAGTCCCCGGCCACGATCACCGCGATGGTGCTACGGCTGTCGGGTCAGCTGGCCGAGCACCTCGTCGACACCGACCAGTTGCGTGACACCCACGTCGAACTGGAGCGGTTGGTGCACGCCCTGCCCGCCGGTCCCCGCCAGCGCGACACGGGGCCCACCCAGGCGTTGCTCAAGCTCCTGGCCACCCAGACCGAGCGCACCATGGTGGTGCCGCTGATCGACGCGCTACACGCGCGGATGCGGGCCGAGAACGTCATGGACTTCGGCATGCAAATGGCGGCTGCGGCCCGACTCGCCGCGACGTTCCCTCAGGTGGGCGAGGACCTTCGCCGGCGCTACCGGGTGGTGCTTCTCGACGAATACCAGGACACGGGGCACGCGCAGCGAGTGGCGCTCTCGTCGCTGTTCGGGGGCGGCGTCGACGACGATCTGGCGCTCACGGCCGTGGGTGATCCGATCCAGTCGATCTACGGATGGCGGGGCGCGTCGGCGACGAACCTGCCCCGGTTCACCACCGACTTCTGCCTGTCGGATGGCACACCCGCTCCGACGCTGGAACTGCGGACCAGCTGGCGTAATCCGCCGCGTGCGCTGCGACTGGCGAATGCGATCTCGACGGAGGCGCGCCGGCGGTCGGTGGCGGTCCGCGAGCTGCTGCCCCGGCCGGGTGCGCAACCCGGCACCATTCGGTGCGCGCTCCTGCACGATGTGGGCGTCGAAAGGGATTGGGTCGCAGACCAGTTGGCGGGGATCTACCACGGCGCCGTGGAGTCGGGCGCCGACGTTCCCACCACGGCCGTGCTGGTGCGCCGCAACGCGGACGCCGCGCCGATCGCCGATGCGCTGACCGCCCGCGGGGTGCCCGTCGAGGTCGTCGGCCTCTCGGGCCTGCTGTCGGTACCCGAGGTGGCCGACGTGGTGGCGATGCTGCGCCTGGCGGCCGACCCCACCGCGGGCTCGGCCGCGATGCGCATCCTCACCGGCCCGCGCTGGCGGCTGGGCGCCGCCGACGTGACGGCACTGTGGCGACGGGCCGTCGAGCTCGACTCCGCGTCCAAGATCCCGGCCGACAGATCGTCGACCGCGCACATCGCCGCCACGGCCGGGCCCGACGCCGACACCGCCTGCCTGGCCGACGCGATCTGCGACCCCGGTCGTTCGGATCGATACTCGGCCATCGGGTATGGCCGGATCGTCGCCCTCTGCCGTGAACTGACGGCGTTGCGCGCGCAGCTGCACCACCCCCTGCCCGACCTGGTGGGCGAGATCCGGTGGATGCTCGGCGTCGACGCGGAAGTTCGCGCGGCACAGACGGTGTCGGCAGGCTGGTGTGGTACCGAACACCTCGATGCGTTCTCCGACGTCGTCGCCGAGTTCGCTGCGCAGCCGTCGGCGACGGTGGCTGGCCTGCTCGCCTACCTCGACACCGCGATGGAGGTGGAGAACGGACTGGCGCCGGCGGAGCTCACCGTCGCAAAGGACCGCGTACAGATCCTGACCGTGCATGCGGCGAAGGGCCTCGAATGGCAGGTCGTCGCCGTGCCGCATCTCAGCGCTCGGGTGTTCCCGTCGACGGGAACGGCGCGGACCTGGCTCACGGACGCCGGAGACCTTCCGCCATTGCTGCGCGGCGACCGCGCCTCCGTCTCCGAGCACGGCGTGCCCGTGCTCGACACGTCGGACGTCAACGACCGAAAGGCGCTGTCCGACAAGATCGCCGCTCACCGCAAGACCCTCGACCAGCGGCGCATCGACGAAGAGCGCCGGCTGTTGTACGTGGCGCTCACCCGGGCCGAGGACACGCTGGTGTTGTCGGGTCATCACTGGGGGGCCACGGAGTCGAAGCCCCGAGGACCGTCGGACTTCCTGCTCGAGATCAAGGACGTGATCGACCGGGCCGCGGCTGGCGGGGATCCGTGCGGTGTCATCGACCACTGGGCGCCCGCGCCCGCCGACGGCGACGTCAACCCGTTGCGGGACGACGTAGTGGAGCGCGCCTGGCCCGTCGATCCGGCGGCTGATGGGCGCGTCGGCGTCCAGCGCGGCGCCGAACTGGTCGGCGATGCGATGGCCAAAGCCCCGTCCGATGTGGCCGAGGGCGCGGACGTCGAGGGATGGGCGGCTGATGTCGACGCGCTGCTTGCCGAACGCGCGCACGCGCTCACGCGGCCCACACCCGTTCTCCCAAGACAACTCTCGGTGAGTGCGTTGGTGGACATCGGTCGCGATCCCGACGGCGCACTGCGCAGGCTCCAGCGGCGGCTACCGGTGCGTCCCGATCCGCAGTCGCTGCTCGGCACGGCCTTCCACGACTGGGTGCAGCGGTTCTTCCACGCCGAGCGGCTGTTCGACCTCGAAGACCTCCCGGGCGCGGTGGACGGTGAGCTGGGGTTGGTCGAGGCCGAGCGGCTCGCCGAACTCCAGGCGGCCTTCGCCGTGTCGCCGTGGGCGTCGAGGATTCCCGTCGACGTCGAGATCCCCTTCGACATGGTCATTGGCAGTACGGTGGTCCGCGGCCGGATCGACGCGGTGTTCGCCGACGGCGATGGCGGCGTGACCGTGGTGGACTGGAAGACCGGTGATCCACCCGCCACTGCGGAGGCGTTGCAGCAGAACGCCGTTCAGCTCGCCGTCTACCGTCTCGCGTGGGCGGCCACGGCCGGTGTGTCGCCCGACTCGGTGCGCGCGGTGTTCCACTACGTGCGCAGCGGCCGAACCGTCGAACCCGAAGGGCTGCCCGACGCCGAGGATCTGGCCCGCTTGCTCGGCGCCGCCTAGCGAGGCGTGTTGCGGTAGACCTTGAGCGCCTGGGTGATCATCGGGATCTGCAGAGGCAGCCGCGCGATGGTGCCGATCCGCGCGGGCCAGCCCTTGTGCCAGAGCACCCGCACCGAGTTGATGTTCGCGGGGTAGACGCCGAGATATAGCGCGACGGCTGCGAGCGCACCGACACGGCGAGTACGCGGCACCAGCAGCATCGTGCCCGTTGCTGCCTCGGCGACCCCGGAGGCCAGCGTGTAGAACCGTGCGGTGCCGGGCAGCTCGGCCGGGACGATCGTGTCGAACGGCTTCGGAGCGACGAAGTGCAGGACGCCCATGCCCACGAGCATCGCCCCCATCCGCTGCGCCGTCTTCTGGCTCGATGCCTTGTCGGATGTTGGTGCGAGAGAGGTCATGGTTACATTGTGCTGTGCGGCGAGTTGGGCGGATGATGGGCCCTCGTGGCCAAGGGTAGATTGCGTCGCCGGATGCAGGCGCTCGATCAGACGTTGACCACTCAGCCCGATCACGCGCTGGTCGGCACGCTCCGTATCCCCGAGACTCCGGTCAGTCCCGCGCGCAAGATCGCGATGCGCGTCGTCTACGCGCTCCTCGCGTTGTTCGCCGCGGTGTTCATCGTCTATCTGGACCGCGACGGGTACCGCGACGTCCAGGACAACCAACTGTCATTCCTGGACTGCTTGTACTACGCGACGGTGTCGCTCTCGACCACGGGATACGGCGACATCACGCCGTTCACTCCGTCGGCCAGGTTGATCAACGTGCTGGTGATCACGCCGCTGCGCGTGGCGTTCCTGATCGTGTTGATCGGTACCACCGTGGAGACCCTGACGGAGGCGTCGCGTCAGACCCTCAAGATTCAGCAGTGGAGGAGAAAGATGCGCGACCACATCGTCGTCGTGGGTTACGGCACGAAGGGCAAGACGGCGGTCTCGGCCATGATCGGTGACGGCGCCAAGAGTGGTGAGATCGTCATCGTCGATACCGAGCGGTCGGCGCTGGACCGCGCCGACAAGGCCGGCCTCGTCACCGTGCACGGCGACGCCAACCGTGCCGACGTCCTCAGGCTCGCGGGTGCTCAGCACGCGAAGGCGATCGTCGTCGCCACCAACAGCGATCCGACCGCCGTGCTCGTCACGCTGACCGCCCGGGAGCTCGCACCCAAGGCGAAGATCATCGCCTCCATCCGCGAGTCCGAGAACCAGCATCTGCTCCTTCAGTCGGGTGCCGATTCGGTCGTGGTGTCCTCGGAGACCGCCGGCCGACTCCTCGGCATGGCGGCCAATACGCCGACGGTCGTGGAACTCATCGAGGATCTGCTGACGCCGGATGCGGGCTTCGCGATCGCCGAGCGTGATGTGACGTCGAAGGAAGTGGGCGGTTCCGCACGGCACCTGCCCGACATCGTGCTCGGGGTGGTCCGCGACGGGAATCTGGTGCGGGTGGATGCCCCGGAGGCCGACGCCATGGAGATGGGCGACCGCCTGCTCTACATCCGCAATGCGGACGCAGACCGGTGACGGGCACCGGCGGGCAGGAGCGAAGCGACGTGGGGAGTGGCACCGGCGGGCAGGAGCGAAGCGACGTGGGGAGTGGCACCGGCGGGCAGGAGCGAAGCGACGTGGGGAGTGGC
>NZ_JAEMTA010000093.1 GCF_016462545.1 Mycolicibacterium sp. | reverse complement strand
GCCCGAGGTAGAAGCCGTCGAGACCGGCCTTGGTGGAGCCGTAGACGAAGTTGGAGCGGCGCACCCGCTCACCCGCGGCGCTGCTCATCGCGATGATCCGGCCGGACCCCTGGGCGCGCATCTTCTCACCGAGTAGGACGCCGACCGAAACTGCTGCGGTGTAGTTGATCTGGGCGATCTGGACAGCCTTGCGTTGATCCTGCCACAGCTCCTCGGCCTCGCCGAGCAATCCGAACGCCACCACGGCGACGTCGACATCCCCGCCAGCCCATGCCTTTTCAATGACCTCGGGGTGGGTGTCGCTCTTGACGCCGTCGAAGTCGATCCACTCGACGGACTTGGCTCCTGCCGACTTCATGGCTGCGATGGCGTCCGCCTTGCGCGGGTGGTCCGGAAGATCGGCCAGGACCACGCGCGCCGAGGCATCGCGAAGGTAACGTTCGGCAATGGCCAGCCCGATTTCGGACGTGCCGCCGAGGATCAGAATTCCCTGGGGGTTTCCCACGGCATCAAAGACCATTTACAAAAGCTCCAAACGTCGGGCCATGTCCGAGGCGAACACCCCTTCGGGGTCGACGCTGCGGCGGACCTTGATCCACTCGTCGATTCGCGGGTACATGGCGTGGAAGGTCTCCGCGGTGGTCCGCGAGTCCTTGGCGGTGTAGAGCCGGCCACCGAACCGAAGGACGCGTCGGTCGAGCTCGGTGACGAAGTCGTTCAGGCCGGCCTTGATCGGGAAGTCCACGCAGATGTTCCAGCCCGGGATGGGAAAGCTCAGCGGCGCTTCGTTTCCCGGCCCGAACAACTTGAACACGTTGAGGAACGAGTAGTGCCCTGACCGCTGGATGTCGACGATGATGCGCTTGAATTCGTCGACGGCCTCGGTCGGCACTACGAACTGGTACTGCAGGAATCCGGCCGGGCCGTAGGCACGGTTCCACTCTCCGAACATGTCGAGTGGATGGTAGAACTGCGTCAGGTTCTGGACCTTGCCGCGGTAGGTCCCCGACTTGCGGTACCAGAGCTCGCCGATCGGCCCGAACGTGTACTTGTTCGCCAGCCCGTTGGGCAGGATGTCGGGCACGGTAAGCAATTGCGGTGCATCGAATTTCAGCGGATTCTTCTGCAGCTTCGTCGGAAGCTGATCCAGCCTCGCCAGCGACCCGCGGGAGATGGCGGCCCGACCCAGCTTCGGCGGCGCGCTGATGGCGTCGAACCAGGCGCTCGAGTAGGTGTAGTCGTTCTCGCTGCCGTCGCTGTGCAGCGCGATGGTGTCCTCGAGCGTGGGGGTGACGTCGCCGTCGGCGATGAAGTAGGCGGTCTCCGTGGGGGTCATCGCGATGCTGGCACGCAGGATGATCCCGGTGAGCCCGTTGCCTCCGACGGTTGCCCAGAACAACTCGGCGCCCTCACCGTCGGGCGTGAGATGGCGCACGGTGCCGTCGGCGGTCAACAGGTCCATCGATCGGACGTGGTTGCCGAAGCTGCCCGCGCTGTGGTGGTTCTTGCCGTGGATGTCGCAGGCGATGGCGCCGCCGACGGTGACCTGCCGGGTGCCGGGGAGCACGGGCACCCACAGGCCCAGCGGGAGCGCCGCCCGCATCAACTGGTCGAGGTTGACGCCGCCGTCCACGTCGACGAGATGGGTGTCACGATCCATCGAATGGATCTTGTTCAGCGTCGTCATGTCGATGACGAGGCCGCCACCGTTCTGGGCGTTGTCGCCGTAGGAGCGGCCCAGCCCGCGCGCGATCACGCCGCGACCGTCAGCCGTGGCAACGGCCTCGACGATGGTCTCGGCGTCCGGGGGTGAGAGCACCTGAGCGACGCTCGGCGCGGTGCGGCCCCAGCCCGTCAGCCGCTTGGTGGTGGTGGTGAACATCGTGACGAGGGTACCGCCCTCACTTCAACTTGAAGATCACCGCGCGCTGGACCACGAAGTTGATGACGGTCGCGGTGCCCTGGGCGATGACGAACGCGACCGGAACTCGCCACGGCTTGTCGTCCCACAGTGTGTAGAACGCGTAGTTGATGCCGACCTGCACGGCATACGTCACGGCGTAGAGCCCGACCACTGCGGCGAAGCGGGCCCTGCTGGGCGGCGCCTGAAACGTCCAGCGGCGATTGATCAGGTAGGCGGTCGTGGTGCCGGCGATGAAGCTGAGCGTCTTGGCCACGTTGACGTTCAGGCCCAGATGCAGGAACAGCACGTAGAGACCGAAGTCGACGATCGCCGACAACCCGCCGGTGACGAGGAACCGGACTGCCTGCGTCTTGAGGCTCAGGTTCGGCGACATCGGGGGCTCGGCCACGACCGGCAGCTTAGTCAGGTCGGCTGCGGGTTCCCACGGGCGCAGCGGCGAGCGCGACCGCGATCAGCACGGTTGTCCAGTTTGCCGGCCCTCGGCACCCCCTCAGGTCGCCAATTTCGCTCCGGCCAGCACCCGGCACAGCGCGTCGACGGCGGCGGGGAACGCGTGTTCGGCCGGCGTGCCGAAGCTGACGACGATCCCGTCGGGTCTTGGGACCTCGGGTCCGGCGTCGGGATGCCGAAGCAGGCTGAGCCCGGACATCGCAATGCCCGCCTCGCCGGCCCGTCGGATGACCTCGGGCTCGGTACCGTCGGGAAGCGTCAACAGCAGGTGCAGGCCAGCCGACAGTCCGCCGACTCCCACGTCGAAGGGTCGCAGCGCCTCGACGAGGCGGTCGCGCCGCTGCCGGTAGCTCAGGCGCATCCGTCGAATGTGCTTGTCGTAGTTGCCCTTTGCGATGAAGTCGGCCATCGTCAGCTGGGCGATCACGTTGACGTAGAACTGCTGGCCGCCCATTGCGGCGAGTACGCGGTCGATCAGGTGGTCGGGCAGCGCCATCCACCCCAGTCGCAGGGCTGGTGACAGGCTCTTGCTCGCCGATCCGAGGTAGACGACGCGGTCGGGATCGAGACCCTGAACCGCGCCGACGGGTTGGCGGTCGTAGCGGAACTCGCCGTCGTAGTCGTCCTCGAGGACGTAGCCATCGGTCCGATGGGCCCACTCGACCACGGCCTTGCGACGTGCCGGATGCAGTGGCCCGCCGTGGGGAAAGTGGTGGGCCGGAGTGAGCAGTGCCGAGGACGCGGTCGTGCGATCCAGATCGTCGACAACCGCCCCAAGCTCGTCGACGCCGATCGGGGTCGTCGCGACGCCGATGGCGGCGAGCGCTTCGCGGAAGAGGAAGAGGCCGTAGGCCTCGACGGCGATCGGCCTGCTGGATCCGAAGGCCTTGGCGAGTATTTCGACGCCGTGCCGGGTGCCCGCGCAGATCACGATGGACTCCGGCGAGGTCCGCACCCCACGCACCCTGCCCAGATACTCGGCGAGCGACTCCCGCAGTTCGACCCTGCCGCGGGGATCGCCCATTCGCAGAGCCTCTGTGGGGGCGGCGGACAGCGCCCGACGGGTCGAGGCCAGCCAAGCGGCCCGGGGGAAGGCAGCCACGTCCGGCGAGCCGGGCATGAAGTTGTGTATCGGCACGACGGGAGTCCCGCGTGGTCGGGTCGGCAGTGGAGTGGCTGCGGCGTCGACGACCCAGGTGCCGGCACCCTGGCGGGACGCCAGCCAACCCTCGGCCACCAGTTCGGCGTACGCCTCGGCGACGGTATTGCGGGCCAACCCGAGGTCTGACGCAAGCGTCCGCGACGGCGGAAGCATCGAGCCCGATCCGAGCCGACCGGACCGGACCGCGTCCCGCAGCGCGGATATCAGCACTTCTCGGGTGCCGCGGGCGCCGGGGGTGATGGCCTCGCGGAGGTCGAGGTGCAGATCGCGCTCGCTCGAATTGGCCCATGAAACCACCATCGAATTGAACCATGTAGGCGGGTCTTTGATCGTTATCGTGGTGGCATGACACAGACACTGGAACATCCCACCGCCAGCCATCACGAACCCGACCGCCTCCAGATCTACAAGGTCTCGCCGGAGTTGTACGACGCGATGATGAAGCTGAGCACCGCCTCGGCCAAGGACATCGACCCGACCATCGGCGAGCTAGTCAAGATCCGCGCCTCACAGATCAACCACTGCGCCTTCTGCCTCGACATGCACGTCGCCGACGCCCGCAAGCAGGGCGAGACCGAGCAGCGACTGGCGCTCGTCGCGGCGTGGGAGGAAGCGGGCACCCTGTTCACCGAGCGGGAACGGGCGGCGCTGGAATTGACCGAGGCGATCACCGAACTCGACAAGGGCCACGTGTCCGACGAGGTCTATGCCAAGGCCGCGGCCGTCTTCACGGACAAGGAACTCGCCCAGGTCATCGCGATGGCCGTCACCATCAACGCGTGGAACCGGTTCAACGTGGCCACTCGCATGGCGGCCCCGCGCCGCTGAGCGGTCGACTAGCGCTTTGTGAACTTCCGCGAGATCGACACCAGGGTCGTGGTTCAGACCGATTCACAGCCCTGGTGTCGATCTCGCGAGCACCACCCCGCGCCGCTAGACCCAGTAGGGCACGCGCGAGCGGTACTGCCGCATCGCGAACGCCGTCACCGTCCAGCCGACGATCGTCAACGCGATGACCACCACCCAGTGCCGCAGCTCCTGATCGGCGCCCAGTAGCGGCGCCCGCACGATGTCGACGTAGTGCAGCAGCGGATTGAACTCGATGACCTTGGCCCATCCGCCGGCGCCCTGCTGACGCAGGGTGGCGTCGTTCCAGATGATCGGCGTCACGTAGAACAGCAGCTGCACCAGGCTGAACAACAGCGGGCTGATGTCGCGGTACCGGGTGGCCAGGATCCCGAAGCACAGCGCCACCCAGACGCAGTTCAGCGCGATGAGCGCGAGCGCCGGGATGAACGACAGATCGGTCCACTTCCAGGGCTGCGGGAAGATGATCGCGATGATCACGAAGATGACGATGTTGTGCGCGAAGAGGATGATCTGGCGCCACACCATTCGGTACACGTGCACCGACAGCGGCGTCGGAAGTTGTTTGATGAGGCCCTCATTGGAGACGAACACGTCCGCGCCCTCGAGGATGGAGGCGTTGATCAGGTTCCAGATGATCAGCCCCAGCGTGACGTATGGCAGATGCTCGGCCAGCGGCAGATGGAACAGCGTGGAGTACAGCCCGCCCAGCGCCACCGCCATGGTGCCGGTCGCGATGGTGATCCAGATGGGCCCCAGCACCGAGCGGCGGTAGCGCTGCTTGATGTCCTGCCAGCCGAGGTGCAGCCACAGTTCGCGCTTGCCGAAGCCCTCCGCCAGGTCACGCCACGCCCGACCGAAGGTCTTCGATTGCGCGGCGGCATCGATGAATGTCACTGCGATCTCCCGTCGCTTCGCTCGCCCTGCCTGGTGAACCTCTCGCGTCGTCCCAGGCGGCGCAGCCTCAGCCAGTCCCGCAGACCCGCCGGGTCGCGGCGGGTCACCAGGAAGAACCAGCCGAACCGCAGCCACTCCTGCGGGATCAGCCGCCGCATGCCGGGCTGCGACTGGACGTATCCGCGGTTGCGATAGGTGAAGTAGCGCTTGGTGTCGTCGTCTGGGTACTGGGTGTGCATCCGGCCGCCGAGGATCGGCTTGAACTCGTCGGACCCCTGTGGATGAAGGTAGACGGCGTCGAGGCAGGTGCCGAACGGCAGGCCCGAGCGCACCAGCCGCCGGTGTACCTCGACCTCGTCGCCGCGGATGAACAACCGAATGTCCGGAACGCCAACGGCTTCCAGCGTCGAGGCTCGGAACAGGGCGCCGTTGAACAGCGATGCGATGCCCGCCAACAGATCGCCCGACCCATCGGTGCGGAGCTCGGAGACCCATCTGCGCCACGCCAGGCCGCGGCGCAGCGGGAAGGCCAGGCGCGACGGATCTGCGAGGTCGCACACCATCGGCGACACCTCGGCCAGTGAATGTCTTGCGGCACAGTCCAATAGGGTGCCGAGCACGTCGGAGTCCGCGGGTCGGCCGTCGTCGTCGGCCAACCACACCCACTCCGCGCCGAGCGAAAGTGCCGTGAGCACGCCGAGCGCGAAGCCGCCTGCCCCGCCCAGGTTGCGCCGGGATCCGACGTAGGTGCTCGGAATCGGTTGCGATGCAACCAAAGTCTTCACCCGATCGTCGTCGTCGTTGTCGACGACGATCAGGTGGTCGGGCGTGCGGTTCTGGCCCGTGACGGCGGCCAGGGATCGGGCCAGCGCGTCGACGCGCCGATGGGTGACCACGACGGCGATGACCGATTCGTGCTCAGCCACGCGGGCTGTCCCACCGCGTGTTCTCGGCGATGACCTCGCGCACGTGCCGGGCGGCGTCCTCACCCTCGTAGGCGCGCACGGTCTCCTCGATGCCACCGGTCATCCTGATGGTGCCGTGGTCCACCCACATCGCGGTGTCGCAGAGTTGGGCGAGGAATTCGTTGGAGTGGCTGGCGAACACCAGGATTCCCGAGCGCGCCACCAGATCCTGCAGTCGGACGCGGGCCTTCTTCATGAACTCGGCGTCGACGGCGCCGATGCCCTCGTCGAGCAGCAGGATCTCGGGGTCGATGCTGGTGACGACGCCCATGGCCAGCCGCACCCGCATGCCGGTCGAGTAGGTGCGCAAGGGCATCGACAGGTAGTCGCCGAGCTCGGTGAAGTCGGCGATCTCGTCGACCTTGGCCGCCATCTGCTTGCGCGTCTGCCCCAGGAACATGCCGCGGATGACGATGTTCTCGAAACCCGAGATCTCGGGGTCCATGCCGACGCCGAGATCGAACACCGGCGCCACCCGGCCTCGCACGGTCGCCGACCCGCGGGTCGGTTCGTAGATGCCCGACAGCAGCCGCAGCAGCGTCGACTTCCCGGCCCCGTTGTGGCCGACCAGGCCGACGCGGTCACCCATCTTCAGCGACAGGGTGATGTCGCGGAGGGCCTCGATGACGACGACGTTGGACTCGTTGCGGCCGATGGTGCCGCCGGCCTTGCCGAGGAACGCCTTCTTCAGCGATCGCGACTTGGCGTCGAAGATCGGGAACTCCACCCACGCGTTGCGGGTTTCGATATGGGGATCGCCCACTGTCAGAGGTACTGCCCGGTGCCCGGCCCTGACGGGCCGCGTTGTCCGGGTGCGCCGCCGACGCCGGGCGGCAAGGCCCCCTGGCGCATCTGCTCGAGTTGCGCGCGGGCCGCCATCTGCTGGGCGAACAGCGCCGTCTGAATGCCGTGGAACAGGCCCTCGAGCCAGCCGACGAGCTGGGCCTGCGCGATCCGCAGTTCGGCGTCCGAGGGCAGGCTGTCCTCGCTGAAGGGCAGAGCGAGCCGCTCGAGTTCCTCACGCAACTCCGGGGCCAGCCCCTCTTCGAGTTCGCGAACGCTGCGCGCATGGATCTCGCGGAGGCGGCCGCGGCTGGCGTCGTCGAGCGGTGCCGCGCGAACCTCCTCCAGCAGCTGCTTGATCATGGTGCCGATCCGCATGACCTTCGCCGGCTGCTCGACGAGGTCGGTCAGCGACTTCCCGTCGGCATCGTCACCGATCCTGGACATGTCACCGAGGATCTCGATGTCGTCGGCGTTGCCGTTGTCGTCGGCGCTACTGGTCATCGTCGTTGACTACTTTCCCTGCCACTCATAGATCTGGGCCCGCCCGTTGTCGTAGATCTGCTTCCACGACTTCGACTTGCCTAGCGACTTTAGACCGTCGGGCATGACGAACCCGCGGACCACCGTGCGGCTGGTGATCACGTAGCGGATGTCCAGTGCGCGGACTGCCTCGGCGACGCGGGGATCGGTGTCGGCGTCGTCGGCATAGGCCCAGAAGATGAACCGGTTGTAGCCCGGCCCCTGCTGCTGGGGATAGTCGTAGTGCGTCCACAGCGGTCGAAGTCCCGAGACGGCGTACATCCAGGCCGTGCCGTCGGTGTTGGCGTTGCCGATCAGGGTGTCGTGCGCCCCGGGCAGGGTTGCCAGGTAGGCGAACGCCTCGAGGTCCCCGTCGTCGATCATCACCTGGTCGTATTTCTCGCCGATCAGGTGCCGGTGACGGGGGAAGTAGTGCCAGGCCATGCCGAACGACACCGCGACCACGACGATCGCCGTGACCGCGTAGCCGGCCCGCGGACCGACGCGGGGTAGCAGTCGCCGGAGCCCCGCCACCGCGGCCGACGCACACGTGTAGAGAGCGATCCCCGCCATCGGCGCGAGCAGCATCGTCACCACCGCCGAGAGGCGGCGGGGGTCGCTGTAGAACAGATCGGTGAACTTGGCGGTGACCGTTCCGACCGGGCCGCCGAACGGCGCTGACGAGTGGATGATCGCGTAGACCAGCAGGAGCCACACCGCGGCGGGCCACCACGTCCGCTTGACGAGCAGGATCACGAAGCCGACGGCGGCCAGCAGGATCAGCGCATTCTGGATCGGATAGTCGTTGAGGTGGCGGGTGTGCTGGACGACGGCGTCGAATAGCGCCTTCTTCTTGCCCTGGTGGGTGTCGAACTCGTGCCCCTCGATGATCTCGGCCTGCGCCAGCACGCCGACGAACTGGGGCAGCAGCAGGATCATCGTCGGCCCGGCGACGGCAACCAGGGCGACGAAGTCGGGCAGACGTCCGCGCACGGGCCGCCAGAGTCCCTCGAACAACCACCACGCCACGACGAACAGGACGGTCACCACACCGCCGGTGATGTGTACCGAGAAGACGCCGAGTAGCGCAAGCACCGCCAGGGGGATGCGATCGCGGTGCCGCAGCGCCGACACGATCAGCAGCATCGTGGGCACGGCCAGGCCGTAGGCGGCGAGATTGGGCATGGCTGCGGTGTCGAACTCGACGTAGGGGACGGCTGTGAACGAGGCGGCGAGCATCGCGGCCGCGGCAGCGGACCCCGCCGCCTGCCACTGACCGGCGTTGCGGCCCCGGACCAGGTGCCATGCGAGCGCCGCCGCGCTGGCCGGAAACAGCCAGACGGCGACGGCGAGGGAGTTCAGCGTGTACGCGGTCGTCGCAGCGGCGCCGGTGAGCTGACACTGGATCGCCGCCAGCGCGTGAAAGGTCGACGGGTAGTACAGCGCGTCGTGGGTCTCGACGTTGCGAAGCTCGCCCATATGGGTCGGCGAGGCCTGCCCGGTATCGAGGATGAACCTGATGGTGTTGGCATGCCAGACCGAATCCCAGGTGCTCGGAATCGATTGCCAATGCGGCATGCCGCGAATAGCTGCAAATGTGATGAACGCCGCACCGACGATGACGCCGAGCGCGACGACGACCGCCGGGCCCACCGTCATCGGATCGCCCTCGGAGCGGCGGTCCCGTCTTCCTCTGAGTGCCGCCTGCAAACCCGCCACGGCTGCCACCACGATGAGCAGAGCGAGCAGTGCGGTGCCCAGGTTCCACGGGATCCCGATGGCGCCGAGCGGAAGAATTGCCAGCGCTACGGTGCCGTAGGTCAGTGCGGGACCGACCGCGACGGCGATCGGCCAGGTTAGCTGAGCCGTCCGAGCAATGATTGCTCCAGGGACCACTAGCAACAGCAGGGCCACTAGCACCCCGGACGCCAAGCTCACTGCACTAGTATGACCACGCAGGTGACTTGGTCCGCACACGCGTGGGCGCGGCGGGCAGCATCGGCATCGGTACGGTTCGCGGCACACACTGGGCTCGAAGGTGGCAGGCATGGCATACGACGTCGCCCGGGTGCGTGGTTTGCACCCGTCTCTGGGCGACGGTTGGGCGCACTTCGACGCGCACAACGGCATGTTGCTACCCGACTCGGTGGCGACCACCGTGTCGACGGCCTTCCGCGGCGCCATGACCACCGGCCAAGGTCCCCATCCCGCCGCCACGCGCAGCGCTGCGGTACTGCAGGCAGCGCGGCAGGCCATCGCCGACCTCGTCGGAGCCGACCCGCGCGGCGTCGTTCTCGGAGCCGACCGCGCCATCCTGCTGACCTCGCTCGCCGATGCGTCGTCCTCACGGGTCGGACTGGGTCACGAACTCGTCGTCACCCGCCTCGACGACGAGGCGAACGTCGCCCCGTGGTTGCGCGCGGCCAATCGCTACGGCGCGAAGGTCAAGTGGGCCGAGGTCGACATCGAGACCGGCGACCTCCCCGCCTGGCAGTGGGAATCGCTGATCGACAAGCCGACCAAGCTGGTCGCCATCACGTCGGCGTCGTCGGCTCTGGGCGCGCTGACGGACCTGCGCCCGGTCACCAAGCTGATGCATGACAACGGCGGCACGGTCGTGGTCGACCATTCGGCCGCGGCGCCATACCGGCTCATCGACATCAACGAGCTCGAGGCCGACATCCTCGCGCTCAACACCGTGGCATGGGGCGGACCCCCGATCGGTGCGCTGGTGTTCCGCGATCCGTCGACCATCGAGTCATTCGGCTCGGTGTCACTGGACCCGCTGGCGACCGGCGTCGACCGGCTCGAGATCGGCACCCACCAGTTCGGCATGCTCGCCGGTGTCGTGGCCAGCGTCGAGTACCTCGCGAACCTCGACGAGTCGGCGGCGGGTACCCGTCGCGAAAGGCTCTCCGTCTCCATGCAATCGGCGGCGGGTTACATGGACCGGCTGTTCGACTACCTGCTGACGGCGCTGCGATCGCTGCCGTTGGTGATGGTGATCGGCCAGCCCGAACAACGCATCCCGGTACTGAGCTTCGCCGTGGACGGCGTGCCCGCCGAGCGGGTGGTCCAGCGGCTCGCCGACAACGGGGTGCTGGCTGCGCTGAACACGACGTCCCGAGTTCTCGACGTGATCGGCGTCAACGACATCGGCGGTGCCGTCACGGTCGGCCTGGCGCACTACACGACGATGTTCGAGGTCGACCAACTGGTCCGCGCGCTCGCATCGCTCGGCTGACGAGCTAGCTCAATCGCGAACGCGCAGAAGCACTTTGCCGTGCGCCCCGCCGGACGAAAGTAGCCGGTGTGCCTCGGCCGCCTCCTCGATGGGGAGCTCCGCGCCGATGATGGGCCGCACCCGTCCGTCGGCGATCATCGGCCACACATTGGCCACCACGGACTCGACGATGGCGCCCTTGCCCGACGGGCCATTTACGGGCCGCGACCGCAGCGCCGTCGAGATGACCGCCCCGCGCTTGGCCATCAGCTTGCCGAAGTTCAGTTCGCCCGTGAGGCCGCCCTGGAAGCCGATGACGACCAGTCGGCCGTCCGGCGCCAGCGCGTCGATGTTGCGGTCGAGGTAGGACGCGCCCATGAGGTCCAGGATCACGTCGGCGCCCACGCCACCGGTCTCGGCGTGGATCCGCTCGACGAAGTCCTCATCGCGGTAGTTGATGGTGATGTCGGCGCCGAGGGTCTGGCACACCGAGAGCTTCTCGGCCGACCCCGCGGTGACGGCGACGCGGCATCCGAGCG
This sequence comes from Mycolicibacterium sp., assembly GCF_016462545.1. Classification (GTDB taxonomy): domain Bacteria; phylum Actinomycetota; class Actinomycetes; order Mycobacteriales; family Mycobacteriaceae; genus Mycobacterium. The sequence goes on along the minus strand of NZ_JAEMTA010000093.1, from coordinate 3,836 downwards.
CGTGCGCCACCTGAATGCCGTGGGTGCCGATGCCGCTCGCGCCCCCGTGGAAGAGCACTGTCTGCCCGGCGGTCAGATGCGCCGTCATCCCGAGGTTCGACCACACCGTGCATGCCACCTCGGGCAGTCCGGCCGCTTCGTGCAGATCGACACCGGCGGGAATCGGCATCACCTGACCGGCGGGCACCGCGACGCGTTCGGCGTAGCCGCCCCCCGCCAGCAGCGCACATACCGGGTCGCCGACCGACCACGAGGTGACGCCGGGACCGAGCGCGGAGACGTGCCCGGACACCTCGAGACCGATCGTCGTACTGGCGCCTGGCGGCGGCGGATAGTGGCCCGCCGCCTGCAGCAGATCCGCGCGGTTGATTCCGGCGGCGGCGACGTCGACGACGACCTCACCTTCGCGTGCGGTGACGTCCGGAACTTCCCGCCAGGCCAGGTCAGTGCCGGATTCGGCAACGATTGCGCGCATGCTCACAACGCTACTACCCGAGTGTCGCGGTCCCACCGGGTCGCCGCGGAGCTCGAACCGCTTAGGCTGTTCGACGGTGGCGTGGCAGAGCGGCCTAATGCACTCGCCTTGAAAGCGAGAGACGGCTAACACCGTCCGGGGGTTCAAATCCCTCCGCCACCGCTCTTTTGGCCTCTATTCGCCCGTGAACTCCGGCGGTCGCTTCGCGAAGATCGCGGTGATGCCTTCGGTGAGGTCCTTCGAGGCCAGGAACGCCGAGTTCCACGCCGCCACGTACCGCAGACTCGCCGACACCTGTGCGGTGCGCTGCTCGTCGAGCACGTCCTTGATGCCCTGGACCGCCAGCGGCGGATTCGCGGCGATCTCGGCGGCGGTGTCGTGCGCGGCGGCCAGCGACGCCTCGGCGTCGGGGTAGACGTCGTTGACCAGGCCGATCTTCTCGGCCCTCGTGGCATCGATGTCCTTGCCGGTCAACGCGAGTTCCCGCAGATGACCCTCGGACAGGATCAGCGGCAGCCGCGCCAGGCTGCCCACGTCGGCGACCATCGCAAGCTTGACCTCGCGCACCGAGAACTTGGCGTCGGCGCTCGCGTAGCGGATGTCGACGGCGGAGATCAGGTCGACGCCACCACCGATGCACCAGCCGTGCACGGATGCGATCACCGGCGTGCGGCAGTCCGCGACCGCCGTGATCGAGGCCTGCATCGCCCTCAGTTTGGCGTGGAAGTCGGTGCGCTGCTTGGCAAGTGCGCCCTCTTCCAACATCGGCGTGAGGGTGCCACCCATCGCCGCCAGGTCGAGGCCGTAGCTGAAGTTCTTGCCCGAGCCCGTGAGCACGATGGCGCGGACGTCGGGATCGGCGTCGAGCGCCGCGAATGCGGTGGGCAGTTCGGCCCAGAACGCCGGACCCATCGCGTTGCCCTTGCCTGGACCCACCAGCGTGACTCGTGCGACGCGAGCGTCGATGTCGACGGTGAGGGATTCGTATGCATCACCCATTCCCGGAAGGCTACGGCTCGCCTCCCGGGGCGACGAAAGGGGCCTAGGGCGGGGTTTCGCCGAGCAGGATCTCGCTGAGCTTGCTCTCCGGCAGGAACGTGCACACTGCGTCTGCGAGCGTCTTGGCGATCTCTGCGTCGCCCGGACTGAGCACCGAAGTCTTGTCCTTGAGGATCTCCTCGATGACCGCGCGCTGCTGGGCCGTGTCGAGGTCGACGTACTCGGCGCACGTGACGTTGAGGGCATCCCCCGGCGGCGGGGCCTCGGAGGAGGTCCTTGGCGTCGACGTCCGCGGGGAGGACGTCCGCGGGGAGGACGTCCGCGGGGAGGATGTGGTCGGCCGGGACGACGTCGAGATTCGGGTGGACGAGCCGGCCTCGGTGGTCATCGCCACCGTCCCCGGCGTCGTGCGGTCACAACCCGCGGTGGCGCCTGCGACGACGAATGCCGCTACGGCGACCAGAACGCGCGTCCTCATCTGGATGACGATAGGGCTTAGACCCGTTCGAGGTAGAAGTACAGGTGACGCGGTGAGCCGGAGCTGTCGTCCAAGGCGCCCTTGCCGTTCATGATGCCAAGCACGGCGTTGTCGTCCACCTTCTTGAAGTGATCGTGCACGGGAGCGCCGTCGTACACCATGGACGCGGTCACCTCGCCGCGGAACTCCTCGAGCCACAGGCTCGCCTCGCCCTTCATGGCCTCGGTGTTGGAGAACTTGTTCCCGTCGGCGTCCAGACACACCAGCGGCTGGGCGTCGGACGCCGAGAGGAACGTCTTGCCGAACCAGTTGAGCCGCTTCATGAATCCGTTCGCGCGGTGGCCGGTCGCGAACTCTCCGCCCTTCCACTCGCCGATCATGAAGTCGACGGTGGCGGGCTGCAGGGTGTCCCAGAAGGCGTCCAGTTCGGCGTCGGGAATCTCTCCGGTGCGTTCGGTCAACGCCGCGAACGTCTTTCGTGCGGTGCTCATGAATCTCCGTTCTGATCACCGGCTCCGCCGGTGGCGATCCAGCGGGTGGCGAACTCGAGGAAGGCGTCGTTCTCGGAAGGCACGGAGACGGTGACGCGTACGCCGTCCTGGCCGTAGGGCCGCACCAGCAGACGGTTGTCCGCGGCGCTGTTGACGAACGCGGTGGTGCGTTCGGCCAATGGCAACCATACGAAGTTCGCCTGCGACGGCGGCACGGTGTACCCCGCTTCGCGCAGGGCGGCGGTGACCCGCACGCGTTCGGCAACCACGGCGTCGATACGCGCCAGCAGTTCGTCGGAGGCGTCGATCGACGCGATGGCGGCGGCCTGCGAGACGCTCGTCGCGGTGAACGGGACGTAGACCTTGCCGAGGGCGGTGATGACGTCCGGATCGCCGACCGCGTATCCGATGCGCAAGCCGGCGAGGCCGTAGGCCTTCGAGAACGTCCGCAGCACCACGACGTTTCGGTGCGCGCGGACCAGGCCGAAGCTGTCGGGCAGCATGCCGTCGCGGATGTATTCGACGTACGCCTCGTCGAGCACGATGAGGATGTCACTGGGCACTGCGGCGACGAAGCGGGCCAGGGCGTCGGGGTCGACGACGGTGGATGTCGGGTTGTTCGGGTTGCAGACGAAGATCAGCCGGGTGCGGTCGGTGATCGCCGCCAGCATGGCGTCGAGGTCGAACGTGTAGTCGGTGAGTGCCACCTGCAACGGCGTGGCGCCCGCGGTGCGGACCTGCAGCGGATAGATCTCGAAGCTGCGCCAGCCGAACATCACCTCGTCGCCGACGGAGGACGTGATCTGGATCAGCTGTTGGCACAGGCTGACGGATCCGCTGCCCACCGAGATGTGTTCGGGGGCGAACGCGCCGTCGTCCAGATGCTTGGCGAGGCGTTCCTTGAGCTCGACGTACCCGTTGTCGGGATAGCGGTTGATGGAGTCGGTCGCAGCCGCGATCGCAGCGCGCACGCTGGGCAGCGGACCGTCGACGGTTTCGTTGCTGGCGATCTTGATGGCGCCCGGCACCGTCTTGCCCGGCGTGTAGGCGGGCAGATCGGCCAGCTCGGGGCGCAGACGGGCGGTCACGCGATCAGTCTAGGGGTGGACGTGATGCTGCTTTGCCTTCCGCCGGGCTCGCTGTGTACGCTTCCTCCTCGGCGGTTCTGGGGTTCGCTTGCGTGTCCGGTACCCTCGGGATCGGTCAGGAGGCGTGCCAGAGCGGCCGAATGGGACTCACTGCTAATGAGTTGTCCGTCTTAAAGCGGACCGGAGGTTCAAATCCTCTCGCCTCCGCCACGACTGGTGCACTCCAGCCGTACAACTGAATGAACGACAGGCGCCCGTAGCTCAACGGATAGAGCATCTGACTACGGATCAGAAGGTTAGGGGTT
>NZ_JAEMTA010000120.1 GCF_016462545.1 Mycolicibacterium sp. | reverse complement strand
GGACAGTTCCTGCCCGGCGAGATCGCCCAACGCGCCGCCCTCGGCGCCACCATCACCGCGATCGTCCACCCCGGCCAAGCCCCACCAGAACAGCGCTACACACCCTCGAAGAAACTGGCCGACTTCATCCGCGCCCGCGACATGACGTGCCGCTTCCCGGGCTGCTGCGCGCCCGCCACCAACTGCGACATCGACCACACGATCCCGTGGCCCTACGGTCCGACCCAGGCCTCCAACCTCAAGGCGCTATGCCGAAAACATCACTTGCTCAAGACATTCTGGGGCGGCGAGAGCGGCTGGCAGGACCGACAGCTCCCGGATGGCACCGTCGAATGGACAGCGCCCGACGGCCGAACACACCTGACCAGACCGGGCAGCCGACGACTGTTCCCCGAACTGTGCACACCCACCGCACCCACCGAGGTGACCGGACGAGTACCGAACGCGCACAATCCTGGGCTAAAGATGCCGCGCCGCAAAACCACCCGCGCCCAGGACCGCGCCCGCCGCATCGCCGAGGAGCGCGAACTCAACCGCGCCGACGCCGACGGGGCAGGCTACTGCCGATAGCTGGCCAGGAAATTGCCCAGCCGGTCGATCGCGTTGGACAGATCGCGGGCCCATGGCAGGGTCACGATCCGCAGGTGATCCGGTGCAGGCCAATTGAATCCGGTGCCCTGGACCACCAGAATCTTTTCCTGCAGCAGGAGATCGAGCACGAGCTGCTCGTCGTCGTGAATGTCGTGCACCTCGGGATCGAGGCGGGGGAACGCGTAGAGGGCACCCTCTGGCTTCACGCAAGAGACCCCGGGGATCTCGTTGAGCTTGTTCCATGCGACGTCACGCTGTTCCAGCAGTCGGCCACCGGGAAGCACCAGATCATCGATGCTCTGATGGCCGCCGAGCGCCACCTGAATGGCGTACTGGGCAGGCACATTCGGGCACAGGCGCATGTTCGACAGGAGGTTGATGCCCTCCAAGAAGCTGGCTGCGTGCTCCTTGGGGCCGGTGATCGCCAGCCAGCCCGATCGGTACCCCGCGACGCGGTAGGCCTTCGACAGACCGTTGAACGTCAAGCAGAGCTGGTCGGGTGCCACCGATGCCATCGCGACGTGTTCGGCCTCGTCGTACAGGATCTTGTCGTAGATCTCGTCGGCGAGGATCAACAGCTGGTACTTGCGGGCCAGATCGGCGATCTGCACCAGGTTCTCGCGGGTGTAGACAGCGCCGGTTGGATTGTTCGGATTGATCACTACGAGCGCCTTCGTGCGCTCGGTGATCTTCGACTCCATGTCGGCAATGTCCGGCATCCAGCCCTGCGTCTCGTCGCACAGATAGTGCACCGGGGTGCCACCGGCCAGGGCGGTCGAAGCCGTCCACAGCGGGTAGTCGGGCGCAGGGATCAGCACCTGATCACCGTTGTCGAGCAACGCCTGCAACGTCATCGTGATGAGCTCGGAGACCCCGTTGCCGAGGTAGACGTCGTCGACGTCGAGGTATGGGAACCCGTCCACCAGTTCGTATTTGGTGACCACGGCGCGGCGAGCGGAGATGATGCCCTTGGAGTCGGAGTACCCCTGGGCGTAGGGCAGCGCCTGGATCATGTCGCGCATGATCACGTCGGGCGCCTCGAAGCCGAACGGCGCGGGGTTGCCGATGTTCAGCTTCAGGATGCGGTGCCCCTCGGACTCCAGCCGGGAGGCCTGCTGGTGCACCGGGCCGCGAATCTCGTACAGGACGTCCTGCAGCTTCGTCGACTGCGTGAACGTGCGTTGGCGCGGCTGATGGCCGGTGTGCCATGGCAGCTGATGGGTACTCACGCCGTCCATCGTCTCATCGCCGTCCAATGGTTTTGAGTCGTCACCGCTTTCCGGGACGACGCACCCCCGGTGCGATGCCCAGCCCCTTCACCGGCGGCTCGGGCTGCGCAGGCTCGTCCGCACTCGCCGGCTCGCTCACCGACTCTTCTGCCGAAGCGCCGTTGGTGGACGACGACGGGGCCGATTCGGGTTGCGGCTCAGCGGGTTTCGCGGGCTCGGGCGAGGCCGCCTTCTTGCTGCCCGGCCTACGAGCGATCGCCAGGCCCTTCACGGGTGGTTCGGGTGCGGCGGGTGCAGCAGCTGCCTCTGGTTCGGGAGCCGGAGCCGCCTCAGGTGCCTCGGCTGCTTCAGGGGCTGCTGCCGCCTTCTTGCTGCCGGGACGCTTGGCGATGGACAGACCCTTGACGGCTGGCTCGGGGGTGGCCGGTTCGGCAACCTCAGTGGCCTCGTCGACGGGTGCGGCAGCCTTCTTGCTGCCGGGGCGCTTGGCGATGCCGAGACCCTTGACCTCCGGCTCGGGAGCCGCGGTGTCGGCTGCCGGCGCCGCGTCAGCCTCCGCAGGCGCGGTGGCGGTGGCGGTCTTCTTCCCGCCCGGCTTGCGCGCGACCGTGAGGCCACCCTTGACCGGCGCCGCAGGAGCCGCGGTGGTCGCGGTAGCCGCAGGAGTCTCGGTCTCAGCCTTGACTGCCAGCTCGGCGACCTCGTCCTCGACGGGCTTGACCTCGGCAGGAGCGGCGGCGAGCTTCGCGGCGGCAGCCTCGGCGGCCGCACCCTTGGCGGGCAGCGTCACGGCCTCGGGATCGAGCGCCGCGAGCAACAGCTGGGCGACGTCGAGAACCTCGGCCTCCTTGCCCATCTCCTCGGCGCGGTCCCCGACACCGTCGGTCATCATGACGCGGCAGAACGGGCAGCCGGTCGCGATCTTCGAGGCATCGGTGTTCAGGGCTTCCTCGGCGCGCTCGTGGTTGACGCGCTTGCCGATGTGCTCTTCCATCCACATCCGAGCTCCGCCGGCGCCACAGCAGAGGCCGCGGTCGGCGTGGCGCGGCATCTCGGTCAGCGTGGCGCCCGAGGCCCCGATCAGCTCACGCGGCGCCTCGTACTCCTTGTTGTGGCGGCCGAGGAAGCACGGATCGTGATAGGTCACGTCCTGGCTGACCGGGCTGACCGGCACCAGCTTCTTGTCCCGCACCAGGCGGTTCAGCAGCTGCGTGTGGTGCAGGACGGTGTAGTTGCTGCCCAGCTGCGGGTATTCGCGGCCGATCGTGTTGAAGCAGTGCGGGCAGGTCGCGATGATCTTGCGGTCGACGGTCTCGACGCCCTCGAACACCCCGTTGATGGTCTCGACGTTCTGAGCCGCCAGCTGCTGGAACAGGAACTCGTTGCCGGCGCGTCGGGCGGAATCGCCGGTACAGGTCTCGCCCGAGCCCAGCACCAGGAACTTCACGCCCGCGGTGGCGAGCAGCTCGGCGACGGCCTTGGTGGTCTTCTTGGCGCGGTCTTCGAGGGCGCCGGCGCAGCCCACCCAGAACAGGTACTCGAAACCGTCGAAGGAGTCGACGTCCTCGCCGTAGACGGGCACGTCGAAGTCGACCTCGTCGATCCACTTGGTGCGTTCCTTGGCGCTCTGGCCCCAGGGGTTGCCGGCGCGCTCGAGGTTCTTGAACAGACCGTTGAGCTCGGCGGGGAATTCGGATTCGACCATCACCTGGTAGCGGCGCATGTCCACGATGTGGTCGATGTGCTCGATGTCCACCGGGCACTGCTCGACGCACGCACCGCAGTTGGTGCACGACCACAGCACGTCGGGGTCGATGACGCCGCCCTGCTCCAGCGTGCCGACGAGCGGGCGGGTGGCCTGCTCGGGGCCGGACCCCAGGATGCGCTCGAAACCGGATTCGGGGACGGCATGCGTCTCGGAGTGCTTCTCGCCGCGCAGCTCCTCGCCGACGCCGCCGACGGAGGTGTTCTCGAGCGGAGTCTCCTTGTCGCCCAGGATGTATGGCGCCTTGGCGAACAGGTGGTCGCGCAGGTTCATGATCACGAGCTTGGGAGACAACGGCTTTCCGGTGTTCCAGGCGGGACACTGCGACTGGCAGCGGCCACACTCGGTACACGTGGTGAAGTCGAGGTA
>NZ_JAEMTA010000032.1 GCF_016462545.1 Mycolicibacterium sp. | reverse complement strand
GCTCGACCTCGTCCAGCGGCACCGGGGGACGCACGTCGTCGCGGAACTTCAGCAGGCCGCGCAGCGACGCGAACCGCTCGCTCTGATCGTCGACCAGCTTGGTGTACTCCTTGAAGATCGAGTACTGGCCGGTCCGGGTGGCGTGCTGCAACTTGAAGACGGTGTCGGGGTTGAAGAGGTGGTATTCGCCCTCGCGACGCCACTGGTACTCGCCACCGACCTCGAGCTCGCGGTGGGCGCGCTCGTCGGGGCGGTCCAGGTAGGCCAGCGCGTGCCGGCTCGCGACGTCGGCCGCGATGTCGTCGAGGTCGATTCCGCCGACCGGGCAGTGCAGTCCGCCGAAGTAGTCGTCGAGCACCTGCTGGCTGATGCCGATGGCCTGGAACAGCTGGGCACCGGTGTAGGACGCCAGCGTCGAGATGCCCATCTTGGACATCACCTTCAGCACGCCCTTGCCAGCGGCCTTGGTGTAGTTGGCCTTGGCCTGGTCACTGGTGATGTCGGTGATGACCCCGCGGTCGACCATGTCCTCGATGGACTCGAAGGCCATGTAGGGGTTGATCGCGGCGGCGCCGAATCCGCACAGGGCAGCCATGTGGTGCACCTCGCGGGCATCGCCGGCTTCGACGACGAGGCCCACCTGGGTGCGGGTCCGGTCGCGCACCAGGTGGTGGTGCACGGCAGACACGCTGAGCAACGACGGGATCGGGGCGAGCGATTCGTTCGATTCGCGGTCGGAGAGCACGATGATGCGCGCCCCGTCGCGGATGGCCGACGAGACCTTGGCGCGGACGTCGTCGAGCGCCTCCCGCAGCCCCTGACCGCCCCGGGCCACCGGGTAGAGGCAACGGATGACCGCCGCCCGCAGACCGTGCTTGTGGCCCCGGATCTCGTGGTCGGGGTCGACGCAGATCAGCTTCGATAGTTCGGCGTTGCGCAGGATCGGGTTCGACAGCACGATCTGGCGACAGGAGTCGGCGTTCGGGTTGAGCAGGTCGCCCTCGGGTCCCACGGTGCCCTGCAGGCTGGTGACGACCTCTTCGCGGATGGCGTCCAGAGGCGGATTGGTGACCTGCGCGAACAGCTGCTGGAAGTAGTCGTAGAGCATCCGCGGGCGCGCCGACAGCACGGCCACCGGCGTATCGGTGCCCATCGAGCCCAGCGCCTCGGCGCCTGTACGGGCCATGGGCGCGACCAGGAGGTTGAGCTCCTCGTAGGTGTAGCCGAAGGCCTGCTGCCGCAGCACGACCCGGTGGTGCGGCATGCGCACGTAGTCGCCGGGCGGCAGGTCGCCGAGGTGGAAGAGTCCGGCGTCCAACCACTCCTGGTACGGCTGCTCGGCGGCGAGTTCGGCCTTCACCTCCTCGTCGGAGACGATGCGTCCCTGCGCGGTGTCCACCAGGAACATGCGGCCTGGTTGCAGACGCATCTTGCGCACCACGGTCGACGGGTCGAGGTTGAGCACGCCCGCCTCCGACGCCATCACGACGAGGCCGTCGTCGGTGACCCAGACCCGCGAGGGGCGCAGGCCGTTGCGGTCGAGCACGGCCCCGATCACGGTGCCGTCGGTGAAGCACACCGACGCCGGGCCGTCCCACGGCTCCATCAGCGAGGAGTGGTACTCGTAGAAGGCCCGACGGGCGGGGTCCATGGACTCGTGGCGCTCCCACGCCTCGGGGATCATCATCAGCACCGCGTGCGGCAGGCTGCGACCACCGAGGTGCAGCAGTTCGAGGACCTCGTCGAAGCGGGCGGTATCGGAGGCGCCCGGGGTGCAGACGGGGAAGATCTTGTCCACGTCGTCGTACGACCCGAAGACGTCGGTGCGGATCAACGCTTCGCGCGCCCGCATCCAGTTCTCGTTTCCGGTGACGGTGTTGATCTCACCGTTGTGGGCGACGCGACGGAACGGGTGCGCCAGCGGCCAGGACGGGAACGTGTTGGTCGAGAAGCGGGAGTGGACGATGCCGAGCGCGCTGGTGAGGCGCTCGTCCTGCAGATCGAGGTAGAACGCCTTCAGCTGCGGCGTGGTGAGCATTCCCTTGTAGGCGAACGTCTGGCCGGAGAGGCTAGGGAAGTAGACCGTTTCGCGACCTGGTCCGTCCTGCCCCGGGCCCTTGGTGCCCAGCTCGTGCTCGGCCCGCTTGCGCACGACGTAGGCGCGCCGCTCCAGGTCCATGCCGGAGGCGCCGCCGATGAACACCTGACGGAAGGTCGGCATCGCGTCGCGGGCCAGCGCGCCGAGGGACGAATCGTCGGTCGGCACGTCGCGCCATCCGAGGAAGGTCAGACCCTCGGCCTCGATGATCTTCTGCACCGACTCGCAGGCGGCTGCGGCGTCGCGGGACGACTGGGGCAGGAAGGCGATGCCGGTGGCGTAGCTGCCCGCGGGCGGCAGATCGAAGCCCTCGTCCTTGCAGACCGCACGGAGGAACTCGTCCGGAACCTGGAGCAGAATCCCCGCGCCGTCGCCGGTGTTGGGTTCTGCACCCTGAGCACCACGGTGCTCCATGTTCAGCAACGCGGTGATGGCCTTGTCGACGATGTCGCGGCTGCGGCGGCCGTGCATGTCGGCGACCATCGCGACCCCACAGGAGTCGTGTTCGTAGGCCGGGTTGTAGAGCCCCTGCTTTAGCCCGCCTTGACTCGAGCCATGGTCGCTGGGCGCCATTCCCACCTCACCCTCTTCTGACAGACCTTCATGGGAGCCTCTTGCTGGCAGCCGTCATGGACGGCTGCTGCCGGCGGGCGATGGTTCGGTCTGCGTGCAGCACTGAACGACGGAACTGGCACCACTCGCCTCGAGTGGTGAAACGATATGACAAACCCCGCCTGACATGCCAACTTAGTCGAACCTAACCAGGCCGCAGGGCCGGATCGTCCCGTCAGGGGGCAACCTGCGGCTGACGACGACGAATTCCGTTGCTGCGGTTGACCAGTGGACGATCTTCGATGCCGAGTATCGGCCCGAGCGGAATTCACATTCTCGCCATGATCATTACGCTTTATTTGCTCATTGAGTGACCCTATTACACTGAGCTGCAATTTCACACTCGTCAGTAATTTGCTCGAAAGCCTTCTCGGATTCTTAGACGCCCCACTCGCCCGCGATGAGGACGGTGGCGGGTGGGCTGCCGCCCGAACTGGCGTCCTGGCGCTCGGCCGTCATCGCCATTCGGCCGCCCACCGCGACTGACGCCGAGGTAAGCATTGGTCACCATCGGGTGAAGATTCGGCATCGACCGGTACGAAAGTGGTTGTCCGCGTGCGATCCTCAGGGCTCGGGCAGCTCAATGGCGTGCTGCCAGGGAGGTACTGCCATGACGACACCCACGATGGCTCACCGGCTCGCAGCCGAGTTCATCGGAACCTTTTGGCTGGTGCTCGGCGGTTGCGGCAGCGCGGTGTTCGCAGCGAAGTTCCCCTCGGACGGCACCGCACTCGGCATCGGCTTTCTCGGGGTCTCGCTCGCATTCGGTTTGACGGTGCTGACCGGCGTCTACGCATTCGGCACCATCTCGGGCGGGCACTTCAACCCCGCGGTGACCCTCGGCGCGGCCATCGCCAAACGCGTCGAGTGGAGGGCGCTGCCCGCCTACTGGATCACTCAGGTGATTGGCGGCGTGGTGGCAGGCCTGGTGATCTACGTGATCGCCTCGGGCAAGGACGGCTGGTCGGCGCAGGGGAGCATGGCCGCCAACGGCTTCGGGGATCATTCGCCCGGGGGCTACTCGCTGCTGGCCGTGCTGATCACCGAGGTCGTCCTGACGGCCGTCTTCCTACTCGTCATCCTCGGCTCGACCGACGACCGCGCCCCGAAGGGCTTCGCGGGCTTGGCGATTGGACTGACCCTCACCCTGATCCATCTCATCTCGATACCGATCTCGAACACGTCGGTCAACCCGGCGCGCTCGACCGCGGTCGCGTTCTTCAACGGTGACGGTGCGCCTGCCCAGCTGTGGCTGTTCTGGCTGGCACCGCTCGTCGGCGCGGCGATCGCGGGGGCCGCATACCCATTCTTGTTCGGCCGAAATGAAGAACTCGCCGACCGCCCGGTCCGCGACGACGCACTAGAGGAGGAGGTGAACTGAGTCAACGTCAGACCGGCTCACGGGCCCGCATCCCTCAGGGGTGCGGGCCCGTTCTCGGTCTACGGCGAAGCCGGGACTACTTGGCCGTCTTCTTCTTCGCGGTCTGAGCGGCCTTCTTCTCGGTCGTCGCACCCGCATTGGACAGGTCGCCGCCGGCGCTCTCCAGGTGCGCGCGAACGAACCACTGAAACTTCTCGAGTTCCGCGGCGTGTCCGATCAGCATGTCCTGCGAGACCGGGTCGAGGTCCTCGAGGGTGTGGATCGCCTTGCGGGTGTCCTCGTTGACTCCGGTGTAGACCAGGTCGAGGGCCGCGAGGTGCGCGAGCACGGTGTCGCGACCGACCGAGTAGTCATCCCACGTGCGGTCCTTGAGGATCGCGCCGGGCGTGCCCTGCGGCGAAACTCCAAACGCGGCGATCCGCTCGGCGGCCTCGTCGGCGTATCCGCGTACCAACTCGACCTGCGGATCGATCATCTCGTGGACGCCGATGAAGTTCGGGCCGACGACGTTCCAGTGCACGTGCTTCAGGGTCAGGTGCAGGTCGTTGTACGTGCTGAGCTGCTTTTGCAGCAGGCCGGCGATCTCGTTGGCGTCCTGGTCCGAAATTCCCGGAATGGTGAATCCTGGCATGTGTGTGTCTCTCTTTCTCTCGCCCAGAGGAGCACCTACCCACGCCGGCCGCCGGCTACACCCCCGCACGGTTGGGGATCTGATCGCTACGCTCGCCGCATGACGGAGTCGACACCGGGGTTCACTGGCTTTCCCGAGGCCGCCCTCGACTTCTACGACGACCTCGAGATCGACAACACCAAGGCGTTCTGGGAGTCGCACCGGGACGTCTACCTCACGAGCGTCAAGGCGCCGATGACGGCCCTGGTCACCGCGCTCGAACCAGAGTTCGGGACGGCCAAGGTCTTTCGTCCCTTCCGCGACGTCAGGTTCGCCAAGGACAAGACGCCGTACAAGACGCATCAGGGCGCCTACGTCGGCGCGGGTCCCGCGTGCGGCTGGTACGTCGAGGTCGCGGCGCGCGGTGTCCGCACCGGGGCCGGGTTCTACGACGCGAGTGCCTCCGACCTCGGCCGGATCCGGGCGTCCATCGACAACGACCTGACCGGTGACGAACTCGGCAAGATCCTGGCCAAGCTCACCAAGGCCGGGTTCACCGTCGGGGGCGACCGCCTCAAGACCTCGCCGCGCGGATACGACGCCGACCACCCGCGCATCGAACTGCTCCGGCACCGCTCGTTGACGGTGACGAAGGACTACGGCTTCGAGCCGATCATCCACACGCCGGAATTCGTCAAGGCGGTCCGCGCGGACTGGAAGGCGGCCCGTCCCCTGGTCGACTGGGTTGCCGCTCGCCTGGGCGACTAGATGAGGCGCAGATTCGGGATCGCCTGACGCGCGCCGAAGCGGGGATTGCGCGCCATCCCGCTCACCTCGAGCAGTCGTACCGCGCGATACCGGTGCGGCCGCAGGGGTTCCAGGAGTTCGACCATCTCGTCGTCGTCGATCCGATGCCCGAGCAGCGTCGACCCGACCACGTTGGAGAGGTGGTAGTCCCCGATGGACAGCGCATCGGCGTCGCCCCAGGCACGCTGGGCGACCTCGGCCGCCGTCCACACCCCGACGCCCGGCAGTGTCATCAACGCCGTCCGGGCGTCCTCGGGAGCGCGTGAGGACAGCCGCTCCAGCGCGGCCGCCCGATCCGCGCAGCCGACGACCGTCCGCGCCCTGCCCGGATCGACGTTGGCGAGGTGGAACTCCCACGACGGAACGCGTCGCCACACCTCCGCGGGCGGTGGGACGCGCATGCGCTCCGGAGCGGGCCCCGGTGCGGGCGTGCCGAACTTGGTCACCAGCAGCCGCCACGCCCGGAATGCGTCCTTGCCTGCGACGCGTTGCTCGAGCACGGCGGGCACCAGCGCCTCCATGACGCGGTCCGTGCGGCCGAGGCGCAGGTGCGGGACGCGGCGGTATGCCGCCGCGATCGTCGGTTCCTCGGGGGCGAAGCCGGTCGCATCGTCGTGCAGGCCCAGTAGCGCGGGCAGGCGGTCGAGGAACTCTGCGGCTCCGTCTCCCCACGCCTCGCAGTCGACGGTCGCTCGCGCCGTCTTCACGATGCGGGCGGTCACCGGTCCGCTCGAGAGCAGGCTGGTCTTCCAGATGGCGCCCTCGACCAGTTGGTAGCACGGGTCGCCGGGACCGCGGCGCTGCGGCGACAGCGTCATCGACGGACCGGCAGGCCCGGCGGACACGTCACCGAAGTCCACGCTGCGCGTCAGGCCGGCGGAACTGGGCACCGCCAAAGGGTAGGCCGAAAACGTCTCAGGAGACGGTGACGTCGGCCTTGCTGGCGTAGAACGCGACGTGGCCCGCGATCTGGGCGACCGCCGGGTACGGCTGCTCATAGGTCCAGATGGCGTCGCCGACCGTCGTACCCGCGACGCTCACGTCGTAGTAGTTCGCCTCACCCTTGTACGGGCAGTAGGTGGTCGTGTCGCTTCGCGTCAGCGCCTCGGACGACACGTCGGCGAGCGGTACGTAGTACACCGCGGGGTACGTCGACTCCTGCAGGGTCAGCGCGGCGTCGGTTTCGGCGACGACCTCCCCGTTCACCCGGACCACGACGTGCTGCCCGGTCGGTGTGACGGTGATGGGATGTTCGGCGGTGGGCTCTCGAACTGTGCGTTGGCTCATGATCTAGCCAACGTACGCAGAGCAGCCCGCGATTCCACACCCCTGGCTACGATCACGCCATGAGCGAACCCTCGGCCCAGGCATCGGTCACCATCGCGGCCAGCTGCTCCGACGTCTATGCCCTCATCACCGACCTCCCGACGATGGCCGCACTGGCCGAGGAGGCCGACTCGATGGAGTGGCAGAAGGGCGACGTCGCCCGCCCGGGAGCGGTGTTCAAGGGCCACAACACCAACCGCGGCAAGTCGTGGAGCACCAAGTGCACCGTCACCCACGCCGAGCCGGGCCGGGTATTCGCCTTCGACGTCAAGAGCGCGATCATCCCGGTGGCCCACTGGCGCTACGACATCGAACCCGTCGAGGGCGGCTGCCGGGTCACCGAGCAGACCTGGGACCGACGGCCGGGCTGGTTCCGCAAGCCCGCGGGCTTCGCCACCGGGGTCTCCGATCGCACGGGCGCCAACGCGAAGCACATCGAGCTGACGCTGCAGCGGCTGAAGGCGAAGGCCGAATCGGCGTGACGGTTACGGTCGACCGGTGATCAGGTCGGCGACACCGGCGATCGGGGACGTCGTGGCGCGACCGCCGGCCTCGTGCCGATCGGCGAGCTTGTACGCCACGTAGAGGCTGCGCACGCCGAGCCAGCGCAACGGCTCGGGCTCCCAGGTCTTCGACCGGTGACCCACCCATGGCAGGTCCGTCCGGGGCGTCTTCTCGTTCAGCACCAGGTCGGCGAGCGTCCGCGCCGCCAGGTTGGTCGCCGTGACGCCGTGGCCGACGTAGCCGCCTGCCCAGCCGAGTCCGGTGGACCGGTCCAGGTCGATGCCCGCCGACCAGTCCCTCGGCACGGCGAGCACGCCGCACCAGCCGTGGGCGATCGGCACGTCGCGCACCTGCGGTAGGACGTCGTGCAGCACCGCGCTCAGATGCCGGATCGTGCGCTCGGGAACCTTGCCGTCGACATCGGTCCGCGATGCGTAGCGGTAGGGCACGCTGCGTCCGCCGATCGCGATGCGGTCGTCGGCCGTGCGCTGGGCGTAGAAGAAACCGTGTGCCATGTCGCCGACCGTCTCGCGACCGTCCCACCCGATGGACTCCCACACGTCGGCGCCGATCGGTTCGGTGGCGATCATCGAACTGTTCATCGGCAACCACCGCCGTTTGAGCCCGCGCAGTCCCGCGGTGAAGCCCTCGGTGGCACGCAGCACGATCGGCGCCCTGACGGTGCCACGGTCCGTGATGGCCCGGCCCGCCGCGATCTCGGTGACCGGCGTTTGCTCGTAGATCTGCACGCCGAGTCCCTCGACGACGTCGGCGAGCCCCCGCGCCAGCGACGCCGGTTGGATCCGGGCGCAGTGCGGCGTGTGATAGGCCGCGACCACGCCATCGAACCGAATGCGTTGCGCCGCTTCGGCTGTCGTCAACTCCTGCAGACCCTCGTTGCCCCAGGCGCGTTCTTCGGCGAGCTCGGCGGCCAGCCGCTTCGCCTGCGCCGGGTTGCGGGCGATCTGCAGGGTGCCGCCCTTGACGATGCCGGCGTCGATGCCTTCGCGCGCCGCGACGTCGGTCACCTCGTCGACGGCCTCGTTGAGCGCTCGCTGCCAGGCCAGCACGCTGTCGCGGCCATGCTCACGTGCCATCGCGTGCCGGTCGCCGGGCACCAGACCCGACAACCAACCACCGTTGCGGCCCGAAGCTCCGAAGCCCGCGAACCGCGCCTCCAGAATCGTGATGCGCAACGACGGGTCGGCCCGCTTGAGGTAGTACGCCGTCCACAGACCGGTGTAGCCGGCGCCGACGATGCAGACGTCGGCGTCGCGGTCCCCGGGCAGCCATGACCGCGGCGAGGGCATCTTGTCGAACCAGTGCGAGATGTGACCGTTGACGGGAGACACGGTATGAGTCTGGCAGGGTCGCGAGCCGCTCCGCCGGTGGGAGCGCAATGGCGGTCAGGCACGCTGTAGGTCACGATGTCCGCACCTGCCCTGATCGACGATCCGGACGACCTCTCCGCCCTGCGTGCGAAGGCCGCCGACCCTGACGAGCTGTACTCGTCCTTCGCCGCGTGGGCCGAAGCCAGCAGCACCGTGCTGTATCCGGCGCAGGAGGAGGCGTTGATCGAGCTGGTCAGCGGCGCCAACGTCGTCCTGGCCACGCCCACCGGATCGGGCAAGTCGCTGGTGGCCACCGGCGCGTTGTACGCGGCGCTCGCTGCCGGACGACCGAGTTACTACACCGCGCCGATCAAGGCCTTGGTGAGCGAGAAGTTCTTCGCCCTCTGCGACGTGTTCGGGGCGACGAACGTCGGCATGCTCACCGGCGATGCGGCGGTCAACGCGGACGCTCCGATCATTGCCTGCACCGCGGAGGTGCTGGCCAACACCGCCTTGCGCGAGGGCGCCGACGCGGACATCGGGCTGGTGGTGATGGACGAGTTCCACTTCTACGGCGACCCGGACCGCGGCTGGGCCTGGCAGGTGCCGCTGCTCGAACTTCCCCACGCCCAATTCCTGCTGATGTCGGCCACCCTGGGTGACGTCACGTTCCTGCGCGAGGACCTCACCCGCCGCACGGGCAGGCCGACGGCGCTGGTCGCCAACGCCGAGCGCCCGGTGCCGCTGCACCACTACTACGCGACGACGCCGATGCACGAGACGATCGGTGACCTGCTCGAGACCAAGCAGGCGCCCATCTACGTCGTCCACTTCACCCAGGCCTCCGCGCTGGAGCGGGCGCAGGCGCTGATGAGCGTGAACGTCAGCACCAAGGACGAGAAGGCGGCCATCGCGGAACTGATTGGCGCCTTTCGGTTTTCGTCGGCGTTCGGATCCACGCTGTCGCGACTGGTCCGACACGGGATCGGGGTGCACCACGCTGGAATGCTGCCCAAGTACCGGCGGCTGGTGGAACAGCTGGCGCAGGCCGGCCTGCTCAAGGTCATCTGCGGCACCGACACCCTCGGCGTCGGCATCAACGTGCCGATCCGGACGGTCGTCTTCTCCGCACTGTCGAAGTACGACGGCGTCCGCACCCGCTTGCTGAACGCGCGCGAGTTTCACCAGATCGCCGGTCGCGCGGGACGGGCCGGCTACGACACCGCGGGCACCGTCGTCGTGCAGGCGCCCGAGCACGAGGTGGAGAACCTCAAACAGTTCGCCAAGGTGGCCGACGTCCCGAAGAAGCGGCGGAAGCTGGTGCGCCGCAAGGTGCCCGAGGGCATGGTGCCGTGGAGCGAGAAGACCCAGCTCCGGCTCGTCGAGGCCACCCCCGAGCCGTTGACCAGCAACATGCGGGTGTCGACGGCGATGATCCTCGACGTCGTCGATCGTCCCGGTGACCCCTTCATCGCGATGCGACGACTCCTCACCGAGAACCACGAACCGCGCAAGCGCCAGCTCAAGCACATCCGCGAGGCGGTCGGCATCGCCCGCTCGCTGCTGCAGGCCGGTGTGCTGGAACGGCTCCCCGAACCCGAGCCCGACGGACGGCGCTACCGCCTGACCGTCGACCTGCCCCGCGACTTCGCCCTGAACCAACCGCTGTCGACGTTCGCGCTGGCTGCGATCGACGTGCTCGACTCGGAGTCGGAAACCTATGCGCTAAATGTCGTTTCGGTGATCGAGGCGACGCTGGAGGATCCGCGTCAGATCCTGTCGGCACAGCTGAAGAAGGCCAGGGGCGAGGCCGTGGCGGCAATGAAGGCCGAGGGCATCGAGTACGACGAACGCATCGCCCTCCTCGACGAGATCACTTACCCGAAGCCGCTCGACGACGTCCTCGGCCACGTCTTCGACGTATATCTGCAGAGCAACCCGTGGGCTGCCGACGGGCAGCTGTCGCCGAAGTCCATCGTCCGCGAGATGTGGGAGGGGGCGTTCACCTTCCGGGAGTACGTCAGTGTCTACGGGTTGACCCGCTCCGAGGGTGCCGTGCTGCGCTACCTCTCCGATGCCTTCAAGGCGCTGCGGTCGGGGGTGCCTGCGGCGGCGAGAACGGAGGACGTGACCGACGTCGTCGAGTGGTTGGGTGAGCTTGTCCGCCAAGTGGATTCGAGCCTCCTTGACGAATGGGAGCAGCTCACCAGCCCCGATCAACCCCTGGGTGCGCCCGTGACGGTCCCGGCCCGCCCGCGCCCGCTGACCGGCAACGAGCGCGCGTTCACCGCGATGGTCCGCAATGCGCTGTTCCGTCGGGTGGAGCTGTTCTCCCGCGGCCGCTGGTACGACCTGGGCGTGTTGGACGGCGACTCCGGCTGGACGACCGAGCGCTGGGCAGAGGTCGGCACCGCCTACTTCGACGAGCACGAATCCGTCGGCACCGGTGCGGATGCCCGTGGGCCGGCGCTGTTGATCATCGACCGCCAACCCGATGTGTGGCGGGTGCGTCAGATCCTCGACGACCCTGCCGGCGACCGTGATTGGGGCTTCGACGTCGAGGTGGACCTGGAGGCCTCCGACGACGAGGGTGCGGCGGTGCTGCGGATGGTCGACGCGGGGCGGATGGGCTGAGGCTGTGGACGAAATCGCAACTGTGGATGACGTCTGTTTCCAACGGTTTTAGGTCCGATACCTGTCGGCGCCGCGGGACACACTCGCGGTACGAACGACAGAAGGGCGGGCACCCCATGTGCTGGCAATGCGACCATCCCGACAAGACTCTGAACGACTACCTCAGCCTGTTGCGCGAGAGGATCCTGCACCGCGGCTGGGTGGTGCAGTACGTCGAGGACGATCGCAGGCCGTTCGCCTACACGATCGGTCTGCACGATCACGGCCTACCCGAACTGCTGGTGACCGGCCTGCCTCCGAAACGCGCCCTGTGGTTGCTGAACACCTTCGCGAAGCGGGCACTGGCCGGTGGACGCTCCACTCCGGGGGATCAGGTCTCCCTGCCCGCGGGAACCCGCCTCGAACTGGTCGAGGTCGAGCATCCCGACGCACACATGGGGATCGCCGTCGCCATCGATGGCCCCGGCCTGACCGCAGTGCAGTTGGTGTGGGCGGATGGTCGCGGCCGATGGCCGTGGGCGCCCGGCTTCGACGACGGTCGCCGATGCCAGCCGGTGCTTGGCGTACGGAGGCAGAATGCGTGACCACCACGTGGGCACTTGGGCCCGTTCGTGAGGCCTAAAGACCCTGTCCGCTCGACTTCACTGCGAGCAATGTAGAGCGCGGACGCCACCACCGGCGGTTCGGATGCGGGAGGGAATAATCATGCGACTCGGACATCTCGAGATGGTGGCAGCCCTCCTGGCCGCCTGCGGCGTGGTGACGGTCATCGGCGCACCCGTCGCCGGCGCAGATTCGTGCGACCCTGCCGTCACCATCTGCCAGGGTAGTGACGTCCAATCTGGCAGTGGCTCATCGGATTTCTCGCCATCGGTATCCGCGGTGGACGAGCAGTATCCCTTTGACAACGAGTGGTATTTCAACCCCGCGGGCGGTAACACGGCGCTGCAGCCCGACCACGGCTCCGGCGGAGGATCGACGGGTGGCGGCGGTGGCGGCGGTGGACACCGCTAGCGGGTGCTACCCCTTGCACGCCGACTTCCATTGTGCAACCGATACTTAGGAGGATGTGATGTACCCATCTGTGTGCCCGGCACGCCGTGCACTGGCGACCGCGATCGGTGCCGGGATCCTCGGCAGCGCGGCACTGATGTCCAGCGCACCCGCCGCGTTCGCCGATCCGCCACCACCGGCTCCCGGCTGCTCGGCCGGCGACTTCGAGCAGGTGACCGCCGAAGTCGCCGCGGCCACATCGGTGTACATGTTCACCCATCCCGACGTGAATGCGTTCTTCTCCAGCCTCCGAGGCCAACCGAGAGACGAGATTCGTCTGAGCACCGAGGTCTACCTCCGCGACAACCCCCAGGCGAAGGCGGATCTCGCTGGAATTCGGCAGCCCATGCGCGACATGAAAGCCCGGTGCCAGTAGATCTGGTGCGTGATCTCGAAGGAGCACAATGTGATTGACGTCGAGATGGATGCCGAGCATTCCATCGTGCACGTACGCCCGGAGTCGTCGTTCGAAGCGGCCGACTTCCTGAAGGTCGCAAACGTCGTCGACCCTCAGATCGAGGAAACCGGCGGACTCGCCGGCGTCATCATCGACGCCCCGAGGTTCCCTGGCTGGGACGGCTTGGGCGCCATGGTCGCCCACTTCCGGTTCGTTCGCGACCATCAACGGAACGTCAAGAAGGTCGCCGTCGTGACGGACTCGCATCTGGGCGACGCCGTGCAGCATCTGGCCGCCCACTTCGTGTCGGCGGAGATCAAGCACTTTCCGGCTGGACAGACCGACGCCGCTCGGCAGTGGATCCTGCAGGCCTGAGCTACCTACTCGGCACAGCCACCCGCTGAGGTCGTCGGGAGCCCCACCACAGGGAGAATGCCACGAGCGCGACGAGCACCAGGCCGGTGCCGAAGACGGTCAGGTCGAAGCCGCCGGCGCTGGGCCACCCCGCTTCCGTGCGCGCGGAACCCCTGAGGAAGGGGACCACGGCGAGCACGGCCAAGGCCAGGACAGCCTCGGCGACGACGACGACCGGGAGGTGCGCCACGGCGATGCGGACGGCGCCCCGGTCATCACCATCGCGTTGGGCGGCAGCGATCCTCGGCAACAGGACGCGGGCGTTGTACGCGCCGGCCCCGAGCATGATTCCGACGAGGACCAGCTTGACGGTCAGGTAGCGACCGTAGGGGGTGGTCAACAGTTGGACCGGGGTACCGACGTGCGTCCAGGCGAGCCACGACCCGCTCGTGATCAGGGCGCCGACCGCCCACAGCGCCACGACGGTGAACCGCTCCCAGATCTGACCCCAGTCCTGCGAACTACGCTCCGCGTCGACACTGTCGGGGTCCCGTCTCCGAGCCCGGCGGCCGAGCATGCCGACGGTGGCCAACACCACCAGTCCGCCGATCCAGAACAGGGCGCCCAGGACGTGCACGAGCGTCAGCAGGTTGCGTGCCGTGCCGTCGAGGGTCGGCGCGACGAAGCTGACGGAGGGGATCGCCGCCGTGATCACCGCGAGTGCGGTCAGCCCTCCAGCCAGCGGACGTGATGGTCGCTTCCACAGCATCAGCAGCGCGACGACGACGAGCAGATAGGCGACGATCTGGGCGGTCGCCATCAGTGTCTGTCCGCCCGAGTTGCCACGGCTCGCAGGCGCGGTGAGGACGTGCACGCCCGCGCTGACGGCGACGAACACCGCCGCGGCGGGTGCGAGCGCCCGCACCCGGGGCGCCACCACGCCACCGTGGACCTCGGGGACCGCGAGGAAGGCGATCGTCATTCCGATTCCGACGGGCAGCGCCAAGCCGCTGTAGTACAGCATCTCGGTGACGACGTCCACGAAAGCAGGTGCGGGCGGGGCTGTTACGGGCATTGCGGGTCCGATGGTGATCTCACGAAATCGACGCTATCCATCGGACCTTGGCGCTAGGTGGGTGTCGGCTATGAGCCACGTCAGCGTGCCCGCGCGGCCTCTTGCAAAGCCATTGCCCCACCCCGGTGTCGATGCTAGCCTTCGACCATTAGGGAGCTCGGTAGCCGGCCGGGATTCCTCGTCACCCACGTCCGGGATGGTCGATGAGCAACGCCGCAGAACGCGCCACGCAACTCGAGCTGGTAGCCCGGCTCAAGTCCTCCTATCCCGAACTACCCGACGCCCCCACTCCCGACCTGCTCGACCATGCTCGATTCGTCGCGTACATGAAGCCCGTGCACGACGTCGGTGGCGAACCCGACGCCCCGATGACGTACGAGAACAAGGCCTACGAGTACTGGGAGCACATGACCTACGTGATGTGCGAAGTGCTTGCGTGGCGCGGCATTTGGCTGTCCGAGGAACGACGGCGCATCGGCAACGTGGATGTCCAGCGTGCCGTCTATCTCGGCTTCCCCTACTACGGCCGTTGGCTGCTGTCCGTGGCGCGGGTGCTCGTCGAGAAGCATCACATCGGCCTGACCGAACTCTCCGAGCGAATGGCCGAGGTCAAGGAGCGCTACGAAGGCGGTCTCGCGGGCACGCCGCTGAAGGCGAGCCCAAGGTTCGAAGGCGACGGGTCTCAGGTCAAGCGCAACAGCCACATCGTCCATGCGCAGGGTAAGGGCGATCCGCAGGTCTACGCCGGCAAGGCGGGCGAGCCCCGATTCACGGTGGGCGATGCAGTGGTCGTACGCGAGCTCCCGGTGCTCTTCTACACGCGCACACCGGAATACGTGCGAGGCGCGACGGGTGAGATCGCCGCCGTCGCCTATGAGAGTCCGGCCGCCGAGGACGAGACCTGGGACATCCCCGACGCGAAGCCCGAGTGGTTCTACGTCGTCAGCTTCCGCATGGCCGAGCTGTGGGACGACTTTCGGGGACCCGAAACCGACAGTCTCCGAACCGAAATCCCGGAGCGCTGGCTCCGCGCCGCCGACTGAACGGACCACGATGACCGATCATGACCACGACCACGACCACGACCACGACCGCACGGTCAAGCCCATGGTCGACGAGATCACGGACTTCGAAGTGCTGGAGATCGCGCTGCGCGAATTGTGCATCGAGAAGGGCATCTTCACGGCCGAGGAGCACCGGCTCTTCACCGAGTTCGCCGAACAGATCGGTCCCACCCCTGCGGCACGCCTGGTGGCCCGGGCGTGGCTGGATCCCGACTTCAGACAGCTCGCGTTGGACGAACCCATGACGGCCAGCAAGGAAGTCGGTGTCGACTGGCTCGAGCCGACGGGGTTCGGCACACCCAGTGACTTCACCGCCTTCCAGATCCTCGCGGATACACCCACGGTGCACCACGTCATCGTGTGCGCGCTCTGCTCGTGCTACCCGCGCCCGATCCTCGGGAACTCACCGGAGTGGTACCGCACCCCCAACTACCGCAGGCGCCTCGTGCGATGGCCACGCCAGGTCCTCTCGGAGTTCGGGCTGTATCTCGGCGACGACGTCGAGGTGCGGGTTCAGGACTCCAACCAGAAGCACCGCTTCATGGTCATGCCGATGCGCCCGCCGGGCACCGACGGATGGACCGAGGAACAGCTGATCGAGATCATCACCCGCGACTGCCTGATCGGCGTCGCACTGCCGAAGGCGGGCGTCACCACCAACGTCATCACGGCCACCCGCGCCGCGATGCACCCGACCGGAGAGTGACCGATGACTGAGCTGGACAGCGACGTTCTGCGCACCATCGTCGACCGCAATCAGGTCTGGCCCAGGATGGCGGCCAAGTACGGCGTCGAGAATCCCGTGCCACCGTGGAAGACCAGCCTCGACGGTCTGTGCGACGCGCTGGACCAGGCCGCCTGCGATTCGAACGCACCGAGTTTCACGGAGCGCCGGGACGAGGAGGACGCGCTGTCGGCGACGGTCTACTCCACGCTGCCCTATCCGGAGAACCAGTTGCTCTCACTGGCACATTCGCTGATGCTCCGGGGTGTCATCACCGAATCCGAACTCCGCCAAAGACTCTCCCTAATCCGCGACCGCCTGGAGGCTTGACTCCGAGCCGTCAGCCCGCCTGCTTGCTCTTGCGACGGGCGTCGCGCAGTCCCACCCAGAACGCGGCGGCCTCGCGGATCGATTCCTCGACAGGCCGCGGCTGCCAACCGAGTTCGCGCTTGGCCTTGGTGCAATCCACCGGCGCCTCGGCACGCATCAGTCGCAAGGAGCCGATCGACAATTGCTCGTCGGTGCCCCTCAGTCGCGCCTTGGCGCTACCGAGCACGGCCAGCGCCCACGACGTCACCAGCGGCAGGGACTTCGTCGGCGGAGGCACCCCCGCGGCGTCGGCGGCGATGCGGACGACCTCGGCGTTGCTGATCATCTTCTCCGAGATCAGATAGCGCTCCCCCACCCGGCCGTTGCGCGCCGCCAGGATCAAAGCCTTTGCGGCATCGTCGATTCCGACGGCCTCCAGCTCGATACCGCTCATTACGAACGGCAGCTTTCCGAACGCGGCACCGGCGATGATCGCCCCGTGCGGGGTGCGGCCCCAGTCACCGGCACCGTAGGTCGTGGACACGCACATCGCGACGGCGGGCAATCCGCGCTCGCGGGCGTACTGCATGACGAGGTTCTCGGCCTGCACCCGCGACCGCACGTACGGCGTGAGGCCGTGGTCCGATATCACGTCGTCCTCGGTGGCGGTCCGGCCGCGCTTGCGTCCGACCGTGACGTAACTGCTGGTGAAGACGAAGCGCTCGAGGTTCGCGCGGCAGGCGACCTCGAGCACGTTGCGGGTGCCCTCGACGTTGGTGTGGAACAACGGGGCGGGATCCTTGAGCCAGCCGCGGGTGTCGACGACGCAGTAGTAGACGACGTCGCAGCCGGTCATCGCCTCGCGGAGGACCTCGTCGTCCCAGATGTCGCCGACGAAGCGCGTCACGGCGAGGTCGTCGATCCCGATGGTGTTCGCACCCGGACGCACCATCACGCGGACGTCTTGCCCGTCGGTCACCAACTGCCGCGTCACGTGCGAGCCGAGGTAGCCGTTGGCTCCGATCACCAGCGCGGTCACTGCGCGTGTCCGAACTTCGTCATCCACGCCGCGGCCTCGTCGGGCAGCGTGCCCAGTTCCTCGGCCTTCCTGCACCACTTCACGGTCGCGGCCACGAAGCGCAGCGGGTTGTAGACGTCTTCCTGTCTGCACCACTTCCCGTCGCCGGCGTAGGTGACGATGGAGATGTTCGTGGCGCTGATGATCGTGCCGTCGCCGGGGTCGCGCATCGGGTTGTCCAGCTCGCACAGCACGCGGCTCGTCGCTTGGTCGATGACGGTCCACCGCGATGGGAACGACGTCATGTAGCTGCCGGGGAAGTTCTCCATCGTCTTCCAGATCCACGGTCGCACCTGCTCGCGTCCGTGCATCGTGCCCGCCGCGTGCTCGACGTAAGTGATGTCGTCGGTGTACTGGTCGACCCAGGGATCCCAGTCGCGGGTCGCAGCGGCCCTCGCCACCGTCGCTTCGAAACCAGCGAAGGCCTCGACCAGCTCGTCGTGGCTGAAGGTGGTGCCCGTCACACCCAGAACTAGAACACGTTCTACCTGTGTTTGTCGAGCGGTCGTATCGTTCCAGGGTGGACATCCTGCGAGTGGCGGCGCTCGGCACGGCGGCCGCGATCATGACCGCCCCCGTCGCCTCCGCGGACGACGTCTCCGGCCTCGTCGACATCGGTGGCGGCCGCAGCCTCTTCCTGAACTGCCAGGGGGAAGGTTCGCCGACGGTGTTCGTCATCCCCGGCAAGGGCGGCTACGCCGACGCATGGAACGCGGCGGTCCCACCGGACGACCCGATCCGCTCGTCACCGTACGACCTGATCGAGGAGGCGAAGCTCGATCTCAGTCCGCAGGCAACGCAACCGCTGGTGGCACGGACCACGCGGATCTGCGTGTACGACCGCCCCGACACCCGGCCCGACGGTGATGAGAAGTCGACTCCGGTACCGCAGCCGCACACCGTCCAGTCCGACGTCGATGACGTGGTGAGACTGATCGGCGCCGCCCAGCTGCCCACGCCGATGGTCTTCGTCGCCCATTCCTACGGGGGCCTGGTGCTCGACCTGCTTGCACGTCAGCATCCGGAGATGGTGAGCGGCCTGGTGTTCTCCGAACCCACCTCGGAGTTCCTGCCGCTGGTCGGCAGACCCGACCAGAACGCGGCGTTCAACACCGACGCGCAGATCGGCGCCCCCGGCGAGGAGACGGTGCTCCCCGACGACGCCTTCGCCACCATCGCCGCTGCACCGCCGCTGCCCCGGGTGCCCGCGATCGTGCTGAGCGCCGACACGTTCTCGGCGCCATCTTCACTCAAGCCGGACAACTACACGCAGGCCCAGATCCACCGGGCGAACGACATGTTGGCCGCCGCCCTCGGCACCACCAACGTCGTCGTCCCCGGCACGGGGCACAACCAGATGCTGTATCAGCCGCAGGCCATTGCTGACGAGATCGTGACAGTGGTCGACGAGGTCCGTACCGGGAACTAACTCAATGCTGCTCGAGGTTGTAGAGGTGCCAACCCTTAGGAGGACGCGTGGCGAGAACCTACGACAAGAACCCAGCGGCCGTGAATGCCCTTTCTCCCGAGCAGTACCAGGTGACCCAGAAGAACGGCACCGAGCGTCCGTTCACCGGTGAGTACTGGGACAACCACGAGCCCGGCATCTACGTCGACGTGGTCTCGGGTGAGCCGCTGTTCGCCTCGACGGACAAGTTCGAGAGCGGATCGGGCTGGCCGAGTTTCACCAAGCCGATCTCCGCCGAGCACATCGTGTCCAAGCGTGACTTCAGCCATCTGATGCTGCGCACCGAAGTCCGCTCGACCTACGGCGACAGCCATCTCGGACACGTGTTCAAGGACGGACCGCGGGAGGCAGGCGGGTTGCGCTACTGCATCAACTCCGCTTCGCTGAGATTCATCCATCTCGACGACCTCGAGGCCGAGGGCTACGCGGAGTACAAGACGCTCTTCACCAATCAATCAGGAGGCACAGGCATGACGACCAAGACCGCGATCCTCGCAGGCGGCTGCTTCTGGGGCATGCAGGATCTGATCCGCAAGCAGCCCGGCGTGGTGTCGACGCGCGTCGGCTACACCGGCGGCAAGAACGCCAACCCCACCTACCGCAACCATCCCGGGCACGCCGAGGCCATCGAGATCACCTATGACCCGGCGCAGACCGACTACCGCGCGCTGCTGGAGTTCTTCTTCCAGATCCACGATCCCACCACGAAGGACCGTCAGGGCAACGACGTCGGCAGCAGCTACCGCTCGGCGATCTTCTACGTCGACGACGAGCAGAAGGCGGTCGCGCTGGACACCATCGCCGACGTGGAGGCCTCGGGATTGTGGCCCGGCAAGGTCGTCACCGAGGTCACCCCGGCGGTCGACTTCTGGCAGGCCGAGCCCGAGCACCAGGACTACCTGGAGCGCTACCCGAACGGGTACACCTGCCACTTCCCGCGTGCGGGCTGGAAGCTGCCCAAGCGCGCCGAGGTCTAGGCAAGCGGCGTTGGCCGGCGGCGCAGCACCACGCGGCCGCCGGCCTTCGGCGTATAGGCCACTCCGCGCGAGTGAACCTTCTCGCCGGGCGCGGTGGTGGTGTCGATGATGAAGTGGCGCAACACCGTTCGCAGCACGACGTCCATCTCCACTCCTGCGAACGCCGCGCCGACGCAGCGACGGGTGCCGCCGCCGAACGGGATGAACGCGAAGGTCGACGGCCGCTTGCCCATGAAGCGCTCCGGATCGAAGCGCTCGGGCGTCTCGAAGTCCTCGGCGCGACCGTGGACGTAGTCGATGGCGACGAATATCGAATACCCCTGCGGGATAACCCATTCCCCGAGTTCGAAGGTCGGCGAATACACGTGACGGCCGGCGAAGTCGATGACCGTGCGCGCTCGCTGCGTCTCGAGAATCGTCGCCTGCCGGTACTCGTTGCCGTCGGTCTGCGCCTCCTCCACCAGCCTATGCAGCACGGCGGGATGGCGGGTCACGCGCTCCAGCACCCACGCGAGCGTGGCGGCAGTGGTCTCGTGGCCGGCGGCCAGCAGCGTCAGCAACTCGTCGGCGATGTCACGCCGCGACATGGCCGATCCGTCTTCGTATGTGCTGCGCAGCAATAGCGTCAGGACGTCGTCGCGGGTGTCGAAGTTCGGATCGGCCCGCACCGTGTCGATCAGCCTGTCGATGACCGCGTCGTACTGGCGACGATAGGCGGCCAGCCTGCCCCACGGCGTCAGGCGCCCGTAGGTGCGCGACGGGGCAGGCAGCACGGCGAGCTTGGACCCCAGCGTCACCCAGGGCGGGATGATGCGGCGCAACTCGTCCAGCTGCTCCCCGTCGGCGCCGAAGACGGCCCGCAGGATGGCGTTCAGCGTGATCCGCATCATCGGCTCGATCGACTCGAACTCGTCCCCGTCGGGCCACGAGGCCGCCTCCCGAAGCGTCTCCTCTTCGAAGATCACCTCGTAGTTCTTGATGCTCTTGCCGTGAAAGGGCGGGGTGAGCAGCCGACGGCGGCGCTTGTGCTCCGCACCGTCGAGGGCGAACACCGAACCCGATCCGAGGATCCGGCTGAGGTTGGGCTGGATGTTGCCGACGTCGTCGGTGTTGGCGGTGAAGAGTTGCTTGGCGATCTGTGGATCGGTGATCGTCACCATGTTTCCGAACACCGGCACCTTGAGCGCGAAGACGTCGCCCTGCGTACGCGCCATGTACTCGACCATCCTGCGACGCGACAACATGAACCCGGCTGCCTGAATGACGTTGGGCAGCCGCGACGTCGGCGGCAGGTTGACGGCACGCGGCGCGCTGGTCGTGGGCGCCGCCACGTCGTCCGCAATGGTCGCTTCGCTCACAGTGCACTCCAAACCGTCGTGGTACTACATCGTACCGGGGCGTGGTGTAGTACGGTACCGCCTAGTACCGGATACGCGCAAGGGTCGGAGGTGACGTCGATGAGTACTGCGGCAACCGCAGTGAACGTCGTCCCTGCAGCATCGGAGGCGAGCGCGTTCCGCCGCCGACTCCTCGACGGCCTCGCCGATTCGATCGCCGAACGTGGCTACCGCGCCACCACCGTCGCCGACGTCGTCCGAAGCGCCAAGACCTCCAAGCGAACCTTCTACGACGAGTTCGCCAGCAAGGAGACGTGTTTCGTCGAACTGCTGGCCGCCAACAACGAGAATCTGGTCGCGCACATCACGGCCTCGGTCGACGCGGAGGCCACGCCCGACGAACAGGTCCGCGCCGCCGTCGGAGCCTACGTCGAGCACATCGAGTCGCGGCCCGCCATCACCCTGAGCTGGATACGGGAGGCGCCTGCGCTGGGCGATCTGGCCCGCCCGCTGAATCGTCTTGCGATGCAACATCTCACGGACATGCTCGTCGGCATCAGCGTCAGTCCCGGGTTCCAGCGGGCGGGCCTGCAGCCGATTTCACGGCAACTCGCACTCATCCTGCTGGGTGGGTTACGGGAGCTGACCGCGCTGCTCGTCGAGGACGACCAGGACGTGCGGGGCGTGGTCGAACCCGCCGTCACGGCGGCGCGGGCGATCCTCGGGCTGCCGCCTAGTTCAAGATGAGGCGGGCTGAGCGCTCCAGTCGCCCCGCGATCTCCTGATAGGACACGTATCCCATTCCGGCGCGGACCAACGCACCCGAGTACAGCATCTCCAGGGAGTCGATGACGTCCTCGTCGACGTCGGGCCCGAGCGCCACGACCAGCCGCTCCCTGATGTCCAGCCCGATCCGCTGCCGCAGCACTTCGACGTCTGGATCCCTACCGAGCAGTGCGCTCGTCACCGCCCCCGCGAACTCGGGTTCATCGGCGACCAGCAGTGAGATGTGTTGCAGCACGTCGATGACGCGGGTGGCGCGATCGTCGGAATCGTGCGGCGCCGGTGGCGCGCCCGCAAGCCTGCGCCAGAACACCTCGGCGACGAGGTGCTCCTTCGACGAGAAGTAGGTGTACGCGGTGGCCGCGCCGACACCCGCCTCCGCGGCGACGCGGCGCACGGTAAGGCTTGCGAATCCGTCGCGATTGAGAAGATCGACAGCAGCTCGGCCGAGACGATCGACGGTCTCGGCCTGCTTGGCGGTCAGACGGCGCCGAGTCGACTCCAAGGCCGGATCGGACACGTGTCTGGACGCTACTACAACTGCCCCCCACCGGCAACGGTAAGTTAGCCGTCATGAGCTCAACCGAGACCGCCCTGCCACCGCCCGCCGCGCGCCTCTTCGCCCTCGCCGAGCAGGTCATCGGGTTCATGCCCGCCGACGAGGGCCGCGCCCTCTACGACGCGGCGATCACCTACCTGCGCGACGGTGTGGGCGTCGAGATCGGCACGTACTGCGGCAAGTCGACGGTCATGCTCGGCGCTGCCGCACAGCAGACCGGCGGGGTGCTCTACACGATCGACCATCACCACGGATCGGAGGAACACCAGCCAGGCTGGGAGTACCACGACACCTCGATGGTCGACGAGGTGACGGGTCTCTTCGATACTTTGCCGACGCTGCGCCACACGCTCGACGCGGCGGACCTGGCCGACACCGTCGTCGCCGTCGTCGGCAAGTCGGCACTGGTGGCAAGGTCGTGGCGAACTCCGTTGCAGTTCTTGTTCATCGACGGCGGGCACACCGATGCCGCTGCCCAGCAGGACTTCGACGGCTGGGCGCGGTGGGTGGCCGTCGGCGGTGCCCTGGTGATCCATGACGTGTTCCCCAACCCCGACGACGGCGGCCAGGCCCCGTACCGGGTGTACCGCCGCGCCCTGGACACCGGAGCGTTCCGCGAGGTCTCGGCAATGGGCTCGATGCGGATCCTCGAGCGGCAGTCGGGCACGCCCGGCGAGGCCCTGGACTGACCGCCCGACCCGTCAGATTCCGGCGGCTGCCCGTTCGACGTCGAGGAGCTGCTCACCCCGGCGTTCCTCGTCGTAGGCCGCGCGACCCCCGCGAAGGCCGAACAACCGCTTCGAGAACAGCAGATAGATCACCGCCGCCACGTTGATCGCGAACGTCAGCGCGCGGGTGAGGGTGACCCCGCGGCTCAGGTCGTACACCTCCAGCGGGAGGAAGACGGACGTGGCGATCACCGCGAAGTACTCGCCCCACCGGGTGAGCAACCAGAGCCCGACGCCTTCGATGAGTTCCAGCAGCGCATAGGCGATCAAGGCGAACGTCAGCAGGACGAGGGTGGACGGCTTGGCCGCCAAGGCCTTCTCGAACTCGTGGATCAGTGTCATCTGATCGACCTTGATCC
The DNA here is from genome assembly GCF_016462545.1 of Mycolicibacterium sp. Classification (GTDB taxonomy): domain Bacteria; phylum Actinomycetota; class Actinomycetes; order Mycobacteriales; family Mycobacteriaceae; genus Mycobacterium. The sequence continues at coordinate 28,944 of NZ_JAEMTA010000032.1, read as the reverse complement.
CCGAGGTGCGCAGCAGCGGCAGATCGCGGTCGAACGCCGCCTGGATGGCTCCCTGGGCGCCGTGGAACTTCCAGACCGCCCAGGCCGCGAGCGCGATCAGCACCGCGCGGAACCAGCGCTCCACGGCGAGCACACGCAGGATGATGGCCTGGCGCAACGCCTTTCCCCGCATCACCAGCGGCGCGTCCTCGGCGGGTCCCCGCCCACCGGGTGGTCCCGCGGCGAAGTCACCGCAGCGCAGACACCGCCACACCTCGCCGAGCCCGGTGGTGCCGCTCAGTCGGTCGGCGAGGGCGTCGTCGTCGGGCGCGTAGGTGACGTGTCCTTGGCGCGCACACGTCACCAGCTCCCACCGATTGCGGTTCTTGGGTCCGTCCATGGTCCTGGGCTCCTCACTCCGCTCACGACGCTACCGAGACGACGCTGAACGCAGACTGTCAGCAATGCCCGACCTCCGGAAGTGACGGTCGTGCATAATTCGTGCACCGACACCGGGGGCGAACGTGGCTGGAGCATTCCGACGGTGGTGGCTGCAGCCCAGTCACTACGACTGGCTCAGCGGCTACCTGCATGCGCGCGGTATCAGCGGTGCCGCCCGCATCATGATGGCGGCGATTGCGGGTTCGCTCGCGCTCTGCCTGGTGGCTCTGTTGGCCAGCAACGACGGTCCGCGCGAAACGGTTCCAGTCGCGATGATGTGGGCGGCGTTCGTCGGCGGGGTGAGCGGCGTGATCCTCTGGACGGCGCGCTGGCCGACCCTCGGTCAATCGGTGGCATTCGCCGTGGTGACCAACACCTCGATCGCGTTGGCCTGCCTGGCCTACCCCGATCCGATGGCCTCGCTCGTCGGGTGTATCGCCTTCGCGATCAGCGGCGGCTACATTGCGTTCTTCCACACCTCGAAGTACGTCGTCTACAACTTCATGATCGCTGCCGGCGTAGCCATCTACGCGGCAGTGCGGATGGCGGAGCAGGGACACCTCGCGCTCGCCGGGGTCGATCTGTTCCTGGTGCTGCAGGTCAACATTGCGCTACCCCTCGCCATCCAGGTCATGATCCGCGCGCTGGGCAACGACCTCGTGCGTGCGGACCTCGATCCGCTGACGAATCTCTGCAACCGACGGGCGTTCCAGCTCGAGACACTGGGCCTGCTGGTGGCACGACCTGCGTCGAACATGTTCCTGCTGGTGGCGGTGATCGACCTCGACGACTTCAAGGCGATCAACGACCGCCACGGCCACCTCGCGGGCGATCGAGCGCTGATCGAGGTGGCGAACGCCCTTCGGACGAGCACGCGCGACACCGCGGTCATCGCGCGCAGCGGCGGAGAGGAGTTCATCGTCGCCGATACGTCCTACGCCGACGATGCCACCCCGCTGGCCAAACGGATCTGCGTGGCCATCGCCGAGCTCCCGGTGACGATCACTGCCAGTGTGGGCACGGCCTGTGCTCCGCTCGATGGGGTCCCCGCCCGCCAGCACAAACCGCTGCTCGACCATCTCGTCGGCACCGCCGACAAGGCGATGTATCACGCTAAACGCAGTGGCGGAAACAGGTTCCACCATTACGACCTCACGCACTAAGGGCTGGACGCCTCGTCAGCGACCGCTCGTCGCACAGGCGCAGTCGAACTCGCCCACGAGACCCCGCGGAAGATCGTCGCCGCGGAAGATCCCGCTCGCCGCGGTCGTCGAGGACAGGGCATCGGCGGCGAGAATCATCGCCGCGCCCGTCCACGTCGTGCGCTCCACGGGCCACCGCTTGCCGTCGGAGAACACCAGGCCCGTCCAGTAGGAGCCGTCCTGCTCCCGCAGATGATGCATGGCGGCGAACTGTTCGTGCGCCCGCTCGGAGTCACCGATCGCGTCCAGGGCCATCACCAGTTCGCACGTCTCGGCACCCGTCACCCACGGCCGGTGATCGACGCAGCGGATGCCGAGTCCGGGCACGACGAAGCGGTCCCACCGCTCGTCGATGCGGGCCGTGGCCGCGCGTCCGCGAAGGGCGCCGCCGAGCACCGGGTAGTACCACTCCATCGCGTGGTCGTCCTTGAGGTTGAACGCCTCGGGATGTTCGGCGATCGCGTGGCCGAGGCTGCCGACGGCCACCTCCCACTCCGGCTGCGATTCACCCATGTAGTTCGCCAGCGCCAGCGCGCACCGGATGCTGTGGTAGATGCTGGCGCAACCGGTCAGCAGGGCTTCGGGCAGTATCTCGTGTTCGCTTCTCGCCCATGCGATTTCGCCACCGTCGAGCTGGAGGGTCAACACGAAGTCGATGGCCCGGCTGACCACCGGCCACATGGTCTCGGCGAAGGCGCGGTCACCGGTGATCAATACGTGGTGCCACACTCCGGTGGCCACGTAGGCGCAGAAATTGCTGTCGCTGTTGCCGTCCTCGAGGACCCCGTTGCGCATCTGGATCGGCATCGAACCATCCGCACGCTGCACGTTGCGGCACCAGTCGAAGGCCCCGCGAGCCTCGTCCCACAGCCCGCCCACGGTCAACGCCATGGCGTTCTCGACATGGTCCCACGGATCGGTGTGTCCGCCGGGAAACCACGGCAGGGCACCCGAAGACTCCTGCGTGGCGGCGATCGACACGGCCGTCTGGCGACACTCGTCCGGCGTCAGAACGCCTGGCACACCAGGGATTTCGTGACGCCGCATCGATCAGACCGCTGGCTTCTGGAAGGCCGCCGGCTTTTCGAAATACAAGGCGACACTCTTGCCGATCAGCGGGTTGAGCAGCGCCTCCGCGTTGCGGGTCAACCACGGCCGGGACATCATGTCCCAGACCAGCATCTTGTGATAGCCCGTGACGATTGGGTGATCCGGCTTGTCGACGCCCACAGCACATTTGAGCCACCAGAACGGTGAATGCAGAGCGTGGGCGTGGTGCTGGTGGTCGAACCGCAGCCCCCTCTTGGTGACCTTGTCCAACAGTTCGTCGGCGCGATAGATGCGGATGTGTCCGCCCTCGTTCGCGTGGTATTCGTCCGACAGGATCCAGCAGATCTTCTCCGGCAGCCACCGCGGCACCGTGACGGCCAGACGGCCGCCCGGCTTGAGGACGCGGATCAACTCGTCGATCGCCCGCTCGTCAGCCGGGACGTGCTCCAAGATCTCGGAGGCAATGACGAAATCGAAGCTGTCGTCGTCGTACGGCAGATCGAGCGCGTCACCCTTGACCGCCTCGGCCTTGGCCGACGCCGGTGCCTCACCCTGCTGCTGCATGGCCTGCAGAATGGCGTCGACATTGTCGAGTTCGGCGACGTCCTGGTCGAACGCGATGACGTCGGCCCCCCGGCGGAACGCTTCGAAGGAGTGCCTGCCCGCCCCGCAACCCACGTCGATCAGGCTGCTGCCCGGACCCACACCCAGCTTGTCGAAGTCGACGGTCAGCATGCCTTCACTCGTTTCATCGCACGTTCGTACACCGAAACCGTTTGCGCGGCCACGGATTCCCAGCTGAAGACGTCGACGGCACGCTTGCGGCCGTTGGCGCCGAGCCTGCGCAGCTCGAGCGGAGAGTCGAGCAGTTCGCCCAGCACCCTGGTCAGATCGTCGACGTCGCCCGGGCGGACCAGACGCGCACACACGTCGTCCTCGCCGACCACCTCGGGCAGCGCGCCCGCTCTACTGGCCACGATCGGCGTGCCGCTGGCCATCGCCTCCACGGCGGGCAGCGAAAAGCCTTCATAGAGCGAGGGAATGCAGGCGACCTCGGCCGAGGCCAACAGGGCGGCCAGCTCGTCGTCGCTCAGACCACTCGAGCTGTGCACGATGTCGGAGATCCCGAGCTCGGCGATCAGCTTCTCGGTCGGGCCGTTGGGCTCCAACTTCGAGACCAGCTGAACGTCGAGGTCGCGTTCGACACGCAAGCGGGCGACCGCGTGCAGCAGGTGACTGACGCCCTTGAGTGGCACGTCTGCACTCGCGATCGCGATGATCCTGTTGCGCACCCGATTCTCGCTGGGCCGGAACAACTCCGTGTTCACGCCGAGGGGCACCACGTGCAGCTGATCGGGCTCGACGGCGAAGTCCTCGGCGATGTCGGCCGCAGAGGAGGACGACACGGTCAGCAGCTCCGGAATCTGGCGGGCCACCTGCTTCTGCATCTCGGCGAAGCCATACCACCTGCGCACCAACGGCTTTCGCCACCACTTCGCAGCAGCCACGTCGAGCACGCGATCGCGGGTGATCGGATGGTGCACCGTCGCCACCACGGGCAGGCCGAGGTCGGCGATCGCCAGCAGACCGTCACCGAGGCTCTGGTTGTCGTGCACGACGTCGAACTCGTGACGACGTCCCGCGAGGATGCGCGCGACGCGCAAGCAGAATGTCTTGGGCTCGGGGAAGGCAGCCGTCCACGTGGACAGCAGTTCGAGCAGATCGATGCGGTCGTGGATTTCGCTCGGTCGCGGCACCCGGAACGGGTCGGGTTCGCGGTACAGGTCCAGACTCGGCACCTTGGTCAGGCGCACCCGCGGGTCGAGACCCTCGGGGTAGGGCTGACCGGAGAAGACCTCGACGTCGTGGCCAAGTTCTACGAGACCGCGACTCAGATGGCGGACGTAGACGCCCTGCCCACCGCAATGCGTCTTGCTTCGATATGACAGCAGGGCAATCCGCATGGCTATTTCACCGCGGCCAGAGTCGGAATCTGCGCTCTGGACATGTGTCCAGACTATAGTTTGACGAGCTAGCCGCCGCAACGCGGCCGCTGGCACCGACTGTGACGGCACCGCGGCCGACGGGCTGTTCAGCTCGGCGGGAAGCCGCCCGTCGCCACCGGTCCCCACCGCGTCGGGGTAACCCTGATCAGGCATTTTCCTTGATCGATCATCGCTTGGCGGTACTCGTCCCAGTCGGAGTGTTCGCCCGCAATCGCACGGAAGTACTCCACCAGCGGTTCCACCGCGTCGGGCAGATCGATGACCTCGGCGTCACCGTCGACCTGTACGTAGGGTCCGTTGAACTCATCCGACAGGACGGTCACGCTGGCTCGCGGATCGCGTCGGATGTTCGCCGACTTCGCCCGCTGCGGATAGCTCGCGATCACGATGCGGCCCTCGTCGTCCACGCCACCGGTTACCGGCGAACTCTGCAGTGACCCGTCGGATCGGAAGGTGGTCAACACCATCTGGTGCCGGGGTCGAATGAAGTCGAGCAGCGCCGCCGAGTCGACGGTGTCTGCGGTAGCGAGCTTGCGAGCCATGCCCCAACCCTACGGGCGGCGCTCGGCCTTGCGCTTCAGCGTCCACGACGGAATCCAGTGGGTGACGGACTTGCGGTTGGCGCCGTAGGCGATGTCATACGTCACCAGACCCCACCAGAAGCCCTGCTCACAGAGTCCCCAGCAGCTGAGTCGTCCCTCCACGATGGCGTGCATCTGCAGTCCTGCCGGGTGGTAGCCGCCCGCCCGGTGCGGCTCACGCGGGAACACTGCCGCGAGATCGATCAGGACGGGCACCGGCGGGTCGACGCGGCGGAAGGCCTGCTGCATCGGCTGACCGTGATAGCCGATCGACTGAAGCTCTCCCACTGTTCGATCATATGTTCGAATGGAATCGGTTGGTCGGGGATCGGTCGTCAGGCCCGCGCGAGCTGATCGCGCCCGCGGGCCTTTGCTTGATAGAGAGCCGCATCTGCGCGGGCGATGGTTCTGGCCAGCGGCTCCACGGCATCCCATTCGGTGTATCCGATGGAGCAGGTCTGGGCGGCGGGAACGACGGCGCGAATGCGGTCGAGGATCCGGGCCGCCTGATCGAGCGTGGTGCCCGGCAGCGCGATGACGAACTCCTCTCCACCCCAGCGGGCGAAGACGTCGCCGGGCCGTAGCGCGGCGCGGGTGGCGGCCGCAAAGTCACGCAGGAGCAGGTCGCCGACGCCGTGCCCGTGCGTGTCGTTGTAGGACTTGAAGTTGTCGAGATCCACCACCGCGATGACGAGCCGCAGGTCGCCGTGAACCGCACCGTCCGCGAGTGCTTGCAGCCTCGTGTCCCAGGCGCGACGGTTCATCGCGCCGGTCAGCGGGTCGGTGGCGGCGAAGTCCTCGAGCTCGTCACGGAGCCGGCTCGTCTGGAGCGCGGCGCCAGTCTCGTTGGCGATGGTCTGCACCGAGCGCACCGCCCGTGCCGCGGAGTCGGGGACGCGATGGCGCCACGTCACATTCAAGATTGCTTCGACGCGACCGTCGATGACGACCGGATGCGACAGCAAGCTGACCGAGCCGTCCAGGGAGAGCAGGCGGTGATCGACACGCGGGTCGGCAGCGGCGTCCGGCAGGAAGACCAGCTCGCCGGTCCTCCACACGTGTGAGGTCACCGACGTGGCGGCGAGTGGCAGCGTGACACCCACGACGTCCAGCCCCGCCGACGCGGTCACGACCAGGGTGTCGGCGTCGACGGCCTCGAGCATGGACACCGTGCACGCCTCGGCGAGCTCGCGGACCGTGGTGACCACCACGCTGCGCGGGTCGCTACCGGTGTGCGCGCAACGGGCGATGGCGGCCACGGCCGCAAGGTCCGCCTCAGACTCGAGCAAGGCTCGTTCGGCGGTCTTGCGGGCCGTGACGTCCTGGATCACGGCGAGAATCAGCACCTCGCCGTCAGGCCCCGGCGTGGGCTTCGTGCTGACCCATACCCAGCGCAGCTCACCGTCGCATCGCACGATGCGCATTTCTTCCTGGCCCGACCCGTCTCGGCCGAGACCCTCGTGGTCGTAGCGCAACAGCAGGTGGTGGTCGTCGTGATGCACCAGGCTCAGCGCAAGGCGTCCTACCGCCTGCGCCGGAACGATGCCGGTCAGACGGCCGAAAGCAGCATTGACCTGCACCCACCGGCCGTGGAGGTCGACGAGTGCCATCGCGACGGGACTGTCGTCGAAGACCGCCCGGAAGCGTCGCTCGGACTCGGTCAACGCCGCATGGGCGACCGCGGCCGACGTGATGTCACGGAACTCGAACTGCACCGCCGGAGCCCCCCGGTACGTCACGGCGCTGGCATCGAACTCGACGGTGACCTGGGTGCCGTCGATCCGCTGCACGGGCCACCGGTCGCGGAGCGGAACCCCGCTGCTCAGAATGCCGTCGATCATCGCGACGGTTTCCAGCCCGGCGTCGCCCGGAACGAAGTCGACGGCTGGCCGCTGCTCCACTTCGGCGGCGGTCGACAGTCCGAACAGCGCGACGGCCTCGGGGTTCGCGTACACGATCCGTGTATCTGCCTCGACCACCACGACCGCGATGGGCGACTGTTCGACGAGGGCCCGCCAACGCTGTTCGGCCTCCTGGTGGGCCGCGCGCGCCGCAACGAGCTCGGTCACGTCGGTGGATACCCCACCGATCCCGATGACCAGACCTGCGTCGTCCACCAGCGGGAACTTCGTCGACCGGTACGTATGGGTGGAGCCGTCGGGATGGACCAGATCCTCGCTGAAGACCTGCCGTTCCCTCGACCCGACGATTCGGACGTCGTTGTTGCGGTAGACGCCGGCGACGTCGGCGGGAAACAAGTCGTGATCGGTGCGCCCGTGCAGGCCGCCGTCCACCTGGGTGATGCGTTCAAGCGCAGGGTTCGTCAGGACGAAACGGCCGTCGAGATCCTTGGCGTAGATGAGGACGTCAGTGTGCTCGAGGATCACGTCGAGCATTCGCTGCTGCTCCCGCAGCGCCGCGTCGGCCGTCAGTCGTGCCTGCACTTCGAAGGCGAGCCGGCGGGCTTGACGACGCAGCTCGAGCTGGCTGACCACCTGGGCGGCCAGGATCTTCAGGTGGGCGCCCTGCAGTTCGGTGAGCTGCCTCGGCTCGCCGCCCAGCACACACAGCGTTCCGAGGACGTATCCATCCGAGGTGACCAGCGGCGCGCCGGCATAGAAGCGCAGGTGTGGTTCACCCGTGACCAAGGGGTTGTCGACGAAGCGTGGATCGAGTCGGGTGTCGGGTACCACCAGCAAGCCGGTGCCGCGCAGTGCGTGGGCGCAGAACGACTGCTCCCGAGGCGTCTGGGACACGCTCAGTCCATGCCGGGCCTTGAACCACTGCCGGTCCGCGTCGACCAGGCTCACCAATGCCATGGGCGCGCCGCAGAGATGCGCCGCCAGAGCCGCCAGGTCATCGAAGGCCGCTTCCGCGGGAGTGTCCATGATCGCGAAGTCGACCAGCACCCGGAGTCGGTCCCGTTCTGCCTGTTCATGTTCGACGATCGGCATGCGGCTCAGCTCGCCTCCTCATTGGCCCAGCTCCGTCCAACCTAGGTGACGGCGCTTGCTCGCGCGTAAATTGTCGGCAGACCGAGCTAGTGCCGCGGAAGCACGAACGCGAACGCCCGAGGGAAACCAAGCGTTGTCAGTCGAGCCCCCCGGACCGCGGCCTTCGGCACCGGCACCACCGTGCCCGAGGACGGCTCGTAACAACGCAGCGTGTCGCCGTCGACCTCGACGATCAGCACCCAGTGCCTGGGTATGACGGTGCCGATCAGCATGGCTACCGGCCGGCGCGACGTCACCGCCCGCGTCACGTCTGCGAGCGAATCGCCGCGGCGGCAGAGGCGCCAGCGGTATCTCGCGCTGTGGGCGCTGATGGTCCGCGCCATCCCCCACGGCGTGGTGCCCAGCGCGCGCGGCCAGATCCGATTCGCCGCCGCGTGGACCCTGCCCTGCTCGCCGGCGAACCAGGTGGTGTCGGTGAGGTCACCGCCGTAGGCCGGATTCAGCAGTGCGCCCGCGACGACCGCGACGGCGGGTCCGCAGGACACCCCATCACGCTGAACCAGGTGCAGGTCCGCGAGCTTCACCGTCTCAGGCTAGGCCGATTCCGTGATTTGTGGAGTCTTAGCGGCGGTCAGCGCCGCTAAGACTCCACGAATCGCGGGGATGGGTGCGAAGATGCCGTTAGCGCAGGTAATTACCCGGTACCACTGGTTTCGACTGCGGTGAGTCTGGCAACATACCGACCGGTAGATCGGTTGCTCAGAATCGGCACGATGGGAATGCAGGCACATGACACAGCGGTCTTTGCAGTTCGTCGCGGCGGCCGGGGCGGGCTCAGAAGGCGGCGGGGCCGCCCTCGACCAGGTCATCGGTATGTCGGTCGTCGCACTGGTCGTCACGGTCGCCCTGCTATGGATCGGCTACCTGCATCGCATGCGGCGCATCACGTGGCTGAAGAACCTTGCCGAGCGAACCGGCACGAAGTTCAAGCGCCCGCCCTGGGTGGCCCTGCAGGTGTTCCTGTTCACCGCGACGATCATCGCTGCCCTCTTCGGCTTCATCTGGGACGTCAGCCTGCACATCGGCAAGGGTCGCGATCCCGGGCCGCTGGCCAACCCGGCGCACTACTTCATCCTGTTCGGACTCTTCCTGCTCTTCATCGCGGGCACGCTGTCGATGGTGTTGCCGTACGACAAGCCCGGCGCGTCCGCGGTCCGCATCACGCGCACCTGGTTCGCCCCGGTCGGCGGTCTGCTGATGGCGTTGTGCGGGCTGTATGCGCTCATCGGCTTCCCGCTCGACGACGTCTGGCACCGCATCTTCGGTCAGGACGTGACGCTGTGGGGGCCGACGCACCTCATGCTGATCGGCGGCGCCGGCCTGTCGCTGATGGCCGTGCTGCTGCTCGAGTACGAGGGCAAGCGGGCCATGCCGCCCGGTGAGGCGGAGGACGACACCTTCGTCTTGAAGTTGTTGCGCTACTTGTCCTTCGGCGGTCTGTTCATCGGGCTGTCGGTGTTCCAGATCGAGTACGACTTCGGCGTCGAGCAGTTCCGCCTGGTCCAGCAGCCGATGCTCATCGCGTTCGCCGCCGCCTTCGCCGCGGTCTGCGCACGGCTGGTCCTGGGCCGCGGCGCCGCACTCATCGCCGCCGGACTGGCCATCGCGATCCGCGGCGCGGTGTCGCTGGTCGTCGGCCCCGTCCTGGGCGGCCCGACCAGTTGGTTCGCCCTCTACCTCGGCTCGGCCCTGGTGGTCGAACTCATCGCGTTGACACCGCTGGTGAAGCGTCCCGTCCTGTTCGGCGTGGTCGGCGGCCTCGGGGTCGGCACCGTCGGCCTGTGGCTCGAGTCGTTCTGGATCGACGCCGTCTACCACTACCCGTGGCCGACGAGCATGTGGCCCGAGGCGCTCGCGATGGCGGTGCCGGTGGCCGTGGGCATGGGCGTCTGCGGCGCACTGCTCGCCATGGTGCTCACCGGGCAGAAGCTGCCGCGGCCCGCGGTCGGCATCACCGCCGTGATCGTCACCGTGTTGGTGACCGGTGGCGCGGTCGCCAACGGTCTGCACACCACGGTGCCGGAGAATGCGAACGCCACGATCACACTGACCGACCTGCCGAGCGAGCCGGGGCAGCGGATGGTCTCCGCCGACGTGCGGATCACCCCCGGCGACCTGATCAGCAGTGATCCCGAATGGGTCACCATCCTGGCCTGGCAGGGCCGCCTCGAGAACGACCGCGGATTGGCCATCGACCGGCTGGAGAAGATCGGTGACGGCCACTACCGGTCGACGCAGCCGATTCCGGTGTGGGGTTCATGGAAGACCCTGCTGCGCGTCCAGGACGGCCGCACCATGGCGGGCGTGCCGATCTTCCTACCCGCCGACCCCGGTATCGGCGCCCAGGAGACGCCCGCGCTGACGTCGAGCACCCGACCGTTCGTGCAAGAGCTCACCATCCTGCAGCGCGAGCGCAACCAGAACCATCCGTCGTGGTTGTTCAACGTGGCATCGCTGGTGGTGTTGTTCTGCACGCTGGTGTTGATCGCCGCGCTGACGTGGGGAGCGGGCCGGATCAACTCGCGCGAGTCGTTGAGCGGAAGCGAGACTGCGAAGGATCCCGGTCCCAAGCAGCCGGTGCCCCAGGGTTGATGCCGACAGTCGAGTGGGTCGCCGATCACACGCTGCTCCTGGCCCTGCCCGCATTCGCACCCGCGGTGGTGGTCGTCGGCGTCGTCGTGTGGGTGGCGATGAAGGATCGCCGCACCGCCGACGATGACGAGGACGGGGACGGCTCGGCCGATGGCCAACCCCACGGAGACGGCTCGGCATCCGCCAACGAAGATGGTTCACCGTGAAGACGCCGACGCCTTTGAAGATCCTCGTCTCCCTGACCGCCACCGCAGTGCTCATCGCCGGCTGCGGCGGTTCAGGCGAATCGGGTGACGCCGCCAGCAGTTCACCGGCCAACCCGAGTTCGACGGGCATGCCGCCGATGTCCGATCAGCAGGCTCCGCCGGAGCGGTTGGTCGTCGACGTCACCATCAAGGGCGGCGAGGTGACCCCCACCAACGAGCAGCTCCAGGTGAAGGTGGGCGATCCCATCGTGGTGCGCGTCGACAGCGACGCGAAGGACCAGTTGCACGTCCACTCGAACCCCGAGCACACCTTCGACGTCGAGCCGAGGTCCGGACAGTCGTTTCAGTTCACCGTGGCCGTTCCCGGCAAGGTCGACGTCGAGCTGCACGAGCTGAACCGGACGATCGCCTCCATCGCCGTGCAGTGATCCTCGCCCACGGGTTGGGCGGCTCCAACGATCTGCCGATCCCCTACACGTATGCCCTCATCGGCGCGGCGTGGGCGCTGACGTTCACCTTCGCCGTCGTGGTCCTGGCGTGGAAGAAGCCGCGCTTCGACGCGACCAAGCCGGGCCGTCCGCTGCCACGGTGGGTGACGACGATGACGGATGCGCCCGCGACGCGCTGGACGCTGGCCCTGGCCGGCTTGCTGGTCGCGGTCTGGGTGACGATCGTCGCCGTCCTCGGCCCGCAGGACGGCGGCAACCCGTTGCCCGGTGTGTTCTACGTGCTGCTGTGGGTGGGGCTCGTCGCGGTGTCACTGGCGATCGGCCCGGTGTGGCGCCTGCTGTCGCCCGTGCGAACCATCTACCGCCTCCTGCCACTGTCCCGCAGACCGCCCCCGTCGGTCTACCCGGATCGGTGGGGATACTGGCCCGCCGCCGTCGGGCTGTTCGCGTTCGTGTGGCTCGAACTCGCGAGTCCCGACCCGGGTTCGCTTGCCGCCGTGAAGATCTGGCTCGCGCTCTACGTGGCGGTGACCTTCGCGGGTGCGTGTACGTTCGGCTCCCGTTGGACCGCGCGGGCCGACCCGTTCGAGGTCTACAGCGTGGTGGCGTCGCGACTGTCGCCGCTGCGGCGCAATGCCGACGGGCGCATCGCGATCGGCAACCCCTTCGACCACCTGCCATCGATGCCGGTGCGCGGGGGCACCGTCGCCGTGCTGGCAGTGCTGCTGGGGTCGACGGCGTTCGACAGTTTCTCGGCAATCCCGCAGTGGCGCAACGTCGTCGACGATCTCTCCGGACATTCGACGGCAGTCGCCGTGCTCATCCGCAGCATCGGTCTGCTGGTGTTCGCGACCGTGGTGGCGACGACGTTCTGGCTGGCCGCCCGCGCCACCGGCGGTGTCGACGCACAGCGCCGCCGCGAGCTTCCGGGCTTGATGGCGCACTCACTGATTCCCATCGTGATCGGATACGTCTTCGCCCACTATCTGACGTACCTCGTCGAGCGGGGACAGCAGACGGTGTTCAGGCTGTTGGGGCTTCATGACCTCCAGCCCTACTACCTCCTGTCGAACCACCCGTCGGTGCTCGCCACGCTGAAGGTGTGCTTCGTGGTCGGCGGACACGTGGCCGGTGTGATCGCCGCACACGACAGGGCGCTGCACCTGCTGCCGAGGCGTCATCAGGTGACCGGGCAGCTCACCATGATGCTGGTCATGGTCGGGTACACGTTCACCGGTCTCTATCTGCTGTTCGGCGGCTGATCGGCCATAATCACGCCATGAGGGCGCTGATCGTGGTGGACGTGCAGAAGGACTTCTGCGAGGGCGGCTCACTCGCCGTCGAGGGCGGCGCCGACGTCGCCGGAAGGCTGACCGAACTCCTGGCACACCACGACTACGACCACGTCGTCGCGACGATGGACTTCCACATCGACCCGGGATCGCACTTCTCCGACGAACCCGACTACCGCGACTCCTGGCCCCGGCACTGCGTCGTCGGCACCTCGGGCGTCGACTTCCACCCCGCCTTCGACCCGGCAGCCATCGAGGCCGTCTTCACCAAGGGCGAGTTCTCGGCGGCCTACAGCGGATTCGAGGGGACCGACGAGGGCGGCGTGACGCTGGCCGACTGGCTGCGCGCGAGATCGGTGGACGCGGTCGACGTCGCGGGCATCGCCACCGACTACTGCGTTAAGGCCACTGCCGCCGACGCCGTCGCCGCCGGCTTCACCACCACGGTCCTCCTCGACCTGACCGCGGGGGTGTCACCGACGACGACTGCGGAAGCTGTCGCGTCACTGCGCGAGGCGGGTGTCGCCATCGCCTGAATGCCCGGTCACTGCACGCGGCGGGCCGACTTCTTCTCGACGCGAATGGTGGTGCGGGTGGCGACGGTCGGATCGGCGAGCATGGTCGCGACCTGTGCGCACGCGGTGTCGATCGCTGCGACGAGGTCATGGGCACGAGCGGTAGGCGCCACGTGCACCGTGAGGTCGACGGTGCGGGTGCCACGGTCGATGACGGCCTTGCCACCGGCGGATTCGACGTCGAAGGACTGCTCGAGCGCGTGGCCCGCGGCGGAAGCGACCTCGCCGAGATCGATGGTGATGGATCCCGCGTCGGTACCCGACAGCGGCAGACGCTTCACCTTGGCGGCGGGAGTGTGGGCCAGCAACCAGCGCAGCGCCACGACGACGAGGACGATCCCGATGCCCAGGAGCGCCCACGGCCACCCCGCGGTCTGGGCGGCCGTGGTGAGCCCGGGTGCGGTGAGGGTGCGCGGGACATCGGGCAGCACCGTGGTGTTCCACAGCACCAGTCCGGCACCCAGGGCGAGCAGTGCGATGCCGACGACGAGGGCGGCGAAGCGGTCGACGGCGGCGGCGAGGCGGGTCATGTCAGTGCTCCTGTACGGGTGCGGACCTTGATGCGGGTGGCGGTGGTGTAACCGCTGACGGCGTCGCCGACCGCGGACGTGATGGCAGTGCGAATGGCCGGGTCGGACGCGGCGGTCACCTCGGCCTTGACCGTGATCGTGCGTAGGTTCGCCGAAGCGCGGACGCTCAGCACGCCGGGAACGGTCTCGGCGGCTGCGGCGGCCAACCGGGCCAGGTCGGTGGGTCCGATCCAGACGCTGCTGCGGGCGGGAACCGCGATCGCGGTGCGCCGGCGGGGGCGCAGTGCCGCGTAGAGCGACCACAGTCCGGCCAGGGCCACGACGACGCCGACGGCCCGCATCCAGTCCTGGTAGGTCAGACCGTCGAGCCAGTCGACGGCAGCGGTGCTCCACGGGCTTCCGCGCAACCACCCCATGTCCACGGCGAAGTCACGCAGGGCGACAGCCCCGACGGCCAGCAGCAGCAGGGCAAGCAGGGTGCCCACGTATCCGGCTGCCGGTGGCGCTACGGGAGGTCGTCCTGCTGCGGGCCTGGCCGTGTCCCGGGTGGGGGTGAGTTGGTCTGGCGTGGTGATCATGACACTGTCCTGGCGGGTGTGTGGGCGGGGACGACGGCGTCGATGGAGACGTCGACGGTGTCGACGGTGAGGTCGGCGTAGGTCTGCAGCGCTTCGGTGACGTTGCGTTGCACGTCGGCTGCCACGGCGGTGGCGGACCGGGGCCAGCAGACGGCGATGTCGATCTGCGCCCTGGCCCGGTCACCGGCGACGTGCACGGTGGCGCGTGGCAATTCGCGACCGGTCAGTTTGTCCAGGCCCCCGGAGTGGGCTTGAACGCCGTCGGTCAGGTGGGCGGCGCGTGTGGCAATGCGCTGGGCGACCCTGTCGCGCAGGACGAGTCGGCCGCGATTGCCGGGATCGTCAGCCACGATTGCGTCCGGGTAGCACGGCGTTGAGGTCGAACTCGCCATCGCGCTGGCCACCGATGAGGTAGCCCGCGACACCGAGGATGAGCGCGACGACGAAACCGGTCAGGCCGCCGGCTGCGGCGGCCACGCCGAGGAGCAGTCCGGCGATGAGGCCCAGGCTTGATGTGGTCATGATGTCCTCCGAGATATGTTGTTTGTCAGGTGAATTGAAGTCATGTGGGGCGATGCGACGGGGCTCGTCCCGCAGGTCGAGCCCCCGCCGCATCGCGGTCAAGCTACGACATCCTCGACGGTGACGTCGACGACGCCGCCGACGATGGCCGCGGTGGCCTCGCGCACCCGAGCCGCGGTGTCCGCGACCGGGGAGCCGTAGTGCACGGTGACGTGAACGTCGGTCCGGTCCTCGGCGATGCGGATACCGGTGATTCGTTGGCCGGGAAGGTATGTCGCGATCTCACCGAAGAGCCCGGCGTGCAAGCCGGCCACTCCTGGAACTTTGGTGACGGCGGCGGCGACGAGTTCGGCCGGGTCGGCGTCGGCGGTCACTGCACCCGCGCGACGGTGTCGTCACCATCGTCGTCGCCGTCGAGGTGGACGTCGTGCACGGTGACGTTGACCTCGGTGACCTCCAGGCCGGTCATGCGCTCGATGGCGGTGATGACGTTGCGCCGCAGGCCGGTCGCCAGATCGGCGATGGACACGCCGTATTCGGCGACGATGTCGACGTCGACGGCGGCCTGCTTCTCGCCTACCTCGACCGAAACACCCTGCGAGAGATTCACATTGGCGCCGGGGATCCGCTCGCGCAGTGCGCCGACGACACGCGAGGCGCCGCCGCCCAGGTCGTAGACGCCGTGGACTTCGCGGGCCGCGATGCCGGCGATCTTCGACACCACGGTGTCGGCGATCGTCGTGGTGCCCTGCGAGCTAACCAGGGGGGCAGAGGTCGGGGCGGGCTGGGTGCTGGTCATGGTGATCGAATCTCCTCGTGTTCAGTGGTTTTCGGTGTTGCAGGTACATGGGTGTAGTCGGGCTGCCGATCCGGAACCGAATGCCGCAGCGACGTGAACTGACTCACATCCGCGCGGCTACGGGAGTCGCGGCGATCGGAGCGGCGACTCAACCGCTCGTTGACCTTGCGGCGGATGACACCCCAGGTGACCCGTCCGAGGCCCGCGTGCGGCTCTCCTTAGGTGGCGCAGGCGTGGTGATGGTGACCACATTGGCGCCGACGTCAGTTTGTCGACGGCGATAACTGGGCAGTTCACAGCCGGTGGCCGAATCGGCCTACCGTCCATGTCCGCTGCTCGCCCGCCCTGCTTCCGCACCCACCTCCGCCGTATCGTCAGCTTGATCCATTCACGAGCTCCACACCAGAAGGGCGCATCTTGACCCCCGCCGCCAGTTCCAAGGACACCGCCTCGCCTGCCGTCATCCCCAACTCGCAGCCCGACGCCCCAGCCCGGGACGCGGGTCTCCGGGAAATCTGGCCCGGTAAGGCCTACCCACTGGGTGCCACCTACGACGGGTCAGGAAGCAACTTCGCCGTCTTCAGCGAGGTCGCGGAATCCGTCGAGCTGTGTCTCTTCGACGCCGACGGCAACGAGACGAAGATGGCGCTCCCCGAGGTGGACGGCTTCGTATGGCACGGTTTCGTGCCCGACGTCGAGCCTGGGCAGCGGTACGGCTACCGCGTGCACGGGCCCTACGATCCGTCGTCCGGGCTGCGCTGCAATCCCAACAAGCTGCTGCTGGACCCTTACGCGAAGGCGATCGACGGCATCTTCCAGTGGGATCAGTCGCTGTTCGGCTACGACTTCGGCGACCCCGACAGCCGCAACGACGACGACTCGGCGGCGAGCATGCCGAAGTCCGTGGTCATCAACCCGTTCTTCGACTGGGGCACCGACCGTCCCCCGCAGCACGAATACGCCGACTCGATCATCTACGAGGCGCACGTCAAGGGGCTCACGCAGACGCACCCCGACATCCCCGAGCGCAGCCGCGGCACCTACGCCGCGATCGCGCACCCGGCGATCATCGAGCACCTCAAGGGACTCGGCATCACCGCCATCGAGCTGATGCCGGTGCACCACTTCGCCAACGACTCCACCCTGATCGACAAGGGACTGTCCAACTATTGGGGCTACAACACCATCGGGTTCTTCGCGCCGGACTCCAAGTACGGCTCCAGCCCCACGCCCGGCGGCCAGGTGCAGGAGTTCAAGGCCATGGTGCGCGCGCTGCACGAGGCGGACATCGAGGTCATCCTCGACGTGGTCTACAACCACACCGCCGAGGGCAATCACATGGGCCCGACGCTGTCCATGCGCGGCATCGACAACGCGGCCTACTACCGCCTCGTCGACGACGACAAGCGTTACTACATGGACTACACGGGCACTGGCAACAGCCTCAACGCGGGCCACCCCCACGCGCTTCAGCTCATCATGGACTCACTGCGGTACTGGGTCACCGAGATGCACGTCGACGGGTTCCGCTTCGACCTGGCGTCCACCCTGGCCCGCGAGTTCTACGACGTGGACAAGCTGTCGACGTTCTTCGAACTCGTCCAGCAGGATCCGACCGTGAGCCAGGTGAAGCTGATCGCCGAACCGTGGGACGTCGGACCCGGTGGTTACCAGGTCGGTGGATTCCCTCCGCAGTGGACGGAGTGGAACGGCAAGTACCGCGACACGGTCCGGGACTTCTGGCGTGGTGAACCCGCGACCCTCGACGAGTTCGCCTCGCGTCTCACCGGGTCGGCGGACCTCTACGAACACACCGCTCGGCGTCCGGTCGCATCGATCAACTTCGTCATCGCCCACGACGGATTCACCCTGCGCGACCTCGTCTCCTACAACGAGAAGCACAACGAGGCCAACGGCGAGGGCAACAACGACGGCGAGAGCAACAACAGCTCCTGGAACTGCGGCGTGGAGGGACCGACGGACGATCCCGAGATCTTGGCGCTACGGGCCCAACAGGAGCGCAACTTCATCACCACCACGCTGCTGAGCCAAGGCGTGCCGATGATCTGCCACGGCGACGAGCTGGGACGCACCCAGGGCGGCAACAACAACGGTTACTGCCAGGACAACGAGATCACCTGGATCGACTGGGCCAATGCCGACACCGCGTTGATCGAGTTCACGCAGTCCGTCGCCGCGTTGCGTGGGGCGCATCCGATCTTCCGCAGGCGTCGCTTCTTCGATGGGTTGCCGGTGCGCATTCGCGGCTCCGAGCGGCTGCCGGACATCTCGTGGTTCGCCCCCGACGGCTCGGAGATGAGCGACGAGGACTGGGGCTCGGGGTTCGGCAAGTCCATCACCGTCTACCTCAACGGGCAGGGCATCCCCGATCTCGATCCGCGCGGCCAGCGCGTCACGGACGACTCCTTCGTGCTGTGCTTCAACGCGCACCACGAACCGATCGACTTCACCCTTCCCCCGAAGGAATTCGGCACGGCGTGGCAGCCGGTGATCTACACCGTCGAGGGTGCGGTGATGGAGGGCGCCAGGCCCGTGACCGCGGGTGCCGCCGTCACCGTCGAGGCGCGGGCCGTCATGGTGCTGCAGGCGGCTTCCGACTAGACACCCGGACGGCCCCTTTCGCGGACGTCAATTATTTCCGCGAAACTGCTCGTCGCCCCGACCAGCCGCGTTACCCTTGCGCCCACTTCATGCCGTGGGCCAGGGGGGCACGATGAGTCAGCCGCTGATCGATCAGATCTATCGGGAACACGCGGTCGTCGATGCGTCGGGCGCGAGGCACGAACTCCAGTCGGAGATCGACGCGTGCGAAGGTCGGTTTCTGCGTGAGCTGATCTCGGCGCGGCCCGACATCGTCCGGACGCTCGAGGTCGGTTGTGCGTTCGGGTTGTCGTCCCTGCACATCACGGGCGCCACGGCTGGCCGCGTGGGCGCGCACCACGTGATCGTCGACCCCAACCAGAGCACCGTGTGGTCGGGCATCGGCGTGCACAACCTGCGCCGTGCCGGTACCGACGCCTTCGAGCTCATCGAAGCGCCGTCCGAACTGGCGCTGCCGAGGCTCCTCGACGAGGGTGTCGAGCCGTTCGACCTGATCTTCATCGACGGCTGGCACACCTTCGACCACACGCTCGTCGACATGTTCTATGCGAACCGCCTCATCAAGATGGGCGGCTACATCGTCGTCGACGACTGCGGTTGGCCGAGCGTGTCGAAGGCGATCTCGTACTTCTCCCGCTACCCGTGCCTACGGGTGGTTGGCGGCTCGCCGAGCAAGAACGTCGTGCACCGTGCCGCGCGCTTCGTGGGCCGGCTCATTCGGCCGATCGCCCAGGTGGCCTTTCCGCACTGGCTGTACGACTACGTCTTCGCGATGGTGAAGCATCAGGAGATGATGGCCTTCGAAAAGGTGTCCGAGGACGGGCGGCGCTGGGATTGGTTCCGGTCGTTCTGATCCGGCTACCGCCGCCTCGTCACTCCACCACGGTGAAGAACGACGTGCCGTCCTCCGGGGTGCCGTCGATCTGACCGTGTTCGGTGCCGTGCCGTTGGGTGTCGAGCCGGTCGAGTTCGTCGTCGCCGATCAGCTCGAGGCCACCGCCCTCGTCGGAATCGTGGGCCTCGCTCGACACCCGGTCCTCGGGCGAGACGTCGGGGACCTCCTCGGCAAGCCGCTCGTCGAGGGTCTCCTCGTCCTTGGCGTCGATCCACTCGTCCGGCGGATCGGCCACGTCGTCGCCGTCGTCGTTTCGGACCTCGTCGGAGTCGAGGGACTCGGACGGACTGAGGGGATTGTCGTCGAACTCGCCACTGGCCATACCCCCATCGTGCCCGATCCCCGCGAATTGCCCCCGCCGCCCCAGCGATTTGGGCGAGACCGCAAGGGGGGAAGTGGTCGTTAGCTCTGCAACAGAGGTATCGTGGCCCGGTGGACACCCAGACCGATCTCGCCGCCGAACTCCTGGCGACGGCCGGACGCTTCCGCCGCCAGGTGCGCAGGACGGGCGGCGGACCGAGGATCGGGACCGGACTGCCGGAGTCCCAGGCCGAGTTGCTGCGACTCGTCGGTCGCCAGCCCGACATCTCCGTGCGACACGCCGCCGCCGAGCTCGGGCTGGCCGCGAACACCGCCTCCACCCTGGTGTCGCGACTGTCGAGCGAAGGCCTTCTGGTGCGCACCGTCGACCCCGACGACAGGCGTGTCGGCAGACTGCGACTCACCGAGTCCGCGCAGCGCCTCGCCGACGAATCCCGTGCGATCCGACGAGCCGCTCTCGGCGCCGCCCTGGCCCGGCTCGACTCCGATCAACGCGAACGCCTGAGCGACGGCCTTGCCGTGCTCTCCGACGTGACCCGCCTACTACGCGAGGACCAAGCGTGACGCCGACACCCACGAACGCCCCGGCCATCGAATGCCGGCACCTGACCCATCGCTACGGCGACTTCACCGCCGTCGACGACCTGAACCTCGAGGTCCGCGCCGGCGAGACCATGGGCCTGCTCGGCCCCAACGGTGCGGGCAAGACCACCGTGGTCCGCGTGCTCACCACGCTCACCCCCGTGCAGCAGGGCGACGTGTCGGTCTTCGGGCTCGACGCCAGACGCGACACCATGGACATTCGCCACAACCTCGGCTATGTGCCCCAACAACTTTCAATCGAATCCGCCCTGACCGGCAGGCAGAACGTCGACCTGTTCGCGCGGCTCTACGACGTCCCGCGCAAGGAACGTCGGGGCCGGGTCGACGAGGCGTTGGCGTCGATGCAACTGCTCGACGTCGCCGAGAACGTCGCGGGCACGTACTCCGGTGGCATGGTGCGCCGACTCGAACTCGCGCAGGCCCTGGTGAACCGCCCGTCGCTGCTGATCCTCGACGAACCGACCGTCGGGCTGGATCCCATTGCGCGCGACGGGGTGTGGTCGCAGGTGGCCGACATGCAGGAGGAGTACGGCATGACGGTCCTGCTGACCACGCACTACATGGAGGAGGCCGACGCGCTGTGTGATCGTGTCGCCCTCATGCACCACGGCGTGCTGCAGGCCGTCGGCTCACCGGGCGACCTCAAGGCGGGGCTCAGCTCGGAGGACTCCCCCGCGGTGACCTTGGAGGACGTGTTCCGCCACTATGCCGGGTCCGATCTGTCCGAGGATGCGGCCAAGCGCGGTCTCAACGAAATCCGTTCCAGCAGAAGGGCGGCCCGCCGTGTCAGTTGATGCAGTCACCGTCGAGCTGATCCGGGCGCCGCGCGGTATCCGGCGCGTGGGCGGACTCCTGCGCCGAATGGGCGCCTTTGCGCTCGTCGAGCTGCAGAAGCTCTCCCACGACCGCAGCGAACTGGTGACGCGCATGGTGCAGCCCGCCCTGTGGCTGCTGATCTTCGGTCAGACGTTCTCGCGGTTGCACGTCATCGATACCGGCGACGTGCCCTACCTCGCGTTCCTGGCGCCCGGAATCATCGCCCAGTCCGCGCTGTTCATCTCGATCTTCTACGGCATCCAGATCGTGTGGGATCGCGATGCCGGCATCCTCGCCAAGCTGATGGTCACCCCGGCTCCCGCGTCGGCCCTGATCACCGGGAAGGCCTTCGCGGCGGGCGTACGGTCGGTCGCCCAGGTGGTCGGCGTCATGGTGATCGCCTACCTGATGGGCATCCACCTCACGGCCAACCCGCTTCGGATCCTGGCGGCGATGGCCGTCGTCGTGCTGGGCTCCGCATTCTTCGCCTGCCTGTCCATGACGCTGGCCGGTCTGGTGCGCAACCGCGATCGGCTGATGGGCATCGGGCAGGCCATCACCATGCCGCTGTTCTTCGCCTCCAACGCCCTGTATCCGGTCGACGTCATGCCGCCGTGGCTGCGTTGGCTCTCGGCGGTGAACCCGCTCAGCTACGAGGTCAACGCACTGCGGGCGCTGCTGCTGGGCATACCGGGGAACACCTGGCTCGACGTCGCCGTCCTCGTGGCCGCCGCGGCGCTGGGTGTCGTCACCGCCTCGACGCTGCTGCGCCGCCTGGTCCGGTAGCGCCCACGGCCTTCGGCGCAAACAGCTCGTAGGCCGTGATGCCTCCGACGGTCGTCGAGTGGAAGTGGCCGCGGACCCATCGCAGGATGTCGGAGTGTGCGCGAGGGCTGACGTCCTCCCCCTTCACGTCCTCTGCGACGGCGCCGTGCGACGACCCGCGGGGCGCGAGGTAGTACGCGATCCGATGCCGGGCGACGTCGTCTTGGAACTGCTGAAGCGTCGGTGTCGGATCGGTGCCGGAGAAGCCACCGATCGCCATTACCGCCGTCCCCGTTGCCAATTCGAGCCCGGCAGCCGAGGTCGACCGATCGATGGCGGCAGACCACGGCGTGTCCGTCGCCTCGAGCAGCGCATCGAGTTTCGGATCGCCCACGGTCTTTCCGCCCGCGTATCCCGTTCCGGGTGGGCCGACCGACGGACCGATGCCCTGATGCGGGGAGCTCACGGTAGCCACGGCGTAGGCCGCAGGCCCGCCCAACGCTCCCACCAACGCCGCGGCCAGCAGCACCGGAGCCACGCGACGGCCATGCGCTCCCCACGACCAGAGCAGAGCTACCGACGCCAGGGCGGTCACGAGCAGGATCGGCCATCTCAGCGCGGGCGCCGACAGCGCACTGCCACGGAGCAGCCACCAGGCCCATCCCCCGGCCGCGGTCAAGGTGCACACCAGGGCGATGCGCCACCGGAGACTGCTGCGGCGGGCCCACGCCTGGTGCACACCGATCGCGAAGATCGCCGCGACGGGTGGTGCGATGGACAAGGTGTAGTACGGGTGAATCGTGCCGTGCATGTAGCTCAGGACCAGTCCGTCGACCAGGAACCAGCCACCGAACAGCACGGCGCCCGCACGCCCGAGGTCGGTGCGCGGGGTCCTGCCGCGGGCCGCGACGGTCACCACCGTCGCCAGCAGCGCCGCGGGCACCAGCCAGCCGATCTCGAAGCCGAACTCTCCCGACAGCAGGCGGTTCCAGCCTTGCGATCGACTGCCGACGCCGCCGAGATTGGCCATCCCCGGAGGCAGTCCGATGGTCGAGTGGTTGCGGCCCAACACCCGGGCGAGACCGTTGTAACCGAGCACCAGGTTCATGAAGGTGTTGTCCGTCGACCCGGCCAGGTACGGCCGCGCCGACGCTGGCCACACCAGGGTGAGCACCACGAACCACCCGGCCGACAGCGCGAACGCCGCAGCGGCGCCCACCAGGTGCAGGACGCGGACCCGGAATCGAACGGGTGCCGCGACGAGATACGCCGCCACGAGGGCAGGCATGACCATCGCGCCCTCGAGCATCTTGGCCAGAAATGCGAACCCGAGCGCTGCCCCGGCCCCTGCCAGCCACCGCGCCGAACCCCGCTCCAGCGCCCGCACGGTGCAATAGGCCGCCGCGGTCATCAGCAGGACCATTGCCGCGTCGGGGTCGTTGAACCGGAACATGAGCACCGCGACCGGGGTCAGTGCCAACGCCGCCCCGGCGAGCAGTCCCGCACCGGGCCCGCTGATCCGCCGCACCGCGCCGTACAGCAACCCGACGGCGGCGACGGCCATCAGCGCCTGCGGGATGAGCATGCTGGCGCTGCTGAAACCGAAGAGTTGCCCTGAGAGACCCATCACCCACTGCGATAGCGGCGGCTTGTCCACGGTGATGAAGTTGTTGGCGTCCAGCGAACCGAACAGCAACGCCTCCCAGTCGCGGGAGCCGGCCTGCACGGCAGCTGCGTAGTACTGATTGCCCATGCCGTTGATCGTCACGTTCCACAGGTAGAGGACCGCGGTCGCGGCGAGGAGAATCCCCAGGCGCAAGCGGTCGCCGGCGACGATCGCGGTCCGCTGCGGTTCGGGTTCCCGAAGGGCTACGTCGGCGGTCGGGGCCGACGTTTCCAGCATGCGCGTCACATTGCCCAGTGAGGCACTGGCACATTCGGGCAACCTGTGAACGGGCAGTGAGACTGCTGCGGGTCGCCGACACGGTAACGCCTGGCCACGGCTCGTGCGAAGTGTCTCGGACAGGACTTTGTTAGGTTCAAGCCTTCGATGCTGTGCCCAAGATTGGGGAAAGTGTGCGTAACGTCTTCAAACTCGTCGCTGCCGTGGCGACCGTCGCCGCCGTGTCAGCGACCGCGACCGCGGTGCTGCAACCGGAGTCGCGGACCCTTCCGTTCACCGAGACCGCCTCGATCAACACGTCGGGCAGCTCCGTCGGGATCGCCGATTCGGATCTCTACAAGATGGCTCCGGATGACGTGAACCGAACCCTCGACGCAGTGAAGGCGACCGGCGTCAACTCCGTTCGACTGATGATGCCGTGGGCGGGCATGGAACCCCAACCCGGCCAGTTCGACTGGGGTCAGGTCGATGTGATGGTCGACGCCGCCAACGCCCGCGGCATGTCGGTGCTGGGCACGCTGGTGTCCTCACCCAGTTGGGCCACCGATCCCGGCCTCATTCCCATCTCCAGTCCCCCCGCTTCGGCGGCGGCCTACGCCGACTTCGCCGGCGCCGTCGCCGCTCGTTACCGCGGCCGGGTTGCCGCCTACGAGATCTGGAACGAACCCAACGGCGTGCTGTCGTGGACGTCGGGTCCGCAGGGACCGGAGCCCGCGAGATACGTCGAGTTGCTGAAGGCGTCCTATCCGAAGATCAAGGCCGCCGACGGCTCCGCCATCGTGGTCGGCGGCGCGTTGGGGGCCGTGATCTCCTTCGGTGCGATCTCGGTGGACCCGGTGTTGTTCCTGAATCAGATGTATGCCGCAGGCGCCAAGGGATCGTTCGACGCGCTGTCGTTCCACCCGTACCAGTACACGACGATGTTCTCGCAGGGCGGCGGGCTGGGGAACTCGCCGATCAACCAGCTCGGTGCCATGCGTCAGACGATGTCCGCCAACGGTGACGGCGGCAAGAAGATCTGGGCGACGGAGTACGGCGAGCCGACCTCGGCCGTCGACGAAGCCACCCAGGCCGCCTACCTGACGGACTTCCTCAGCACGTGGCGCACGCTGTCCTATGCCGGACCTGCGTACATCTACACCACCAGGGATCGTGCGACCGGAGGCGGTACCGAGGACACCTTCGGGATCTACCGGACGGACTGGACGCCCAAGCCCGCACAGGCGGCCGTGGCGGCCCTGGCGTAGCGGCTCAGCCGACCAGCCTGGCGATCGACGCCATCGGGATCGGCAGCCAGTCCGGCCGGTATCTGGCTTCGTAGCCTGCCTCGTACACCGCCTTGTCCAGCTCGTACGCGGCGAGCGGCCCCGCCGAGGCGCGCGGGTCGGTGCCCGCTTCCTCCGCGTAGCCGTCGCAGAACGCCGCGCAGTTGCGGTCCACCCACTCCCTGGCTCGAGCGGCCAGCCCATCATCGGTGCTGCCCTCGACGAGGCGTTGGTAGGCCGCGTACTCGTAGGACCGCAGGACGCCTGCCACGTCCCGCAGCGGTGAGTCCGGCTTGCGCCGCTCGTCGAGCGGTTGTCCCGGCTCGCCCTCGAAGTCGATCACCAGCCAACGGTCCGGCGTGCGCAGGACCTGACCGAGGTGAAGGTCGCCGTGCATCCGCTGCACGACGACGGACTGCCCGCCCAGCGCGCGGTAGCGCGCTTCGATCCGCTCGCGGTACTCCTCGACGGCAGGCACCATCGCGGCGACCTCCCGAAGCCGACGCAGCAGCGTGTCGACGGGAAAGGGCTCGCTCGCCGTGCCGAGCGCGGTGGCCAGCGTCCGGTGCACGGACGCGACGGCGGCGCCCAATCGGCGCGACTCCGCCGCGAAGCCGTCCCCCGGTGCAGTGGCCAGGTCGCGGGTGCTGGCCGTGGCCATGTCCCACCCCTCCGACGAGTCGGCCGCGAACTCGGTGACCATGCCGAGCGAGTACGACTCACCATCGAGCGTGGTCTCGAACGAGCCCAGCAGTCGCGCCACGTGCGGGTTGCCTGCGCGGGCCAACTCGCGGTTGAGCTCGATGTCGGGATTGATGCCGGGGGTGACGCGGCGGAACACCTTGAACATCGCGGCGTTGCCGAACACCACGCTGGTATTGCTCTGTTCGGCGCCGATCACCCGTCCGGTGGCGTGCAGGGGCAACTGCGCTCCCGGTTCCTTGGTGAAGCGCAGCGGCCCCACCTCCGCCGACTGGTCGACGAGCGACAGCAGGTAATGGGCGGCCTCGGCGTCGTACAGCGCGTCGTGGGCGATGCGGGTACCCGACCCGCCAATCCGTGCGACGCTCTCGTCGTCCTCGGCCCAGCGCACGAGCAGTTGATACCGGGCGGACGAGCCGTCGGCATAGTCGGCATCCAACAGCAGCAGGTCCAGGCCGTCCCGCAGGCTGACCACCTCGTCGGTGCGCACCCGGGTGAGTTCGCGGCCGCGTCCGGCATACCACCGTTGGGTCGGCAGCCACTGTTCGAATGGAAGGTTCATCGCCTCAGTCATCAGTCTTCAAAGCTACCCACGCTCTGCGACTTCGAATCAGCCGGCCGCGGCCTCGTCGGCGACGGGAAGCACACCTCTGCCGATCCCGTCGATCATCGCGGCGCGCAGTTCGCCCGCACCCGCGAAGTCGTCGGCATGGCGCGTGCCGAAGTGTTCGCCCTGACGGCTGATCTCGACGGGCCACCGACCTCGACCAATCACTCTCAGCAGCAACGTGATTGGCATGACGACGAGCGCCAGGGCCAATTCGATGACGGAGCCGACCAGGAACAGTACGACCACGATGGCGTAGAAGAGCAACTTGCCGATGCCGTAGCCGACCCATACGACGGCGGCGGCGGCGACGAAGAGCACCTTGAGGACGATGTTCTTCGGAAGTGAGGAGTCCTCGGCCGGCGTCTCGTCATCGGTGTCCGGCTTCTTACCACCCGGCGTGGAGGACCACAGGTCGCGCAGCGACAACGCGCGGCGCCACGGGTACCAACGTCGTCTCACGGTCCACTGGATTCCGCCGGGGTCGACAACCGATGAACCCACGATGAAAGCCCTCCTTGCCGGCGGTGAGTGGTCACTGAAGCAATCGAGCAGCCGCTGATCGCGAGTAGCGCCCGGCGTTGGCCTGACGGTATCCGATGACGTCGCGACCGGCGGGTGAACGTGGCGAGACTGCTGAGGTGGATCGTGCAGCTGATTCTCTGACGACATCCCCTGTCCCATTGGGCTTTTGGCAACCACTCACATGCCGTTGGCCACGCGGTGCAGCGGCTTCGACAATTCGTGGCCGTTGCGGCGGTAAGGTTCGGGAGTGGCTTCCAGTGACTCGTTACGCGACCACGGCGACCCTGGTGACGCCCCGTCGATTCCGCCCCCCTTGACTCCACCCGTGAACGCCGTCCGACCGTCGGCCGCCGAGGAGGCGCGCACGATCGCGGCGTCCACCAACACCGGCACCCTCGCGACGCTGACGACCACTGGCGACCCGTGGGCGTCGTTCGTCACCTACGGCCTGCTCGACGGTGGACCGGTGCTCTGTGTGTCCAACCTCGCCGAGCATGGCCGCAACCTCGCCGGCGACCCGAGGGCCAGCATCGCGATCGTCGCCGCCGCTACCGACAGCGATCCGCTCGCCAATTCCCGGATCACGTTGGCCGGGGTTGCGGAGCGACCCACCGGCGACCGTCTGACAGCCGCCCGGCAGGCGCACCTGGATGCGGTACCTGCGGCGAAGTACTACGTCGACTACAGCGACTTCACCCTCTGGGTGCTGCGCGTCGACCGGGTCCGTTGGGTCGGTGGATACGGTCGCATGGACTCGGCGACCGGCGCGGATTACGCGGCGGCCGAACCAGATCCGGTCCAGGCGATCGCCGGCGGCGCCATCGAGCACCTCAATGCCGACCACGCGGAGGCATTGGCCGCGATGGCCAGGACGCTCGGCGGCTATCCCGACACGACGACCGCCATCTGCACCGGCGTCGACCGCTACGGGCTCGATCTGAAGGTGACCACGGCACGCGGTGTGGCCTATCCACGCGTCGGATACGCGAAGCGCCTCGACTCCGCCGACGAATTGCGTGCGGCCGCCGTCGAACTGACCGACCGGGCGCGCTCCGTCTGACCTGCCCTACGATCGGAGCGTGCCCGACCGTCCCGAGACCTGGCAAGCCGCCTTCGACCTGATCCGCACCCGTGGCTATGAGCGCCGCGAGGAGCCGTTCAAGCTGGCCAGTGGTCAGCTGAGCCACGACTACATCGACGGCAAGTACGCCATCGACACCGGCGAGAGGCTCACGATCGTCAGCCGTGCCGTTGCCGATCTCGCCGCGCAGACCGGTATCGAATTCGATGCCGTCGGTGGACTCACGATGGGCGCCGACCCGCTGGCGCACGGCATCGCGATGGTCACCGGCAAGGCCTGGTTCTCGGTCCGCAAGGAGCAGAAGCAGCGCGGTCGCGAACAGTGGATCGAGGGCACCCGGCTCGAGCAGGGCACCCGCGTCCTGCTGGTCGACGACGTCATCAGCACCGGCGGCTCCACCGAGATTGCCTTCGACCGCGCAGTGGCCGCAGGTGCCGTCGTCAGCGGTGTCATTCCGATGGTCGACCGCGGCGACGTCGCCGCCGGACGGTTCGCCCGCCGCGGCGTGCCCTTCGCCGCTCTCGTCACGTATACCGATCTCGGCATCGAACCCGTCAAGGACGTCTAAGCCGCTGGGCGCGGTGTAACCGATTCGGCTTCAGCTTCGGCGTCGGCGCGGTTGAGTTCGCGTTCGTAGGCGATGCGGTGGGCGCGGTCTTGGGCGCGGGTGGTTTTGCGTCGCGGCATCTTGAGTCCCGGGTTGTGTGCGGGTGGCACGGATCCGGTCACCACCGTGGGTGCGGTGGGTGTGCACAGTTCGGGGAACTGTCGGTCTCGCCAGCCGCTCTCGCCGCCCCAGAATGTCTTGAGCAAGTGATGTTTTCGGCATAGTGCCTTGAGGTTGGAGGCCTGGGTCGGACCGTACGGCCACGGAATCGTATGGTCCACGTCGCACTTGGTGGCCGGCGCGCAGCAGCCCGGAAAACGACACGTCATGTCGCGGGCGCGGACGAAGTCGGCGAGCTTGGTCGAGGGTGTGTAGCGCTGTTCTGGTGGGGCTTGGCCGGGGTGGACGATCGCGGT
>NZ_JAEMTA010000006.1 GCF_016462545.1 Mycolicibacterium sp. | reverse complement strand
AGCGTCCGCCTCACACGCGGAAGGTCGCTGGTTCGATACCAGCCGGGACCACCAGGAAAGATCCAGGTCAGAGGCTGTTTTGCAGGCTCCTTGGGGTGCGAAGCGTAACTCCACCTAACGGCCATACGGCCAAAATTGGGCCAAACGTTCGGACTACTTTGACGGGCCGTCGTCGAGCGCGTCCAAGGCAGATGCCATTAGGTCGAATTCGTCGTCATATGAGGTCTGCGTAAATTTGCGCCGCCACGGTGATGGACGCGTGGCCCATCGTCTTCTGCGACAAACGAAGATCGGCCCCGGCCCGGCGGGCCAGCTTCGAGA
The DNA here is from genome assembly GCF_016462545.1 of Mycolicibacterium sp. Classification (GTDB taxonomy): domain Bacteria; phylum Actinomycetota; class Actinomycetes; order Mycobacteriales; family Mycobacteriaceae; genus Mycobacterium. The sequence goes on along the minus strand of NZ_JAEMTA010000006.1, from coordinate 168,155 downwards.
CGGTGTTCTCAGCGCTCACCGGGAAGACCGATCCAAACTGCGGGCGCGACGACGCAACGGGTCAGATCGCGACCCTAGTCCCGCACGTAGGCCGTCCGTCGACGGCTATGAGCGCAGTGCGTTGAAGGTGGTGTCGAGGTAGAAGCCCAGTGGCAGGTCGTTGCCCGTCCGGGCCCAGGCTTCGACCGCGACATCCAGGCATGCCAAGGCGCTGACGACCATGGCTTCGGCTCCAATCCGCACGGCGTCCTCACCATCGTGGATATCCTGGCCGAGCCGTTCGACGAGGTCAGGAACCAGCAGTACCGTCCAGGCGCGGTGTTTCTCCTGGACCGCGGCGCGTAGTGCGGGGGTATCGGTTCGCATGCGCGCGGCACGTAGCCCGGCGGAGTCGTTGGTGATCGAATTCACCGAGACGTCGAGGGCGCGGCGCAGTGCAGTCCACGGCGCCTCATCGAGTGGGCGTTCCCGGAGCGCCGCGGCCACTTCGTCGCCTAGGGCGATCATGCTGCCGACGACGATGTCCTCTTTCGTCTTGAAGTACCGCGACACGCTGCGGCTCGAGATGCCGACGGCTGCGGCGATGTGTTCGAGCGTGGTCTCCTCGAAACCCTGCTCGATGAACAATTGCTTGGCTCGTTCGGCGATCTGCGCCGCAACGGTACGACGGGTCAAATCGCGAAGCCCCGACGTGGGGCACGACTGCGCTTCCATCCGCGAATGATAACGCGACAGCATTGTCTATATCCGCAGCGTTTGTCATACATAGACAGATACGTCTACACTAGACGCTGCGAGCGGAAGCAAGCAAAGGAGGACCGACCATGAAGGCGATGCGCTTCCACCACTTCGGGGGACCAGAAGTGATCCAGGAGGACGAGGTCACACCACCACGTGCCGCACCCGGTGACGTAGTCATTCGACTCGCAGCGACCAGCGTCAACGGTGCCGACTGGAAGCTCGGCCAAGGCCTGCTCAAAGACATCGTTCATTTGGACTTTCCCTTCGCCGTGGGTCTCGACTTCTCGGGGATAGTGCTGGAATTCGGCGCTGGCGTCGACAGTCTCGCCGTGGGAGATCGCGTCTACGGGGGAGTGCACTTCGACCGCTGCGGCACCTACGCCGAGATCATCTCGGTCCCCGCCGACACCGTGTGCAAAGCCCCCGCGGCCATCCCGCTGGCGACTGCGGCAGCTGTGCCGGTGGCCGCGCAGACCGCCTGGGGTGCGCTGTTCCTCGAAGACCAAGGCAACCTCCAAAGAGATCAGACGGTCCTGATCCACGGCGGCGCCGGCGGCGTCGGCAGCTTCGGGGTACAACTAGCGAAATGGCGCGGCGCCCACGTCATCGCCACCGCGTCAGCGCAGAACCACGACTATCTCCGCTCGTTGGGTGCGCACGAGGCGATCGACTATCACGCCACCGACTTCGAAGACGTCGTTCACGACGTCGACGTCGTCTTCGATTGCGTTGGAGGTGAATTGGCGCCCCGGTCGGTACCGGTCATCTCCACGGGCGGGCGCCTAGTCTCGATCGCGGGACCACCGGACGAGGAGGTCGCCACGCTCGCCGACTCCCGTGGCGTGCACTCCACGTTCTTTCCCGGCGACCCCGGCCAGGACACCCTGCAGCAGATCACCGACCTGATCAACGCCGGGATGCTGCGCGTCAACATCGCCGAGGAATACCCCCTCGCCCGGGCGGCGGACGCCCTCACCAAGAACCAGCAGGGACACACGCGCGGCAAGATCCTGCTGACGGCGAACACCGCCGACTGAGTACTGAAAGGAGACCCTCGTGCAGATCGGCATCGGCCTACCGAATGGCAGTGCAGGAGTCCGCGGTTCGACGATCCTTGACTGGATTCGCAGAGCAGAACGCCGTGGATTCGAGGTCGTGTCGACGATCGACCGACTGGTCTATCCGAGCTTCGATTCGATCATCGGACTGGCACTGGCCGCTGGCGCCACCAACACTCTCGCATTGCAAACCAACATCTTGCTTGCGCCGCTATATCCACGGGCCATCCTCGCCAAACAACTCGCCAGCATCGCCGACGCGGCAGGCCATCGGCTCACCGTCGGCATCGCACCCGGCGGCCGCTACGACGACTACCTCGCCGCCGGTGTGGACTTCGGCACCCGCGGGCGTGTGCTGGACGACGAGATCTCTTTCGTGCGGCAGGCATGGCGGGGCGAAGCGGTCGTTGGTGACACCCCGATTTGTGCCGCGCCGGTGGTAATCCCGCTCCTCTTCGGCGGTACGTCCAACGCAACTGTCCGCCGAGTCGGACAAGCCGGGGACGGCTGGGTCTCCGGAGCCCTACGCGACTACACGGCGGAGGAAGCATTCGCCGATCGAATCCGACACGCGTGGGTCGAGGCAGGCCGTTCCGACTCAGTGCTGCTCCACACGTGCGTGAACTTCGCGCTCGGCGACGACGCCGACGCTGGTCGCGAACACATCGGCCGCTACTACGGCTTCGCTCCCGACTATGCCGAACTCAACGTCGCCGACCTGCTTACCTCGCCCGAAGACACGCGCAAAACCGTTCAGGCGTATGACGATCTCGGCTTTGACCGACTACTCTTCTGCCCCGCAGTCACCTCACTCGAGCAGGTCGACCGACTTGCCGACGCAGTGTTGTGAGCTCGCTATGTCGGTAGCGCACTTGGCTCACTGAACATCGCACCCGGCATCGACCGGTCGTTCGCCAAGACGCTACAGCAGCGCGCCGAGCTCCTCGGGTTGTTCGGGGGAGTCGACGGTCACCACCATCGTCGTGACCCCCGCCGCCTCCCACGCCACGAGTTGCGCACGCACGAAGTCGAGGTCGCCGACGATGGCCGAGTCGTCGACCAGCTCGTCTGGAATCGCGGCGGCGGCGTCGGCCTTGCGATTCTCGCGGAACAGCGCGGTGACCGCATCGACGACCTCGGCGTAGCCCATCCGGCGATACAGATCGGCGTGAAAGTTGGTGTCCTCGGCTCCCATTCCCCCGATGTACAGCGCGAGGCCGGGTTTCATGCGCTCAAGGACGGTGGGCCGGTCGTCGGTCACCACGACTCGCGCCGTGGCGCAGACCTCGAAGGTCTCGCGGCTGTGTCTGGCACCCGCACGGGCGAAACCCTCGTCGAGCCACCCGTTGTACATGTCCGCCACCCGGGGAGAGAAGAAGAGCGGCAACCAGCCATCGGCGATCTCGGCCGCCAGCGCCACATTCCTCGGTCCCTCCGCGCCGAGGAAGATGGGGATGTCGGGCCGCAACGGGTGGACGATTGACTTGAGCGATGTACCCAAGTTGGTTGTCCCACTGCCGTTGCGCGGTAGCGGGTAGTGCGGTCCGGCGCTGGTGACCGGCGCCTCACGCCGCCACACCTGGCGCAGGATGTCAACGTACTCGCGAGTGCGGGCCAGCGGCCTGGTGAACGGCTGGCCGTACCAGCCCTCGACGACCTGTGGTCCCGATACTCCCAAACCAAGGATGTGGCGACCTCCGCTCAGGTGATCCAACGTCAGCGCGGCCATGGCGCACGCCGTGGGGGTCCGCGCGGACATCTGGGCGACCGACGTGCCCAACCGCACCCGGGTGGTCCTCGCCCCCAGCCATTTCAGCGCCGTGTAGGCCTCCGATCCCCACGCCTCTGCCGTGAAGACCGCGTCGAAGCCGGCGGCTTCTGCGGCGGCGACGAGGTCGTCAACGTTCCTGGGAGGGTGTGGACCCCAATAGCCCAACTGCAGAGCGAGTTTCATCGTCGACCGCTCAGTAGGATCGTGGCAACTTGAGGCTGTGCTGAGCGACGTAGTTGAGGATCATCTCTCGGCTGACGGGCGCGATCTGCAGCAATCGCGCCAGCCCCCACTGCGGCAGCAGTCCGTACTCCGCCGACAACCCGTTCCCGCCGTGCACCTGGATGGCGTGGTCGACTGCGGCGACCGCGGCCTCGGCGGCAGCGTACTTGGCGACGTTGGAGGCCTCACCCGCCTCCTGCCCGGCGTCGTACAGCCACGCCGCCTTCGCGGTCATCATCGCCGCCAGATCCACCTCGATCTTCGCCTTGGCCAACGGATGTGACATCGCTTGGTAGGAGCCGATTGACGGGCCCCACACCGTACGGGTGCGGGCGTAATCGGCGGCCTTCTCGACGGCGTGGCGGCCCACGCCGACGCACACCGCGGCGCCGGTGATGCGTTCGGGGTTCAGTCCGTCGAACACCTGGCGGAAACCTTCGTGTTCGGTGCCGATGAGGTTTTCGGCCGGCACCCGTACGTCGTCGAAGTGGAGCGTGAACTGCTTCTCGGGAACGCTGATGCCCACGGGCAAGCGATGTTTGACGAGACCGGGAGCGTCGGTGGGAACCAGGAAGAGCGACAGCTTCTCCGGTGCGGTGCGTGCGACGACGATCAGCGCGTCGGCCTCGTCGACCCCGGAGATGTAGTACTTGGTGCCGTTGAGGAGGTACTCGCTCCGGTCGCCGGAGCGCACCGCCGACGTGGAGATCTTGCGCGTATTGGACCCGGCGTCTGGCTCGGTGATGGCGAACACCACCTTCGTGTCGCCGGATGCCATGCGCGGCAACCAGTCCTGCCGCTGTTCAGCCGTTCCGTACTTGGACAGCAGCTCGCCTGATATGGCGCTGGAGACCAGGAGCAGCAGAAGCGGGCAGCCGTGTGCGGCCGTCTCCTCGCAGAGGATGGCCAGTTCGGTCATTCCCGCACCTCCGCCGCCGTACTCCTCTGGCAGATTGATGCCGATGAAGCCGTGCCGGGCGAGGTCCTGCCACAGCTCGGAGGTGGGTTCGTGGGCTGCAGCACGCTCGGCGTAGTAGTCCGCGCCGTACTTGTCGGTGACCGCACCGATGGTGTCGCGCAGATCCCGGTGTTCGGCGGGTTCGGTGAAGTCCATCAGAAGACCAACTTGTCTGGGATGTCGGTGTGGATCGCGCGGAGGTATTCGCCGAGGGCCTTGGCCTGTGGGTCGGTCTTCGTACAGGAGGCGACCCCGCCGCCGAGGAATCCCACGACGACGAAGTTCAGTGCCATCAGGTTGGGGAGTTCGTAGCGGCGCACCGCGAGGCCCGCTGCTTCGGGAAGCAGTTCGGTGAAACGGGTTTCGGTGAGATGGTCCCGCAACCAGTCCCAGCGTTCGGGGGAGTCGGTCCACACCCCGACGTTGGCGTTGCCGCCCTTGTCTCCGGATCGAGCCGCCACCACCATGCCGAGGGGGCGGCGGGTGGTGGGGCCGAGGTCGACGGCGTCGCGCGGTGCGGTCGCACTGACGGTCGCCGCCACGTCCTTCGTCTCGGTGCCGTGCGGGATCACCTCGCGCGTGCCGTCGGCGTGCACGACGACGTGCTCGACGGCGTCAGCGGGCACCAGCGTCGGCCAGTAGACGCCGAATTCGCTCGCCGACGACGGTGGCGTGGTGGTGTGGAAGCCGGGATAGCCCGCGACTGCCAACTCGATGACGGCACCCGAGAACGCGCGGTCGACCCGTGCCCGGTCCGTGGACTTCACCGTCACCCGTAGGTGCGCCGTGGCCTCGGCGAACGATGTCGGGTCGGGCTTGTCGTAGCGCAGCAGCTGGACGTCGACGTCATCGAACACCTCACGGCCGCCAAGGATTTCGAACAGTTCCGCGGTGGCCCATGCGGCCTTGTCCTCGATGTCGAGGCCCGTGAGCACCATCGTCATCGTGTTGCGGTAGCCGCCGATGTAGTTCATCGCCACCTTCAGCGTCGACGGTGGTGGCGAGCCCTTCGTTCCGGCAACCAGTACGCGATTCGGGCCGTCGACGGTGATGGTCATGGTGTCGAAGTGGGCGACCACGTCGGGATTGACGTATACGGGAGAACCGACTTCGTAGAGCAGTTGCGCAGTGACGGTGCCCGGGGACACCAGTCCGCCGGTGTCGTCGTGCTTGGTGATGACGAAACTGCCGTCGTGGGCGAGTTCGGCGATCGGCGAACCCGGGTAGCGACGGTCGGTGACCTCGGCCAGCTGCGAGTAGTTGCCCCCGGTGGCCTGCGGCCCGCATTCGATGACATGGCCTGCTGCCACGGCACCTGCCAGCGCGTCGTAGTCGGTGCGGGACCATCCGTGCCACCATGCGCCCACTCCTACGACCAACGCCGCGTCGGTGACCCGGCCGGTGATCACGACGTCGGCGCCGCGCGAAAGTGCCGAGGCGATGCCGAAGCCGCCGAGATACGCGTTGGCCGAGACCGGCTCCACCGCTGCGACATCGAGCTCGACACCCGTGTCGAGGTGGGTGAACGGATGTCCCTGCGCTCGGAGTGCGGGGAGCCCGGGCATCAGGTCGTCGCCCTCGACGTAGGCCACGGTCAGGTCGACGTAAGCTTCTGCGGCCAGCGCCCGCACCCGCTCTGCCATTCCGGACGGATTCAGACCGCCCGCGTTGACGACGATCTTGATGCCGCGCTCGGCGCAATCGGTGACGACGTGCGCGAACTGCGTGAGGAAGGTGCGCGCGTACCCGGCCGAGGGGTCCTTCTGTCTCGCCTTCCACAGGATCAGCATCGTCAGCTCGGCGAGGTAGTCACCGGTGACGACGTCGAGCTGTCCGCCGTTCACCAACTCCCGCATCGACGTCAGTCGGTCTCCGTAGAAGGCCGAGGCGTTGCCGATGCGGACCGGGCGGGCCGGGGTCATGGCAGCACCACCCGAGCCGAGCGACGGCTGGGCGCACCGGCGAAGGCCTGGGCGATGTCGAGCCATCCGGACGCGACGGTTCCCTCGGCCGTCAGGGTCGTATCGGTCCAGTGCCGCCGCTGAGTGACCACCAGCACGAAGTCGGCAGCCGGTCCGGTCACCCGCTGCGCGGCGTCGTCGGGGCCCCAGGACCACACCTCGCCCTCGGGTGAGTCCAGTTGGACGCGAACGGGTTCCTCGGGAATCGTCATGCCGTTCAGCGCGTGCGCGAACCCGAACGTCGCCACGCCGAGATGGGCGATGTGACGGAGGCCCGGACTCGGAGGATGCGGAACGTCGAGTGCGTCGTACACGTCCTGACCGTGTGCCCACGTCTCCATCAGCCGGGCGGTGGCGCTGGAGGCGACGCTCATGTCGGGACCGAACCAGGGCAGCCGCCGCTTCGGATCGTCACCGGCGAACGCCGCAAGCAACTGCCGCCGCGAGTCGCTGAACCAGTCGATCAGGTTGACGGGCTTTATGGTGCGGTACTTCGCGGCGATGCGATCGGGAAAGTCCATTCCGCCTGCGACGAGCTCGTCTGCATCCACGCGGAACTCGTCCGGATCGACGAGTGCGAGATGCGCCGAGTCGTCGAAGAACGACAGATGGGAGACCTGGTCCCCGATGGTCCACCCCTGGGCGGGCGTCGGCAGGTCCCACTGGTCCTCGCGCAGCGGCGTCAGGTGTTCGATCAGCCGGTCGGACTCTTCGCGAAGATCGTCGAGCAGCGCGGGGTAGTCGAGCGCCATCACATCCCTTTCCATGCCGGGGCCCGCTTCTCCTGGAAGGCCTGCATGCCCTCCTGCGCGTCGCCGCTGAGATAGACCGGTGCCCAGAGTTTCTCGGCCTCGTCGAACGCGGCGGCGAGCGCATACTCGTCCGTCAGTGCCGCGGTCCGCTTGGCCGCCGCCACGGACAGGGGAGCGTTGGCCGCGATCCGCTCGGCCAGTGCCTGGGTGACGTCGACGAGCTCGTCGGGTTCGACCAGCCGGTTGACGAAGCCGATCTCGTAGGCGCGCGCCGCGGACATCGGTTCTCCGGTCAGCAGCAGTTCCATCGCCATCCGGCGAGGGATCATCAGTGGCAGGGGGGCGGCCCACGGAGCACCACGCCCGATCTTGATCTCGGTGATGCCGAACCGAGCGGTCGTGGTCGCCACGCAGAGGTCGCAGGTCTGAGCAAGGAGGAACCCGCCTGCGAAGGCGACGCCGTTGACCGCGGCGATGGTGGGCTTGTCGACGGCGATGTTCCTGCCGAATTGCGGGACGAAGTCGACGGGCGGGATGGTCATTGCCGCAGCGGACATTTCCTTCAGGTCGCCGCCCGCGCAGAACGCCTTGTCGCCCGTGCCGGTGAGGACGAGCACCTTCGCGCCATCGTCGTCGTTGAAGGTTCTAACCCCGGCGAACAGTCCTTCCCGCACCGACGCGTCGAGACTGTTGCGTGCCTGCGGTCGATTGATCGTCAACCACGCGACTCCGTTGCGGACCTCGTAGGTGACGGTCATGGTGTGTCGGGCTCGGCGTCGGCGAGGACGGCGAGCACCTGGCCCGAGTCCACCTGGTCGCCCACGGCGACCGAAATGGTGGTGACCACTCCGTCGGCGGGGGCCCGCACGGTGTGCTCCATCTTCATCGCCTCGAGCACGATGATGGGGGCGCCCACGCTGACGCGGGCGCCCTCGGCGACCTCGATGCGAACCACTGCCCCAGGCATGGGGGCCAGCAGCGACCCGGCCTCCTGCACCGCGCTCGGGTCGGGGAAGCGCTCCACCTCGCGCAGCGCCGTCGACCCCAGTGCGCTGTCCACGTAGTGCATGGCGCCGCAACGGGTTATCGAATACCGGCGGCGCACGCCGTCGATCTCGGCGTCGACGAGGGCGGCGGAGGCCGACAGCATCCGAACCGTGGGCTGCCAGTCGTCGACGGCCACCGACCAGGTGCCACGCTCGAAGCGGTAGTGGACGTCCACGCCGTCGTCTCCGATGGTGAACGCCATGTCCTGCATCTGACTGGACAGCGTGCGAAATCCCGAGGGCAGCCCGGGGAGAACCGCCGTTTCGGCGCGACGGACGGCTTGCGCGGCGAGCGCGGCGACGACGGCGTGGGTGCGACTCGGATCCGCAGCGGGCGCCATCAGGAGGGCTGGGTCATGCCGCTGCAGATAGCCCGTGTCGATCGCGCCGGATCGGAACTCGGGTTCTCGCAGGATTCCGACCAGTAGGTCGCGGTTCGTGGTGACACCGTGGATTCGGGTCTCGCGGAGGGCCCTCGCCACTTTGGCGCAGGCCTCGTCGCGGGTACGTCCGTAGCCGATGACCTTGGCCAGCATCGAATCGTAGAAGGTGCTGACGGTGGAACCCGAGGTGAAGCCCGCATCGATCCGGATGCCGGGTAGCTCGGGGAACTCCAGGGTGGTCAATGTTCCCGAAACCGGAATGAAGCCCGCCGCAACGTCTTCGGCGTAGAGCCGGACCTCGACCGCGTGCCCCGTCGGCGCGGTGTGCAGCATCTCCTGGGGCAGCGGCTCACCCGCTGCGACCTGAAGTTGGGCACGGACCAGGTCGATGCCGGTGACCAGCTCGGTCACCGGATGTTCCACCTGCAGACGGGTATTGACCTCGAGGAAGTAGAACGAGCCGTCGCGTGCCATCACGAACTCGACGGTCCCGGCGCCCTCGTAGGCGAGCGCCTTGCCCGCGGCGACGGCAGCGCGTCCCAACTCGTCGCGCAGGGCTTCGTCGACGGCGGTAGAGGGCGCCTCCTCGATGATCTTCTGATAGCGGCGCTGAATGGAACACTCCCGCTCACCGAGGTGTACGAGCGTCCCGTGTTGGTCGCCGAAGATCTGCACCTCGATGTGTCGTGGTGATTCGACGAACTTCTCAAGGAACACCGTGCCGTCACCGAACGCCGATTCGGCCTCACGACGGGCGCCGCGCACGGCCTCCGCCAGTTCACCGTCGTCGTGCACGATTCGCATGCCGCGACCCCCGCCTCCGAAGGCCGCCTTCACCAGAATGGGGTAGCCGATCGTCGCCGCTGCGGCGGACAGATCCAGCTCGTCGTCGACGGTGACGCCCGGCAGAACCGGTACACCTGCCGCGGCCATCATGTCCTTGGCGGCGATCTTCGAGCCCATCGCCGTGATGGCCGCCGGGCTCGGACCGACGAAGATCACCCCGGCCCGCGCACACGCACTGGCGAATTCGGCGTTCTCCGAGAGGAATCCGTACCCCGGGTGGATCGCGGTCGCGCCGGTGTGTGCCGCTGCGGCCAGGATCAGGTCACCGCGGAGATAGGTGTCGGCGGGCGAGGTGCCTGGCAGGTGGACGGACTCGTCGGCGTGCCCGACGTACGGGGCGTCGCGGTCGGCGTCGGAGTAGACCGCGACGGTGGCGATGTCCATTTCGCGGGCGGTGCGGATGATTCTCGAGGCGATCTCGCCGCGGTTGGCGATCAGCAACGTGGTGATGGGGGAGCCATTCATGTCCAACGTCCTCACATCCTGAATACGCCGAAACCGCGGCGGCCGGCGACGATATTGGAATGTGCTGCGGACAAGGACATTCCGAGTACGGAACGCGTGTCACGGGGGTCGATGACGCCGTCGTCGTAGACCTTGCCCGAGATGAAGAACGCATGCGATTCGCGCTCGATCTGATCTTCGATCGCGGCGGTGCTCTTGGCGTCGGCTTCGAGGTCGAAGTCGCGGCCCGCCGATTCCGCGGCTGCCCTTCCGACGATCGACATCACGCCCGCGAGTTGTGCGGCGCCCATCACCGCGAGTTTGGCGTTGACCCAGGTGAACATGAACCGTGGGTCGTAGGCGCGCCCGGACATGCCGTAGTTGCCCGCGCCGAACGAGCCACCCATGTTGATGGTGATGTGGGGGACGGTGCTGTTGGTGACGGCGTTGATCATCTTGGCGCCGTCCTTGATGATGCCGCCCTGCTCGTACTCGGCGCCCACCATGAAGCCCGTGACGTTCTGCAGGAAGATCAGCGGTGTGTCGGTCTGGTTGGCCAGAAGAATGAATTCCGTTGCCTTCTTGGCTTCTTCGCTGAACAGCACGCCTCGGGTGTTGGCCAGGATCCCGACGGGAAAGCCGTGGATGGTCGCCCAGCCGGTGGCCAGGCTGGTGCCCCAGCGTGGTTTGTACTCCGAAAATCGGGAGCCGTCCACGACGCGGGCGATGACGTCACGTGGGTCGAACGGCACCCGCGAGTCGCCGGAGGCGATGCCGAGGAGTTCCTCGCTGTCGTAGGCGGGTTCGTCGGCGGGCTTCGTCGGGCCGGGCCCGAGCTTGCGCCAGTTGAGGTGCGCGACGATGTCCCGGCCGATGCGGATGGCGTCGACCTCGTCCACGGCGAAGTAGTCGCCCAGCCCGGACACCCTGGTGTGCATGTCCGCGCCGCCGAGCGATTCGTCGTCGGATTCCTCGCCGGTGGCCATCTTCACCAGCGGCGGCCCGCCGAGGAAGACCTTGGCGGCCTGGTCGACGAGGACGGCGTAGTCACACATTCCCGGTACGTAGGCACCGCCCGCGGTGGAGTTGCCGAACACCAGGGAGACGGTCGGAATACCCATCGCGGACAGCTCCGTGAGGTTCTGAAAGATCCGGCCTGCGTCGACGAAGAGGTCCGACTGGGTGGGCAGGTCGGCCCCCCCTGACTCGACGAGGTACACGACCGGCAGGCGGTTGACGCGCGCGATCTCCAACGCGCGCAGATTCTTTCGGAGTGTGTACGGGTTCATCGTGCCGCCACGCACCGTCGGGTCATGCGCGATGATCATGCATTCGATGCCCGAGACCACGCCGACGCCGGTGACGATCGCCGCACCCACGTTGAAGCGGGTGCCCCACGCGGCCAGCGCCGACAGCTCCATGAAGGGGGCGTCGCGGTCGATGAGCAGCTCGACGCGCTCCCGCGCCAGGAGCTTGCCGCGTTGATGGTGCCTCAGGACGTAGCGCTCACCACCGCCTGCCGCGACGAGGTCGAGCTGGTCGTTGAGCGCGGCCACTGCGGCCGTCTGTACCTCGCGGTTGCCCAGATAGGTGGCGGATGCGGTATCGACGTCAGAGGTGAGGACTGGCATCGGTGCCCTTCCGGATCGCGATCAGGTGAAGAGTGAATGATGAAACACTAAATGTCCGTGGCCGTATGGGAAGGGGTAGACCGAGGAACATCTCCAACTGGTGAGATGGAGGATCCCAATGGGGCACGGACATCCGCCGAAGAGGTCGCAAGCTAATCGTTGATCACTTTCCCGTGGCAGCTACGGGCGCGCCGGTAGTCGTCGGCCAAGGTCGAGACCACCGCACCCACCGAGGCGATCTCGTGGATGCCCGACACGCTGTGCCCTGCACTCCAGGCCGTCTGGTTGGCCAGTAGTCGGTCCTGTGCGAAGCCGGTCGACTGGGGTTCCCCTTCGCTGCTGCCGTCCAGCCAGGACGCCAGCAGGCTCGCGGGGATTCCGCCGATCCGACTCGAGAGCCGAACGTCGTCGAGCGTGGACGCGACCACCGCGCGACGGTAGTCATCCGGTGCGGCGCTCTCGTGTGTGGCGATGAAGCGGGTACCGAGGTAGGCCAGGTCGGCGCCGAGCACTTCGGCCGCGTAGACCGCGCAGCCGTCGCTGATCCCGCCCGCGAGGACCACTGGCCCGTCGTAGCGCTCCCGGATCGCACGGACGAAGGCGAACGGGTTGGCCCATCCGGTTTGCCCACCTGCGCCCGCCGTCAGGAGCACCAGACCGTCGGCGCCGGCGTCCATGGCGCGCCAGGCGTGGTCGAGACTCGCGACGTCGGCGTACACGTGCGTGCCGATCGCGTGCAGAGTCTCGATCACCGGAGCGGGCGAGCCCACGCTGGTGATGACGAGCTCGACCCCGTGGCGCACCAGGCAGTCCAGGTCAGAGGTCCGACGGTCGTTGCTGCGATGCACCACGAGGTTGGCGGCGAACGGGGCCTCGTCGGTGGTCAGCGCACGGCCCAACTGTCCGAGCCAGCCGTCGAGCGCCTCCGAGTCCGGCGCGTTGTGGGTGGGAAACGCACCGATGACCCCACTGCGACATGCCGCGATCGTCAACTCGAGACCGGAGACTGCGGTCATCGGCGCGGCGATGGCGGGCAGGGCGAGCCGGTGCGACCACGGGAGCGTGCGCGACAATCGTCCACCTCTTGGGTCAGGGACTCGAGTTAGTGAATTGATAATAACTAACATTGACGGCTTGCTGTCAACATCGAGTGCGCAGGCATCGCCTCATTGGCGTGTCGTCGCTAGTTAAAGGCCCTACGGCGACGATTGACAAAGTGATGCACGTCACCAATGATGTATCAATTAGTAAATCGTCGCCCGCATCAGGGCCGCGTAGGCGAAGGAGCGTCCCATCAGTACCGGTCTATCGCCCGACACCTTCGGGTTCGCTGAACTCGCGGATCAGTTCGCCGAGATGAGCGACGTCCGCATGCGCAGCGCGCAGGAGTCCGGCGACCGGATGGGGATTCATCTGAATGCCATGCTGGAGGCGCTCGAGCGGGTCAGGGCCGAGACGATCCCCGCCGCCGTCCTCGACCTGGCACCCATTGAGTTGTGCGCCACCGGAATCTTCGACCGGGTGCTGTGGTCACGGGTCCGGGGCTCGACCTGGCTGCCGCAGGCCCTCTACGGATTCGACGGAGTCGACGGTGCGATCCGCGAGATCGACGGCGGGCCAAGCGGTCCCGTCGAAGATCTCGACATCCCGCTCGCCTCACCGCTGGTCGAGGCGGAAGTCGTCCGCCGCCGGTTGCCCGCACTGGTGCAGGACGCCCAGCACGAACCGCGCACGTTCCGCCAACTGGTCGAGCGCACCGGCACGTCCGAGTACGTGGTGGCACCGGTGGTCGCGTCGTCGGCGGTGATCGGACTTCTGCACGCGGACACGACGAAGTCGGCAAGGACGCTGACCGCCGTTGACCGCGATCTGCTGCGACTGTTCGCCGACGGGGTGGGTCTGATGTACGAGCGCGCGGGTCTCGTCGAGCGTGCCGACTTGCAGCGCCGACAGGTCGCCGAGGTGTGCGAGGCCGCCATGCGCTCGCTGCAGGACATCGGTGGCGGTCCGGCTCCGGAGATCGGCGTGACGGTGCGCACGACCGCTGGGCTTCGCGAGCCGGGAGGCAGGAGTCACGCACGCCTCGACGAGCCGCGCGACGCCGGACGGCTGTCCCGCCTGACGGTTCGCGAGCGAGAGGTCCTGGCCCTGTTGGCCAGCGGTGCGACGAATGCGCAACTGGCGGATCGGCTGACCGTTGCGGAGAGCACCGTCAAGTCCCACGTCAAGCACATCCTGCACAAGCTCGGCGCAGGCAACCGGGCCGCGGCGATCGCCTTCTACCTGCGGGAGACCCGCGTGCACGAACGGCGTCCCTGATGAGCGTCTCGATGGCCAGCGAGAGCGCAAGGACGATCGCCGGGGCGCGACCGAAGGTCGAATGGTGGTCCGGTGAAGCCGAATTGGTGCAGCGACTGCACAGCCTGCGGGACCAGACGGGCGCGATGCTCGGCAGCGGGATCGTGCTCCCCGAGGTCGAGTGCGACGCACCGTCGCGCTCGGCCGAGGTGATCTCGGTACTGACCCACGCGTGCATCGACCGCCTGCGGCGAACGAGCGGCGGTGACGCAGAAGGTGCCCGCGCGCTCTGCGATTTGATCCTCACCCTGCAACAGCTCGCCATGGACTGGTATCTGTTCGAGACCGCCATGCGGGGACAGCGCCTCGCCGATTGCGCGACCGGGCTGAGCAGGTTGAGGGGGATGCCCAGTTCGGCGTCGCTGATGGAGAGTGCCGGCGAAGAACTGGTGCTGCGGTGCGGCTTTCACCGCGCAGTGGTGTCCAGGGTGGAGAGCCACGGCTGGAAACCGCTCATCCTGCACAACCGCGATCAGGGCACGTCCGCCGATTCGTGGTTCGGCGACTGGATCAACAAGACCGTGCCGTTGGTCGACACGGCGCCGGAAGCCGAGATGCTCTCGCGTCGCAGGCCGTCGCTCGTCTACGACACGTCGAACGCGCCCGTGTACCGCCCCCTGATCGTGGCCGCGGGTCAGTCGCGTTCCTACGTGGTGGCACCACTCGTGCACGGTGACGACGTCATCGGCTTCCTGCACACCGACCACCACCCGCTGTCGAGGCGGGTCGACAAGTCAGACCGGGATGTGTTGTGGGCCTTCGCCGATGGCTTCAGTCACATCTACGAGCGGATGGTGTTGCTCGAACGTCTGCACACCCAGCGGGACAGCGTGCGGGACCTGTTCTTCGGGGCGGTCGACAGGATCGACGACCTCTGCGAAGCGGGTGCGGAGGCGGCCAGGTCGGGAGCCGATGGCGGTGCCGACCCGGGGACCGCGGTGTCGGGCGGTCCCGGGACCGGCCACGTCGAGCTGACCGAGCGGGAGACCGAGGTATTCGACCTGATGGTCACGGGCGCGAGCAACAACGCGATCGCCGACAAACTCGTCATCACCGAGGGAACGGTGAAATCGCACGTCAAGCACATCCTGCGCAAGTACGGCGCGGTCAACCGCGCGCAGGCGATCGCATGGGCGTTGCGCGACGGCTGAACTGGCGGTAGATGCCGTCGTGATAGAGCAGCGGTGCAGGCGTGCCCACGCTGTCGTCTCGGTGGATGTCGGCGACGTGTGCGATCACCAGCGTCGAATCGCCCGCCGGAATCAGCTGCTGCACCGTGGTTCGCAGCCAGGTTGGCGTTCCGGCCACCACGGGTTCGCCGGTGTCCAGAGTTGTCCAGAGCGTCTCGTCGGCAAACCTGTGCTCGGCACTGCGCGAGAACCTCTGAGCCACGTCCAGCTGGTCTTCGCCGAGCAGGTGAACCACCATGGAGGTCGCCTCCCGCAGCGCGGCGATGCTCGACGACGTATGAGTGATGTTGAAGCACACCAACGGTGGGTCCAACGACAGCGAGGCGAATGACGTCGCGGTGAAACCGACCGGGCCGGACGACGACATCAAGGTGATGACCGCGACCCCGGCGGGATGACGTCGCAGGGCGGCGCGGTACTCCTCGTAGCTCACGGTGCTCATGCGGGTCGTGGCTCGCGGGCCGCGGACATGGCACCCATGGTGTACAGCGCGGGCAACAACTCGTCGTGAATGAGGGGTAGTACGGTGCCAATTGCCAAGGGCTTCAACACGGCCCCGTCGGCCAGCCCGAGCGCATGGATGTCGGCGATCAGTCCGGCCAGGCCCACCGAGGTACCGACGTAGAGCAGTGTGCCGGCGTTCCCTTCCCCGGACACCGCATCCATCGCTTCGCGTGCCGCGTGCGCGTCGTGGGCGATCATGACGTCGATGTCGGCGAGGACGGCGACACCGGGTTGCTCGGCACGGATCGTGGCGGCCTGCTGGGAGAGATCGCGGAGGTCGACAGCGCGCACGCGAACGATGGCGCCAGGAGAGTCCAACCACACGTCGTCACCGAGGTCGATGCCGACCCGCAGGGGGCCTCCCGGAGTGATGTCGAAGTCGGCCATGGTGCCCCTCGAGGATGTGGTCAGTGTCATCGGACTTCTCTCGCAACGTCATGTGGTGGTCGCTACATGCCCGCCTCCGAGGAGTCGGGCGGTCAAGCACCCTTGGTCAGGCGCCCGCCGGGTCGATCACCAGGGCGAACGCCTTGTTCTCGATACCTCCGGAACGGTCGATCGAGATGAACTTCTCCTCGACGTACTCGTCGATGGCGTCGGGTCCGCCCTCCCGGCCGAGGCCGCTCTGCTTGAATCCGCCGAACGGATAGGCCGGGTGAATGACGTGCCAGTTGTTGACCCACACCATCCCCGCATCGAGCCTGCGCGCGACCTCGACGGCCCGTGCCTCGCCGCCCCATACCCCCGCGGACAGGCCGTACACGGTGTCGTTGGCGATCGCGACCGCCTCGTCGACCGAGTCGTAGGTCAGGACGACCAGGACGGGCCCGAACACTTCCTCGCGAGCCACCCGCATGTCGTTGGTGACGTCGACGAAGATCGTCGGCTCGATCCAGAAGCCCTTCTCGAACCCTTGACCCGAGGGCGAGCCACCGCCCACGGCGGCCGTCGCGCCTTCCTCGGCGGCGATGCGGAAGTAGTCCAGAATCCGATCCCGCTGGTGCGCAGAGATGATCGGCCCGACATGTGTCGTCGGCTCCAGCGGGTCGCCCAGTCGCAGCGTCGAGGCCCGCTCCACCAACTTGGCGACGATCTCGTCGCGACGGGTTGCCGGAATCAGCAGTCTGGTGCCCGCTTCGCACGCCTCACCGTTGTTGGCCATGCAGGCGAAGAGTGCACCGTCGACCGCCAAGTCGAGGTCGGCGTCGTCGAGGACGATGTTGGCGCCCTTGCCGCCGAGTTCCAGCGTGACGCGTCGGATCGAGTCGGCCGACTGGCGCAGAATGGACTTGCCCACCGCGGTCGATCCCGTGAAGGCGACCTTGCGGACGTCGGGGTGACCGGACAGATGGGCGCCGACGGGTTCACCGTCGCCGGTGACCACGTTGAGCACCCCAGGCGGCAGGCCGGCGGCATCAAACTCGCGCGCGAGCTCCAGGGGCAGCAGCGGGGCGTGCTCGTCGGGCTTGAGCACCACCGAGTTGCCCGCGACCAACGCGGGCCCGATCTTCCACACGGTCGTCAACAGGGGGATGTTCCACGGCACGATCGCCGCGACCACGCCGATGGGCTCGCGAACCACGATGCCGTCGGCGGGAACGGGTTCGATTGCCGGACCCGGTGTTTCCCACTCGTAGGTCTGCGCGATGGCCGCCAGGTACTGCAGTTGGGCGACCGACAGCCCTACGTGCAGTGCGCCGGTGATGCGGATGGTGGCGCCGTTCTCCCGGGTCTGCAACGCCGCCAATTCGTCACCGCGGGCGGCGAGCCGTTCCGCGACGGTGTTGATGAGGGCGGCCCGTTCGGCGGGCGGGGTGCGGCGCCACACGCCCTCCTCGAAGGCGCCCTTGGCTGCGGCGACCGCCGCGTCCACGTGCTCGACAGTGCCCTTCGCCACGGTCGCGACCAGCTCTTCGGTTGCGGGACTGCGGATCTCGTAGACGTCGTCGGTGTCGATCGACTTGCCGTCGATGAACATGGAGTAGTGATTGGTCATGTCGTTCTCCTCTGGTTGATCGTCTAACCGACTTGACGCGCGCGGTCGCGCCAGTACGGTTCACGGATTGCCTTCTTGTCGACCTTGCCCGCCGGGTTCAACGGCAGGGCATCGGTGAACACCACCGACTTCGGTGCCGCCACGCTGCCGAGCGCCGCCTTGACGTGGTCGATGAGTTCTCGTTCGGACACCCGTTCGTCGGAACGGGTCACCACGACGGCGAGCACTGCCTCGCCCCACTTCTCGTGCGGCACACCGATCACCGCGGTGTGCGCCACGGCTGGATGGGTCGCCAGCACGTCTTCGACCTGGCGCGGGAAGACGTTGAATCCACCGCTGACCACCAGGTCCTTCTTCCTGTCGACGATGGACAGGAACCCGTCGGCATCGAGGAAGCCGATGTCGCCCGTGTGCACCCAACCGCCTCGCAGCGTCTCCGAATTACGTCGCGGATCAAGGTAACTCAACATCTGACCGATCTGGCGCGAACAGATTTCGCCAGTCTGGCCGACGGGGAGGGGCCGGTCCTCGTCGTCCTGGATGCTGACCTTCACGGCGAACATCGGCCTGCCTGCCGTCGCGAGTCGGTCGACGAGGTGTTCGTGCTTGCGAAGACAGGAGATGTATCCGGGCTCGGTGCCCGCGTAGGTCTGGATGAAGATCGGTCCGAGCACCGCCAGCGCCTCGGACAGCCGCTCCGGTGCGATCGGGGCGCCCGCGTAGACCATCGTCTGCAGGGAGCTCAGATCGAAGTCGTTGCGCCTCGGATGATCCAGCAGCAGGTAGATGATCGTCGGCACCACCGCGGTCGCGGTGACGTGGTGCCGCTCGATGCTGCTGAGCAGGCCCTCGACGTCCAGACCGGGCAGCATGACGTTGGTGCCACCGCGTACGAAGGTCGGCATCACGAAGATCTGGGAGAAGTGGGTCAGCGGTGCACCGTGCGCGAACACCTCGCCGAACCGGATGTCGCCGATCTCCAACCCCGCCGAGATGCTGTAGTGACTCCAGGTGAAGTGGGAGTTGACGACGCCCTTGGGTTCGCCGGTGCTGCCCGAGGTGAACAGGACGTAGGCCACGTCGTGCTCGTCGATTGCGACGGCCGGACGGGTGTCGGCCTGTGCGGCAACCAGTTCGGTGAAGTCCTCGGCGGTGACGAGATGGCCGTCGGTATCACCGACCCGAATCAGCGTCCGCAGCTTCGGCAGCTGGTCGCGGATCGCGGCCACGTCGGTCTCGAACTTGGTGTGATAGATCAGCGTCGTGGCGTCGGTCTGTGCCAGGTTGGACCGGAAGCCGTCCGCGGCGGCGCGGGTCGGCATCTGCACCAACACCGCGCCTGCCGCCCAAATGGCGTGCTGGATCGGGATGAACTCGAGGCAGTTGGGCATCAGGAGGCCGACCCTGTCACCCTTCTGGAGACCGATGGCCAACAGCCCGTTGGCAATACGGTTGCGCAGCTGATTCATCTCGCGGTAGGTCAGGGAGCGCTCGTCGCCCCACCCCTCCACGATCGCGACCTGATCGGCGTAGTAGGTGCAGGCGCGATCCAGGACATCGGGCAGAACACCCCACGTGCCGGGGTAGTCGGGATGCATTAGCCCGCGAGGGAAGCGGGATCGAATCCCTCCACCCAGTACTCAGGTGTGACGATCGGGAGACCGAGTTCCTGAAGGACCGGCGTGTCGTTCCAGTAGGTGGTCTCCCTGGCGATCCTTCCGTCGGCGTCGAGTTGGTGCCAGGTGATGCCACGGGTGCTCAACGTCCGACCGCCGGTCGGCACGCCACGGTAGGTGTCCAGGCCCTCTCCGGTCCAGTCCCACAGGATGACCACGGCGGGGTTGCCGTTGACGCCGGCCAGATCGAATGCCTCGGTGGCGGTGAAGGTGTGAAGTCCGGCGCCGTTGGCGGCGTCCTTGTTGGCGTAGGGAGCCAGCCACGGCGCCAACTCGTCCTTCGTGATGGCGGTGTCGAAGACGTGGTCTGAGTCGGCATGGTCGTCATAGACCAGGTCGTCGGCGTAGAGCGCGATGGCCGCGGCGGTATCGGTCGTCAGTGCGCTCGCCCAGGTCCGTGCGTGCGTGATGGCTGAAGTGCTCATGCCAGGGCTCCGATCTTGGCGACGGCGCTGGGGTGGACGGGAAGACCGAGCTCGGCGACCGCGGTGGCGCAGTCCCAGAAGCTCTCCTCGCGCTTGATGCGGCCGTCGACGTCGTAGATGTGGAACGTGATGCCGCGGGCTCCCGGAATCTTCCCGTTGGTCGGCACACCGACGAACGCGGTCGCCGTCGGCGCCCTCCAGGTCCACCGGTAGATGGCCGACTTCTCGTCGCCGACGACCTCGTCGATGCGGAAGTTGTTGATGCCGATGCCATTTTCCGTATCGGCGTTCGCGTACGGCGCGAAGACCCGGAGCAGGTCGTCCTTCGAGGTGATGGTCTGTCCGAGAATCGGATCCTCGAAGAGGAATTCGTCGGCATACAGCGCGACGACCGCCTCAGGACTCTCCCGGAAGGCCTTCAGCCATCTGACGGCGAAAGTGTGGCTCATGAATGGGTTCTCCTCGCTGGTGGTGCAAGACCCACTCGACGCTATTGCGCTGCCACGTCGCCGTCGCCTACCGCCGGGATGAGACCGACTGCCCTTCGGGGGGACATCCAGCCGGGGAGATGGCGCGCTGCGGGCACCGATGATCGCCCCTGATGTTGGAGTGACATCCCCCCTGTGAGGGGTGTGGCCGAGCAGGAGGCAGAGCAGCATCGGAGACAACCACGGCACGATCACCGATGGAACGAAATGGAGTTGTCATGTTGGAGCAGGATTTGACGGACGAGGACTTCGCGCCGTATTTCGCCAAGGCGCAGAAGGTCTCACAGTACTTCCGCGAGATCGGTCCCGAGTACGACGTGGCGAACACTTTCGCCTACCCGTCGATCGAGGTCTTCAAGAAGTCCGGACTCGGCGCTCTGCCGGTGCCCAAGGCATTTGGCGGCCCTGGCGGCAACATCCTTCAGGTGTCCAAGATCATCTCTGAACTCTCCCGCGGCGACTCGGCCATCACCTTGGCCTACAACATGCACTACATCATGCTGGGCATCGCCGGAAACCTGATGAGCGAGGAGCAGAACAAGTACTGGCTGGGTCGGGTCGCCGACGGCGAGCTGATGTTCGGGCCGTTCTCGGAGAAGCGGGCCGGCTTCTCCGGACTCGCCGACATGCAGGCGGTCCCGCAGGCCGGCGGCGGCTGGAAGCTGTACGGCAAGAAAACATGGGGCACCCTGTGCGAGGCGGCCGACATCATCACCACCAACGCCACCGAGACCGACGCCGAGGGTAATCTGCCCGACACGTTCGAGGGCCGGGTGGCCGCGGAGAAGTTGTTCATCGGTGACTTCAAGGTCGACGAGAACGGCATCGGCGACGGCGTCCGCATCGAGAAGACCTGGAACGCGCTCGGCATGCACGCGACGGGCACTCAGGTCATTCACTTCGACGGTTACTTCGTGCCGGAGGACGGGTTCGTCTCACCTTGGCGCGCAGGCGCCTTCGGCGTGCTCGAGTGGGCATCGCTGATGTTCGCCAGCATCTATCTCGGCATGCAGGAGCGCATCCTGGAAGAGACGGTGGCCAAGCTGGCCAAGAAGCACCTCGGCGCCACCTTTGGTGCCATCGTCGCCGCCGATACCGAGGTCAAGAACATCGGCCACGTCGTCGACGGCGTCGGGGACATGGCGACGCGCGTCGAACTGTCCCGACGCGTGGTGCACCAGACCTGCCTGAACCAGATGGACGGCACCGACAAGACGTGGCCGCCGGAGTTGCGCTTCCCCTACCTGGGTCTGGCCAAGACCTTCTGCTCCGAGAACGTGATGCACATGTCGAAACGGGCGATGAGCTTGATCGGCGGCGAGTCGTTCCGCAAGGGCACCATCTTCGAACGGCTCTACCGCGACTCGGCGGCATCGATGTTCCAGCCGCTCAACGGCGACCAGACCCAGACCTACATCGGTGAATTCCTGCTCAACACCGCCGCGGCGGCCAAGAGCTAGTCACGCATCCTTGCCTTGATCCCCTCGACGACGGTCGCCTTGGCGGCCTCGTCGAGGGGGTAGGGCGCGTAGAGGGTGAATCGGTCGACCAGTTCGCCGAAGCGCTCGACGATCGCGGTGCCGACGTCCTTCGGTTCCCCGACGACCGCGAACGTTCGCAGCATCTCGTCGTCGATCAGGCCGGTCATCGTCGACCAGTCACCGGACTTGGACAGGCGGTGCAACTCGGTGTGCAGGTCGCCCCACCCGTGGAGGTCGAGGACGCCGCGGTACGCGGGAGTCGCTCCGTAGAAGGCGATTTGGCGTCGCACCTGGTTCACTGCCACGTCGAACTGTGGTTCCGCAACGCCGGTGACGACGAGGCCGGGGTACGACATGGTGAAGTCGTCCCTGGTGCGACCGGACGCATGAAGGCCGGTCTCGACCAGAGGGATCGTCACCTCACGCAGATAGCGTTGCGTGGTGAAACCGTGGACGAGGAGTCCGTCGGCGGCCTCCGCGGCCACCGTCGTCATCTTCGGACCCACCGCGGCAAGGTGCACCGGCGGCGGCCCGTAAGCACTCGGCCCTGGGGAGAACATCGGTGTCATCAACGTGTGCTGGTAGTTCTCGCCGCGGAAGTCGAGCCGCTCACCGGTCTGCCAACAGCGCCAGATCGCCCGCAGCGCAGCGAGGTATTCCCGCATCCGGTGCGCAGGCGGCGACCACGGCATGCCGAACCTCCGCTCGACGTGCGCCTGGATCTGCGAACCCAGGCCGAGGGTGAACCGACCCGCGCTCAGGGTGTTGAGGTCGTTGGCCACGACGGCCATGCTCATCGGATTGCGGGCGAAGGCGACGGCGACCGCCGTGCCGATTCGCACCGTCGGCGACCACGCCGCTGCCAACGCCAACGGCAGGAAGGGATCCCGGCTCACCTCCGTCGACCAGAGTCCGTCATAACCGATGCGCTCCGCCTCGGCCACCTGATCCGCCAGCGTGCTCAGATCGGCTCCTCCGGTGCCGTCGATCGAGCCGCCGAAATTGCCGTCCACGTCCATGCCGTCAGCCTGACACGGGCGGTCCGGTACCGACCGGGACACTCTCCCCTCGGGGGAGGCAAATCCCCCCGGGTGGAGCCGATGCGGGGTGACCTGGCTCATACCGTGAACGCATGCCACCGATCGACCACGAGTTGAACCTGACCGCACAGGCGATCCTGACCTACGCCAGTTGGGCGCTGACCGCCGTCATCCTCGCGCTGGCCATTCGGATGGGCCGTCGCGAAGGCACACCGTTCTATGCGTTGATGGTTCTCGCCGTCATGGTGGGCGCGTTCGTCGAGCCGATCTACGACGTCGTGATGACGCTCTACTTCTATTCCACCGCGGGGATGTGGACGCATTTCACCGCCTTCGACATCCCACAACCGATCTGGACGCACAGCGGCTACGTGGTGCTCTACGCCAGCGCGGCGATCTTCATCGCCAGGGAGATCCATCGGGGCACCCTGACCCGCCGAAAGCTGTTCGCGTTCGCGGGCCTCGAGCTCGTGATGTCCTGCGCGTTCGAGATGTTCGGCATCAACGCGGGCGCCTACAGCTACTGGGGACCGCATGTGTTGCGGATCTTCAACTACCCCTTGGTGATCGGCGTGCTCGAGGCCGCCCAGGTGATCTGCTTCGCCGTCGCCGCGGCGATGTTGCGTTCGCGATCCAGGGACGTCTGGCAGCTGCTCGGACTCTTCGTCGTCTTCCCATGCACGTTCCTGATGGCCAACCTCGGCGCGGGCTGGCCGATGATCATCGCGCTGCACGCCGAGAACACCTCGACGGCCCTGGTGGCAGCAGGGACCGTGATCAGCATCGGCCTGGCGGGTGTATTGGTCTGGAGCGCAGCGTCGTTCCTGCCCGACGTTACGGCCGGCACTGGCACATCGGACGACCCGAGAGCGCAATCGGTCGCGGACCAGGCGACCACGGTATGACGATCGGCGCACACCTCGACGTCGAGGCCTTCTTCCGGCGCTGGGCAATCAGCTTCGACGAGATGTGCGACGCGTACCGGACGGCCCTCGGGGAAGGCGGTGAGTGGGTTGCCGGGCCGCCGCCCATCCCGACGACCTATGGCGGCGAGGCGGCCGTCGGGCTGCTCGAGGGTTTCAGGGACGGCTACGACCTCACCACCATCGACGTCGACCTCCTGTCGTTCGGCGGATCGGGCGGCGTCGTCTACAGCGAACGTGTCGACCATCTCGTCGACTCCACGGGCAGTCGCTTCCTTTCCCTGCCCGTGGCCGGCGTGATGCGGTTCGACGGCGGGTACCTCAGCCATTGGCGCGACTACTGGGACATGCGGGACTTTCTGGCGCTGCCACGGCGCTAGCTGGGTTTCCGGTCAGCCCGCGATGCCGAGAATGGCGCGCGCGGCCTCGGTCAGCAGAACGCGCAGACGCGCCTGCTCCAGGCCGGTGTTGTGGAACAGCGGTGATTGGATGGCGCCGATCACTGCATGCACCACTGCCCGCGCGTCGGTATCGGTCAGATCCTCGCGCTGCTCGTTGACCAGGTGGACCCACTCTTCGAGGTAGAGGCGCTGCTTGCGCCGAAGTCGTCGGCGGTCGTCCTCTGGCAGGTTGTTGATCTCGTTGTAGTAGACCTGCGCGAGTTCACGGTCACCGACCACGAATTCGACCTGACCCGCGATCAGCAGGTCAAGCGCGCGGCCCAGTTCCGGAGTGTCCTCGAGGATGCGCTGCTCGTCACGGAGCAGCTCGTCGATCACCCGGTCGAACAGGGCGACGAGGACGGCGGACTTGCTCTCGAAGTGTCGGTACACACCAGAGCCGGTGATGCCCGCCGCGGTGCCGATCTCGGCGATCGACACTGCGTGGAAACCCTTGCGCGCGACCAGATCAGCTGCTGCCAACAGAATGCGGTTCTTGCGCTCCGGGTCGCGGGTACGGACCCGTGGTTGGGCAACGTCGGCCGGGTCTGCGGCCATGGTCGCCACCTCCAATGTGCGGGAGCGTTCATTACGGGTCGATCATGAACTGGCTAAATGATCGTCGACTAGTGAATGATGCTACACATTGGGTGCGGCTGATTGAGCCCAATGACGTCAACCGGTGATATCCCGACCGAGCGCGACACGTGCGATGCTCCACAGCTGCACCTCATTCGCGCCCTCATAGATTTCGCCGACTTTGCTGTCGCGCCAAATGGATTCGAGATGATTCGTGCTGCCGCCGGCACTCAGTTCTCGAACGAATCCGTAGCCGCCGTGGACCTGGATGGCGTCCCTGGCCACGTCGACTGCGGCGCGGCTGCCGGTCACCTTGGCCATCGAGGCCTCAGGTTCGGGGGTGATGCCGCCGTCGGACTTGCGAGCCGCCTTCTGGTAGAGCGAACGCGCGGCCTCCAACGTGATCGCATGCTCGGCCATCTGGAACTGCCAGTGCTGAAACGCGCCCAGTTTCGACCCGAATGCGCTCCGGCGGCGCAGATGAGCCGCCGCGTGATCGAAGGCGCACTGGGCCATCCCCACTCCCATGGCGCCGACACCGATGCGGCCGAGGGTGAGGCTCTCGAGCGCCGCCCTGAGACCGCGTCCAGGCCCTGCGATCACGTGGT
Source organism: Mycolicibacterium sp. (assembly GCF_016462545.1). Classification (GTDB taxonomy): domain Bacteria; phylum Actinomycetota; class Actinomycetes; order Mycobacteriales; family Mycobacteriaceae; genus Mycobacterium. The sequence continues at coordinate 142,634 of NZ_JAEMTA010000006.1, read as the reverse complement.
CATCGGGTACGAACACGTCGGTGAGCTCGACGTCGGACGTCAGCTGCAACCGATTCCCCATCTTCTTGTCGGGTTCGCCGACGACCACCCCATCGGCGTGCATGTCCACCAACAGCATGGCGTGCTGACCGTCCACCAGGCACAGGGTCGTCATGATGTCTGCCGCGCAGGAATTGGTGATCCAGCGTTTGTGACCGGTGAGGCGGTATCCACCAGACACCGGGGTCGCCGTGCTCTGCATCGCCTTCACCGACAGGTCAGTGCTGGCGCCGGGCTCACTGGTGGCGAACGATCCGACGATCTCACCGCGGATGAGCCTGGGCAGGTAATCACCGCGAATGTGTGCGGGCGCGGCATCTAGCGTGCGGCCGACCAGCAGGGCCTGTCCGTCGTAGAGCGCCGAGGCCACGCCCGGGGTGAAGTAGGCCATCTCCTCGAGAACGGTTGCTGCGGCCAACATCGGAAACTCGAGGCCCCGGCCGCCGACGTCGGCGGCATACGGGATTTGGTAGAGGCCGGCGTCGGCCATCGCGTGCAGGACGTCCCTGGGGAACGCAGACCTGGACTCCTCTGCGCAATTCAGCTCAGCGGCCCGCGGGGCCAACACCCGCTCGGCGAAGTCCCGTACCTCCGAGCGGATCTCGACCGTCTCGCCGGGGAGCAGCAGATCGTCGAAGAGGCGGTCCGACGTACGCGGTAGGCCGACAAGCGATGAGGTCATCGTGGTGTCCTTTCGGGGGAGTCGAACAGGTGAAGCGGTCGTTCCGGTTCGGAGGCCCGTAGCGGCGCCGGTGGCGGGCGCCGCATCCTTCGGCTCTGCCCTAGGATTGTGGGGTGGATCACAACGAGTCGCAGGTACGCGCGGTGTTGGAGGGCCTGCGCGACGTGCTGGACGACGCGGATCCGCAGACCGTGGTGCGCGCACCGGACGCCCGTGCGGTGATCGACGGCGCGTGGGACGCCCTGCACGACGTGCTCGTCGATTCCTCGTCGAAGTCCGCGACGGAATTGTTGTGTGCGCTGCACCGACTGGCGGACGTGGACCACGCCATGTTGTCGGCCCGCGAGTTGGAACAGAGCGAGATCGGGCACCGACTGGGCGATGTGCTGGCGCGGCTGGAGGCGGCGCCCTGCTCGGTGGACGAGTTGGTGGCGATGGCCCCTCGGCTGATTGCCGATCTCGGTTTCGACAGGGCCATCATCTCCCATGTCGCGGAAGGGATGTGGGTCTCGCAAGCCGTGTTCATCGCCGACAACCCGATGTGGGCCGAGGCCATCAACAAGGTCGGCCAGGAGCAGCCGCAGCCTCTGGTACCCGGGTTGTTCGAGACCGAAATCGTGCGTCGCCGCCAGGCCGTCGTGGTCACCGACGTTCAGCAGGAGTCCAGGGTGCACCGACCCATCGCCGACGCCTCGTTGTCGCGTTCCTACGTTGCCGCTCCGATTATCTCGCGTGCACAGGTGGTCGGTCTGCTGCATGCGGATCGCTACCTCCAGGGTCGCGACACCGACGTGGTGGACCGCGAGGTGCTGCTGGCGTTCTCGCACGGGCTGCGGCTGGCGCTGAGCCGGGCCACGGTGGTCGAGCAGTTGCACTCCGCTGCCGAGGCGTTGAAGTCGGCGGCGACCGAGGCCGACGACGCGTTGCGCGGCGTTCACGACGTCGCGATCGACATTTCGTCGGGCGCCGTTTCCCAGCAGCCGCCGCGGTTCTCGCCGACGGCGGTGCGTTCGGTGCGCGAGGTGTTGACGCGACGCGAAGTCGAAGTGCTCGAGCTGATGGCACAGGGCTGCACCAATGCCGGGGTGGCCGCCAAACTCGTCGTCGCCGAGGGCACCGTCAAACAACACGTGAAGCACATCCTCCGCAAGCTCCGGGTGAGCAACCGCGCCGAAGCGGTCTCGCGACTCTATGAATCAGCCCGGCGTTGAGATGGTGATGGGACGCTTGGAGAGATGGCTTCGCACAATCCGATTCCCGCGCACCGGGCCCGGTCGACGGTGATCTGACAGCTGCCCATCAGGTCAACTTCGGGTCGAACGCCATGCTGACGACGCCGCGGATGAAGTTGGTCTTCACCAGGTTCGGCTCCCCGGCGACGAAGTCGGGCATGTGCCGGTGCAGTTCCCGGAACAGTGACCGCAGCATGGATTTCGACAGCTGGTTGCCCAGGCAGAAGTGAGTGCCGCCGCCACCGAAAGCGATGTGCGGGTTGGGACTTCGGTCGAGTTGGAACACATCCGGATCGCCGAACACGTCTGCGTCGCGGTTGCCCGAGGTGTACATCAGGACGACCTTGTCGCCTGGCAGAATCTGCTGGCCGCCCAGCGTGTACTCCGAGACGGCGGTCCGGCGGAAGTTCTGCACCACCGACCCCCAGCGCAGGAACTCCTCGATCGAGGAGTCGATCCGATTCTCGAAGTCGTTCCACAGCCATTGGCGTTGCTCGGGGAATTCGGTCAACGCCTTGGCCGCGAAGCTGGCGGTATGCCGGGTGGTGTCGGTGCCGGCCACCGCGCACAGCACCATGGTCGCGCCGATCTCGAAGTCCGACAGTTGTTCTCCGTCGACCTCTGCGTTGACCAGGCTGGTCAGGAGATCGTCGGCAGGGTTCTCGCGGCGGGCCGCGATGAGTTCCTCGGTGATGTCGTGAATCTTCAACGCACCCTCGACCTGCACCTCGGCGGGATCACGCCCGCCGAGCAGGATCGGATCGGCCCAGGCCTGTGTCTCATCGGCGGCATGGGCCACCTCGGCGCGCAATTCGGCTGGCACGCCAAACATGTCGCCGAACATCTCGACGGGAAGCGGCTTCGAGATGTCCTCGACGAAGTCGACCGGTTGACCGTCGCGAGCCTTCTGCGCCGCGGCCTGCACGATCCGCCGCGCGCGCGAGGCGATGTCGTCGTCGATGCGCTTGATCTGCCGCGGGATGAACGCCGAACTGACCAGGCGACGCACCTTGTTGTGCTTCGGATTGTCCATCGCGAGGAACGACATCGCCATCTCGAGGAATACCGGGGGCAGCATGTCGAACATCACGCCGTAGCGGGAGACGAAGACCTCGGAGCGCTGGCTGACTTCGATGATGTCCGCGTGCCGCACCACCGCCCAGAAACCGGGGTCGTCCGGGTCGGGTACCACTGCCGTCTCGATCGGCGGCTGCCAGCTCACCGGGCGCTGCTCGCGCAGGGTGCGGAACATCAGATCGCGCTCGGGCAGATCGAGCGCCCAGAATGCATCACTGGACACGTTGAGTTCGTCGTAGACCCGCGTGTCGGCGACGTCGTTGGTGGGAGGAGTGTCGGCGTCGTCGTCGGAGTCGTCGTCGTCGAACGACAAGGCAAGCTCTTCGAAGGTGGTCATCGTGGTGTCCTCTAGTCGGCGTGGCTGAGCAGAATGTCGTAAGGCTTCGCGTCGCGGCCGCCCGACAGATCGAGGTGAATGGTCTTGACTTCGGTGTACGCGTCGAGGGCATCGGGGCCGAGTTCGCGGCCGCCAGGCCGAAAAGCCTCGAACCCGAACAGTTTCCGGGCTAGCGCTGTCGACGCTGGTAGCAGGCGCCGCAGCTGACCACGCAGGAGGCGACCACGCGGCCGCCTCCGGCGATGTGAGTGACGGCTGCGCCGACCGCCTCGAACGGTGCGGGTCGCGCGCAACACCGCGGCGTGCATTGTCGCCGCCATCGTCAGGAAACCGCCTCGGCGTCCTTCTTGGCGACCTTCTCGCGATACATCGGGAAGAGCGGCTTCGTCAGCGGCACCAGCTTCAGGATCTTGTTGACCGGGCCCTTGGCCTTCACGTGTCCCTTGGCCAATCCGACGGCCAGGTTGTAGTCGCCGCGCCAGAACTGATCGGCGGTGTCCCCCCTCATCAGCAGGGTGATGTCGGGTTTGACGTCGGTGGGTCCGGTGATCACGCGGTAGTCATCGCGAAAGACGATCGTCACCTCGGCGGAGGGATCGGTGTACAGCACCCGCATGACGATGTTGGCGGCCCGCAGCTTGGGACCCGACTCGGGGTGGTCGCCCGCGTCCCGGAACACTCCGCCGATGTACTCGTCGAGTTCGTCTGCGTCCTCGAAGAAGCCCATTTCGACACTCCCCATTCGATGGTGATCGGCCTCACATAGGCCCGTGATGCAATGCAATCACCGCACGTCAGGTCGTGTCTGTTCCCCGAAGGGGAGGTTTGGGGGTCCCGAATTGGATACCCCTCGCCGAATGGACCGCTCCAGGCGGGTCCTACCGCGCTTCCGGTGTCCAGGTCGCGGGCAGCCGCTTGACCCCGTTCATGAAGTTGGACAGCAGCCAGTCCGGCTCACCGATCTCGAGATTGGGCATGCGGTGGTAGATCTCGCGCATCTGGGCCATGAGGACCTCGCGGCCCAGCATGTGGCCGAGGCAGTAGTGCGGACCACCGCCGCCGAAGGACTGGTGTGGGTTGTGCTTGGCGTCGCGGGAGATGTCGAAGACGTCCGGGTTCTCGAAGACCTCTTCGTCACGGTTGCTGGAGGTGTACCACATGACGACCTTGTCGCCTTCGGAGATGGTCACGCCACCGAGTTCGTAATCGCTTCTCGCGGTGCGGCGGAAGTGCATCAGCGGCGGCTCCATCCGCAGGGCCTCGTTGCAGGCGTCCTCCAGGCGCCCTTCGAAGTCCTCCATCAGGTACGCCAGCTGGTCGGGATGCTGCTGGAAGAGCAGCAGCACGTGAGCCATCGAATGCCGGGTGGTGTCGTTGGCGCCGGCGGCCAGCAGGGCGAAGAACACGCCGACCTCCTCGGTCGACAGCTTGTTGCCCTCGTACTGGGCTTCGGCGACCCAGGTCAGCAGATCGTCGCCGGGATTCTTGATGCGTTCCGGCACCAACTCGAGCGCAAGCGTCGCCAGCTTCTGCGAGGCGTCGGCGAACACCATCAGGGGCGAACCGATGTGCGCGTACTCGGGGTCGTTCCAACACGCAAACTGCTCAGCGGCATCCATGACCCGCTGAATCTGGTCTTCATCGGTGATGCCGAGCATGCTGGCGAACACCCGCCCGGGGACCTCCTTGGTGACGAGGTGGCACAGATCCCCTTCGCCCAGCGGGGCGACGTCGTCGATGATGCCCTTGACGATCCCGCCGATCTTGTCCGACATCTTCCGGATGTTGCGCGGGGTGAATGCCACGCTGACGATGTTGCGCAGCTCGGTGTGCCGCGGCGGGTCGGTGACGATGAACGACAGCATCGCCTCCAGCTGCGGGAAGTCGTCGATGAACACGCCGTCGGCCGAGCTGAACACCTCGACGTTGCGGGAGACCTCTCGCACGTGGGCGTGCTTCACCACCGACCAGAAACCCTTCGCATTCTGCAGGTTCGGGTCGAGGGAGTCGGGCGCGTCGTTCCAGCTCACCGGTTGGTTCGCGCGCAACCACCGAAACGCCTCGTGGCGGGCGGATCGCGGGAGCGCCCAGAACTCCAGTGAGTTGAGGCGGGTGTCGATGCCCTCGGTGGCAGCGGTCATGGTCGTGTCCTCGGCTCTCGTCATCGGCCAGGGGAGCTGACCGGACTAGTACGAAAGCTAGCCCCGCCGCGAGGGGCGGCACATCCACGGATGGTGTCAATGTTTCTGCGGCAGAGGGGGTATGTGCGCCACATTCGAGTCATCCGGCACGTATCCCGTGCGCTCGGCGGCATCCTTGCCCATCTGCTGATACCGGCTGACGGCGTCCGTGCGATTGCTGGCGTCGAGCTTTTGCATGATGTGCCGGACGTGTGACTTGACCGTGCCCTCGGACACGAACAACCGGTCGGCGATCTGGGCGTTCGTCTTGCCCGCAGCCAACAGCTGCAACACCTGTTGTTCGCGGCGCGTCATCTGCTCGCCGACGAGCTCCCGCAGCACGTCGTCCGACTGGTCGAAGCTTGTGAAGGCCTCCTCGTCGCGCTGCCAGTTGCCTTCGAATTCGCTTGTCAGCGAACGAATGTCGTGTAGGTGCGTGCGTGCCGACCTCTGCATGGCCTTCATGCGTTCGAGCGCGACGTTCCGCTCCAGAATGGCGCCGACGGCCTCGGCGAAAACACCGAGCAGGTCCCTGTCGTCGAGGTTGACGTCCCCGGCATCCGACGGTGCGTCCGCGTGCAGCAGGCCAACCGGTGTCTGCCACACGTAGATCGGTGCCGCGACGTAGACGTCGGGTTGCACGACGGCGACCAGATCGGAGTTGACCCGCGGATCTGACTGCGGACCCTCCACCAGGATGGGCTTCTTGGTGCGCACCATGGCGCTCTCCGGCAACGGCGCGCAGAGCCGTTTGGGATGGGCCCTCCCGACCTGCAGCAGGGCGTCGGCCATTCCCGGATCCTGCGTGCTGTGGGCCGATCGGACCACCCACATGTTGTGCTCGATGCGCGAGAACAGCACCCGGCCGAAACCGGCCTGGCAGAGTTCGATGGGGATGCGTTCGGCCAGATCCGCGTTGTTCGAGTAGGTCCGCAGACGGGCGAGAGCGTCCTTGGCCGCCGCGGACCGCGATCCAGTCGGCGTCGCGGCAACGCATCCTGCGTCACCGGACCCCAGGCTGTCGCGTGGTGGTACCACGGCATCAACACTATGAATATTGGCGCCGGTGTACATCTCCCAAGAGGAGGAAGTTGCACTACCACCCGTCCTGGCGGCGCGGCGGCGTCAGGCTTGCGCGGAGAACGGCAGGGGCGCGCTCTGAGCGCGGTGGTACTTGGCGACCGCCTCGGTCCGATTGGTCGCGCCGAGCTTCCTCAAGACGTGTTTGACGTGCGACTTGACCGTGCCCTCGGTGACGAACAGCGCAGTGGCGATCTGTGCGTTGGTCTTGCCGGTCGCTAGGGCGTGCAACACCTCGGACTCGCGTGAGGTCAGGTCGCCGAAGGCCAGGGGGCGACGACCGCGGGCGCCAGTCGGATCGCCGACATCCTGGTTGAGCAGTACTTCGGTGGAGTCCGTGGGCGCCCCGGCCAGATCCATGACGTCAAGGGTGAAGTCGTCGGCCAGTGCGTCGGCGAGGCGCAGGTGTTCGGTGGCGGCGTGCCGCATCGCCTGGAGGCGCTCGATCATGACATTCCGTTCGAACGCGACGCCGAGACCTTCGGCGAAGATGCCGAGGGCCTCGCGGTCGAAATCCTGCACGCCGTATTCGTCACCGTAGCGATCTGCGTGGACCAGGCCGATCGGCCGTCCCCAGCAGAACACCGGTGCGGCGACGTAGGACACCGACTTGGTCACCGCGATCAGCTCGGTGTGCACACGTGGGTCGGTTTGCGGGTTGCGCACGAGTATCGGTTGGCCGCGGCGCACCATCTCGGTTTCCAACAGCGGCCCCACCAGGCGGCGTGGATTGGTCGACCCCGCCTCGACCATGGCGAAGGCCAGCTCGCGATCGTCGCCGGCGAAGGCCGAAAAGGCAAGCCACGTACCGTGCCTGACGTGCGAGAACAGCACGCGGGTGAACCCCATCTGGTAGACCTCGGCAGGGATTCGCTCGGCGAGTGCCGCAGCGGAAACCGACGACCGTAGCCGGTGGAGCGCACGTTGTGCGCACTCGACTTCGTCGTGCTGGGCGGCGAGCAAGGCGTCCTTGATCGCAAGCTGGGTGTGCTCGGCGCGCATGAGGAGCGCGGCGACCTGACGATCCGGTTGATGCTCGGGTGCCGCATGCGCGAGGTCGAGGCGGTGGGCCAGCGCGCGCCTTGCCGTGGACAGAGCCACGTCTGCGGAGCGGATGTCGGCGCCCGAGAGCGGAGGACAGGTGCCGTCGGTACCGAGAGTCTGCTCGGTCAGCCGGATGATCTCCCGAGCCTGGGCGAGGACTTCGGAGACGCCGGACGCTCGCGATGTCGGGTCGGCCATCCTTGCTCCTCGAGTCCGTGCGCCGGGTGGTACCGGCACCCAACTGGGTCAAGGAGACGCACGACGTAGTCAGGACAGTGTATGTGACGCGCGCCACTCGGTGCGAAAGTCGCACCAGCCAGAACACCTCAGGCGTCGACGACACTCAGCGACTGCGTGGGACAGGCCATGGCGATCTCCTCCATCGAGGTGCGGCGGCTCGCGTCGATGGTGTCGCTCTGCACCGTCATGACGCCGTCGTCGTCGATGTGGAACACGTCGGGTGCGACCATTTCGCACAGCCCCATCGTCGCGCACTTGGAGCGGTCGAACACGATTCGGCACGCGGTGCTCATCGCGAGCCGCCGATTGCGGTCTGCCCGACCTCGGGGTCGATGTGGATCATTCAGCCGTTCCCTTCAGGGACGGATAGCCGTAGCCCGTCGCATGCTCCCGTGACGACGAGCTGGCACGACAGACGTGAGCGCCGTTCGCAGTAGTTGTCGGCGAACTCGAGAAGTTCCCGTTCCTCGTCGGACGCCTCGTCGAAGGTGGTCACCCACTCCTCGTCGAGATGGACGTGACAGGTGGCGCAGGAGCAACTGCCACCGCATTCCGCCACGATGCCGGGCAGGTTGTTGCGGACCGAGTTGTCCATGATGCTGATCCCGACCGCCGCATCGACCACGGACTCGGTGCCGTCGGGCAGTGCGTAGATGATGGTGGGCAACGTCTTTCCTGCCTTCCCCTAGTCGGCGAACGCTATGTGGGCGGGCAGTGTCTTCATGCCGCCGACGAAGTTGGTCTGGACGAACTTGATCTCGCCGGTCACGTCGACGCTCTTCAGCCGGGGCAGCAGTTCCTCGAGCATCACCTTCATCTCGAGCTTGGCCAGATGCATGCCGATGCACATGTGGGGGCCGTAGCCGAAGGCGATGTGCTTGTTGGGCCTGCGGTCGATGGTGAACTCGTCGGGCGCTTCGAAGACATCCTCGTCGCGGTTGCCGGACTGGAACAGCATCATCAGGCGGTCGCCCTTCTTGATCTCCTGTCCACGTAGCGTGTAGTCCGAAAGTGCCACGCGCATGAAGTGTTTCACCGGCGAGCCCCAGCGCAGACCTTCGTTCATGAGGTCGGGAACCAGGGTCGGATCCGCCTTGACGCGAGCCAGGACGTCGGGATGGTTCGCCAACTCCCGAAGGATGGTCGCCAGGGTGCTCGCGGTGGTGTCGTGGCCGGCGGTGGAGATGGCCACGAACCAGCCGTAGGCGAACGTCTTCGGGAAGTATTCGCCATCGGGCTGTTTGGCCTGCGCGATGAGCGTGGCCAGGTCCTCGCGGGGGTTGGCGCGACGGTCCTCCACCAGGACGTCGAAGTAGGCGTAGAAGTCCGCGATCGCCGCGGCCCACTGCTGTGCGGCCGCTTCGGGCGAGAGCACCTCGATGTCGTCGCGCTGCTCCTCGGGATCCGCGGTGCCGAAGAACTCCTGGGTCAGCGCCATCATGCGTGGTTCGTCCTCGGGTGGCACACCGAACAGCGTCATCATCACGTGCAGCGGGTAGAACATCGTGAATTCCTTCATGATGTCGAGGTCGCGCTCGTGCTTGCCTTCGATGAGTTTGTCGATCGCGGCCTTGGCGAGAACGCGGATCTGACCCTCCCACTTCTTGAGGTTCGCGGGCCGGAACCAGTCCAGGGCGATGTTCTTCACGTCGGTGTGTTCTGGCGGATCGATGTAGGGAATCGCGTCGAGGATCCGCAGATGGCCGCCGAGCAGGCCCTTGGTGAACTCGTCACCGGCGGTGTTCTGCAGGATCGGGTTGTGTGCGCCCTTGTTGTTCTCGCCACCACCGGCACTGAAGATCTCGGGCTGGCGCTCGACCTCCATCAGGTCGGCGTGCTTCGTGATCAGCCACAGCGGGTCGAATCCCTCGACCACGGCCTTGCCGACGGGCAGGTTGTTGCGCAGCCACTTGTAGGCGTCCCACAGCGCCTGCTCGTCGGCATGCCCTGCGGGAAGCACGATTTGGCGGGCGACCTCGTCGGGGATGAGCGCGGAGTAGGTGGTCTGGGCGGCGGTCACTGTGCCTCTTTCTCGGTCGTTTCAGTGCTGTCGAGCTGTGACTCAAGTCTCGACTCGCCGCTGATCGGGCGCGTCACCACGAGGTGGTGTTCTGGCTGCCCCCTTCGGGGTAGCGCCAAGGAATCAGGTGGTCAGCGCCTCGCCGGCGCGCAGAAACGATGCCACCAGTGCGGGGTCGGAATAGTAGGGATCGCCGTCTCGGGTACCGGCGCGACGGCGACCGTATTCGTAGAGCGCGGCTAGTTTGAACTGCGCCAGTGTCGAGTACCAGGCCACATCCGTCAGATCGGCTCCAGCTCGTTCGCAGTATCGGGTGAGGAGTTCGGTGCGGGAGGGGTAGCCGTCCTCGAACACCGCGGTGCCCATGCTCGCGGTGGGGGTCAGCGGTTCGCCGCGCACCGGATACGACGACAGGAAGTAACCGACATCGAAGAGTGGGTCGCCGATGGTCGCCAGTTCCCAGTCGAGCACGGCCGCCACGCGCCCCGGCTGATCGCGGGCAACCATCATGTTGCCCAACCGAAAGTCGTTGTGCACGATCGCCGCACCCGACTCCGGCGGCGTGTGCTGCTCCAGCCAGGCTGCCAAGTCGGCGAACTGCACGGGCAGTTTGCCGCTGTCGTCGGCCACGAGTGCGCTCACCCGGCGCAGATGGCGGGCGTTGAAACCGGCGGGCCTGCCGAAGTCGTCGAGGCCGCATCCGCGCCAGTCGACGGCATGAAGGTCGGCGAGAGTGTCGATGACCGAGTGCGCGATCGCGCGTCGGGTCGTGGGCTCGTCCAGCGGTGCCGGCGTCGTGTCGGTGATGACGACGCCGTCGACGAATTCGGTGACCACCAGCGCAACGTCGAGGAGTTCACCCGCCTCGATGACCGCCAGCACGCGGGGCACGGGTACGGCGGTGTTTGCGAGCGCACCGACGAGGCGGGCTTCCCGGACGACGTCGTGGGCACCGGCAGGCACCGGAGGAGGGGGAGGCCTGCGGACCACCACGCGATGTTCGCCGTCGGACACCAGGTAGGTCAGGTTCGAGTGACCGTCTCCCACCGGCACCGCGCTCACCTCTGGTCTGCAGATGCCGCGTTCGGCGAGCAGGCAGCCGAGTCCGGCGAGCCGATCGGGTGACCAGGCCCAGCTCACCGCTTGCTCGCTGCCAACGTCAAATGTTCGAGATAGGAACCGACCCAGTGTGTTTCGAACTGGCCGGCACCTGGCGCACCGTCGATGGTCGCCCGACAGGCCGCCTCGCGGATGACCGTCGTCATGCGGTCGTGGGTGGGCAGTTCGACGACGCCGAACGCGTCGAGTGTCACCTCGGTCCGTCCGCCGTGGATGTCGATCAGCGTCGCCGAGAGGTGCTGCTGTCGCATCTGGTCGTCGTAGTCAGCGTGGTGGTCGATGGTCCGGATGGGAACCGCAACGCCGTCGCGGGTGACATAGCCACCGAAGCCCCACTCACCCTTGGCGATCCAGATCCAGCCGTTGACCGCCGCCCCGTCAGGGGTGTAGGCGACGAACCACTTCCAGTGCTGCGGCACGCCCCAGTCGCGTACTCCCCAGGAATGATCCCGGTGCCCGACGTGGTCGAGGCGGATGTGTCGGTCGCCGATCTGGATGGAGCCGTTGACGCGCCCGGTCTGCTCCATCCGATTTGCCGCGAACCACGTCGGCAGGCCGTCCGGATTGGCGTGATAGCTGAACGCGTCGTGAATGCCGTGGAAGTCGAATTCGATCTCCAGGCCGTCGCCCCGATAGGTCATCACGCAGGACTGCAGCGGTTCGGCCTGACGCAGGGTCAGCCCGTCGAAGCTGAAGTCATTGAAGTCGGCGGTGTCGGGTATGCGACCCGACCCCAGTCGAAGTGCCAGCGGATCCAGCTCCGCTCCCCACACCACCGCGTTGTAGCCGACGCGGCCACTATCGGTGACATACAGGTAGACCTGCATCCCGATCTCTTCCTCGGGCACGATGACCTCCCAGAACAGGCTGTCGCGCATGCGATTACCCGTGGTGGGGTGGTGCCTGAGGTCGTCACTGGGGGAGAGATGCGCGGCCAGGGTCATGTGCCAGAGTGTAATGGTCAGACCAATAGTGTCAAGAGCCGCGATGTCGCCGGCGTCGGCGGACTATGCCTCGTACGGGGGATTCGAAACGCTCTCGGCACCTCTACAGTCGATCCGTGAACGACGCCAACCCCTTCGATCCCAGCGTCTGGCGGACGGTGGCAGGGTTCGAGAATCTGACCGACGTCACCTACCACCGCCACGTGCTGGACGGCAGTCCACTTCCGACGGTGCGGGTGGCGTTCGACCGGCCCGAGGTGCGCAATGCGTTCCGGCCGAGCGGGGTTGACGAGTTGTATCGGGTGCTGGATCACGCCAGGACGTCCCCGGACGTGGGCGTGGTGCTGTTGACCGGTAACGGGCCTGCGCCCAAGGACGGCGTGTGGGCCTTCTGCTCGGGCGGTGACCAACGCATCCGCGGCCGCACCGGGTACCAGTACGCCTCGGGGGAGTCCGCCGATACCGTCGATCCGGCCCGCGCGGGCCGGTTGCACATCCTCGAGGTGCAGCGCCTGATCAGGTTCATGCCGAAGGTGGTCATCTGCGTGGTGAACGGGTGGGCGGCCGGGGGCGGGCACAGCCTGCACGCGGTGTGCGACCTGACCCTGGCCAGCCGCGAGCACGCCCGGTTCAAGCAGACCGACGCCGACGTGGGTAGTTTCGACGGCGGCTACGGCAGCGCCTACCTCGCCAAGCAGGTCGGGCAGAAGTTCGCGCGCGAGATCTTCTTCCTCGGCAAGACCTACACGGGCGAGCAGATGCATCAGATGGGTGCGGTCAACGAGGTCGTCGACCACGCCGATCTGGAGAAGGTGGCGCTGGAGTGGGCTGCGGCGATCAACGCGAAATCGCCTCAGGCGCAAAGGATGTTGAAGTATTCGTTCAACCTGCTCGACGACGGGCTGGTCGGCCAGCAGCTCTTCGCCGGTGAGGCAACGCGGTTGGCCTACATGACCGACGAGGCCGTCGAGGGCCGGGATGCGTTCCTGGAGAGGCGCGAACCGGACTTCACCTCGTTCCCGCGTCACTTCTGAGCCGTCGGCGGCGGCCGGCTGCCGTAGAACTGGGCGATGAGCTCGGTGCGATTGACGGCTCCGGCCTTGCGCAACATGTTCTGCAGGTGGTACTTGACCGTGCTCGTCGCGATGGCGAGTTGTGCAGCGATCAGACCGTTGTCCAAGCCGCGGGCCACGAGGGCCATCACATCGCGCTCGCGTGCCGTGAAGTCCTGGTCGAGCTGCGAGCGGGGCGTGGCCCATGCCACGGCCCCCTCCGGAGTGGGCCCGGACTGTACGCGTCCGACCAGCTGCACGAGGTCAACCCCTGCGTCGACTCCCGTGACGGCGAGCTCGGCGGCCGATAGCGCCCCGCGTAGGTAGGACGATTGAGTTTCCAGGTGCACGAACATCGTTGCCCGGTCGAGAAGGCGTCCGACACCGACCACGAAGGTTTGCAGTCGTGCGGCGAGATCGGGGCCGCTCCACTGGGCCGTACTGCGCTCCGCGGCGTAGAGAAGCCCGATGACATCGTCACCGACCACGATGGGGGCGATCGCAAACGCGCTTCGGCCCATGAAATCGTGGACCGGCCCTGGCGTTGCCGCACGCGTGCCGCCCGGTACTAACGTGGATCGGCGACTCGCGAGAACCGCACACTCGACTTCGGGCAATCCGGTTTCCTCAGTCAAGCGACCCGCCCCGGCTGTGCCGGTGGCGTGCGGATGCGCGGTGTCGAATTGCCACCAGGGAAGCCAACTTCCGGTATCGAGGCGCGCCATCAGCGCGCGGCTCGCGTCGCAGCCGCGGCATACCTCTTCGCACAGCGCGTCGAAGATCTCGTCTGCGGTGCGCAGCGACCTCAGCCGCGTCAGGCTATGTGTCAGATCCTCTCTCCTGCGCGTGATGTCCCGACACTGCATCTGGCGCCATTCCTCCATCAGGCCGAGAGCGTCGAGGGCCACCGGCACCGTGGTGCGCGCGGCGATCGAGTGGGGATCCCCGCGTTCGAGCTCCGTGCAGAGATCGGCCACCAGTCGGTGCAGCAGGATCTCGACACTGTCGCGATCGCTGCGCAGGGCGGCGATTCCGACGGGCTCGATGTCGACGAAGGTCGATGCGGCGCGCGTGAGCCGAACCACGTCGGCAGCGATCTCGCGCGCGGCGCGCGATCTCTTGGGCGAATCCTTCACATCGGAACCGCATTCGATTGCCGGAGCTGCAGATGCTTTGCCACCGCGTCGGCGCGGGTCGCTGCGTGCAGCTTGCGCGTGATGTTCTTGACATGGGTCTTCACCGTGTCGACGGAAAGGACCAACTCCTGCGCGATGAGTCTGTTCGTCGCACCGGTGGCAAGCAGGTTCAGCACCTGGCGCTCACGTGCTGTCAGCGGGGGGCCGTGAATGCTTGCCGCCACCTCAGTCTCCGCGGTGCGGACACCATCGGCCGCAGCGATGGGCGCGACCACCGGCCGCCGGAGCGACGGCGTGCGGGTATCCAGCTCGTCGATGGTCGCCAGCAGCGCCGCGGTCCAGTTCGCGCGCTGTTGCCGTGCACGGTCGCGAAGTGCCGCGTGCTCGAAGAGGACGCCGAACTCGGCGGCGAACGTTGCGATGCTGTCGAGGTCGCCCAGGGTGACGTCTCTGCTCTGCCCGAACCGGTCCCCGTGGAAGAAGCCGATCACCCTGCTCGTCGTCACGATCGGAGCGGCGACGTATGACGTCGACTTCGTCACCTCCATGAGGGCCGGATCGGCGTGCGAGCCGGTCTCCAGCACGATGACCGGCACCCGGTGGCGCACCATCTCGGTTTCGGGCATCAGGCGGGCCAGTGGAATTTCGTTGTCGGCCTTGGTGAATCGGGCGAACGCGGCGGCATCGGGGTCGGCGTGGTCAGTGCGGCGCATGGTGTCGGGCAGCCACCGAGAGCCGCGCGCCGACGAGATCATCACCCTGGTGAAGCCGCACGCATCGCGTAGTTCGGCGGGTGCGCGACGTGACATCTCCGCGCTGGAATCGAGCTCTCGGAGCCGGCCGAGTGCGCTGCTGATCGCGTGGTCGGTGTGTTGCCGTTGCGCCACGTCGTGTTCGTCCTGCCTGCGGCGCTCGTCGGCGATGTCGACCAGGAGCCGCAGCAGTATCCGATCATCGGTCGATTCACCGAGGTGACCAACGGCCAGGTCGTTCAGCGCTGCAATGCGGCGCCGCGCGGCCTCGTCCACGAAGGCCCGCTCCGCGTGGGCCCGATGCCGAACCTCGCGCAGATCCGTCAAGCCGACGTCGACGTGTTGGGAAAACGTTTGCACTGAGTGCATCTCGTACCTCCGCTGCTGCCACGAGCATCCACGACTGCGGGGATGGGTCCAATGGTTCCCTGCTGCACTTCATCCTTTTGGGCGAGAAACATCACCCGTTAGCCGGGGGCACCACCCCCGTCGCGTTCTCAGACTGGGTAGGCCGCGCACATCCGGTTGCGGCGACAAGCACCGAGGGAGCGTCATGACAGGCCCGCTGAGCTTCGCGATCAGTGCGGAGCAGGCGGCGCTGGTCGACGTCGCCCGCCGGTTCGGCGAGCGACAGCTTGCTCCGCACTACAAGCAACGCGAGCTGGAGGGTGCGTTCGATCGTCCCACGCTGCGAGAAATGGGGCAGCTGGGGCTGTTCGGCGTCGAGCTCCCCGAGGACTTCGGCGGCCTCGGGCTCGACTGCACGACGGCGGGCCTGATCCTCGAAGCCCTGTGCCGCTCGGACTACAACATCGGCCAGCTCATGGTGACGATGTCGTTGGCCGGCGCAATCCTGGCGCGACACGGCGATCCAGCGCTCGTCGCACCACTGCTACGGGGTATGACGGCGGGCGCGTTCATTCCCGCCATTGCGTTGACCGAACCCGGAGGTGGCTCCGATGCGGCAAACCTGACGCTGCGGGCGACCAGGGACGGTGATGGCTATGTCCTTGACGGCGAGAAGACTTCGACGAGCTTCGCGACCCAAGCCGAGTTCGCGATCGTCTGGGCGCGCACCGGGGCGTCGTCCAGCGGCGCGCACGGGATCAGCGCCTTTCTCGTCCCGCTGGACACGCCGGGTATCAAGACCAGTGAGTTCGACGACATGGGCGGCGGCTGCGCCGGTCGGGGGTCAGTTCACTTCGACAACGTCGTGATACCGGTAAATCACCTCATCGGCCAGGAGAACCAGGGCTTTGTCCAGGTCATGCAGGGCTTCGACTACAGCCGCGCCCTCATCGGGTTGCAGTGCCTGGCGGTCGCCAGGCAATCACTCGACGAGACGTGGTTGTCGACGACTGAACGGACCAGCTTCGGCAAACCGCTCATCGCGAACCAAGGCGTGTCGTTCCCACTGGCCGAGGCGGAAACCCATGTTGAAGCTTGCCGCCTGCTATGCCTGAAGACCCTGTGGCTCAAAGACCAAGGCCTTCCACATACGGCTGAGGCCGCGATGTGCAAATGGTGGGGACCCAAGTTGGCCTTCGACACCGTGCAGACCTGCCTCCTGCTCAACGGGCACGGTGCCTACACCGAGGAGATGCCCTATGCGCAGCGGTTGCGTGATGTCCTCGGCCTGCAGATCGGTGACGGCACCGCGCAGATCATGAAGCTCGTCATCGCCCGTCACAAGGCCGGCCGCAGCGCGGTATCGGCATGACCAGGAACGGAATTCCATGCCCAAAGTGATCTACGAGAAGCGCGATCAGATCGCCTACATCACGTTGAATCGACCCGAGGTGCACAACGCGATCGACACCGAGACCGATGAGTTGCTGTTCGAGGCGTGGACCCAGTTCCGTGACGATCCCGACATTCGGCTGGCGATTCTCACCGGCTCCGGTGACAAAACCTTCTGTGCGGGTGCCGATCTCAAATCGCATGTCGATCCTTGGCTCAATGCTGGGCCGGAACTCGGACGCAGTCTGCTCGAGAAGGGCTTCGCCGGTCGGATCACCCGCGGCTTGCATCGGACACCCAAGCCGATCATCGCGGCGCTGAACGGCTGGGTCATCGGCGGCGGTATCGAACTCGCGCTGGCCTGTGACATCAGGATCGCCTCGGAGCGGACGAACTTCGGCTTCTTCCACATGCGACGCGGCATGCATTTCGCCGACGGTGGCATCGTCCGGTTGGTCAACACGGTCGGCGTGGGCATGGCGATGGAGCTGGAGTTGATGGGTGAAGCCATCGACGCGCAGCGGGCCAAGGAGATACACCTCGTCAACCGGGTGGTGCCTCACGGCGACGTCATGACCACCGCCGAGGACGTCGCTGCCAAGATCCTTCGAAATCCCAGGGCCGCAGTCGAATCGGCGAAGCAAACCATCCTCGAGGTCGTCGGGCGGCCATTGGACGATCAGCTCCGGTTGGAGTGCCTGTACGGCTACTCGACGATGGGCAACCCCGAAATCGTCGAGCGAAGGGACGAGTTCATCGAGCGGCGCGACGAGGACCGGGTGACCACATGACATACGACTCGATCTTCACGCGGGGGCTCTTCAATGGGCAGGTCGTCATCGTCACCGGTGGCGGTAGCGGCATCGGGCGTTGCACCGCCCACGAATTGGCCTCACTCGGTGCGCATGTCGCCATCGTCGGACGCAACGAAGTCAAACTCGAACGGGTCCGCGGCGAGATCGAATCCGACGGTGGCTCGATCTCCACGCACATCGCCGACATCCGCGACGAGGATGCGGTCATTGCGACGGTCGAACGGATACTCGCCAACCAAGGTCGCATCGACGGACTGGTCAACAACGCGGGCGGTCAGTACCGTGCGCCGCTGAAGACGATCTCCACCAAGGGGTTCGAGGCGGTGGTCAGGAGCAATTTGACGGGCGGCTTCATCGTGATGCGGGAGGTCTACAACCGTTGGATGATCGACCACGGCGGCGCAGTCGTGAACATGATCGCCGACATCTGGCACGGCTGGCCGCACTTCTCTCACTCCGCCGCCGCGCGCGGCGGCATGCTCACGCTCAGCGAGTGCGCGGCAACCGAATGGGCCGAATCCGGCGTCAGAATCAATACGGTTGCTCCCGGATCGATCGCCTCCCAGGGCCTGGACACCTACGAGGACAAGGACACGGCCTTCATCCAGAACGACCTGACCCCAGGTATTCCTCTGCAGCGCTTCGGAACCGAAGCCGAAGTCTCGGCAGCGATCGTCTATCTGCTCTCACCGGCGGCGAGCTACATCACGGGTTCGTGCATCCGCATCGACGGGGGAGCCCCCAATGCCCGTCGCGGATGGTGGGACCTTCAACCGAGCCGCAACAACACCCCCTTCGACGGCTTCCACCGGTCGGCGACGCCCGCAATCCTCGACGAGGTGCGGTGATTCCGATGCCGTCTTCGGCGTTCGCCGACCGTGGTGTCGCCGTCCTGGGCGGCACGGCCGGTGTCGGACTCGAGACTGCGAGTCAGTTCGTCGAGCAGGGCGCGCGGGTGGTCATCCTTGGGCGCAACGACGCGCGTGGTGCTGCCGCGTGCGAGAAAGTGCGAGAGCGGGGAGCAGGCGGCGAGGTCGGTTTCGTCCGGGTTGACGCCACCGACCCCGATGGCACCTTGCGGGCGGAGGCGGAGTGTCGCGCGGCACTCGGCTCGATCGACGTTCTGGTGAACACGACCGGCCCGAGCGATCATCCCCGGTTGCTGCACACCATCCCGATCCAGTCGATTCAGCAACGCATCACCGAGATCATCCTGCCGCCCGTGCACATGATGCATGCCGCCTTACCGGCGATGCGGGGCAACGGAAGTGGATCGATCATCAACGTCGCCTCGGATGCGGCCAAGGTGGCAACGCCGGGGGAGACCCTCGTCGGTGCGGCGATGGCGGCAATCGTCATGTATTCCAAGGCGGCAGCACTGGAGGTCAAACGTGAAGGCATCCGCATCAACGTCCTCACCCCGTCGTTGATCGCCGACACCCCCGGCGCCGCGCTCATCGCCTCGGACCCGTTCAGCGCCAAACTCTTCGAGAAGGCAGCCGCGATGGCCCATCTCGGCGTGGCGTTGCCGGCAGATCTGGCCGCGATGACGCTGTTCCTTGCCAGCGACTCGGCATCGAAGATCACCGGCCAGACCATCAGCGTCAACGGCGGAATATCCGTTGGCTGACGAATGGGAAGGAGACTTTTATGTGGCTTTACGCAGAGATCAAGACGCTCGGTGACATCCCGCGACACTACGCGCGTACCACACCGGGCCGAATGGCACTGCTGGATGCCGAGGGGCCGACCTCGTTTGCCGAATTGGATGCACGATCCAACCAGATCGCCAACGTAATTCTGCAACTGCATCTTTCGGAGCGGCCGCGCGTCGCATTCCTTGCCAAGAACACCACCCGGTACTTCGAGGTGCTCTTCGGCGTCAACAAGGCGGGTGCGGCACTGCTGCCACTGAACTGGCGTCTCGCCGCACCCGAGATCGAAGAGATCCTGCTGGATTCCACGCCCGAGGTGCTGATCGTAGATCGCGAGTACGTCGACCTTGCGATTGAGGTGACCTCGGCGGCGGGCCTGACGCTGCGGATCATCGAATTCGATTCCGCGCAGCGCGGATCCGCCGAACTGGACTCGCTCGTGGAAGCCGCGTCGGAACTCGATCCCAACGTCGACGTCGGCCCATGGCAGACCGCCATCCTGATGTACACCTCGGGTACTACCGGCAAGGCGAAGGGTGCTCAACTTTCCCACCAGGGGTACCTCTACCTCCGGCTGTGCGAGCACCTGGAGCCGTCCTTCGACTACGCCGCCGACGACCTGATGCTGACCGTGATGCCGCTGTTCCACGCCATGGCGGTCGGTCTGTCGCTTCAGGCCCTGTACAACGGGGTACCGGTCGCCGTCTACTCGATGCCTGCACCGGCTCACCTCATCGAGCTCATCGCGCGCGACCGGCCGACGGTGGTGCCGCTGGTACCCACCGTCATCCAGATGTTGCTCGACGACGAGAAGGCCAGCGAAGCCGACTATTCCTCGGTGCGGCTCATCATCTACGCCGGCGAGTCCATCAGCCCCAGCCTGCTCCGTCGGGCTTTGACCGAGATCGGATGCGAGTTCCTGAATTTCTACGGCGCCACCGAGACCAGCGCGGGTGTGACGTTCCTCCTGCCCGAGGATCACCGCCTCGACGATGAGGCGAGGTTGCAATCATGCGGTCGGCCATTGCCTTTGGTCGAGATGAGGGTTGCCGACACCGAGGGAAACGAGTTACCTCATGGACAGGTGGGAGAGTTCCTGATCAGGTCGCCATCTCTGATCACGGCGTACTTCAACCAGCCGGAAACGACGGCTTCGACGTTCCGTGACGGCTGGTATCACTCCGGTGACTGCGGTTATCGGGACGACGAAGGGTTCTTCTACATCGTCGATCGCATCAAGGACATGATCGTGACCGGCGGGTCCAATGTGTACTCGACCGAGGTGGAGCAGGCCGTGCTACGGCTCGACGGGGTGTCGACCTGCGCAGTCGTCGGCTTGCCCGATGACAAATGGGGCGAGCGAGTCGTCGCCGTCGTCGTTCCCAAGCCGGACGCGGACCTGTCTGAGGCACGCATCATCGCGCACTGCCGCGGACTGATCGCCGGCTACAAGGTACCCAAGCAGGTCGAGTTCGTGACCGCGTTGCCGCTCACCGCAAGCAACAAGGTGCTCAAACGCGCTCTGCGTGAGGAGCTGCTGAGCAAGTCGATCTGACCACAGACGCCGTTCGGCCCGTCCACCGTAAACCCGACGATTCAGAAAGTGATGAAGCAATGACATCCACTCAGATACCGACCGACACCGCCGTTCCGGATTCTGTTGCCAAGCAGATCATTCTGGCCGAGGGCCACCGCGACGAGCCGGCCCTCTACGAGGCCTATCGATGGCTTCGGGAGAACAACCCACTCGGGGTCGGCTACGTCGATGGCTTCGACCCGATCTACCTGGTGAGTAAGCACGCCGACATCATGGAGATCGAACGCCAGCCCGACATCTTCACCAACGGCGGCGGCGGTGAGCCCGGTTCGGAGAACCCGATTCTCACAAACAAGGCCGGCGACGAATTCACCAAGTCGCTGACCGGCGGCAGCCTTCGGATCCTGGAGACGCTGCCATATCTGGATCCGCCGGAGCACACACAGGTCAGGAACATCGCCGCAGACTGGTTCCGGCCGAAGAACCTTCAACAGTGGGAGGACCGGATCAGAAGCCTGGCGAGAGAGGCGGTCGACCGGCTACTCCAAACAGATGGTGAGATCGACTTCGTCCAGGACTTCGCGAAGTTCTACCCGCTGCACGTCATCATGAGCCTGTTCGGCTTGCCGGAGTCCGACGAACCCCGAATGATGTCGCTGAGCCAAGATCTCTTCGGAACAGCGGATCCGGATGCCATCCGCGAGGACATCGAGCCGCTGTCGCCCGCGGCCGCTGCGCAACAGTGGGCCGCCGCGGTTCAGGACTTCTACGGGTACTTCGACGGATTACTACAGGATCGGCGCACGAATCCTCGCGAGGACCTGGCGACGATCATCGCCACCGCGCGAACCGAGGACGGCGAGTTCTACCCACCGGAGACCGCATACGGGTACTTCGTGGCCGTGGCCACCGCCGGGCACGACACCACCTCCGCCACACTTGCCACCGGTATAGAAGCGCTCGCCCGGAATCCGGAACTGCTGCAACGTATCCGGAACGATCTATCGTTGGTGCCGGATTTCGTCAACGAGACACTTCGCTGGGCCTCCCCGGTCAAGCACTTCATGCGAACCGCGCTGACGCCCTACACGCTGCGCGGCCGATCGATCAACGTCGGCGACCGACTGATGCTCCTCTATCAATCGGCGAACCGCGACGCCGACGTCTTCGACGAGCCCGACGTCTTCAACATCGATCGACATCCCAACAAGCACATCGCATTCGGCTACGGCCCCCACCTGTGCATCGGCATGCACCTGGCGAAGCAGGAACTGCGCATCATGACCGAAGAGCTGCTCCCCAAGATCGAAGCGATCGAGTTGACGGGTCCCTCCAAGGTCGTCCAGACCACCTTCGTGGGGGGCTCAAGAACATGCCGGTCAGGATCACGTTCGCCAATTAGGTGCGGCGCGCCCCATCCAGCAGCGGGCTCATCCCAAGCGGGGACGAAACCCACCCCTTCGGGTAGATGCCCGAGGTGTCGGCCGGGGCGACGATGGATGGACGAAACTCGTGATCGAGGAAGGTAGATCGGATGCGGACGAAGGCTGCGGTCCTATGGGGCCTGGGAGAGAAATGGCAGATCGAGGAAGTCGAGCTCGATCCCCCGAAGGAAGCCGAGGTGTTGATCAAGCTGGTGGCCAGCGGCCTCTGCCATTCCGACTACCACCTGGTCACGGGTGACATTCCCGTACAGTTCCCGTACGTCGGGGGCCACGAGGGTGCGGGCATCGTCGAGGCGGTCGGCCCTGGCGTGACCGACGTCGCCGAGGGCGACTCCGTGGTGCTCAGCTTCCTGCCGGCGTGCGGCAAGTGCTCGCATTGCGCGCGGGGCATGACGAACCTGTGCGACCTTGGCGCGCAGATCATCCAGGGTCCACAACTCGACGGTACTCACCGCTTTCACGCCCGCGGTCAGGGCTTGGGCCAAATGTGTTTGTTGGGAACCTTTTCCGAGTACACGGTGGTGCCGATGGCTTCCGTGGTGAAGGTCGATCAGGGCACACCGTTGCACCGTGCGGCCGTGATCGGTTGCTGCGTGCCGACCGGGTACGGAAGCGTGGTGAACACGGCAGGCGTGCGTCCGGGCGACGCCGTGGTGGTGCTCGGAGTCGGCGGCATCGGCAGCAATGCCCTGCAGGGCGCCAAGGGGGCAGGTGCGCGCTACATCGTCGCGGTGGATCCCGTCGAGTTCAAGCGGCAGAAGGCGTTCGAGTTCGGCGCCACGCACGCCGTCTCGAACGTAGCAGAAGCGCAGGCCTTGATCACCGACCTGACGCGGGGGCAGATGGCCGACGCCTGTGTGATCACCACCGACGTCGCCGAGGGCAGCTATGTCGCCGAGGCCCTGAGCCTGGTGGGACGACGGGGCAAGGTGATCGTCACGGCGATCGGCCATCCCACCGAGCTGACCATGAGCGGATCCCTGTTCGAGTTGACCCTCTACGAGAAGTCGATTCGCGGTTCACTGTTCGGGTCGTCGAACCCCCGCCACGACATTCCGCGATACCTCGAAATGTACAGACTGGGTGAGCTCAAGCTCGACGAGTTGGTGACGCAGGAGTACTCGTTGGATGAGATCAACCAGGGCTATGAGGACATGCTGGCAGGCAGGAACATCCGGGGCGTCATCCGGTATTGAGTGCTAGCCGACCTTCGACGCGGATGCGGACGCGAGACGGTGGAAGCGAGCCACCGCCTCGGTCCGGTTCGTGGCGCCCAGCTTGCGAAGGATGTGCTTCACGTGCGACTTGACGGTGCCCTCGGTGACGAACAACCCAGAGGCGATCTGCGCATTGGTCTTGCCGGACGCCAAGTTGTGCAGGACATCCCATTCGCGTGGGGTCAGGCGTTCACCGTGAACGTCGCCCAGTGAGATCGGCTGAAGCCGGCCGCGGTCACCCGTTGGGTCCAGCCCCAGTCCGCCGGTGTCCAAGCCTTCGGCGGACAGATCGTCGGCGATCGCGCTGACGCCAGCGACGTAGTCGGTCGTCGCGCGTCGAACCGCCTGGAGTCGCTCCATCAACTGGGTGCGTTCCAACGCGAGGCCCAGACCCTCGGTGTAGGTGCCCAGCATGCAACGGTCGAATTCGTCGACTGCACAATCTGTATCGCGGTCGGCATGCACCATGGCCACCGGGGCGCCCCACACCAGGACCGGGGCCGCGACGTAGCTTCTGGTTTCGGCGTAGCGCACCAGTTGCAGGTGCACCCGCGGATTCGACTGCGCGTCGCTGACGACGACCGGCGTGCACCGACGGACCATTTCGCTTTCGATGAGCGGGCCGTTGAGCCGGCGCGGGTTGGCCTGACCGACGGCGACCAGTTCGGCCGCGAAATCGGGGTCGTCGATGGCGAACGCGGTGCGCGCCATCCAGGTCCCCTGCTCGATCCCGGAGAACAGCGCCCGGCGAAATCCGATCCGGCGCAACTCGATCGGCGCTCGTTCGGTCAGCGCGGCGGTCGAGGTGGCATTGCGCAGCGACGCGAGCGCGTCTCGCACCCCGATCGCCAATTCCGCACGGTGCTCGATCAGGGCGTCCTTGACCTTCGCCTGTGCCTCCACCGACTCCAGCACCAGGGCGGTGAGCCGATTCTGCTCGGTCGGACCGGGGGTGCTGGCGATCTGGTCCAGTCCGCGCGACAACGCTCGTCGCGTGCTGCTCAACGCGGCATCGCTGGCGCCAAGGTCACCGTCGGCGGGCAGCGGGCACAACTCGTCATTGCACAGCAAAGCCGCTGCGGCGCTGACGATGTCGCGGGTGTGTTCGACGTGAATCTGGTCGAGTTCGGCAGTAGACATCATTGTCCCCTTCAATTCACGCCGGCGGCAGGTAGATGGTCTTGTACACCTGGAAGGCGTGCAGCCCCTCGGGTCCCAGCTCGCGGCCCAAGCCACTCTCCTTGATCCCGCCGAACGGCGCCACCGGATCATTGACGTAGTGGTTGACACCGATGGTGCCGGAATTGACCTTGCGTGCGACGTCGGCGGCGCGTTCCTGATCGGCCGACCACACGGTGCCGCCCAACCCGTAGTTGGTGTCGTTGGCGATCGCAATGGCCTCGGCGTCGTCGCCGTACGGAATGACACTCAGGACTGGCCCGAAGATTTCCTCGCGCGAGATCGTGGCGTTGTTGTCGAGGTCGGCGAACACGGTGGGTTCGACGAACCAGCCCTTGTCGAGCCCGGCCGGTCGGGAACCGCCGGTGGTCAGTCGCGCTTCCTGCTTGCCCTTGGCGATGTAGCCCTCGACGCGGTCGCGCTGCCGGCTCGACACCAGCGGTCCGACCTTGGTCTGCGGATCCAGAGGATCGCCGACGGTGAGCGAGCGGGCGAGATCGGTGATGGTGTCCACGATCTCGGTGTAGCGGCTACGCGGGGCGAGCACGCGGGTGTTGAGCCAGCAGATCTGACCGTTGTTGAGCAGGGTGGCGGCGAAGAACGCCTCGATGGACGCTGACAGATCGGCGTCATCGAGCACGATGGCCGCGGACTTGCCACCGAGTTCCAGCGTCACCGGACGCAGCAGTCGCCCGCATGTCTCGGCTATCGCGCGACCTGCGGCGGTCGAACCGGTGAAGCTCACCTTGTCGATCCCCGGGTGCGACACCAGGTACGCGCCGACGTCGCGGCCGCCGGGCACGATGTTCAGTACCCCTGCCGGTAGGCCGGCGGCCTCGGCGGCCTCGGCCATCAGGAACGCATCCAGCACGGTTTCCTCGGCGGGTTTGAGCACCATGGTGCAGCCGGCGGCAAGGGCAGGTGCGACCTTCAGGAACGAGATTGCCTGCGGGACATTCCACGGGACGATCGCGCCGACGACTCCGACCGGGTGGCGCGAGACCAGCGCGGTGCCACCGAGCATGCCCTGCCGCTCCTCTTCGGCGGGCGCGCTGGCCATCAGGTCGCTGTAGTAGCGCAGGAGCAGCGGCGGGAAGACCGATTCGAACTGCTGAGCCAGCCAGATCGGCATGCCGTTCTGCATCGACACCCGGGCGGCGGTCTCGGCGCCGCGGGCTTCGAGTTCGGCGGCGAACTGTTCGAGGACCTCGCCGCGTTGCTTGGGGTGCCAGCTGGCCCAGCCGTCCGGGCTGTCGAACGCCGATCGCGCCGCGGATACCGCAGCATCGATGTCAGCGTTGCTTCCGCGAGGAACCGAACCGATCAGGGCTTCGGTCGTCGGCGAGTGCACCTCGATCGTGGCTGCGGTCGCCGGGTCTGCCCATCGGCCGCCGACATAGAGCTGGCGGTAGTCGATCGCTGTCATCGATGCCCTCCTGGGCGTTTCTGTGGCACCCATCTCCGCTGGCGCCATCGTGTGATCGGAGTCACCGCTCAGCGTGCTCCGGTGCGCCGCCAAGGTCAATCATTAATATGGACAGACCAAAAAGACACCCCTTTGGGGGTACTCCCAAAAGAGGTCATGTCGCGGTCAGTCGGCCACCGCGGGGATTTCCGCGGGCTGCGGCGCGCGTGCGAGCTCCTTGAGCATGTAGAACGTCGTCAGCGAAATGTACGAGCCCCAGACGACGACCGGCATGTAGAACGCGAGCAATCCGTGATAGGCAAACGGTCCGCTCTTGAAGAATGCCGGACCGGCCGCGCAGAAGATCGACAGGGCGCCTGCGAACGTCAGCCAGGTCAACCACCGCGGGATCATTGGTTCGGGGCGGTCATCCATCAGTTCCACGACGGCCGTCGCGGCCATTTCGATCGCCAGGTAGATCCAGCCGAGCAGAAAGGCGAACCAGGCCCAGTCGTACCAGGCTTGAATGACGTCGGCGCCGACCTCGGGTCGATAGGCCGCGACCATCCAGGCGCAGCAATTGAGGAAGATGATCAACGAGATGAACACCCCGGACACCGCCATGGTGAACGACCACAGCGGATAGCGCCCTTCGATCTTGGACAGCATGATGCCGAACGCGATGGACCCCGGCGTGAGGATTCCGGCGGCGATGTAGAACAGCGTGCACCCGACCATGACTCCCGTACGGTGCGTCTCGGTGAACCACACCTTGGTGGCCTCGATCCCGAGATCCGCCCGTGCGGGGGCGAAGAAGTGGGCTATGCCCAACCAGCCGACGGCCGTGAGGGCGACGAAGATCCAGTTACACCACAGGCCGATCTTCAGCGAGGTGGTACTGCGTTGATCTGACACGAAAAGACCTTTCTCACAACTTGTTTCGCACTGAGTGGAACTAGTCGCGCATCACGCGATCAATGGGGTCAGAATCCAGAAGCCGAGGATCATCGCGACGACGACGACGATCCAGGCCTCGAACACGGTTCGCGCAGCCAGCGGAGCGTCGCGCAGTTCCATGAAGTCCAACATCACGTACCGCACCTTGACCGCAACGATGAGGAAGGTGCCGGTGACCGCGACTGCCGGGCTGACCAGATTCTTCGACAGTCCCCACGTGGTGATGACCGTCAACAGCATCAGGCCGAGGCACACCCGCGTGGCCCGTTCGCGCAGCATGGACATCACGCCGCCTTCGTCAGATAGAGCAAGGGAAACAGTACGATCCACAGCAGGTCGACCAGATGCCAGAAGGTGGCCACGGATTCGGGTACCGCCCGGTTCGTGCTGGTGTACCGACCTCGCCGGGAGCGAGTCCATGCGTAGGTCAACAGGGTGGTACCCAGCACGACGTGGAACAGGTGGATTCCGGTCAGGATGAAGTACCACGTGTAGAACGGGTTGGTGGCCGGCGTGATGCCGTCGGTGACCTTCTGGAAGTACTCGAACGACTTGGACGCCACGAAGAGCAGGCCGGTGAGCAGCCCCGCCAACAAGTAGCGCGGAACCCATTCGACGAGATCGCGTTTGAGGGCCTGAATCGCCAGAGCGACCGTCCACGAACTCGTCAGCAGGATCAGCGTGTCGAAGCCACCGAGGGTGAGGTCGAGACTCTGTCTCGAGGCCTCGAAGACCCCTGGGTGGTGCCGTCGGTCC
The DNA here is from genome assembly GCF_016462545.1 of Mycolicibacterium sp. Lineage (GTDB taxonomy): Bacteria > Actinomycetota > Actinomycetes > Mycobacteriales > Mycobacteriaceae > Mycobacterium. The sequence continues at coordinate 114,994 of NZ_JAEMTA010000006.1, read as the reverse complement.
TGCAGGAAACTTCCAAACAGGACCGCGAAGATGACCAGGTCCGCGCCGATCAGTGCCCAGATGCCCTCCGCGCCGGGGAGACGGGTGGTTCCACTGCGGTGGATCACGGTCGTCATCGAGAACTCCGCACGTCGTGCGCACCCCATGCGGGCGACTCGCTTCATTCTCGTCCGCCCGCGGCACCGTCTGCTTCGCCCGAAGGGGCACTGTTGGATGCCTCTTCCGGAGTACTCCGGCTAGTTTGTCGGGTCGGCCCAGCGCACGGTCTGGGAGCGTTTCTCCAACTCCAGTGCGGCCAGCAGCGACGAGATCTCCGCACTGCGCATCATGGTGGTCTTGGTGGCGCGCGAGCCGCTGTCGGCGGCGATCGTCTCGGCGAAGTCGAGTGCCGCGGTCACGACGTCCTCGTGTTGGTCGCGGTCGACAATCCTGTTGAGCAGCCCCATCTTCAACGCTTCCGCCGAGCGGACGGTGCGGCCGGTGAACGAGATCTCGGCGGCCCGCGCCGGACCGATCACCCGGGACAGATGCCAGGAGGCTCCCAGCTCGCCGATGGACAGACCTACCCGCACGAAGCCTGCCGAGAAACTCGCCGAAGAATCGCCAAGCCTGATGTCCGCGGCCAATGCCAGCGACAGTCCGCCCCCGGCGACGGGCCCGCTGACCGCCGCGATCACCGGGAACGGCAGAGACCGAAGACCCGAGGTTCCCGCCGCGGCGGTGTCCACCAGTTCGTTGAACTCGGGGATGGTCATCTCGGTGATGACTGCCACCTCGTCGAGGTCGAACCCGGTGCAGAAAGCGGCACCGCCTGCGCCGGTGACGATCAGCGCGCGAAGCGGCGCCTTGCGCAATGTATGTGCATACCAGGCGATTTCGCCGAACATCTCGACGGTTTGAGAATTGCCACGGTCCGGTCTGTCCACCGACATGACGGCGATCCCCGGCCGGGGGACCGCGATCGTGAGGGTACGTGCCTGCGCCAGTTCGGCAACGATGTCCTCGATCGGCCGGGTGGAGACCCGGTTCCAGGTGCTCATGCTCAGTTCCCGGTGAAGTTCGGGGCGCGCTTCTCTCGGAACGCCGCCAGCGCCTCTGGCATGTCGGCGCAGCGGGTGAGCAGCGCCTGCCCGCGACTCTCCAATTCCAGTGCCGCAGCGAACGAGTCGATCTCCATGTTTGCCTGCAGCGCCCGTTTGGAGAGCCGGATGCCGCCGGGGGAGTTGTTGCAGATCTGGCGAGCCATCTTCATGGTCCGCTCGAGGAGCTCGTCAGACTCGACGATCTCGTTGAGCAAGCCAAGCCGCTCGGCTTCCGCCGCGCCCACCGTCCTTCCGGTGTAGGCCATTTCGGCCGCCTGGGCGGGGCCGATCAGCCGGGGCAGCAGCCAGGAGACGCCGAGGTCGCCGGCGGATAGGCCGATGCGCGCAAACCCGGCATTGAACTTCGCGGTCGGGGAGCCCAGTCGGATGTCGGCCATCAAGCTCAGCGCCAAACCGCCGCCCGCGGATGCACCGTTCACCGCGGCGATGACCGGGACCGGGATCGACCGTACCGCGACGAGCGCCCGCACCGCGCGATCCTGGCGTTCCAGCATGCCCAGTGGTGACAGCGCGGCCAGACCCTCGGCGTCGTCGAGGTCGAAGCCTGCGCAGAATCCCGCACCGGCACCGGTCAGGATCACCACTCGCAGCGCGCGGTCGTCGGCGAGTTGGCGGGCCACCGCCTCCAGTTCGGCGAACATCGTCACCGTCATGGCGTTGAGCCGGTCCGGACGGTTCAGCGTGATCATCGTGACGCCGTCCGCGGGGGAGGTGACGACGAGGGTCTGATGTTGCGGGGGTGCAATGGTCATGGCGCAGGCTCCAGTGCTGGTTCGGACGTGCGGTTGACGGTCTGCAGTTCGCCGACGATCCGCCACGTGGTCTCGCGGGTCTCTTCGTCGGTCAGGCCCCAGGGTGGGGCGATGACGGTGACGTGATCGAAGCCGGCCGACGCGGCCCTGATTCGCTCGGCGAACCGGCCGGGCGTGGTCGGCACGGCGATGGCGTCGATGGCGGCGTCGGGAACGGCGGCGATCAAGGCCGCGGTATCGCGTTCGCGGGCGGCCTGTCGGATCGTCTGCTGAGCCTTGGACCACCCGTGCAAGGCGAACAGGCGGTCGTACACCCGCGATGCGGCGTATTGACCGATCGCGAAGGCGACTTGCCGACGGGCCCTTTCCTCATCGTCGTCGATGGCGCACATCTTGAGCCCGGTGACGGCGATGTCTGCCGGCGACCGGTCGGCCTCGGTGGCGCCGCGCACCAACGCAGGCCGCACGACCGCCTCGACGTAGTCGGAGCTGAACATCGGATGCCCGACCAGACCGTCGGCGACGGCACCGGCCACCCGCACCATCACCGGGTTGATGCCAGCAAGATAGATCGGCAGATGTTCGCGCACCGGAGGCGCCATGTCGGAAGTCGGCGCCACGTGCACGGTGTAGAACCGGCCGTCGTGATCGACCGGCCCCTCGTGCAGATGCCACAGTTCGCGTAAGACCGTGACCAACTCGCGCATGCGGGCTGCGGGTGCCTCGCCGGAGACCCCGTGCCAGCGTTCCATCATGGCCGGGGTGCCGTTGCCGAGGCCGAGGATCACCCGGCCACCGGACAGCTCATCGAGGTCGCGCGCCTCGGCGGCCCAGATCAGTGGCGTGCGGCCCACCCCGTAGGCGATGTTCGATCCGATCGCCACGGTACGGGTGGCTCCGGCGATGACCGCCATCGGTATCGTTGCCGAGCGGCTGTAGAGCTCGCTGGTCCATACCGCGCTGCAGCCTGCGGCTTCGGCGGCTACCGCGATCTCGACGATGGAATCGAATCGTGCTGGGCCGGAGCCTATCCCGAATGCATTGATGCCGTAGGTCGTCACGACCGATCTCCTGTCAGGCGAACGTTGGCTTGCGCTTCTCGACGAATGCGCGCAATCCTTCGACTGCTTCGCCGTCTTCGAACAGCTGTTGGATCTGCTCGACTTCGAATTCCAGGCCGGCGGGCAGCTCCAGGTCCTGGGCGGCATCGACGGTGCGGAGCACCGCGTGCTGCGCGGGAGCCGATGCCACGCAAAGTTCGTCGGCAAGCGTGCGCGCCGCCGTCACGGCCGTGCCGGGTGCGACCAGGCGATCGATCAGGCCGATGCGCAGCGCCTCGTCGGTGTCGATCTGTCGACCGGTCAGCATCAGGTCCAACGCCGCACCCCGCCCGACCAGACGTGGTAGTCGTTGCGTGCCACCGGCTCCGGGGATGAGGCCGAGTTTCACTTCGGGAAGTCCGAGGCGCGCATCGGCACCGGCGACGCGCAAGGTACAGGCCATCGCCAGCTCGAGGCCACCGCCCAACGCCAACCCCTCGATGGCTGCGATCGACAACGCCTGCTGACTGGCCAGTCGTTCCAGCCCTGAGCGCAGGGTGTCGCCGTACGCGCGAAACGATGCGGCGTCCACCGTGGTCATGTGCTTGATGTCGGCGCCGGCGGCGAAGAACCCGTCCAACGCCGACGAGAGGATCAACACCTTCGGGGCCAATTGCGCTGCGGCGTCCAAGGCGGCGTGCAGGCCTTCGACGATGGCGGGCCCAAGTGCGTTGGCCGGCGGTCGGTTCAGCGTGATGTGCAGTACCGGCCCGTCCGCCCGCCACGTGACGGCGGTGCCACTCATTGCATCGTCAATCCGCCGCTGACCGACAGCGTCTGGCCAGTGATGTAGCCGGCGGCGTCGGAGGCGAAGAAGGCGACGGCGGCAGCGATGTCGGAGGGCAGCGCGAGCCGCTTCATCGGCACCGAACGGGTCATGCCGCCGAGCACCTTGTCGGCGTCCTGTCCTGAGCTGTCGGCGAATTTGCGCAGCGCCGGAGTGTCGGTCGGGCCGGGGCACACGGTGTTGACGGTGACACCCTTGGTCGCCACTTCGCGGGCCAGCGTCTTGGAGAACGCGATGATGCCGCCCTTGGCGCCGGAATACACCGCCTCCAGCGAGGAGCCGACGCGGCCGGCATCGGAGCCGATGTTGACGACCCGGCCGAAGCTGCGTTCCACCATGCCCGGTACGACTGCCTGACTGACCCGCAGCGCGCCCTTGAAGTTGATGTCCAGAATCCGGTTCCAGAAGTCCTCGGTGGTGTCGAGGAACGGCATGAAGTCGTCCCAGCCCGCGTTGTTCACGGCGACTTCGACGTCGCCGAGCTCGGCGACGGTGGTCTTGACGGCACCGCGCACCGATTCGGTATCGGTGACGTCGACGTGCACGGCGATGGCCTCACCGCCGGCATCCGTGATGCGCCTGGCGGTTGCCTCGGCGGCTTCGAGGTTGAGGTCGGCGACGGCGACTCGGAAGCCGTTGGCGCCGAGGGCTTCCGAGATGCCGGCACCGATGCCTTGGGCGGCTCCGGTGACGAATGCGACACGAGCGGTCATGGCAGTACCTTTCCTAGTGTTTCGACGTCAGTGGCAGATTTGGGTGGTGCCGTCGGGTGTCCAATCCACCGGGCCCGCGATGATGCAGTGGCTGGTCAGCTTTCGTCCCAATACCGTCTGAGCGGCGCGGGCGGCGTCGATCATCGCGGGGAGCGATACCCCGGTCTGCACACCCATCTCACCGAACATGTTGATCAGGTCTTCCGAGGCGATGTTGCCCGTCGACCCGGCAGGCACCGGGCAGCCACCGAGTTCGCCGAAACTGGACTCGAAGCTGGTGCATCCAGCTTGTAGCGCGGCGTAGGCGTTGGCGAGCCCCTGGCCGCGGGTGTTGTGGAAGTGCGCGGTGATCTCGACCTCGGGCATGCGCTCGATGGCCGCGGAGAAGATGTCGAAGACGTACGCGGGGTGCGCCATCCCGGTGGTGTCGCCGAACCCGATCTCCTGCGCACCGGCCGCGGCGAACTGTTCGGCGATCTCCAGCGTGCGCTCCATCGGCACCTTGCCCTCGAAGGGGCACCCGAACGCGGTCGCGATCACCGCGGTGGGCCGAAGCCCCTCGGCGTCAATGCGTTTGGCGACGATCTCGTTGGCGGCCATCGAGTCGTCGATGCTGCGGTTGACGTTGCGCAGGTTGTGCGTCTCCGAGGCGCTGACGAACATGGCCACCTCGTGGAAGTGGTCCCGGACACGCAGCGCGTTGTCCAACCCGCGCCCGTTGGGTACCAAGACCGTGAGTGCCACGTGGTCGGGGACGTCGACGCCGTTGAGGACCTCGACGGCGTCGGCCAATTGCGGGATGACGTCGGGGCGCACGAAGCTGGCGATCTCGATGCGGTCCAGCCCGGTCCTGGCCAGCCGGTTGATCAGGTCGATCTTGTCGGCCGTGCTGATGACCTCCGGTTCGTTCTGAAAGCCGTCGCGAGGACCGACCTCGCGGATGCGCGCCCTCGCCGGCAATGTCTGGCTCATGATTCCGTCAGCTCCTCTTCCAGTTCTTCGCGAAACTCCGGCGCCGCGATCGCGGCCAGTCGCTTGCCGCGCTCGCGGATGCTGCAGCCACGCAGGTGTGCGGCACCGAACTCGGTCACCACCACGTCGACGTCGGAACGGGAGGTGGTCACCACACCGCTGTCCAACCGCGCCTTGATCGTCGAGCGGCCGCGGAACGACGAGCGCAGCGCGATGATGGAGCGTCTCCCGGTCAGGGCGGCCGCCCGGGTGAAGTCGACCTGGCCGCCGACGGCGCCGACGTAGACGCCCCCGCTGACTTCGGCGCCCACCTGTCCGGAGAGGTCGACCTCCACGGCGAAGTTCACCGAGACCAGCGATGTCAGCTGCGAAAGGATCTGTGGCGCATGCGTGTAACTCGTCGGCAGGAAGCGGGCGGGGAGTTCGGAGATCCTTCGGTAGAGCTCGGTGGAACCCAGTGCGGTGCCTGCGACCACCAAGCCGGGATCGATCTCCTTGCGGCGGCCCGTGGCCACACCCTTGTCGACGAGGTGCATCAGTCCGTCGGTGATCATGCCGGTGTGAAAGCCCAGATCCTCGTGCGCGGCCAGGGCGTCGAGGACGGCCGCGCCCAGCGAACCGACACCGAGCTGCACGGTGCTTCCGTCGTCGATGAGGTCGGCGATGAGTGCGGCGATCACGCGGTCGGTGTCGCTCGGTGGTCGGGTGGGGTCCTGGGCCAGTTCGCGGTTGGTGCGGATGGTGGCCGCAAAGCGGTCCATCGCAATGGTTTCCGAGCCGACGGTGGAGGGCATCTGCTCGTTGATCTCGGCGATCAACACCGGGGTGTGCCTGACCGCGTCTGCGACGTAGTCGACGCCGATGCCCAACGAGCAGCGTCCTTCGGCGTCCGGTGGCGACACCTGCACCAGGCCGACATCGCAGGGCAGCCGCCGTTCGGCGAACATCCGCGGCAGCGCCGAATAATGGCAGGGGACCACGTCGAGGCGCCCGCTGCGGCTGAGTTCGCGGAGCTCGCCGAGTCCGCCGTAGCTCACCATCGACACCCGCGCGGGCATGGTCACCGCGAGTTGGTCGTTCCAGGACAACCCGGTGAACGTGCGTATCGGTCCGATTCTGGCGTTCTGGGTGATCAAGGCATCGACAAGCGGTCGGGGCTCGGCCGCGGCCTGCCCCCACCACACCCCGTCGCCTCCGGACAGGTACTTGCCGAAATCGATCATGAAGGCACCCGTTGGATCAGCGTGCCGGTGCCCATTCCGCCACCGCAGCACATCGTCACCAGGCCGAGGTCTCCCCGTCGGCGTTCGAGCTCGGCCACCAGGGTGGCGATCAGTCTGGCTCCGGTCGCGCCCACCGCGTGGCCGAGCGCGATCGCGCCGCCATTGACGTTGACTCGCTCGGGGTCGGGTTCCAATTCCTTCTGCCAGGCCAGCACCACCGACGAGAATGCCTCGTTGACCTCGAAGAGATCGATGTCGTCAATGGCGAGCTCGTTGCGCTTCAACAGTTTTCGCGTCGCCGGAATGGGTCCGGTGAGCATGATGATGGGGTCGACGCCGACGGTGGTCTGGTCCACGATCCTGGCCCGGGTGCGGAGGTTGAGCCGGCGTGCGGCGTCGGCACTGCACAGCAGCACCGCGGCGGCACTGTCGGAGATCGGCGAGGACGAGCCCGCGGTGATGCGCCCGCCGTCCTTGCGGAACGCCGGACGAAGTCCCGCCAGCGTCTCGGTGGTGGTGTCCGGCCGGACGCACTGGTCGCTGGTCCGTCGGCTGCCGTCGAGGGTCAGCGGAACCATCTCGGCCTCGAATCGACCGTCGGCGATCGCCTTTGCGGCCAACTGGTGTGACCGTGCGGCGAAGGCATCCATGTCCTTGCGCGTGATGTTCCACCGATCGGCGATCAATTCCGCACTCTCGCCCTGGTGCACGAAGGCGTAGCGCTCCCGAAGCTCCCTTGTCCACGGATCGCCGTAGAGCTCACTGATCTTCGCCGGCGAGTCGATCGGGACGTGCCCCATGTGCTCGACCCCGCCGGCGATCACGACGTCGTGGGTGCCGGAGGCGATCAGTGCCGTGCCCATCTCCACGGCGGTTTGAGCCGAACCACAGCGTCGATCGAGCACCGTCGCCGGTACCTCGGGCGGGAAGCCGGCCTGTAGCCAGGCGTTCCGCGCGATGTTGCGGGACTGCTCACCGAACGGCGCGGTGCACCCGATCACCAGATCCTCGACGGCGCCAGGGTCGATTCCGGTGGGCCCGATGAGGTCGGTGTAGCAGGCGGCAAGCATCGTGTTGGGGTGAACGTCGCGATACCACCCCTTCTCGGCGTGCGATTTCCCGATGGGCGTGCGGACGGCTTCGGCGATGTAGACGGGTCTGCCGTGCTGGGTGAGGGGGCCTCGAACGTCGTGCGGCATCTAAATCACCGTCCCGCCGTCGACCGGCAACACCTGACCGGTGATGTAGGCACCGGCATCGCTGGCCAGAAACACGAAGCTGGGCGCGATCTCGCCGGGTTGTGCCCAGCGGGCCAACGGGATCCGTGCCAGTGTCTTGGCTGCCAACTTCTCGTTGGCACGGATGTTCGCGGTCATGTTGGTCGCCGCGAGCGGTGCCACGGCGTTCACGGTGATCGATGTTCGGGCCAGTTCGCGGGCCAGTGACTTCGTCAGGCCGACGATGCCCGCCTTGGCGGCGGCGTAGTTGACCTGACCGATCGTGCCGACCAAGCCCGCTGCGGAGGTGACGTTGATGATGCGGCCGGTTCCGTCGACGGCGAGATGCGGCAGTGCGGCGTGGCTGCACAGGAAGCTGCCGACCAGATGGATGTCGACGATCCGTCGGAAGGTCTCCTCGGTCTGGTCGGCGAACATCGCGGGCGCGATCGCGCCTGCATTGTTGACCAGGATGTGCAGTGTGCCGTCGGTCAGTGCGGCCGCCTGGGCGGTGGCATCACCGACGGCCGCGCTGTCGCGGACGTCGAGTGCGCAACCCTGGGCGCGCCCACCGGCGTGGGTGATCGAATCGGCGACCGCCGCCGCGGCGTCCTCGTCGATGTCGGTCACCAGCACGGCAGCACCCGACGCGGCGAAGGCGGCGGCGATGGCCGCACCGAGGCCGCCACCGGCTCCGGTCACCAGTGCCGAGCGCCCGTCGAGCCGAAATGCCTGAGCGAGTGAGGATTCCACAGTTGTGGTCATCAGTAGCTCCTCGGCATGCCGAGGACGTGGGATCCCAGATAGTTGAGCACCATCTCCTGGCTGATCGGTGCGATCCGGGTGAGGCGCGCCTCGCGGAAGTACCGGGCGACGTGGTACTCCTCGGAGTAGCCCATGCCACCGTGGGTCTGCAGGGCGCGGTCGGCCGCGTCGAAACCCGCGTCCGCGCACAGGTACTTGGCCGTATTCGCCTCGCGCGCACAAGGTTTCCCATTGTCGTAGAGCCAGGTGGCCTTGCGCAGGATCAACTCGGCCGCATCCAGTCGGGCGAGCGAATCGGCCAGCGGGAACTGGATGCCCTGGTTCATGCCGATCGGTCGACCGAACACCTCGCGCTCGTTGCCGTAGCGCACCGCGGCACGCAGCGCGGCCCGACCGATGCCCAGCGCCTCTGCTGCGATCAGGCAGCGCTCCGGGTTCAGGCCGTCGAGGATGTACTGGAAGCCCTTGCCTTCCTCGCCGACCCGGTCCTCGACCGGGATCTCGAGGTTGTCGATGAACAGCTCGTTGGAGGTCACCGCGTTGCGGCCCATCTTCGGGATCGGCCGGATGTCGACCTTGCTGCGGTCGAGGTCGGTCAGGAACAGCGTGAGTCCGTCGGTCTTGCGGGCGGAGTCCTCGAACTTGGTGGTCCTGGTGAGCAGCAGCACCTTCTCCGACTCGACGGCCTTGGAGATCCACACCTTCCGGCCGTTGACCACGTAGTGGTCGCCCTCGCGGCGGGCGAAGGTGGTGATCTTCGTGGTGTCGAGTCCAGCGCCGGGTTCGGTGACGCCGAAGCAGACGTGCAGGTCGCCGGTGACGATCCGCGGGAGCGTGCGGGCCTTGAGTTCCTCGGAGCCGTGCACGATGACCGGGTGCATCCCGAAGATGGACATGTGTATCGAGCTGGCCGCGTTCATCCCGCCGCCGGAGGCCGCGACCTCCTCGAGGAGCAGTGACGCCTCGGTGATTCCGTAACCGTGGCCGCCGTACTCCTCGGGGGTGGTGATGCCCAGCCAGCCGCCCTCGGCGAAGGCGTCGTAGAACTCCCTCGGGAACTCGTGGTCGCGGTCCTTGGTCATCCAGTAGTGGTCGTCGAACTTGACGGCGAGTTCGGCCACCGCAGACCTGATGGTCTGCTGATCGTCGGTCAGCTCGAAGTCCACGATGTGCTCCCGTTCCTCGATGTCGCGTGCAAGGGCACCGAAGGCAACATCGTTTGGTCAACTGTACTAATGGACAGACCAAAATGGAAGTACAGGAGAATACTCATGACGCCACCGGAATCAGGGGCAGTGCCGCGGCGATGCGCTCGTTCCACGCCGACGGCGCACCGAACAGGACGTGATTGAGCTTGGCGCGCTTGTAGAACAGCTGCAGGTCGTACTCCCAGGTGTAGCCGATCGCACCGTGCACGGTGAGGGCCGAATCTGCCAGTGTCGCCACATCCGCCGTCACCTGAGCCTTCGCTGCCGCCGCATGCAGACCGGAGTCGACGGCCCCGTCCTGCAGGGAGGCCGCGGCGAACAGGGCCACCGAATAGCCCGCCTCGACGGTGACGAGCATTTGCGCCGCCGCGTGTTTGACGGCCTGGAACGCGGCGATGGGCCGCCCGAACTGGGTGCGTTGCTTGGCGTATTCCACGCTCATGGCCAGCATCCGCTCACCCGCGCCGAGGGCATCGGCAGCCACAAGGGCGGCGGCGCGGTGCGCGACGGCACTGAGAGCTCCTGTGGCGTCGTCACATTCGGTGAGCCGACCGGGGGCCGAGTCGAACGTCACGTCGGCGGCATTGCGGGACCGGTCGAGCAGGTCGCGGGGGCGGACGCGGACCTCGTTACCGTCGCGTTCGACGATGGCCAGCGCGAGGCCGCCGTCAGGGAGTGCCACCGGCACCAGAAAGCGGTGGGCATGTTCTGCGCCGAGCACGCTGGGCACCTCACCGCTCACGCGCCCGTCGTGCCAGTGCAGGCCGCTCGACGCGGGGATGCGGTCACAGCGCACCGCGACGGCGGTGATCTCGCCCTGTTCGAGCATGGCTCTGGTCAATTCGGGTTCGCCGAGCAGCCCTGCATCGGCCACGGCTCTGGCCAGCCAGCAGCCCGAAGGCGCTGCGGTCCTGCCGAGTTCGCGCGCCGTGAGCGCCAATTCGAGGACGCTGCCGCCTTGGCCTCCGGCCGCCTCGTCGAAGCCGACGCCTGCCCAACCGTCATCGATCAGGGCGTTGTCGAGACTGCGGTGATCGCCTGCCTCCAACCAGCGGCGCACCCTGTCCGGGGCGGCGTGCGCGGCGAGCCAGTCGCGCACCGACTCGGTGTAGAGGTTCTGTTCGTCAGATAGTTCCCAGTGCACGTGTCACTCCCGGGTCGAGGGCCGGTCGCACGTAGAGTTCGCAGCGATTCCGGACGGTGGATGGTAAATTAGGTCTGACCATAAGTCCATTGATGTGTGGTGAGGAGACTTCGTGGACGGCGACAGGCCTTCGCGCTCGGCGCTCACCTTGGGTCCCGTGGACGTGCCCAAGGCGCCCGACGTATTGGCACGCGAACTGCGTGAGCGCATTCTGAACGGCGAGCTCAAGGAAGGCTCGGCGCTGCCCGCCGAGCGCGAACTGGTGAAACAGACCCAGATGAGCCGTGCCACCGTGCGGGAGGCGCTGCGCATCCTCGAGGTGCAGAACCTGGTGCGGGTCAAGGCGGGTCGGGCCGGTGGCGCGTTCGTGCAACGCCCGACCACGGCGTCGATGGCCAGTTCGGTGAGCATGTTGATCCGTGGCAGACAGATCAAGTTGGTGGACCTGATGGAAACCCGCGAAGCGCTCGAGCCCTTTTGCGCGGAGCTGGCCGCCACCAAGCACACGCCGGAGGAGCTGGCCGTGTTGGAGCGGGCGAACGAATCGATCGCAGACTCCGATGCCGGACTTCCGCAGTTCCTGCAGGCCAATCTCGACTGGCACGTCGGCGTCGCGGTCGCCAGCCACAACGATCTGCTGATCGGTTTCATGACCGCGCTGTCGCAAGCCATCTACGCCGGTACCGAGAACGCCGCGTTCGTCGACGACAAGGTCCGCGACGTCACCGTGCGCGCGCACAAGTCGATCACCAACGCCATCCGCGACCGGGACGCCGAAGCTGCCGGCCGACGGATGCGCAGGCACGTGCACAGCTACGCTGCGGCGGCCCTCAAGGTCGATCAACGCGATTCCATCGTCGTCGACGACTGACGCGCCACCAACCGTCGGATGTCGTCGACGGCGCCCGGATTCTCGGCTCCCGACAGATCACCGGGGTCGACGTCGAGCGCAGCTGCCCGGATCGCTCGGCGCAGGATCTTCGCCGACCTGGTCTTGGGCAGTGCGTCGACCCGCCAGATCCGTGAAGGGGCGAAGGGCTTTCCCAGCTGTGCACTTACGATGGCCTTCAACTCCGCTGCCACCGTTTCATCGGCGGGCAGCACACCCTCGAGGCCTTGACGGGCCACCCAAAATGCCCATACCGCTTCCCCCTTGACCGGATCGGGCACGCCGACGGCAGCCACCTCCGCGATGGCCGGATGGGTCGAGAGCGCCGACTCCACCTCGGCCGGGGCCAACCTCTTGCCCGCGACGTTCATGACGTCGTCGGACCGGCCCAGGATGAACCACTGACCGTCGTCGTCGACCATGGCGAAGTCGCCGTGTGTCCACAACCCTGGGAAACGCGACCAGTAGGCGTCGAGGTAGCGCTGATCGTCCTTCCAGATGCCGCGCGTCATCGCCGGCCAGGGTTGCCTGCACACGAGTTCGCCGACCCGGCCCCGGATCGGCCTGGCCTCGTCGTCGACGACGTCGACGTCCATCCCCAGCGACGGCCCACCGAGTGAACAGCTACCGATGGGTTCGACGGGGTACGGGGCCAGGAATGATCCACCGACCTCGGTGCCGCCGGAGAAGTTGATCACCGGCACGCGCCCACCGAACACCTCACGCGCCAGCCAGTCATAGGAATCGGGGTCCCACGGCTCACCGGTCGATCCGAGCACGTGAACCGAGGACAGGTCGCGGGTCGCGATCTCGGTCAGATCGGAACCCTTCAACACGCGAATGAGCGTTGGCGAGACGCCGAGCATCGAGATGCGGTGGCGGCCGACGAGATCCCAGAGCCGATAGTCGTCCGGCACATCGGGGGAGCCCTCGTACAACACCAGCGACGCGCCGTTGGCATGGGTCCCGATGATGGAGAGTGGCCCCATGATCCAGCCCATGTCGGTGATCCAGCAGAACACGCCGTCGCGGCCCATGTCGAAGGAGTAGGCGACCTCGCTGGCGGTCTTGACCAGGAAGCCCGCATGGGTGTGGACCGCGCCCTTGGGACGGCCGGTGGTTCCCGAGGTGTACGCCAGCAGCAGCGGGTGCATGGCGGGCAACGGCTCGGTCACCAGCTCGGCCGGCTCGGAGACCATTGCCGACCACGACGTCACGCGCACGTCGCCGGCATCGAAATCATCTGTCGCGCCGACGTTGTCGACGACGATGACGTCGTGCACCGTGGGGCTGCCCGCCAGTGCGGTGGCGAGCTGCGGCAGCATCGGGACGGGACGACGCCGACGGATGGTGCCGTCGGCCACCACGACGGCCTTGACGTCGGCGTCGGTGAGTCGCGCGGTGATGGCGGCAGCGGCGAATCCGGAGAACAGCGGCACCAGGACCGCCCCGAGTGAGGCTATTGCGTAGCACGCGATGACTGCCTCGGGAATCATCGGAAGATACAGTGCCACCGCGTCGCCGGGTTGAATTCCGAGCCTGCGCAATCCTGCGGCGGCCCTGGCGATCTCGTCGGCGAGTTGCCCGAAGGTCAGCGTCCTGAGCCGGCCGTCCTCGGTCTCGTGGCTGACGGCGATCCGGTCAGGATCGTCGTCGCGCCAGCGACGGACGCAGCAGTCCACGATGTTCAGTTCGGCGCCGACGAACCAGTCCGGATATTCGATGCCGCGACTGATGTCGAGCACGCGTGAGTACGGAGTCGCGAAGGTGATGTCCAGATCATCGAGTACTGCGCCCCAATACCATCCGACGTCGGCGACGGAGCGCGCCCGCAACTCGTGGATGTCGCTGATGCCGTGTGCCAGCGCCAACCGGGTGACGTTGGCGTTGTCGATGTAGTCGGTGCTGGGATCCCACCGGTAGTCGCTCACGAGTGCGGCACCCCTACTCTCTGGGCATGCCGAGGATGCGCTCGGCCACGATGTTGCGCTGAATGAAGGTGGAGCCGCCCGCGATCGCGGTGCCACGGGCCTGGGTTGCGAGTCGCAACCACCGCTCTCCGGCAGCGTCGGTCGTCGGGGAGTCCTTTTCGGGAAGCGAGAGCTGCCCGTCCAGATCGGAGAGGGACAACCCGAAGTCGGCGATGTCCTCGACCAGCGGACAGAAGAACAGCTTGCCGATGGACGTCACCGGTCCCGGCGGCGCACCGGCAGCGGCGCCGGTGATGACGCGCTGGCTGATGAGGTAGTGGGTCAGTGCCCGACCGTAGAGGTCGGCGATCTTCTGCCGTACCAGCGGATCGGCGCCGAGTGGGCTGCCGTCGTCGTTGCGGTGGTGGGCGATCTCGTCGATCAGATCGTTCACGGCACCGGTGGTGTTGACCCGACCGGTGGCGATCGCCACCCGTTCGAACGCAAGCGTGCCCATCGCGACGCGCCATCCGTCGTCGACGGCGCCGACCACGTCGGAGTCGGGCACGAAGACGTCCTCGAGGAACACCTCGTTGAACTCGGCCTCGCCGAGCAGATGTGACAGCGGGCGAACCCGTACTCCCGGCGCGGCCATGTCGAGCAGGAAGTAGGTGATACCGCGATGTCGGGCGCCGCCGCCCGTGCGCGCCAAGAGGATTGCGTACGAAGCCAGTTGGGCCCGGCTGGTCCAGATCTTCTGTCCGGTGATGCGCCAGCCGCCGTCGATCTTGGTGGCGGTGGTGCGCAGCGAGGCCAGATCGGAGCCAGATTCCGGCTCGGAGAACAGCTGACACCAGACGTGCTCGCCGGTGAGGATCGATTGCAGGTAGCGCTGCTGCTGGTCTGAGGTTCCGAACGCGATGATGGTGGGTCCACTGAAGTCCTCACCGATGATGTTGAGGCGTTCCGGGGCCCCCGCGCGATCGAGCTCCTCGGTGAACACCGCCTTGATCTTGGCATCGGCGCCACCGCCACCGAATTCCCGTGGCCAGGACAGACCGGCGAAGCCGGCGTCGAACATCAGCCGCTGCCAACGCGTCCAATAGTCGTGTTTGTCTTCGAGGCGATGCGGTTCCGGCCCGCCGAGGGTGGGCAGGGTCGCTTTCAGCCAATCTCTGGCGCGACTTCGGAATTCGGCTTCTTCCGGACTGTCTTTGAGGTCCATGCGGCTATTTCCGTGAAGTGGCAGTGGTGGATTCGAGCGCGGCGGCCTGTTGGCGCAGCACGTGCTTCTGTACTTTTCCGGTGGCAGTCATCGGTAGGGTCTCGACGGGGATGACCCGCTCGGGGGTCTTTTGAATGGCCACCCCGCGGTCGGTCAGATAAGTGCGAAGTTCCTCGACCGTCGGGTGCGGTTCGCCGGAGTGGGGGACCACGAAGCAGCCCACGCGTTCGCCGAGGCGATCGTCGGGAATGCCAATCACCGCCGACGTGCTCAATCCGGGGTGGGCGGCGAGCAGGTCCTCGATCTCGCGAGCGCTGATGTTCATGCCGCCACGGATGATGATGTCCTTGGTTCGTCCGGTCACCCGCACGAATCCGTCCTCGTCCATCACCCCGATGTCGCCGGAGCGGGACAGTCCCGCCGGCGTGAACAGCGCTGCGGTCTCCTCGGCGTTGCCCAGGTATTCGATCATGTGCGACGGGCCGCGGTAGGCGATGTCGCCCTCGGTGCCGCGGGGCACCTCGGAACCGTCGTCGCCGACGATGGCAACGTCATGCCCTGGCAGCGCGGCGCCGTCCGAGGTGAACGAACGGGATCGGTCGTCGGAGACAGAGCACGTCGTGGTACAGAGATTTTCGCTGCGCCCATAGAGGCTGAGAACCCGTAGATGAGGGAGTTTGGCGGCGGCCTGCTCGACGACTGCCGTCGGGATCGGAGCGCCTGCGCACACCCAGATCCGCAGACTGGAGGCGTCGTCGTGCGCGGGGTCGTAGGCCGCCAACAGCATCTGCAGGAACGTCGTGGCGGTGACGGCCTGGGTGCAGCCGTACCTGGCGATCTCGGCCAGTCCGTTGACCGGTTCCCATTCGGCCATCAGGTGGGTGGCCGCCCCGTTGAGCAGCGGCACGAGGACGCTGGTGACCAGGCCGGTGGTGTGGGTGATCGGCGAAGGACCGAACTGCACGTCGGAATCGGAGTAGTCGAATGCGACGGTGAGGCTGCGGGCGCCCGAGCAGTAGGTGTTGAAGGTGTGTACGCATCCCTTGGGCCTCGACGTGGTCCCGGAGGTGTAGACGATCAGGAAGGGGTCGTCCGCGCTCGGCTGCGGCGGCAGTGCCGACGGCGACGGCACCGTAGCGGTCTTCACCGACGACAGCCCCGTCCCTGCGGTCGACGAACCCTTGGGGCGCACCACCAGAATGTCGAGCTCGGGACGGTCCTGGGCAAGGTCCTGGTACATCGCCAGATAGTCGAAGCCCTTGAAGGTCCCCGGGCAGACGACCGCGCGCACGTCGGCGTTGGCCAGGACGTAGCCGACTTCGTCGCGGCGATAGATGGGCATGATCGGGACCGCGACGATGCCCAGCCGGGACAGCGCAACGGTGACTTCGAGGAACTCGACCCAGTTGGGTAGCTGAACGGCAACGGTGTCGCCGGCCCGCCAACCGCGCAGGTGCAGGCCCGCGGCCAACCGCAACGCAGAGTCGTGCAATTCGCGGTAGGTCAGCGAGCGGTGGCCGTCGGTGGCGAAGACCTTGTCGGGACGCCGTGCGACCTGCTTGGCCAGTAGGTCGAAATAGGTGTCCTCGCCCCACAGTCCGGCTTCGCGATAGCGCCGTATCTGGTCGGCGGAGTAGCGGTCGGTGTAGTGACCCGGCTTCATCGCGGTCCGTCCTCTCAATATCCGTAATATTATAATGGTCAGACCGAAGTGGCAAGCGCCGAGCGCTCAGGTGTTTCGCCAGACCGGGGTGCGTTTCTCCTTGAAGGCGCGCACGCCTTCGACGAGGTCCTCGGTGGTGAATGCCAGTGCGAGCTGGGCCTGCAGGTAGTCCAGGGCGGCATCCATCGGCAGGTCACGGGTGGCGCCCAACGCCTTCTTGCCAAGGCCGAGCAGCAATGGCGACTTCTCGGCGATGGTGGCTGCCCAGGCCTGCACGGCGTCGTCGAACTCGTCGTCGGGAACGACGCGGTTCACCAGGCCCGCGGCGGCGGCCTCGGTGGCCGACAGCAGTCGGCCGGTCATCATCAGTTCGTTGGCGACCAGGCGCCCGGTGGCCCGGAAGATGAGCGCCGAGATCATGAAGGGGAATGCCCCCACGTTGATTTCGGGACAGCCCAGCCGCGCCGACTCCTTGGCGATCACCAGGTCACAGGCCAACGCCATTCCCAGCGCACCGGCCAGCACGTCACCGCCGGCGGCGCACACGACGGGCTTGTCGATGGCGCCGAGAATGCGATACAAGTCCGGAAAGCGGCTCAGGCCGACGTATTTGATGATGGTCGATCGAGTATCGGTGAAGGCGTCGAGGTTGCCGCCGGAGGAGAACACCCGCGGGTGTGACGAGGCCAGCACGATTACGCGCACGGCCGGATCTGCTGCCGCACGCGTCAGGGTCGCCATCAACTGGTCGAGCAACGCGTCGGAGAGGGCGTTGCGCCGTTCGGGATCATCGAGGATCACGTACGCGATGAGCGGCGCATCGGTGCCGTCTCGAGACGGACGGGTTTCATACGCGATCAGCGGGCGGTCGGTCATCGGTACTCCAGTACGCATTTGCCGAAATCTCGGGCGGTTTCCAGGTATTCGTGCGCTTCCGCGGCGTGATCGAGCGGAAAGGCCCGGTCGATGTGGGGCGGTGGCACGCGATGCTCGGTGATCAGGTCCAACAGCCCGGCGAAGTCGCGGGCATTGCCCATCGTCGTGCCGAGGAGGTCGTATTGCCCGAAGTAGAACTGCCGCACGTTCATGGGCGCGGTCTCGGCGGCGTTGGCGCCCAGCACGACAAGTCGTCCGCCGGGGCGTAGCGCGCGCACCGATTCGGTCCAGCGTCCCACCGGGTCGAGGATCAGGTCATAGCCGGCTTTCGACGGGCACAGTTCGCGAGCGCGGTCCGGCCAGTCGGAGTCGGTGTGCAGCACACCGCCGCGGGCTCCCGCGGCGACTGCTCGGGCGATCTTGTCCGTCGACGAGGAGGTCACGACGATCGACGCGCCGATGCCGGCGGCCAGCTGCACCGCCGAGGTGGCGACACCGCCGCCTGCGCCGAGGACCAACATCGATTCCCCGGGCTGAAGCCGGCCGCGGGTGAACAACGCGCGAAACGTGGTCAGCCCGACCAGTGGGAGCGCGGCCGCTTCGCCCCAGCTGTACCCGTCTGGTCGGGGTGCCAGGCATTCCGTTGGGACGCTGACCAATTCGGCGTAGGTGCCAGGACGATGGTCACCGAGAATCTCCCAGTCCGGCGCAGGCGCGTCATCGCGCTCACCCCAGCCCAGGGCGGGCACGATCACGACCGCCTCGCCGGTGTCACGCCGGATCCCCGCGCCGTCGGCCCCGATGACATGGGGCAGCGGCGAGTGGTAGCGGCCCTGCCGAACCAGCACGTCATGCCAATTCAGCGCCGCAGCGCGCAGCTCCACGGTCACCCAGCCGGGTCGTTCGACGGGATCGGGGAAACTGCCCGGCCGCAGCACGGACGGGCCGCCGAACTCGTGCATCACCGCGGCGTGCACCGGGCCCTCCTCGTCTCGTGGACCTACGCGCCGGAGTCAGGCCAGGCCGAGCTGCGCCAGCAGCGTGCCGACATTCCAATGGGCGTGCACTGCGACCGCGCGGCCGTCTTCGTCGACGTGCCAGACGTCGGTGCCCACGACGTCGAATGCGCGCCCGGTGGCAGGCACGCCGGGCGGGAAGCCCTCACCCGTGTGGGTGCCGACCATCCGCCACTCCTGCGACACCCGGCGACCGACGTCGTCCACCAGCGGCTCGCCGACCGCGATGAAGGCCAGGTCGGGAAAACCCGACCACGCCGCAGTGAAGAATTCGCCCGCACCCTGGTGATTGGTGATCGGTTCGGGCAGTGAGGGGTCCTGCCAATCGACCGTCGTCGCAATGACGTCCAGCGCGGTGGCGAGGTCACGCTGGCTCCACGCCGCGAAGTAGCGAGCGGGGTAGGCGGCGAGATCGGTGGTTGCCAGCGTCATCGGCGGGGTCCTTTTCGTATCCCAGGCACGCCGAAGAGCTACGGCGTGGCGCTCACCGTAAGGTCGCCGCGGCCGCGAGCACTTCCCCCTAAGGAGAGGTCTTGGGTGGCATCTCAGCGAAGGAGACCTCGACCGAGCCGATGCCGTCGATCGTTGCGGCGTAGGTGGCGCCGGGGGCGACCGGCACCATCGGACCGAGTGCGCCGGAGAGCACGATGTGCCCGGCACGCAGCGGGGAGCCGTTGTCGCGGGCGGTGCGGGCCAACCATGCCAGCGCGATCAGCGGACTGCCGAGACAGTCGGCGCCGCTGCCGTTGGAGACCTCGGTCCCGTCCTGCGTCAGACGCATTTCGCGCGTGACGAAGTCGATGTCAGCGGCGGGGACGGCGGAGTCTCCGAGCACGAAGAGTGCCGAGGAACCGTTGTCGGCGACGGTGTCGACGATGCCGATCGACCAGTCGCGAATCCTGGAGTCGACGATCTCGATCGCCGGCACCGCGAGGCCTGCCGCGGCCCTGACACGGTCTTCGGTCAGGTCGCCGTCGAGGTCGTGGGCCAGGATGAAGGCGATTTCGGCCTCCACCTTGGGTTGCAGCAGTGTCCCCGCCGCGACGGTGCCGCCGTCGGGCACCCGCATGTCGGCGAACAGGATGCCGGAATCGGGTTGGTCGACACCCAGCTGACGTTGGACCGCCGGCGAGGTGAGCCCGATCTTGTGGCCGACGACCACTCGCCCGCGGGCGACCGAATCTTCGGTGAGCAGGCGCTGCACGGCATACGCCGAGGCAATGTCGGCCTCGCCGAGAACGTCGCGCACCGGCTCGCACTGGCGGTGCGTCCGGGTCGCGGCGATCAGGCGGTCGGCGGCATCGCGCAGCCCGGGGGTAGTCGGGGTCATGCTGGTCCTCTGGTTCGGGGTCTTGAGAGGGTGTGGGCGTCAGCCCATGCTGGCGCCGCCGTTGACGTAGATCGTCTGACCGGTGAGGAATCGGCTGTCGTCGGTGGCCAGGAAGGCCACCGTGGCGGCCACTTCGGCTGGCGTGCCGGGGCGAGCGAGCGGAACGATGTCGGTTCCTTGCGCGACGACTTCGAGCAGTCGTGGTGGTGCGTCCCCGGACTCGAAGAGCGTGGTCAGTTCCGGCGTCAGGACATAACACGGTGCGACGGTATTGGCGGTGATACCGGCGCCGGCGAATTCCCTGGCCAACCCGGTGACCATGGCGTGCACACCGCCCTTGGCGGCGTTGTACATGGCGTGATCCATCAGGCCGGTTCGCACCGAGTCGGCGCCGATGTTGACGATGCGGCCGTGATGCTGAGAAACCATGTGCGGCAACACGGCTCGGACGCAGTTGATGGTCGTCCACAGGTTGTTGTCGATCGTCGCCCGCAGAGTCTCGGCGGTGTGCTCCAACGTGGGCCGGATGACCCCGCCGCCTGCGTTGTTCACCAGCACGTCGACATGGCCAAGTGCTTCGGCCGCCGCCCCGACCATCTCCTCGGCCACCCCGGCGTCCTGGAGGTCCCCGACGAAGCCGCCGGCGAGCGTCGCGTGGTCGTGGACCAGGGCGAGATCCTCCTTGGAGCGGGTGGCCGCGAATACCCGCGCGCCGTCGGCGATGAGACGATCGATGATCCCGACGCCGATCCCGGATGCGGCTCCGGTGACGATCGCGGTGCGACCCGCCAGTGCCCCTGTCACAGGATGATCGCGACGTCGGAGACGGACCGCAGGTCGGTCATGTCGAGTTCGGCCCGTTTCGAGGCGATGCGAAATCCATGGTCCTCCAGACGAATCCGATAACGGTATTGCCCGACGTAGCAACTGGAACGACCACCGCGGAACCGCCACACCGTGAACGACGCGGTCACGGCGATGATCGAGCCATCGTCGGGGGTGCCCACCCGCACGTTGAACACCTGGTGGTTGGTGCGCGAATGCGGATACTCGCGGTGGGCGCGGCGGCTGTTGAGCCGCTCCACCCTGGCCCGTAGCCGGGCCAGGTCGTCATCGATCAACAGCAGGTCCCGAGCTGGATCGCCGTCGGGAGTGTCGTTGCAGGGCACCTCGTACTTGGCGTCCGGGGTGAACAATTCCAGCCACTCGTCCAGCGCCCACGCGTCCAGCAGGGCGGCCTCGGCGTAGAGAAAGTCCTCGATCGCTGCGCGGTCGATCGTGCTGCGCACCGGCGCGGCCGCGGTCACCGCGTACCGCCCAGGTCTGCTGCGCTGCCCATCTGCTGTTGCCAGCGGCGCCAGAACTCGCGCATCTGTTCCTCGTCGTTGGCCATCGGCCCGCGACCCATCCCGCGCGAGATGTCGTTCCATTCGACGCCTCCGCCGCGATAACCCTGTTGGCAGGACTCCAGTGCCTCCACGTCATCGGGGGTGGCGAAACCGCCGGGGCCGAGAAAGGTCAGGAAGCTGTCGAGTCGGCGCTGGCGCAGGCTGGGCAACTCGTCGCGGGGCGCGAGCTGCCAGGCGGTGACGTCCACCCGGTCCGGGGTGGGTGAGAACAGCGTGCGCACCGTCACGGCCATGATGTCGTTGATGACGAGGTTGGGATAGATCAACAGGTTGCGGTTGACCTCGGCCATCGTGTGCGCCCGGGCGGCGCCGTAGCGGTCCACGAGATCGGCTCGCAGCCTGTCGATCTCGTCGCGAGCGTCCTCCCCGAACAGTGGCTCCCACTTGGCGACCGGGCGCCCCCACGGCGCCGTGTATTCGATCACCGCGTGCCCGTTGCCGAGTGCCACCGCCCTGCCGTCGACCCCGCCGGTCAGGTCGGTGCCGATCGATACGAGGTACTTGAAGTAGGTGTCGTGCGTCGATTGCGCGTGATACCCATCGATACTGTTCTCCACCAACAGTTTCCAGTTGGCGTCGAAGCTGTACTCGTTGGTGCCCTTGACGATCTCGACGGCGCCGCCGCACCCGTCGACGACGAGATCGATGTAGTCCTTCGCGCCGGCCAGATAGGTCGGCAGGTCCACGATGTCGGGATCGAAGCTGGCGAAGACGAAGCCGCGGTAGGACTCCACCCGTTCGACGCGCTTGAGCCCCAACTCGGCAAAGTTCACCCCGTTGGCGTAGGCGGTCCGGTCGGGAACACCCTTGAGCTGACCCTCGGTGTCGAAGGTCCATGCGTGGTAGAAGCAGGAGAACACCTTCGCGGTGCCGGCCTCCTGGCGGCAGACCAATGCCCCGCGGTGCGTGCACGAGTTGTGAAAGACGTTGACGTTGCCGGTCTTTGCTCCGCGCACCATGAACACCGGACGGCCGACCAATGGGCGGCGGACGAAGTCGCCGGGCTCCGGGATCTCCGATTCGTGACCCACGTACAGCCAGGACCTGCCGAAGATCCGCTCGATTTCAGCGCGGTGCACCTCCGCGGACGTCATCGCAGACCGGTGGACCCGGAAGGTGTTGCCGTCAGCGTCGTCGGCGACGATCGGCCGGCAACTCTGCGGCCCGGATGCCGGGGCGGCCCACTGCTCGGTGTCGGTGCTCATGGCCGACTCAGATAGTCCGCAACCAGCGCCGAGAACTCGTCGGCCCGCTCGATTTGGGTCCAGTGCCCACAGGCACTGAACACGTGCAGGTCGGCGTTCGGCAGCAGGCCCAACATGGCGATCGATACCGCGAGGGGCACCACCTTGTCCTCGCGTCCGTGGACCAACAAGCTGGGAGTGGTGATGGCGCGCACCTCGTCTTCGGTGATGCCGAGTTCGGAGCCGCGGTGGCGGGGATCGAAGAACATCGCCTGGTAGGCCTCGAAGGCGCCGTTGGCGATGCTCGCCTGGTAGCGGATCTCGACGAGTTCGTCGGTGATCATGGTCGGGTCGACGGCGAAGAAGTCGCGTAGCAGGGAACGCATGGCGTCGTGCGACGGCTGGTAGGCCCGTAGTGCGCTGAGCCCCTCGGTCAGTGTCATCCCGACGCCGGGGGAACCCATCAGCACCATCTTGGTGATCCGCCCGGGTTGGTCGGTAGCCATCTGCAGTGCGATGCGACCACCCAGTGAATTGCCGACGATCGAGGTTTCGGTGATGCCGTGTGCGTCGAGAAACGCCCACACGTGGTCGGTCCAGGTGCGTAGGGAGTACACCACGTCGTCGGGGCGCTCGGTGTCGCCGAAACCGACGATGTCGGGGGCGAGCACGTGGAACCGCTCCGAGAGGGGCCCGATGTTGCGCTGCCAGTTGGCCGTTCCCGACACGCCAGGCCCGGAGCCGTGCAGCATGAGCACCGGTTCTCCGGAGCCTGCCTCGAGGTAGGCGGTCGAGATCCCGCCGGCATCGATGGTGTGGGGTCCCGAAATCGGCTTGGCCGTGACGGTCGGGGTCATCGTTGATTCCCTTCCTGGAATATCGCAAAACACTTGTTGGAGTTGAAGACATCGGTGGTGACCAGTTCCGACCAGGCCAGCTCGAGCCCCAGTTCGTCGGCGGCGCCGGTCAAGGCGAACCAGTTGAGCATCTCGTGTTGACCGGCGTCGACGATGTCGCTGGTCGAGGTGGCCTGCCAGCTGGCGTAGTCGCGCACGCGGAACAGTTCGTAGAGACGTTCGTCGGCGGCGGTGTCCGGGGTGATGTGCCAGGTCTTGTCGGTGAGAAAGGCGTGCGACCAACTCGACGAGGCCACCAGCGCGACCCGCAGCTCGGTCTCGGCGAAGGCCTGGGCCACCGCTCGGCCCAGTGCGAAACAGCGCGCCGGGGAGGGGCCGACGGGATCGAGGCGTTCCTCGGCGATCTCGGCGAATCGGGCCAGTCCACCGCGCCTGGCGATGGCGTGCTGCCCATAGCAGTTCACGGTGATCGGGATCATCGGATAGTCGAAGCTCGCCCCGGCGCCGGAGTAGTCGAGGAACAGCTGGGTGTTGGCGATGGCATGCGGAAACGGTGCTGCACTGCGCTTCTGGTAGGAGTAGGCGACGTCGAAGCCGCGGTTGAGAAGCTCATCGGCTAGCCGTCGGGCGCCGTCGGGGTCGCCGTGCAGAGTGATCGTGGTGTCTTCTGGCAGACCCCAGGCATTGGGGCTGCCACGGGTGTTCATCAGCTCGAACGGTTCGACCTCGACGTCCCCGTAGGCCAGGATGCAGAACGGCGGGACGACTTCTTCCCGGAAGTTCTCGTACTGGTCGTCGCCCCATACCACCACGACGTCCGGCGCGAACTCGTCGAGTGCCTGTCGACAGCGAGAGAGGTTGTTCACCAATAGTTTTCGGTGCATGGCTGCCGCGGCGACCCCGTTGTCGGCAGCCCATTCGTCGCGCATCGACGCCGGCCAGTTGGCGGGGTCCTTGGCGGCTTCAGGGATGTCCGGATCGGCCAGCGTCCAGCGCAGCAGGCTGGCCATGTGCTCGTCGGTGCCTGCCAACAGCGGATAGTGCGTGATTCCCAGGCCAAGGAAGTGCGCCATAGCAGTCCTCTACGTTGGTTCGGCCGATGCGGTGACGCAGGTCGGCGGGGAGGTCGGCGACGATGTCGTCGATGGGGTCGGGCATGGCGGGGAACGGGTAGTCCGACCCGAGCACCACGTGACCGGGTCCGAATAGGTCGATCACCGCCAGCAACGCGTTCTGGTTGTAGGTCAAGGAGTCGCACCACAGCCGGGCGGCACGTCGGCTCGGCAGCTCGGGCGAGTCAGCGGCCATCCCCGCAATCAGGGCGCCCTTGTCGAGCCTGCCGATCATCGCGGGGAGCACACCGCCGCCGTGTGCCAGGCAGATCCGCACCTCAGGGCGACGGGTCAAGGCGCCGCTGGAGAGCAGTGCCGCGGCGGCCATCCCGGTTTCCAGCGGCATACCTGCACCGAACCCCAGTCCGCGGCTGGTCATCCGGTCCGGCAGATCCTGATCGCTGGGATGCACCAGTACCATCGCGCCCAGCTCGTGGGCGACGGCGAAGAAGCGGTCCAGTCCTTCGTCACCCAGTTCGCGTCCTGCCACCTGGGTGCCGATCTCAACGCCGAGAAAGCCCGGGATTCGCATGCAGCGCCGCAGTTCGTCGACCGCGCGGTCCGGGTCTTGCAGCGGTACCGCGCCCAGCGCCGCGAACCGGGCGGGGTGCGCGGCGACGATCTCGGCGAAGAACTCATTCTGTGCGACTGCCAGCTCGGCGGCGCCCATGGCCGACGCCTGGTAGCAGAACGTCACAGGGATGGGTGAAAGCACCTGTACCGCAATACCCTCGCGGTCCATGTCGGCGATCCGCGCGCGTGCCGACCAGCATCGGTGGTCGATGGGTCGGTAGCGCTGGTCACCGAACATCAGCCACGCTTCGGTGTCGGTCTGGCGATCGACGCGTGGCCAGCGATCAGCAGCATATGTCCGCGTCAGGTCTGCCAGATCGGGGTCGATGGCGTGGGTATGGACGTCGATCAACCCGGCTGGTGAGCCCTGGTGATCGAGCATGATGCCTCCGACGGCGGGGAGCGGGACATCTGCAATCTAGCTATTGTGTATGCATAATTCAAGATGTGCATCCATAATGCTGTGGATCACATTTGTGGGATGGTACAACTATTCGCGTGCGGGCGGCGTTGAGCCATGCCGCGCTACAACGGGATTCGATGGGCGCTTCGCGACGATGCCGCGGACTATCAGGGATGCTGGGGGGTATTCGGCGTGCGATCGAGATCGTCGGTCCGAATTAAATCGCTGTCGTGCCGGTTGATCGCCTCGATGAAGGAAGCCTGATCGTGCATCGCGATCGCGGCCACGATGTCATCGTGGACGGCGATGCTCCTAGCGACCAGAGGCTGGTGATCGTGCACGAACGCCACCCGACTCAGTACCGTCTTGATGCTGGTCACCACCAGTTGGTGCATGCCCTCGAGCACCGGGATGTGTGCGGCGCCGGCGACGACGGCGTGGAAGTCCAGCACGGCGTAGAAGAAGTCGGCGGCCTCGGTAGTGGCGCGCAGGACCGCCATCGCCGCGCGCATCGCGGCAACGTCCTCGGCGGTGGCGCGTTCGAAAGCTGCCTTGGTCAAGCCGAATTCGAGATACAGGCGAGCTTCGAACAGGTCCAGCGGGTGCGGATTAGACGGCTGGAACCACATGTCCAAAGCCCCGGTGCGGACCTGCGGGGGAGCGCTGGCCACCGTGATACCACCGCCAGGGCCGGGGCGAACGGACACCAAATCGCGGTCACGCAGGATCCGAAGGGTCTCATTCATGACCGTCGGGCTGATGCCGAAACGGTCCATGATTTCCGAACGCTTGCCAAGGTGCCTGCCGACCGGCAACCGCTCGGAGAGAATCTCGTGCTCGAGATCAGCGGCGACGCGTTCTGCCCGCGACGACCGAACCCCGGTTTCACGACGCTGCACATTCAGATAGTAACGCCCACGCCGTCCGGACCGGGGCGGCAAAGCTAGCCGAGGAGCCAATAGTGATGCATCAGAACCCCGCAACCGACGCCTTTCGTGCCGCCCGTGATCTGCTGGTAAGCCACCGGCAGGACTACGACAGCGCGGCGTCGGCCTTTGCGTGGCCTGATGTCGGCGAGCGGTTCAATTGGGCTCTCGACTGGTTTGACGTTGTGGCACAGGATAATCCACATCCAGCGCTTCGAGTCATCGGGGAGGACGGCAGCGATGATTCGTACTCGTTCGCGCAACTGGCCGAGCGATCGAATCGGGTTGCCAACTGGCTGAGGTCTCACGGCGTGGTAGCCGGCGATCGCGTGATGATCATGCTCGGCAACCAGGTCGAGTTGTGGGAATCGATGCTCGCGGTGATGAAGTTGGGTGCGGTGATCATGCCGGCCACCACCGCCCAGGGACCCAACGATCTGCGGGACCGCTTCGACCGCGGCGCCGTGCGTCAGGTGATCACCAATGCCGACCAGGTGTCCAAGTTCGCGGACATTCCTGGGGATTTCACCCGTATCGCGATCGGCGACGCACCCGCGCCCTGGCTGCGCTACCGAGATGCCGAGAAGATCTCTGCGGAAACGGAATTCACGACGTCGACCCGCGCCGATGACCCGATGCTGGTCTACTTCACCTCGGGTACGACAAGCAGGCCAAAACTCGTCGAGCACACCCACCGGACCTATCCGGTCGGTCATCTGTCGACCATGTACTTCATCGGCCTGCAGCCGGGTGATGTCCACCTGAACATCAGTTCACCGGGCTGGGCCAAGCATGCGTGGAGTTCATTCTTCGCACCGTGGATCGCCGAGGCGACGATCCTGGTCTACAACTACGCCCGCTTCGACGCAGCCCGGTTCCTGCCGATGCTGCACGATGTCGGTGTCACCTCGCTGTGCGCACCGCCGACCGTGTGGCGCATGCTCATTCAAGCACGCCTCGGGGAGAGGCCAGCGGCGTTGCGCGAAGTCGTCGCGGCCGGGGAGCCGCTCAATCCCGAGGTCATCGCGCAGGTGAGCACCCAGTGGGGGCTGACCATTCGCGACGGGTTCGGGCAGACCGAGACCACGGCGTTGGTGGGCAATACGCCAGGTTCGCCGGTAAAGGCCGGCTCGATGGGTCGCCCGTTGCCCGGGATTCCGGTAGAGATCGTCGACCCGATCACCGGTGAGCCGGCAACCGAAGGCGAGATCTGCCTGCGGTTGGATGGGGTGCGGCCGGTCAACTTGATGACTTGTTACCTCGGCGACGTCGCCCTCAACGAGCGGGTCACCGACGGCGGGTACTACCACACCGGTGACGTCGCCAGCCGCGACGCGGAGGGGTACGTGACCTACATCGGCAGGACCGACGACGTCTTCAAGGCGTCGGACTACAAGATCTCACCGTTCGAACTCGAAAGCGTGTTGATCGAGCATCCCGCGGTCGCCGAAGCCGCCGTGGTGCCTGCTCCCGATGCGCTGCGACTGGCGGTGCCGAAGGCCTATGTCAGCTTGGCGGAGGGTTGGGCCGCCGATCGCGCTACTGCGGATGCGATCTTCGCCCACGCGCACGCAAACCTCGCGCCCTATCAGCGGATTCGGCGGATCGAATTCGCCGAGTTGCCCAAGACCATCTCGGGCAAGATCAGGCGCGTCGAATTGCGGGAGCGGGAGAACAACGCCGAGAGCCTGCCGAACGAGTTTCGGTCCGGCTAACGGCTGGGAAATCGGCCGCCCGGGCAGCGAATGGGCGGATATATCCCTTGCGGTAGAGGGAATCTCCACCTTTGGTGTGAGGTCTCGCGGCGCAGGTCGCGGGATGCTGCGGAAGGAGTGGACAGTCGCATCGGCGAACCTGCGGACGGTCTTGCGACGACCTACACTTTGGCCTTATGGTAAGGCCATAAGTTGATCGGCTTGACCTGTGCCCCGTGCCCGTGGATCCGACGGCGCACCGCGGCTTTCAATGACGAAAGGCGACACCATGACCGAGTTCACCGACATCACCTATGAGATCGACAACGGGTTGGCGTGGATCACCATCAACCGTCCGGAGCGCTACAACTCATTCCGTGCGCGCACCGTCGATGAGCTCGTCCGCGCGTTCAAGCTGGCGTGGGCAAGCTCCGAAGTTGGCGTGATATGCCTGACCGGCGCGGGCGAGAAGGCGTTCTGCACCGGTGGTGACCAGAAGCAACGCGCCGAGACCGGGGACTACGGCCCGTCCGACAGTGGACTGTTCGAGGTCGACTCCCTGCACCGAACCATTCGCGATGCACCCAAGCCGGTGATCGCCGCCGTCAACGGGTTCGCCATCGGCGGCGGCCACGTGCTCCACGTGCTGTGTGATCTGACGATTGCCGCCGACACCGCGATCTTCGGACAGAACGGGCCGCGGGTGGGCTCGTTCGACGCAGGCTTCGGGACGGGATACCTGGCCAGAGTGATCGGCGAGAAGCGGGCCCGCGAGATTTGGTTCATGTGCCGGCGCTACTCCGCACAACAGGCCTACGAGTGGGGCCTGGTGAACAAGGTGGTGCCTGCCGATCAACTCAAGGCCGAAGTGCGGGCGTGGGCGGATGAGATCCTGCAGCTCTCGCCGACCTCGCTGAAGGTGCTCAAGCAGTCGTTCAACACCGATACCGAGCAGTTCGCCTCGGTCGGTCAGATGGCGTACTCCACCTTGAAGCTGTTCGGTGATACCCCAGAAGCCCAGGAGGGCATCACCGCCTTCAACGAGAAGCGCGCGCCCGACTTCGCGGCGTACCGGGGCAATTGAACGCCGTGTTCTCCCCCGAGCAGCGCGATTTCGCCGAAGCGGTCGAGCAATACTGCGCCGAGCACTGTGCCACCGCCGAGCAGCGCGCGGAGTTGACCGACGGGGGCCGGCTGTCCAACAGCCCAGACCTGTTGCGCCGCTTCGCCGCACTCGGGTGGCTGGGGGTATCGCTGCCTGCGGAGTACGGCGGCGGCGGTGCCGGCATGGTCGAGGAGTGCATCTTCCTGGAGGAGACGTCGCGCGGCCTCGCCCCGATCCACGCCTACGGCACCGGTCTGACCGCGGCCCAGACCTATCTGCGCCACGGCGCCGAGCAGCAGAAGAAGGAGGTGCTCAGTAATCTGTGCGCAGGCCGCTTCGAAGCCATTGCGCTCTCGGAGCCTGGTGCTGGATCCGACTTGAGCGCGGTGCGCACCCGGGCGGTGCGCGATGGTGACAGGTTCCTGATCAACGGACAGAAGACGTGGATCACCGCCGCACATCTTGCCGACCACCTGCTGGTCCTGACCCGCACCGACTCCAATCTCGGCAAGCATCAGGGGCTCACCCTGATGTACCTGACCACCGACATCCCCGGGCTGGACGTCAAGCCCATCGCCACCATGGACGGTCACACCGTCAACGAGGTTTTCTTCACCGACGTGAGCGTTCCCGTCGCCAATGTGGTCGGCGGCATCGGCGATGCCTGGCACCGGTTGATGCGCGGTCTCAACGTGGAACGGTTGATCATCGCGGCGATGTCGCTGGGCGCCGCGCGGCGATCCTTCGAAGACACCGTGGCCTACGTGCGCCAGCGTGAGCAGTTCGATCGGACGATCGGCAGCTTCCAGGCGGTGCGGCATCGCCTCGCCGATCTGGCCGCCGAGATCGAGTGCTGCCGAGCATTCGTGTATCACGTTGCCGCACAGATCGATGCCGGACTGGAGGACACCCTGGCCCGCGAAGGGTCCATCGCCAAACTCAAGTGCACCGAGGTCGCCAAACGGGCCGCCCTGGAGGGCATGCAGTTCATGGGCGGTAACGGCTACACCGTCGAGTACGGCATGGAACAGCAGGTGCGCAAGGCGCTGGCGCCACCGATCTACGGCGGCGCCAACGAGATCCAGCGCGAAATCATTGGAAAGAGCTACGGGTTGTGACGCAGAAGGACATCTACGCACCGGACGCACTGGCCGGCAAACGCATTCTGATCACCGGAGGCGGCACGGGTCTGGGTCGCGGTGTCGCGGCCCGCCTCGTCGCGCACGGCGCGCAGGTGCACCTGTGGGGTCGTCGCGAGAACGTGTTGGCCGAAGCGGCTGCCGAGATCTCCGCGGATCATCCGGGGACGGCCCACTACCAGGCGGTCAACGTCCGGGACGCGGAGGCGGTGGAGGCGGCCGTCGCCGAGATCTGGCACGGACACGGGCCACTCACCAGTGTGTTGAACAACGCCGCGGCCAACTTCATCGCACCGGCGGTGAGTCTGAGCCCGCGTGCGTTCGAGGCCATCACCTCGACGGTGATGACCGGTTCGTTCAACACCACCCTTGCCGTCGGGAAGCGTTGGATCGCCGAAGGATTGCCAGGTTCGGTGCTCTCCAACCTGACCACCTGGATCTGGAGCGGTTCGGCGTTCGTCGTACCGTCTGCGATGGCCAAGGCCGCCGTGCACGCCATGACGATGTCACTTGCCGTCGAGTGGGGCCGCTACGGGATTCGGCTCAATGCACTGGCGCCAGGACCGATTCCGACCGACTACGCCTGGGAGATGCTGAATCCCACCGAGAAGAGTTCGGCGGGCGCGACACAGGTCGATCAGATTCCACTGGGGCGGGCGGGAACCATCGCGGAGTTGGCGAACCTGACGATCTTCGCGTTCTCCGATGCCTGCAACTATCTGACCGGCGAAACCATTGTCATGGACGGCGGGCAGCGCTTGGCCGGACCCAACACGTTTGCGGCGTTGTCCTCGATGAGTGACGAGGACTGGGCTACCGCCCGCGAGGCGAGCAAGACTGCGTCGGCCGCCAGCAAGTCTGCCCGCAGCGTCTGACTTCGGTACGAAAGGGGTTCCGTAGTGAAGGTGATCACGTCGATCGAGGATGCCGAATCGGTGGCCGGTACCGAACTCGGCGTCAGTGATTGGCTGCCGATCGATCAGCAGCGCGTCGATGCATTCGCCGAGGCCACCGGCGACCACCAGTGGATCCACACCGATCCCGGCCGTGCGCGCGCCGAAAGCCCCTACGGCGCAACGATCGCACACGGTTTCCTGACGTTGTCACTGATCCCGGCGCTCAGCAAGCAGTGTTACGTGGTGGAGAACGCCAAGATGGGGATCAACTACGGCCTCGACAAGGTGCGGTTCATCGCTCCGGTACCCGTCGGTGGACGGGTGCGGGTGCGCTCCCGCCTCGTCGAGGTCACAAGGATCGACGACGCCACCGTGCACCTGACCGTGCAGCACACCGTGGAGCTCGACGGCAGCGCCAAGCCGGCAGCGATCGCAGAGATGATCGCGCGCACGGTGTTCTGACGATCAGCACTCGTCGGCGGGCCCAGCCACCTCGAGGATGTGCCTGGCCACTCCTGCGGGGTCGTCGAACATCGGGATGTGTCCGACGCCGGGCAGCACGGCCATTTCGGCACCGGGCAGCCGCTGCCACATCGGCGCGCCAAAACCCTTCCACGGCAGCACACGATCGTTGCCGCCCCAGACGAGTCGCACCGGGTAGTTCCGCTCGGTGGATAACGGGTCCACCGGTCGTCGGGGCAGCGTCCTGGCCAGCGGTACGACGGCCGGTGCCGAGCCGCTCGCCCTGACGAAGGCGCCGAACTGCTCCGGTGGGACGCGCTCGGGATGAGCGACTTGGGCCGCCAATACCAGCCACCGAAGCAGTCGACTCGACGCGACGGAGTCTGCGCGCGGTGCGAGGCGGGCAAGTCCCCTGGCCGACAACCGAATCGCCGTTGCACGCACCTCGATGGAGCGCTGGGACCGCCATGCGCCCGCAGGGCTGAACAACACCAGCGAGGACCCGCGGTCACGGCGCGCGAGCTCGATGGCGAGCCAGCCGCCTAGCGAATTGCCCACCAGATGCGCGCGTTCGATTCCCATGTCGTCGAGCCCGGCCTCGAGTGCGTCGGCCAGTGCGCCAATCGATGGCGCAACACCGGGACCTAGCAGTGGCCCCCCTCCGTGTCCCGACAGGGTCGGGGCGAGGACCGTGTGGCGGGTTTCCAGGTACGGCAGCACCGGTGACCAGATCCGCCAGGTGGCGCCGAGGCCGTGCAGCAGCAACACCGACGTGCCCACGCCGCCACGGTATGCCGGAGTCAGCTCCAGCGGTGTGCCTGCCATCGGCTCGCTTCTTCTGCTTGGATTCGTCGGTTCGCCACCTCAGTCAGTCATACAGGCCTTGCGGATGTCGACCGACTGGTCGGCAAGCAGCAGCGGGTCCATACGGGTCTTGGTGCCGATGAACTTCTTTCCGGCCATGAACATCGCCGCGCTGTTCGAGGTTTCCACGGCGGCGAGGGTGTTTTCGGCGGAGAGGTGGAACAGGGCGAACTTCCCGGTGCTGGGGTCCCCGCGGACGACCGCAGGCCCGCAGGGGCGCACCATCCCGGCGATCTTGAGCTGCAGATCGAACTGATCCGACCAGAACCAGGGCACCTCGGCGGCGGGCGCGGCACTGCCGGTGATCGCCGCGGCGGCCTGCTTGGCTTGTTCGACGGCGCTGGGAATGCTCTCCAGGCGCACCAGGGTGGGCTCGCCAGCGAGGGGGCGTCTGGTCACGTCGCCGATCGCGAATATCGACGGATCATTGGTTCGGGCGGCCTCATCGACCAAAATGCCTTTGTCGCAATCGATTCCGCTCTCTCGCGCGAGGCCGTCGCGCGGGATCGCGCCCACCCCCACGAGTGCCGCGTCGCAGGTGATCTCGCTGCCGTCGGCGAGCTGGACCGCCCGAACGGTGCCGTGCCGGTCCCCGACGAGGCCGACGACGTCGGTGTGCGTGCGGATTTCGGTGCCGCGCGCGATGTGCTGCTGGTGCATCGCCGCCGAGAACTCCGGGCTCGCCACCCGCGCGAGGATGCGATCCTCGCGCTCCAGCACCGTCACGTCGACGCCCCCGTGGGCCATCGCCTCGGCCGTTACCTCGAGGCCGATGTAGCCGCCGCCGATGATCACCAGCCGCCGCGCCGAGGTCATGATCTTGCGCAGCGCGATGGCGTCGTCGAGGGTTCGCAGACTCAGCACTCCGTCGAGGCCGGCCCCCGGCACCGGCAGCGGCCGTGCCGCAGCACCGGTGGCCAGCACCAGATGGGTGTAGGCAATGTCGTCACCGTCGTCGATCAGCACGGACTTGGCGGCACGGTCGATCCGCGTCACCTCGGTGTCGAGAAGCACCTCGATGCCCTGATTGCGGTAGAAGTCGATCGGGCGGAGCAGCTGCTCGTAGTCGTCGGAGAAGAACTTCTTCGACAATGGGGGTCGGTGGTAGGGGGGATGCGGTTCAGCGCCGATCAGCACGAGCCTTCCGTCGTGATCGTGCTGTCTCAGCAGCGACACCAGGGTGCCGCCGGCGTGGCCTGCGCCCACCACGACCGTGCACGGTCGTTCGTCGCGCTGTACCGCTGAAGCAGTCACGGGGTTCCTGTTCTCGTCCGGCGCCGTCGATGACCGGCTCACGAGAAGTCTGTCGGCTTGCGCCTGTCGCCGCGTCACCACAACGAGAGTTTCCGCAGCCCGCGAAAGAGGCATTCGTCGACGTCTCGACGCGCGTCGGCGCCACGCGGGCAGCCCCGTGATCAGCTCGACCACAGCAAACGTGCACTCATTTACCTGTCATGAGCGGGCGGCTAACACCTAGGGAACAGTTCCATACCTCGAAGGGGAGATAAGCAGGTGATAACGGTTCAAAACGCTTCGTGAATGGGGGTACGTTCCCTCCGCAGTTGACCCGTGTCCCCGGTCACTGCCAGCGTCGCGAGCAATGTGCAGACGGCGGTAATCCGGTGTGAGGAGCGTTCGTGTGTGCTAACTGCGCTCGCCAAGCGACGGTCTCGCGGGGTACGACGAAGTGACCGCAGTGCAGGCAGCCATCAAGCCGATGCGCGCGGTGGGCGGGTTCTTCGCCATGTCGCTCGACACCTTCGTGTTCATGTTCAAACCGCCGTTCGCGTGGCGTGAATACGTCCTGCAGTCCTGGTTCGTCGCGAGGGTCTCGGTGCTCCCGGCGTTGATGCTGACGATGCCGTACTCGGTGTTGCTCGTCTTCACGTTCAACATCCTGCTGAAGGAGTTTGGCGCCTCGGACTTCTCGGGTACCGGCGCGGCGATCGGCACGGTGAACCAGATCGGCCCCATCGTGACGGTGCTGGTGGTGTCGGGGGCAGGCGCGACCGCAATGTGCGCCGACCTCGGCGCGCGCACCATTCGCGATGAGCTCGACGCGCTGCGCGTCATGGGCATCAATCCCATTCAGGCGCTGGTGGTACCCCGCGTCCTGGCGGCGACGACGGTGGCCTTGGCACTCTCGGCGACGGTGATCATCGTCGGTCTGGCGGGGGCCTTCTTCTTCTGCGTCTTCGTGCAGAACGTCTCCGCGGGAGCGTTCATCACTGGAATGACACTGCTGACCGGAGCCGGCGACGTCGTCGTATCACTCACCAAGGCAACCCTTTTCGGGCTATCCGCAGGGCTGATCGCCTGCTACAAGGGCATCTCGGTCCAGGGCGGCCCTGCCGGCGTCGGCAACGCGGTCAACGAGACGGTCGTCTTCACCTTCATGGTCCTCTTCGCCATCAACGTCATCGTGACCGCCGTCGGCATTCAGTTCACGGTGTAGAGGTCGAGATGAGCCAGACACTTCCCAGCACCCAGCATCCGCGACTGGCGCGATCGGTCAGCCGCGTCGCTGACGGGTGGAACCAGATCGGCGCCCAGGCGCAGTTCTACGCCAAGACGATAGGTGCGATTCCCGACGCCGTCATCAACTATCGCACCGAATTGCTCCGGCTGATCGCCCAGATGGGTTTGGGCACCGGCGCACTCGCGGTCGTCGGTGGGACGGTGGCGATCGTCGGTTTCCTCACGATGACCACCGGGGCACTGGTGGCCGTGCAGGGTTACAACCAATTGGCGTCGGTCGGGTTCGAGGCCCTGACGGGATTCGCCTCGGCGTTCTTCAACGTCCGGCTGATCGTGCCGGGGACCACCTCGGTGGCGTTGTCTGCCACCATCGGCGCGGGAGCGACCGCTCAGCTGGGCGCGATGCGGATCAACGAGGAGATCGACGCGCTCGAGGTGATCGGCATCCGCAGCGTGTCCTATCTGGCGTCGACCCGCGTCGTGGCCGGTGTGATCGTGGTGATCCCGCTGTACTGCATCGCCGTCATGATGGCGTTCCTGGCGGCACGGCTGGGCACCGTCGTGGTCTATGGGCAGGGCTCGGGGGTCTACGACCATTACTTCAATACGTTCCTCAACCCGACGGATCTGATCTGGTCGTTCGGGCAGTCCGTGGCGATGACCGTCGTCATCATGCTCGTACACACCTACTACGGGTTCACCGCGAGCGGCGGACCGGCCGGGGTGGGGGAGGCCGTTGGCCGTGCCGTGCGCACCTCGATGGTGGTGGCTTCCGTTGAGATCGTGATGATTTCGCTTGCCGTCTACGGCCAGTCCGGCAACTTCAACCTGGCGGGTTGACATGAGACACGTCAGAGCCGGCGAGGCACGCATCCACACCGCGTGGTGGACGGCCATCCTCTTGGCAGTGATCATTGCGTTCCTGGTGGTCACCGCGGGAATCTTCGCCGGTGTGGGCAAGTCCTATGTGCCGGTGACGCTCGAGTCGGACCGGTCGGGCCTGGTGATGGAGACCGACGCCAAGGTCAAGATGCGCGGTGTCGAGGTCGGCCGGGTCCGGGACATCGTCGGGCGCAATGGGAGTGCCGAACTGCATTTGGACATCTACCCCGGTCAGATTCAGTTCATCCCCGCCAACGTCGAAGCCCAGATTCAGGCCACGACGGCGTTCGGCGGGAAGTTCGTCGACCTCGTCTATCCGGCGAAGCCCAGCTCTGAGACCCTTTCGGCCGGTTCGGTTCTGACGTCCACGAACACCAGCACCGAGGTGAACACGGTGTTCGAGAACGTGGCCAACCTGCTGAAGATGGTCGATCCGGCCAAGCTCAACGCAGTACTCACCGCGGTCGCGGAAGGGGTGCGAGGCAAGGGCGAGCGGATGGGCGAGGCCACCACCGACCTGAACCAGGTGCTCGAGGCGCTGAACTCGCGCAGCGACACCATCCGCGAGGATTGGCGCTCCTTCAAGGACTTCAACGCGACCTACGCCGCGGCGGCAGACGACATCGTGAACGTTCTCGATGCCACCAGCACGACGGCGACGACCGTGGTGAACCACGCCCAGGAGTTGGACAGCCTGTTGCTCAACGCAATTGGCTTGTCGAACTCCGGGACGAGTCTGCTGGCGGCGAGCAAGGACAGCTTCGTCGGGGCGGTCAACACGCTGGCTCCCACCACGGATCTGCTGATGAAGTACAACCCCGTGTACACGTGTTGGCTGCAGGGTTCGACGTGGTTCCTCGATCACGGTGGCTTCGACGTATGGGGCGGCGCGAACGGGCGGTCGATCCAGCTCGACGTCGGACTGCTTCTTGGAAACAATGCCTACAGCTACCCGGACAACCTGCCCAAGGTGGCGGCGAAGGGTGGCCCCGGGGGGCAGCCAGGCTGCGGGTCGCTGCCCGATGCGACGAAGAACTTCCCGGTGCGCCAATTGATCACCGATACCGGGTTCGGTACTGGTCTCGACATCAGGCCGAACCCCGGGATCGGCAGCCCTTGCTACGCCGACTACCTACCGGTGACACGGGCCGACCCCCGCCCACCGAAGATCCGCCAGTGCCTACCCGGACCCGCGCCAGGCCCTATTCCCTACCCGGGTGCGCCGCCCTACGGCGCCGCGCTCTACGGACCGGGAGGCGTCCCGCTGTGGCCGGGAGTCCCGCCTGCCGAACCCGCACCGCCCGCGCCAGGCGCACCCGACGCGCCACCCCCGGCGCCGTGATCGCCGAACAGCACCAGCAGAGAGGACGGACACAGTGAAGGACAACTTCAAGGGAGCGGCATGGCGTCTAGCCGTCTTCCTGACGGTGTGCGCACTCGGTGCCTTCCTCCTGCTGACGGTGTTCGCCCAGTTGCGATTCGACGGCGGCAAGAATTACTTCGCGGAGTTCACCAACGTGTCGGGCCTGAAGAACGGTGACATGGTGCGTGTCGCAGGAGTTGAAGCGGGCCAGGTCAAGGAGATTGCCTTCAACCCGGATGCGACTCTGCGCGTGGCGTTCTCGACCGACGACGCCCTCGTCATCACCGAGGGAACCCGCGCCGCGATCCGCTACGACAACGTGATCGGCGGCAGGTACCTGGCGCTCGAGGAGGGACCGGGCGGTGTGCGGCCGTTGCAGGCGGGCCAGACCATTCCGGTGGCCCGCACCGCGCCCGCGCTGGACCTGGATTCGGTGATCGGTGGATTCAAGCCGCTGTTCCGGGCGTTGAATCCCGATCAGGTCAATGCGCTCAGCAGTCAGTTGACGGCTGCGCTGCAGGGTCAGGGACCCAACATCGGGTCATTCCTGAATCAGGCTGCGGCCGTGACCAACACGTTGGCCAACCGCGACCAGCTGATCGGTCAGGTCATCGACAACCTCAACGTGGTGTTGGGCTCACTCGGTAGCCAGAGCGACCGACTCGACACCGCCGTGACGTCGCTGTCGGAACTGGTTCATGGACTTGCCGAACGCAAGACCGACATCTCCAACGCAGTGGCCTACACCGACGCCGCCGCCGGGTCGATCGCCGACCTCCTCGCACAGTCGCGGGAACCGTTCGCGAAGGTGGTTCACGAGACCGACCGGGCGGCCGCGATCGCGGTCGCCGATCACGAATACCTGGACAGGATCCTGAATACCTTGCCGGACAAGTATCGAGCGCTCGCGCGCCAAGGGATGTACGGCGACTTCTTCAGCTTCTACCTCTGCGAGATCGTGCTGAAGGTCAACGGCAAGGGAGGTCAGCCGGTGTACGTGAAGGTGGCGGGCCAGGCCTCGGGGCGGTGCACACCGAAGTGAAGTCCTTCAGCGAGCGCAATCCACTGACGATCGGGGCGATCGGCATCGGCCTGGTGGCCGTGCTGGTGCTGGGTGCACTGAATTACCAGAAGCTCCCGATTCTCAACCAGGACAAGAGCTATTCAGCGTACTTCGCCGACGCTGGTGGCTTGTTCACCGGCGCGGGCGTCCAGGTATCGGGTTACCCCGCGGGCAAGGTGTCGAGCATCAGCCTCGACGGCGCGCAGGTGCTGGTCACCTTCACCGTCGACCACAACGTGCGGATGGGGGAGTCCACGGAGGCGGCGATCAAGACGAAGAGTCTGCTCGGCACCAAGGTGCTCGACGTCACGCCGCGTGGTGAAGGGGCGCTGAACGGGCCGATCCCGCTGAGTCGCACGGTGTCTCCCTACCAATTGCCGGACGCACTCGCCGATCTGGCGAAGACGATCAGCGGGCTCGACACCAATCAGCTGTCCAACTCGCTGTCGACCCTGTCCGAGACGTTCGCGGATACGCCTGCCGAACTGCGCAATGCGGTGCAGGGGGTGGCTCGGTTCGCCGAGACGATCAACACCAGGGACTCGGAACTGCGGTCGCTGATGGACAATGCCGCGAAGGTCACTGGCGTGCTGGCGAAACGGACCGATGCGATCGTGAGCCTGGTCGGAGACACCAATGCGCTGCTCGCACAGCTTCGCACCCAGAGCGCGGCGGTTGATCGGCTCTGGACCAGCATCTCGGCGGTGTCGCAACAGCTCAAGGCATTCATCGGCGAGAACACCGAACAGCTCCGTCCGGCTCTGGACAAGCTCAACGGGGTGCTGGCGATCGTGGACAACCGCAAGGGACGTCTCCAGGAAGCCGTCAAGCTGCTCAATACCTATGCGATGTCCCTTGGCGAGTCGGTGTCTTCCGGGCCGTTCTTCAAGGCGTACGTGGCCAACCTGCTGCCGGGCCAGTTCGTGCAACCGTTCGTCGATGCGGCGTTCTCCGACCTCGGTCTCGACCCCAATGTGCTGTTGCCCTCGCAGCGCAGCGATCCGCAGACCGGCCAGCCAGGTACGCCGCCGCTTCCCGTGCCGTATCCGCGGACCGGCCAAGGCGGTGAGCCCAATCTCAATCTGCCCGGTGCGATCACGGGCAATCCCGGTGACCCGCGCTATCCCTACCGCGAGCCGCTGCCCGCCCCGCCGCCCGGCGGTCCGCCACCTGGGCCACCGGCAGACGTGCCACCCGCACCCACGCCGTCGGCGGTGTTCCTTCCCGCGCCAGGCGAAGTGGCTCCGGAGGGACAGCCATGACGAAGCGCCCAGGATGGGCCAGGACCGCCCTGGCGATCGTGCTGGCCCTCAGCCTCATCGGCGGCGTGGCCGTGGCCGTACGCGGGATGGACCGCGTCGCGAGGACATGGGTCGTCGCCTACTTCGAGAACAGCAACGGCCTGTTCGCCGGCGATGACGTCCGCATCCTCGGGGTGCCGGTGGGCCAGGTCGACAAGATCGAGCCGCAGGCGCAGCGGGCCAAGATCACGTTCTGGATCGACTCCGCCTATGAGATTCCCGAGGATGCGAAGGCGGTGATCCTCTCGCCGCAGTTGGTCACCGGGCGCGCCATTCAACTGACCCCTGCCTACGTCGGCGGCCCGACGATGGCGAGCGGCACGGTGATATCGCAGGATCACACCGCGGTGCCCGTCGAATGGGACGACGTTCGCGTGCAACTCGAACGGTTGACCAAGCTGTTGGCGCCCACCGAACCCGGGGGAGTGAGCACGCTCGGCGGCTTCATCAACACCGCTGCCGACAACTTGCGCGGGCAGGGTGCCAACATTCGCGACACGATCATCAAACTGTCACAGACGATTTCGGCGCTCGGGGATCACAGCGACGACATCTTCACGACCTTCCGCAACCTGTCGACGTTGGTGTCGGCCCTGCATGAAAGTGCCGACGTGCTCGAGGCGCTCAACCAGAATTTGGCGTCGGTGACGTCACTGATGGCCGACGACCCGCAGAAGGTCGGGCAGGCGTTCGAGGACCTCAACGGCGTCGTCGACGACGTGAAGAAGTTCACCGCCGACAACCGGGATGCCATCGGCACCACCACCGACAAGCTGGCCTCGATCTCCACCGCGCTGGTCGGAAGTCTCGACGACATCAAACAGACGCTGCACATCGCGCCGACGACGGTGGGCAACTTCTACAACATCTACGAACCCGCCAACGGCTCACTGACCGGGGCGCTGGCGGTCAACAACTTCGCCAACCCGATCTCCTTCATCTGCGGCGCGATTCAGGCGGCATCGCTTCTCAACGCCGAGCAGTCCTCGAAGTTGTGCGTGCAGTATCTGGCGCCGATCGTGAAGAACCGTCAGTACAACTTCCCGCCGATCGGCGAGAACCTTCTCGTCGGCGCCCAGGCCCGGCCCAACGAGGTCACCTACAGCGAAGACTGGATGGCGCCCGACTTCGTTCCGCCAGCGGCCCCGGCCGTTCCGCAGGACCAGTCGGCTTCCGGCCCGCCCCTGCCCGCCGAGGCGCAGGCGCCCGACGCCTCGGCACAGGCGACCCCCACCGATCCGACCTCTGGCCTGCCCGGTCTGATGCTCCCGCCGGGAGGTGGATCATGATCCGTCAGAGGGGAATTCGGCGCGTGGCGATCGCGGTGATGTTTGCCGTCCTGACCGCAGCGATGGCCGGATGTGCCGACTGGCGGGGCTTGAACACCCTGCCGATGCCAGGCACGAAGGGCAACGGTCCTGGTGCGTTCGTGATCACCGCGCAGATGCCCGACGTCAACAACATCCAACCGAACTCGCGGGTGCGGGTGGCGGACGTCACCGTCGGAACGGTGACCAAGATCGAGCGCCAGGACTGGCATGCGCTGGTCACCATGCGACTCGACGGCGGCGTCGACGTTCCCGAGAACGCGACGGCGAAGATCGGCCTCACCAGTCTGCTCGGTTCCCTACACATCGAGCTTTCACCACCGGTCGATGAGCCGCCGCGGGGAAGGCTGCACGAGGGATCGGTCATCCCCCTGTCGCACGGTGCGGCCTACCCGAGCACCGAGCAGACCCTTGCCGCCCTCTCGATGGTGCTCAACGGTGGTGGCCTCGGTCAGGTCCAGGACATCACGGAGGCATTCAGCACCGCCTTCCGAGGTCGCGAGCAGGATCTGCGCGGAATGATCGGCCAGCTGGACACCTTCACCACCAACCTCAACGACCAGACCGGCGACATCATCGCCGCCACAGAGCAACTCAACGTGCTGGCCGGTAAGTTCGCCGCGCGGCAGCCCGTTCTGGATCACGCGCTTGAGACGATTCCCCAAGCCCTTGCGGTACTCAACGACGAGCGGAGCAATCTCGTCGATGCGGTCGACAAGCTGGGCAAGTTCAGTGCGTTGACGGCTGACACCGTCAATCAGTCCAAGGACAATCTCGTCAAGGAACTCAAGGACGTCGGGCCGGTGCTGGAATCGTTGGCCAACGCAGGCCCGAGCATGACGCGGGCGCTGAGCCTCATCCCGACCTTCCCGTTCCCCAACGAGACGATCGAGAAATGGCAGCGCGGCGACTACGCCAATCTGACGGCCATCGTCGATCTGACGCTCAGCCGCATCGACAGCGGCTTCTTCACCGGGACTCGATGGGAGGGCAAGCTGACCAACCTCGAGATGCAGTGGGGGCGCACCATCGGCCAGTATCCAAGCCCCTACACCGCGGGCAACCCGCTGATAGTCCCGTACAACCGGGATCAGGGCCGTTAGATGCGACTCAACGGACGGATGAAGTTCCAGCTCGCGCTGTTCGCCGTGATCGCGCTGACGGCGGTGTCGCTGATGGCATTCCACTTCATGAAGTTGCCCGCCATGCTCTTCGGCGTCGGCCGCTATACGGTCATCATGGAGCTCCAGCAGACCGGTGGCCTCTACAGCGGCGGAAACGTGACCTACCGGGGCACCGAAGTGGGTCGAGTGGAGTCGGTCCAGCTGACGAGGACTGGCGTCGAGGCGAGGCTGTCGCTGAAGTCCGGCATCGCCATTCCATCAGATCTCCAGGCCGAGGTGCACAGCCAGTCTGCGATCGGTGAGCAGTACGTCGCACTGCTGCCTCGCGGTGACTCACCGCCGCTCCGCGACGGTGACACGATCGAACTGGCCGACACATCCGTCCCGCCGAACATCAACTCCCTTCTCGCCGCTGCCAACACCGGGTTGCAGGCGATCCCGCACGATAACCTCAAGACCGTCATCGACGAGTCCTACACCGCTGTAGGTGGACTCGGCCCCGAACTGTCCCGCACCGTGACGGGTACGACGAATCTGGCGATCGATGCCCGCAAGAATCTCGACCCGCTGCTTACCCTGATCGACCAAGCACAACCCGTCCTCAACTCGCAGACCAACACTTCAGATGCCATCCAGCAGTGGGCGTCCCACACGGCTACGGTGACCGGCGAGCTGAAGACCCACGACCAGGCCGTCGCGGGCGTCATCACAAAGGGCGGACCCGCTGCCGCTGAAGTGCAGCAACTCGTCGAGCGGGTGCGACCCACCCTGCCGATCTTGATGGCCAACCTGGTCAGCGTCGGTCAGGTCGGCATCAGCTATCAGAACGACATCGAGCAGCTTCTGGTGCTCTTTCCTCAGGTCGTCTCGGCGGGTCAGGCTGGCATCGTGGCGAACACCGATACCAAGCAGGCCTACAAGGGTCAGTATCTGAGCTTCAATCTCAATGTCAATCTGCCCCCTCCCTGCACCACCGGCTTCCTGCCCGTCCAGCAGCAGCGCACACCGACCTTCGAGGACGCCCCCGGCCCTGTGAACGGCAGCCTGTATTGCCGGGTTCCACAGGACTCGCCGCTGAATGTTCGTGGGGCCCGCAATCTTCCGTGCGAAACCGTGCCTGGCAAGCGGGCGCCGACGGTGAAGATGTGCGAGAGCGACGAGAACTACGTTCCATTGAACGACGGCTTCAATTGGAAGGGCGACCCGAACGCCACGCTTTCTGGTCAGGCCGTACCGCAGCCCGACCCTGGCTCCCCACCCAACCCAGGAGTGCCATCCGCGCCCGTGTCTCCATCCGGTCCGCCCACGCCTGAAATCACTGGGGCCCAATATGATCCGGCGACCGGCCAATACATCGGTCCGGACGGAAAGCTCCATACGCAAGCGGACCTATCTCACAGTGCGGAGGAGGGGAAGACGTGGCAGTCGATGCTGGTACCACCGGCGGGGTAGCAATCAGTGGCGGTCCGCGAGCGGCGGTTCGACTTGCCGGGACTTCGGCGGTTGGATTCGTCGTCATGCTGGGAACCACGGTGATCGCGCCCCATGCGCACGCCGACAACTCGAGGCTCAACAACGGCGTGATGGCCAATGTTTATACGGTGCAGCATCAAGCCGGCTGTACAAACGACCTCCACGTCAATCCGCAGCTGCGGCTCGCCGCGCAACGGCACACCGACGACGTCCTGGCGAACCGGGCTCTCGACGGGGA
This sequence comes from Mycolicibacterium sp., assembly GCF_016462545.1. Taxonomy (GTDB): domain Bacteria; phylum Actinomycetota; class Actinomycetes; order Mycobacteriales; family Mycobacteriaceae; genus Mycobacterium. The sequence continues at coordinate 71,227 of NZ_JAEMTA010000006.1, read as the reverse complement.
CGTCGGGTCGGACGGGACTACGCCGCAGGACCGGGCCAGCGCGGCAGGCTTTCGCGGTGTCGTGGCGGAGACGGTAGCCATCAACCCCGCGCTCGCCATCAGCGGAGTCGAACTGATCAACAAGTGGTATCACGACCCGGCCTCCCTCGCGATCATGCAAGATTGCGCCAACACCGAGATCGGGGTGTGGTCGGCGAACAGCCTGGACCGGACGGTGGTGGTCGCGGTATACGGACACCCGCGATGACTACCGACGCCCAAACTGGTCGGTCGTCGTTGGACAGATTCGACCGCGACATCCTGAAGTACATGCTGCTGTGGGCTCCCCATGGTGACCTGTTCGACGAAGACGTCTTTCCGGAGTTCGGCATGACGGTCGGGCAATTCCGGCAACGGTTCGCGACGCTCGTCTCAACGCTCGAATCGTGGAACGTCGACCCCGAGGACCGTGGCCTCGTCGAAGGTGCGAGACGCTACTTCCGCCACTGCCAGGCAAGTCGCAACGATCCCGTCCAATCGGACGAGGTTGCCGAATAGTCCTCCTCGGCCGTGGTCACGCCACCCGTCTTCCAACTTGCCAACATCATGATGGCCTCGACGCCACAGATACGACGGCCGCACTCAACTCTGGGTGAGCTGCTCACGCGGAAGGTCGCTGGTTCGATACCAGCCTGGACCACCAGGAAAAATCCAGTTCGAAGTCCATTTCTGACGCCGCTGGGCGGTCACTTCGACATGTGGACCGTCGGCCCCAGGCGAACATGGGGTTCAAGCCTGCGCGGTCGGGTCTGCGAAGCTGGTGAGCATGACGGAGCGCGGGTGGAATCAGCGCCGGCAGTCAGATCACACGAGAAGCCACGCCATCGCGATCGATCTCTTCCGTGGACTGGCCGAGCTGGAGCGGACCGAGCGGGGGTGGTTGCCCCATCGGCTCCCGGCTAGCGCTCGTGCGCAGTGTGCCGACCCCCAACTCATCGCAGTGGAGGCCCAACCCGCCGGTGTGCGCATGGTGTTCCGCACTCGAGCCACAGCGGTGGAGCTCGATCTTCTGCGGACGCGGACGATTCTGCTGGGCGTCCCGGATCGCCCCGACGGGGTAGTCGACCTGCTCGTCGACGGTCGCCTCACGCAGCAGATGGCGACCACCGGTGGCAACGTGGTGCGAATCGACCCCACCACGGGGCACAGCGAGATCGTGCGCGGTTCGGTTGCCACCATGCGGTTTACCGCACTGCCCGCACGGGACAAGGACGTCGAGATCTGGCTGCCGCACTACGAGCGCACCGAGGTCGTCGCCATGCGTACCGATGCGGCGATCACGCGCTCACCGAACTCCGGCCGAAGGGTGTGGCTGCATCACGGTAGCTCGATCAGCCAGGGGTCCAACGCTGCCAGCCCCAGCACGACGTGGCCTGCATTGGCTGCTGCGCTCGCCGGGGTTGAACTGATCAACCTCGGCTTGGCGGGTAGTGCGATGCTCGACCCATTCACCGCCCGCACCATGCGCGACACACCTGCCGACGTGATCAGCATCAAGATCGGCATCAACCTCGTCAATGCCGATGTAATGCGGTTGCGTGCGTTCGGCCCCGCCGTGCACGGATTCTTGGACACGGTGCGCGACGGACACCCAGAGACCCGGTTGCTCGTCGTCGGTCCGCTGTACTGCCCGATCCACGAAAACACCCCCGGTCCTGGCACTTTCGACACGACGGCCCTCGCCGCCAAGGAGATTCGGTTCATCGCCACCGGCGACCCCACAGAGGTGAAGCGCGGAATACTGACACTGTCGGTGATCCGCGACCAGCTTGCCGAGATCATGGCCGTGCGGGTCGCGAACGACCCGCACCTGTCCTACCTCGACGGTCGGGATCTCTACGGGGCCAACGACGTCGCCGACAACCCGCTGCCCGACAACCTTCACCCCGACGCAGCCACCCACCGCATCATTGGCGAGCGCTTCGCTCGCCTGGCGTTCTCGGCAGACGCGCCTCTAGATCCAAGACTCGAGACCCCCTCGTCTTGACTGTGCCGCAGTGTCCGAGTGTGTCCTCGTGACAGGGCGGCCGAGCCGGTGCAACCCTGGCAACCACCGCCCTACGTCGACCCCGCCACCTTCACCGACCACGAGGTTACGGTTGACTGCGACGAGCTGACGACACCGGGAACACTGAGCCTGCCGGAGTCGCCACGACCACTGCCTGCCGTCGTTCTGCTCGCCGGCTCAGGCCCCGCTGACCGGGACGCGACGATGGGTCGCAACAAGGTATTGAAGGATCTCGCGTGGGGTCTCGCGAGCCGGGGAATCGCGTTGCTGCGCTTCGACAAGGTCACCTACACCCATCGCGACACACTGGATCTCACCGACTTCACCGTCGTGGACGAATACGTGCGGCCCGCGGTCGCGGCGGTCCGACTCCTGCGCGAACACCCATCGGTCGACGCCGAGCGAGTCTTCGTGCTCGGTCACAGCCAGGGCGGCACCGTGGCCCCACGTATCGCGGTCGCGGAACCGACCGTCGCCGGGCTGATCGTGCTGGCCGGTGCCACACAACCGCTGCACCACGCGGTGGTGCGCCAGTTTCGTTATCTCGCAGCGCTTCGCGAGCCTGGGGCGGACGTCGACGACGAACCGACCGTTCACATGATCACCCGGCAGTCCGCGCTGATCGACAGCCCGGCCTTCTCCACGGCTACGCCATCCCACCTGTTGCCGCTGGGCATCCCCGCCCCGTACTGGTTCGATCTACTGAGCTACGACGCCGTGGCGCTGGCTGCGCAGCTGGACAAGCCGATGCTCATCGTGCAGGGCGGCCGCGACTACCAGGTGACTGTCGCCGACGACCTTGTCGGATGGCAGTCCGGCCTCGCTCATCTCCGCGACGTCACCATCCGCATTCATGATGCGGATGACCACTTGTTCTTCCCCGGCGCCGGACCGTCCACGCCCGCCGATTATGAACCGGCACAACACCTCGATGAAGCCGTCGTGACCGACATCGCTCACTGGCTCTGCCAGCCTCGGCGGGCGTGACCCACGAGCGACGCCCGGCCAGTGCGAGTGCATCAGCGAGTCCGTGGGGACGGTGAGGTAGGCACACACGGAGTGCTTCCGAGCCGACCAGAACCGATCCTGTCGTGGCGTCGATTCCGTCCTCGTATTTCGAATTCGCAACAACTCGAACCGGCAATGCATTCCACGCCGTTCATCATCTTCAATGAACTGTGCTGAGTTTCTTCGCGCCGAGGGTGCTGCGCCCGGGCATTGACGAGCGCGGAGTTTGACCGTGTCTGCATTGTCATTGCTGAGAAAAAGGCGTCCGCTCGGGGTCGCGCGGAAACTCCCGGCGGCCGTTCGTGCGTCTGCGAACCCGCCTTCGTCGTCCCCCCTGATGGATTCGCCAGGACGGTGCGAGTGCAACGCCGCAGCTCATCGGCATGATGATCGGCAATCTTGGCTCCGCTTCGGCTCCAGGTCGATCGACGTCGTAACCTCGGCGACGGCAATTGGCTCAGGTACAAACCTCCCCGCACGTCACCGTTTGGAAACGACGCGGTGTTGCCGTGGCGTGGAACGGTTTCTCCCGCAGATAATTGACACGATCGTCGAGCAGCGGCTTCGGTACGGCACGACGTTTAGCTGCAGTACATGAATTGACGAGTGTCTGAAAACGAATGAAGGAGTCCACGTCGATGGCGATCAGTGATCGAGTCAACATCGGTTTAGTCGGTGCCGTTGCCGGGTTGTGCGGGGTCGCCATGGCATTGAGCCCGGCCGTCTCGGCAGCCCCACTCAAGACTGGCGGCTACGAGTGCCTCCAGACGTCGGCGGGCGAGGTCGCCGCGGCAGGCGGGATCGCAGGCCCCGGCGGTGTCCCCGCGGCAGGTGGCGCTGCCGGTGCCGCCGGAGCGGCCGGTGCGGCCCCCGGAGCGGAGGCGTGTGGTCCAACGGGCGCACCAATTTCCGACATGGCGGCGGGCGTTCCGATGGCCCTGCCGGGCCCGGTGCCCGTCGCCGCCCCGGTGCCGGTCGCCGCTCCGCTGCCGGTGGGGGCGCCCGTGCCCGTCGGTGCTCCGCTCCCGGTGGGTGCTCCGCTTCCCTTAGGTGCCCCCGTGCCGATCGCTGCCCCGATCCCCGCGGCCGCTCCACTTCCCGTGGGCGCCCCGCTGGTCGACATGGCTGGTGGGTACGGCGGCAAGGGTGACCCGATCGAACCGGCGCCGAGCGGAGGACCCGTCGCGGGCCAGCCGATCCTGCCGGGTCCGGCGGTCAGGGGTCCCAGCTAGTTCCGCTGGGCTAGGTCCACTGGGCGACGACGCCCGACGGAGGCCGGTGATCGAGGGTGGCCATCACACCCCGATCGCCGGCCTCTTCGTCGTGGGAAAGCCGTTGAGTTCAACGCGCGCCGATGTCCGAAAGCCCTGCGATGCAACGGTCTTGGCGGGGGCCGGCGGTGGTGCGGTCTACGCGCATCCCGACTGGCGAATGAGCGCGGCCGGCCGGAGACGTGGCGGGCGCTCAGTCGTCGACGTGGGGTTGCGCGATAGCCATGGCCAAGCGGTCATTCGTTGGCAGGCGATCCCGCGTCAGCGCGAGATGGGACGCGGAACCTCGATGCTGTTCTCCTGCACGATCACTGGGTCGCCCACGTTGACCGTGTTGAAGTACCACTCCGCATCCTCGGGACTGAGGCTGATGCAGCCGTGGCTGACGTTGTCGTACCCGAGTGAGTTGACGGCCCAGGGGGCTGAATGCACGAAGAGTCCGCGACTGGTGATGCGGACGGCGAAGTCGACGTCCATCCGGTAGCCGTCTGGAGCGTCGACGGGGATGCCGACACTGCTCGAATCCATCAGCACCGAACGTTCCTTGCCCAGGACGGTGTACATGCCGACGGGCGTGGGGTACTCGGGCCGACCCATCGAGGCCGGGAACACGCCCGGTTCGCCCCAATGGGGCCGATGATGCGGCGATGGAAGTGTCGACGGCGGTCCGGAATCGATGCCGTCGATGCTCACGGTGAACGTATGCTCGGAGATGTTGGCGACGCCGACGACCTCTGGGCCCGTGGCGAATTCGGTCGAGAATCCACCCATTGACAGGGCGATCGTGCTGTGTGCCGGCCAGAACCGGTCGGGGACCCACTGCATGGCGTCGTTGCTCAGCCACTCGAACGTGCCCGTCATCGGCGGTGAGGTCACGAGGTCCACCGAGCGTTCGGCCGCTTGCCGGTCGGTGACGGGTGCGCGGAAGTTGACGATGACGGGATGCGCCACGCCCACCACTTCGCCTCGCGTCGGCAACACCGACGCGATGTATGGCGCAGGGGGCTGGCTGGCCGCTGCCATGCTGGCGGCCGCGGGTGTCGTCGCCACGAGTGTGGTGACCCCGATCATCGTCAGAACACACCGAAAGGCCTGATGCATGGCTCCCGATCCCTAAATTACATGGTTGTCAATTCGATCGTAGGGGTACGGTGCCCGTTCGATATGCCGGTGCGCCTTAGCAATTCGGTCAAGGATTCATCACGCTACGGCTACGGCGCGCAGCGGGTGCGCCTAGTCGGTCAGCGAGATCCGGGCGGCTTCCCGTAGGTCCGTGGAACTACTCGGCTGTTCGAACGAGACCTCGGCGGCGAGGCCTGCCGTGTGCAGGGTGGCAATGGTGTTCCCGAAGAGGGGGCCGCCGACGTTCTCCCACGCCAGCGGCAGCGGGGGAGCGTCGTGCCTAGCCGCCCATCGCCGGCTGACCTTGGCGAGTCGGTTGGACCACCCGAGCTTGAACACCGGCTTCACGAAGATCGGCACGTAGTTGTGCACGGGGGAACAGACCAATTGATGCACCCGGGCCGTGGCGTCGTGCATCTGGGCGCGGGCGGCGTAGCTGTGGTGCACGTCCCCTGAGAGAACGGAAACGGTTGTCGGCCCGTCGCTTCCGCGAGAGGCGGCGTCGACGATGAGGCGGCTCAGTCTCAGGAACGATTCCGTGAAGGCGGCCCAGTGCTCGAAGTCGACTGTCTGACGCACCTTCTCGGCAAGTCGACCGCGGGCTCCCGGACGCTCGGCGGCGCGTTCGTTCACCATCTGCAGGTCGCCGATGACCGGTGGGAGCAGCCACGGTAGTGACGAACCGAGAATCAGGTGGTCGACTTCGGCGAGTCCGTCGTTGACCTGACTCTCCAACCACCCGAATTCGCGATCGCCCAACATCTTGCGGTTCCCCGAATCCAGAATGCGGGCGTTGCGCGAATCGACCATGATGAGCCGGCTTCGTCCGAGGTCCCATCGATAGCTGAACCGCAGTCCCTTGTCTCCGTCGACCTCGGCGTCGGCCCGATCGGCCAGATCGCTCAGGTGCGGCCAGGCGTCGTCCTCGGTCGCGAGCACCTTCTGGTAGTCCTCGTCGTCCTGCAGCTCGGCGGGGCTGAGGTTGCCGAGATGCTGATAGACCCAGTACGACGCGAGACCCGCCCGGATCCGATCCCGCCACCACGGCTTCTCGTTGACGGCCTTGCGCCACGCTGCCGAGGTGTTCCAGTCGTCCCTGATGTCGTGATCGTCGAAGATCATCGCGGTGGGCACGGTGGAGAGAATCCATCGAATCTCGGGATCACCCCAGGTATGCCGGTACAGGCCTTCATATTCGGTGAAGCTCACCACCTCGTCGGGTGGACGTTGTCCCACGGAGCGGCGGCCGGCGAGATGGCGACGCGATTCGGGGGTCAGCTCGTCCGCGTAGACCTGGTCACCAAGCAGGATCAGGGCATCCGGCCACTCGTCCACGGGGATCGTCGGTAGTCGCGAGGCGTAGCAGTCCAGCGCGTCGAGGCCGATCTTGTCGTCGAGCTTCTGGTCGCCGGTCTTCGGGTACCGACAGGACCCGAAGATCATGCGCAACCCCTCGTCCGGTGAGCGTCCGCGCGTCCTGATGACACTCGGCGGGAACGCGGTATCGGGCGCGGGCCATACCTGCTCACCGTCGATACGCACCCCGTACTCGGTGATGGACCCCTTCTCCAGACCTTCGACCAGAACCAGGGCGTAGTGACACCCCTGAACCTCGAACGTCCTCGCCGAGCACCCGAGCACGTCGACGGTGGCCGCCGCGTCCGTCTGAACCCAGATGCTGGCCGTGGTCTCGCCGACGTGGCGCAGGACGGGTCCGAGCACTAGCGGCATTCGACGAGCTTATGTCGAGCGCGCCCGGCCGCACGGCGACAGGGCGTTTGGCCCCTCTAGAGTCATTCGCATGATGACCTCGACGCCCTCGTTGCAGGCGAGCTGATGTCCGCCGCCGAGATTGGACCCACCGGTCTGCCGCGCCGCGAGGTTCCCGCAGCGTTCGACGTCGGGGCGCCGGCCTACGACGGTCTCGTCGGGGCCAACCCCGGATACCACGAACATCTCCGCATCTCGGCGCGCCGGATGCGCCTGCCCGATCGCGGCCGCGGATTGCGTCTGCTCGACGCGGGATGCGGCACCGGCGCGTCCACGGCCGCGCTCCTTGCCGCCGCACCGGAAGCCGAGATCGTGGCCCTGGATGCATCGGCAGGCATGCTTGCCCAAGCGAAGGCGAAGGACTGGCCGCCGTCGGTGCGTTTCGTGCACAGCCGCGTGGAGGATCTTGCCGAGGCAGGAGTCAACGGCCCATTCGACGGCATCTTCGCCGCCTACCTGCTGCGCAACCTCGACGATCCCGATGCGACCCTTCGGGAGTTCCTGACCCTGCTACGTCCCGGTGCGACTCTTGCGATCCACGAATACTCGGTCAAGGACTCGGCGGTGGCGCGTGCGGTGTGGAACGCGGTGTGCTTCGGGGTGATCATCCCGCTCGGCAAGGTCCGGACCGGCGACGCTGGGCTCTACGACCACCTGCGCCGCAGCGTCAACGCCTTCGACGGCGCCAAGGCCTTCTGCGATCGGCTGCGGGCCGACGGCTTCACGGCGGTCCACGCCGAGACCGTGCCCGGGTGGCAGCGAAACGTCGTGCACACCTTCCTGGCCGACGCGCCGTCGTAGGCCACCGCCACTGGTTTCGCCGAAGGGGTGTAGCCGCTGCCGCGAAGGGTAAGTGGTGGCTGGGGGCCATCGAGCAAAGGCAGTGGAGGACACAATGGCAAGTGGTGTGGCGACGGTATGGATGCCAGTGGAGGATATGGGCCGCGCGATCGGCTTCTACGGCGAGACTCTCGGCCTGTCCATCAAGAGTGAAGGCGACGACTGGTCGGAGTTGGACGCGAACGGTGTCACGATCGGGCTCAACGCCCGCGAGGCGACGCACGGTTCGGGCAGCGGAGGCGCGATGCTCACGTTGCAGCCGGACGGCACCCTGTACGACGAGATCGTGCGACTGACCGATGCCGGTGTGGAGTTCATCGGCGAGGTCGCCGACCACGCGTGGGGACGCATCGCGACGTTCAAGGACTCCGAGGGCAACGATCTGCAATTGTTCGAGCCGCCCTCGGAGTAAGGCAGCGTCACCGGTCGGATGGCGACGGGCTCGCCTCGCACGTCGAGGCGGGCCCGCTCGCTACACCGTGTCGATTACCTGCTGCGCCAGGTCGGCGAGTTTGGTGTTGGTCTCCTGACTGAGCTGACGCAACATCTCGAACGACCGCACGCTGTCGACGCCGAAGCGCGCCATGATGATTCCCTTCGCCTGGCCGATGCGATCACGGGAGAGTAGGGCGGCGTTCAACTGCCGCTCCTCCTGGGTGGCAACGATGGCGGCGGCCGCGTGCGCCGCAAGGACGGTGCCGACCGTCTCGGCCTCGACGTCCCATCTGCGCGGCTGAAACCCGAAGAGGTTGAGCGCGCCCGCGGTGCGATCGGCCGTGTAGAGCTTGAACGACATCCCACTGAGGACGCCGATCTCGACCACCGCGGGGGAGTACCGCGGCCACCGTGTCTCGTCACGGAAGTCGTCGGTACGGACGACCGTGTCCGCCAGTGCGGCCTGCACGCACGGTCCCTCGTCGAAGGTCATCTGCAGAACGTCGAGGTGATGTGGCAATTCTGAGGTGACCGCGAGCGAGTCGAAGCCGCCGCGCTTCACCAGCAGGATGCCCGCGGTGTCCACGCCGGGGATGAGCTCCACGGCTGCCGAGGTCACCCCCGCGAGGACCGCTTCCAACGAGCGGTCCTTTCGCAGGGACCGCGCCAGGTCCGCCATGCGGTGGGCGAGGTCGTGGTTGGACATGTCTGCCACCCCTGGTCTGTTCCCCGGGTGTGAAATGCCAAACCCCGTGGGCGGATCCGTGCCGACGAGGGCGGCCCCGACGGCTCGCATCAGAACCGCCGAGGCCTGAGCGGACGAAGTGGCCGGCCGCTGCGTCCGCCTGCCCTGCTGATGCCCCGCCCCTGGCCGAGTAAACCCAGGTGGGTTCCAGACCCGGTTCCGTTGTCGTGCCACTCACACGGCAGCGGGCGTCAGACTGGCGCTGGCACCCGCGCAGCAGCGGCGGATGCCTTCATGTCCTGCCGCAGGGCGGTGAAGTCGGAGATCGTCTTGGTGGTCACCGTGGCCACGGGACGGGCGTCGCGGCCGGTGGCCTCCTTCTTCGACACCATGACCACACTGTCGATGTACGGCTGGATGGTGGTGGCGTTCTGAACGGTGGCGACGATCACCAACTGGAAACCGAACTTGCGGAACGCCTGCAGTGCCTGCTGGGCGAACTGCGGATCGGACTTCGAGAACGCCTCGTCGAGCATCAGCTGCGCGAAAACCGGTCTGTTGTCCGTGCTTTCGGGGCTCGCCAGGTTGAAGCTCAGGGCTCCGGCGAGGCAGAACGCCATCAGCTTCTCCTGCTCGCCACCGGAGTTGTCGCCCGCGTTGCTATGCGTGCGGATGAGCTCCTCACTGGCGACGTCCCACTCGGCACAGTCGAACGTGAAGCGGTTGCGGACGTCGAGCGCGTCTCGGGTCCAGGCCTTGTCCTCGGGCGCAGACGATGCCAAGCGGTTGCGCAGCCGCAGGATGTCGGCGTACTGGTCCAGTATCGCCTGCTTGTCGCCGAGCCCCACTTCGGCAATTCGTCGCGAGATGGCCTTGACGATCTCGGTGAGCTCGCTCACCGCGGTCAGGCTGCGCGGGGTGGCGCGCAGCGTCAACCGGGTGCCGCGGTTGAACTCGACCGAGCCCAGGCCGGTATTGACCCTGCTGATCTGCTCGCTGATGCGTCGGGTCTCCTGCTCGGCCACCCGGTGCAGCGTCAGGATGGCGTCGGGCGCCTGTTCGGTGACCAGTCGCATCATCCGTTCGTAGGCCTCGGGGAGCTCGCGCTCGTCGATGTGGCGGCACAACGCCACGTAGTCGTGCACGCGCTCGTCGAACACGTCGCTGTCGTTGGGGACCGCGTCGGGGAAGGCCGTGTCGAAGGTGTTGAGGATGCGGGCGAGTTCGTCGTAGGAGCGCCTGCGGCTTTCGCGAAGCTGCTCGCGCTCCCGGCGGATCGCGGTGAACACCGCCTCCCGGTGCGGCTCGGGGTTGAGCAGCTCCAACGCCACCGGCACGTCGCTCGCGTAGCGATTCAGGAGATCGGTCAGCGGCTCCGAGACGAAGGCTGGGGTGAGGCGCTCCTGAAGCTCCAGCAGCCGGGTCCGTCGGCCGTCGAGGTCGTCGCGGCGGGTCTGGATCGCGCCGCGGCGCGTCATCAGCGTCTGGATCTCCTCCCAACACTGATCGGCACGGGCGTTGAGGGCCTCGATGTCGGGGTGGTCGGACAGCAGTAGCTCGTACTGCTGGCGCAACCGGTCGGCGTGCCCGTCGGCGGTCTCGGTGTCGATCTGATTCCACTGCGGGAACTGCTCGCAGATCGCCTTGCACGCGGCTGCCCGGTCCCGCCACCGTTGGCGTTCGGCGGCGATGTCGTCCGCAGCGCGGCGGGCCTGGTGGAACGCCTCCTCGGCGCCGGCGAGGTCGACGGTCAGCGCGTCGATCTTGGCGGCGACGTCGCCCTGGTAGATGTAGTCGGCCTGCTTCAGCGGACGACGGTCATCCTTGATGGCCAACCGGTCGGAGTCCTTGTACAGACCGGTGTCGGTGACGGCCCGCCGGAACCGGGGAAACACGTCCGGGGTGTCCACGCAGACGTGATCGCCGGCGGCCGCGATCACGTCGGCCGCCTCGGCGGCGCACACGTGTGTCGGGTCGACGACGAACAGCTTGCCCGCCAACGTGTTCGGCTCCGCCTCGCGTCCGCTTGCCGACGCACGGACGTGATGCAGCTGGAGCCGCCCGCCCATGTTCGTCTCGTTGACGAAGCGAAGCACCGCGGCGTAGTGGCTGTCGGGAACCAACAGTCGCAGACCGACCCCGCGCAGCACCTTCTCGACGGCGACGCGCCAACGGCTCTGCTCGGGTCGCAGGTCCATCAGCTCGGCGACGTACGGTAGCTCGCTCGGATCGACACGCACCGCAGCGCAGATGTGCTCGCGCATCGTGATGGCGAACTCCGGGAGGGCTGACCCGACGTGTTCGACGCGACGCAATTCCTTCGCGGCCTCGTCGCGGACCATCCGGGCGGCCTTCTGCGCGTATTCGGCGTCGGTGGAGGACTCTCGCCCGCGGTCGAGCTTGGCCAGGAGTTCGGTCGCCGTGGTGGACAGTTCGTCCCGGAGGTTCCAGAACTCGTCGGCGGTGTCGGGGACGTCGAGATCCTGCGCGGCGAGCAGCGACTCGTAAGCGGCGCGACGACGTGACACCTCTTCGGCCTGCGCTTCGGCGCCAGCCACCTGGGATTGCAGGGGCCCGATGCTCGCACTGGATCCACTGATCTGCGCATTGAGCGAATCCCCTTCGGCCTTGGCAAGATTGAGCTGCCGCGTGACGTCCTCGTACTCGTTGCCGAGCTGGTCGATGGTGGCGTCCAACGAGTCGATCTGCGCTGGGCACTGGGCGAGTCGGAGGTGATCGGTGTAGGCCCGCACCATCGTCTGATCGACCAGGTCGATGATGCCGAGGTCGGAGGACTCGGAGGCGTAGCGCTGCTGGATGTCCTCGATGTCGCCGAGGATCTTGCGCTTGCGCTGAGCTACGGCGAGCAATTCGCGGGCCTCTACCAGCGGGTCGATCTGCTTGAGAGCCTCGGGCAGGCGGGCGAGGCTGCCGGGTTCGTCGAGCATGAACTCGCGGACGAACTGCTCCAGACCGCCCACGCTCTTGAGCGACTTCGCCTTGCCGAGCAGCTGTTGCGCGGCATCGGAGGCGCGGATTCCGATGGTCGCGTAGAGCTGGGCGAGGTACTGCGATTCCACCTTGGTGGAGAACCGCCAATCGTCGTCCTTGAACACTCCCGCGTCGAAGCGCCCGGACGCCCATCTATTGCAGACGTCCTCGATGCCGCGATCGCCGTCGGCGAGCACGAACCTGCTCGACGAGTCCGACCGGGACTCCCCGGTGAGCCACTTCAAGACCAGGCCGGTGACGGTCCTCCCGCTGGTACTGCGGTAGGTGACGGCGATCGCCGACCACGCCGTGCCGTCGCCGCGGAGGTACATCACCTTGCTGGCGCCCGCGTCGCTTCGTTGTCCCCACGCGCCACGGACGTACTTGTCGACGGTGCGCCTGCCCGCGTTGGAGCCGGCCGCGGAATTGTCACCGGAGGCATTGAAGTTGCGGCGGTTGAACGGCAGGAAGCCGAGCGAGATCGCATCCAGCAGTGAGGATTTGCCGCTGCCGGAGGCCCCGGCGATCAGCGCGCCACCGGCACCGAACGGAATGCTGTGGTAGCCGTCGAACACGCCCCAGTTGATGACCTGCAGGCGGGATAGATGGAATTGCTCAGGCATCGAGCTCACCCTCCTCGACATCCTGGGGGCCTACGCTGCCACCGCTGATCAGAAGCTCGAACTGCTGTTGTAACTCGGTGATCACCGAAGCCGTCATGATGGCCGTGATCACGGGGCTGACGGTGTAGCTGTCATCGTCGTCGCGGCTCTTGCGCAGGATCTCCAGCCCGGCCAGGCGCGCGATCGCGGCGTCGATGCGCGCGGTGAAGGTGACGGCGTCGCGGTCCACGTCGTTGACCACCCCGGAGAAGAGCCCGTGCACCTCGTCGCGGCTGATGAGGACGCTCTGGTCGCCGGAGGCTCGCATCATCTGCGCCAGGTGCAGCGCCAGGATGGAGTCGTAGGTACCGAGCGGTTCACGCCGCAGCAACTTGGCGCCGCGGGCCGATTCGTAACGGGCCTGCTCGACGAAGGCGACCCCTTCGTTCTCGATGGCGTTGTCGACGATCCGCAGCAGCAGGTCGAGTTCGGAGAGTCGCACGCTCAGCTGCGAGCGGTACTCGAGCACCCAGGTGTAGAGGTCGCGGTCGGACTCGGCGCTGATGTAGCGCCGGGTCAGCAGCTGCTGCAACGCCCAGCAGGCGCGGTCGGGCAGCTCGCTGACGTCGCCGTCGAAGCGTGGTCTGCGCTGTTGAGGTGGCCTGGAGGTCTGGTCGACCTGGGGAAGCGCGGAGAATCCCGCGTAGTCGGCCACCTGGTCCTCGCGCGAGCGCTCGTCGGTCGTCACGACGCGGCTCCGAGCAGGCTGGAGATCGGTTCGGTGAACATCAGGTTGGGGACCTCCATCTCACGGTCGCGCCCGTCCAAGGATTGGAAGCGCACCGTGGCCGAGTCGGGTGCGTGCGCGCCGGCGTCGGGGTGGGCGGGTTGTTTGAGTGCCCAGGACCACAACACGATGACGTGCCCGAGGTAGGCGCCCTGTCCGTCTGCGGCGAGCATCGCCACCGCGTCGGGCAGCGACAGAGGACCCTCGACGACCGCACGATTGACCATGTCGGACATCGCAGGCGCATCGACCTGGGTCGTCAACGCGGAGAACGTGGACAGGTCGACCTCGCCATCAGCAGCCTGGGCGGGCTTCGGATTCGACAGGTCGCCGATGCGGAAGCTCAGCGCCCCCACGGAACTGAAGGAGTGCCGGGCGAGCGGCAGCTCGAGGGGCAGCCGCGAGTCGGTGAGCGACACCTTCAACAGCGCGCGGGCCGCGCCGATGGCCTCGTTGAGCTGGCGCGCGACTCCGCGGCTCTGCTCGAGGGTGCCGAACGCGGTGAACCTCTTGACCCGCTGGGCGCAGCGCTGCTGGATGCGCTCCACTTCGTCGATCTGGTGGCCGACGAGTTCGAAGAACCCGGACATCACCCTGCGCAGAGCCGGGTCCAGCGCCGGCAGTGCCTCGGCGACAGCGGCGACGTCGGCCTCGAACTCGGCGCGCTGGTCGGGATCGTTGATCATGCGCAGGAACGCGCGGTGCGAGTCCCGGCCCTGGGAGTCCCAGGCCAATTGGTAGTCGGCATACATCTGCCGCTGGCGGTCGCGGTACTCGACGTTGCTGTCGATCGGTTCGCCGAGCGCGGCGGTGGCCTGCTCGATCATGTTCCCGTACTGGCCGATGTCGGTGATCAGCCGTTCCATCTGAAGGGCGATGGCCCGTGCCTCGTCGTACGAGTCGCTCAGGTCGACGTCGGGGCGGGCAGCGCCGTCGAGTCCGTCGTCCTCCCGGTGATCGAGTGCTTCCAGCTCGGCGTACAGCGCCGCGATCTCGGCCTGGATGCCGGCGCGGATACGGTCGGGGTCGTTGCCCACGCGTAGCGCGATCTGCTTGAGTCGCGAAGCGATGCCGTTGATGGAGCCGCCGGTGGCGATGGTGTCCTGGCGGCGCATGCCGCGAAGCAGATCCAGGGCCCGGCGCGCCTCCTGCGTCAGGTAGCACAGGTTGCGCTCGATGCCGCTGCGTTGGTCGGACACGCGGTGCAACCAACCCTGGCTGGCCCATGACTTGATGAGGGCCAGCCCGGATTGTTCTCCGCCGGGCCGGTCGAGTTCTTCGAGGTCGCGCTCGAGGCGCACCACCAGCTCCGTCTCGGGGACCACGCCGTCGCTCAGGTGACGTTCCATGAGCGTGGCGTAGATCCCCAGGTTGAGCGTAGATAGCAGCCGGATGGTGGGCGAGCCCTGGATGTCGCGATTGTGCTCGAGGAGTTCAGCAGCCGACATCTCCGTGCCGTCGTCCACCTAGCCCCCCTCGCTGTGCTTCGCGTCGTGTGTCGACGGTCCAAGATAGGACACGTCGGCGACATCGGACGCCGTGCGGGGTGGCGCCGATGGCGTGTCGCGCGCGTCGCCGCCTCAGGTGTCACAGGGGCCGCGTGAGTCCCATTGGCCGCAGCCGGTGCACGAGCCGGACCGCGAAGCTCGAACACCCTGCCGCGTGAGTGCGGGCTCACTGGCCGAACGGATCCGGGAACCCGAACTCTTGCCACGGTAGTCGCCAAACTTATTGTTGGAGTTGGTCTTTCGCCGATCTCGCATTGCGCGACCGGGGCTACGGCGGGTATGGTCGTGTCAGCGAAGGGGAGTAGCCCCCAATCGGGTGATCGACATACTGGTCGCGTCTGCGGAAACGCGTGCGTGGCCCGGTTGCCCGGACCGGCTCTTGGTGGCCGGTGGGCGAGACCTTCGGCCGCTTTGACCACTGTGGTTGCCGGCCGGAGGCATGAGTCACACCCCCGGAGGCGGCCTCCGACCAAGGAGTCCCGAGTGCTCGCCGCTCTACTTCTCAGCTTCGCCGTCATCTTCGTCGCCGAGATGGGCGACAAGTCCCAACTCATGGCGATGATGTTCGCGCTGCGCTATCGCTGGTGGGTCGTACTCGCTGCCATCACCGCCGCGACCACGCTCGTCCACATCCTGTCGGTGGCCATCGGCCACTACCTTGGCGCCGCCCTGCCCACGCACCTACTCGGCATCATCGCCGGCGTCATGTTCGTCGTCTTCGGCCTGTGGACCCTCCGGGGCGACAAGCTCACCGACGAGGAGTCCAACCGTGGCCAGAAGGCCGCCGCGCCGGCGTTCTTCGTGGTGATGTCCGCGTTCGTGCTCGCCGAACTCGGCGACAAGACCATGCTCGCAACCGTCACCCTTGCCGCCGACAACGACTGGGTGGGCGTGTGGATCGGCTCCACGATCGGCATGGTGGCTGCCGACGCACTCGCCATCATCGTCGGCGCGGTGGCTGGAAAGCATTTGCCCGAGAGGACGATTCAGATCTTCGCGGCCATGTTGTTCCTGATCTTCGGTGCCTACATGCTCATCGAGGGCGCCTTCCCCGCCGCGCCCGTCGTGATCATCGTCGTGAGCGCCGTCGCTGCCGTCGCATTGTTCGCAGTCTCGCTGTTGGCGCTGCCCCAGCGGTGGCGTCCGGCCGTCCTGCGGTCTCAGTCCGAGTCGGCAAGCGTCAGTGCGGATTCGACGTCGGGCGAGCCGACGGAGGATGCCGCCGAGGCTGAATCAGCGGCGCGACGGCTCTAGGTCGTCGCGGTCGGGGCATTAGCGATTGTCAGAATTCGATGCGCGAGCCCATGACCACCGTGCGGTCGTGTGGCAGGTGGAAGAAGTCGGCGGCGTCGGCGGTGAGATACGACGTGGCGATGAAGAGGCGCTTGCGCCATGGCGCCATGGTCGGCTCCGGTCCGGCGGCCAATTCCAACTTCGAGAGGAAGTAGGACGCATTGTCCACGCTGATCGGTCCCTCCGTGTCGGCGGGATCGAGCAGTCGAAGCGCAGCCGGTACGTCGGAGGGCTCCATGTACCCGAAATGTGCTGTGACGTGGATGATTCCGTCCTGGGCGTAGCCGAGGGCGTCGACGTCCACCCGCTCGTCCTCCGGCACGCGGGGGACGGGCTCGGTCTCGATCGTCATGATCACCACGTGCTCGTGTCGCACGTGACTGTGCTCGACGTTGGCGCGCATCGCCAGCGGCGCCGTTTCCTTGCCCCGGTTGAGGAAGACCGCGGTGCCGGGGACTCTCGTCAACGGCGGCGTGCAACTGGAGAGCCCGTCGATGAAGTCACGCAGCGGTCCCTCCAGCGACTCGCGCGCCTTGGTGACGAGGATGCGACCACGCTCCCAGGTGATCATCACCGTCCACGCCGTCACGGCGATCAACAGCGGCAGCCACGCCCCGTGCACCAGCTTGGTCAGGTTGGCCGCCAGGAATAGCAGGTCGACGAGGAGCAGGGCGCCGCCACCGATCAGCACCATCCAGAGCGGCGTGCCCCATCGCGTGCGCGCCAGGTAGAAGAACAACAGCGTGACGATGGTGATGGTGCCGATTACCGCCATCCCGTAGGCGTAGGCCAGCTTGGCCGAGCTCTCGAACGCGAACACCAGGATCAGCACGGACACCATCAGCATCCAATTGATCGCCGGGACGTATACCTGGCCATAGGCCGACGCCGAGGTGTGCACGACGCGCAGCCGCGGCAACAGTCCCAGCTTTGCGGCCTGCGCCGCGACCGAGAACGCGCCGGTGATCACCGCCTGCGACGCGATGATGGTGGCGGCGGTGGCCAGCAGCACCATGGGGAGTCGGGCCCAGCCGGGAATGAGGAGGAAGAACGGCGCGCTGACCGACTTCTCGTCGCCCAGCAGCAACGCACCCTGACCCAGGTAGTTCAGCACGCACGCGGGAAGGACGACGAACAGCCACGCCAGGGTGATGGGCCGCCTGCCGAAGTGCCCCATGTCTGCGTAGAGGGCTTCGGCGCCCGTCACGGCCAGGACGACCGCGGCGAGCGCGAAGAACGCAATGTGGAAGTGTCCGAACATGAATGACAGTGCGTACGTCGGCGACAGGGCCTTGAGGATTTCCGGGTGACCGAGTATTCCGCCGATCCCGCACGCACCGATCGAGAGGAACCACACGATCATCACGGGCCCGAAGAACCGGCCCACCTTCGCGGTGCCGTGGCGCTGCACGGTGAACAGCGCCACGATGATCACCGCGGTGATCGGCACGATCCACTGTTCCAGGTCCGGCGTGATGACCTTGATGCCCTCGACCGCCGACAGCACCGAGATCGCGGGGGTGATCATGCTGTCGCCGAAGAACAGCGACGCACCGAACAATCCCAGCGCGGCCAGGATCATCGCGGTGCGGCGGCCACGGGTCGCGGCGCCATGCTTGAGCATGGTGATGAGCGCCATGATGCCGCCCTCGCCGTCGTTGTCCGCGCGCATGACCAGCGTGATGTAGGTCAGCGTGACGATGATCATCACCGACCAGAAGATCAGGGAGACAACGCCGTACACGCTGTCGGAGCTGATTGGCACGGGATGTGGGTCGGACGGGTCGAACAGAGTCTGAAGGGTGTAGATGGGGCTGGTGCCGATGTCGCCGAACACCACACCGAGTGCGCCGAGGACGAGCGCGACGCGAAACGGTGGTGAGTGTCCGGTGTTGCGGGGCGTCGTCGCGACTTCGGTGTTCGTGGGCACGGCGACGTCCTTGCTGTGGGAACCGGGGACGTCGATCGTAAACCTCGCCGGATTGATTTCAGCGCCGATGGGGAGCTCGGTTCACGTCGAGTCGATGTCTGGTCAACCGCCGATCGATGGGCGACGGTGTGGATGCGACATGACCGAACGGAGGAGGCGGCGCCCCATGACTGCTGCATCGAGCTGCTCACGCGACCCCGGTCGGGCCCTGCCCCGCCCGCTCATCGAGGACTGGACGTGGCAGGAGTCGGGAAGCTGCCGGCGCTCGGCTCCGGAGGTCTTCTTCCCCGAGGATGCGGGTCGCTCAGGGCTGCGGGCGCGGGAGGAGCGGGCCAAACAGATCTGCCGTCGCTGCCCGGTTCTGGCTCGCTGCCGTGAGCACGCGCTGACGGTGGGCGAGACTCACGGTGTCTGGGGTGCCATGTCGGCCCGGGAACGAACACGGATGTTCGCCGCGGGGGCGTGAACTCACACGTTCGAGGCGGTGTGAGCGGTTCGTGCCGGGTCGGGGAGTCCGAGATGCTCGCGCAGGGTGCTGCCCTCGTAGTCGGACCGGAACGTGCCGCGCTCCTGCAACAGGGGGACCACCTCGTCGACGAACGAATCGAGCCCGCCCGGCGTCACGTGCGGGACCAGGATGAACCCGTCGCTGGCGTCGGCTTGGACCAGCTGATCGATCCTGTCGGCGATCGTCGTCGCCGACCCGACGAAGTTCTGGCGACCGGTGACCTCGACGATGAGTTCGCGTGACGTCAGGTTCTCCGCCACCGCCCTGGCGCGCCACTCGTTGGCCGTCGCGACCGGATCCCGATACATCCGTACGCTCGCCCGACCGCGGGCGATGGTGTTCTCGCCGACGATCGGATCGACCGACGGCAGGGGTCCGTCCGCGTCATGGTCGGAGAGATCACGGTTCCACAGTTGTTCGAGGAACTTGATGGCCGTCTGCGGTGAGACCTGCGCCAGGCGGACCTCGTGGGCGAGCTCGGCCGCCTGGGCGTCGGTGTCACCGAGGACGAAGGTGGCCGCGGGCAGGATCAGCAGTTGGTCGTGTCGACGTCCGTACTTGGCGAGGCGTCCCTTGACGTCGGCGTAGAAGGCCTGACCGTCCTCAAGCGTTCCGTGCCGGGAGAAGATGGCATCGGCTGCGGCGGCGGCGAATTCGCGCCCGTGATCGGAGTCGCCCGCCTGGAAGATCACGGGCCTGCCCTGGGGGCTGCGCGGGACGTTGAATCGTCCGCTGATGTCGAAGTGGGAGTCTGAGTACGTGAAGGCACCCGCATCCGGATCGGAGAGGAACACGCCGCTCTCCTTGTCGGCGACGACTTCGTCTCCCCGCCACGAATCGAAGAGCGTGTGCGCAGCGTCGAGGAAGCTCTCCGCGCGGGCATAGCGCTGGTCTTCGGCCAGGAATCCGACGCGTCGAAAGTTCTCGCCCGTGAACGCATCCCATGACGTGACGACGTTCCACGCCGCGCGTCCCTCTGACAGGTGGTCCAGCGAGGCGAACTGCCTGGCGACCTCGTACGGTTCGTTGAACGTCGAGTTGATCGTGCCGGTCAGGCCCAGCTTGTCCGTCACCGCGGCCAGGGCGGCCAGCACGGTGAACGTGTCCGGACGCCCGACGACGTCCAGGTCGTAGATCTCGCCGCCTTGCTCTCGCAGGCGCAGTCCCTCGGCGAGGAACATGAAGTCGAACTTCCCGCGCTCGGCGGTCTGGGCGAAGCGCACGAACGAGTCGAAGTCGATGTGGCTTCCGGACGCCGGGTTGCTCCACACCGTGGTGTTGTTGACTCCGGGGAAGTGAGCGGCGAGATGAATTTGCTTGAGGGGCTTCGTCACGAGGACTCCTAGACGGTCGAGTAGCGGTTGGCCGGCCGCGCCAGGCCGAGCGTCTCGCGAAGGATGGCGGCCGAGTAGGCGGTCCGAAAGAGGCCGCGCGATTGCAACTCCGGAACCAGGCCTTCGGTGATCTGCAACAGATCGTGCGGCAGCGTGGCGGGGCGCAAGCGGAAGCCGTCGGCGCCGGCGGCCTGCCACTGCTGCAGCAGGTCGGCCAGTTGAGTCGGCGTACCCACGAAGATCTCTGCGTCGCTGCGGTATTCACGGCCCAAGACGTGATCGAGGCGGTCGCGGCGTGTCCTCGCGGCCGCCGCGGTGTCGTCGAGGAACACCACCAGATCGGCGAATACCTTGACCGGTTCCTCGGCAACCCGATGCGCGGCGATGGTGTCGACGAGAGTCGTCGTCTCCGGGGCGTCGTGTGGCGTGATGAAGCCGACGTCGGCACTCGCGGCGATGAGTTCGTAGACCGACTGTCGGTGCCCGAGGACGGCGACGATCGGCTGTCCCTGCGGTGGCCTCGGTGTGATGGACGGACCCTTCACCGAGAAGCGTGTGCCTTCGAAGTCGATGTAGTGCAGTTTCCTTCGATCGATGAACCGTCCCGTCGCGACGTCGCGGATCTCGGCGTCATCCTCCCAGCTGTCCCACAGCCGCCGAACCACCTCGACGTAGTCGGCGGCTTCGTCGAGGAGGTCGTCGACCTCGCCTGGCCGGGTGACGTCGCGTCGACCGAAGTGGCCTGCCGCGACGGGACTCGCCGATACCTGCACGCGGATTCCCGCCCGCCCGGAGCTGACGTAGTCGAGGGTCGCGATGGCCTTCGACGCGTGGAACGGCTCGGTGTGGGTGGCGATCACCGTCGGGATCAGGCCGATGTGATGGGTGCGGGGTGCGACGCGAGACGCGATGAGGGTGGCGTCGAGGCGGCCGCGAACCCGGTCGGTCCGATTGTCGGCTCGCAGGGGATGGTCGGACTGCAGCGTCAGGCCGTCTTCGATGGTGGCGAAGTCCAGCAGCCCCCGCTCCGCCGTCGCAACCAGATCGGTCCAATACCCCGGCGTCAGGAGTTCGGTGGGTCGGGCGTCGGGCTCACGCCACGACGCGGGATGCCATCCCGTGCCGTCCAGCGCGATGGCGAGGTGGAGTCGATCGGGGGTGCCGGACACGGACTGTCTCACTTTCGTTCGCGGTCACCACGTCAACGTTGCACCTGCTGCGGCTCATTCCTGCCGCGTCGATCGGCTGACGTGTGACCGGTCGTCGACGACCATCGTCGGCCATCGACGTTTCGGCACGTCAGTGATGGTCATCGAGACATTGTCCGTCGTCGCCTGGCGCATTCGAAGAGATCGGCGCAGGGTGATGCCAATGACGGAACGGCAGGCGTCACTTCGGAGGCCCGTGCTGATGATCGTGCACGCCCATCCCGACGACGAGTCCAGCCAGACGGGTGGCACGCTGGCCCGCTACGCCGCGGCCGGCTGTCGCACCGTGCTGGTGACCTGTACGGACGGCGCCAGGGGCGATGCCGTCGAGGGCGGTGCGAAACCCGGTGAGGACGGACACGACCCGCACCGGGTTGCCGCACACCGGTCGACGGAGTTGGACTCTGCGGCGAGTGTGCTGGGCGTCCACGACGTCGTGAAGCTCGGCTACCCGGATTCGGGAATGCCCGAATCCGGCGAACCGGACTCCTTCAGCGCACGTCCGTCCGCGCCCATGGTGACGCAGATGGTCCGGCTGGTGCGCCTCTATGAGCCGGATGTGGTGATCACGTATCCGCCCAACGGGCTGTCCGGGCATCCCGACCACGTTCGCACCCACGAACTGGTGGTCGCAGCCCATCGCAACGTCGCCGCGAACGGCGAAGGCGGGGGACGCATTCCGCGGCTCTACTACATTGCGATGTCGCTCAGCCGCCTACGGGCGGTGCAGGCCGGCGTTCGGGCCGCCTTCGGCGACGATGCATGGGTGCCGCCCGACGAACTCGGCACCGATGACGCCGAGGTAACCACCGTCATCGACGTCGCGCCGTTCTGGGGTGCCAAGCTGGGGGCCTTGGCTGCGCATGCCAGCCAACCGGATGCCGCGCTACTTCTGAAGGTGCTCGAGATGGCCGATGACGCGTCCGAACCCGTTGCGCGGGTGGAGGAGTACGTCCGGGTTCATCCTCCCGTGCGCTCTGGGGACTTCGCGATCGAGCGCGACTTCTTCGCCACCGACGCGCCGTAGTGACGCCGGGATGGTCACAGCCCGCCAAGGTCATCGGGTACGTCGACGGCATGCTCGCGAAGGATCTCCAGTGTCACGACGTCGAGGGTGCGTTCGTGGGTAGCGGCCAGGACCACTGGGGCCGCGTAGCCATCCTGTTGCGCCCGTAGCCAATTGACGGCGGTGACGCACCAGCGGTCGCCGGGAACCAGGCCGGGAAATCGGTACTGCGGCATCGGTGTGGTCAGGTCGTTGCCGATGCTGCGCTGGTGCTCCAGGAACTCGGTCGTGACGACCGCGCAGATGGTGTGCAGGCCGACGTCCTCGGGTCCGGTCGAGCAGCAACCATCACGATGGAACCCGGTGAGCGGGTCGGTGCCGCAGGGATCGAGCGGTCCGCCGAGGACGTTGAGGTCGGGCATTGCATCAGTATCCCTTGGCCGGGGCCCTGCCGTCAGTACGGGTCGTCGCCGGTCAATGAACTATTTGCCGCCCGGGGTGTCGGATGACGTCCGGGGGTTCGATCGTCTGCGCTCCACCTCGCCCGGTACGACGGGCGTACGTGCCGACGGTCCGCGGGTGATCGCGTTCAGCCTGATCTCGGGTAGGTCGACCGATCCGTCGATGGTGTCCAGCCAGGCGACGGCTTCGGCGACGTCGGCAGCTCGGATCGCGTGCATCTCGAAGGGGACGTCCTGCAGCATGTCGGTCTCCACGGGCCCTGGTGTGACGATGTGGACGTTGATTCCGTCGCGGTCCACCTCGAGAGCGAGGGCACGCGCGAACGCGTTCATGCCCGCCTTCGACGCGGAGTACGCGGTCCTGCCCGGCATCGGCTCGTGGGCAGACGAGGACGAGACGAAGACGAACCTCGACCCGTGAGACATGTTCGGCAGCGCTTCCGACGCGACGACGAAACACGAGTCGAGATTGGCGGTGATGGTGTCGCGCCACTGCGCGAAGGTCTGCTTGCGGACATACGTGCCGCCAAGGATGCCCGCGGCGTGGACTAAAAGATCGATGGGCCCGGCCGCGCCGACGGCGGTGCGGAAGGAGTCAGGCTCACTGGCGTCGGCGACCACGAACCGGGCCCCGATTCGTTCGGCCGACGCGCGTAGGGCGGCTTCGCGCCGGGCGACGAGGACGACGTCATAACCCAATTGGGCAAGGTGGCGACCGCATGCCGTCCCGATGCCGCCGCTGCCACCGGTGATCAGTGCGGTTCTCACGGCGCGTCCTTGAAGGCTCGGCGGTCATTGGAGTTCGTAGTCGGGCGTGGTCTACTGACCCCATGACGATGGTGCATCACACCGGGCTCTGTCCTGCCGACGTCGAGCAGTCCCTGCGCTTCTACCGTGACGGCCTCGGCATGACGGTGTTGGCCGACTTCACCATGGATGCAGACCTCGAGCCTCTGCTCGGGCGGCCCACCAGCCACGTGCGGGCGGTGTTCCTCGGAACACCGGACAGCCCGCAGGGCGGCACTCTCGAGCTGCTCGATCTCGGTGATGCCGAACTTCGCACGGAGCCAAGGGGTTCCGGTCTGCCTCATCGTGGGGTGTTCCTGCTGTCGTTCGTCGTGGACGTGCCTGGGGTGCTGACGCGCTTGGCGGATCTCGGCCTCGGCGGCGAACCGCGGACGATGCCGTCACCCGGCGGTATCACCGCGACGGTCGTCGATCCCGACGGTGTCACCGTGGAACTGCTCAACGGTCCGGTGACGATGCTGCCCTCCGGTTAGCTCGTCGCGCCGAGCGGCGCGAACACTGGAACGTAGACCGTCTCGCCCGAGGACGGCTGTGCTTCGAAGCGGACCGTGACGGGCATGCCAATGGTCACCGAATCATGTTCGCAGTCAACGATGTTGGTCGCCACGCGGAGGTCCGCCTGTTCGGCCAGCTCGACGATCGCGACGACGTAGGGCGACGGCACCGCCGGATTGAAGGGATGCCGATTCACGGTGTAGGTGAATACGGTGCCCTCGCCGGACACGGCCCGTTCGCCGAGCGCGCCGTCGCAGCGCGGACACTCCGCCTCGGGTGGCAGGACCCACCGGGCGCAACGTTCGCAATACGGAACGTGCAATCGGCCGTCGGCGCCGCCGGTCCAGAACCGCCGATTGTCCGCCGTGAGTTCGGGAATCATCCGCCCCGGCGGGGCAACCTCACCTGACATGATGGTCAACCTACCCGTCCGCTATTTTTGCAACGATAGAGGAGGGGTCGCCGAATGGAGCCGAGCTTGTCGCACTTCGAGAAGGACGCGATCATCAGCGGTATCGGTATGTCGCACATCGGCCGCCGGACCGGGACGCCAGGCCTGCAGCTGACTCTCGACGCCGCGCGCGCCGCGATCGCCGATGCCGGGCTGGTGCCGGCCGACATCGACGGCATTGCGACGCTGGGCGACACGCCGCGTCAGCACGTCATCAAGGCACTCGATCTGGTTGCCGAGAACCGCAGCTCCGGGATCGACACCTCGGGGCTGTACAGCCCCTTGATGTCGGCCTTCCTCGCCGTGTCCGAGGGACGCTCCAGACACGTCCTGGTGTACCGCACCGTAGCGATGCTCGGCGGCTCGATGCTCGACTCCACGGCGGAGTTGCCGCCCGAGCCAAACGCCCTTACGTCACCGCCCGTCGAGCCCCGGTCACCCGGACGGCCGCGGCGGATCGGCGCGAACGGTGACATCGGTGAGCTCCTGGCCGCGCATGCGTACTCGGCGTCGAACTGGGTGGCGATGCATTGCCGCAAACACATGCAGCTCTACGGGACCACCAAGGAGCAGCTGGGTTGGATGGCCATCAACAGCAGGCGCAACGCCGCGCTGAATCCGCTTGCCGCATATCGGGATCCGATCACCATGGACGACTATCTCGGCGCCCGCCCGATCTCGTCTCCGCTCGGGCTCTACGACTGCGACGTGCCGGTCGACGGTTCGATAGCCGTGGTCGTGTCGCACCGAGACCACACGCCCGACTGTCCGAACACGCCGGTGAACGTCGAGGCCATCGGCGGCGCATACGGCACCGGAGGGTGGTTCCACCGCGACGACTTCCCGAAGATGGCGTCGGTCGAGGCCGCCGCGCAGATGTGGTCGCGGACCGACCTGGTGCCGGCGGACCTCGACGTCGCCGAGCTGTACGACGGATTCAGCTTCCTCACCATCGCCTGGCTGGAGGCCCTCGGCATCTGTGGCGACGGCGAAGCGGGCCCCTTCGTGGAGGGTGCGTCACGGATCGCATTGGACGGCGAGTTGCCGCTCAACACCTACGGCGGCCAACTCTCTGCGGGACGTATGCATGGCTACTGGGTACTGCACGAGGCCTGTCTGCAGTTGCGCGGTGAGGCGGGCGAACGGCAGCTTCGGCGCCGGCCGGAGACGGCGGTGGTCGCGGCGGGCGGCGGCCCGATCGCGGGCTGCCTGCTGCTCACTCGTTGACGGCCAGCGCGGCCGCCAGATCGTCGACCAGTTGGGCGTGTTCGCCTGGGTCCGCGCGCCTCAGTTGGTCGAGCGCATCGGCCCGCCTGCCGTCGGCGATCAGGGGTCGTAGGGTGTCGGCAAGCGCGGCCAGATGCGTGGTGGCCAGTACGTCGACGAGCTCCCAGTCGCGGTACAGGGCGAGCGACCGTTCCGATATTCCGAAGCCGCGCACCGGCTCTCCTCGCATGGTGCCCTCGAAGAGGAAGGGTCCCTCCATGTATTCCACGGGCAGGGTGTGCGCAGGCGCGGCGACCAGGGGCACCCCGGAGATTTCGAGGTCGAGTGTCTTGGACGCGAACGTGTGCCGCTCGGGCATGTAGCGGGCTGAGACGGGTGGGCGCATCAGCTGTCGCACCGATTCGGGCCAGCGCACGTAGCTCTCGGTGCGGACCTCGATGTCCTCGACGCATTCGGGGGCTCTTTCGGGCGCAGCGTAGGCGACCGTGGCGCCGGTGAACGGACGCGGCGAGTTGTGGTCGCGTCTGTCGAACTGTCGCCACGCGACGACGTCCGTCCCGTTGTCGAGGTGAATGGTCCGCCACTCGTAGGAGATCGCCCGCGGATCGCCCCCCGTGCCACCGCCGCCGGCAGGAAGGGGGAACCACTGCCGGTCGATGTGACCGGAGGTGCCGGATACTTCCTCGAAGACGTTGCCCCACTTCAACGTTCCTGTCATGGCCATCCCGGTCTGAAAGTAGGAGAACGTCTCCGGCTGTGCCAGGCAGGAGAACCGTCCGTTGTAGGTGTCGGCGCCGACGGGAACGGGCGCCCGCGTGGGCGACACCTCCAACCGGAGTTCCATCGCGGCGTCGGCCTGATCGACGCCCGCCAGCGTTACGTCGTAGGAGAACGGGACCAACTCGTCGTCGGCACCGCGCCGCGCCGTCCATAGGCTCCGGCCGGCACGGCTGTCGAAGCTCATCTCGAGGTGACCGGTGGCGGCGGACATCTTGTGGACCGTCCCCGGCGCCATGTTCTTGGGCGGCATGTCGTAGTCGGTGAACGTGCCGTAGGTGGCGTGGTCGAGGTCGAAGAGAGCCATCGTGTGAAAGTCGGCGACCAGGTCTCCGCCCGGTCGGTTCTGGTTGAAGATCGTGAGGAACGCGAAACGCCTTCCGGAGGTGGTTCCGGTCAATTCGCCTGCGAGGAACCAGGTGTCGGACTGGCAGTCGGGATGTACGCCCTCCGCGCCAGGAAACGTGAACTCGTCGTCGCCCGGTACGAGTTCGAATGGGTAGTGAAGGTCGGGGGCTCGGTCCCGACTCGTCGTGTCGACCACTGCTACCTGCCCTCGTTGAGTACTCGGATTCAATCTGGCTATTATCGCAAAGTTAAGCTACTACGATCGGCGTCGGCAGATCCAGATCGACCGGTCGACACTCCCGGGGAGCGGAGCGGTATGACACCGCAGGCGAACACCGAGGTCGGGCGCCCCGCCGCCACGGTGGCTGACATGGTGCGCGCGCGAGCCGAGGACGACAACGTCGGGCTGATCTTCGGCGACCACGCCTGGACGTGGCGCGAAGTGGTGACCGAGGCGGTGGTGCGGGCCTCGTGGCTGCGCGCGTCGCTGGATCCGACGCGGCCGCCGCACGTGGGCGTGCTGCTGCCCAACGTTCCGGAGTACGTGTTCCAGATGTTTGGGGCAGCGCTGGCAGGGGCGTGCATCGTCGGCGTCAACGCGACCCGACGTGGCGCTGAACTCGCCCACGACGTCGAGCACACCTCCTGCCAGTTCGTCATCGCCGATGCCACCTACGGCGATCTGGTCCAGAACCCCGTTCGCATCGAGGATCGCCCGTGGGCCGAGCACGAGGGCGCAGCGCTGCCCGACGCCGGCCCGCAGGCGTCCACGCTGATGTGTCTGCTGTTGACGTCGGGGTCGACGGCGGCGCCCAAGGCCGCGATGCGCAGTCAGGGACGGATCGCGGCCAGTGCGTCAATCGGCCTGGGGGCCAAGGACACCCTGTACTGCCCGATGCCGCTCTCGCACGGCAACGCGTTGAGCGCAGCGCTCTTTCCTGCTCTCGCGGGTGGTTCACGACTTCTGCTTCGCGATCGGTTCTCGGCGACGGCGTGGCTCGAGGACGTCCGGCGGCATGGGGTGACGTTCACCAACACCGTCGGTCGCGCTCTCGGATACGTGCTGGCGACGCCGCCGACTCCTCGTGACCGGGATCATCGACTGAAGGTGGTGTTGGCGCCCGAGGCGTCGCCGCGGGACATGGCCGAGTTCCACGACCGGTTCGGCGTGACCGTGCTGAGTGGTTACGGGTCCAGCGAGGGCGGCATCGTGCTCGTCCCCTCGCGTAAACCCGGATCGCTGGGCACTGCGCCGCCCGGCGCGGACGTCGCGGTGGTCGATGCGTCGGGCACGGAGTGCGAGACGGCTCAGTTGGATCCCGGTGGACGGCTGTGCAATTCCGAACGTGCGATAGGAGAGTTGGTTCGTCGCAACGCAGATGGCTCCTTCGAGGGCTACTGGAACAATCCGGACGCCGAGTCGGAGCGGTTGCGCGGCGGCTGGTTCTGGTCCGGTGACCTGGCGTACAAGGATTCCGACGACGTCTTTTGGTTCGCAGGACGCGTGGGGGACTGGCTGCGCGTCGACTCCGAGAACTTCGCGGCGTCACCCGTCGAGCGCATCGTCGGCCGTTACGGACCCGCGGCAGCGGTGGCCGTCGTCGCCGTGCCCGATCCGCTGGCTGGTGATCAGGTGTTGGCGGCCATGGAGCTGTCACCCGGGTACGTCTTCGACCCCGATGACTTCGCCGAGTTCCTCTCGGCGCAGGCCGATCTCGGCACCAAGTGGTCGCCTAGGTTCGTTCGGGTCACCGAGGCGATCCCCGTTCTCGGAAACGGCAAGATCGACAAACGACCCTTGCGTCGGGAGGCGTGGCTGTGCGACGACCCGGTGTGGTGGCGCCCGCCAGGTGGACACGCCTACACGCCGCTGACGCGTACGGACCGCGACTCGCTGCGAGAGCAGTTCGATTCTCACCACCGGATGGGTGCCTACCCGTCCCCCGATCACTAGGAGAACAGGTGCCCGTCCACTATGAGCTCGGAAAGCGTTCCGACGCACCGAACGTCGTGCTGATCACGCTGGATCGTCCAGAGGCCAAGAACGCTTGCGACCTCGAGCACTTCCACCAGTTGGCGCAGGCGTGGAAGCGCTTCGCCGATGATGACGACGCCTGGGTGGCGATCTTCACCGGTGTCGGCCGCTCCTACATGGCCGGTGCCGACCTCAAGACGTACGTTCCGGAGATCACGGCCCTGTCCAAGCAGATCAAGGACGGCACCGCGACGGACGTCGGCGGCTACTCGCTGTCCGACGGCACCGACGCCGTACTGCGCGGCAGCAAGATCTACAAGCCGATCATCGCGGCGGTCAACGGGCCGTGTGTCGCGGGCGGCATGGAGATGCTCGGTGGAGTCGACATCAGGATCGCCAGCGAGCACGCGACCTTCGGTGTGCTCGAGCCGTCCCATGGTCTGTTCGCCGGCGGTGGCACCACCGTGCGGCTGCCTCGTCAGGTGCCCTTCGCGCACGCGATGGAGTTCCTGCTGTGCGCCGACGTCGTGGATGCGCACAAGGCGGCCGACATGGGCCTGTTGAATGCCGTGGTGCCCGAGGAGGCGCTGTTGGACACCGCCTTCGGCTACGCCGCGAGGATCACCAAGAATGCGCCGCTGGCGATCCAGGCCACGAAGCGCAGCGTGCTGGAGGGTCTCAAGGTCGACATGCGGGAGGCCTACCGAAACGAGTCGCGCATCTCGCGGGAGGTCTTCGCCACCGAGGATGCGAAGGAGGGGCCCCGTGCCTTCGCGGAGAAGCGCAAACCCCGGTGGACGGGGCGGTAGCTCATCACGGGTTCACGATCACGGTGCGCACGCCCCGGCCTGCGGTCAGGTCGGCGAACGCGTCGTTGACCTCGTCGAGGACGACGCGCCGGGTGACCAAGCGGTCCAACGGCATCCGGCCACTGCGCCAGAGGTCGAGCAGCATCGGGAAGTCCCGTCCCGGTACCACCGAGCCGTACTGGCAGCCCACCAGTGTCTTGGCGTTCATGAACAGGTCGTAGGCCGACAGTGACACCATCTCACCGGGCATCGCGGCGCCGACGACACAGGTGGTCCCGCCCCTCCGGGTGGCCTTGATCGCGGTCTCGATGGTGGCGCTGCGACCGACCGCCTCGAAGACGATGTCGGCGCCGCGGCGCCCGGTGACCGACCTGACCTGCCTCGCGACGTCGCCATCGGCCGGGTCGATCAGGTGGGTCGCGCCGAACGACTCGGCGATCTCGCGCCGCGCGGCCACGGGATCGATCGCGATGACGACGGCGGCGCCGCGAACGACGCTCGCCATCAGGGCGGCCAGGCCCACGCCGCCGAGGCCGATGACCGCGACGGAGCTGCCGTGTTCGACCGGTGCGGTGTTCAGCGCCGCGCCGGCACCCGTGGCGACGCCGCAGCCGACCAGCGAGGCGACGTCGAGGGGGATGTCGCGATCGATCGGGATCACTGCCCGACCCAGGCAGTTGGTCGCCGTCGCGAAGCTCGACACGCCCATCGAGGTGAACAGCGACGTGCCGTCCCCGTCCGTCGCGTAGGGCATCGAGTAGCTGTCGGCGATGGCGTTGCGACACAGATGGACCTCCCCGCGCAGGCAGAACCAGCAGTGTCCACATGCGGCCGTCCAGGCGATCACCACGTGATCGCCGATCTCG
Organism: Mycolicibacterium sp.; assembly: GCF_016462545.1. Taxonomy (GTDB): domain Bacteria; phylum Actinomycetota; class Actinomycetes; order Mycobacteriales; family Mycobacteriaceae; genus Mycobacterium. The sequence continues at coordinate 40,666 of NZ_JAEMTA010000006.1, read as the reverse complement.
ACGTGGTGAACCTCGGAGCCGACGCCCTCGACGACGCCAGCGCCCTCGTGACCGAGCACGCAGGGTGCGCCCGCGGGGAGTGCCCCGGTGGCCATCGACAGGTCGGAGTGGCAGACGCCGCTGGCAGCGATCCGGACTCTGACCTGGTTCGGTGCCAAGGCGGCGAGTTCGATGTCGCCGACCTCCAGTGGCTTTCCGATCTCACGCAGGATCGCGGCGCGCTCCGTCATGGCGTGGGTTCCTCGCTTCGGTGGTCGGACCCTGATGGGATGACATTCTACCAACGTTCGAATACATTGGAACACCGGTCGAATCTCTAGGAGGCGACGGCCCATGTCACTCGACACGTCCACCGGAAGGTCGTACTCCTTCGACCGCGTGTTCCTCGACGGCGCATGGGTGTCGCCGTCCACCGACGACCAGTTCGACGTCAGGTCCCCTCACGACGGACGCGCCGTCGGCTCCGCGCCGATCGCCTCCGAGTCGGACGTCGATCGTGCCGTCGCCGCGGCGCGGCGCGCCTTCGACGAGGGACCGTGGCCACGGATGACGGTGGCCGAGCGCATTGCGGCACTGCGTCCGTTCGTCGAGGCCTATGCGGCCCGGACCGCCGAACTGGCCACCCTCGTCACGGCCGAGATGGGCTCGCCTGCCACGTTCTCAGAGCCGGCCCACGGCCTCGGGCCACTCGTGCTGATGCAGGCCACCCTCGGGTTCGCCGAATCGTATCCGTGGACGGAGCGGCGGGGGACCAGCATGCTCGTCCGTGAGCCCGCAGGCGTCGTCGGCATCATCACGCCGTGGAACGTCCCACAGGTCACCATCGTGGCAAAGTTGTTGCCCGCGTTGATCGCCGGCTGCACCGTCGTCGTCAAGCCCGCGCCCGAGACGCCGTTGGACGGCATGCTGCTCGCAGGTCTGCTGGCCGATGCCGACCTGCCGCCCGGCGTCGTCGCCGTCCTCCCCGGCGCCACCCCGGCGGGCCTGCGGCTCGTCGAGCATCCCGGCGTCGACAGGATCGCCTTCACCGGAAGCGCCGACGTCGGCCGTGCCATCGCCGCCACCTGTGGTCATCGACTGGCCCGGTGCAGCCTGGAGTTGGGCGGCAAGTCGGCGGCCATCGTCTGCGAGGACGCGTCGCTCGAGCGGACCGTGGCTGGCCTGCGCTTCTCGTCGTTCCTTAACAACGGCCAGGCGTGCGTCGCCCAGAGCCGAATCCTGGCTCCGCGCAGCAGATATGACGAAGTGGCCGAGGCCCTCGCCGCGGCGGCCGACGGCTTCGTCGTCGGTGACCCCAGCGACCGGGCCACCGACATCGGCCCGCTGGTCTCCGCCCGTCAGCGCGACCGGGTGAGGGGATACATCGACGTCGGCGTCGCCGAGGGGGCCACCCTGGCGGCGGGCGGGTCGGATGCCATCGACGGTCTGACCGACGGACAGTACGTTCGTCCGACGGTGTTCCGCGACGTGGACAACTCGATGCGCATCGCCAGAGAGGAGATCTTCGGCCCCGTGATCGTCGTCATCCCCTACGACGACGTGGACGACGCCGTCAGGATCGCCAATGACTCGCCGTACGGTCTCGGCGGCTCGGTGTGGACGAAGGACAGGCAGCAGGGCCTCGCCATTGCTCGCCGGGTCCGCACCGGCATGTTCGGGATCAACTCCTTCGCCCCCGAGTTCGGCGTTCCCTTCGGCGGATTCAAGGCCAGTGGCATCGGCAGGGAGTACGGCCCCGAGGCCTTCGACGAGTACGTCGAGATGAAGTCGGTCTACGGGGTGCCGGCTGGGGCGAGCGAAGCGACGGGGGAGAACGCGTGACGGTGCCCCCGCGGCGGGCCTATGGCGAGCTCGACCGCGAGCAGGTGGTGGCTGCGCTGCTCGACCTGGCCCGGCGGGTCGGGGTGCAACGCGTGACGATGCGCGAGCTCGCCGCGGAGCTTGGCGCCGCCGCGCCCTCGGTGTACTACCACGTTCGGGGCAAGCGGGCGGCGTTGGATCTGCTGGCCGAGTCGGTGCTGTCCACCATCGACGAGCCTGCACCGGGACCGTGGGACGAGCGGCTGGTCGCCCTGTACACCCAGTCGCGGCGCGTATTGCTCGACGTCCCCGGCATCGCCGCGGTGCTTCAGACGAACGGGGACGGCGAGTGCGCGCGCCGCCTCGACGGACTGAGCCGTGTGCTGATCGCAGAGTCCGGACTGACGAAAACCGTTGCCAACGCCGCTCATACGGTGTTGTACACGTATCTCCTCGGATCAGTGAGCCTGGAGGAGTCCCGACCGCAAGCGGTCCCCAAGCCGACCGAACGGCAGGCAGCGTCACGCTTCCGGTCCGGTCTCGCCGTCATCGTCAGTGGAATCCAGGCATCGGTGGAGGCCAGATGAACATTCCGAAGCCGGGCCTCGTCAGGTCCTTGGTCACCGAACACCAGGGTGGGGCCGCCGACGTCGACGCCGCAGCGGTGCTCGATCCCGACACCTACGTCGACGGAGCGCCCTTCGCCGCACTTGCCCGGTTGCGCGCCGACGCCCCGGTACACCCGGTGCTCCTACCCGGCCTCCCGAAGGCGTGGCTGCTGACGCGGCATGCCGACGTACGGATGGTCAGCCGTGACACCGAAACGTTCAGCAGCATGCAGGGCAACACCCTCGTCGAGGTCGAGATGAGCCCGACGTCGGCCATGCTGCCGGGCATCGATCCACCGCGCCACGTCCTGTATCGCAAGCTCATCAATCAGGGGTTCACCGTCCGCAACGTCACCCGCCTCGAACCCCACATGCGCAAGGTGGCCCGCGACATCGTGGACGACGTCATCGCGAAGGGAGAGTTCGACGCGGTCCCCGACATCTCCGCCGAGATGTCGCTGCAGGTGATCGCCGAGGTTCTCGGGGTGCCCGCGGAGGATCGAATGGACGTCTTCCGGTGGAGCAACGCCATCGGAACCCTCGGTATCGAGGACCCCGACTACGCACCGACCCCACAGGCGCTCGGTGAGGCGGCCGCCGAAATGTTCTCGTACTGTGCTGAATTGGTCGCGCATAGGCGCAAACACGGTTTGACCGACGACATCCTGTCGGCACTCCTCGCCGCCGAGGTCGACGGCGAGAAGCTCAACCGGGACCAACTCAACGAGTTCTTCATGCTGTTGGCGATCGCGGGCAACGAAACCACGCGCAACACCCTGAGCCACGGAATCCTGGCCCTCTCGGAGCATCCGGCACAGCGCGCGCTACTGACCCGCCACCCCGACGCGATCCCGGCGGCGGTGGAGGAGTTGCTTCGCTGGTCCACCCCGGTCATGCACTTCCGCCGCACCGTCACCCGGGACGTCGAGATCGGCGGCAGGCGAATCCCCGCAGGGGACTGGGTCCTGATCCATTATCTGTCCGCCAACCGGGACCAAGAGATCTTCGAGCGGGCCGACGAGTTCGACGTCACGCGCGCCGACGCGGGTCACGCCGCGTTCGGTGGCGGCGGTACTCATTTCTGCCTTGGCGCTCAACTGGCCCGGCTCGAACTGCGAGTGTTGCTCGAGGAGCTGTATTCGAAGGTTCCCGAACTCGCGGTGACCGCGCAACCCGACCGCCTGCGGTCGTCGTTCTTCCACGGCATCAAGCGGTTGCCGTGTACGACGCGGACGGCGTAGATGCGGGATCGTCGGCTCTGCGTCATCGGAGCGTCGCAACGAACGGTTCGCGACGGCAACGCGCCGGAGCCACTGGTCAGCTGGACGGAGCGGGCCCGTGAGGCTGCGGCCGTCGTGGGCATGAGTGCTGTTCTGCAGCAGCTGGACTCGCTGCAGGTCGTCTACTGTCAGAGCTGGCCGTACGACGATCCGGTCGGTCGGTTGGCGGCCGAACTCGGAGTCTCCCCGCGCCACCGCGTCTACTCCGGCATCGGGGGAACCACGCCCCAAGACCTGGTGAACCGGACCGCCACGGCGATGCGGCGCGGCGAGATGGACCTCGCCCTGGTGTGCAGCGCGGAGGCGCTGGCCACGGTGCGCGCCGCCAAGAAGAGAGGTGAGCGGCTGCCGTGGAGCCACCGCAAGGCGACGCCGTTTCCCTGGGAACCTCCGCACGAATCCGAGATCGCGCACGAGGTGATGCAGGCGTGGGAGACGTTCCCGCTGTGGGACACCGCGCGTCGGGCCACGCGAGGAACCTCGCTGGCGGACGACGCGATCGAGGCGGCCACGATGATGTCGAGGATGAGCGTCACGGCAGCGGCCAACCCGCACGCCTGGCGCCAGACCGCGCTGGACGCTCGCACGGTGGGGACCGCGACCGCGGAAAACCGCTACGTCGGTTGGCCCTACACCAAGCACGAGGTCGCGGTGATGGACGTCGACATGTCCGCCGCGCTGCTGCTGGCAACCGCGGCGAAGGCGGACGCGCTGGGTGTCGCCGAGGATCACCGGCTGTATCTGAGCGGCTGGGGTTATGCGGAGGATCCGGCCAGCGTCGCCGCGCGCACCGACATGTCGCGTTCAGTCGCCATGGCCGTCGCCGGCAGCCACGCGCTGTCGTCGGCAGACATCACTCTCGATGACGTAGACGTCTTCGATCTGTACTCCTGTTTCCCTTCGTCCCTGCGATTGGCCTGTGACGCAGTCGGATTGGCGATCGACGATCCCCGCGGCCTCACCGTGACCGGCGGACTGCCGTACGCCGGTGGCCCGGCAAGCGGCTATCTCACCCATGCCATCGCGAGCACCTTCGACCGGTTGCGCGCAGACCCCGGCCACGCCCTGGTCACGGGGGTGGGTATGCACCTGGCCAAACACGTGGCGGCGGTCTGGTCGAGTGCCCCGGCCGCGGCGGCGTCGACGGTCGCCCCCGACCTCACCCGGCTGCAGGCAGAGGTGGATGCCACCCAAAGCCAGGAACCGCTGCTGACGGCCTGGTCGGGCCCGGCGACGGTACGCGCCTACACCGTGGCCCACGGGCGCGACGGAGCCCCCGTCCAGGGTCTGGTGGTAGTCGACACCATCGACGGTCGAGCGCTGGCCCGGGTCCACCAACGGGATCTCCTGGTGGACGCGGAGTCTCGGGAGCTGGTCGGCACCGAGGTGACGGTCAGTACTGATGGCCGTCGCAACGAAGCTCGCTGGTAGCCCGAACGGAGCCTGACGGACGGCATGTGTCAGCCGCGTCGCGACATCGCCTGCGGTGAATGGGCCCGGATGCGCTGATCGGAGACAGGCAGCGCGTGAGCGTGGGCGTCGTCGATGTGCTTGTAGGCCAAACGCCTAGCCCGCTCGACGTTTCCGTCGGCGATCGCCTCGGTCATCTTGATGTGAGCGTTGAGTGCCGTGCGGCGCTTGGCCAGCGTGGGGAAGGCGTTCTCCTCCTCGGCCCGGCTGAACCATTCGCCTTCTTGGCTGATCCACAGTGCCTCGAGGCTGCCCATCACCACGACCATCGTGTTATTGCCGCACCCGAGCGCCAAGAGGTGGTGGAACTCTCGGCCGATTTCGGAGAACTTCTCCGGTTCGCTCAGATTGTCGGCCATGGCCTCGTTGCTCTGAACCAGCTGGGGGAGCAGTGTGGTGGCCCGATCGGGTCGCAGTGCGGCGAGTGCTGCGCACGACGGCTCGAGCTCCTTCAGTGCGGTTTGGAGATCGGTGACCGGAACCGAGTCGCTCTGCAGGACCAGTCCCAACATGTATGCGGCGCTGGACCTCGCGGGCGCGTGCACCACAGCTCCACCGCGGTTGCCGCGGCGGACGGACAGCAGGCCTTCGGTCTCGAGGATGCGCAGTGCCTCCCGAACGGAGACCAGGCTGACGTTGAACTGTTCGACGAGCTGCTTCTGACCTGGCAGCAGATCACCGTCGGCGAGCTTGCCGCTGACGATCTGCTGGCGCAGCTCGTCTGCGACGATCTCTGCGGTGCGACGCGACGACAGTCGACGGTGTGCTTCCGCGCCGATTCCAAGGGTGGTCATGTGCTCCTCGTCAGTGAGCTGCGATTTTAACATCGTCAGGGCCCTGAACACGGGCGTCGCTCTTCCGGCTGGATTGGGCGGAGCGACGAATTGAATCCAGCCCTGGAGGGGAGTGGCCCGGTCAGCCGCCGCGCGCCGCGATCATCGCCGAGCGACTCACCTTCGTGGCCTCCGTGCGGGGGATCTCGTCGACGAATTCGACTGTCTTGGGCACCTTGTAGCGGGCGAGGCGTCCCTTGGCGTAGTCGATGACGTCCTGCGCGGTCACGACATCTGCGCCCCCGGCGATTTGTACGACGGCGTGCACGCGACGGCCCCACTCGGGATCCTTGAGCCCCAGCACCACGACGTCGACGATGTCGGGGTGGGCGATGAGGGCGTTCTCCACCTCTGCGGGAAAGACATTCGCTCCGCCGCTGACGATCATGTCGGTGCGGCGATCGGCGATGTAGAGGTAGCCGTCCTCATCCAACCGGCCCAGGTCGCCGGCGGAGCGGAAGCCGTCTGCGGTGGGGGCGGCAGGCGCCGCCCCGCCGAGATACCTGTAGGTGTCGTTCATCGGTGCCCGCAGGTAGATCTCGCCGATGTCGCCGGTGGCCACCGGGTTGCCATGTTCGTCGAGGATTTGGATCTCGGTCTCGCGGAAACCTCGACCCACACTGCCGGGACGCTGCAGCCATTCGTCCCCGCGCAACGTCGCGAGTCCCAGATTCTCGGTCATCCCGTAGGCCATGATGATCTGTTCCGGGCTCAGGAGGTCGAACCATCGGCGCAGCAGATCGGGCGGCATGGCGGCCGCTCCCTGCATGATCCACTCGACGCTCGACAGGTCACGTTGCGCCGCGCCCGGTACGTCGGCGATACGTCCGAGCATCGTCGGAGTCGCGGTGAAATGGGTGACGCGGTGGCGTTCGATCGCGTCGAGGACCGCTGCGGCGCTGAACTTCTCGAGGACCACGAGGCGGTCTCCGCCGAGGAGATAGAGCAGCGGGTTGAAGCCGTTGGTGTGGTACATCGGCCCGGGTACCAGAATCGTCTGCGGCCGCGGCACCGGCGCCCAGTGTGCAGCGAACGGTTCGCTGAGCGCCGAGGTCCATTCCGCAGGGCGCGTGTTCAAGATGATCTTGGGAAGCCCTGTGGAACCGCTGCTGCAGATGCCGTTCTGCATCGGTGACACGATTGTGGGAAGCGGACCGTCGGGCTGCGTGGCGGCATCCGCGGCGAGAGCGTCCCGGTCGTCCTCGTCGACGACGACCGCGGCTCCAAGTGCTTCGAGGAGTCGGGTTCGTTCCCACGTCGGCAGGTCCCACCGCATCGGCACCGGCACCGCGCCGATCTTCCAGCAGGCCAGTGCCGCCAGGACGAACTCGACCGAGTTCGGGATGGCCAGCCCAACGAGGGCGCCCAGGCCTGCGCCCTGCGCGGTCAGTGTCCGGGCCCACCGATTGGCCGCGCGGTCCAATTGATCGAGGGTCAAGTCACTTTCGGCACCGCCCTGGGACACGAGCGTCAGAGCGACGTGATCGGGATCGTCGACGGCGAGGCGACGTAGCTGGTCACCGAAGGCAATGCCCTCCTCGGCAACCTCGGTCAACGCCGCCGTCCCGAGATCACCTGTGCGGGCAGCGCCTGAATGCGTTGGTCGGGATCGTCGGCCACCACGTAGGTCTGGGTGTCGCCCGCGTGGCGTGCCGCGAGTCGCCGCGCACGCTCGGCGTCTCCTGCCGCAATGGCCTGGGTCAGCTTCACGTGGGCGCTGTGGGCGACCCTTCTATCCGCAAGGGACGGATACTCGCCCTGCGCGGTCGTCTGCTCGGCCCACTGACGCTCGTGGCTGGTCCACAGCGCCTCAAGGCTCCCCATCACGACGGCCATCGTGTGATTGCCGCAGCCACGGGCGATTTCGTGGTGAAACTGTCGACCGATGTCGGTGAAGCGGGAACCGTCGTCGAGATGTTCTGCGGCCAAGTCGTTGAGCTTGACGAGTTCCGGGACCACGGTCTCGCCGCGATCGGCCCGTTGAGCCGCCAGTGCGGCACACGACGGCTCGAGTTCCTGTAGGGCCAATCCCAGATCGGTCAGCGCGACGGAGTCACTCTGAAGCACCAGCCCGAGCATGTAGGCCGCCGACGACCTGGCTGGCGCGTGCACCACTGCGCCACCGCGGTTACCGCGCCGCACCGACACCAAACCCTCTGTCTCCAGTATTCGCAACGCCTCGCGCAGGGATACCAGACTGACTCCGAATCTTTCGACGAGGATGTCTTGGCGGGGGAGCAGATCGCCGTCGGCGAGCTCGCCATCGAGGATCTGTCGGCGCAGCTCCTCGGCGACGATCTCCGCAGTTCGACGCGCGGACAACCGACGTCGAGCCTCGGGGCCAATTCCAATCGCTGTCATTCGAACCCGGCAGCGGACGAGGAGGGCGACGCGGTGCTGCGCCGCGGGCGCTCATGCTGAAACGCCATTTTAACAGCTATAGCTTGATTGGAAGACAGGCTTGGGGCAAGCGAACCTAGCATCGATAGATGCGCTCGGCGTTGGCCGCGAAGAGCTTGTCGCGAGCCTCGGCGTCGAGTCCGGCCGTCACCATCGAGTACGACGAGAAGAGCGTGTCGAGGGTGCCGTGCATTCCGTCGACCGGGAAGTTGCTCCCGAACAGGCAGCGGTCGACGCCGAACGCCTCGATGGCGTGCTCGAGCCAGGGCGCGAGTTCGTCGACCGCCATCGATCGCAAGGGCATCGCAAGGCCGGACAGTTTGCACACCACGTTGTCGCCAAGGCTGGCCATGGCGTCGATGCCGGCGCTCCAGAGGGCACGCTCGTCGTCGGAGTCGTTGCGTGGCCATCCCGCATGCTCGACGACGACGACGAGATCGCCGTGCCCCTCGAGTCTCCTGGCCGAATCGATCAACTGATCGGGGTGCACCATCAGCTCGAAGACCAGGTCGCGCTCCTGCAAAGCGTCAAGCACCTCGGTCGGTGGCAATGGCCCCTCGGTAGCGCCCATCGGACGGACACCCCGAAAACGTTGGGCCGCAAGCTGTTCGTCGAGTGCGGCCACGGCATCGGCCACCGAGTCCGACGGCGGCAGACCGCCGATGATGGCGTCGGGGTGGCCGGCGGTGTCCGCACTCCGATCGAGTTCGAGGGTTTCGGCGACCGAGTGTGCACCGGTGGCGGCGGCGACGTTGACCAGCTTCTCGACGTTCCAGCCCGCCGACTCGGCCAGGTACGTCGAGACGTCGAAGCGCCGCGACATGCCGGAGACGTCGCCCATGTTCAACTCACCCCGGGAGCGCGAGAGGTACGGGTACCAGTCGGCACGGGCGGGGTCCCAGAGGTGCACGTGTGCATCGACGATGCGGGCGGGCCGCTGCGGTGGTGTCGTCATCGGGGCTGCACGATCTCTCGGAGGGCGTCGTCGAACCAGGAGGGGACCGCGGGCCCGCCGAAGCTGATGCTCCCGACCGGACGGGGATGACTGCGCAGCCCGAACCACCCCGGCCCGACGACCAACTCGGCGCCCGCCAGAGCTACCGCCGCAGGGCTGCAGACCAGGTGTGCGATCAGTTCGGCAGGGCCGCCGTCGAACTCGTCACGATCTGATTCCGCGCTCACCGCGAAGGGCACCACCAGATCGCCGGTGGCCGTGCGGCCCGCCCGCGAAAGCTGCGCGGACGCCTGGGCCCGGCTGCGGCCGCCGGTGGTGGCGGCGTCGGTGACGGTGATGAGGCGGATCGGACGGTCGTCGGCGGCGGCGATCTCGGCGACGGCCCGTGTCCATCGGGCGTCGGCGTGGATCTGTCCCACGAGGCCGTCGTGCTCGGCGAGGATGCGCTCCCAGTCCGACGTCGCGTCCGAGGCGGCGTCTGCACCCGCTACGGCGATCACCACGGCCCCGACGGGGCCGATATCGGCCAGATCCAGCGGCGAGCCGACGGCGTGGCACATGACACCCCTCGACCGCAGGGCCTCGGTGACCGCGTTCGCCAGGTCGGGCCGGTCGCAGACGACGGCACACGACCGGACCGCTGCCGGCGTGAGATCGGCGGCCGATGAGTCGTCGAACGTTGCGCCGAAGCGGGCGTTGCTCCCGCCACCGCTGACCTGGTCGGCCTCCGCCTGGGCCAGGGCGATGGTGGTTGCGGCCTCCACCACCTGCGCCTGCGATGGAACGTCGTCGTAGCGCACCACCTCGATCAGTCGAGGCTCGTCGATCACCGCGACCTCGGACCCGCCGGCGAACAACACCCGCCCGTGACACGACGCGAACGCGTCGTCGACCAGATGCGCACCGAGCGGTCCGAGGTGCTCGGGAGCGGGCATGGCGCCCAGCGAGAGACCGCCGGTGGCCGTGCTCGTCGTTGGCTTCGTCCGCCCCAGAGCGGCGGTCACCATGCGGGTGGCGGCGATCGGCGAGATGGCGTTGATCACCACGCCCGCGGGCGCATGCCGACCCAACTGCCACGTGAGTGAGGCGACAGCACGCTTGGCGCAGCCGTAAGCACCGGCATCCGCAGCCCGCCATCCCGATCCGGACGTGACGCCGAGAAGATGACCACGGCCTGCGGCCGCCATCAGGGGTAGCGCAGCGGAGAGCACATTGCGGTAACCGTCGAGGTGCACCAACAGCACACCGAGCCAATCGTCGTCGCTGCCCGTCGCGAAGCCGGTCGGACGGCTGATCCCCGCGACGTTGACCACGGCGTCGAGCCCGCCGAATTCGTCGGCCAACTCGCCGAACAACGCGCGAACACTCGCCCCGTCGGTGACCGAGACCCCCGAGGCGCGTGCGGCGCCACCGGCGGCGACGATGCGACCGGCAGTGGTCTCCTCGGTCTGGGGGAGGCGTTCGGAACCGTCGATGGACACCAGCGGATCCACGGTGACGACGAAAGTGCCTGTCTTACCGATTGATTCGGCGATGGCTGCACCGATGCCGCCGCCGCCACCGGTGACGACGGCGACACGCTGCCGGGTGCTCACACCAGTTCCAGTCCGTCGAGATCGCCCGAGGCGAGCCAACTCTCGAGTAGATCGCGGTAGGCGAAGTAGTCGCCGAAGCCGCGCCCGTAGTTGGTGTCTCGCGGCTTCACCCCACCGGGGTCACCCTCGTTGTTGATGCGCGACGGTGTGCACGCGGACATCACAGCGCTGGGATCGACGTACGTCTCGGCGATCTGACGGATCCAGTCGGCCTCGGCGTCGGCGCTGACGTCGAAGTCCTTGACCCCCCGCTTCTCGAGCAGCGCGACCGTGCCCGCAACGAACTCCGCTCCCAGCACCGCGATCTGGGTGTAGTTGACGGTGACGACCGACTGTTGGCCCGGGGCGGGCATCACGAACATGTTGGGAAAACCGCGGCTCATCATGCCGAAGAGGCTGGCTGCGCCGTCGGCCCACTTCCGGGCGAGCGTGATGCCGTCCCGGCCGACGACGTCGTGACCGATCCGACGTTGCAGCGGTGTCAGTTCGGCCTCGAAACCGGTGCCGTAGACGATGCAGTCGACCTCGTACTGTTGCCCACCGACGACCGGCCCCCGCTCGGTGATCCGTCCGATGCCCGCCGGACAGTCGACGAGCGTGACGTTGGGCCGATTGAAGGCATCGAAGTATTCGTCGTGGAAGCAGGGCCGCTTGCAGAGATACCGGTAGTAGGGCTTGAGGATCGCGGCGACGTCGGGCTTGGTGACCAGCTGGTCGATACGCGCCCGGTGTGCCTCCATGATTCCGAAGTCCAGCTCCTCGGCGGTCCGCATGAACTCGGCGATGGTCGCACCCTGGACCCGCGGCGGATTCTGGACTCTGGCGTAGTGCTGCGTCCAACCGTCGTCGGTGAGGTCGGCATCGACCGGTCTGCCCAGCATTATCGACTGAAAGTTGTCCATCCGAGCCTTCTGCCAGCCCGGCGCCAACCCCTCGGCGAAGGACGGATCGGTGAGCCGGTTGCCGCGGACCCCGATGGCCGAGGGCGTGCGTTGGAAGACGTACACGTGCTTGGCGCTCTCGGCCAGCGGCGGTAGCGCCTGGAGCCCGCTGGCCCCCGTACCGATGAGTGCCACCGACGTGTCGCCCAGCCGGGTGAGGGCTTGCCCCGGGCCACCGCCGGTGTAGTCGTAGTCCCAACGCGCGGTGTGGAATGCCCGACCGCCGAAGTCGTCCATGCCCGGAATGACCGGCAGCTTCATCAGATTGAGGATTCCCACGGCGAGCACGTAGTAGCGGCAGGACAATTCGTCACCGCGGTCGGTGTGCACCGTCCACCGGCCCGCATCGTCGTTCCACGCGCTCCGAGTGACTCCGGTGTGGAACAGTGCACCGTCGACCAGGTCGAAGCGGTCCGCAATCGCCTGCAGGTGCAACCGGATCTCCTCGCCGAAGGCATAGCGACGGCTGGGAACGTAGTCCAGCTCCTCGAGCATCGGCAGATACTGGTAGGACTCGACGTCGCACATGACCCCTGGGTAGCGGTTCCAGTACCAGGTGCCGCCGACCCCGCCGGCCGCATCGACGATCCGGATGCGCTCGATGCCCGCCTTGCGCAGCTGTGCGCCGGCCAGCAGGCCGGCGATGCCTCCACCGACGATCACGACGTCTGGGTCGTCGACGACGGGGTCGCGATCGAGCATGGGCGTGAATGGATCGGCGCGGTAGTCGGCGACGCGCTCGTCATGGGTTAGATCACGGATGGCGGCGCGGCCGGGAACCAGGCGCTTGTCGCGCTCGGCGAGGTACTTGGCGTGGACGACATCGGGGTCGAAGGCCATGGATCTCCTTTTCGAGGCATCACGGGCGATGGTGGAGAACTCCATCAAGAATGTCACGCATCATCCCTCCGGGCGGGACGGTGCGAAACCCACGAATTTCCTTTTCCACGAGCAGGATCGATGGGCTCCTGCCCGCACCGTGGTCGACGGTACGAGCTGCGTCAATCGCTAGACGAAATGGCTATTTTTACTAAGATAGCGGCGGGCGGTAGCGGATGGCAAGATCCGTCGACGTCCCGGCTCGGTGGAATGGCAGGGCAGTTACCGAAAGACTTTCAGGATCGATGGTCGCACCGACGGCGGCCCGAGGAGGCTCACCTGATGAAGGTGATGGAGGGCGTGCGCGTCCTCGAGCTGGCTCAGTTCACGTTCGTCCCCGCAGCGGGCGCCATTCTCGCGGACTGGGGTGCCGACGTGATCAAGGTCGAGCATCCCGTGAGGGGCGACACTCAGCGCGGATTCGTCAACATGGGCGGGTATCGGCTAGATCCGAACCGTCATCCGCTGATGGAACACCCAAATCGTGGCAAGCGCAGCGTCGGCATCGACGTCTCCACCCCCGACGGCCACGAGGTGCTGTACGAGATCGCAAAGACCTCCGACGTCTTCCTGACGAACTTCTTGCCTGCGGTCCGGCAACGGCACCGGTTCGACATCGAGCACATCAGGGCGGTGAACCCGAACATCGTCTATGCGCGCGGCAGTGCCTACGGCGACAAGGGGCCCGAACGCGACGTCGGGGGATTCGACGGCACCGCCTTCTGGACCAGAAGTGGCGTCGGCCACGCCCTGACCCCCGCGGAACTCGGTGGGGCGCTTCCCCAGGGGATCCCGGCATTTGGCGACTCGATCGGCGGGATGAACATCGCAGGCGGCATCTCCGCGGCACTGTTTCACCGCGAACGCACGGGTGAACCAGCCGAGATCGACGTGTCGCTTCTGAGTACGGCATGGTGGGCCGCGGGCGCCAGCGTCACGCAAGGCATGGAAACGGGCGAGACGATGCGCTCGACGATGCCGAATTCGACGGGCCCGTCGGTGAACCCGTTCCTGGGCAACTACCAGACCTCGGACGGCGGCACCATCAACCTGTGCATCGTCAACCCCACCGGCTACATCCGCGATGCGTTCGAACACCTCGGCCTTCCCGAGGCCGCTGACGATCCGCGCTTCCGAGACGTCATGCCGCTCATCGAGAACGCCGACGCTGCCGCGGAATTGATCAGGCGGGCAATCCGCGACAAGCCGTTCGACCATTGGCGCGAGCATCTCAAGACCATGAAGGGGCAGTGGGCGCCGTTCCAGAGTCTCGTCGACCTCGGCAGTGATGAGCAGGCCATTGCCAACGACATGATCGTCGAGGTCGAGGCCGCCGACGGGGGAGCACCCTTCAAGGTGGTGCGGGGACCGGTTCAGTTCAACCATCAACCCCTGCAGACGACGCGTGCCCCGCAGGCCTCCGAGCACACCGAGGTCGTCCTGCTCGAGGTCGGAATCGACTGGGATCGCATCGAGGAACTCAAGGCCGCCGGCGCGATCGCGTGAGTTACACGAGAACGTCGGTTCGTAAACAAATCTGCTGCGGCGGATCCGCGGTGCGACGTAGCGTGGCCGACGTGGTGGTGCATGATCGGGCCTTCGGTGGCGTCGATGGCACGGCACCTGTCGCCGTGCATTCGCGAGACCGTTGGTGAGTCAACGGCAGAAGCCGACGGTCGCGGTGATCGGCGCCGGACCGGGCGGAATCGCGATGGGCACGAGGCTCGCCGAGGACGGCCACGAGTTCACCATCTTCGACGGGACGGAGGGCTTCGGCGGTACCTGGCGCAAGAACACCTATCCGGGTGCCGCATGCGACGTACCGTCGCACTTCTACTCGTTTTCCTTTGCGCTCAACCCGCGGTGGAGCAAGACCTATGCCAACCAGCCGGAGATCCTGGCCTATCTCGAGCGGGTCGCATCGACTCAGGGACTGGACGAGCATCTGGTAGCCGACACCCGCGTGACGGCGCTGCACTGGTCGGATGCAGACCGGCGCTGGAGCGTGCACACCGACCGCGGGTCGATTTACGAGTTCGACGTGGTCGTGAGTGCGGTCGGCATGCTCGACGTGCCACACATTCCCGACATCCCCGGCGCTGATCGCTTCCTCGGGCGATCCTTCCACTCCTCCGCCTGGGATCACTCCACATCCGTTGACGGCCAACGCGTCGCGTCGATCGGAACGGGGGCGAGCGCGATTCAGTACGTGCCGGAGATTGCCGCCGCCGTCGAACACCTCACCGTATTCCAGCGCACGCCCATCTGGGTCTCACCCCGATTCGACGAGCCGTTCACCGCCGAACAGCAGGAGCTCTTCGAGCGCGACCCGATGGAGGCGAAGAAGGTCCGCGATGCGGCGCTGGAACAGTACGAGCTGATCAACTTCGCCGAACACGGTCGACAGACCACCGAGGCGACCGATCGCGCGCGAGAGTACCTGCACCGCAAGATCGCAGACCGCGAGCTACGTGCCAAGCTCACGCCCTCCTACCCGGTGGGGTGTAAGCGGCCGCTGCTCTCGCGGACGTGGTTCCCCACCTTCACCCGCCCGAATGTCACGCTGGAGACCTCGCCGATCGTCGAGTTCACCGACCGCGGTCTGCGCACCGCCGACGGAGTCGAACACGTCGTCGACACCGTGGTGTACGGCACCGGGTTCACGGCGGCGAGTTACCTTGGCAGCCTTGAGGTCTTCGGCCGGGGCGGGGTCCGACTGCACGACGACTGGCGCGACGGTGCCGAGGCCTACCTCGGTACCACCGTTCCCGGCTACCCCAACCTGTTCACCCTCTACGGGCCCAACACCAACGGCGTGACGTCGATCATCTACGTCCTCGAGGCGCAGACCGCCTACGTCGGCGGACTCCTCGACGCGATGGGTGCGGGCGGCTTCGACACCGTCGAAGTCAGGCGCGACGTGCACGATCGCTACAACGCCGAGATCCAGGCCGCGATGGCCGGAACCGTCTGGCTGGCCGACTGCAACAACTACTACCGCCATCCCAACGGGAAGGTCGTGACGCAATTTCCCTACAGCGGAAAGGTTTTCGCCGAACGACTCAGCAGTGCCCGGATCGACGACTATCACACGACGTCCGGCGTCGACAACCATCAGGAGGTTCTGCGTTGACGGGTGCAGTCCACCATTCGGCGATCGTGACGACCGACGTCGAGTCATCCCTGCGGTTCTGGCGGGACGGCCTCGGCCTCGTCCAGATGTTGGACCACACGTTCACGGGTGACTGGCCGACGCTGTTCGGCGCGGACACCGACGTCCTACGATCGGTATTCCTCGGGGATCCAGCACATCCCGACTCCGGCATCGTCGAACTCGTCCAGTTCGAGGGCGTCGACTCCGCGACCGTCGCGTCCGACGTGGGCCCCAGGCCCGGATTCTTCCTCCTATCACTGCAACGCGACGTCGAGGCCACGCTGGCCACCCTCGCCACACTCGGGTTCACCGACGGGATACGCCGCATCTCGATGCCCGCCCCCCGGGGTGCCACGGTGGACATGGCCGTCATCGTGGCTCCCGACGGTGTCCTCGTCGAACTGATCGGCGCGCCCTCGTGAGCAGCGTCGTGGTCGGCGGAGCGTCGGGAATCGGTAGTGCCGTGGTCGAGCGTCTGCGCGGAGCGGGCCAGCACGTGTCGGTCTGGGATCTGGTAGACGGCGAGATCACCTGCGACATCAGTGATCCCGATTCGGTCGCCGCTGCGATGGAGCGAACCGTGGCCGCCTCCGGTGCCCCCGACCGCTTCGTCACGTGTGCCGGTGTGGGGGCGTCCGGTCTGTTGTTGGAACAGACGCCCGAGCACTGGCGACGGGTCCTCGACGTCAACCTCACCGGCACCTGGCTCGCCATCCGCGCGGGTGCCCAGGCCATGATCGACGCCGGCGGTGGCGGTTCCATCGTCGCGGTGTCGAGCATCAGCGGCACCCTCGCCGACATGGGGGCCTACTGCGTATCGAAGGCAGGCATCGACATGCTCGTTCGGGTGGCCGCCGCCGAATGGGGTCCGCACGGCATCCGGGTGAACGCGGTCGGGCCCGGTGTCACCCGCACCCCGATGCTGGCCAAGCCCGAGCGCCTGCCCGGCTGGGTCGAGGGGCTGACGGAGCGAACCGCCCTCGGGCGTCTCGGTGAGGCCGACGACGTCGCGGAGGTCATCGTGAGTCTCCTCGACCTGTCGTGGGTGACCGGTCAAACCGTCTTCGCCGACGGTGGCCTTGCCCTGCAGAGTCCCATCGACGCCTACGGCCAGACGCAGCGACTGATGAAGGGCACGCCATGAGCACCTACATCGCGGGACTTCTGGTCAGCGACGCTCGATCTGGGAGGGGCTGGCCAACCCCGGTCGCTGGCGGCGGTCGCGTTCGCCAGTAACTCGGGATCGTGCGCCAAGGCGGACTGCCTCCGCCGGGTACCTCGTCATCGGCGGTCTTACCTCTTGGGTAATCGATTCGAGGCCGGCGGCGCGGCAGACTGGCGACCATGTCCGCTGACGCCACCGCACCCAGACCGCCAATCCTGTTCTTGCACGGCGTGTTCGGCAGGCCGTCGCTGCTGGAGCCGTGGACGAGGCTCCTGGAAGCCGAGGGTTATCCGGTGTTCACGCCGACGATGCCCGGCCGTGAA
Source organism: Mycolicibacterium sp. (assembly GCF_016462545.1). Classification (GTDB taxonomy): domain Bacteria; phylum Actinomycetota; class Actinomycetes; order Mycobacteriales; family Mycobacteriaceae; genus Mycobacterium. The sequence continues at coordinate 23,263 of NZ_JAEMTA010000006.1, read as the reverse complement.
CCGACCGACGATGCCGTACTGGCGCGCACCGGTATCTTCGAGTGCTTCACCGTCGCAATCGACGCCTATGACCGGATCGGGGAGCCCGCGATCGTGATGGGGCACAGCATGGGTGGCCTGCTCGCTCAGAGGATTGCGGCCGCTCGCACTCCTCTGGCCGTGGTCCTTCTCGCGTCGGTGCCACCCGGTGTGCTGTGGCCACGGCTGCGATCTCTACCCCACCTCGTCCCCATCATGCCGAAAGTCATTGCAGGAAAGCCATTCCTGCCGTCCGCCAGAACCATGCGTGAGGTACCGCTGAGCACGCTTCCTGAACTCGAACGCGAAGGCATCATCCCGGGTTTGGTGCGCGACTCCGGAAGGGTGTTCCGGGAAATGTCGATGGGCGCTTCGTCCACCGTCGTGAGGACGAGCGACGTCACCTGTCCGGTGTTGTGCGTCAGCGCCGGTTCGGACGAGAACGTCGCACCGTGGCTCTCGCGACGAATCGCCAAGCGCTACGGCGCCGAGCATCAGGTACATCCGGGCAAGCCGCACTGGATCATCGCCGAATCCGCGGTCGGTGACGTCATCCCGCCGGTGCTGGAGTGGCTGCGGCGCGTCGTCCAATCCTGCTGACGGACCTACAGCGCCCGCAGGTAGCGCTGGCTCACCAGGCGTTGCATCAGCGAGGTGAACGGCCCGGCCAGCTTGCTCCACCACGTGCCATGGCGAGAGAACGCGCTGACTTCGGCGTACACCGCGTCATCCGCGGGGTCGTAGCGTACGGCGAACAATTCTTCGCCGGTCTCGGCGTGCCCCGGCAGGGTGCCGTAGGCGAAGCCTCTGCGGTCGGGTTCGTCGACGACGTAGACCACACGGCACGGCACCCGCAGCGGACCGAGGCCGACGAGTACCTCTGAACCGACGGCTGCCACCTCGGTCGTCGCCTTGACGTGCAAGCCGGCGCCGCGGAGCATGCCCCACCGCATGACCTCGGTGGCCGCCTCCTCGAAGCGGGCCCGACCTCGACCGATCACCGCCGATGCATGCAGATGGTGGTAACCGTCGGGCGGCGGTCCGGCCGTTGCACCGATCTCGGGATAGGTGAATGGGAGTCCTGCGAGGTCGGTCAGCTTCACTGCTTCACCATGCCACCGCCGAGGTACGGTCGGAAACGTGACCACGCAACCCGTCGCGCACGCCTCTGGAACGCTCGCTCTCGGCGGTGATCTGACCGTCCATCGACTCGGCTTCGGCACCATGCGACTGACGGGCAAGGGCATCTGGTGTCCACCCGCGGACCACGACGAAGCCATCCGCGTCCTGCGCCGCGCCGTCGAACTGGGCATCGACTTCTTCGACACCGCGAACTCCTACGGGCCGTACGTCGCCGAGGAACTGATCCGCGAAGCCCTGCACCCCTATCGAGACGGCATCGTCATCGCCACCAAGGCGGGTCTCCTACGCACCGGACCGGACGTGTGGACGCCGCTCGGCTTCCCGGCGTATCTGCGTCAGGAGGTCGAGATGAGCCTGCGCCGGCTCGGGACCGACCGGATCGATCTGTTCCAGTTGCATCGCATCGATGCGAAGTTCCCCGCCGAGGACCAGGTGGGCGAGCTCGCGGAGCTGCAGAAGGAAGGCAAGATCCGTCACATCGGTCTGTCCGAGATCACGGTGGATCAGCTCGCTGCGGCGCAGAAGGTCGCCTCGATCGCGTCCGTGCAGAACCGGTACAACATGTCGGAGCGCAACGCCGAGCCACTGCTCGAGGCGTGCGAAAAGCAGGGCATCGCCTTCATCCCGTGGGCGCCGCTGGGCTCGGGTCCGCTCGTCGCGGAGAACGGCCCGTTGCAGAGCATCGCCGCCGACCACCGCGCCACGCCGTCCGAACTGGCGGTCGCGTGGCTGCTCAAGCGGTCCCCGGTGATGCTGCCCATTCCCGGCACGTCGCGCGCCGCCCATCTCGAGGAGAACGTGGGTGCGGCCAAGATCGTGCTCACCGACGACGAGTTCACCAGGGTGAGCGGCGCCTGACGGCACCACGCCGTCGGGGACGGGTGCCTCCCAGCAAGTGCTCAGGCAATACGGTGGGCGGGTGGCCATCGACCCCGAAGACCCGCAGCCAGGCGGCGGATTCAACCCGCCGGTGCCGACGACCCGTGGCGGACCCGACTACGGACGGTTCGTCGAGGCCGTCCGTACGCTGCAGGACCTGACCCGCAGCGCCGACGCGCCCGACGACGTCATCACGACGGCCGCCGATCTGATCGGCGACGTCAATCGGCTGCTCGGCCCCTACGACGCCGACGAGTGGCACTCGCCGTCGGGGCGGCGGATGGACCTCCCCAACCGGGGCAACATCATGCAGGTTCCCGTCGATCTCGGGGTCACCGAGGACGGCAGGGTCCGCGGTACGGCCCGCTTCCGCCGATTCCACCTCGGCCGCAACGGCGCCGTCCATGGCGGCGCGCTCGCGCTGCTGTTCGACTCGCTGTTGGGGTTCGCCGCGTTCAAGCTGAGCGAGAGTCGTCGCCAGCGAACGGCGTTCCTGCACGTCGACTACCGCAAGATCGCCCCCATCGACAAGGAGCTGCAGGTGGACGCGTGGATAGACCGCATCGAGGGCCGCAAGATCTTCGTCGCGGGGCGTGTCATGGATGACGACGACGTGCTGTGCGAAGCCGAGGCACTGTTCCTCAAATTGCTGCCGGGGCAGCCGTGAGCACCCTCGGCGACGCCAAGCGCCGGTGGGCGCGGTGGCGCGACCGACTCCGGGAGCGCAAGACGGCCGACCTCACCTATCGCATCGTCGTCGGAGTCGTCGGCCTGGTCGTGCTCGGGCTCGGAATCCTCGCCATTCCCTATCCGGGGCCGGGTTGGGCGATCGTCTTCGTCGGCCTCGCGATCCTGGCCACCGAATTCGAGTGGGCGCACCGACTGCTGACCTACACCCGCGAGCGCTATGACCGGTTCATGGACTGGTTCAAGGCGCAGGGTCTCTGGGTGAAGGCGCTCGGCTTCGTACTGACCACAGCGGTCGTGCTGGCCACCCTGTGGTTGCTGGGGGCGCTGAGCTTCGCCGCGGGCCTGGTGGGCGTCGAGCAGCCGTGGTTGAAGAGCCCCATCGGCCTGGGGTCCTGAACACCAGCACCGATACCATGGTCGCGTTCGACACGCCGACCCCCCTCCGATCATTCGCCCACCCACCCCCCGACGAGGAGACCCACCGATGACCGCCGCCGCAAGCCTTGCCCCAGCAGCCCCGATCCGGGTCGCTGCCGGGACCACCGCGGGCGCGGCGGTTCGCGACGCCGGACTACCCAGTCGCGGAGCGCCCGACGCGATCGTCGTCGTGCGGGACGCCGAGGGCCAGCTGCGGGATTTGTCGTGGACTCCTGCCGTCGACGTCGAGGTGATCCCCGTCGCCGCCGACACCGAGGACGGCCGCAGCGTGATCCGCCACTCGGCCGCGCACGTGCTGGCGCAGGCGGTGCAAGGCCTGTTCCCCGAAGCGAAGCTGGGCATCGGCCCGCCCATCACGGACGGCTTCTACTACGACTTCGACGTCCCGCGCGCATTCACGCCGGAGGATCTGGCGGCGCTGGAGAAGCGCATGCAGAAGATCGTCAAGGACGGCCAGCTGTTCGACCGCCGGGTGTACGCGTCGAAGGACGAGGCGCGCGAGGAGCTCGCAGGTGAGCCATACAAGCTCGAACTCGTCGACGACAAGTCCGGCGACGCAGAGGTCATGGAGGTCGGCGGCGACGAGCTGACGGCCTACGACAACCTCAATCCGCGGACCCGCGAACGCATTTGGGGTGACCTGTGCCGTGGCCCGCACATTCCGACCACCCGGTACATCCCTGCGTTCAAGTTGACCCGTTCCTCGGCCGCCTACTGGCGAGGCAACCAGGACAACGCCAGCCTGCAGCGCATCTACGGCACGGCGTGGGAATCGCAGGAGGCCCTCGACCGCCACCTCGAACTGATCGAGGAAGCCCAGCGCAGAGACCATCGCAAGCTCGGCGTCGAACTGGACCTGTTCAGCTTCCCCGACGAACTGGGCTCCGGTCTGCCCGTGTTCCACCCGAAGGGTGGCACCATTCGCCGTGAGCTCGAAGACTATTCGCGTCGCAAGCACGAGCAGGCGGGTTATCAGTTCGTCAACACCCCACACATCACCAAGGAGCACCTGTACGTCACGTCCGGCCACCTCGAGTGGTACGCCGACGGGATGTTCCCGCCGATGCACATCGACGCCGAGTTCGACGCCGACGGCACGGTGCGCAAGCCGGGACAGAACTACTACCTCAAGCCGATGAACTGCCCGATGCACCATCTGATCTACCGGTCGCGCGGGCGCTCCTACCGCGAACTTCCCCTGCGGCTCTTCGAGTTCGGGTCGGTGTACCGCTACGAGAAGTCCGGCGTCGTGCACGGGCTGACCCGTGTTCGTGGCATGACGCAGGACGACGCCCACATCTACGCCACCCGTGAGCAGCTGCGCGGCGAGCTGACCTCGCTGTTGCGCTTCGTGCTCGACCTGCTCGCCGACTACGGCCTGGACGACTACTACCTGGAACTGTCCACCAAGGATCCCGACAAGTACGTGGGCTCCGACGAGGTGTGGGAGGAGGCCACCGAGACGCTCCGCGAGGTGGCCGAGGCGTCGGGATTGGATCTGGTGCCCGATCCCGGCGGTGCAGCGTTCTACGGACCGAAGATCTCGGTGCAGGTCAAGGACGCCTTGGGTCGGACCTGGCAGATGTCGACGATCCAGCTGGACTTCAACATGCCCGAGCGCTTCGAACTCGAGTACACGGCCGCCGACGGCAGCAGGCAGCGGCCGGTGTTGATCCACCGCGCCCTGTTCGGCTCGATCGAAAGGTTCTTCGGGGTGCTCACCGAGCACTACGCGGGCGCCTTCCCGGCCTGGCTGGCGCCTATCCAGGTGGTCGGCATACCCGTCGCGGATGCGCACATCCCGTACCTCGAAGACGTTGCCGCGCAACTGAAGACACGCGGTATCCGCGTCGAGGTGGACAGCAGTGACGACCGGATGGCCAAGAAGATCGTCAACCAGACCAACCAGAAGGTGCCGTTCATGTTGCTCGCGGGTGACCGCGATGTGGAGGCGGGCGCGGTCAGCTTCCGGTTCGGTGACCGTACGCAGATCAACGGCGTGTCGCGGGACGCTGCCGTCGAGGCGATCGTGGACTGGGTCAACCGCCGCGAGAATGCTGCTCCGACAGCCGAACTGGTCACGGTGTGACAGTGGATCCAGAGAACACGATCGTGGACCGGGGGGTCGGTGATCCCGACCATCTGCAAAGGCTGTGGACGCCGCACCGAATGAACTACATCGCCGAGGCGAAGGTGCAGGGAGCGTCGGCTGGATCGGCAGGGTCGTCGGAACCCTTCACCGACATCCCGACGATGTCGGACGAGGACGGGCTGGTCGTCGCGCGCGGAGAACTCGTCTACGCGGTCCTGAACCTCTATCCGTACAACCCCGGACACCTCATGGTGGTGCCGTACCGCAGGGTCTCCGAACTCGAGGACCTCACGGTCGACGAGAGTGCGGAGCTGATGGCGTTCACGCAGAAGGCGATTCGCGTGATGAAGGCGATCTCGCGGCCGCATGGCTTCAACGTCGGGCTCAACCTCGGGCACTCGGCGGGCGGGAGCCTCGCCGAGCATCTGCACATGCACGTCGTGCCTCGGTGGGGCGGTGACGCCAACTTCATCACCATCATCGGTGACTCGAAGGTCATCCCACAGCTGCTGCGGGACACCCGCCAGCTGCTGGCAGATGAGTGGGTGGCCCAGGAGTGAGCGACTTCTACCTGCTGACCCGGGCGGCCTACGCCAAGCTGAGCCGCCCGGTGGCGAAGGCGTCGCTGCGCATGGGCCTCACGCCCGACAGCATCACGATCATCGGGACCGCGGGAACCGTGATCGCGGCTCTCACGCTGTTCCCGGTGGGGCAGCTCTGGTGGGGTGCGTTCGCGGTGTTCGTCTTCGTGCTCGCCGACATGCTCGACGGAGCCATGGCGCGCGAACGGGGTTTCAGCACCCCCTTCGGCGGTGTGCTGGACGCCACGTGCGACCGGATCGCCGACGGCGCCGTCTTCTGCGGTCTGCTGTGGTGGGCCGCCTTCGGAATGCACAGTGCCTCGCTGGCGGTGGCCACCATGATCTCGCTGGTGACGTCGCAGGTCATCTCCTACATCAAGGCGCGCGCCGAGGCCAACGGGCTGAAGGGGGACGGCGGGTTCATCGAGAGACCGGAGCGGTTGATCATCGTCCTGGTCGGTGCGGGCCTCTCCGGCGTCTCGTTCCTGCACGTGCCGTGGTTGCTGCCCGTCGCGATGTGGTTCTTGGCGGTGGCCAGCCTCGTCACGCTGGGGCAGCGGTTGCATTCCGTCCGGACCTCACCGGGTGCGATCGAACCGATGAAGACCGCGCCGCAGCCGCCCAACGACTCCGCTGAGGAAGCGAGCGAGCCGTGAGCACGCCTCCGGGGCTGCCGAACGTGCGCGGGATTCGGGTGCCCCTCGGTGGCCACCTGTCCGACCTCGGCTACGCCGCGGGGTGGCGCGTGGTGCGCGCGATGCCAGAGTTCGCCGCCCGCAACGCCTTCGAGGCGGGGGCGCTGTACGCCTCCCGCGGGGGTGGACCCGAGCAGCTGCGCAAGAACCTGGCGCGAGTGCTCAGCGTACCGGCCGCCGAGGTGCCGGGCAGCCTGATTCGTGCTTCGCTGGCCTCTTACGCACGCTATTGGCGGGAGGCCTTCCGGTTGCCGTCGATGAATCACCAGGTGCTGGCCCGCCGTCTGGACGAGGCGTCGATCGGCGGCGAACACGTCGCGGCGGCGCTGAAGGTAGGCCGCGGAGCGATCCTGGCGCTGCCGCACAGCGGCAACTGGGACATGTCCGGGGTATGGCTCACCAACACCCACGGCCGCTTCGCCACGGTCGCCGAACGGCTCAAGCCGGAGTCGCTGTACAAGCGCTTCCTCGACTATCGCGAAAGCCTCGGATTCGAGGTTCTTCCCCTGACCGGCGGCTCCCGGCCGCCGTTCGAGATCCTGTCCGAGCGACTCCGCGGCAACGGTCTGGTCTGCCTGATGTCCGATCGCGACCTGACCAAGTCTGGCGTGCGGGTGAACCTGTTCGGTGAGCCGACGATGCTGCCCGCGGGGCCGGCCAAGTTGGCTTTGGCGACCGGCGCGGCGTTGCTGCCCGTCCACTCCTACTACGAGCCCGACGTCGCCGTCACCGCCGTCAGCCCGCCGCTGGACATCTCGTCGGGCGACGTCACCACCATCACCCAGGCGCTCGCCGACCAGTTCGGCACCAACATCGCCGCCCATCCCGCCGATTGGCACATGCTGCAGCCCCAGTGGATCGCCGACCTGTCGAGCGAGCGTCGCGCCCGGCTCACCGGCGGGCAGGAGCGAAGCGACTCGGCATTCGATGACGACGGCGCGGGCACCTGATGCGGATCGGGATGGTGTGCCCCTACTCGTTCGACGTGCCGGGCGGTGTGCAGGCTCACGTGCTGCAGCTCGCCGAGGTGATGCGCAGTTACGGGCACCACGTCAGCGTGCTGGCGCCGTCGTCGCCCGAGGCGCACCTGCCCGACTACGTGGTCTCCGGCGGCAAGGCAGTGCCGATCCCGTACAACGGGTCCGTCGCACGCCTGCGGTTCGGTCCGGCGACCCACCGCAAGGTCAAGAAGTGGTTGCTCGAAGGTGATTTCGACGTGTTGCACATCCACGAACCGAATGCGCCCAGCCTGTCGATGCTGGCGCTGATGATCGCGGAGGGGCCGATCGTCGCGACGTTTCACACGTCGACCACGAAGTCGTTGACGCTCAGCGTCTTTCAGGGGATTCTGCGGCCCTGGCACGAGAAGATCGTCGGCCGGATCGCGGTCTCCGACTTGGCCAGGCGCTGGCAGATGGAGGCCCTCGGCTCCGACGCCGTCGAGATCCCCAACGGCGTCGACGTGGATTCGTTTGCCTCGGCGCCCATTCTCGACGGCTACCCGCGCCCGGGGAAGTCGGTGCTGTTCCTCGGCAGGTTCGACGAGCCCCGCAAGGGCATGGCCGTCCTGCTCGGCGCGCTCCCCAGACTCGTCGAGGCCTTCCCCGACGTCGAGGTGCTGGTCGTCGGCCGCGGTGACGAGGAGGAGTTGACGTCGGAAGCCGGCGAGCTGGCCTCACACCTGAGGTTCCTCGGTCTGGTCGACGATGCCGAGAAGGCGTCGGCCATGGCGAGCGCCGACGTGTACTGCGCGCCCAACACCGGAGGTGAGAGCTTCGGCATCGTCCTGGTCGAGGCCATGGCGGCGGGAACGGCCGTCGTGGCGAGTGACCTCGATGCCTTCCGCCGGGTCCTCGTCGATGGCGATGCGGGTCGATTGGTGCCGGTCGACGACTCTGCCGCGCTGGCGACGGCGCTGGTCGAGATGCTGGGTGACGACGTCGCCCGGCGGCGATACGTGGCGGCGGCGACCAAGGCGGTGCACCGGTACGACTGGTCGGTGGTCGCGCAGGAGATCCTGCGCGTCTACGAAACGGTGGCAGGTGCGGGAGCCAAGGTCCGGGTGGCTGGTTCGGCGAGCGGTCGATCGTCGATCGGCAGCCGCTCTGCGCTGGGCAGGGGCAAGAAGGCGGACGACAGGGAAGCCGCGGGGGAGATGGCGTGATCGTCTGGCTCGTGATCGTCGCACTCGTCCTCCTGGCCGCGGTGCTGCTGATCGGGGGGATCTGGGCGTTTCAGACGGCCCATCGACTGGATCGCCTGCATGTCCGCTACGACCTCTCCTGGCAGGCGCTCGACGGCATCCTCGCGCGGCGCGCCGTGGTGGCCCGTGCCGTCGCCACTGACGCCTACGGCAACGGTGCCGCGGGCAGGCAGTTGGCCGCGCTGGCCGATGCCGCCGAGCGGGCGCCCCGCTCGTCACGTGAGGCCGCCGAGAACGAGCTGTCGACGGCGCTGGCGACCGTCGATCCCGCGTCGCTGCCAGTGGCGCTGGTCGCGGAGATGGCGGATGCGGAGGCGCGCGTACTGCTCGGGCGACGGTTCCACAACGACGCCGTGCGCGACACCCTTGCCCTGCGTGAGCGACCGCTGGTGCGCTGGTTGCACCTCGGCGGGACTGCCCCCATGCCAACGTATTTCGAGATCGCCGAACGGGCTGCGCAGCGCTCCGTCGGGCAGCAGGTCTACAAGCGCACGTCCGCGCGTGTCGTGCTGCTCGACGAGTTGGGCTACGTGTTGTTGTTCTGTGGCTCCGATCCGGCGAGTGAGGACGCACCGCGGTGGTGGTTCACCGTGGGGGGCGCCGTCGAGCCGGGCGAGACGCTCCCCGATGCGGCGGTCCGCGAGCTCGCGGAGGAGACGGGACTGCGCGTCAGCAGGGCCGACCTGGTGGGGCCGGTGTGGAAGCGCGAAGCCGTCTTCGACTTCAACGGCTCGGTGATCCGCAGTGAGGAGATCTTCTTCGTCTACCGCACGTTGCGGTTCGAACCGTCGACGGCGGGCTTCACTCCGCTGGAGGACCGCACCATCCACGGCCACCGATGGTGTGACGCGGAGACGATCGCGGAACTGGTGGACGGCGGTGAGACGGTCTACCCGCTACAACTCGGCGAACTTCTCGCCGCGGCCAACGCGCTGGCCGCGCCCGGTTCCGCAGGCTTGACCCGGGACTTGCAATCCATTCGATAGTGGGCCGTAAGAACTGCGGATTCAAACCGACTTGGCCGGGCCACTAGAGTGAATCAGTACTGATTTGAAGGAGATAGCCGTGCAATCCGTTGATCCCTCGCAGACTGGCACCGCCCGCGTCAAGCGCGGCATGGCCGAAATGCTCAAGGGGGGCGTCATCATGGACGTCGTCACACCCGAGCAGGCGCGCATCGCCGAGGGCGCCGGGGCCGTTGCGGTCATGGCCCTCGAGCGCGTCCCCGCCGACATCCGCGCCCAAGGCGGAGTGTCCAGAATGAGCGACCCCGACATGATCGAGGGCATCATCTCGGCGGTGACCATCCCGGTGATGGCCAAGGCGCGCATCGGGCACTTCGTCGAGGCGCAGATCCTGCAGAGCCTCGGCGTCGACTACATCGACGAGTCCGAGGTGCTGACGCCCGCCGACTACGCCAACCACATCGACAAGTGGAAGTTCACGGTGCCTTTCGTCTGTGGCGCCACCAACCTGGGCGAGGCCTTGCGTCGCATCAGCGAGGGTGCCGCCATGATCCGCTCCAAGGGCGAGGCGGGCACCGGTGACGTCTCCAATGCGACCACCCACATGCGCAAGATCGGTGGGGAGATCCGTCGGTTGACGTCACTGTCGGAGGACGAGTTGTTCGTCGCTGCAAAGGAATTGCAGGCACCCTACGATCTGGTGGTCGAGGTGGCCCGGGCGGGCAAGCTCCCCGTGACGTTGTTCACCGCAGGCGGCATCGCCACCCCGGCCGACGCCGCGATGATGATGCAGCTGGGCGCCGAGGGCGTCTTCGTCGGATCGGGCATCTTCAAGTCGGGCAACCCCGAGGAGCGCGGCGCCGCCATCGTCAAGGCCACGACGTTCTACGACGACCCGGACGTGCTGGCCAAGGTGTCGCGCGGGCTGGGCGAAGCCATGGTCGGCATCAACGTGGAGGAGATCGCGCAGCCGCATCGGCTGGCCGAACGCGGCTGGTAGATACTGCGTCGATGTCGATCGAAGAGATCCTCGATCTGGAGCAGCTCGAGGTCAACATCTATCGCGGTGGTGTGTTCAGTCCCGAGTCCGGATTCCTGCAGCGCACGTTCGGCGGGCACGTCGCCGGCCAATCACTGGTGTCCGCCGTCCGCACCGTCGATCCGCGCTATCAGGTGCACTCGCTGCACGGCTACTTCCTTCGGCCCGGGGATGCCAAGGCGCCGGCCGTCTACATCGTCGAACGGTTGCGCGACGGCGGCTCGTTCGCCACCCGGCGGGTCAACGCGGTCCAGCACGGCAAGACGATCTTCTCGATGTCGGCGTCGTTTCAGACCGACCAGAGCGGCATCGAACATCAGGACGCCATGCCCGCGGCGCCGCCGCCCGACGACCTGCCGGGGTTTCGCTCGGGCGGGGCGTTCGATGACGCCGGCTTCGCGCAGTTCGCCGAGTGGGACGTTCGCATCGTGCCGCGAGACCAGTTGGAGCTGCTGCCGGGCAAGGCCTCCCAGCAGCAGGTCTGGTTTCGGCACACCGATCCGCTGCCCGACGACCCGGTGCTGCACATCTGCGCGTTGGCCTACCTCAGCGACCTGACCCTGCTGGGCTCGGCACAGGTGAACCATCCCGACGAGCGCAAGCACCTGATGGTGGCGTCGCTGGATCACGCGATGTGGTTCATGCGTCCGTTCCGGGCCGACGAGTGGCTGCTGTACGACCAGTCCTCGCCGTCGGCGTGCGGCGGCCGTTCACTGACGGAGGGCAAGCTCTTCAACCAGTACGGCGAGATGGTCGCCTCGGTGATGCAGGAGGGCCTGACCCGCTACAACCGCGACTTCACCCCGCGGGCGACGTGACGGCGCGCGTCGGTGTCCTCGCATTGCAGGGAGACACCCGGGAACACCTGGCGGCGCTGACCGAAGCGGGCGCCGAAGCCGTCACCGTGCGGCGGCGGGCCGAGTTGGACGCCGTCGACGCCCTGGTGCTGCCCGGCGGCGAGTCCACGGCCATGAGCAAGCTATTGCGTGAATTCGAGCTGCTGGATCCGCTGCGCGCGCGACTTGCCGACGGCATGCCCGCCTATGGATCGTGCGCGGGGATGATCTTGCTGGCGACCGAGATCGTCGACGCCGGCGTCCCCGGCCGCGAAGCCCTGCCGCTCGGCGGGATCGACATGACCGTGCGGCGCAATGCCTTTGGTAGACAGGTGGATTCGTTCGAGGACGACATCGCGTTCGACGGGCTGGAAGGTTCCGTGCACGCCGTGTTCATCCGCGCTCCGTGGGTCGAGCGGGTCGGACCGGCGGTAGAGGTGCTGGCGAGCGCCGCGGGGCATCCGGTCGCGGTCCGCCAGGGCCGGACGTTGGCGACGGCGTTTCACCCTGAGATGACCGGCGATCGTCGGGTGCACCGGCTGTTCGTCGATTCCCTGTGACGCGTAAACCCCGGCGAGATAGCGCCCACGGTCACCAAAAGCACGGAATTGCGACCGCCAGCGCTATCTCGACGGGGATGTCAGCTCGGGTAGGGCTAATCTCCACGTAGACTCGACGATCAGACTTCGCAGCAGAGCCGAGACATTCGAAAGCGAGCAGTACCTGCATGAGCGGCCATTCCAAGTGGGCCACCACCAAGCATCAGAAGGCAGTCAAGGATGCGCGCCGGGGCAAGGAATTCGCCCGGTTGATCAAGAACATCGAGGTCGCCGCACGTACCGGTGGCGGTGACCCCTCGGGCAACCCGACGCTGTACGACGCCATCCAGAAGGCGAAGAAGACGTCGGTGCCCAACGACAACATCGAGCGGGCGCGCAAGCGCGGCGGCGGTGAAGAGGCGGGCGGCGCCGACTGGCAGCCGATCACGTACGAGGGTTACGGACCCAACGGTGTTGCCGTGCTCATCGAGTGCCTGACCGACAACAAGAACCGCGCCGCCAGCGAGGTGCGCATCGCGATGACCCGCAACGGCGGCAACATGGCGGACCCCGGCTCGGTGTCCTACCTGTTCACCCGCAAGGGCGTGGTCACCCTGGAGAAGAACGGCCTCACCGAGGACGACGTGCTGACCGCCGTCCTGGAAGCAGGCGCCGAGGACGTCGTCGATCATGGCGACAGCTTCGAGGTCATCTCCGAGCCCACCGACCTCGTCGCCGTCCGGAAGGCGTTGCAGGACGCGGGCATCGACTACGACTCGGCCGATGCCAGCTTCCAGCCCTCGGTCAGCGTGCCCGTCGACGTCGAGGGCGCCCGCAAGGTGCTGAAACTGGTCGATGCGCTCGAAGACAGCGACGACGTGCAGGACGTGTGGACCAACGTCGACATCTCCGACGAGGTCGCCGCCCAGCTCGACGAGGACTGACCGCTAGCTGCTCAGTACGGACACGGCTTCCGCGATCGACGTGTCGCCAGAGATCAGTTCGAAGGTCGAGCCGCCCGTCGCGGGGACGTCGAGCAGTGCCACCAGCATCGCCGCCACGTCGGCGCGCGGGATGCTGCCGCGACCGGTCGACTCCGCGACACGGACCCGATCGGTGGCCGGTTCGTCCGTGAGGAGGCCGGGTCGCACGATCGTCGCATTGAGCCCGGGCCGGGCGCGGACCGCCTCGTCGGCGGCCGCCTTGGCGTCGAGGTACGCGGCGAAGACCGGGTCGTCGGTCTCTCCGGAGTCCCGGCGGTCGGCGCCCATCGCCGACACCATCAGATAGCGACTGATGCCCGCTGCCTCCGCGGCGTCGGCCAGCAGGATGGCAGCGTCGCGGTCGACGGTCGTCTTCCTGTCGATCCCGCTGCCGGGACCCGCGCCGGCCGCGAAGATCACCGCGTCCGCACCGTCGAGGATGGCGGCGACCGCCTCCACGGTGGAGTTCTCCAGATCGAGGACGACGGGTTCGGCACCCACTCGCCGAAGGTCGTCGCTCTGGTCGGGGTTGCGGATCAGTCCCACAGCCTCATCGCCGCGGTCGGTGAGCAGCTTCTCGACGATGAGCGCGATCTTTCCATGCCCGCCGGCGATGACGACCCGCATCACTCGTTCCCTCCGGTTGCGAATACCTGCGAATCGTCGGCAAAGGCCTTGAACTCCAGCGCATTTCCCGCGGGATCGAGCAGGGACATCGTCCACTGCTCGCCCGTCTGCCCCTCGAAGCGCCGATGGGGCTCGACGACGAACTGGGTTCCCTCGGCGCGCAAGCGTTCGGCCAACCGGTGGACCTCGTCGACGGAAAGCCGCAGGCCGAAGTGCGGCACCGCGGCATCGAGATCGTCGACCGGCACCGCGAGGTGCGACCGTGGAACGGGGGAGTCGAGAACGGTCATGACTCCAAACTATCGCGCGGCCAAAAAGGCGCCGATCCCGCCCGATGGCGCGCCATCGTCTACTGACCGACGTTCCAGGGGTATGTCGCTGCCCGCGGTCGCGGACCGGAGCCGTTAAGGTATCGAACAGCTGTTCGGGAGTCGGAGGCCGTAGTGGTGAGGGAGTCGCAGTGCGGGTGATGGGCGTCGACCCTGGGCTGACGCGGTGTGGCCTCTCGGTCATCGAGAGCGGTCGCGGCCGTCAGGTGATCGCACTGGACGTCGACGTCGTCCGCACTCCGTCGGATCAGCCGCTACACAAGCGGTTGCTGACCATCAGCAACGCCGTCGACCACTGGCTGGATACCCATCGTCCGGACGTGCTCGCGATCGAGCGGGTGTTCGCCAACCAGAACGCGAACACGGCGATGGGGACCGCGCAGGCGGGTGGTGTCATCGCCCTGGCCGCTGCGAGGCGGGACATCGACGTGCACTTTCATACCCCCAGCGAGGTGAAGGCCGCCGTCACGGGCAACGGCCGTGCCGATAAGGCGCAGGTCACCGAGATGGTCACGAGAATCCTTGCGCTCCAAGCCAAACCGACGCCGGCGGATGCCGCGGACGCCTTGGCGCTGGCCATCTGCCACTGCTGGCGGGCGCCCATGATCGCCCGGATGGCCGAGGCGGAGGCGATGGCCGCCGAGCAGCGCCGCAAGTACAAGGCCAAGCTCAAGGCGGCGACATGATCGCATCGGTGCGTGGCGAGGTCCTCGACGTCGCCCTCGATCACGCCGTCATCGAGGCGGCGGGCGTCGGCTACAAGGTGATGACGACGCCGACGACGCTCGCGACCCTGCGGCGCGGCACCGAGGCCAGACTGATCACCGCGATGATCGTCCGCGAGGACTCGATGACGTTGTACGGGTTCGCCGACGCCGAATCGCGCGACCTGTTCACCACGCTCCTCTCGGTGTCCGGCGTCGGACCGAAGATCGGGCTGGCCACCCTGGCCGTCTACGACGCCCAGGCGCTTCGGCAGGCGCTGGCCGACGGTGACGTCACCGCACTGACCCGTGTGCCTGGCATCGGCAAGCGCGGCGCCGAGCGGCTGGTCCTCGAACTTCGGGACAAGATTGGCTCGGTCGCCTCGTCCGGTGGCACCGGGGTGGTCGGCGGCCACGCGGTGCGCGGTCTGGTCGTCGAGGCACTCGTCGGACTCGGCTTCGCCGCCAAGCAGGCAGAGGAGGCCACCGACAAGGTTCTCGCCGACGATTCCGAGGCGACGACGTCGAGTGCACTGCGCGCAGCGCTGTCGATGTTGGGGAAGAAGTAGGCGGGCATGGGCCGGTTCGACGAGGACGACCACGAGGACACCACCGACCGCGAGGTGTCGGCGGCGCTGACGGTGGGTGAGGGCGACGTCGACGCCAGCCTTCGTCCCCGCTCGCTCAAGGAGTTCATCGGACAGCCGCGGGTGCGCGAACAGTTGCAACTCGTCCTCGAGGGTGCCAAGAATCGCGGTGGCACACCGGATCACATCCTGCTGTCGGGCCCGCCCGGGCTCGGCAAGACGTCACTGGCCATGATCATCGCCGCCGAACTCGGAACGTCGCTGCGTCTCACCTCGGGCCCCGCCCTGGAGCGCGCCGGCGATCTGGCCGCGATGCTGTCCAACCTGGTCGAGCACGACGTGCTGTTCATCGACGAGATTCATCGCATCGCCCGGCCGGCCGAGGAGATGCTCTACCTCGCGATGGAGGACTTCCGCGTCGACGTCGTCGTCGGAAAGGGGCCGGGCGCAACGTCGATTCCCCTGGAGGTCGCGCCCTTCACCCTCGTGGGAGCGACGACCCGGTCCGGCGCGCTGACGGGACCGCTGCGCGATCGGTTCGGCTTCACCGCGCACATGGACTTCTACGAACCCGCCGAGCTGGAACGGGTACTTGCCCGTTCGGCGGGCATCCTCGGCATCGAGGTGGGTGCGGACGCCGGCGCCGAGATCGCCCGACGCTCGCGTGGCACGCCACGCATCGCGAACCGGTTGCTGCGCCGTGTCCGCGACTACGCCGAGGTGCGTGCCGACGGTGTCATCACCCGCGACATCGCGAAGGCCGCGCTCGCGGTATACGACGTGGACGAACTGGGTCTCGACCGTCTCGACCGGGCCGTTCTCTCCGCGCTCATCCGAAGTTTCGGCGGAGGGCCGGTCGGGGTGTCGACCCTCGCGGTGGCCGTGGGCGAAGAGGCCACGACCGTCGAGGAGGTATGCGAACCTTTCCTGGTGCGCGCAGGCATGATCGCGCGCACCCCGCGTGGTCGGGTGGCCACGGGCCAGGCCTGGACGCATCTGGGCATGACGCCGCCCAGCGGCGTCACCGGCCTGGGGCAGCAGGGCCTGTTCGAGTAGCCGAGACGAAGAGTGTGACATGACTACTGCCGGAGTGATATTCGCAGCGTTGGCTGCCGTTCTGCATGTCTACATCTGGACACTCGAATCGTTTCGGTGGACGTCCCCGCGCACCCGCGCGACGTTCGGAACCACATCCGAGGAAGCCGAGACCACCAAGCTGATGGCGTTCAATCAGGGGTTCTACAACCTCTTCTTGGCGGTCGTGACGGCGGTGGGTGTTGCGTTCACGATCTCGGGTGGAATCCGCGTCGGTGCGGCGCTGCTCTTCGCTGGCGTGGGGTCGATGTTGGCCGCCGCCGTGGTGCTCGTGGCGTCGGCTCCGGACAAGGCGCGTTCGGCGGCGGTCCAAGGCGTTCTGCCGTTGGTTGCCGTGGTCTTGCTCGTCATCGGCTTCTCGACGTAGGCCTGGTAGGGGAGGCCGACGACGTGCACCCGATCGCCGCCCGAACGCTTCGCCTTGTACATGGCCCGGTCTGCTGACTCGACCAGGTGATCGACGTGGGTGGGGATTTCCCGGGCCACCACCCGGAAGAGCGAAGCGCTCGCCACGCCGATGCTGGCGGTGACCCGCGACGGAGCCTGGGCGATGTCACGACGAATGCGCTCGGCGAGTCCGATGGCGTCCTTGCGGTCACCGGAGACGGCGACGACGAACTCCTCCCCACCGATGCGAGCGACCAGCGAATCGCCGCGCCGAGTGTGGCGAAGGATGTCGCCGACGGCGACCAGTGTCTGATCGCCTGCCGCGTGTCCCGCGGTGTCGTTGATTCGCTTGAAGTCATCCAGGTCGACCATCACCACAGTGAAATGAGTGGTGCTGTCCCGACTCGACTCTGCGGCCAGGATCCGAACCGACCGCTGGAAGGCGCGCCGGTTGGGTAGGTCCGTGAGGGGGTCGATGTCCGACTTGAGCGCGTCGATGCCCAACGTGTGCACCAGAACCTGAACGCAGAACGGAACTGCGAGAACGGTCACCACCAGGATCAGGAGCCTGCTCGCGGCCAGCGGCAGATCACCCGCGAGGACGATCTCGATCGCGCAGGCCGTCGACGTGCCCATTGCCATCACCAGGGTGAAGGCCAGATATCTGCTGGTGTGAAAGAACGCGACGTAGCCGGCGAGTGCCGCGAAGGCGGTGCAGCCCTGGATTCCGACGCCCGGTCGCGTGTCGACGAGCACCGCCGCAGCGATCGAGAGGTTGGCGATGACCACGAACGCAGCCGACTGGTCGCTGGTGGGCCATTTGAACGCCCAGAGCAGCGACAAGACCCCGCAGAACACGGTGACCACCACGGATATCGCGCGGGCCACCGGAGATTGCGGTCCGGCGGGGGTGAGGAGCATGAGGATCGGCACCAGACCTAGGACGGCGACGATGGTGGCCATCATGGACTGGGTGAACCGCTTGAGGTTGCGGACGCCGAGATACACGGACAGCCATTCGTAGTGATCGGGCTGTCGCCACCAACGGCGAATCCACTCCACTTTGCGCGTCTGCCCTTGCCGTTCGTATGTCAAATGCCGCCAGAGCGTGGTCTCGGCCCGAATGCGAACTCCCCTTCGACGGATCGTACAAGAAGCGCAAACGGTTTGCCCGAGGTCAGCAAGAGTTCTTCTAGAAGATTGCTGGATGCTTCTGCCATTGAGCTGCTCCGGCCGTCTTCACCTGCGTCAAAGCCGCTGAAGTGTAGCGGAGGAAGGTCACCCGACATGTTGCCAGAGGTTTGTCTGGCGACGACCGTCAAAGGCTCCGGGCGACGGTGGCGTCGGCACTTCCGTGCAGGTGTTTCGACGCGAGCTACCTCGATCGCCGTCGCCCTCCCGGCCCTGCTCGCGAAGTTCCTGTGGCCGCATCGTTAGGGCTCGGAGGAAGTTGGGTACACAGCGCCCGAACTAGGAGGCACGATGGCTCAGGTCGTTTCGGGTGAACGCGTGGATGGCGGCAGGCTGCACATCGCGCGCAGCCGTGGCGCCGCTAGCGGGATCCTGGTGATCCTGCTCGGGCTGTGGGGAGCGCTGGTTCCCTTCGTGGGACCGGCGTTCGACTTTGCCTACGATCCCGACCAGGGATCTGCGTGGAGCGCTGCCCGCGGCTGGCTCGAAGTCCTACCCGGCGTCGTCGCGGTCATCGGCGGTCTCCTTCTGCTGCGATCGCGCAACCGCGCCACCGCGGTGCTCGGCGGCTGGCTCAGCGTCGTCGCCGGGGCCTGGTTCGTCGTCGGACGCGTCATGGCCACCACGCTGACCATCGGAGAGATCGGGCGCCCGGTCGCTGGGACCGACACCAAGGCGGCCTGGCTCGAGTTGACCTACTTCCACGGTCTGGGCGCGGTGATCGTGTTCCTCGGGGCGATCGCACTCGGTCGCGTCTCGGTCCGCAGCGTGCGCGACGTAGGTCGCGCTCAGCGGGTCGCGACGTCGCGACACGCCAACGAGATCGAGGACCGCTCGACGATGGGCACGGGTCCGATCACGGCGGCGACGCCCGTCCAAGCGGACGGCGACCGCACCGTCGTGGCGGATCGCCCGCGACGGTCCTGGCGCAACCCGCTCCGCCGACACGCTGGAGACGTGACCACGGCTGGTCACTGACCGGCCGGGCCGCTATCCCGTGTAGACCATCACGTGCTTGATGCGCGTGTAATCCTCGAGGCCGTACATCGACAGGTCCTTGCCGTGGCCGGAGGACTTGAAACCACCGTGCGGCATCTCCGCGACCAGCGGGATGTGGGTGTTGATCCACACGCAGCCGAAGTCCAACGTGTTGGACATCCGGATGGCGGTCGATACGTCCTTCGTCCAGACCGATGACGCCAAGGCGAACTCCACGCCGTTGGCCTTCTCCAGCGCGTCGTCCTCCTCGACGAAGGACTGCACCGTGATGACGGGCCCGAAGACCTCGGTTTGAATCAGCCGGTCGTCTTGCCTCAGACCGCCGATCACCGTGGGCTCGACGTAGAAACCCCTGTCACCCTGTCGATGTCCACCGGCTGCGACGGTGGCGTGCTCGGGGACGTCATCGAAGAAGCCGAGAACCCGATCCAGCTGGTTGGCGTTGTTGACCGGTGGCACCCAGGCATCCTCATCGTCGGGTGCCCTGCCGAATGTCGTCTGGGCGCCCTTGGCCTGCTCGGCCAGTGCAGCCGTCAGCTCGTCGACCACCGAGGCGTGCGCCAGCACCCGAGTGGCAGCGGTGCAGTCCTGCCCGGCGTTGAAGTACCCAGCGGTCGCGATTCCCTCCGCCGCGGCGGAGATGTCGGCGTCGCCGAACACGATGACCGGGGCCTTGCCGCCCAGCTCGAGGTGCGTGCGCTTGAGGTGGCCGCCTGCGCTGACGGCCACCGCGCGACCCGCAGCCACCGATCCGGTGATCGACACCATCTGAGGCGTCGGATGCGCGACGACGGAGGCGCCGGTCACCCGGTCGCCGGTGACGACGTTGAGCACGCCGGGCGGGAAGTGCTTGGCCGCCAGCTCGGCGAGCATGACGGTGGTGACCGGCGTCGTATCACTGGGTTTGATGACGACGGTGTTGCCCGCAGCGACAGCGGGGCAGAACTTCCAGACTGCCATCATCATGGGGTAATTCCACGGTGCCACCTGACCGATGACGCCCACCGGCTCGCGACGGATCCACGACGTGTGGTTCTCCAGGTATTCGCCTGCCGACTTGCCCTCGAGAACCCTTGCGGCACCAGCGAAGAAGCGGATCTGATCGACCATCGGCGGAATCTCTTCGGCCCTGGTGACGTGGTTCGGCTTACCCGTGTTGCGTCCTTCGGCGGCGACCAGTTCGTCGGCGGTCGCCTCCACGTCGTCGGCGAAGTCGAGCAGCGCCTTCTGCCGGACTGACGGGGTCGTGCGCTTCCAGTCCCTGAATGCCGCAGCTGCGGCAGCGTAGGCGTTGTCGACGTCCTGCTCGTTGGATATCGGCGCCGTGCCGTACTTCTCCCCGGTGGTCGGATCCACCAGCGGCATCGTCGCACCACTCACCGAGTCGACGAGCTCACCGCCGATGAAGTTTCGGACGGTCGTCATGGTTCAGAGGTCCTTGAGCACCAGCGCGAGCACGTCGAGGCCCTCCTCGAGCAGCTCGTCGCTGATCGTCAGCGGCGGAAGGAATCGAAGTACGTTGCCAAAGGTGCCGCAGGACAACACGATCACGCCTGCGGCATGGGCTCCCGCACACAGGGCCTTGGTCAGGTCGGCGTCGGGCTCGGTGGTGCCGGACTTGACCAACTCGACGGCGATCATGGCGCCGCGACCGCGAACGTCGCCAATCCGATCGTCGTCTGCCTGCATCCGACCCAGGCGTTCCTTCATGAACGCCTCGATCTCGCGGGCCCTGGCCACCATGCCGTCGGCCTCGATGGTCTCGATCGTCGCGAGCGCAGCGGCGCAGGCGATCGGGTTTCCGCCGTACGTGCCACCAAGGCCGCCGACGTGCGGGGCGTCCATGATCTCGGCGCGACCCGTGACGCCCGCCAGCGGCAGTCCATCGGCGATGCCCTTGGCCGTGACGATGAGATCGGGATCGATGCCGTCGTGCTCGCAGGCGAACATCGCACCGGTGCGGGCGAATCCGGACTGCACCTCGTCGGCGATGAAGATCACGTCGTTCTTTCGGCACCAGTCGAGCAGCGTCGGCAGGAAGCCCTCCGCGGGGACGATGAATCCGCCCTCGCCCTGGACCGGTTCGATGATGATCGCCGCGAGGTTCTCGGCACCCACCTGCTTGTCGATGACAGTCAGCGCCCGCTTGGCCGCCAGCTCGCCGTCGGTGGCGAGTTCCTTGCCGAACTCGGCATCGCGATACGGATAGGACATCGGCGCGCGGTAGACCTCGGGGGCGAACGGTCCGAAGCCGTGCTTGTAGGGCATCGACTTGGCGGTCAGGGCCATCGTGAGGTTCGTGCGGCCGTGGTAGGCGTGGTCGAACGCCACGACCGCCTGCTTGCGGGTATAGGTGCGGGCGATCTTCACGGCGTTCTCGACGGCCTCAGAGCCCGAGTTGAACAGTGCCGATCGGGTGTCGCCCTTGATGGGCGTCAACCGATTGAGGTGCTCGCACACCGCGACGTACCCCTCGTAGGGGGTCACCATGAAGCAGGTATGCGTGAATTCAGCGACCTGCGCCGCCACCGCCTCGACGACGCGGGGCGAGGCATTGCCGATGGTGGTGACGGCAATGCCGGACCCCAGGTCGATGAGTCGGTTGCCGTCGACGTCCTCGAGGATGCCGCCGCCCGCGCGGGCCGCGTACACCTGCATGGTGTTGCCGACGCCGCGTGCAACGGCCTCGCTCTTGCGGGCGATCAACGCCGCGGACTTGGGGCCGGGGATCGCGGTGGCGAGATGGCGGCTCTGTTCGATGGTGCTCACGTCATGACTCCTGCGAGGGGGTGGCGATGCCAGGGGAGGGGGACGTCGGAACGTCCTCTCGAAGCCTAGTCGCCGCAGCAGGCGACGCGACCGGAAACGTCGGTAAGGGCGGCGCGCAGCGGAGGATTGCGGCACTCCGACGAGACATCTCCTACGCTTTCGGTCGCCGACGCTGATCAGCGCACCGCCGGATGCGTCACCGGCCCCACTTCGGCCATGGCTGCGAGATGGGGCGTGTCCGCCATCAGACGCGGTGATGGCACACTGGTCCGGAGACGAGGCCCCCGAGTGACCGCATCCGTCCCGGGGCGCCATGACCAAGATATCGATACGAAAGTCAGAGCTGCCATGGATCTCGCCATCTTCGTCCCACTGCTCGTCATCATGGGCGCGTTCATGTTCTTCGCGTCGCGCAAGCAGAAGAAGGCCATGCAGGCGACGATCAACCTGCACGATTCGTTGGCCGTCGGAGACGAGATCATGACCACGGCGGGCCTCTTCGGCACCATCACCGACGTCGCCGACTCGAAGATCGACGTCGAACTCGCACCCGGCGTCGTCGTCACGATGCTGAAGTTGGCCGTCAAGGAGAAGACCATCGTCGACGACGATGACGAGTACGAAGACGACGAGTACGAAGACGATGATGCCGTCGAGGCGTCGACGGCGCAGGAGCTTGACCGGCCCACCGCAGGCACCGAGGTCAGGTCCGACCCGGATCGACTCACCAAAGACTGACGGCTGAGCACACAGCGCAACCACGTACTCTTTGCGGGTTGACGTACCAATCTGAGGAGAACCAAGAACGTGGCATCGCCTTCGGCGCCGGTGCATCCCTACCGCTACCTGACGCTTTTTCTGGTTCTGCTCATCGGCGCTTACCTGCTGGTGTTCCTGACCGGAGACAAGCAAGCCAAGCCCAAACTTGGCATCGATCTGCAGGGCGGCACCCGCGTCACTCTCACCGCCCGCACCCCGGACGGCTCGCCTCCCACGCGTGAGTCCCTGGCCCAGGCGCAGGAGATCATCAGCTCCCGCGTCGACGGGCTCGGAGTCTCGGGCTCCGAAGTCGTGGTCGACGGCGACAACCTCGTCATCACCGTTCCCGGCAACGACGGCAACGAGGCTCGCAACCTCGGGCAGACGGCCCGGCTCTACATCCGGCCCGTGATCCACGCCATTCCCGCCGCGGGCGAGCAGCCACCGGGCGGCCAGGCGCCGACCGGTGCGCCCCCCGGACTGCCGGGTACGCCACCGGGGCTGCCCGGTGCACCTCCCGGCATGCCGCCGCTGATCTCGCCGGCCGAGCCCGATGCGCCGATCGTGGCGCCCAACCCTGGTGAACCGACGCGTCCCGGGCCGCCTGCCTCAGGGGCACCTGCCCCTGCCGCACCCGCTCCCCAGCCGCGGCCCTACCCCGAGGAGCCGGCTCCGACACCCGCTCCGACACCGGCACCCGCCTCCGGGCAGGCAC
>NZ_JAEMTA010000092.1 GCF_016462545.1 Mycolicibacterium sp. | reverse complement strand
GGCGGCTGCGCAGGCTCTTGGCCTTGCCGACGTAGATCACCCGGCCGTGCGGATCGCGGAACCGGTAGACGCCGGGCTCGACGGGTATCGAGCCCGGGGCAGGCCGGTAGGTCGCTGGATCGGGCACGGGTTCCAGGTTAGTTCGCCGCCCGACACGCGGACGCCACCGGAGGGTTGCGTCGTCGCGAACGCTCAGGTGAGCGCGTCGATGAAACCGCGGAAGGCGGTTGCCTTCGCCTCGTAGTTGGTGAACAGGTCGTAACTTGCCGCACCCGGCGACAGCAGGACGACGTCGACGTCCGCCAGGGACGCCGCCGTGCGCACCGCCTCCTCGAGGCTGTCGGCCCGATGGGTACGGGACGGGTGCTCCTGCGCGAAGCCCCTGCCGATCTCGGCGCCGTTGGTCGGCGACTGGATCAGGGATACCCGCCGCTCGCCGCTGCGCAGATAGGCGTCGAGGTGGTCGTAGTTCAGCTGCCGGTCCATGCCGCCGACGATCAACACGACGTGTTCGTCGGGCGCCATGGCCCGCAGTGCGGCAGCCACGCTCTCCCCCGTCGTCGCCAGGGTGTCGTCGATCCAGCGGATGCGACCCGTGGTCCGAACGGTCTGCAGCCGGTGCGGCAGACCCTCGTACGTCTGCACGGCGGCATCGAACTCGGCAGCCGCCACGGGCCTGCCGAGCACCTCCGCCGCGGCGACGGCAGCCAGCGCGCCGTTGACGACGTTGTGCTCGTAGGCCATCACCGAGCGGCCCCCGCTGCGTCGCATCTCACCGGGGTCGAGGAGTAGCACGGCGTCGTCGGCCGGCGCGACGCCGAGGCGCTCGAGGATCGCCACCACCTCCGGAGTCGTCACCAGCGCTCGGGCTCCGTTGCGGAAGACGTTCGCCTTCGCGAGATGGTAGGAGTCCTTGTCGCCGTGCCAATCCAGATGATCTTCATAGAGATTGGTGATGACCGCCACGGCGGGTGACGTCGTGAGCAACGCGCACTGCTGGCTGGACAACTCCGCCACGACCACGACGCCCTCGGCGGGCGACAGGTCAGAGAGCGGCGTACCGATGTTGCCCGCGACGACGGCATCGACGCCGACCCGTCGCAGGAGGTGGCCGAGGAATGATGCGGTGGTGCTCTTGCCCTTCGTGCCCGTGACCCCGATCGTGGCAGCACCGTGGCGGGACATGAACCAGTCGGCCGCACTGGAGATCCGGACTCCCGACCGACGGAGCTCCTCGAAGACGGGCTGATGCCACGGCACGCCGGGACTGACGAACACGACGTCGCAGGAACTGAGGCGCGCGAGGTGCTCGGAGCCGCGGAACACGCGGAGGTTGGCGATGCCGTCGGGCTCCTCGTAGGGGCGACGGCCCACGTCGTCGACGGCCTCGACCACCGCGGCCCCTTCGGCGGCCGCCGTTCGGGCCATCGAGATGCCTTCGCGCCCGAACCCCCAGATGCCGACGGTCAGGCCGGCGAGGTCGGACGGTGCCCGGCTCACGGCACGGCCAACGCCGCCGCGTACCGCGCGGGGACGTAGTCCACGGCCGCCCCTCCGTGGCCGGCCTCCTCCGAGGCGGCGACCTTCTCGAGTTCGGCACGCCGGGAACGGAATTCCTCGATCAGGGGAACTCCGCGCCACTCGTCGGAATCGAGCACCGACACCAGCGACTCGGCGGCCTCGTAGTACTCGCCGACGCACTCGAACGGTTTGTGGACGCCGAGGCCGACGATGTCCTCGAACCCAGGGCGGTTGCCCAGGTCGGCGTAGAGGTCGTGGCCAAAGATCGCCTCGACTTCCGCACGGCCCAGCCGTGGCGCCATGAGGCCGTAGACGAAGAGGCACTTGGGGCAATGCCCGCACCACGTCGCGCCCCGGCGCCCCGAGTCGATCGCGAAGGGGCGGTTGCAGCTGATGAAGTCGCGGAAGTACTGCGGGCTCGTGCGGAACCGGTCGGCGATCTCGGATTCCGACAGGGGCCGCAGAAGTGAGAAGTAGCGGTCGGGATTGAATCCGTAGGCGGTCAACGTGTCGCGCAGCAGCGATTCGTACGAGATGCTCTTGGACCACTGATGATTGACGTCGCGACCCAGCCAGGTGACGTTGCCGACGTTGGAGGACCGCTCGTTGGACAGCACGACCGGGCCGAGTCCGTTCGCATCGGCGACGATGAGTCCGATGACGCTGTTGATCGCCGTGACGGGGACGTGTCCGTTGTGCGCGCCCCGGGCATTGGCTTCGATGAGTCGCCGGTCGATGCGGCGCAGCACCCGCAGGCTGTCGAGGCCACTGATCGCGATGCACCGGTCGATGGGGTCGAACTTGTTGACGCTGAACAACGTTGGCCGAAAGCCCTGACGCTTGAGCGCCTCGATGCTGACGACCGAATCCTTGCCACCGCCGACGGGTACCAGGGGCTCGGCGCCGTCGTCCCAACCGTCCTCACCCGCGTCCACCGGCGCAGCGTCGGGGCCGGTGACCTCGGGCGTCAACGCGTTGGGCAGCGCATTGCGATAGGCGAATTCGCCGAGTCCGCCTGCGATGAGTTCACGGAGGTAGTGACGTTCGAATTCGGCCATGGGGAAGGCGATCTCGATGCGGGGCGGAGCGGCGGCCTTGAAGTAGCTCAGCGAGCAGGTCAGCGCGAGCAACCGCAGCAGCCGGTCGTCGGGTAGCCCTTCGCCCAACGCGGCACCGAAGTCCACTACCTCGGTGAAGGAGACGTCGCCGGAACCCTTGCCGCGCAGCGTGTAGTGCGCGCTGAAGACGCCGTCGGCCACGTCGTAACCGTCGATCGTCATGGCCACGAACGACGCCGGATCGAAGTCGCTCATGACCACCTCGCGAAGGGCGGTACCGCCTCGTCGTCCACGGAAAATCGCGTCCCGGCCAGTTCGGCGACCGGATGCGTCTGGTATCTCGGCGAGATCCACCACACTCGCTGCGCGTCGGTCGGGAGCGTCGAGCCCTGAGCGATCGGCGCGATCACTTCGCACTGAGTCAGCTGATCGAGGACCGACGTCGGCTCCGGGTTCTCCACGCCGACGATGCCGTCGGGCGTCTCGAACAGCAGCGCGCCCAGGAGCGGCCAGCCGTCGGACATGCCGTCGGCGTAGCCGCGGCCGTTGAGCCAACGCTCGCGCTGATCGAGTTCACCCCTGCTGGTGGTCCGCGACGCCATCCTGCGCCACCACGGGTCGACCGCGCGGTGCGCTTGCGGCACCGACTCGTCGCCTACGATGCGGACCGCATCGCGGCTCAGCGGTTGCACGTCCGTGGTCGACACCACGGCCACGCCGTCGCCGGTGATCGTGATGGTCACGGCCACCAGTTGCGGGGCTGTGCACTCCGCGAGCGCGGTCGTCACATCCGTCGGCGACGGCATGGTGATCCCGAAGAAGTCGGCGGCATCCTGCAGGTACTGCCACACGCCGTCGTCGGCGGGCCTGCGCGCACCGACCATCGGGATCATGATGGTGGGCAGCCCTCCGGGACGGGTGAACGACTGGCTGGCGCACAGGGTGTGGGAGTCGGGTTCCAGAGTGGTCGCCGACGTGCGAAAATGGGTCACTATCAGCGCATTCTAACGTACTGCACGAAGGAGCCATGCGACGCCGCATGAGTGCCCCGAAGGTCACCCGACTCACCGAATCGGACTGGCGTGTATTCGCCGTTCTGCGACTTCGCGCGCTGACCGACACCCTCGGCGCCAGCGACCAGCAGTACCGCCAGGAGATCACGTTCACCGCGGCCCAGTGGCGCCGGCGACTGCGCGCGCACGCCCAGTTCGCGGTGCGCATCGATGACCACCTCGTCGGTCTGATCGGCGCTCAGCGCCAGAGTTCCGACGCGGTGTACCTGTACTCGCTGTGGCTCGAACCGGGGATGCGGGGCCGGGGACTCGGACACGATCTGGTGACCGCGGCCGTCGATTGGGCCCGCAGCCAGCGCGCGCGAATCGTCACCCTGCGCGTCGACGCCACCAACGCCACTGCGCGGGGGGTCTACGAGCAATTGGGATTCGGGGTCGTCGATGCCTCGGCAACCGCCAAGGAGATCACGATGTCGCTGAGCGTCCGTTGACGTCGGGGCGGTACCGCAGCACCAGGGCGCGAACACTGTCCATCGCATCGACCGCACGTTCCTTGTCGACCGACTGGATGGCCATCAACGGGATGTACTCGTCGTCCTGAAGGTCCACCCGGGCCCAGCGCGCGCCTGGCGGAAACGACACGTCGACGACGTCCGCCCACGGGACGAGGCGGTAGGCCAACAGGTTTCGCACGGCGAGACCATCGGGACCGACCCTGAGCCGAGGCCGCGCGAAGAGCAGGACGAGGCATCCGATGATGACGCCGAGCAGACCGATGGCGACCTGGTCGGCGGTCCGGAAGATCACACCCGACGAGCCGATCTTCAGAGCGAAGCCGACGGCGATGTGGGCCGCCGCGATCAGAAACGCTGCGCCGTAGGCGAAGTACGGCGTCAGATGAGGCTTGACCTCGAGGTCAAGGCCGGGCGCGGTCACGGGTTCTTGCGCAGGTCACGCAGCGTCAGCGCCGTCGACAACGCGGCGGCGGCGGCTTGTGCGCCCTTGTCCTCCGCGGAGCCGGGCAGGCCAGCGCGATCGAGAGCCTGCTGCTCGTCGTTGGTGGTGAGAACGCCGTTGGCGACCGGGGTTCCCTCGTCCAGGGACACCCGCGTCAGACCCTGGGTGACGGCGTCGCACACGTAGTCGAAATGTGGCGTCTGCCCGCGGATCACCACGCCGAGCGCCACGACTGCGTCATGCGTCTTCGCCAATTGCTGTGCGACGACTGGTATCTCGATCGCGCCGAGGACGCGAATGACGTCGGGATCGCCGACGCCCGACGCCGCTGCGGTCCTGCGCGCACCGTCCAGAAGGGCATCGCAGATCGTGGTGTGCCACGTGCTCGCGACGATCGCCAGCTTCAACCCGGAGGCGTCCACGGCAGGCATGTCCGGGACGCCGGCGCCACCGCTCACGTGGTGGCCCCACCGGGATCGGTCGCAGTCGGTGGCAGACGATCGCCGAGCAGGTAGACGCCTTCGTCGTAGCCGTTCATCGTGACGGCCTCGTCGTAGTCCTCGAGACCGCTGAGGTCGTGGCCCATCCGGTCTCGCTTGGTCATCAGGTAGCGGATGTTCTCGGCGTTGGCGCGCACGGGCAGCGGTACCCGCTCGATGATGTGCAGGCCGTACCCGTCAAGTCCGACGCGCTTGGCCGGGTTGTTGGTCAGCAGACGCATGGACCGGATGCCGAGGTCGACCAGGATCTGGGCGCCGATGCCGTAATCCCTGGCGTCGGCGGGCAGACCCAGCTTCAGATTGGCGTCGACGGTGTCGTCGCCGGCGTCCTGCAGTTGGTAGGCCTGCAGCTTGTGCAGCAGACCGATACCCCGACCCTCGTGTCCACGCATGTAGAGCACGACACCACGGCCCTCGCGGGCGACCATGGCCATGGCGGCGTCCAGTTGTGGGCCACAGTCGCAGCGTCGGGACCCGAAGACGTCGCCCGTCAGGCACTCCGAGTGCACGCGCACGAGAACATCGTGTCCGTCGCCGTCGGGTCCTGGTCCGGTGATGTCGCCGCGAACCAGCGCCACGTGCTCCACGTCGTCGTAGATGCTGGTGTAGCCCACGGCGCGGAACTCACCGTGCCTGGTCGGGATGCGCGCCTCGGCGATACGCTCGATGTGCTTCTCGTGCTTGCGCCGCCACTCGATGAGGTCCGCGATGGAGATGAGCGCCAGACCGTGGTCATCGGCGAAGACCCGCAACTCATCGGTCTGGGCCATCTCGCCCTCGTCCTTCTGGCTGACGATCTCGCAGATGGCGCCTGCGGGTTGAAGGCCGGCCAGCCTGGCCAGGTCGACGGCCGCCTCGGTGTGCCCCGGGCGCCGCAGTACACCACCCTCCTTGGCGCGCAGCGGCACGACGTGACCAGGCCGGGTGAAGTCCTCGGCGATGGCGGTCGGGTCGGCGAGCAGTCGCATCGTGGTCGCGCGGTCGGACGCGGAGATACCGGTGCCGACCCCCTTCTTCGCATCGACCGTGACGGTGTAGGCAGTGCCGTGCTTGTCCTGGTTCACCGCATACATCGGCAACAGTCCCAGCCGATCGCACACGTCGCCCGAGAGTGGCACGCACAGGTAGCCCGACGTGTAGCGGACCATGAACGCGACGAGCTCGGGGGTCGCCTTCTCTGCGGCGAAGATGAGGTCGCCCTCGTTCTCGCGGTCCTCGTCATCGATGACGACGACGGCCTTGCCTGCCGCGATGTCGGCTATCGCCCGTTCGACGGAATCCAGCCTCGTCATCCCTGCCACCCTTGCCGTTCCAGTCGGAACCATCGTGCGACGCGCTCTACTTCGTTCTTCAGTATGAACCAATCGGGTGAGGCCCTTATTGCCCGCTCCCGATTGGGGCACGCCAAGTGAGTGTTCTCGCTGCCGATGCATAAATGCCAACAAAGTTTGCGGAGACGTCAATTAATTGACCGTCGGCCTCCCCACGAGCCGCCCTTTCAGCACGGATTTTCCTACCATTCGTACGCATTTGCGCGACACGCTCGAACAACGCCAGCGACTTCGGCAGCTAACCACGACTCGGCGAACCGATGCCAGCACATTCGAACCGCATCCGACCAGGCCTTGATTTGCTCATGGCTACATCAAGATCAATTGACCGCAAAACCCGTCTAGGCAGCAGCGATTGCCATTGCGTCGTCAAACAGCCAGCTGGCGTACCCTAATCTGCTGTTCACAAACCACTCGCCTTCCGCCAACGACGGCAAATGCGGAATGGTCAGCAACGTGCCGCATGGAACAAAGTCGGGGTGCCAAAGTTCGCCAAAATTGTTTGCTATTCAGCGGCTAGGGGCTAACATCCAATTCGGATAGGCACTGGCAACTGTCAGCCATTCGGAGGGCAGCCGACAGGCACAGGCAACATCATAAAGGGGTAGAACACCATGGCAATTCATCGCGCGACTTCATCGAATGCCCGCCGTCGCGGGACCCTCGTCTCGGCCAGCTTGATTGCCGGCGGCATGTTGCTCGCCGCGCCGGCCGCCATCGCATCAGCGGCGCCGGATCCGGTCCCGGACACGAGCACCCCGGACAAGGCGATCGGTGTCGTCGGCAACAACATCAACCAGTTCGTCGGCACGCTGGGCACCAACCTCAACAACTTCCTCGGAACCGGCGGGAACAACCTGAACAGCTTCGTCGGCACGGGAGGCAACAACGTCAACCAGTTCGTCGGCACGCTGGGCACCAATGGACTGGTCTTCGCCGGAACTCTCGGCAACAACCTCGTCGGGAACCCCCCGAACACCGGCGGCGCGAGCGGTGCCGGGAGTGCCCGGGTCGCCACCACCGGCGCCATGAAGGGCAGCTTCCAGTGCAACTCCAGTAGCTCCGCCGGCTGCACGCGCTAGTCGCACGCACCTGATTCGGCCCGCCGCCCCACGGGGTGGCGGGCCGAACCCGTCGTAGGCGACGGCTGGCCGGTCAGCTGGTCGGCGGGACGTCCCGAGAGAGCAACCGTTCGACGTACTTCGCGATGACGTCGACCTCGAGGTTGACCGCAGTGCCCACCGCGGCCCGACCCAGCGTCGTCATCTGCAGGGTGGTGGGAATGAGCGACACCTCGAACCAGTCCGGCCCCAGCCCGGACACGGTGAGCGAGATGCCGTCGACCGTGATCGACCCCTTCTCCACCACGTACCGGGACACGTTGTCGGGCAGCGAGATCCGTACGACCTCCCAGTGCTGCGACGGTGTGCGCGCCACCACGCGACCAGTTCCGTCGACGTGGCCCTGCACGATGTGTCCGCCCAACCTGCTGTTGAGCGCGGCGGCACGTTCCAGGTTGACGTGGCTGCCCACGTCGAGGCCCTGCAGGCTGGAACGATCCAGTGTCTCGGCCATCACATCCGCGCTGAACGAGCCGTCCGGCAGCAGGTCGACGATGGTCAGACAGACGCCGTTGACGGCGATCGAATCCCCGTGGCCGGCGTCGGTCGTGACGAGCGGACCACGGATGACGAAACGAGCAGCGTCGGCGAGATCTTCCTTGCCGACGACTTCGCCCAACTCCTCGACGATGCCGGTGAACATGACGTCAAGGCTAGTCAGAGTTGCTTCTCGCCGAAGTAGGTGGCCACCGGGTTGTCGTTGAAGTTGGCGACCGGCAGGTAGCCCTCCCGCTCGTAGAGCCCCTGAGCGTGGGCCTGACGCGGCCCGGTATCCAGGCGCGCGAGGGTGTAGCCAAGCCCCCGCGCGGAATCCTCCAAGGCGTGCAGCAGCTGCCGCGCCACACCCATTCCGCGAGCCTCGGGCACGACGTACATCCGCTTGATCTCGCAGGCGCCGTCGGGAAGTCGCTTCAGACCGCCACCACACACCGGAATACCGTCGCGGTAGCCGACTAGGAAGACCCCGTCGGGCGGACCGAGTTCGGCAGGCCCGGCCTTGGGCATGTCGGGTGCGTCGAGGTCCAAGCCCCCAGCACCGTCTGCGCCGAGGTCCCAGTACAGCTCCCGCATCTCCGCGAGCATCGCTGCCACCAGTGCGGCGGCATCGCCGACGTCGGAGGGGACGGACCGAAAGACCAGCACGGTTCCACTTCTACCCGCCGCCCGGGGCAAGGGTCCACCCGACGGCACCCACTACGATGCAACCATGCAGACGCGCCCCCGCATTGCCGTCCTCGTATCCATCTTCGCTTCGCTCCTGCTCATCGCGGGATGCAGCTCCTCGACGAAGTCCGACGCACCGCTGCCCGACGCGGCGTCGTTGCTCAAGGACTCCGAACAAACCACCAAGAAGCAGCAGAGCGTCCACCTCGAGCTGACGGTCACCGGCAAGATCGCCGAACTGCCCATCGAAACCCTCAGTGGCGACCTGACGAACGTCCCGGCGGTCGCTGCGCAGGGCAAGGCCAGCATCATCGCCTTCGGTCAGACCTTCAAGGACGTCGACTTCGTCGTCGCGGACGGCGACCTCTACGGCGCGCTGACGCCCGGTAGCTTCACGAACTTCGGACCCGCCGCCGACATCTACGACGTGTCGAAGATCCTGAACCCCGACGCCGGGCTGGGCAACCTCCTGGCCAACTTCACCCAGCCCAAGGCCGAGGGCCGAGAGAACATCGGCGGCGTCGACACCGTCAAGGTCACCGGCACCGTCAAGGCCGACGCCGTCAACGGCCTGGTACAGATCGGCGCCACCGGCGACGTCCCCGCGACCGCGTGGATCAAGGAGGACGGCGACCACGACCTGGTGCAGGCCAAGCTCGATCCGAGTGAGGGCAACAGCGTGCAGATGACGCTGAGCGACTGGGGCAAGAGCGTCACCGTGACCAAGCCCGCCGCGTAATGGCGGGGGCCCACGGCGCCGCCGAGCCGAAGTCGACCAACCGGCGGATCGCGATCAGCGCGGGCGGACTCGCCGTCCTCCTCGGCGCGCTCGACACCTATGTCGTCATCACGATCATCAACGACATCATGCGGGACATCGGAATCTCGCTGAATCAAATTCAGCGGGTCACCCCGATCATCACCATGTACTTGCTTGGCTACATCGCCGCCATGCCCCTGTTGGGTCGTGCTTCGGACCGGTTCGGCCGCAAGTTGGTTCTCCAGCTCAGCCTGGCGGGCTTCGCCGCCGGATCCGTGGTCACCGCGCTGTCATCCGACCTGTTCTCGATGGTCATCGGGCGCCTGATTCAAGGCACCGCGAGCGGCGCCCTGCTGCCCGTCACCCTCGCCCTGGCCGCCGACCTCTGGGCTGAGCGCAACCGGGCCTCGGTGCTCGGCGGCATCGGGGCGGCACAGGAACTCGGCGCCGTGCTCGGCCCGCTGTATGGCGTCGCCGTGGTGTGGGCGTTGAGTTCCTGGCGCGACGTGTTCTGGATCAACGTGCCGCTCGCGATCATCGCGATGGTGATGATCCACTTCAGCCTGCCCTCCAAGGACAAGGACGGGCCCCGGGAGAAGATCGACGTCGTCGGCGGGCTGCTACTCGCGGTCGCCCTGGGGCTGATGGTCTTCGGCATGTACAACCCCTCGCCAGACGGCAAGCAGGTCTTCCCCAGCTGGGGATTGCCCGTGCTCGGCGCCGCGCTGGTGGCGGCGATTGCCTTCTTCGTCTGGGAGAAATTCGCCCGCACCCGGCTCATCGATCCGACCGGCGTCAAGTTCCCGCCCTTCCTGGCCGCCCTCGGCGCCTCGCTGTGTACCGGTGCGGCCCTGATGGTCACGCTGGTGAACGTCGAGTTGTTCGGACAGGGCGTGCTCGGCAAGGAACAAAACGAAACCGTTCTGCTGCTGCTGTGGTTCCTCGGGGCTCTCCCCGTCGGTGCCGTCCTCGGGGGGTGGATCGCCACCCGCGTCGGGGATCGCATCGTCGCGTTCGTCGGCCTGCTGATCGCAGCGCTCGGCTACTGGCTGGTGTCGCACTGGACCGTCGACGTGCTGACGGCCCGTCACGACCTGGGATTGTTCTCGCTGCCGGCATTCGACACCGACCTGGTGCTCGCCGGTGTCGGCCTTGGCCTGGTGATCGGTCCGCTGACGTCGGCGACGCTGCGGGCCGTTCCCGGCGCACAACATGGAATCGCGTCCGCCTCCGTCGTCGTGTCACGGATGATCGGCATGCTGATCGGCCTCGCATCGCTCAGTGCCTGGGGGCTCTACAAGTTCAACCAGTACCTCGCAGAGATGCCAAAACCCAAGGGCACCAACCTGATGGAGATCGGCGCGCAACTCGCGGCGAACGTCCGGGCGGCCTACACCATGCAGTACGGCCAAATCTTCTTCATCACGATGGTCGTGTGTGTGGTCGGCGCGGTCCTCGGGCTGTTCATCACCGGGAAGAACATCCACGCCGAGGAGCCCGACGCCGCGTCCGAGACCGTGGGCGCGAAGACCTAACGGGTCAGCAGCGTTCGACGCCGGGGTCGATCAGCTTGAGTTCGGTGCGTTCTTCGACGTCCGGAGCGCTCAGCACCGCCCGCAGCGGGCGGCACACCATGTCGATGATGGTGCTCTGATCGACCGGGCGAAAGCTGAGCCAATCCTGCAGTGCAGTCATTGCTCGCCATCCTTTTCGATGTTGCAGCCCAATTCGGTGGGCAGCCTGGCCGGGGTGGCCTCGACTCTGACGCCAATTTTACGTGGACAACCGACACCGACACGGCCTCGGCGAGGCGGTTGAGGTCTCGAAGCGATAACGAGTCTCCCAACTGGCGGATTCCGTGCGTGATACGAGTCACATTGGCGCCCAAAGGAATTGCAGGTCTCACCGATGCTCCGGTTCGACTGCGCTCAGCTCGGAACCAGACTCATGCGGAGGTCTGGACCCAGACGCAGCACATCGTCGTAGCGCCACCGCTGCGCCTGGACGATGTTCGCGACACCGACGTCATCGACCACGGTGATCGGCCCGCCGAGCAGGATTGGCGCGACGTAGGCCAGGATTCGATCGACCACCCCGGCCCGTAGGAATGCCCCTGCGAGCGTCGGTCCGCCCTCCAACAGCACATCGGTTCGATCCGACAGCGCCCGAATCACCTCGTGCGGATCGCGGGTGCGGATCACCATGGTCCTGGAGTCATCGTTGAGAACGCTCGCGTCGGGTGATATCTCCCGCTCGCCGACCACCACGCGCAACGGTTGCCGCTCCGTGAGCGAACCGTCCGGCAGCCGCGCCGTCAACGTCGGATCGTCGGCGAACACGGTGCCGGTACCCACCACGA
Source organism: Mycolicibacterium sp. (assembly GCF_016462545.1). Lineage (GTDB taxonomy): Bacteria > Actinomycetota > Actinomycetes > Mycobacteriales > Mycobacteriaceae > Mycobacterium. Next base: position 4,178 of record NZ_JAEMTA010000092.1, on the reverse strand, counting down.
TCGCGTCGGCGACTGCGCGCAGACGGTGTACGTCGGCGCGGGCCGCGTCACCGGTGATCCACTGACTGCTGCCGTCGGCGGCGGCGCTGCGTCCGTCGATGCTGGCGGCGAACTTCCATGTGACGTGCGGCCGTCCCGTGCGCTGTCGGTGTAGCCACTGCCGCAACGCTCCCCCGGCGACGTCGTCGGCCAAGACGCCCACCTCGACGGCGAGTCCGGCCTCGATCAGCCGCTGCGCACCGCCCGCTGCCGCCGGATTGGGATCGACCACGGCATACACCACACCCGAAACACCCGATCTCAGAAGGGCATCCACGCAGGGCGGCGTTCGGCCGTGATGATTGCACGGCTCGAGAGTGACGACCGCGACACCACCCACCGCACGCTCCCCCGCCCGTCGCAACGCCACGATCTCCGCGTGCGGCCCGCCGGCGGGTTGCGTCGCCCCGACACCGGCGATGGCACCGTCGCGGTCCAGGATGACCGCGCCGACGGGCGGGTTGGGATAGGTCGTGCCCTTGACGCCGTCGGCCTGCGCGATGGCCGACCTCATGGCGTCCTCGGGGGTCATCAGGCGGTCAAATGTGCGGAGGCCGCCGCGGCCTGCCGGCGAAGTTTCGCCACGGCCAGCGCCGGATCGGCGGCGCCGAACACCGCGGACCCTGCGACGAAGCAGTCCACGCCCGCCTCGGCGGCAGCCTCGATGGTGTCAGCGTTGATTCCGCCGTCGATCTCCACGACGATCGTCAGCTCGCCGGCATCGACCAGCCTTCGCACCGCGGCGACCTTCGGCAGCACCTCCGGCATGAACCGTTGTCCACCGAAACCCGGCTCCACGGACATCACCAGCAGCGTGTCGAAGTATTGGAGGATCTCGAGGTACGGCTCGATCGGAGTGCCGGGCTTCACACTCAGACCCGCCCGTGCGCCCGCTGCGCGGATGTCACGGGCCACCGCGACCGGATCATCGGTCGCCTCCGCATGAAAGGTCACGTTGTAGGCGCCCGCCTCCGCGTAGGGCGGTGCCCAGCGAGCCGGATCCTCGATCATCAGATGGCAGTCCATCGGGATGTCGGTCGCCTTGAGCAGGCTCTCCACGACGGGCAGGCCGAGCGTCAGATTCGGCACGAAGTGGTTGTCCATCACGTCGACGTGCAACCAGTCCGAGCCGGCGACGGCGGCGGCTTCGTCGGCCAGCCGCGCGAAGTCTGCGGCCAGAATCGACGGCGCAATCAGGGGTTCAGCCATGGCGGTCAGCTTAGGTGTCGGTTCGGGGCCACCGGGTACGGCGGTCACCGCTGCACCCGCAGAGCCGCGGCGAACATCGCGTCCGTGCCGTGGCGGTGCGGCCACAGCTGCACGTGCGGGCCAGGGCCCAGACCTGTCATCGGTGTCGGGCCGCCCTCGAACAGGGGCCGGGTGTCGATCGCCTGCACGGGTTGACGGCGCACCGCGTCGGCTACGACACCGACGGTCTCCGCCAGGTGCGGCGAGCACGTCGCGTACAGCACGATGCCGCCGTCTCGGGTGAGCGCGATGGCCGCGGCCAACAGTTGCTTCTGCAACTTCGCAAGCGCAGGTACGTCGCCCGGTTGCCGTCGCCAGCGCGCCTCCGGCCGCCGCCGCAGCGCACCGAGGCCCGTGCACGGCGCATCGACGAGAACCCGGTCGAACGACGCGGGCGGCAGGCCCGTCTGGCGACCGTCGACCCGCAGCACCTCGACGTCGAGGCCGCGAACCGCCTGCTCGACCAGTTCTGCCCGGTGCGGCGTCGGTTCGACGGCCGTCACGCGGGCGCCCGATTCCGCGGCGATGGCAGCCAACAGCGAGGCCTTGCCGCCGGGCCCCGCGCACAGATCCAGCCATCGAGCGTCGGTGCCCTCGACCGGTGCCAGGGTCAGCGCTCTGGCCACCAGCTGGCTGCCCTCGTCCTGCACTTGCGCCGCCCCGTCCCGCACAGCCTCGAGCTGACCGGGATCGCCGCCCGAGAGGTACACGGCGTACGGCGAGTAACGACCCACCTCGCCGCCGGCAGCCTGCGCCAACGCCTCCGCCGTGATGGCGCCCGGCCGGGCGGCCAGGTGCACCAGCGGGCGGCCATCGTCACTGGCCAGCAGCGCCCCGAGTTCGGCGGCGTCCGCTCCGAGCGCATCGGCGAACGACTGGGCGATCCACCGGGGATGGGCGTGCGTGAAGGCGATGTGACCGACTGGGTCGACGTCGGCGGCAGGCGCCAGCTCCGCCACCCAGGACTGCTCGTCGCGGGCGGAGATCGTCCGAAGCGTCCCATTGACGAAACCTGCACGAGCCGTGTCGAATTCAATGGCCGCCTGCTCGACGGTGGTGTCGACGGCGGCGTGCGCGTCCACCCGAGTGCGCAGCAGTTGGTAGGTGCCAAGGCGCAGCAGGTCGAGCAGTACGGGATCGATGCGATCGAGCGGACGGTTCGTGGCGTGGACGATGACGGCGTCGAGCAGCCCGAGCGCGCGGCACGAGCCGTAGGCGAGCTCGGTGGCGAATGCTGCGTCGCGTCCGGAGATGTGACGCTCGCGGAGCAGGGCGGGTAGCACGAGGTTGGCGTACGCGTCGCGCTCCGAGACGGCCCGCAGCACGTCGAAGGCCGCCTTGCGGGCCGGATCCAGCGGTTTGCGCGGTGGCCGTCGCCCCCCTTGCGGGCGGCTCACGTCGCCCTCGCATTCTCGTCGAGGCGAGCGCCCCTGGCCCAGTCGGCGGCCTTCATCGGCTTCTTGCCGGGAGGCTGGATGTCCCCGAGCAGCACCGGAGCAGACGCCGTGCCGACGTGAACCCCCTGGCGGTCGATGCGAATCACGCCGGGCGCCAAGGATTCTCCTACCTCTGGGACGACGGGTCCGACCTTGATGCGAAGGTCTCCGATCATGGTCCACGCTCCCGGGTTGGGTGTGACGGCGCGGATCCTTCGATCGACGACCTGAGCGGGTAGATCCCAGCGCACCCGTGCCTCCTCCACCGTGATCTTCGGCGCGAGGGTGACACCGTCGACGGGTTGCGGCACCGCGGTCAGCGAGCCGTCGGCGATGCCGTCGAGCGTCTTGCCCAATAGGGCCGCACCCGACACCGACAGCCGTTCGAGCAGCGTTCCCGCGGTGTCGGTGGCCCGGACGGTCTCGGTGACCACGCCGAACACCGGGCCGGAGTCGAGACTCGGCTCGATGCGGAACGTCGTCGCCCCGGTCACCTCGTCGCCAGCCGCGATGGCGGCCTGCACGGGTGCCGCGCCGCGCCAGGCGGGCAGCAGGGAGAAGTGCAGGTTGATCCAGCCAAGGGGCGGTACGCCGAGCAAGCCGTCCCGCAGCAGCGCGCCGTACGCCACTACCGCACAGCAGTCCGGCGCCAAATCGTGCAATTCGGCGACGAATTCGGCGGAGTTGGGCCGCTCGGGCCGCAGCACCCGAATGCCCGCGTCGGTGGCGAGTTGCGCCACCGGTGACGGCGACGGACGTCCCCGCCGGCCGGACACGGCGTCTGGTCGGGTCAGCACGGCGATCACCTCGTGGTGCTGCGAGTCGATGAGCTGTCGCAAGGAGGCAAGCGCGGGTTCCGGGGTGCCCGCGAAGATGATTCGCACGCTGCTACCCGGTCGATCCGGTCGGGAGCTGGTAATACTCGCGTTCGGATACGCCGGCGAGCGGTGCGACGAACATCCAGGGAATGGTGGTGACGGCCTTGTTGAGCGTGGCGACCGCGTCGTTGTAGTACTGCCGGGCGAAGGCAAGCTTGTTCTCGGTGTCGGTGAGGTTGTCCTGCAGGTTCAGGAAGTTGCTCGACGAGTTCAGTTGCGGATAGGTCTGACCGAGCGCGAGAAGCGGTCCCAGCGCGCTGTCCAACTCGTGTTCGGCGGCGCTGCGCTGCGCGACCGACTTCCCACCGGTTGCCGACGTGAGCGCTGCCCGCGCATCCGTGACGTGATCGAGCACGCCCTTCTCGTGGGCGGCGAACGTCTGCACCGTGTGGACCAGGCTGGGGATGAGCGAGGCACGTCGGGTCAACTCGACGTCGATGCCCGACAACGCCTCCGACACTCGGACGTCGGCGGAGCGAATCTTGTTGTAGCCCAGCACGAAACCCACCAGCACGAGCACCAGCAGTACTACGACCAAGACCAGCACCCAGGTCACCACGAACCTCCTCCTCCACCG
>NZ_JAEMTA010000005.1:61243-181699 GCF_016462545.1 Mycolicibacterium sp. | reverse complement strand
CCGCAGGCCTCGCTCCCCGAAGCCCCGCCCGCCGCACCGACGGCGACACTGGCCGGACTCGACGCCCGCGTCCGTCAAGCCACCGCCGACGCGGCCACGTCTGGGGCGGACATCGAGACCGTGGTGTTGGACCGCACGACCGGCGAGACCGTCTCGAACGGATCCAACGAGCCCTTCCCGATCGCATCGGTGGTGAAGCTGTTCATCGCCGACGACCTGCTGCTGCAGGAGTCCGAGAGCAAGACGAAGCTATCCCCCGCCGACCGAAGCTCACTCGACGTCATGCTGCGCTCCTCCGATGACAGTGCGGCCCAGATGTTCTGGGACCGACTCGGCGGGAACGCCGTCATCTCCCGCGTCAAGGCGCGATACGGATTGACGGGTACGACGGCGCCCTACAACGGCCACTGGGACGTCACGCAAAGCACCGCAGGTGATCTCGTCCGTTACTACGACATGCTGTTGGACGGCACCGGTGGGCTGCCACCCGAACAGGCTCTCGTCATCATGAGCAACCTCGCGCAATCGACACCTACGGGAACCGACGGCTACCCTCAGCGGTTCGGCATCCCCGAGGGACTCTACGCCGAACCGGTTGCGGTCAAGCAGGGCTGGTTCTGCTGCTGGAACGGCGCCAACCAGTTGCACGTGTCGACCGGCGTGATCGGACCCGACCGCCGCTACGTGATGGCGATCAGTTCCCTGGACCCTGCCGACGACGCTGCCGCCCGCCAGAACATCACTCAGGCCGTCAAGACGATGTTCCCGGGCGGCAAGATCTGAGATCAGATCGACTCTGCGACACATGCTTTGATCATCGCCACCAGAATGGTGGCGAGGGCCGCCGGGTCGATGCGCCGCGCACGAGCCAATCGCCTCCGCGCGGTGAGGACTGATCGAGCATGGGAGTCAACGTAGTGACCCTCGCCACTAAGGCGAGTCTGCCCAGCACGGCGTCACGGCTGCGCCAAGATGTCCGTGCGGCCGACTACCATTCCTGCGGCACACCCGGCACTGATGGAGAGGACGAGCAGTGAGTTACACCGCCGCCGACATCACCGAGCTCGACGATGTCCAGCACACACGCCTGCGGCCGGCGGTCAACCTTGGTCTGGACGTCCTCAACACCGCGCTGCGCGAGTTGGTCGACAATGCGATCGAGGAGGTCGCCGATCCCAGCCACGGTGGCTCCCTGGTCACCATCACCTTGCATGCCGACGGGTCGGTCAGCGTCGCCGACGACGGTCGGGGCCTGCCGGTCGACTCCGACCCGGTGAACGGCAAGAACGGCATCGTCAAGACGCTGGGCACCGCACGGGCGGGCGGTAAGTTCTCCGCACACGTCGACGCGACCAGCACGGGTGCCGGTCTGAACGGAATCGGGGCCGCCGCAGCCGTTTTCATCTCCGCCCGTACCGACGTGACGGTGCGCCGGGCCGGCAAGACCTACCAGCAGAGTTTCGGTGGCGGCTACCCCGGGGTGTTCGACGGTAAGTACTTCGACCCGGACGCCCCCTTCACCCGCGCCGACACCCAGAAGCTGCGCGGCGTAAGCAATCGCAAACCGGACGCCCACGGCACAGAAGTACGCATCCTGTTCGACGCGGCCGTGGTGCCCGATTCCAGCGTGGACGTCAACGAGGTCCTGCTGCGGGCGCACGCTGCGGCACGGATGTCGCCGGGTGTGCACCTGACGGTCGTCGACGAAGGCTGGCCCGGCGACGAGGTCCGGCCCGAACTGCTCGAGCCGTTCGTCGGCCCGTGGGGCTCCGACACCCTGCTTGACCTGATGTGCGTGGCCGCCGGCACCCCCGTGCCCGGCGTGCGCGCAGTGGTGGAGGGCCGTGGCGAGTACACCACCGGCCGCGGCCCGACCCCGTTTCGCTGGTCCCTGACGGCCGGACCCGCCGAACCGGCCACCGTCGCCGCGTTCTGCAACACGGTGCGCACCCCGGGCGGCGGGTCTCACCTGACCGCTGCGGTGAAGGGCTTGTCCGAAGCCCTGGCCGACCGTGCGTCCCGCATCCGCGACCTGGGCCTGGCCAAGGGCGAAGACGGCCCTGAGGCACAGGACTTCGCGGCGGTGACGGCGCTGGCCGTGGACACTCGCGCGCCCGACGTGTCCTGGGATTCCCAGGCCAAGACCGCGGTGTCCTCCCGGTCGCTGAACGTGGCGATGGCCCCGGACGTGGCGCGCAGCGTCACCATCTGGGCGGCCAACCCCGGCAATGGCGATGCGGTGTCGCGGTGGACCCAGCTGGCGCTGGAGGCCGCCAGGGCGCGCCGCAGCGCAGAGGGTGCCAAGGCCAGGTCCCGGGCGGCATCGAAGGCCAAGGGTCTGGGGACGAATCTGTCGCTGCCACCCAAGCTGCTGCCCAGCCGGGAGACCGGACGGGGCTCGGGCGCCGAGCTGTTCCTGTGCGAGGGCGACTCGGCGCTGGGCACGATCAAAGCCGCACGTGACGCCACCTTCCAGGCGGCCTTCCCGCTAAAGGGCAAGCCCCCCAACGTCTATGGCTTCACCGTGAGCAAGGCCAGGGTCAAGGACGAGTTCGATTCGATCGAACGCATTCTGGGCTGCGGCATCAGGGACAACTGCGATCCCGAGTCCTGCCGCTATGACCGCATCCTGTTCGCCTCCGACGCCGACCCCGACGGCGGCAACATCAACTCCAGCCTCATCTCGATGTTCCTGGACTTCTACCGTCCGCTCGTCAAGGCCGGCATGGTCTACGTGACGTTGCCGCCGCTGTTCGTGGTCAAGGACGGCCAGGAGCGGATCTACTGCCAGGACGAGTCCGAGCGTGACGCGGCGGTAGCCCAGCTGAAGGCCACCTCCAAGCGCAAGGTGGAGGTGCAGCGCAACAAGGGTCTTGGCGAGATGGACGCCGACGACTTCTGGAACACCGTGCTGGATCCCCAGCGCCGCACGGTGATTCGGGTGCACCTCGACGACGGCGACCCGAAATTGCACCACACTCTGTTCGGTGGGCCGCCGGAGGGCCGGCGCACGTGGATGGCCGACGTCGCCTCCCGCGTCGACACCCTTGCGCTCGATCTCAGCTAGGAGAACACGTGACCGCCACCCTGGACGTTCCCGACCAGAATCCGGACCTGGTACTCGACCAGAGCGCCGACGACTACTGGAACCACTACCAGCTGACCTTCGCGCTCTACAGCGTCAGCGACCGCGCCATCCCGTCCGCGTTCGACGGGCTCAAGCCGGGCCAGCGCCGCCTGCTCTATCAGATGCACGACTCCCGACTGCTGCCGGGAAACAAGCCGCAGAAGTCCTCCAAGGTCTGCTCCGCGGTCACCGGCAATCTGCACCCGCACGGCGGCGCGTCGATGTACGGGGCGGCGGCGCTGATGGCCGCCGAGTTCCAACGCGTGAAAGTCATTGACGGACAGGGCGCTTTCCCCCGCATCCAGGGTGACATCCCCGCCGCCGATCGCTACACCGAGATGCGGCTATCGGCACCCGGTGCGGCGCTGACGGCCGAACTCAACGACCACGCGGTGCCCATGGTCGCGACATTCGACGGGGAATGGATCGAGCCGACAGTCCTGCCCGCCCAGTGGCCGGTGCTGCTCTGCAACGGCGCCGTCGGCATCGCAGAAGGTTGGGCCACCAAGGTGCCCGCGCACAACCCGCGCGAGATCATGGCTGCCTGCCGGGCGCTGCTGAAGACCCCGAACATGACCGACGACAGGTTGATGAAACTCATCCCCGGCCCCGACTGGGGCTGCGGTTCCACCGTCGTGGGCACGGCCGGGCTGCGGGAGTACATCACCACCGGGCGAGGACAGCTCACGGTGCGCGGCACGGTGTCGGTGGACGGTAAGAACGTCATCGTCACCGAGTTGCCGCCCGGGGTCGCGAGTAACACCGTGCAGGAACGAATCCGGGCGCTGGTCGAATCCGGGGAGATGTCCGGGGTGGCCGATATGTCGGACCTGACCGACCGCCGCAACGGACTACGCATCGTCGTCACGGCGAAACGTGGCCACAGCGCCGAGACGATCCGCGAGCAGCTGCTCGCCCTGACGCCACTGGAGTCGACGTTCGCCGCCAGCCTGGTCGCGCTCGACGAGGACCGGGTGCCGCGCTGGTGGACGGTGCGTGAACTGATCGGCGCCTTCCTGCACCTGCGCGATTCAGTGGTGTTGCGGCGCAGCGAGTATCGGCTGGACAAGGTTACCGACCGGCGCCACCTGGTGTCCGGCCTGATGACCATCCATCTGGATATCGACGCCGCAGTGGCCGTTATCCGCAATTCCGATACTGTCGATGAAGCACGCGCCGGATTGCAGGAGCGGTTCGCGATCGATGCGGTTCAAGCAGATTACGTTCTGGCGCTGCAGCTTCGGCGTCTGACCAAACTCGACGTCATCGAGCTGCAGGCCGAAGCGGAGAAGCTGGACGCCGAGTTCGCCGAGCTGACCGAGTTGGTGGGAAACCCCGACGCGCGCCGGGTGGTCATCGACCAGGAACTGGTCGAGACCGCAAAGCTGTTCAAGGGATCCGAGTTCGACCGTCGGACCGTGCTGGACTTCGAGGCCACCCCCGTGTCGTCGAACAATGACGAGGATGGCGCCCGCGAGCGAAAGACCAACGCCGCGTGGCGACTCGATGACCGGGGCGTGTTCTCCGACAGCCACGGTGAGCTGCTGACGTCTGGCCTGGGCTGGGCGGTGTGGTCCGATGGGCGGGTGAAGTTCACCAACGGCAATGGACTCCCGTTCAAGATCCGCGACATCCCGGTGGCGCCGGACATCACCGGACTGGTGCGCTCGGGGGTGCTGGCCGATGGTCATCATCTCGCGCTGGTGACGCGGCGCGGGAAGGTGCTGCGCATCGACCCCGCCGCGATCAACCCCCAGGGCGCGGCAGGCAATGGCGTGGCCGGAGTCAAACTCGCGGCCGACGGCGACGAAGTGATAGCCGCCTTGCCCCTCACCTGCGAGAACGGCGAAGCCATTCTGTCAGTGTCCGAAAAGGCTTGGAAGGTCACCGAAGTCGCCGACATCCCGGTCAAGGGCCGTGGCGGTGCCGGCGTCGGCTTCCATCCGTTCGTGAACGGCGAAGCGGCGCTGCTCGCGGCGGCGGTCTCGGCGACCGGTTTCGTCCGGGGCGGGAGGTCGGTGCGGGCCGAGAAGCGTGCGAAGGCGTCGATCAAGGGTTCCGGCGGCGACGTAACGCCTGCGGGGTAACGGTGTGGCATCGAACTGATGTCGGCGCATTGGTTCACTTCAACCACAGTCGCCACATTGTTAACATCGCGCGGTGTCAGTATCTCGGCGTGACGCACTGCGCTATGCCACCGCAGCAGCGGCGCTGACCGGGCTCGGTGCGGCAACGGGTGCGGGCACGCCCCTGGCGGCGGCCGCCGCTCCCACCCTGATCGACTACGCCATGCGCCAGATCCCGGCACAGGACATCCGAGCCGCCGGCCACGCCGGCGTGATCAACTACGTCTCCACCTCGCGGCCCGGCTCGTCCTTCGGCGCCAAGCCGATCACCCTGCCCTACGCACAATCGCTGGCCGCCTCCGGTTTGGCGATCGTCAGCAACTACCAATACGGCAAGCCGGGCGGGACGGCGCCGTCGGACTTCACCCGCGGGTACCCGGGCGGCGTCGTCGACGCGCGCACCGCGTGGCAGCTGCACACCGCCGCCGGCGGCGGACAAAGTGCGCCGGTGTTCTTCAGCGTCGACGACGACATCGATCGTGAGACGTGGAACAACGTGGTGCTGCCGTGGTTTCGCGGAATCAATTCGGTGATTGGAGCGCAGCGCACCGGGATCTACGGGGGCATCAAGGCGTGCCAGTGGGCTGCAACCGATGGCGTCATCGGGAGGTCGCGTTCGCCCGGCCGCGTATGGGCCTGGCAGACCCGGTCATGGTCCGGTGGTCAGGTGTACCCCGCCGCCGTGCTCTATCAACGCATCGTTGCCACCGCGTCGAATCCCGGGCCGGTGGTCGGTGGGATCGAAGTCGACGTCAGCGACGCGCTGGCCCAGGATTGCGGCCAGTGGAACCTCCATCCCTGAGGACGGTCTGGGCTGACTAGCGGCGTGGCGTCGTGGTGATGTGCACGTGGTCGTAGTGCCCGTAACCCGATGCTTGCGGACCGGCCGGCGTGTAATACGTGCCACGCCAGATCACATCCTGTATCCCGAATCGGGCCGGATCGCTCATCGCGAACGCCAGAATCTGGTCGCCGAGGGCGATGCCATCAGGGCTTTCCGGGTTGGGAATCATGATGTCGATGGCCAGACCGCTGGGATGCCACGGCTTCGAATCGGGCCGAACCCCATCGATGTTCGAGATCTGGGGAAACCGTGCGCTGACGGCGCGGGCGGTGACGATGGTGTTGGGCTGCAAACCGGCCTCCGACGCGACGCCGACGGGCAATGCCTCCGGGATCTCCGTGATGGCCGCCGAAGGCGGGAGTGCAGCTGCGCCCGCAGTGTCGACCACCGCCTGCTGCTGCGGTGTCAACACCGCGTACTGCGCCTCCGCGGCCGAGATCTGACGCAGCAGTTCTCTCCACTTGGCCTGCAGCTCCGTGCGAACTGCGGCAGCTGACTCCGCCGCGGCGCTGGCGTCGGCGGCCGATCGCTCCGATGTCCGGGCGGCGGCCGCCGCGCGCTCGTGCGCCGACCGAAAGGCCGCCAGCTGATCGGCAGCCCCAGCGGCTACCGCCCTCTGTAGCGACAACTGGTCGATCAGTTGTCGTGGGGAGGTCGCGGTCAGCATCGCTGCGAACTGACCGCTGCTCCCACTCGTGTAGCTCATCGATGCCAACCGGTCGACGGCCGCCTGGTGCGGCGCTAGCTCGGAGTTCGCGACCTCGAGAGCCGCGAGGTCGGCCCGGTGGCGGTCAGCGGCCGCGGCCTGCTCGGCCAGCCTGGCATCGGCGTCGCGCTCGGCAGCGGTGACGGCCTTGCGACTTTGCACCGCCTGCTGTGACAACTCGTCGAGCCGGGAGACCGCGTCAGCCGCAGGGTCCGCGTGCACGTCGCCCATCGACATGCCCAGCACCAGCACTGCGGTCGCACAACCGCATACCGTTCGCCACGGGGAGTGGCGCACCCTAGTCACGCGGATTTACACGATCCTTGCTTCGGGACCGATCATGGCCCGGCCATCGATGTCCCGGCAAGGCTACGAACTGACACCGACGATGTCCACTCGGCGCCAGGGCACAGTACGGTCTGCGCCAGCACACCGCCGCACGGTTGCTCTACGTCGGCCAACTAGTCTGGCAACGTGGCTGAGGTCGATGCTCTTCGCGCAAGCGGCTCATCGACGTTCGATGCTCTTCGCGCGAGCGGCTCATCGACCCGCAGACGGTTGTCCCCCCAGGACAGGCGCAACGAGCTGCTCACCCTCGGCGCCGAGGTGTTCGGTCAGCGGCCCTACGACGAGGTGCGCATCGACGAGATCGCCGAACGGGCCGGCGTCTCCCGGGCGCTGATGTACCACTACTTTCCCGACAAGCGGGCCTTCTTCGCGGCCGTCGTGCGCAACGAGGGTGAGCGCCTGTTCGAGGCGACCAACACTCCCCCGCGGCCCGATCTGACTCTGTTCGAACGACTCCGCGCCGGTGTCCTCGCCTATCTGGACTACGACGAGGCCCACCCGCACGGCGCCTGGGCCGCCTACATGGGCTTGGGCCACTCCGACCCGGCGCTGCGCGGCCCCTCCACCATTCACGACACCGACAACGACCGCCAGGCCACTCGGATCATCGACCGGATCACCGACTCCCTGACTGAACCGCTGGACGCAGCGGTTGCGCGCGATCTGCGGGTGCTCGTCTACGGCTGGCTCGCGTTCACGTTCGAGATGTGTCGGCAGCGGATCATCGACCCGTCGATCGACGCGGGCGCCGTCGCCGACGCGTGTGCGCACTCACTGCTCGACGCGATCGCGCGCATCCCCGGCATCCCGCCCGTCGCGTGACGTCGGCGCGTTTCCGTTCACTCAGCGACAGTTCGCGCGCGAGTCGCACGGGAGCGGGGCGGCGTGTCGGAGGGTGCGGGCACTATGGCTAGATGGCCCGCACGTCCGCTGCACCCGCAGCGCCCCTGGCCCGCTTCAGCGACCTGACGCGGGAGTGGTTCACCGGCACGTTCGCCGCGCCGACCGCCGCGCAGACCGAGGCGTGGGAGGCCATCGCCAACGGTGACAACACCCTGGTCATCGCCCCGACCGGGTCCGGCAAGACGCTGGCGGCCTTCCTCTGGGCCATCGACAGGTTGGCCTCCGGTGAGCCGCGCGAGGCCACCGCCGGCACCCGGGTGCTCTACGTATCCCCGCTCAAAGCCCTCGCGGTCGACGTCGAACGCAACCTCAGCACCCCACTGATCGGCATCGGCCGCGTCGCGGAACGCCGCGGGCAGGCTGCCCCGAGCGTCACGGTCGGCGTGCGTTCCGGCGACACCCCGGCCAACCGCCGCCGCGAGATGATCGCCAGGCCGCCGGACGTCTTGATCACCACACCGGAATCGCTGTTCCTGATGTTGACCTCGGCCGCGCGGGAGACGCTCGCCGAGGTAGATACCGTGATCGTCGACGAGGTGCATGCCGTGGCGGCCACCAAGCGCGGGGCCCATCTGGCGCTGTCGCTCGAGCGGCTCGACCAGTTGATGGACAAACCCGCCCAGCGCATCGGCCTGTCGGCCACCGTCCGCCCGCCAGAGGAGGTCGCCAGGTTCCTGTCGGGCCAGGCCCCGACGACCATCGTCGCGCCCATGGCCGCCAAGACCTTCGACCTGTCGGTGCACGTACCGGTGCCGGACATGGCCAATCTCGAGAACAACAGCATCTGGCCCGACGTCGAGGAACGCATCGTCGACCTGATCGAGTCGCACCGGTCCTCGATAGTGTTCGCCAACTCGCGGCGCCTCGCCGAGCGACTCACCGCCCGCCTCAACGAAATTCACGCCGAGCGGCAGGGAACCGAGCTCCCCGAAACACCCAACCCCAAGGTGGGCGGTGGCTTTCCCGCCCAGATGATGGGCAGCGGCGTGGCGATGGGCGCCGAGTCGCTGCTCGCCAAGGCCCATCACGGATCCATCAGCAAGGAACAGCGCGCGATCGTCGAAGACGATCTCAAGACGGGGCGGCTGAAGGCCGTCGTCGCCACGTCGAGCCTCGAACTCGGCATCGACATGGGCGCCGTCGACCTCGTCATCCAGGTCGAGTCCCCACCGTCGGTGGCCAGCGGCCTGCAGCGAATCGGCCGGGCGGGACACCAGGTCGGCGAGATCTCTCAGGGCGTGCTCTTCCCCAAGCACCGCACCGACCTCATCGACTGCGCCGTCACGGTGCAACGCATGCTCGCCGGCCAGATCGAGACCATGCGGGTGCCCACCAACCCTCTGGACGTGCTGGCTCAGCACACCGTCGCCGCTGCCGCGCTCGAACCTCTCGACGCCGACCGCTGGTTCGACGCGGTGCGCCGCAGCGCCCCGTTCGCCACGCTGCCGCGCAGCGCGTTCGAGGCCACGCTGGATCTGCTCAGCGGCAAGTACCCCTCCACCGAGTTCGCCGAGCTTCGGCCCCGGCTGGTGTACGACCGCGACGCGGGCACCCTCACCGCGCGACCGGGCGCCCAGCGGCTCGCGGTGACCTCCGGCGGCGCGATACCCGACCGCGGCTTGTTCACGGTGTATCTGGCCTCCTCCGCCGACACCGACAAGCCCTCTCGCGTCGGCGAACTCGACGAGGAGATGGTCTACGAGTCGCGGCCCGGTGACGTCATTTCCCTGGGTGCCACCAGCTGGCGCATCACCGAGATCACCCACGACCGCGTGCTCGTCCTGCCCGCGCCTGGCCAGCCCGCGCGGCTGCCGTTCTGGCGCGGTGATGGCGTCGGCAGGCCCGCCGAGCTGGGAGCCGCGATCGGCGCCTTCACCGGGGAGCTGGCCGGCTTGAGCCGGGCAAAGTTCGACGAGCGTTGCAGCACAATGGGTTTCAACGACTTTGCGACCGACAACCTCTGGCAGCTCATCTCCGATCAGCGGGAGGCCACCGGTACGGTACCCACCGACACCACGTTCATCGTCGAACGGTTCCGCGACGAACTCGGTGACTGGCGCGTGATCCTGCACTCGCCCTACGGCCTGCGCGTACACGGTCCGCTGGCGCTCGCGGTGGCCAGACGGCTGCGGGAGCGTTACGGCATCGACGAGAAGCCGACGGCCTCCGACGACGGCATCATCGTGCGCCTGCCGGACACCGAGGACACGCCACCGGGCGCTGAGTTGTTCGTCTTCGACGCCGACGAGATCGACCCCATCGTCACCGACGAGGTAGGCGGCTCCGCGCTGTTCGCGTCGCGGTTCCGGGAGTGCGCCGCGCGCGCTCTGTTGCTGCCGCGTCGCCATCCCGGGAAGCGCTCCCCGCTGTGGCATCAGCGCCAGCGTGCCGCCCAACTCCTCGACATCGCCCGCAAGTACCCCGACTTCCCGATCGTGCTGGAGACCGTCCGCGAGTGCCTTCAGGACGTCTACGACGTGCCGATGTTGCGCGAGTTGATGAATCGCCTTGCGCAGCGGCGCATTCGGATCCTCGAAGTCGAGACGGTCACCCCGTCGCCGTTCGCCGCATCGCTGCTGTTCGGCTACGTCGGCGCCTTCATGTACGAGGGCGACAGCCCGCTGGCGGAGCGTCGCGCCGCCGCACTGTCGCTGGACAGCACTCTGCTGGCAGAACTCCTCGGCCGCGTCGAATTGCGTGAACTGCTCGATCAGCAGGTGATCGCGTCCACCGTCGCACAACTTCAGCATCTGACGGACGAGCGCGCCGCCCGCGACGCCGAGGGCGTGGCCGACCTGCTGCGGCTGCTCGGGCCCCTCACCGAAGCCGAGGTGGTCGAACGCTCCACGGCCGAGGACGTCGGAGGTTGGCTCGAGGGGCTGCGGGCGGCCCGACGGACCCTGACGGTGTCGTTCGCCGGTCAGACCTGGTGGGTAGCGATCGAGGACGTCGGCCTGCTCCGCGACGGCGTGGGAATTGCCGTCCCCGTGGGCATTCCGGCCAGCTTCGCCGAATCCGTCGCCGACCCGCTCGGTGAGCTGCTGGGCCGCTACGCCCGCACCCGCGGCCCGTTCACGACCGCGGAGGCCGCCGAGCGCTTCGGGCTGGGCTTGCGGGTCACCGCCGACGTGCTGGGTCGGATGTCGGCCGACCGGCGACTGGTGCGCGGTGAATTCACCGTCGAGGACTCCGAACAGTGGTGCGACGCCGACGTTCTGAAGATCCTGAGGCGACGTTCGCTGGCCGCGTTGCGCGCCCAGGTCGAGCCGGTCAGCACGGCTGCATACGCCCGGTTCCTCCCGGCGTGGCAGCAGGTGGGCGTCGAGAAGAGTTCGGGCGTCGACGGATTGGCGTCGGTGATCGAGCAACTGTCCGGCGTGCCCATCCCCGCATCGGCGATCGAGCCGCTGGTGTTCGGACAGCGGGTCCGCAACTACCAACCGGCGATGCTCGACGAGCTTCTCGCCTCGGGCGAGGTGACGTGGTCGGGAGCCGGCTCGATCAGCAGCGGCGACGGGTGGATCGCGTTCCACAGCGCGGAGACGGCGCCGCTGACGCTGGCCGCACCCGCCGAGATCGACCTCACCGACGTCCACCGCGACATCCTGGCGACCCTCGAGCATGGCGGCGCCTACTTCTTTCGGCAGCTCACCCAGAACGCCGGCTCCGGCGATGCCGGCTCTGCCGTGAAGAGCGCTCTCTGGGAACTGATCTGGGCCGGACACGTCACGGGCGACACCTTCGCTCCCGTGCGCGCCCTGCTGGCGGGATCGGGCCGACGAGGTGGTGCCCACCGCCAGCGGCAGCGGCCGCCGCGGCTGAGTCGTTACAGCGTTGCGCACGCGCAGACCCGCACCACCGACGCGACGGTGGCGGGTCGGTGGTCCGCACTGCCGCAGGCGGAGCCCGATTCCACCATCAGGGCGCACTTCTCGGCCGAGCTGCTCCTCAACCGCTACGGCGTGCTGACGAGGGGTTCGGCCGAGGGGGTGCCCGGCGGCTTCGCGATGTTGTACAAGGTGCTGACCGCGCTGGAGGACGCCGGTCGGTGCCAGCGCGGCTACTTCGTCGAATCCCTCGGCGGCGCCCAGTTCGCGGTCGCCTCCACCGTCGACCGGCTGCGAACCTATCTGGACGGGCTGGATCAGACCCGTCGCGACTATCACGCGGTGGTGCTCGCTGCAGCAGACCCCGCCAACCCGTACGGCGCTGCCCTACCGTGGCCCGGTGATTCCGAGACCGGTCACCGGCCGGGACGCAAGGCGGGCGCACTGGTCGTGTTGGTCGACGGCGAGCTGACATGGTTCCTCGAGCGCGGCGGTCGCTCGCTGTTGTCCTTCTCGTCGGATGCCGACGCGCACGCGGCCGCCGGGGCGGCGTTGGTCGACCTCGTCGGCGGGGGCCGCCTTCAGGCGCTACTGGTCGAGCGGATCAACGGCGTCCCGGTGCTGGAACCCAACGCCGGACCGGAGCACGGTGCCGTACACGACGCGCTCACCGCCAGCGGTTTCTCCCGGACCCCGAGAGGGCTCCGACTGCGCTGAGCGCCGTGAGACAAGCCCCGCATTCACCCCGCGCGAGAGCCGAATCACACCAGCTCAACGGACTTTCAGGTCCTCACGAGATGAGCTCGGCTAAATATTTTGCTTGAATGGGATGCCGTGAAGGCAGACGACCTAGAACCCCGTCGCTCCCAGATCCGCGGCCACCGAGGTGCCCCATGGCTCTGAAGACCGACATCCGCGGCATGGTGCACCACTATCCCGATTACTTCGTGGTCGGTCGCGAAAAGATCCGCGAGTACTCCAAGGCCGTCCAGGCCGAGGACCTGGTGAACTACGACGAGAAGCCTGCGGCGGAGGCCGGCCATCCGGCAATCATGGCGCCGCTGACGTTCACCGCGGTGTACGCCCTGCTCGTGCAGCAGGATTTCTTCCGCCACGTCGACATCGGCATCGAAACCATGAACATCGTGCAGGTTGATCAGCGGTTCGTCTATCACCGTCCGATCTACGCAGGCGACAAGCTCTGGGCGCGTCTGGAGATCGACTCCGTGGACGAGCGGTTTGGTGCCGACATCGTGGTGACCAGGAACGTCTGCACCAACGACGAGGGCGTAATGGTCCTCGAGGCGTACACGACGCTGATGGGCCAGCAGGCCGGGGAGACCGTGGCGATCGGCGGTCTCACGTCCCGCTGAAACGGCAAAAGTGACAAAACTGTGCCGCCCGAGCTTCATACTCGACGCATGGTCTCGCTGATAGTCCACGCCGTCCTCGGCGTCCTCGTCATCGTGTGGATCGTCCGCGCCAATCCGCAGGTGTTCGCCAAGCCCGCGGCCGGACCGGCGTTCTCCGGGCTCGAGATCGTCTTCTACGTCGTCGGCGTCGCGTCGATCGCGCTCGGCTATTACTTCAACCACCAATTCGTCGACCAGTACGCCGTCTCAGGGGGCAATCCGATCTGGGGTCCCGGCAGCTGGCAGCAGTTCATCGAACTCGGCTACGTCAACCCCGCCGCGGCCTCGGCCAGCCAGGATTACACGATCATCAACGTGATCCTGCTGCCCCTGTTCACCATCGTCGACGGCCATCGGCGTGGCATCAGACGGCCATGGCTGTTCTTCGTCGCGAGCCTCTTCACGAGTTGCGCGTTCGCCTACGCCTTCTACTTCGCCATCGTCGAACGCCAGCATCGCCACCAGAAGGCGACCACGGCGTTGACCGCGATTCCCGCCTGAGACCTTTGCCTACAGTCCAGGCATGACCCTGCGCACGGCGCTGACGGAATTATTCGGACTCGACCACCCGATCGTGCTGGCGCCGATGGGCGGAGTGGCGGGTGGCCGACTCGCGGCCGCGGTCTCCGAAGGCGGCGGCCTCGGCATGATCGGCGCCGGTGTCGGCGAGCCGAATTGGCTGACGACGGAGTGCGGACTGGTCAGGAAGCACACCGACAGACCATGGGGTATCGGCCTGGTCACCTGGGGCGTGGACGCGGCGACCATCGACCGCACGATCGCGCAGCGACCGTCGGCGGTCATGCTGTCGTTCGGTGATCCGACCCCGTACGCCGACACCGTCCGTGCTGCGGGAATCATCCTGATGGTTCAGGTGACGTCACTCGACGACGCCAAGCGGGCGCTCGACGTCGGGGCCGACGTGATCGTCGCGCAGGGCGCCGAAGCGGGCGGTCACGGCGAGCGCAGGGCCACCCTGCCTTTCGTGCCCACGGTCGTCGACGCGGCCGGGAAGACGCCGGTACTCGCGGCGGGCGGGATCGCCGACGGACGCGGACTCGCGGCCGCACTGATGCTGGGCGCCGCGGGAGCGATGATCGGAACGCGGTTCGAGGCGACGACCGAAGCGCTGCTGGGCGCCGATGAGGTCAAGGCGATCACCGCCGCCACCGCGGACGACACGATCCGGGACAGGGTGCTCGACATCGTCGTGGACTCCCCCTGGCCCGCCCGCTTCACGGCGCGAACGCTGCGCAACCGGGTGACCGAAGCGTGGCACGACCGCGAGGCCGACCTGAAAACCGACGCCGACGCCAAGCGGGCGTTCCGCGACGGCATCGCACGCGGGGACATGGATTACGTGCCCGTCTGGGCGGGCGAAGCCGTCGACCTGATCCCCGACGTGGGCGATGCCGCAGACGTGCTGCGCCGGATCGGTGACGATGCCGCCCGCACCATCGGGACCGTGTGGCGGGAACACGCCTCGCAGGAGTCGCGTTGGGACGGGTCATGAGCGATGACCTGATCACCACCCCGTTCGGATTCGCCTCGACAGCCGCCGAAGTGGTCGCGGGCGTGAATCTGGCTGGCAAGCGGGCCATCGTCACCGGAGCCTCCTCCGGCATCGGCGTCGAGACCGCGCGCGCCCTCGCCGACGCCGGCGCCGAGGTGACGTTGGCCGTGCGCGATACCACCGCCGGAAGGCGCGTAGCCGCCGACATCGGCGGTCGGGTGGAGGTCGGCGCGCTCGACCTGAGCGACCTCGCCAGCGTCGAGGCGTTCGTCGCCGCCTGGAACGGACCGCTGCACATCCTGGTCAACAACGCGGGCGTGATGGCGATCCAGGAACTCACCATGTCGGCGAGCGGACACGAGATGCAATTCGCCACGAACCATCTCGGCCACTTCGCGCTGGCGCTCGGATTGCACGACGCGCTGGCCGCGGCGGGCGGGGCACGCATCGTCTCGGTCAGCTCCGGGGGCCACCTCCGCTCGCCCGTCGTGTTCGACGACATCGACTTCGCCTTCCGCGACTACGACCCGTTCGGCGCGTACGGCCAGTCGAAGACCGCCAACGTTCTCTTCGCGGTCGGAGCCACCCGACAGTGGGCAGCCGACGGCATCGTCGCCAACGCCCTGATGCCGGGCGGCATCGCCACTCCGCTGCAGCGGCACCTGCCGTCGCACTATGCCGAGCAAGCCCTGGAGGCCTTCCGCGCGGGTGGTTCGAACTTCAAGACCGTCGAACAGGGCGCGGCGACGTCGACGCTACTGGCGGCGTCCCCACTGCTCGACGGCGTCGGCGGACGCTACTTCGAGGACTGCAAGCAGGCCAGGATCGTCACCCGTCGCGGCGGCCCGGGCACCGGTGGCGTCGCACCCTACGCACTGGATCCGGCGAATGCCGAACGGCTGTGGGACCTTTCACTGAGGATGGTCGGCGGTCGCTAGGACCACGCAGGATGCGCCGTGTAGAACTCGAGGTGTCGCCTCGCGGCCGTCTCCCACGTCAGCGACGTCGCCAACTCCCGGCCGGGCGTTGGATCCCGCTCTGACTCCATCGCCTCGGTCAGCAGCTGCGCGAACTCGGTCGCCGTCGCCCCATAGTCGACCGTGCCGCCGAACACCTCGCGCAGCACGGGTAGATCCCGGGTGACGACGGGTCGCCCGGCAGCGAGCGCCTCCATCGCCGCCAGCCCGAACCCCTCCTTGGTCGACGGGAAGGCGAACACCGAGGCCGTGGCGACCAGGCTCGGGAGGTCGTCGTCCTCGACCGCACCGAGGATGAGTGGCTCGACGTCCAGATCGGCGCATCGACGTTCGAACTCTGCGCGGTAGTCGCGATAGTCGAACAGCGTCTCACCGCCGGCGATCACCAGCTTGACGTCGGGAACACGTTGACGCAGAACGTGATACGCGTCGACCAGATCGATGGTGCCCTTGCGCGGCTCGATGCCACCGACCGCCAAGACGTAGCGTCCGAGCCGTCGTCGCCACTGGTCACGTCGCAGCACGGCAGCATGGTCGTCGGAGGCCGCGTCGATGAAGCGTTGCGCCTGAACGCCGTTGGGAATCACGGTCGGCGACAGTGCCCACCCGGTCCGCACCTCCGCGGCCACCGCCTCGGAGACGCAGATGCGCGCATACGGTTCGACGATGGCCTTCTCGTGACACTCCGCCAGCACGGGCGTGGTGAACTCGTCGAGGTGGTGGATGGTCCGAATGCAGCGACCCACTGCATTTGCGCTGATGCAGTCCTGGGCGTGCACGATGTCGTACTCACCCGCATCGAAGGCCTCGCGCAACAGCGCGATCGACCGCACGATGCGGGCCGTCACCGATTCCTCACCCCCCTCGGGAAAGTCGACGAGTCGCACCCGCACCCGTGGGTCGACCTCGCGGAAGAACCCGCGGTCTCCCCGTCGTGCCAGGGACCAGACCGTGACGTCGACGCCCGACGCCGCCAGTGCCTCCGCCAGGTTGAGCGTGTGCACCACGCCGCCACGGGGTTTCGTCGAATACGTGAGCAACGCGACGCGCACCGTCAGCTCGCCGGATGAGCGCTTGCGCGAAGATCGACGGGTCGCGTCCGGATGCCGTAGACGTCCACCCGACGTTCGACGAGGTGGTTCAACACCTTTCGGGCGCGGGTGATCTCGGCCTCGACGTCAACGGTGACCTTGGCCAGTCCGCCCTTCGACCCCGTGTTGGCCAGTACGTCCCCGCCGGGACCCACGACCTTCGCCTGGCCGAGGAAGCGCAGCGCGCCCATCACGCCAGTCTGATTCGAACTCACGACGACCACCTGATTCTCCGCCGCACGGGCACAGTCGTACAGATCGAACAGTCGAGACTGCCGATCCGCCGGCAGCCGGGACGCCCGGTCGGTGACGCTGGCGGGCCACGCCGACAGTGCGGCGATGATGTGCGCACCGTCGAGGGCCAGCGCCCGGGCCGACTCGGGGAAGGTCTTGTCGTAGTCGATCAGCATGCCCAGTCGGCCGACCGGGGTGTCGAACGCCGCGAACGCGTCGCCGGCGAGGTACGCCAACGACTCTCCCGCCGGCTGATGCACCTTGCGGTGATGTCCGAGAACACCGTCGCCGGATACGCAGATCGCAGCGTTGTACCGTCCGCCGAGGGCCTCCTCGGCGTAACCGACGCAGACGGTCATCGGACCTGCCGCCGTGATCACCGCCTCGATCTCCGGCCCACCGGGGTCAAGGGCGGGCGGCCGGTCGTTCGGGTCGGGCGAGCGCAGGTCACCGATGTATCCGCCAAGGCACGCGTCGGGGAAGACCAGCAAGTCCACGCCGTCGCGGGCGGCCGCGTCGATGATGCCGACCACCTTGCTGACGCCACGATCCACGTCGCGGCCGAAGTGCGCCGCGACGGCGCCGATCGTCACGAGTCCCAAGGTCAGGCCATCCCCAGGCCCGTCACGTCCGACGCGACGGCCGTCGTGGTGACCCCGTCGGGCCATCTCAGTCGGACCCCGCGATCGGTGGTCAACACGCCGCAGGAGTCACTGACGACGCCGGGCGGCACCGTCGGCATCGGCGCGCCGGCACGGTCGGCGGTGAGCATCGCGTAGCCGGGGAAGCAGGTCAGCCAGGCACCCATGTCGGCATCGGTGGGCCGGGGTATGCGGGCCACGTCGAGTTCGGCGCCCGTCCCGCTGGCTTCGGCCAGCATGCCCACCGTCCCGACGACACCGGCCATGCTGACGTCCTTGGCCGCCAGTGGCGCCATCCGCGCCACCAAGCTGGACAGCTCGGCGAGATCGTCGGCACTGCGGTGGCTGGTCGAATCCCATTGTCTACCATGGTGACCCGGCCGCCAATCACCCGCGAGGTCCGCAGTCAGGCGCACGGTGTCGCCGGGAGAACCCCCGCCGGCCCGGATCGGATGCGACGTCCGGCCGAAGGCGGTCACGGCCAGCGACGCCGGCACCCCGAGTTGGGTGTGACCGCCGAGCACCGGTACCCGCCACGCCTGTGACGCCTTCGCGATGCCGCGCACGATTCGGGTCAGCAGCGAGCGGGTGGGTGCCCCGACGGCGTCCAGCAGCCCGGTCGGCGCAGCGCCCATCGCCGTCAGGTCGTTGACGTTGACCAGCACCGAACACCACCCCGCCCACTCCGGATCGCGTTCCACCATGGACGGGATGATTGCATCACACGCCGCGACGAGATCGCTGTCGGGCAGCGGCACGCCGTCGTCGCCGACGAAACCGTCGGGACCAAGGCCGCCGGGCATCGAGCGCAACGGCGCCAGGGCGTCTCCCAGAAATGACTTGGTGGCGTCGGCCAGACGCTGCATTCGATGCAGCGGCCAGCGCATCAGCGCGTGCGGGTGGCCCCCCAGCAGACTGTCGCCGTGCTCCTCCCACCCGAGGGCGTCGAACATCGCCGCATAACGCCGCTGCACGGTCGCGTCGAAGCGCAGCACACCCGCGGACTCGGCGTGCGCACAAGCCGCGCGCACCAGGGCCGGGCCGACGCCGGACGATCGTGCCGACGACGTGGTGACCAACCTGCTACCCGTCCACCACCCGAGGTCCGGCTCGCAGCGCGGGGTGAGCCGCACCCCGCCGAGCACCGTGCCGTCGGCGGCGGCCGCCACGAGGATCACCGTGCGCGGGTCGTCGTCGACATCGTCGACGTCGCTACCCGAGAAGAGGTGCTGGTCGACGACGAACGCCTCGTGCCGCAGCCTGCGGTAGGCCGTGACGTCGGTACGACTCTCCGCCCTCCTGATGAGGAAGCTCGATTGCGGCGCACCGCGGGAACGAGTGCCCGCAAGGATCGACAGCGTCTTCGTCTCCACGATCATCAGCCGCCGACGCTCTGCAACACGCCGCAGGCACCGCAGGCGGCGCAGCCCGCCTTCTGATCCGCACCGGCCATGCCCGCCAGCCGCAGCGCATCAGCGACCTCGCGTGAGACCTTCTCGACGGTGGCGGCATCGGGTGGACCCGCACCGTCGACGTCGACCGCGAGCGTGCCGGGGTGCGGACGGAACGGCACCACGAAGGGGTAGACACCCATCGCGATGAGTTCGACGGCACCGGCGATCAGTTCCTCGGGATCCTCACCGAGCCCGACGAGGAGGTACGTCGAGACCTGATTGCGGCCGAACACGCGCACCGCCTCCCGCCACGCATCGCGATACCGAGACAGCGGCACCGTCGCCTTACCCGGCATCCAGCGGCGGCGCACCTCGTCGTCGAGCGACTCGACGTGGATGCCGATCGCGTCGGCACCCGCGTCGTGCAGTTCGCTCAGCACCGCCAGATCCCCCGGCGGCTCGCACTGCACCTGGATCGGCAGTCCCGGCACCGCGGCCTTCACCGCTCGCACGCAGCGGACCAGATGCCTGGCGCCACGATCGCTGCCCGCAGACGTTCCGGTGGTCATCACCATCTGCTCGACTCCATCGAGGCGCACCGCGGCCTCGGCGACCTCGGCCAGTTCGTGTGGCCGCTTCACCGCGGTGGTGGCACCCGAACGCAGGGATTCCTCGATCGAGCAGAAGCGGCACCGGTCCTCGGCCGCATATCGGATGCATGTCTGAACGACGGTGGTGGCAAGCACGTTTCGGCCATGCAGGCGGGCGATCTTGTCGTAGGACACTCCCCCCGCGGTGGTCAGGTCGTAGAACCTCGGCCGCTCGATCACCTCGACGCCCAGCCCGGAGTCCGCGCCGTCGAGAAGCACCCGGGCACCGTCGAAGACGAACGGGCTGTTGGGATTCAGTGGGATCGCGGCGGCGCGACCGTCGATCATCAGGTGGCCGTCGGCGCTGGGGCCGGCTCCGGCGGTGCGGCTGACGGGCGGTCGACCCCGGAGGCCCAAGAGGGTCAGGTCGACGCGGGTGGAGACGGACATGTTTCTTCCCTCGATCTCAGCGGGCCACGGCAAGGCGGCGTTGAGCGCCTGCGCGAAGACCAGAATGCTCTGGTGCGGACTGGCGTTGGAGATCGTCGATGATCGTCTCGGCAATGTGCTTGGCGTCGCGGTCGATGCCGAGGAACCGGCCGGAGCCCCAGGTGTGCATCCACGGCAGGCCGACGAACGCCAAGCCCTCGACCTCGGTGACGCCGCGGTTCTGCATGGGTCGCCCGCCGCCATCGAAGGCGCTCGCCTGGATCCATCGGTAGTCGGGTCGGTAGCCGATCGCCCAGACGATGGAGGTGATGCCCTCGGCGGCCAGGTCCAGTTCGGTGACCTCGGTGTCCGGTTGCCAGACCGCGCGGTACCGGGTGGCCGGCGCCACCGACTCTCCCAGCCCCTTGCGCTCGATGTGGGCGTCGATGTCCGAGAGGATGGAGTTGTAGACCGCGTCAGCCTTGTCGAGGGCGTCTCGCAGCGACGGCTCGAAGGTCAGTCGGGCGTCCTTGCCGTCACTCAGCGTGCCGTACAGCCGCATTCCCTCGAGGCCGAACCGCCGCAGGTCGATGTCGCGGCCACCGTCGCGGCCGGTGACGTAGTGGTTGGTCTTCTCGATGGCGGCCTTGCCGCCTGGGTACTCCGGGGCGGCCTTGTCGTAGAGGCCCATCTCAGCAAGCCACGTCATGCAGTCGCGCCCGCGGTAGAACCGTGCCACCCTCGGCGCGCTGCCGACTGCGAGGTGAACCTGACGGCCCTCCAGGTGCAGGTCCTCGGCGATCTGCGCACCGGACTGTCCGGTGCCGACGACCAACACCGCGCCCTCCGGGAGCTGGCCTCCGTTGCGGTACTGCTCCGAGTGGATCTGGGTGATGGAGTCATCCAGGGATGCCGCGAACGACGGGAGAACGGGGATGGGATAACCGCCGGTGGCGACGACGGCGTGCTCGCAGGTGAGGGTCTGCGTACCCGCCGCGGTGGCGAGGGTCAGCTCGAAACCTCCTGTGGCAATGGGACGCAACGCGGTGACGCGGGTGTGTGTTCGTAGCGGCGATTCGAAGGTCTGGAGCCAGCCGTCCAGCCACTGCACGACCTCGTCGCGGGTCATGAAGCCGTCGGGATCGTCGCCGTCGTAGACGTAACCCGGCAGCCGGCAGTGCCAGTTGGGCGTCACCAGGGTGAAGTTGTCCCAGCGGGTGTCCGCCCAGGCGTGCACCGGGGTCTGGGCTTCCAGGACGACGTGCTCCACGCCCGCCCGACCCAGATACCAGCTCACCGACAGGCCGGCCTGACCGCCGCCGATGACGGCGACGGTGACGTGTTCGGAGGTCATGACGTCTTCTCCAGTCCAGGTTGCATCGCGACGACGCGGATGGTCGCGTCACGCGGGAATTCAGTTGCCGTGGAGGTGATTTCATCCTTTGTCCAGGCCGCCGAGCTGCAGGCGAAGCCGAACTTGGCGCGCACGCGCTCGCTGGCCTCGTCCAGCGCCGTGGTGGACCGCTCGAGGAACTCCTCGACGGTGTAGGCCGATCCGGAGATCAGGTAGTCGTGCATCACCAGGCTCGGGGAATAGCAGCGCTGCACCCGACCGTCGGGCCACTGCACGTCGAACGTCATCTCAGGCACGGGCCAACTCCTGCCACTGGCCGGCACCCTCGGCACCGACGTCGGTCACCGGACCGTAGACATCCGGCCTGCGGTCGCGCAGGTGGAACATGCCCGCCCGCATGGCGCGGAACGTACCGTCGACGTCGACCTCGGCGACCGCCATGCCACTTCCGAGAAGTGTTGTCGCCAAGGTATTTCCGCCAGGATCGACCACCTTGGCATTGCCGACGTAACGCAGCGAGCCGAACGTGCCGCTCTGGTTGGACGCGATCCAGAACACCTGATTGTCCAGTGCCCTGGCCGCGTCGAACAGGTTGAACCGGTAGGTCCACCGGTCGTCCTGCAGGTTCTCCGCAGTGGCGGTGCGCGCGGCAGGCCATGCCGACAGGCTGGCGATGATCTGCGCGCCCTTCAGCGCCATGATGCGCGCCGCCTCGGGAAAGGCCTTGTCGTAACAGATTTGCAGCCCGACCCGACCGACCGGGGTGTCGAAGACGTCGTAGCAGGAGCCGGCCGAATAGGACATCCCCTCGCCCAGTGGCTGGTGGACCTTGCGGTAGGTGCCGTAGATCCTGGAGCCGTCGAGAACGGCCGCCGCGTTGTAGCGGGTCTCGCCGTCGTCGTCCAGCTCGCAGAATCCGATGGCGATCACCAGGTCGCCGACGATGCCCTGCACCCTGGCGATCTCGGGCCCGTCGATGCGGATGGCGGGCGGTAGTGAGGTGGACGTCGTCTTGACCGTGTCGCCATGGTTGCCGAGCGACGACAGGTAGCCACCGATCGCGGCCTCGGGCAGCACCATGAAGTCGACGCCCTCGGCGCGGGCCTGCTGGGCCAGTGAGTCGATCAGGGCGTAGTTCTGTTCGAGGTCACGCGTGAAGTTGGCTGCGACCGCAGCGAGTTTCGTCATCGGGATTCGACCTAGACCATGTAGGTGGAGTTGATGATCGCGCCCTTGCGCGCGTAGTGGATGAGCGCATCCTGCACGTCGAGCGGATGGGCCGGAATGACGCCTTCGATCAGGTCCTCTTCGCGCCCCCCGTGCAGGGCCAGTCCGAAGCGGCAGCAGAACACCGTGCCGCCCTCGGCGATGAAGGTGCCCAGCGAGTCGTTGATGTTCTGCTCACCGGGGAAGCCGGAGTCGCCCGTCTTGGGGAACCCGCGGGTGGCCAGGCAGTTGATGGCGCCGGGGCCGTAGAAGTAGATCGCCGATTCGAACCCCTTGCGCAGCGCCCTGGTGGCTTGAAGGACGGCGACGAAGCTGACCGACGACTCGTGGGCGATGCCGTGCACCAGCGTGAAGTAACTCTCGCCGTCCTCGGCCTGGTAGTCGGGGAAGATCTTCGTGCCGCCATAGATGTTGGAGCCCTTGGGCAGTGACGGGTGGGGGATCTCGGCGAGCGAGGTCTTGATGTTCTCGGTGATCGAATCGTCGAACGACATTTGGTGACTCCAGGATTTCGCGGGAAGGACTCGGCGACGCTGCCGGCGGGCCGGGAACATCGGCTTGCCCCAATTACAGGAGCCGCGTGTTTCCGAATGGTCATCGCCGGAATACGTTTCGATTGCCCAGACCCCATGCGCCGACATCCGCGTGTAACAAATGTCGCTGCGGGTACGTTCACCCCATGCCTGAAGGTGACACGGTCTTCCGCGCCGCGGACAAGCTACGGACGGCACTGGTCGGCAAGACGCTGACGCGGTGCGACGTACGGGTGCCCAAGTTCGCCACCGTGGACCTCACCGGCGAGGTGGTCGACGAGGTTCTCAGCCGCGGGAAGCACCTGTTCATCCGCGTCGGCGGGGAATCTGGGGCGAGCATCCACTCGCATCTCAAGATGGACGGCGCCTGGCTGCTGGACGGCCAGATTCGACGCGTGCCGGTGCACAAGGTGCGGATCATCCTCGAAACTGCGGACTCTCGGGCTGCCGGCATCGACCTTGGCGTGCTCGAGATCCTGGAGCGGCAGCATGACATGGAGGCCGTCGCTCACCTCGGGCCCGATCTGCTGGGCGACGACTGGGAACCGCGGATCGCGGCGGCGAACCTCGCGGCTGATCCGGATCGACCGCTCGCCGAGACACTGCTGGACCAGCGGGTGATGGCCGGGGTCGGGAACGTCTACGCCAACGAACTGTGCTTCGTGTCGGGGCGGCTGCCCAGCTCCCCGGTGAGCGCCGTCAAGGATCCGCTGCGCATCGTGCAACGCGCACGGGACATGCTGTGGCTGAATCGATCCCGGGTCAACCGCACCACCACCGGCAACACCAGGGCGGGTAGCGACCTCTGGGTGTACGGCCGCGTCGGCCGCCCGTGTCGCCGGTGCGGTACCACCATCGAGTCCGACCGCGCGCAGATCACAGGTACCGACCGAATCTCGTTCTGGTGCCCCAACTGCCAACGTTGAGATAGCGCCCACAGTCGTCATCCGGGGGGAATTCGACTGCCGGCGCTATCTCAACGCAGTGGATCTAGTTCCAGGGCAGTGCCAGCCTGCAGATCTTGCGCACGACGGTGGCGAACTGCGCGGGCAGCGGGCCCTTGTTGTACGGGACGCCGTAGCGTTCGCAGATCTCCTGCACCTCCGGCGCGATCTCCGCGTGACGGAAGGCAGGGATGTCGGGGAACAGGTGGTGTTCGATCTGGAACGACAGGTTGCCGCTCATCACGTGGAAGAGCTTGCCGCCGGTGAGGTTCGCCGAGCCGAGGATCTGACGGAAGTACCACATGCCGCGGGTCTCGTTCGCGGTCTCTTCCTTGCTGAATTCCTGTGTGCCGTCGGGGAAGTGGCCACAGAAGATGATCGCGTAGGACCACACGTTGCGAATGAGGTTGGCCGTCAGGTTGCCGGTGAAGACCCACGGCGCGAACGGGCCGGCCAACAGCGGGAAGGCGACGTAGTCCTTGAGGGTCTGCCGCTTGACCTTGCCCCAGATGCCCTTCAGCGTCTCGCGCTTGTCGGCGATCGAGATCTCACCGGAGCGGATGCGCTCGGTCTCCAGTTCGTGTAGCGCCACGCCGTACTGGAAGAGGATCATCAGCAGGAACGCGTAGACCGGGTTGCCGTAGTAGTAGGGCACCCACCGCTGATCCTCGCTCATGCGAAGGATGCCGTAGCCGATGTCACGGTCCATGTCGACGATGTTGGTGTACGTGTGGTGCATGTAGTTGTGCGAGTGGCGCCACTGGTCGCTGGGGCAGGCCGAGTCCCACTCGAAGTTGCGGCTGGCGAGCGCCGGATCGCCCATCCAGTCGTACTGGCCGTGCATGACGTTGTGGCCAATCTCCATGTTGTCCAGGATCTTCGACGCGGCGAGCATCGCCGTGCCTGCGATCCAGGCTGGTGGCAGAATGCCGGCGAACAGCAGCGCCCGGCCGCCGACTTCGAGGGCGCGCTGAGCCTTGATGACGCGGCGGATGTAGGTGGCGTCGCGCTCACCCAGATCGGCGACCACCCGCTCCTTCAGGGCGTCGAGCTCGGCGCCGAAGGCGTCGGCCATCTCGGGGGTCATGGTGACGGACTTGCCGCCGACGACCTTGGTGATGGCCTGTCGGACGGGCGCGGGCAACACATCGGCGACGTCGTCTTCGATGGTGGTCTTCTCGAGCATGGCAGTCATGGCTGATCCTTTCGAGGTGGAATGGGTTGATCAGAGGGACAGTTCGACGTCGCCGACGGGGACGGAGACGCAGATCTGCACGTCCTCCTCGTCGGTGGTCGACACGGCGCCGGTGATGAGGTTCTTGACCGCACCGCTGGTCTTGCGGCGGGTGCAGGTGTGGCAGATGCCCATTCGGCAGCCGCTCTCCGGCGTCAGGCCCGCCGCTTCGGCCTGGTCCAGCAGTGAGCGTCCGTCGTCGATGACGTCGACGCCGCTGTCGGCGAATGCGACCGTGCCGCCGGAGACCTCCGTCGGGACGGCGAACACCGGCGGGACGAAGCTCTCGAAGAGCGCGTCCGCGAACTGCTCGCGTACCGCGTCGACGAGGGCGGGCGGGCCGCAGACGAACACCGCGTCGGGCGTTTCGCCCGTCACGTGTTCGCGAGTGAAGTACCCCGTCAGGTCGCCCGCTTCGGGTGAGCGGGAGTAACCGTGCAGGACGCGCACACCGGGCATGGCGTCGAGCTCGTCCCGGTAGCACGCCTCTTCGGGGGTGCGGGCGTAGTGGATGAAGGTGACGTCGCGGTCGGAGCCTTCGTCTCGCATCGTGCGGAGCATCGACATCACCGGGGTGATGCCGCTGCCACCCGAGACGAAGAGCACCCGCTGCGGGCGAGCCTCGGGAAGGGTGAAGTCGCCGCCGACGCCGTCGAGTCCGACCACCATGCCGGGACGGGCGTTGCGGTAGAGGTGCCGGGACACCAGGCCCTCGTCGTGCACGCCGATCGTCAGCTCGAGGCGGTGATCCCCCTCGGCGTTGGCGGGCGAGTAGCAGCGGGTCTGCCTGCGTCCGTCGACCTCGATCGTGAGGTTGACGTGCTGGCCGGCGCGGAAGGAGGGGCCGGCCGCAAAGGCCGCATTGGGTTCAAGAGTGAGGGTGACGCTGCGGGGCGTCTGCCGACGAACCGCGACGACCTTGGCGCGGGCATCGCCCAGCGTCCAGGTGGGCTCGACGAGCTCCGTGTAGCGATCGACGCCGTGCGGTCCGGTGAGCAGGTCGACCAGCGGTGACCGCAGCACCCTGTCCCGCAGGCTCAGCGTCTTCGTTTGAGCGGACTTCGTTTGAGTGAACACATGTATACCGTGCGCCTCATACCGCGGAACCGTCAATCGATTCGAGCAGGTTGTGGTAGGTTTCACACAGTGAACGATCGTACGCCCAGTTCACGAACGTCCCGGTCGGGGCGCTCGGGGTCGTCGCGTTCCTCGCGTGAGACGTTGTCACGGGAAGAGCGCAAGGAAGCAACACGGCGAGCGATCGTGGCGGCGGCCCTGCGGCTGCTGGAGGAACAGAGCTTCAGTGCGCTCAGCCTGCGTGAGGTGACCCGCGAGGCGGGCATCGTCCCCGCCGCCTTCTATCGGCACTTCGACTCGATGGAAGCGCTCGGCCTGGTGCTCATCGACGAGTCGTTCCGCGCCCTGCGCGACATGCTGCGCGGCGCCCGCGCGGGCAAGCTCGATCCGAGCCGGGTCATCGAATCCACCGTCGACATCCTCATCGCCGGCGTCAACGAACGCAGCGAACACTGGCGCTTCATAGCCCGCGAGCGCAATAGCGGTGTCACCGTGCTGCGGTACGCGATCCGCACCGAGATCCGGCTGATTACCTCGGAGCTGGCGATCGACCTGACCCGCTTCCCCGGCCTGAGCGACTGGAGCGCCGAGGACCTCAACATCCTGTCCAGCCTGTTCGTCAACTCGATGATCGTCATCGCCGAAGCCATAGAGGATTCAGCAGATGCGGCGGCGCTCGAGGAGATCCGCCGCACCGCGGTCAAGCAACTGCGGCTGATCATCGTCGGGATCGCCGGATGGCACAGTGCGCCCTAGGGCCGCGCCATAGTGTGAGGCGCTATGCCGCATCTCGAGCTGAGCCGTCCGCGTGCCGACATCGCCGTCATCACGCTCAACCGTCCGGACAAGCTGAATGCGCTGAACCACAGCCTCGTCGAAGATCTGCACCACGCGCTGGAGGACGTCAACGCCGACGATGAGTGCCGCGTCGTGGTGCTCACCGGCGCGGGGCGCGGCTTCTGCTCGGGTCTCGACCTGACCGATCCGATGCCCGGCGATGCCACGCGCGGCCTGGAGTTCCCACGGTCGAGCATGCGGTGGCAGGAGCGCATCGCCGAACTCACGACACGGTTGACCAGCCTTCGGCAGCCCGTGATCGCCGCGGTCAACGGACCGGCCTACGGCGGCGGGTTCGCGTTGGCCATGGCCTCGGACATTCGCATCGCCTCGCAGTCGGCACGATTCTGCACACAGTTCATCAAGCTCGGACTCGGTGGGTGCGACATCGGCGTCAGCTACACGTTGCCGCGCATCGTCGGCGCCGGCCAGGCATTCGATCTGATCCTCACCGCACGCACCGTCGATGCCGACGAGGCACTGCGGATCGGCCTGGTGTCACGAGTGTCCTCGGGCCCCGTGCTCGACGACGCCATGTCGGTCGCCGAAACCCTTTGCAGCTATGGCAAGTTCGGAGTCGAGTCGACGAAGCAGGTGCTGTGGGCCAACCTCGAGGCACCCAGCTTGCACGCCGCGTTGCAGGTGGAAAACCGTAGCCAGATCTTGGCCTCGACCAGTGGGGAGTTGAAGGCGGCGGCCGCTGCCTTCGCCACGCGCAAGGGCTAGCGCGGCGTCCCACCGCCGTCAACGATGACGACCTGACCGGTGATGTAACTTCCAGCGTCGGAACACAACAGGAGCGCGGTTCCGATGAGTTCATCGGGTCTGGCGAGGCGTTTCATCAGCGTTCCGCCGACCATCATGTCGATCGCCTGTTGCGGGTTGTTGCGCATCATGTCCGTATCGACGGGACCCGGCGCGATGGCGTTCACCCTGATGCCGTCCGCGACGTACCCCGCAGCCATCGATCGGGTGAAGGACATCAACGCAGCCTTGACCGATCCGTAGATCGCCATGGTCGGAGCGAAGTTGAAGGCGCCCACCGACACCATGTTCAGCACCGCGGCGTACTTGCTCTCCTTGAGGTGGGGCAACGCCTTCTGCGCCAGGAACACCGGGCCGTGCAGATTCACCTCGTAGGACTTGGCGAGCGCCTCCGGAGTCATCTCCCCCAGTGGCTGAGCCAAGGCGTTGGCGGCGTTGTTCACCACGACGTCGATGCCGCCGAACTCCGCGACCGTGCGGTCCACGATGAGCTCCAGGTCGTCGAGTTTGCCGGTGTGGGCCCCGACGCCGATGGCCTGGCCCCCCAGGCCGCGCAGATGCCTGGCGGCCTCCTCGCAGGCGTCGGCCTTTCGGCTGGCCACCACGACGCGGGCCCCGGCGAGCACGAAGCCCTCGGCCAGTGCCAGGCCGATGCCGCGGGTGCCGCCCGTCACGATCACGGTGCGGTCGGTCATGTCGAACAGTGCCTCGAATGCTGCGCGATCCATGCTCGCTAGTAGAACAGACCGCCGCTGACGGTCACTCCGACAGAGTGCGTTTCGTGACGAATCTCCGCCGAACGCCGCTCACCGGGTCGTCGAACTCAAGTGTGTGCGCCAGCAACTGCAGCGGCTCCGAGAAATCGTCCGCCGCCACGTCGATCACCCTCGGGTACAACGAGTCTCCCCGAATCGGCAGGCCAAGGGAGGCCATGTGCACGCGCAGCTGATGGGTGCGTCCGGTACGCGGGGTCAACCTGTACAGGCCTTCACCGAGATGCTCGACCACTGTCTCGGCATTTGGCTCTCCGATGTCCTCGACGGCTTGTAAATGGCCACGCTGCTTGATGATCCGACTCCGAAGCGTCAGCGGAAACTCCAACGACGAATCGACTCCCGCCCGCGCCAAGTACGTCTTGCGCACCTCGCCGCGCGCGAACAACGTCTGGTACGCGCCGCGGACCTCAGGGCGCGCCGTGAACAGCAGGACGCCCGCCGTCAGCCGATCCAGCCGATGGGCCGGTGAGAGCTCCGGCAGGTCGAGGGTCCGACGCAGCCGCACCAAGGCCGTCTGAGCGACGTGGCCGCCGCGCGGCATCGTCGCCACGAAGTGCGGCTTGTCGACGACCACGATGTTCTCGTCGCGGTACAGCACGGGGATGTCGAATGGGACGGGGACCTCGGTAGGCAGGTCACGGTAGAGGTAGACGAACGCACCTGGCGCAAGGACGGTCCCGCCGTCCACGACCGATCCATCCGCGCAGAACACCTCTCCACCAAGCACTTTGGCGGCGGCATCCTCACCAAACCGATCCGCCAGCTCCACCAGGACGGCGCCGCCGCGCAACCGCACCCGCGTCGGCCCCACACCGTCGCGCACCGGCAGCGGGGCGGGACGCCTCACGTCAGGGGAACGGGCTCGAGGATCTCTGCGCGCGCCTCGGGTGCCACGGCGCGCAACGCGTCGGCCGACTCGTCGTCGGGCTGAGTCTGCGACAACACTTCGGCTTCGACGCGGGCCAGGTAGGTGCTCACCTCGCGGTCGACGTCGTCGGCACCCCAACCAAGAACGGGCGCAACGACTTCGGCGACCTCGCGCGCGCAGTCGACCCCGCGGTGCGGGTACTCGATGGAGATGCGCATCCGCCGCGACAGGATGTCCTCGAGATGCAGCGCCCCCTCGGCCGCCGCCGCGTAGTAGGCCTCTACCTTCAGATACACGGGCGCCTCGGTGATGGGCGTCAACAACTCTGGGCGCCCCTCGGCCATCGCGAGGACCTCGCCGATGAGCGAGCCGTAGCGGTCCAGCAGATGCCGCACCCGGTACGGATGAAGGTTGTAGTGCGCGCCGACGTGCTCCGTCTGATTGATCAACGCGAAATAGCCGTCGGCCCCCATGAGCGGCACCTTCTCCGTGATCGACGGGGCGACCCGAGTCGGCACGAACACGCTCGCCGCATCGATCGCGTCTTCGCCCATCACGCGATAGGTGGTGTACTTGCCGCCTGCGATCGCGACGAGACCGGGCGACGGGGTCGCGACGGCATGCTCGCGCGACAGCTTCGACGTCTCCTCGCTCTCACCGGCCAGCAGCGGCCGCAGGCCGGCGTAGACGCCGTCGATGTCGTCGTGGTTCAGCGGGGTCGCGAGCACGGTGTTGACCGTCTCGAGGATGTAGTCGATGTCGGCCTTGGTGGCCGCTGGGTGCGCCAGGTCGAGGTTCCAGTCGGTGTCGGTGGTGCCGATGATCCAGTGGGTGCCCCACGGAATCACGAAGAGCACCGACTTCTCGGTGCGCAGGATGATCGCCACTTCACTGACGATGCGGTCGCGCGGCACCACGATGTGGACGCCCTTGGACGCCCGGACGCGAAACCGACCGCGCTCCTTGGACAGGGCCTGGATCTCGTCGGTCCAGACGCCCGTCGCGTTGACCACGACGTGCCCGCGGACGTCGGTGACCGCACCGTCCTCCGAGTCGCGCACGCGCACGCCCGTGACCCGGTCACCCTCGCGCAGGAGCGACACCACCTGGGTGGACGTCCGGATCACGGCGCCGTAGTGCGCCGCGGTGCGCGCCACGGTCATGGTGTGCCTGGCGTCGTCGACGACGGTGTCGTAGTAGCGGATGCCACCGATCAACGAGCTGCGCTTGAGCCCCGGCGCCAGCCGAAGCGCTCCGGCCTTGAGCAAGTGTTTCTGCGCGGGAACGGATTTCGCGCCACCGAGTTGGTCGTAGAGGAAGATGCCCGCAGCCACATACGGCCGCTCCCACAAACGTCTGGTCAGGGGAAACAGGAACGGCAGGGGTTTGACGAGGTGCGGCGCCAACGTCGTCAGGGACAGTTCGCGCTCGTGCAGGGCCTCGCGGACGAGTCCGAATTCGAGCTGCTCGAGGTAGCGGAGACCACCGTGGAACATCTTCGACGACCGACTCGACGTGCCCGACGCGAAGTCGCGGGCCTCGACGAGGGCCACCTTGAGACCGCGAGTGGCGGCATCGAGCGCCGCGCCCGCGCCGACCACACCACCGCCGATGACGACGACGTCGAACTGCTCACTGCCGAGGCGCTCCCATGCCTGAGCGCGCCATTCGGGGCCGAGGAGGGTCTGCCCGTTGCCTGGACCGGGGATCGGGTCGGCGGCGCTGATGGTTCGCTCGGAAGCGTCGCTCACAGCCGGGGCCTTTCTCGTTACTCGTCGGTAGGCGTTACGACATCGAGCCTACGTGGCTTCAGTCCAAATCGTCATGAGCCATCAACCGACGGGCAGCCTCGACCGTCGACCCGGACAGCGACGGGTACACCGACAGCGTCTGCGCGAGGTCGGTCACGGAGATCCGGTTCTGCACCGCCAGCGCGATCGGCAGGATCAGTTCCGACGCGATCGGCGCCACGACCACGCCACCGATGACGACGCCCGTCGCCGGTCGGCAGAAGATCTTCACGAAGCCGCGGCGCAGCAGCGACATCTTGGCCCTGGCGTTGGTGGTCAGCGGGAGCATGATCGTGCGCGCGGGCACCGTGCCGTTGTCGATGGCGGTCTGCGGGACACCGACCGCGGCGATCTCGGGGCGGGTGAAGACCGCGGCGGCGACCGTGCGGAGCCGGATGGGCGACACTCCCTCGCCGAGAGCGTGATACATCGCGATGCGCCCCTGCATGGCGGCCACCGATGCGAGCGGCAACAGCCCGGTGCAGTCACCCGCGGCGTAGATGCCGGCCGCCTTCGTGCGCGAAACACGGTCCACGGAAAGGTAATTGCCCGGGCTCAGCTCGATGCCCACCTTCTCTAGACCGAGCCCCTCCGTGTTGGGCACCGAGCCAACGGTCATGAGGGCGTGACTGCCCTCCACCTTGCGGCCGTCGGCCAATGCGACCACGACGCCGTCCGCACTGCGGGTGACCGAGTCGGCGCGCGCATTCTTGACGAGCTTCACGCCGCGCTCGTTGAACGCCTCCTCCAACACCGCGGCCGCGTCGGAATCCTCGTGCGGCAGGATCTGGTCACGGCTCGCCACCACGGTCACCTTGACGCCCAACTCGGTGTAGGCGCTGCAGAACTCGGCACCCGTGACACCCGAGCCGACGATGACCAGATGCTCGGGCAACTCGGTGAGGTCGTAGAGCTGGCGCCAATTCAGGATCCGTTCACCATCGGGCGCGGCGTTGGGCAGAACCCGCGGACGCGCCCCGGTCGCGATCAGCACGACGTCGGCCTTGAGGACCCCGACCTTGCCGTCGTGTGTGGTGACCTTCACACGGTGGTGCGCCATTCCGGGGATGTCGTCGACGAGTTCGCCACGGCCGTGGACGATCTGCACACCCTCGCGCAGCAGGTTGGCGCCGATGTCGGCGGACTGCGACCGGGCCAGCGTCTTCACGCGGTTGTGAATCTGAGGCAACGAGATCTTCGCGTCCTCGATCTTGATGTCGAAGCCCAGGCCGTCGGCGCGGCGCAGTTCGGTCCGTACGCCGGTCGACGCGATGAACGTCTTGGACGGCACGCAATCCCAGAGCACGCAGGCTCCGCCGATACCGTCCGAGTCGATGACCGTGACCTGCGCGACGTCCGAGCCGCGGCCGGCGGCGACGAGTGCAGCCTCATACCCGGCTGGGCCGCCACCGATGATCACAATGCGGGTAACCACGGACCCAACCTAGTCCCTCGGCCGTCGCTGTCAGCGCAATCACATCACCGCTCCGCCCGCCGGGCCCAGTCCCCCGTCGCTGCGCTCCTGCCCGCCGAGCCAAGTCCCCCGTCGCTGCACTTTTGCCCACCGACCCCTTAGGCTTACCGCCGTGCCGATCTACGCCGCCTACGGATCGAACATGCATCCCGAGCAGATGTTGCAGCGCGCGCCGCACTCGCCGATGGCGGGAACGGGGTGGCTGCATGGGTGGCGGCTGACCTTCGGCGGCGAGGATCTCGGCTGGGAGGGCGCATTGGCGACCCTCGTCGAGGATCCCCTGTCGAAGGTCTTCGTCGTGCTCTACGACATGACTCGAGAGGACGAGGAGAACCTGGACCGCTGGGAGGGTTCGGAGCTCGGATTCCACAAGAAGATCCGCTGCCGCGTCCACCGGGAGACCTCGGACACCAGCACCGACCCCGTGCTCGCCTGGCTCTACGTCGTCGACGCGTGGGAGGGCGGCATCCCGTCGGCACGCTATCTCGGCGTGATGGCAGAGGCGGCCGAGATCGCAGGCGCACCCGAGGAATACGTCCACGATCTGCGGACCCGGCCCGCCAAGAACGTCGGGCCCGGCACCTAGTCCCTGTCGCACGAGCGTGCGCAAAGTGCCAACGTCGCACGCGTGTCGCGGAGCAGACACGCACGCTCGCGGAGAGGCCGCCTAGAAACCCGCGCTCTGCTCGATGATGTTGGTGAACACCCGAACCCCGACCCCCAGCGCCCGCTCGTCGAGGTCGAATGTCGGCTGGTGAAGGTCGAGCTGCGGACCCTGCCCCGGCCACACCCCAAGCCGCGCCATTGCGCCGGGGACGTCCTCCAGATACCAGGAGAAGTCCTCGCCGCCGCCGGACTGCCGGGTGTCGGTCAGGACGTCGGGACCGATGGCCTCGATCGCGTGGGTGAAGATCCGCGTCGAGGTCTCCTCGTTGACCACCGGAGGGACCCCGCGGCGGTAGTGCACGCCGTACTCGACCTGCAATGGCGCCAGCAACGACGACACGATCTCGCGCACCAACTCTTCCATCACCACCCACGCCTCGCGGCTGGCGGTCCTGATGGTGCCTGCCACGCTGCCCGTCTGCGGAATCGCGTTGGCCGCGACGCCCGCGTTGACGGCGCCCCACACCATGACGGTGCTGTTGCGCGGATCGACCCGGCGCGACAGCACCCCCGGCACGCCGGTGATCAGGGTGCCCAGCGCGTAGACGAGGTCACCGGTCAGATGCGGCCGTGAGGTGTGCCCGCCCGGCGAGTGCAGGGTGATCTCGACCTGGTCAGCCGCCGAGGTGATCGGGCCGGGGCGGATCGCGACCTTGCCGACCTCCAGCCGAGGGTCGCAGTGCAATGCGAAGATTCGGGCCACCCCGTTGAGCGCACCGGCCGCGATCGCATCGATGGCGCCCCCGGGCATCAACTCTTCGGCGGGTTGGAAGAGCAGGCGTACGCCGACGGGCAGTTCGGGGACCGACGCCAGCGCCAAACCCGCGCCGAGCAGGACCGAGGTGTGTCCGTCGTGACCGCAGGCATGGGCGACGCCCGGCACCTGCGACGAGAAGGGCGACCCCGTCCGCTCGGCCATCGGAAGCGCATCCATGTCGGCGCGCAGCGCGATCCGCGGCGCATTCTCGGGTCCGAAGTCACAGGTCAGGCCGGTGCCACCCGGAAGGACCTTGGGGTTGAGACCGGCGTCGGCCAGGTGCGACGCGACGAACTGCGTCGTCTCGAACTCCTGCCGGCCCAACTCGGGGTGCTGATGGATGTGGCGCCGCCACGACACCAGCTCGTCGTAGTGGGCCGCGAGCCACGCCTCGGTGGCCTCGGAGATCGTCACGAGCGGCCCGCCTTCAGTCGCTGCACCCTGTCGCGCTCGGCGGGTGTTTGCGCCAACGCGACGACGGTGCGGGCCAGCATGACCGCCCCCTCGACGACGGCCGTGTCCGCGCTCGGCCCCGCAGCGGCCGTGGCGAACGACGGTTGATGAATCGACGCGCCTTCGGCGTCGATGCCGACGATCGGATGGATGCCCGGCATGACCTGGGTGACGTTGCCCATGTCGGTACTGCCCAGTGGGAGCGCGGCTTCGATTTCCGGCGCGACGGGGGTGCGGCCGAACCTCACCATCTCGGAGCGGAACACGTCGGCGAGCCACTGATCGGGCGTCAGCTCGAGGTACGACGGCTCGGTCGCCTCCACCTGATGGCCACAGCCGGTAGCCACCGCACCCGCCAGGAAGCAATCCGACATCCGACCCTCCAGTTCCCGCAACGATGCAGAGTCGTTGGCGCGCATCGTGTAGTGCATCTCCGTGCGCGCCGGGATGACGTTGGTCGCCTGTCCGCCGACGGTGACGATGCCGTGCGCCATCTGACCGGGCGCGAACTGTTGGCGCAACAGCCCGATCGCCACCTGCGACACCGTGATCGCATCGGCGGCATTGAGTCCGAGGTAGGGCGCGACCGCCGCATGCGCTTCCCGCCCGACGTACTCGACGGCCACTTGGGACAACGCCAAGGATCGCGCGCGGGCGATGTCGAGCGGCCCGGCGTGCAGCATCACCGTGGCCGCGATGTCGTCGAACGTGCCCGCCTCCAGCATCAACGCCTTGCCGCCGCCCGCCTCTTCGGCGGGGGTGCCGAGCAGCACGACCGTCAGGTCCAACTCGTCGGCGACCTCGGCGAGCGCCAATGCCGTGCCGACCGCGGAGGCCGCGATGATGTTGTGGCCGCAGGCGTGGCCGATCCCCGGCAGCGCGTCGTACTCGGCGCAGATGCCGATGACCAATGAGCCGCTACCGAAGTCGGCCCGGAACGCCGTCTCCAATCCGCCGGGTGCCGCGGTGATCTCGAATCCGCGCTCGGCCACCAGCGCCTGAGTCT
This sequence comes from Mycolicibacterium sp., assembly GCF_016462545.1. Lineage (GTDB taxonomy): Bacteria > Actinomycetota > Actinomycetes > Mycobacteriales > Mycobacteriaceae > Mycobacterium. The sequence continues at coordinate 145,776 of NZ_JAEMTA010000005.1, read as the reverse complement.
TCGCACAGCTGCGGTGCTCGGCGAACGCCAGTTCGGGCTCGGCGTGGATGGAGTGCGACAGCTCGATGAGGTCGCCACGACGTCGCTGGACTGCGTCCTCGACGATCGTCGACGCTGTGGCGGTTGGCATCGGAGCAGTATCTCACCGTCGGCCGTGGCGCATTCAGATGGCGCTGACGGTGACGGCTACTCGCACTTCTTCGCCGCCAGTGCAGTCTCGATGGCCAGCGGTACGCTTTCTCGCTGTGAGCAGTGCGCCAGGCGACCCGCAGGCCATCGCGGAGGCAGCGGCGACGGCCCTGCACCAGCGCTCCGGGCTCGACGCCTTCGACGTTGCCGTCATCCTCGGGTCCGGATGGGCTCCGGCGGCGGCCGAACTCGGCGAGCCTTCCGTCGTCGTGCCGATGGCGGAGTTGCCGGGGTTCACCGCGCCGTCCGCGGCGGGCCACGGCGGCCAGGCCTTGGTCGTCGACGTCGGCGGCAAGAGCGTCCTCGTCCTGCTGGGCCGCATCCACGCCTACGAGGGCCACGACCTGCGTCACGTGGTCCACCCCGTCCGGACGGCCTGCGCGGCCGGCGCGCGCACGGTCGTGCTGACCAACGCCGCGGGCGGACTCCGCGCCGACTTCGCGGTGGGCCAACCCGTCCTGATCAGCGACCACCTCAACCTGACGGCGCGCTCGCCGCTGGTCGGCGCCCAGTTCGTCGATCTGGTCGACGCGTACTCGCCACGGCTACGTGCGCTGGCCCGCCAGGTCGACCCCAGCCTGGCCGAGGGCGTCTACGCCGGGCTCCCCGGTCCGCACTACGAGACGCCGGCCGAGATCCGGATGTTGCGCACTCTTGGCGCCGACCTGGTCGGCATGTCCACGGTGCACGAAACCATCGCGGCCCGCGCGGCGGGCGCCGAGGTGCTTGGCGTGTCCCTGGTCACCAATCTGGCGGCCGGCATGACGGGCCAGCCGCTGAGCCACGTCGAGGTGCTGGAGGCGGGACGTCAGTCGGCGACGCGGATGGGTTCCCTGCTGTCCGAGGTGCTGACCCGCCTGTAGCCGATCCGCCGCGTCAGCACGAGCAGGCCGCGGGCCATCAGCGGTGCGGCGAACAACATCAGCAGCACCCGTACGACCTGCGCCGCGATGATGAAGGTGACATTCGAGCCCGTCTCCACGGCGGTGGCCAGCACGGCGTAGATGCCGCCGGGGCTGGTCGACAAGTAGCCCTCGAGTGGGCTGATACCCGTCACGTGGGCCAGCAGAATTCCCAGGCCCGCACAGGCGACGTTGAGCGCGACGATCAGCCCGAGCGCCGTGGGGAGCGCGCGACCGATCGCCCGCATGGACTCGCGGGTGAAGGCCACCCCGGCCTGCCAACCGATCACGGCGTAGCCGAGTTGCACCAGGGCCATGGGCACCGAGAGCCCGAACGACGTCCCGGTCAGTTCGAGGGCGATGGTCACCGCCATCGGGCCGAGCAGTCCGGACCCGGGTAGCCGGGCCAGCCGACCCGCCGTGGCACCGACGAGCACGATGACCACCATCATCGCGATGCTCACATACCAAGGCGCCGAGTCGGTTTGGGCCGGAGCGGAGCCGTGGCCGGACTTCTCGGCGTGATAGCCGAGCGTGACGACGACGGGCATCGACGCGGTGATCAACGCGACCCGCAGGTACTGCACCACGGCGACCACGCGGTCGTCGCCACCCAGTTCGCGGGCGATCGCGACGAGGCCCGAGGCGCCGCCGGCGACGAGTGCCAGCGAGCCCGTGAGCGGGCTGATGTCGCGGTGCAGACCCAGCAGGGCGCCCGCGACGATGCTCAGGAGCAGCGTGCAGACGGCGACCGCGACCACGATCGGCCAGTCCGACCCGAGCGCGGTCAGCGCGTCTCGGTGCACCATCGTGCCGATGTAGACGCCGAGCACGCCCTGCGCAGCGATGCCCGCCTTGCGGGGTACGCCGGCGGGAGCCAACGAGATTAGGGCCAGGACGATGCCGACGACGAGGGCGGCGAAGAGCGCGGCGGACGGGACACCGATCAGATCCAAGGGCACGGTCACCGCGACCGTGATCACGACCAGCAACGCCCACTTCCACATAAATGCAAGTATGCGCTTGCTAAATCAAGATCTCAAACTGATGTTGTTCCTATAATTACCAAGGTATAACTTGGTAATGCACTCCACCACCGCCAATGCGACCGAACTGCGGGAGTCGATCATGGCGTTGACTCGCCAACTTCGCCGTCATCGCAGCGACAACGGACTCACCCTCAGCCAGCAGCAGGTGCTCGGCGAGGTGATCCGGGTCGGCGTCACCACCCCGGCCGAGCTGGCCGCCCGGATGCACGTGCGCGTGCAATCGCTGACCGACGGAATCAATCACCTGGAGTCGAGCGGTCTGGTGGCGCGCCGAACGGACGACGACGACCGCCGCCGCCAACTCATCGAAGGCACCGCCGACGGCGTGGCCCTGCTCGAGGCCGACCGCTCCGAACGTGACGCGTGGCTCAACGCGGCGATGCGGGAGACGCTCACCGAACTGGAGTTCAACCTTCTGATGCTCGTCGCGCCCGTCCTGCGAAAGCTCGCCGATGCCGACGACCGCACCGCACAATGGGCGCCATGACCGCGCAGCCCCTGACCTTCGGCACGGCGGGGCTGCGCGGTCCCATGCGCCCGGGCCCCGGCGGCATGAACGTCGACACCGTGACGGCAGCGACGTGGGCCCTGGCCTCGGTGCTCAAGGACCGACACCTGGGTGGCTCGACCGTGGTGGTGGGCCGCGACGCTCGCCACCACTCCGACGACTTCGCCTTGGCCACGGCTGAAGTGCTTGCCGCCGAAGGCTTTTCCGTCATCCTGTTGCCGGACCCGGCTCCGACGCCGGTGGTGGCGTTCGCGGTACGGCGCATGGGCGCTTCGGCAGGAGTGCAAATCACCGCGTCGCACAACCCACCTGCCGACAACGGCTACAAGGTCTACCTCGACGGCGGCATGCAGATCGTCCCCCCGGCCGACCGCGACATCGAAGCGGCCATGGCGATGGCGCCGCGCGACGTCGCGCGCACCGAGGTCACAGCGGCCAACACCGACCTCATCGGGGACTACGTGCGTCGCGCCGCCGAGGTCCGACGCGGCACGGGCGACGTGCGCATCGCGCTCACGCCGATGCACGGTGTCGGCGGAGAACCCGCGCTGTTGGCATTGCGGGAGGCCGGCTTCACCGACGTCCACGTCGTCGCCGAGCAGTACGCACCCGACCCCGACTTCCCCACGGTCGCCTTCCCGAACCCCGAGGAATCCGGGGCCACCGATCTGCTTCTGGCGCTCGCCGCCACGGTCGACGCCGACGTCGCGATTGCGCTGGATCCCGACGCCGACAGGTGTGCGGTCGGGATCCCGACGCCGTCGGGCTGGCGGATGCTGTCGGGAGATGAAACCGGTTGGCTACTAGGCGATTACGTGTTGTCGCAGATCGAACCCGGCGACGTGATGGCGAGCTGCGTGGTCGCCAGCACGGTGGTGTCGTCACGCATGCTGGCGACGATCGCCGCGGCACACGGCGCCCGGCACGTCGAGACGCTCACCGGGTTCAAGTGGCTGGCGCGCGCCGATGCCGGCCTTCCGGGCAGCACGCTGGTCTATGCCTACGAAGAGGCGATCGGGCACTGCGTCGACCCTGCCGCCGTGCGCGACAAGGACGGCATCAGTGCCGCCGTGCTCGCCTGCGACCTGGTGTCGGTGCTTCGCGACGAGGGCCGCACCGTCGGGGACGCGCTGGACTCACTGGCCAGACGGCACGGTGTCCACAGCACGGCCGCCATCTCGGTGCCCGCAGACCCGGGCCTCATGGCGCGCCTACGCGCGAGCCCACCCGAGCGCCTCGGCGACGAACCCGTCGCGCACACCGACCTCATGGACGGCCGCGGCCAGCAGCGCACCGACGCGCTGCTCTACACGGGCTCCTCGGTCCGGGTTGCGGTCCGGCCGTCGGGTACCGAGCCGAAGGTCAAGGCCTACCTGGAGATTCGACTGCCACCCGACGACGACGTGCCTACCTCCCGCGGGGTCGCGACCCGCCTGCTCGACGCGCTGAGGAGCGATGTGGTCGACCTTCTTCAGCGTGGGCCGAACTGACGGTCGCCCGCGTCGCCAAGACCCGGCACGATGTAGGAGACGTCGTTGAGCCCATCGTCGATCGCCGCGGTATAGAGCTTCAGATTGGGTGAGGCCTTCTCCAGCGCTGCGATGCCCTCCGGTGCACACACCACGCAGACCGCCGTGATGTCGATGGCGTTGCGGGCGTGCAGCAGCCCTAGCGTGTGGGCCATCGAACCACCGGTGGCGAGCATCGGGTCGAGCACCAGCACCGGTGTGGTGCTGAGGTCCTCGGGCAACGACTCCAGGTAGGGGGTGGGCAGCGCGGTCTCCTCGTCACGCGCGACGCCCACGAATCCGACCTTCGCCTCGGGGATCAGCTGCTGCGCCTTCTCGACCATCCCCAGCCCGGCGCGGAGTACGGGCACCAGCAGCGGCGGGGAGGCGAGTCGCGATCCCACGGTGTCTGCCAACGGGGTGCGGATCGGAACCGGCGTCGACGCTGCGTCACGGGTGGCCTCATAGACGAGCATCAGTGCCAGGTCGCACAGCGCGGCGCGGAAGCCGGCGTTGTCGGTGCGCTCGTCGCGCAGCGTCGTCAACCGGGCAGCGGCGAGGGGGTGATCGACAACGCGGACGTCCATGCGGTCGAACCCTAATGGAACCAGAGCGCTCCGGCCGACGTCATAACTCGCATGATCGCCGACACTTCCGACATCCACGAGTTCAGCATGGCTCAGCTCCGGCACGCCGATGACCTCGCCGGGGTGGCCGAGGACCTCGCCGCCGCCACGGCCGCCACCGATGCGTTCGGCACGGTAGGGGCCGAGTTCCTGACCGCACTCAACCGGGCATTGACGCAGGAGGCGCACGACGCACGGCAACTCGTCGAGCGTCTGACCCGGGCCCGGTCCGCTGCGGGAGCCGCCGCTGACGCCTACCGAACTGCCGAAGGTCATGCAGGACAATCGCTCTCGCTACTCTCGACGTAGTCGATGCCGAGCGCCTTGGTGAGTGGGTTGACCGCTCCGCTACGCGAACTCCAGGCGATGGTCGGCACGGGCGCTCCGGACGTGACGGCGGCCCTGGCGGGCATCCGCACGGCATTGACGCAGGTCGCTAACGCGAACTACCGGTCGTGGCAGGGCACGCGCTGGGAGGGCGACGCGGGCGCGGCGGCCGCCGAGTTCACCGACGCGACCGTAGCGGCCATCGATGCGCTGGCCACGCGGGCCGAGCGCCTGGGCGCCGCCGCCTCGGGCGCCTCCGACTCCGTAGCACGGGCTCGGGCGCGGTTGCAGACGATCGTCGACGGGTTCGAGGTTCGCGCCGACGCGCTCGAGGCCACCCTTGACGAACCCGGGGTCATCGACGAACTCGTCGCCGAGGCGCGCCGCGCCCTCGACGAGGCCCATGCCGTGGTCGAGGAGTTGCGTGCGGAACTGGAGGGGCATCGAGCCGCGGTCGCCGAGCCCGGGTCGGGCGCGGCCCCGTCAGGCGCGTCACCGACGGGCGCGCTGCCCGGCTTCGGCGGACTTGGGTCGGGCTCTGGCATGGGGTCCGGTGCGGGCCTGGGATCCGGGCTGGGCGGACTCGCATCGAGGGGCATCTCGAGTGTGTCCGATGCGCGGCTCACCGACTCGAGTCCGGCGGGCAGGGACACCAGGCCGCTCGCCGATCCCGCCATGTTCGGCGACGGCGTCGCCGTGCACCTACCCGACGGCAGCACGGTTACGGCACCCAATGCGGTCGCCGCGAGCGCCGTCCGGCACGCCCTGACACAACTGGGGGTGCCCTACGACTGGGGCGGTACGACGCCCGGTGTCGGCCTGGACTGTAGCGGTCTGACGCAATGGGCCTATCACGAAGCTGGACTGGACCTTCCGAGACTCGCGCAGGAGCAGGACGTCGGAGCTGCGGTCGGGGTCGAGTCCTTACGGCCGGGTGATCTGGCGGTGTGGGATGGCCACGTGGCGATGGTCGTCGGAAACGGACAGATGGTCGAGGCGGGCGATCCGGTGAAGTTGTCACCGATCCGAACGACCAACGCGGGGCAGGGCTTTCAAGGATTCTGGCGGCCGACGGCATGACGAAGCTCGACCTCGTAGTCAGCCTGGGGGCCCTACACCGAAGACGTAGTCCAGATGACCGATGCGGATCCGGTCGGCGGGCAGTGCCGAGTTCCCTACGAACGACGAGCGCGACATGAGACAAACCGCTCGTCCCATGAGACTTTCACGACGGTACCGACGCCGTGTAGCCGTTGCACGGCGGTCCCCACAACCCACGGCCCGCCGCCCGCGCCTCCTGCTCGGCGGCTTCGATCGCGTCGTACCGGCTCACCGGATGATGGTGGTAGACGTAGGACTTGGCGGTGCCGGCGCGGGCGGCTTCGACCGAGTAGTCCCACCCGTCCCCTCGGACGAGGTATGCGAGCGTGCGGCCGTAGCGATCCGTCCGATCCTGCGTGGGGTCGCCGACGAGTGCTACCCGCTGACCCAGCATGGTGGCGTTGGCGAAGTCCGTCGCCTCCGGCCCCCAGCAGCCGACGGTGTATCCCGGCTTCTTCGTCTCCGGCGTATCGATGCCCAGGAGTCGCACGCGAAGACGGCCCCTGACGTCATCGCGGATGTCGATCGTGTCGCCGTCGACCACGCGCAGCACGACGGCCGTCGTCACGACGGGATCGGCGGATACGGGTGGTGCGGCGAGACCGAGCAACGCGGTCACCACCAGGACGGCGGCCGCGACACGAGTCCCCGACGTCGACCTCGGCAAGTCTGCCTACGACTCGCAGGCGATGCCGTCGCCATCGCGATCGCCGCCCGACCAGTAGTCCGGGTCGCTCTGCGGGATGTCCCACCGGCCGTCCTTGTGGGCGGCCGTGCAGTTCTTGTAGGGCCCGGCCGCGGCAGCCAGCGGTGCGGCGCCGACGGCGAGTGCACCGGCGACCAATGATGCAACGGCAAACTTGATGAGCATGGCAATTCCCCCTTGTGAGAGCGATCACGTCCCCGACCCGGCAAAACATTAAGCCACCTCATCGAATTCCACAAACATCGTGCTGAGAGCCAACTTATGCGGACTGCACTGCCGTCAACAAGATCAGATTCGCAAAACGAGGCTGCGCGCCGCACCGGCCTGAGCACGTCAAGCAATGGCGGTACGGCCGACCCATCAGCAATTCTCTCCCCGGCCGTCAGGCGATGCGCGGGTCGATCAGCGTGACGCCGACGGGGGCGGCCGTGTCCAACGACGGCAGGAGCCGGGCCCCCTCGGTCAGCCCGACCACTCGCTCGACGAGGTCCTGAGGACGCAACGTGCCCGCCTCGACCGACCGCAACATCTCTGGATAGTCCACGCTGGCCATGCCGTGGCTGCCGAGAACATCCAGCTCCCAAGCGATTACGCGATCCATCGGCACCGCGGGGTGCCCCCCGACGCTGGGCAAAAGCCCGATCTGGACGTGACGACCGCGGCGGCGCAGGCTGTGGATCGCATCAGCACAGGTGCCCGGCGAGCCGACTGCATCCACTGCGACGTGGCTGCCTCCGCCGGTGAGAAGGTGCACCCGTGCGGCGACGTCGCCCGCATCGCCGTGCTCGCCAGGGTGTCCGGCGAGCACGGTGTGGTCCGCACCGACGCTGCGCGCCAAGGCAAGTGCCGCCGGAGTGCGGTCGACGGCGACCACCCTGGCCCCTGCTGCCACGGCGACCTGCACGGCGCTGAGCCCCACCCCGCCGACACCAACGACCGTCACCCATTCACCGGGCGCGAGCCGGGCCCGGGCATGCAGCGCCCGGTAGGCCGTCGCGAATCGACAACCCAGGGCTGCTGCCGCGGCATCGGCGACGACGTCCGTCACCGCGACGAGGTTGGTGTCGGCCGCGTGCAGGGCAACGTACTCGGCGAAGGAGCCCCAGTGGGTGAAGCCGGGCTGGGTCTGGTCGGGACACACCTGCGCCTGACCGCCGCGACACCACTCGCAGTTTCCGCAGCCGCATACGAAGGGCGTCGTCACGCGGTCCCCGACTGCCCAACGACGCACGTCCTCACCTACCGCGACCACCACGCCGACCAGCTCGTGACCCGGCACGTGCGGCAGCGCGACCCCGTCGTCGTGGCCTGCCCAGGCATGCCAGTCGCTGCGGCACAGACCCGTCGCGTGCACCTCCACGACCACGCCCCCCGACGAGGGCACCGGATCGGCCACGGACCGGACGTCCACCGGACCGCCGAACTCTTCGAAGACCACCGCGCGCATGACGCCATCGTCCCGTGCATGCTGTGACCATGACGCGTTGGTATGCAGTCGACCCCGCCGACGGAGACTTCTTCGCCTCGGCGCCGCACGTCTTCCGGTACTCGAAGACGTTCGCGGCGCCGCCCGAGAAGGTGTGGGAATCGCTGGCCTCCGACGAGTCACTGGCTGCGTGGAGCGCGACGGTCAGTGCGGTCGAGTGGCAGAGTTCACGTCCGTTTGGCATCGGCACCACCCGGGAGGTCGTGTTGGCACCCGGGTTGAGCCGTGTGCGCGAACGCTTCTTCCGCTGGGACGAGGGCCGCGGCTACTCGTTCGCCGCTTACGAGGCGAACCTTCCCATCTTCAAGCGCTTCGCCGAGGACTACGTGATCGAACCGTCGGGCGCCGGCGGGGACTCGACGCGGTTCACGTGGACCGTGGCCATCGAACCCAAGACCGCGTTCGCGTTGCCCTTCAAGCCGCTGGCGCCGGTACTGAAGCTGGCATTCGGCCGGATGGCCGCCGACGGTGAGCGCTACTTCTCCCGCACCGCCTGACGGCAACCGCCCCAGACTGCGTCGTTAGGCTGTGCCGCATGGCTGCTGACATCGTGCCGGTGAGGCTCGGCCTGACCAAGGGCGATCTGTACACACTGTGGGCTCCGTCGTGGCGGGACGCCGACGACGAGTGGCAGGCGTTCCTGGGCAAGGACGACGACCTCTACGGGTTCGAATCGGTCGCTGACCTGGCGGCATTCGTGCGGACCAACTCCGACAACGACCTCACCGACCACCCGGCGTGGGCGGCGTTGAAGGCGTCCTCCGCGCACCGGCTGGATCCGGGCGAGGATCGTCAGCACGACCTCATCGGCGTGCCGGAGGTGGCCGCCGAGAAGCCGACCGAGGAGTCGGTCGCAACGCTGCTGAGCGCTCTCGCGGTGGTGCAGGCCATCGGCTCTGTGTGCGATCTGCCGGTGGTGTCGAAGTTCTTCAACGGCAACCCCGTCCTCGGCTCCCTGGGCGGTGGCCTCGAGGCGTTCGAGGGCCGCGCAGGCCGCAAGCGGTGGGCGGAGATCGAGGCGGTGATCGGCCGGAGCTGGGACGGCGTGGTCGACGCGATCGACGAGATCGTCACGATTCCCGACGTCGACTCCACGGCGTCGGAGAAGGCCGAGGCCGAACTCGCCGAACCGGCGCCCGAGCCTGAGGTCGAGGAGGAGAACGACGTCGACACCGACGACACGGTGATCGAGGACGAGATCGACCCGGACGACGACGAGAGTGCCCTGGCCGCACAGGCCACCGATCAGGTCCTCGGAAGCGACGAGGACTTCTGGACGCATGTCGGGATCGACCCGATCCGACTCCTGACGCGCGGCGGCACGTTCTACACGTTGCGCTGCTACATGGACGACCAGCCGCTGTTCCTCGGTCGAAACGGGCGGATCAGCGTGTTCGGCTCCGAGCGGTCGCTGGCCCGCTACCTGGCCGACGAACACGAGAGCGACCTGTCGGACCTCGCCACCTTCGACGACATCAAGACGGCGGCGACCGACGGCTCGCTGCAGATCAGGGTCACCGACGACAACGTCTACGTGTTGCGCACGCTGGCCGACGACATCGCCGACGGGCCCGAGGCCATCGACGTCGAGCAACTCGAGCTCGCCGTGGAGTTGATTCGCGACGTCGGTGACTACGCCGAGGACACCTCGGTCGAGGACGCGCTCGACGAGGACCAGCCGCTCGGCAGGTTCTTCGGTCACGTCCTGTCGCCCGACAAGGTCGGCAAGCCCCCTGCGCCGTACGCCAAGGCGGTTGCCCAGTGGGAGAAGGTCGAGAGCTTCGTGGAGTCCCGCCTCCGCGAGGAGTGACGGCCGGCTGCTAGAAGTCGGCGGGGTCCGGTCGCACGACCGAGCGCGGTGTTAGCCCCAGCCCGCGCACATGCTCGGCGATCGCTCCCAGGTGCGTGACCCACACGTCGTCGTGTGAGCACACGTAATCGATCAGGCCCTCCAGTGCCGCGGCCCGCGACGGTCGTCCGGAGAGGAACGGGTGGTTGGTCAGCACGAAGCAGCCGCCTGCCTCGCGCAGCCCGTCGAACTCGAGGCGCCACATCTCGGCGACCTTGACGGGGCTCTCGATCAACCCGGTACCCGAGAAGTCCGGCACGAAGCAGTACTGCTCCCAGTCGTCGAGCGCCCACTGAATCGGGATCTCGACCAGCGAGCTCGCCCCGACGGCGAGCTCATAGGGGTGATCGGCGTCCATCAGCGAGCTGTCGTAGAGAAACCCTCTGTCGTGCAACAGCTTCGGTGAGTGCCAGTTCAGCTCCCACATCGGTGCGCGATAGCCGACCGGCCGGACTCCCGTCACCTCTTCCAGCACCGCGGTACCGCGGTCGAGGATCGCGGCCTCCTCATCAGCCGACAATCCGGACATCGCCTCGTGCAAGTAGCCGTGGTGAGCGATCTCGTGGCCGTGGTCGACGATGCTGCGAATCACGTCGGGATAGCGCAGCGCCGTGTAGCCGGGGACGAAGAACGTCGACGTGACCTCGCGCCGGGCGAGCATCTTCAGGATTCGCGGCACCCCGGTCAGCGGGCCGTACGCCTGGTGGCTGATCGCCGACATGCGGTTCGCGTGACCGTGGTCGACGGCGAGCATCGCCGACTCCGCGTCCACGTCGAAGCTGAAGGACGCCGCACATCGCGCGTTACCCGGCCACTGCACGGGATCGGCTGGCACGCTCACGATTCCGCCCTCCTGGCGAGCAACGACACCAATTCGTAGGCCACGTTGGCTGCGGCGACCCCGGTGATCTCGGCGTGGTCGTAGGCCGGGGACACCTCGACGATGTCGGCGCCGACGAGATCGAGACCGTCGAGACCGCGCAGGATCGACAGTAGCTCGCGGCTGGTCATGCCGCCTGCCTCCGGCGTGCCGGTGGCCGGTGCGTGGGCCGGGTCGAGGACGTCGATGTCGATCGATACGTAGAGCGGGCGATCACCGATCGCGGTGCGCAACTGCTCGACCACGTCGTCGGTGGTGCGGCGTTCGAACTCCGCGCAGTGCACGACGGTGAACCCGAGCTCCGCATCCTCGACGAGATCGCTTGGTGCGTATAGCGATCCGCGGATGCCGACGTGGGCACTGTGCCCTGGGACGAACAACCCCTCCTCGGCCGCGCGCCGGAACGGCGTCCCGTGCGTCAGGGGCGCGTCGAAGTAGGTGTCCCAGGTATCGAGGTGGGCGTCGAAGTGCAGCAGCGCCACGGGGCCGTAACGCCGCCGGTGCGCGCGCAGCAGCGGGTAGGCGATGGTGTGGTCACCGCCGAGGGTGACCAGTCGGGCGCCGGCGTCGATGAGTTCGGTTGCCTGCGCCTCGATCTCGGCGACCGCCGCCGTGATGTCGAAGGGATTGGCCACCATGTCACCGGCGTCGACCACCTGTTGGTGCGCGAACGGCGACACCTGCAACTGCGGGTTGTAGGGCCGCAGCAGTCGCGAGGACTGGCGGATGTGCGAGGGGCCGAAGCGGGCGCCCGGCCGGTAGGTCACCCCGGAGTCGAACGGGATGCCGACGACCGCCACGTCGCACCGGGTCACATCCTCGCGTCGCGGCAACCGGGCGAATGTGGTCAGCCCGGCGTAACGCGGAATCGCCTGACCGTCGGCCTGTCCCATGATGTCGTCGTTCATACTCGGCACCGCGTCGATCCTCCGTTGACTTGAAGTGTCTGACCCACCATTGCGCCGACATCGCTGCGCGCGAGAAGTGCCACTGCACTGGCGATTTCCTCCGGCCGGCCGATTCTTCCCATGGGAATCTCGGCACCGTAGCGCCGGTGCATCTCGGCGAGGCTGATCGAGGCGGCCGCCGCGTCTACCTCCAACTGCGGGGTGTCCACCACCCCCGGCGCGACGGCGTTGACGGTGATGTTCTCGCGGGCGAGTTCGCGGCCCAGCGTCTTCACCAACGCGATCAAGCCCGCCTTGGACGCCGAGTAGGCGCTGGCACCGGGCCACCCGATGACACCCCACTCGGAGGCGATGACGACGACGTTCCCTCCGCCCGCACGGCGCATGCCCGGTAGCACGGCCTGGATCGAGGCGAAGGTGCCCGCCAGATTCGTGTCGACGACCTTCCACCAGTCGTCCTCGTCGTCGGTGCCCAACTGCTCCTCGCGCAAGCGCTCGTCGGCCACGAACGGCGCCATCGTCATGTACGCCGCATTGCACACCAGGACGTCGATGGGACGACGATCCCGCTCGATGCCGTCGACGAGGTCGGCGAACGCGGGATCGGTGATGTCGCCGACCGCGGGGAAGCCACCGGTCGCTGCGACCACCTCGTCCAGCGCCGCGCTGGGACGCAGGTCGTTCACGGCCACCTCGGCGCCGTCGGCGGCGAGCCTGCGGGCGATCGCCGAGCCGATGCCCTGCGCCGCACCGGTCACCAGCGCGAGCCGTCCGCGTAAGGGCTTGTCCTCCATTAGATCACCGCTCCGCCGTTGGGTGAGACGATCTCGCCGGTGCAGTACGCGGCATCGTCGTCGAGCAGGAACGCCACGATGCGGGCGACCTCGTCGGGCCGGGTCAGTCGCCGGTTGGGCAGGGTCGCCAGGTATTCCGGTGCCCGCCAGGGCGAGTCGGCCGCCAGCAGCGGGGTGTCGGTCGGTCCGGGGGCGACCGCGTTCACCCGCACTCCGCGCCCCGCCACTTCGGCGGCGAGGCTGCGCACCAGCCCGATGACGGCACCCTTGGCCGCGGCATAGTGTGCATCGCCGTCGCCGCCGCCGATGGCGAGTTCGGAGGTGATCGCGACGATCGCACCGGATCCCCGCGCCAGCATCGCGGGCAGCACCGCCCGTGCGGTGTTGCGCAACCCGCCCAGGTGGACCCGAAGCATTCGGTGCAGCGCCGCCGCGGAGATGTCGGACACCGGGGTGATGTCGTAGTGGCCCGCCGCAGAGACGAGCGCATCGATCGGCCCGACGCGCTGGGCGATCTGCTCGACGGCAGCGGTCACCGCAGCGGGATCCGATACGTCGGCGACATGATCGGCGGTGTCCGCGCGGTCGATACCCGCCACGCTCCAGCCGTCGGCGCGCAGCAGTTCGGTGATGGCAGCGCCGATTCCGGAAGCGGATCCGGTGACGATGGCATTGGGCGACATCAGATTTCGGACGCCGCCCGGTCGGCCTCCTGGGCGAACCGCTCGCCCACCGGGGCCTCGATGTTGCGGCGCACGGTCAGGTAGATCGCCACCCCGACGACACCCAACACCGCCGTGGTGAGCACACTGGCCCAGTTGATGAACCACGGCTGGCCGGGCTGGGTGCGCGGCCACGCGACGTTCACCGTCTCGAAGATGATCCACACCGAGGCGAGGTAGGTGACCGGGGCGCCGAAGCGGCCGAGGTTGAACGGGCCCGGCTTCCACGTGCCGGTGAGGCGCGCGATCGCCGCGCCGATCACGGGGACGCCGAAGGCGATGTAGAAGCCGATGATGTTGAAGTTGACCAGGATGTTGTAGAACTGCGAACCGGCCAAGAGGATGAACACGATGGCGACGATCGCGGTCAGCGCAATCGCGTTGACGGGCAGGCGTTCCGGGCCTGCGAGCCGGCCCAGCACCTTGGAACCGGGCAGGCTGCGGTCGCGGGCCGCGCCCCAGATGCATCGCGAGACGGCCGCCTGGACGGCGAGGAAGCTCGAGATGAACCCGATGACGAACATCGCCAGCAGCGGCTTGGTGACGCCGGCGCCGAGGTGCGCCGTCAGCGTGTCGGCGACCACGTCACCGGACTGGGCGGCCACCACCTCGTCGAGATTGGGGATGGCGAGAATCAGTGCGGCGCTGGAGAACATCACCACCAGGCCCACCAGCAAGAGACCGAGGATGATCGCCTTGGGCACGTTGCGCTCCGGATCGTCGACCTCCTCGGCGACCGATCCGGCCGCCTCGAACCCGAGGAAGGACCACCCGACGAAGGCGACTGCCAGCAGCATCGGACCCGACGTCCACGTCGCGGCGTCCGGGAGACCCGCGCTGGAGAAGAGCGCCGAGAACGGGTTCTCGCGGTAGAACACCAGCAGCACGATGCCCAGGCCGACCGATCCGATCACCTCGCACGTGATGCTGGCGATCACCATGACCTTGAGGACCTGACGGCCGACGACGTTGACCGCGGTGCCGAGGGCGATGATGCCGACGGCCACGCCGACCGTGAGCCACCGACCGGGCTCGGTGACGCCGAAGATCTGCAGCAGGAATCCGCTCGCGGCGTAGGAGAGCGTGCCGAGCGCGATCGTCAGCCCCCACATGTAGGCCCAGGCGGCCGCCCAGCCCGCGGTGGTGCCGCGCACGTGCCGCGACCACTGGTAGACGCTGCCCGCGTACGGCCACCGGGAGGACAGTTCGCCGAACACCCCGGCGACCAGGAGCTGGCCGACCAGCACGACGGGGAACGCCCAGAAGAACTTCGGTCCGGCGGCGAACAGGCCGAGGGTGAAGATCGCGTACACCGCCGCGATGGGCGATACGTCGGCGAAGGCCAAGGCGAGCGCCGACCGGAAGCTGAAGCCGCGGCTCAGCCTCGACGGCGATTCGACCGGGGACACCGCACCGCCGAGAACGGGTTCTGTCATCGCTTACTCCTCCAGAGTGGTTGCAGCGACCCTCCACCCGATCCGCCCAAAACAGAACCCTCCAATCATCTGAAGTGCCTACCGATATCTAGATGATCGTCTAAATTGATCCGCAGCGACCGCGGGCCCTCGGAGACATTCCGCGGGTGCGGCCGGGCGCGACGGGTCCTGAACTGGGACTGCAGTGCCGAGCGACATGACGTTCAGCCGTATTGCAGCTGGATGAACTCGCGCCGAGATTGCGAGGAAGCCGTGACCTATCGACTGGCCGACCTCGTCGACACCCCACATTTGCGATTGGGCGTCCGCGCGGGCGCGGCGGGTTTGAACCGTCCGGTCTCCTGGGCTCAGACGTCCGATCTCGAGGAACCGTGGTCGTGGTTGGCCGGCGGCGAACTGCTCATGAAGAACGGACGCACGCTTCCCGAGTCCGCCAGAGGCCAGACCGCCCTCATCCGCGGGCTCGCCGAGAAAGGCATCTGCGGCATCGTCATCGGACTCGACTCGGCGACCCCCGAACTGACGCTCCCGGCGGTGTCACTGGCGGACGAACTGACGTTTCCCGTCCTGCTGGTGCCGTACTCGGTGGGATTCGCTGCGATCGGCAGGGCGGTCGCGGGCGGCGCCGAGCACGACGACGGCAGGCGCATCGCGGTGACCGAACGGGTCTATCAGGTCATCCGCCAATCGGTGAACCAGTCGGGCGCGGAGAACGCGCTCGGTCAACTCGGTCGCGACGTCGCCTGCAGATTGGCCGTTCTCGACGCGGCGACGGGCGAGGTCGCGCTCGACTCGTCGGACCCGGTGCCGGACGGGTTGCGCCGAGCTCTCACCGATGAGATCGCCGGCCGCCGAGGCGCCATCCCGGGCGTCCTGCACGTGGGCGCCGGTGACGATCACGCATTGGCGGTCGAGGTCCCCGACGAGGAGCCGACCGTGTTGGTCGCCTACGGTTTTCGAGCCGCACCACCCGACGTCGTGCAACTCCAACATCTCGCGTCGGCCATGGCGGTGCTGCTCGCCCAGCAGAATGTTCGGCGCGAACACGACCGCCGCATCGGCGCGGAGGTCTTGGCCTCACTGTGCGACGGGCGACTCACCGGAGACGAGTCGATTCGCGCCCTCACCGAGCGGGGGCTGCGGCCCCAGTCCGCGGCACTGATCGCGATCTCCGGCGGATCGCAGAGTGCCGAACGGCACCTACACGTCAGCCTGGGCCGCCGCCAGGTGCCGCACCTTCTGCTGCGCCGCGGACCCGTGCTCTATGCGCTAGTGCCCGCCGGTGGAGATTCCCTCATCGCACTGCGGCACCGCGTCGGCGCTCGAGCGGCGATCGGCGTCAGCGACCTCCTTGCTCATCCACGCCGAGGTCCGACGGCGGCCCGCGAGGCCACGTGGGCGATGCGTGCCGCCGAGAGCACACCGGACCGCACCGCGCGCTACGGCGACGCGACGATGCTGTCGGTGCTCCGCGATACCGAGGAGGCGCAGGTCGTGGTGGAACGCGTTCTGGGCACGCTCATCGCCTATGACGCCGCGCGTTCCGGTGACATGGTCAAGACCTTGGACGCCTACCTCCGATGCGAGCGGTCATGGGTGAGAACGGCGAAGGCAATGGGGGTGCACCGGCAAACGGTCGTGTACCGGATCCAACGCGTCGAGGAGATCACGGGTCGCCGCATCACCGATACCGCGGCCATCGCAGAGTTCTGGCTGGCGCTGCGTGCCAGAGACCTGTTGAGCCCGGTGGGCGTGGCCGATGAGTTTTCGACTGGACGCCGGTCAACACCAGCATGACCACCACTGACGGCCTGATCTCGCGATCCATCGACGTTCCCGGCGCCCGACTGCACTACGAGGTGCGGGGCAACGGACCGCTACTGCTCGTCATCGGCTCCCCGATGGCAGCTGCGGAGTTCGCACCCTTGGCGCACGCCATGGCCCACGACCACACGGTCGTCACCCATGACCCGAGAGGATTCGCGGGCAGCCCGGTCGACGACCCGGACAGCCCGTCGAACCCCGATCTGCGCGCCGACGACGTGGCGGCGATCCTCGACGCGCTCGGCGCCGAGTCGGCAGACGTGTTCGGCTCCAGCGGCGGAGCGGTAACCGGTCTGGCGCTGGTCGCCCGCCACCCGGGCCGGGTCCGCACGCTGGTGGCGCACGAACCGCCACTGTTGGAACTGCTCCCCGACGCCGAGCAGCAGCGGGCCGCCACCCAGGACATCACCGACACCTTCCTCGCCGACGGACTCCACGCCGCCTGGATGAAGTTCATGGTCAACGCGGGCTTCGACCTGGCCGCGTTCGGTGATGGTCCGCCCGACTCCCACGGCGCCCCGGTCAACCCCGAGCAGGAGCTGGCGGAGGGCGCGCGCTTCTTCGTGCACGACCTGGCGCCCACCACGCAGTATCTGCCCGACTTCGACGCACTGCGGGCGTCGCCGACCCGCATCGTCATCGGCCTCGGCGCGGAGTCGGGAAACCTGGTGACGCATCGGACCTCCATCGCCGTGGCCGAGCGACTCGGCGTGCCGACGACCGAGTTCCCCGGCGACCACGGCGGATTCCTCGGCGCCCCAGGCGAGTTCGCGAACCGACTCCGCGAGATCCTTTAGCGATCGGGCGGGAAGTCAGCCGATCAGGACGGCGTACCGCGGCTTGATGACGTCGTCGATCAGCGCCAGGCGCTCCCGGAACGGGATGAACGACGACTTCATGGCGTTGATGGTGAACCGCTCGAGATCGCTCCAGCCGTAACCGAAGGCCTCGACCAGGCGCAGCATCTCCTGGCTCATCGTGGTGTCGCTCATCAACCGGTTGTCGGTGTTGACCGTCACCCGGAACCGCAGTCTGGCGAGCAACGCGAAGGGATGCTCGGCGATGCTGGCGACCGCACCGGTCTGCACGTTGGAACTGGGGCACAGTTCCAGCGGAATGCGCTTGTCCCGCAGGATCGACGCCAGTCGACCGAGCGTGGCGTCGTTGTCGTCGTGGACCTCGATGTCGTCGACGATCCGCACGCCATGGCCCAGTCGATCGGCGCCGCAGAAGGCGATGGCCTCCTGGATGGACGGCAGCCCGAACGCCTCACCCGCGTGAATCGTGAAGCGGGCGTTGTTGTTCCGCATGTACTCGAAGGCATCCAGGTGCCGCGTCGGCGGATAGCCGGCCTCCGCACCGGCGATGTCGAAGCCGACGACGCCCTTGTCGCGGAACCGGATCGCCAGCTCCGCGATCTCCCTCGACCTGGCGGCGTGGCGCATCGCGGTGACCAGGCAACGCACCGTGATCGTCTTGCCCGCCGCCGCGGCCGCCTTCTCGCCGTCGGCGAAGCCGGCCAGTACCGCGTCGACGACCGCGTCGAGCGACAACCCTCCGTCGATGTGCAATTCGGGGGCGAACCGGATCTCGGCGTACACCACCGAGTCGGCGGCGAGGTCCTCGACGCATTCGAGCGCCACCCGGTGCAGCGCCTCCGGCGTCTGCATCACGCCGACCGTGTGCGCGAACGGCTCCAGGTAGCGGACCAGCGAGCCGCTGTGCGCAGCGGTCCGAAAGAAGGTCGCAAGCCCCTCGACGTCGGTGGTGGGCAGTCCGTCGTACCCGAACTGCTCGGCCAACTCCACCACCGTCGAGGGACGGAGCCCGCCGTCGAGATGGTCGTGGAGCAGCGCCTTGGGCGCCTGCTGGATGTTCTCGAGCGTCAACGGCGTCGTCATACTGCTCCTCCTCAGGTGATGCGGTCGATGATCAGGGGCCGGAGCGGCGGCGCCTCGTCGTCGACGGTCCAGCCGCCGTCGAGCTCGGCCATCGCCCCGGCGAAGCGCTCGGGAGTGTCGGTGTGGAGGGTGAACAGTGTCTCGCCTGCGGCCACGGGTTCGCCTGGCCTGCGGTGCATGCGCACCCCGGCGCCGAACTGCACCTGTCCACCGGGGGTCGAGCGGCCCGCGCCGAGCCGCCACACAGCCAGTCCCACCGCCATCGCGTCGATGTCGCCCATCGTGCCACTACGCGTCGCCGTGATCGTCTCCTCGTGCGCCCCGACCGGCAGCGGCCGTGACAGGTCACCGCCCTGCGCGCCGACGAGGTCGCGGAACCGGTCCATCGCCGACCCGTCGCGCAGTGTTTGCGCGGGATCGATGCCGTCGATGCCGACCGCATCCAGCATTTCGCCCGCCAACGCCAACGTCAGCTCGACGACGTCGGCAGGCCCACCGCCGGCCAGCACGTCGAGCGACTCGACGACCTCGATGGCGTTGCCCACCGCCAGGCCGAGCGGCCGGTCCATGTCGGTCAGCAGGGCCCGGGTGTCGATGCCGTGCGCACGGCCGAGTTCGACCATCGTCGCCGCCAGCTCCCGAGCCTCCCCTTCAGAGGTGAGAAAGGCGCCCCGACCGACCTTGGTGTCCAACACCAGCGCCCGGGCGCCCTCGGCGAGCTTCTTGCTCATGACCGAGCTGGCAATCAGCGGTAGCGACTCGGTGGTGGCGGTCACGTCGCGCAGCGCATAGATCTTCCGGTCGGCGGGCGCCAGATCGCCCGCCGCAAATACCGCGGCGCCGATGTCCTGAAGTTGTTGGCGGATCTGCGCTTTGGAGAGCTCAGCGGTGAAGCCGGCGATGGCCTCGAGCTTGTCGAGAGTGCCGCCGGTGTGCCCGAGGCCGCGACCCGCGGCTTGGGGCACGGCCGCTCCGCACGCCATGACGACCGGCACCAACGGGATGGTGATCTTGTCGCCGACGCCGCCGGTGGAGTGTTTGTCCACCAATCGCAGCGGCCTACCGTCGCGTCGGAGGTCGCTGAAGTCGAAGCGTTCGCCGGAGTCGATCATCGCGGCCGTCCAGCGGGAGATCTCTCCGGGCGTCATCCCCCGCAGGAAGATCGCCATCAGGAGCGCCGACATCTGTTCGTCGTGCACCAGGCCGCGGGTGTATCCGTCGATCACCCAGTCGATCGCAGCGTCGGACAGTACGCGGCCGTCGCGTTTGGTCCTGATGACGGTCGGGGCATCGAACGTGAACTGTGTCACTGCGTTTGATCCAGCGCTCGGACCGCGTCGAGGTCGTCGGGCCCGAACGCGTCGGGCAGTAGGTCGCCTAGCGTCCGCGGGCCGCGGGGGTGGTCGATCAACATCTCCGGTCCGCCGTGCTCCAGGAGCACCTGCCGGCACCGCCCGCAGGGCATCAGCAGTGCGCCGGTGGCGTCGACGCACGCGAGTGCGACCAGCCGGCCGCCGCCGCTGGTGTGCAGGGCGCACACCACAGAACACTCGGCGCAGAGACCCAGCCCATATGAGACATTTTCCACATTGCAACCGGTCAGAATTCGGTCATCGGACGTCACAGCTGCCGCTCCGACCGGGAAGCGCGAGTACGGCGCATACGCATGGGCGCTAGCCTCTATTGCTTTGTCCCGCAACAATTTCCAATCGATTTCAGGCACCGCGTCAGCTCCGTCGCCGAGTGTCTGAATGCATTTAGAAGCTCCCGTTCCGACCTGGCGGTTTGGATTAGGTCACCCTAATTTCCGTGGTAGTGAGGCAATCAACGGTCCCACGCTAGTTCTTTCCGTGCACCGTTTGGGATTAGAGTCGCCAACAGGTTTGGGCAAAGGTTGGCACTGGTCCCCACCGTCTCCCAAACCGTCCACCGAGGGCGTTGGAGGCCGGAGATGAGTACAGCCACAGCAGCGGATTCCGCCGCACCCGCTCCGCGATCGTCGCCACGGCGACGCCGCACCTTGTATCGCGGCGATCCTGGCATGTGGTCGTGGGTACTGCACCGTGTCACGGGCGCCACGATCTTCTTCTTCCTCTTCGTGCACGTCCTCGACACCGCGCTGGTCCGGGTCAGCCCCGAGGCCTACAACGCCATCATCGAGACGTACAAGACGCCGATCATCGGCCTGATGGAGATGGGCCTCGTGGTGGCCGTGCTCTATCACGCGCTCAACGGCGTCCGCATCATCCTGATCGACTTCTGGCAGAACGGCCCCAAATACCAACGCCTGATGCTGTGGGTGGTGCTCGCGGTCTGGATCTCCGTGTTCATCGTCGCCCTCGGTGTCATGGGCATGCACATGGCGGAGCGTTTCCTATGAGCCCCTCGGCAGAGAACCCGTACGACCACGTGAGCGAGCGCGGCGGGCCCGCACCCGTCATGCAGCGCAGCCACGACCGGCCCGCCGGCCTCGACAACCCGCGCTCACCCCGCGGGCGCAGTGCCATGCCGAACTTCGAGAAGTACGCCTGGCTGTTCATGCGCTTCTCGGGCGTCGTCCTCGTCGTGCTTGCGCTCGGCCACCTCTTCATCGGCCTGATCTGGGACGGCGGCGTCTACCGCATCGACTTCAACTACGTCGCGCAGCGCTGGGCCTCGCCCTTCTGGCAGACCTGGGATCTGGTACTGCTGTGGCTGGCCCAACTGCACGGCGGCAACGGCATGCGCACGATCATCAACGACTACGCGCGCAAGGATTCGACGAAGTTCTGGTTGAACACCCTGCTGGCGCTGTCGGTTCTGTTCACGGTGGTGCTGGGTACGTACGTGCTGTTGACGTTCGACGCGAACATTTCGTGATCAGGCAAACGGAGCGACGGGTAATGAACGAGATGGAGTGCACGGCATGTTGATCGAACATCGCTACGACGTCGTCATCGTCGGTGCCGGCGGCGCAGGAATGCGGGCAGCGGTCGAGGCCGGTCCGCGTGTGCGCACCGCGGTCCTCACCAAGCTGTACCCCACGCGCAGCCATACCGGCGCCGCTCAGGGCGGCATGTGCGCGGCACTGGCCAACGTCGAGGACGACAACTGGGAGTGGCACACCTTCGACACCGTCAAGGGCGGCGACTACCTCGCCGACCAGGACGCGGTCGAGATCATGTGCAAGGAAGCCATCGACGCCGTCTACGACCTCGAGAAGATGGGGATGCCGTTCAACCGCACCCCCGAGGGTCGCATCGACCAGCGCCGCTTCGGCGGGCACACCCGCGACCACGGCAAGGCGCCCGTGCGCCGCGCCTGCTACGCCGCGGACCGCACCGGGCACATGATCCTGCAGACGCTCTATCAAAACTGCGTCAAGCACGACGTCGAGTTCTTCAACGAGTTCTACGCCCTGGACCTCGTGCTCTCCGACACCCCGGGCGGACCGGTGGCGACGGGCATCGTCGCCTACGAACTGGCCACCGGTGACATCCACGTCTTCCACGCCAAGGCGATCGTGTTCGCCACCGGCGGGTCGGGGCGGATGTACAAGACGACGTCCAACGCTCACACCCTCACCGGTGACGGGCTGGGCATCGTCTTCCGCAAGGGACTTCCCCTGGAGGACATGGAGTTTCACCAGTTCCACCCGACGGGTCTGGCAGGTCTCGGCATTCTGATCTCCGAAGCCGTGCGCGGCGAGGGCGGTCGCCTGCTCAATGCCGACGGCGAGCGTTTCATGGAGCGCTACGCGCCGACGATCGTCGACCTCGCGCCACGCGACATCGTGGCCAGGTCGATGGTGCTCGAGGTGCTCGAAGGCCGCGGCGCCGGTCCCAACAAGGACTACGTCTACATCGACGTGCGGCACCTCGGCGCCGACGTCCTCGAGGCCAAGCTGCCCGACATCACCGAGTTCGCCCGCACCTACCTCGGCGTCGACCCGGTGACCGAACTGGTGCCGGTCTACCCGACGTGCCACTACGTGATGGGCGGCATCCCGACCACCGTGCACGGACAGGTGCTCCGCGACAACAACTCGATCGTGCCCGGACTGTATGCGGCCGGCGAGTGCGCCTGCGTCTCGGTGCACGGCTCCAACCGGCTGGGCACCAACTCACTGTTGGACATCAACGTCTTCGGCCGTCGCGCCGGTATCGCCGCGGCCAGTTATGCACTGGGTCACGACTTCGTCGACATGCCCGAGACTCCCGCCAACATGGTGACCGAGTGGGTCGGTGACATCCTCTCCGAGCACGGCAACGAGCGAGTCGCCGACATCCGGGGCGCCCTGCAGCAGTCGATGGACAACAACGCAGCGGTGTTCCGCACCGAGGAGACCCTCAAGCAGGCGCTCACCGACATTCACGGGCTGAAGGAGCGCTACACCCGAATCACGGTGCAGGACAAGGGCAAGCGGTACAACAGCGATCTGCTCGAGGCCATCGAGCTCGGCTTCCTGCTCGAGCTCGCAGAGGTCACCGTGGTCGGCGCGCTCAACCGCAAGGAGTCGCGCGGCGGCCATGCCCGAGAGGACTACCCCAACCGCGACGACACCAACTACATGCGCCACACCATGGCGTACAAGCAGGGTGGTGACCTGCTGAGCGACATCCGGCTGGACTACAAGCCCGTCGTCCAAACCCGTTACGAGCCGATGGAACGGAAGTACTGATGAGTGCACCAGTGCTCGACAGCCCCGACACGCAGGCCACCCCTCCCGTGCCCGAGGGCGCGGTGATGGTCACGTTGAAGATCGCGCGGTTCAACCCGGATGATCCGGACAGCACCGGCTTTCAGAGCTTCCGGGTGCCATGCCTGCCCACCGACAGGTTGCTCAACCTGTTGCACTACGCGAAGTGGTACCTCGACGGGACGCTGACGTTCCGCCGGTCGTGCGCCCACGGCGTGTGTGGCTCCGATGCCATGCGCATCAACGGGGTGAACCGGTTGGCGTGCAAGGTGCTGATGCGCGACATGCTGCCCAAGAAGCCGGGCAAGCAGTTGACGATCACCATCGAGCCGATCCGCGGGCTGCCCGTCGAGAAGGACCTCGTCGTCGACATGGAGCCGTTCTTCGACGCCTTCCGCGCCGTCAAGCCGTTCCTCATCACCAGCGGCAACGAGCCCACCAGGGAACGCATCCAGAGCCAGACCGACCGCGCGCGCTACGACGACACCACCAAGTGCATCCTGTGCGCGTGCTGCACCACCAGCTGCCCGGTGTTCTGGAACGAGGGCTCGTACTTCGGCCCGGCCGCCATCGTCAACGCGCACCGGTTCATCTTCGACAGCCGTGACGAGGCGGCCGCCGAGCGACTCGACATCCTCAACGAAGTCGACGGGGTATGGCGCTGCCGCACCACCTTTAACTGCACCGAGGCCTGCCCGCGCGGCATCCAGGTGACCAAGGCGATCCAAGAGGTCAAGCGCGCACTGATGTTCGCCCGCTAGATCTCAGCTTCTCGGCGCGAGCGTGCGTGTTCGCACGCCGACACGCCAGGATTTCTGTGCACACGCGCACGCTCGTCGGCCTGGCGTGTCCCTGGTGGCACGCGCTCGGGTGTCACTGTCACACAATGGCGGGTCGTCTCGTCTAGATGGCATGACGACTCAACGACCACGCCTGGAACCACTGCCGCCCGAGAAGGCTTCGCTGACGGCGCGGCTGATGTACCGCTACGCCACACGCCGCTTCGGCGAAGTTCCCGTCCCGTTCGCGGTGGGCGCGCACCACATGCCGCTGCTGATCGCCACCGCCGTGCACGAATCGCTGCTGGAACGTGGCTCGACGAAGCTGCCCGCCGATGTTCGGGAGCTCGCGGTGTACTGGACGGCTCGCACCGTCGGCTGCTCCTGGTGCGTCGACTTCGGCGCCATGCTGATCCGCCTCGACGGCCTGGACGTCGACCGGCTTAAGCACATCGACGACTATGCGACCTCACCGCTGTTCACGGACGATGAACGCGCGGCCATCGCGTACGCCGACGCGATGACCACCGATCCGCATCTGGTGACCGACGAGCAGGTCGCCGATCTACGCGTCCGGTTCGGCGACGCCGGCACGATGGAACTGACCTACCAGATCGGGGTCGAGAACCTGCGCGCTCGAATGAACACGGCGTTGGGAATCACCGAGCAGGGGTTCAGTTCTGGAGACGCGTGCCGGGTTCCGTGGGGCGACGGTCGAGCGGCGACGCCGTGAACTTGTCGGGGTTGGCAATGTCCCAGATGGCCGTGACCTTCCCGTCGCGGACGGTCAACGCCTGAATGTGCGGTTGCATCGCGGGACCGTCATCGCCGGCATCGAAGCCCGGGGTGATCACGCCGAGTTCACCGTTGACCAGGGCCAGCTGAGCCCCCTCGAAGAACCTCGACCCGTACCGCTCGGCCAGACCGAAGATGAACCTGGCCACCTTGTCGGGGCCGTGGATGACGCGGGCGGCCGTCGGCGCCTTGCGGTTCGAGTCGCCGGTGAACGTCACGTCGGGGTGCAGGAGCGCGACGACGGCCGCCATGTCGCCGGTCGCCATGGCGGCCATCAGCCTGCCGACGACCTCGTCGTGGGAGGCGTCGGGATCGGGTGTGTCGGCGTCGGCGACGGTGCGACGGGCCCGGGACGCCAGCTGTCGTGCCGACGCCACGCTGACGCCGAGCACGTCGGCCACCTCCCCGAACGGCACGGCAAACCCGTCGTGGAGAACGAATGCGACGCGCTGATCGGGGGTGAGTCGCTCCAGCACCACCATCACCACGAAGCGGGCGTCCTCGTCGGCGACGACGGCGGCGAGCGGATCGGACCGATCCACGGGCGTCACCACCGGCTCCGGTAGCCATTGCCCGTAGTAGGCCTCGCGGCGGTGGGCGGCCGACCGCAGTCGGTCCAACCCGATCCTGCTCACCACGGTCGTCAGCCACGCCTTCGAGTCGGTGATGTCGTCGCGCCCCGAACCCATTGCCTCCCAACGCAACCACGCATCCTGCACCGCGTCCTCGGCATCGGCGAAGGTCCCGGTGAGGCGGTAGGCGACGGCCATGAGGTGGGCGCGCAGTCGTTCGAACTCGTCGGCCCGCCGCGCGGAGGTCACCAGCCAAGGATAACGACGTGACATGCCCCGCCGGCGGGCGCGAGCGTGCGCCGACTGCCACTTCGCCGCGGCGTGTCGCGTGCGGACACGCACGCTCGCGGCAGGGGGCGAGGCGGGCGGCAAAGTGACCATTGGCACTGATTTCGACGCTGTGAACTTCCTGTGGTCACTAATTTCGTCGTCAACGCGCGATTTGACGACTGAAACCGTATTCTCCAACAGTTCGGATACCGGAACTGGAGACGTTATGAGCAAGGGTGAGATCGTCGTTGGGCCTGGCGCCCACGGGACCGTCGACAGCAAGGGCCTCAAGGGCGGTTCGCTGGGGCTGCTGTCCAGCGTCGTGGTGGGGATGGCGTCGACGGCGCCGGCCTACAGCCTCGCCGCGGTCCTGGGGCTGATCGTGGCCAGCGGCGCAGGCGTCAAGGCGGCCTCGATCGTCCTGCTCGCATTCGTGCCGATCTACCTCATCGCGGTCGCCTACCAGGAACTGAACAAGGCGGAGCCGGACTGCGGCACCACCTTCACCTGGGCGTCGCGCGCGTTCGGGCCGCTGATCGGCTGGATGGGCGGCTGGGGCATCATCGCCGCCGACGTCATCGTGATGGCCAACCTGGCGCAGATCGCGGGCGCCTACTCCTTCACCTTCGTCGGCGACCTCGGCTGGACCGCCGCCGCCGACCTCGCCAACAGCACGCTCTGGTCCACCGTCGCCGGTGTCATCTGGATCGTCGTGATGACCTACATCTGCTACCGCGGCATCGAGGTCTCGGCTCGCCTGCAGTACTTCCTGCTCGGCTTCGAGGTCATCATCCTCGTCGTCATCTCGATCTACGCGTTGATCAAGGTCTACTCGGGAACGGCGACGCCCGAGTCGATCCACCCGTCACTGTCGTGGTTCTGGCCCGGCGGGCTGGACTTCGGCACCGTCATCGCCCCCGCGATCCTGATCGCGATCTTCATCTACTGGGGCTGGGACACCGCGGTGGCCTGCAACGAGGAGTCCGACGATCCCGGCACCACCCCCGGCAAGGCAGCGGTGCTGTCGACGTTCCTCCTGTTGGCGACCTACGCGATCGTGACGGTGGCTGCGGTCGCCTTCGCCGGGGTCGGCGAAACCGATGCGGGGCTAGGCAATCCGGACAACTCGGCCGACGTCTTCGCCGCGATCGGGCCAGCCCTGTTCGGCGACAGCCTGATCGGGCACATTGGTCTTCTCGCGCTGTCGGCGACGATCTTGACCTCGGCGTCCGCCTCCACGCAGACGACGATCCTCCCGACGGCCCGCACCACGCTGTCGATGGGCGTCTACAAGGCCTTGCCGACGTCGTTCGCCAAGATCCACCGCAAGTACCTGACCCCCACCGTCTCGACGGTCGTGATGGGTGCCGTGTCGATCTTCTTCTACGTGCTGTTCACCCTGATCAGCAGCAGCCTCCTGCTGGCCCTCATCGGTTCGGTCGGCTTGATGATCGCGTTCTACTACGGCATGACCGGGTACGCCTGCGTCTGGTACTACCGCAAGACGTTGACCAAGACGCCGCGCCACCTCCTGATGCGCGGCGTGGTGCCCCTGCTCGGTGCCATCATGCTGACGGTCGTGTTCGCCTACGGGTTGATCTCCTACTCCAAGCCCGACTACCTCGTCGATGACGCCGGCAACAACGTGACGATCCTGGGCTTCGGCGCGGTGGCCGTCGTCGGCATCGGCGCTCTGGTGCTCGGCGTGATCATGATGTTCGTCTGGTGGGCGTTGTCGCCGAGCTTCTTCAAGGGCCAGACCCTGCCGCGCCGTTCGGATCTGCTGCTCGAACCGGCCGTCGGATCCGTCGCCCGGTTCGGCCTGCCGGACTCCGGCGACATGCCGACCGTCATCTCGCCGGATCTGTCGAATCTGCCCGAAGGGGAGACCGCCGTCGATCCGGCAACCGGCGAGGAGTTCACCAAGAACGGCTGAACCAGCAGCTAGGCACCGTGACGGGATTCAGCCGGGATACCTCCAGTAAGTCACCAGGAAGTTCACAGGACCGTATATTCCTGGCATGGCTATCGCTGAACCGACGGCAGGTCCCGTCACCAACGACAAGGGCCTCCAGTCCGGGGCAATCGGTTTGGTCGGCAACGTCGTCATCGGCCTCGCCGCCGTGGCTCCCGCCTACAGCCTCGCCGCGACACTGGGCTACGTCGTGCTCGCCGTCGGCGAGAAGGCGCCCGCGATGTTCGTGCTCGCCTTCATCCCGATGCTGCTCGTCGCATTCGGCTACAAGGAGTTGTCCCAGGACACGCCTGACTGTGGCACCACGTTCACCTGGGGCACGAAGGCATTCGGGCCGTGGATCGGCTGGATCGGCGGATGGGGTTTGGCGGTGTCGGCGATCATCGTGCTCGCCAACGTCGCCGAGGTGGCCGCCATCTACCTGTACCGGTTCCTCGGCTTGGACGACCTGGCCGAGAACCTCTGGGCCAAGGTGCTTCTCGGGTCCTTCTTCATCATCTCCATGACGCTGGTGAGCGCACGCGGCGTCGCCGTGTCGGAGAAGATGCAGAATGTCCTCATCGCCGTCCAGTTCGGCGTGCTCATCGTCGTCAGCCTCATCGCCCTGATCCGGGTCTTCTCCGGAAACGCCGGCGCGCAAGCGATCACGCCGCAGCTGTCCTGGCTCTGGCCGGACGGGCTGGATCTGTCGTCCATCGCGGCGG
Organism: Mycolicibacterium sp.; assembly: GCF_016462545.1. GTDB lineage: Bacteria > Actinomycetota > Actinomycetes > Mycobacteriales > Mycobacteriaceae > Mycobacterium. Next base: position 117,287 of record NZ_JAEMTA010000005.1, on the reverse strand, counting down.
CGATCATCCTGTGCATCTTCATCTATTGGGGTTGGGACGCATGCCTGGCCGTCGGTGAGGAGACCAAGGACCCCGGCAAGACGCCGGGCATCGCCGCCGTCATCACCACGCTCATCCTGGTGTGCACCTACGTGCTGGTGGCGTACGCGATCGAGTCCTTCGCCGGCTTCGGCTATGTCGGCATCGGCCTGAACAACCCCAACAACACCGACGACGTCCTCACCGTGCTGGGTGAGCCGGTGGCGGGCAGCATCGTGGCGTCGCTGCTGCTGCTGACGGTGGCCGTCTCGGCGCTGTCCTCCACCCAGACCACTATCCTGCCCACCGCCCGCGGCACTCTGTCGATGGCCGTGTACGAGGCCATCCCGAAGCGCTTCGCCAGCGTGCACCCCAAGTACATGACCCCGGCCTTCGGCACCATCGTGATGGGCTGTGCGGCGCTGTTCTTCTACCTGGTCCTGACTTTCCTCTCGGAGAATGCACTGGCCGACTCGGTGGCGTCGCTTGGGCTGGCCGTCGCGTTCTACTACGGCATCACCGCGTACAGCTGCGTCTGGTACTTCCGCCGCACACTGTTCCAGTCCGTACGAAACCTGTTCTTCCGCGGCATCTTTCCGTTGCTGGGCGCGCTGACCATGACGTGGGCGTTCGTATACAGCGCGATCGAGATGATGGCCCCCGACTACGGCTACACCGCGTTCGGTCCACTGGGTGGCGTCTTCGTGCTCGGCGTCGGCATGCTGGTCCTCGGCATCCCGCTGATGCTGGCCTGCTTCGCGTTCGGCACCAGGCGGTTCTTCCGTGGTGAAACCCTGACTGCCACAACAGAAGTCAAGGTCCCGGATACCTATTGATCTCTTGGGAGAGAAGATGCATCTAACCGTTGGCTATCTTGCGACCCCGACCGGCGACGACGGGGTGGCGTTGGCGACCGCATTGGCCAAGACGTTCGACGCGACCGTGGACGTCCTGCTGGTGGTCCGCGAGGAACTGCCCGACGGTCACCCCGGACGCGCCGAGTACCAGAAGCTACTCGTCGACCGCGGTGATGCCTGGGCGACACAGGCGGTGTCGACGCTGCAGGCATCCGGCGTCAACGCGGCGGGGACGGTGACCGTCGGCGAGTCGTTCGCCGAGTCGCTCATCGGGTTCGCCCAGGACAAGTCGTCGGATCTGATCGTCGTCGGCGGCGCCCGCGATGGGTTCTTCGGCGGCCACACCATCGGCCCGGTCACCGGCGCGCTGCTGCACTCCTCGCCCATCCCCGTCGCCCTGGCGCCGCGCGGCTACGCCGACGACCCCGACGACGACTTCACGTTGGTGACCGCCGCGGTGCCCACTCGTCCGGGCGACGACAATCCCCTGCCGTTCGCGCTCACCCTGGCCAGCGCGGGCGGGATCGGCATTCGCATGCTGTCGCTGGTGTCGGCGGAGAACCTGGCCGAGGCCGAGAGTGCGCGTGCGATGCGTCAGCTGCAGGTGACCGCGGCCGAGCAAAATCTGGCGGTGGCAGCCCGGACGCTCCCCGACGCTCCCGAGATCGAATCACTGGTCGCCGACGGCACGACGCTCGAATCGGCGCTGAAGAAGCTCAACTGGGACGACGGCGACCTACTCGTCGTCGGATCCAGCCGATTCGCCGCACCACGGCGGATCTTCCTGGGATCGACGGCGGCGCGCATCCTTGCCGGCGTCGACGTCCCGGTCATCGTCATCCCCAAGGGTGAGTAGACGGCACGAGCGAGCGCCCCTCACGTCGTAATTGCCGCGCGCTCCCAGAGGACGTGGCCGAGCACTCCGCAACCGAGCGTCACGACGGCTGCCGCGTAGACCGGGACGCTGATGTGAAGCTTGATCATCAGACCGCCCGCCAGTGCGCCGGCGAAGATGGCCACGACGGCCCACAGCCGGCGGTGGGTGAACCACGTCAACCCGCCCTTCAACAACGTCTCACTCGCATACGACGTGATGGTCGACGTCACCACGACGGTGGTCATGTCGGTCACCGCCAGGAACCGCGCAACCGACGCCTGGGCCCCCATCACGACCGCGATGGTCGCAGCAGTGGCGACGCCGGCCGGCGACTGACCCGGGCGGGAGACGAACAGCAATGCCGTCGCGACCGCGGCGAGCACCCCCGCGTTGACGCACACGATCACCGTCACCACAGGAGTCCAGGTGCGTGTGCGACCTCGGATGGTCAGCCCGACGACCGCCGCCCCCAGCACGTAACCGATCAGCGCGATGAGCGGTCCGGCGACGGGTAGGCCCTCGTCGGCCGCGATGCCCATGCCGAGGATCACTACGTTCCCGGTCATGTTTCCGGTGAAGACGCGATCGAGACCCAGGTAGCCGACGGCGTCGAGGGACCCCGTCACGACCGTCAGCGCCATCATCAGCCACACGTGCAGGTGGCGAATCACCCTGCCGCCGAACCCAAGACGTGTCGCGCGTACTGCGCTACGACTCCCGAGCCATCTGCCCGCGGATCGGCTGCCGCCGTGAGCTGACCGTTCGAGTCGATGCTCACCACGTTGGCCTGGCCGAGACCTTCGGTGTGCGGCGGTACTTCATCCACCGACAGACCCGCGGCCCCGAGCGCCGCCACCGCGGTCGCGTCCGCGTCAGACTCGACGACGACCGAATCGTCGGTCCCGCCGAGCATCTGACGCCCCACGATTGCACGGGGGGCAGCGATGGCGTCTGCGGCACTCGCTCCGGCCGCCAGCCGTAGGAACACCTGGGTGAGGATCTGCGGTTGCCCCTGCCCGCCCATGGTCGCCAGCACGTGCCGCAGGTCGCCGTCCTCGGTGACCATCACGGGCATCAGCGAATGTGCCGGGCGCTTTCTCGGCGCCAACAGATTCGGCGACTCCGGCTGCAACGAGAAACCGGTACCGCGATCGTGGAAGAGGATGCCGGTCCGAGGATCGACCAGCCCGGAACCAAACGCGTGGAACACGCTCTGGATCAGCGACACCGCGATGCCGTCACCGTCGGCGGCGGCGATACCGACCGTGTCACCACCCGGCACCGGCTGCGCATGTGCGGTCGCGCCCACCAAGGCGGTGGCCGCGCGAAGATCGTCGTGCACCAGCGCCTCGACGTCCACCGGGGCGAAGCGCGGGTCGGCGAGGTAGGCCGATCGCAATCGGTTCCCGTGGTGGAACATCCGCATCAGCGTCCCGAGTCCCGCGCCAAGCGGCGAGTCGGTGCCGAGCTCGTCGATCGCCCGCAACGCCCGCAGCATCACGAAGCCATGGGTGTTCGGCGGACTGGTGAGCACCGTCCGACCACGGAAGTCGGCGGCGATGGGATCGGTGAGCTCGGGGTGGAATTCGGCGAAGTCCGCACCATCCACCACCGATCCGCGAGAACGCAGGTACTGCACGGTGCGTGCGGCCAGTCCACCGGTGTAGAACTCGTCGGGCCCGTGGGCCGCCAGCGTGGCGAAGGTGTCGGCCAGCGCCGGTTGCCGGAACTGCTCGCCGCGGCGCAGCAGCCGTCCACCCGGGCGGAACACCCGGTCGAAGTCGTCCTGCCCGAACAAGTCCGAGTTCTCGGGATCGGTGAGATGCTCGTCGAGCGATGCCGCGACCGGCGAGCCGTCCCTGGCGAGCTGCTCGGCCGGCCTGAGCAGGCGTTCCCACGATAGGCGACTTCCGAAGCTGCGCAACGTTTCCCAGCCTCGGACGCCACCAGGAACGGTGACCGTGTCCGCGCCGCGGGCGGGTAGCGCGGAGCCATACTTGGCCTGCATCGCAGCGACGTCAGCCGCGGCGCCGGCCCAACCCGAGGCGTTGACACACGTCACGACGCCGTCACTGGTGCGCACCAGGGCGATCAAGTCCCCGCCCAACGCCACGTTGTGCGGATAGACCACTGTCAGCACCGCAGCCGCGGCGATGGCAGCATCGATGGCGTTTCCACCGTCGCGATAGGCGGCGGTGGCGGCCTCCGTCGCGGCGGTGTGCGGTGTGGCGATGGCGCCGGTGAAGGCGCCCGACCGGGTTGGCGGCACGGTTGGACTGCTCCCATCAGGTTCGAATCGGTAACGGACTGAGCGGGTCTCAGTGGATCGTCGACAGAAAGGACTTGGTCCGCTCGTTCTTCGGGCTGGTGAACAGCTCACCCGGCGGGGCGTCCTCGATGATGCGGCCCCCATCCATGACGACGATACGATCAGCGACATCGCGGGCGAATCGCATCTCGTGGGTCACCACGAGCATCGTCATCTCGTCTCGCGCCAGTTCGCGCATCACTTCGAGTACCTCGCCCACCATCTCGACGTCGAGTGCGCTGGTGGGCTCATCGAAGAGCATCACCTTCGGCCGCATGGCCAGCGCCCGAGCGATCGCGACCCGCTGTTGTTGTCCGCCCGAGAGCTGACTCGGTCGGGATTCCGCCTTGTCCCCCAGGCCCACTCGCTGCAGCAGGGCCAGGGCGTCCTCCCGTCCCTTGGCCTTCGGTTGGCCGAGCACCCGGACGGGGCCGTTCCACACGTTCTCCAACGCCGTCATGTGAGGGAACAGGTTGAAATGCTGAAAGACGAAGCCGATCTCCCGCCGACGACGCGCCAGTTCGGCGACGCCCACCTTGCGTTGCGACCCCACCTCGCGGTGCGCGATCGATACGCCGGCGATCAAGACCTCGCCGCTGTCCAGTGACTCGAGGTGGTTCACCGACCTCAGGAGCGTGGTCTTACCCGCCCCGGACGGGCCGATGAGCACTACGACCTGACCTCGTTGGACGTCCAGGTTCACCTCGTCGAGCACCCGGCGTCCACCCAAGGTGCAGCACGCATTTCGCACCGACACGATGGGGGTGGCATCGGGCTCGTGTTCGCCGTCGATCGTCATGGCGGTCTCCTTGGCCTCTCGACTCATCCGTGCGGTTGCAGTGTCGCGTCGGCTACCACGGTCGGGGCCGTCGAGCGCCGCGCACCCAACAACCGCTGAGTGATCGGCACCCGTTGCTCGATGCCGAGTAGGCGGGCGAGCCGGTTCTCGATGCCGGCCTGGATGAACGTCCACACCGTGGTCAAGGCGAGGTAGTAGATGGCGGCGACGATGAAGATCTCGAAGGTGTGAAAGGTTGCCGAGCTGATCGATTGCGTCACCAGGAACATCTCGCTCACGCCGATCACCGACAGCACGGACGTGGTCTTCATCATCCCGTTGAAGGAGTTGCCCATCGGCGGCACCATGACGCGCAGCGACTGAGGAACGACGATCCACCGCATCAGTCTCATCGGCGTCATGCCGAGCGACGCAGCCGCCTCGAACTGTCCTTTCGGCACGGAATCCAAACCAGCCCTGATGATCTCGGCGATGTACGCGCTTTCGTTGACCATCAGCCCGATGATCGCGGCCTGTACGGCGGCCTTGACCGACACCCCCAGGATCGACGCGTCATGGAATTGATAGAGCCCGATCGCAGCCAGCCCGGTATAGATGATCACCAGCTGCACCAGTAGCGGGGTACCCCGGATCACCCAGATGTAGAACCCGGCTCCCCAGCGAACCACCGCGAGACGTGATCGCCGCATCAGTGCCACGCCAAGGCCGACGAGCGTAGCCAAGACCATGGCAATCGCCGAGATGACGATCGTGAGGATCAGGCCGTCGGTGAATGCGTCACTGGGTGTGAAGAGAGACTTCCAGAAGAACGCCCAATCAAACTGCACGACAATGCCCTTCGATCAGTTGGTGATGCCGAGATCGCCCATGCCCCACTCGTCGAGGATCTTCTTGTACGTGCCATTGGACTCGAGCTCGCCGAGCGCCTGGGCGATCGCATCGTGCAGGGCAGTGTTGCCCTTCAGGGTCGCGGCGCCAATCTTGATGGTGCCGAACGGCTGACCCACCGGCTTGATCTTCGCGCCGGTCTTGGTGGCGTAGTAACCGAGCGTCTCCGCCGTGTCCATGAACGCGTCGACCTGTCCGTTCTGCACCTGTTGTATCGATACGTCGGCCTGGTTGCTGCGGGTGATGTCGACCGGGGCCTTGCCTGCCGCCGTGCACTTCTCGGACTGCTCCTGCGCCAGGGACTCGGCGGTGGTGGCCACCGCCAGGACCACCTTCTTGCCGCACAGTTTGTCGTCGAGCCCGGTGATGTCGGCGGGCTTGTCCTCCGAGACGGCGATACCGGTGCCGGATAGGACGTACGTAACGAAGTCGACGACCTTCTCGCGCTCGGGCTTGATGTAGAGCTGGGCCATGATGACGTCGCACTGCTTGGCCTGGATCGTCGGAATGACCGTGGCGAAGGACGATTCGTGGAACTTGGCCTTGAGCCCCATCTGAGCAGCCAGCGCCTCGCCGAGGTCGACTTCACTGCCGACCAGCTTGCCGGACTCGTCGTGATAGACGTTCGGCGGCGTCCCGTCGTTGGGTGCGCAGATCGTGAGCGTGCCAGCCTCGAGAATTGCCGGCGGTTGTACCTTCGCGGGACCCGTCGGGCTCGGCGCCGCCTCGTCCGATGACGACGAACAACCCACGAGACCGGAGAGTGCCACGCCGGCGAGGCCGACGATGAGTGTCTTCTTCAACTTTCCTCCAAGGATCAGCGGTCGGCGCCGTCCATCGCGCCACGTCCCTATCGAACGATAGGGCACCCTGGACGCGCAGGGATCTCTTTGCCTCAACTCGTAACACCGTTTACGTGGTCGTCACACGAACCGCACCGATCAGGTGACGGTGTTGGCGACTTCAGGCGAAGGTGGCCGGCTCGAGGTCGCCGAGTCGGGCGCGTGTGACATCGCGGATGTCCCCCAGCCTCGACGGCTCCGTGAGCATGGAGCGGACGACGAAGTCCGCCGCCTGCAGAGGGCGCTGATGCCGCACGGGCCCCGAGGGACCACCCTGCTCCCGCAACGTCTCGAAGAGCACGCCATTGATCGCCCGCAGGACGAAACTGGACTCGGACGGCACGAATTCGCCTGCCTGACAACCTTCGTCGATCACGCTCTCCACCTGACGGTGATAGAGGGCGATACCCTCACGCTCAGCCTCGAACTCGTCCAGCGCGAGCACCGCGTCCTGGTAGAGACCGCGCGCATCGAACGGTTGGACGAGGATCTCTCGCACGTCGTATGCGATGGCCAGGTGCAGCTTCTCGGCCCAGCACGACTGCTCGCCGAGGCGTTGGTTCATCCGGTCGATCGACGGGCCGAGGTCGAGTTCGACGAGCGCCCGGAAGATCTCGTGCTTGGCCTGGAAGTGGTGAAACAGCGACGGTTGCCGAATCGACACGGCCTCGGCGATGTCACGGGTCGACGTGCCGAAGTAGCCACGCTGAGCGAAGAGAACCGACGCCGACAGGAGGATGCGGCCGCGCGTCGAGGCCCAGTCGACCGCTGGCGGCTGCCAGCCCTGTCCGTACTTCACCGGTCAACTGTGGCATACGGCGACACCCTCAATAGCCCGTCATCAGAAGTTGAAGCCGAGCTGCGCCGGAACGTCGCTGCGGAAGGCGGCATCGAGGAGCGCGAGCGACTCCGGGGTACCGCCGCGGATGCGGTTCGCCGCGGCAAGCGTGTCCGCGCGATGGACGCCGAGGTACAGGCTGCCGAGCACGTCGAGGTCCATCTCGATCTCCGCGGGCGCCTCCGAGCGTACGCACCGCGCCCGTCCGTCGCGGATAGTCAGTGCGAATCGTCCACCGTCGGAACGGAATCCGTCATCAACCTCGATGACGACGTCGAGGTCAGCCAGGTAGGCGCGGGCCTCAAGCGCCACGGGCAGGTCCATGATGCGCAGCCAGAGTCCGTCCTCGGCTCCGGTGGTGCGCACCAGCCGGGAATCGTCCAACAGGTAGGGCAGCGGATCGGCGGGATGGCTGGAGACGCTGATGGTCTCGACCAGGTCGAGGCCGATCAGGGCGCGCCACAGCGCGACGTGCGCGTCCGGCGTGATCGCCGTGAACTCCTCCACGCGAACACGTCTGGTTTCCCCTCGATGCACCCGATGCAGCAGGTAGCCGTCGGCGTGCAGGAAGCAGTTCCACCGCGTCCCCCCGCGGCGCGAATCGTCCCAGTCGGTCAGGAGGTCGTCCCACAGCGCAGTCGGTCGCTCCAGCCCGCCCGGCGTCATCAGCCGGTAGCGATCGAAGATCGAGGCGAGTTCGTCGCGGTGCTCACTCGGCCGGACGATCCGCACCCCGCCGGGATCGGCTGCGTGCCGGTGGAATCGGGCGAAGCGTCGGTCCAGGGTCAGCTCGGTGTCCACGGTCGCGGGGCCGTACCCGAACCGGCCGTAGATGCCGCCCTCGGTCGCGGTCAGCCCGGCCATCGGATAGCCGGCGTCGGCGAAGCGTTGGTGCAGTTCGGTGTACATCGCGCGCAGCAGACCGCGGCGGCGGTGCGTAGGAGCCACGCCCACCCAGGTGATCCCCGCGATCGGCAGGATCGCGCCACCGGGGACGGTGAGCTTGAGGTCCACGTAGTGGGCCATGCCCACGACGTCGTCGCCATCCTTGACGACCACCGAACTGCGCGGCGGCATCAGCGTCCGCCAGGCCGCGAACGTCTCGGGGTGCCAGAACGAGCCGTAGCTGGTTCCGGCGAGAAGCGCTACGCCGGGCCAGTCATCGTCGATGATGTCGCGTGGAGCGAGAGCGGGGACGGTCATCTTCAGTACCTCCGAGCGCGAATCGCGGCGTTGCCTAACGCTTCGTGAAGATGATTCGGTGCCAATCTTTTTCGGCCTTGGCGGTGATGTCGCTCATCACATGCTTGATGGTGAGGTATTCCTCGAACGAGTAGTCGCTCATGTCCTTGCCGAAGCCGGACGCCCCGAAGCCGCCGTGCGGCATCTCGCTGATGATCGGAATGTGGTCGTTGATCCACACGCACCCGGCGTGGATCTCGCGCGACGCCCGCTGCGCGCGGTAGACGTCGCGGGTCCAGGCCGAGGCAGCCAGGCCGTACTCCGTGTCATTGGCCTGCCGAATCCCGTCGTCATCGTCGGTGAAGGATCGGACCACGAGAACGGGTCCGAAGATCTCGCTGCGGTACACCTCGGAGCGTTCGTCGACGTCCGCGATGAGAGTGGGACGGTAGAACGAACCCGGGCCGTCGGGAGCACTGCCGCCGGTGACGATGCGCCCGCCCTCACCCGGCGCGCGCTCGACCATCCCGGCGACCTTCGCACGGTGCGCGTGGGTGATCAGCGGCCCCAGGTCCGTCTCGGGGTCATGAGGATCGCCGACGACGATCTTGCTCATCAGTTCACCGACGCCGGCGACGAAGTCGTCGTAGAGGTCGCGCGCGACGATCGCCCGCGTGGCCGCGGTGCAGTCCTGCCCGGTGTTGATGAGTGATGCGGCGACCGCACCCTCGATGGCGGCGTCTAGATCCGCGTCGTCGAACACCAGGAACGGCGCCTTGCCTCCGAGTTCGAGCTGCGTGCGATGTCCGTGCTGGGCTGCCGCCGCCATGACCTTGCGCCCGACGGCCGTCGACCCCGTGAACGTCACCAGGTCGACGTCGCGATGTCCGGCCAGCGCGATGCCGACGTCGCCGCCCGCTCCGGTGACGACGTTGAGCACGCCGGCGGGCAGGCCGGCCTCGCTTGCGAGCCGGGCCAGGGTGAGCGTGGTCAACGGCGTCACCTCGGCGGGCTTGATCACCACCGAGCAGCCGGCGGCCAGTGCGGGAATGACCTTCCATACCGCCATCTGCAGCGGATAGTTCCACGGCGTGATGGTCGCGACCACACCGATGGCCTCGCGACGGATGCTGGAGGTGTGGTCCGCCGAGTACTCGGCGGTGGCCTTGCCCTCGAGGTGCCGTGCCGCGCCCGCGAAGAAGTCGATGTTGTCCACGCTGCCCGGGACGTCGAACTCGGTGGCAAGCCGGACGGGCTTACCGGTCTGGCTCACTTCTTCGGCTACCAGAGCATCGGCATGCTCGCCCGCGAGATGAGCCAGCTTGGCCAGCACTGCCGAACGTTCGGCCGGCGTCGCGGACGCCCACGCCGGCAGCGCCCTACGCGCGGAGGCGACGGCGCCGTCCACGTCCTCGGGCGTCGCCAGGGCGCACTCGGCAACCACGTTCCCCGTCGCCGGGTCGATGACCTGATGCATTCCGCCGCCGGTGGTCACCTCGGCGCCATCGATCCAACTGCTCGCGATCGTCATGACTTTTACGCTAGCCGACCTCTTCCCGACGGGCTACGCATTCCCCCCGTGACAGCTGTGCAAAACAAACGATTTCATGGCTTTGGTTGCCTGAGACGACGGATTCCGTGCACAATCGTGGTCATGGTCGACCCGAATGCATCACCCGGCATTGGGGCTGTCTCGCTGCGGATCAACCACTCCCGCCCTGGTGCCGCGTTCCAGCTCGACGAACTGTCCAAGGCGATCATCGAGAAGCTGCAGCAGGATGGCCGCAGGTCCTACGCGGGGATCGGCAAGGCGGTCGGGTTGTCCGAGGCCGCCGTGCGCCAACGCGTCCAGCGCATGACCGACGCGGGCGTCATGCAGATCGTCGCCGTGACCGACCCGATGCAACTCGGCTTCGCGCGCCAAGCGATGATCGGCATCCGCTGCACCGGCGACACCACCAAGATCGCCGACAAGCTGGCCAACATCGAATCCGTCGACTACGTGGTGCTCACCGCGGGATCCTTCGATGCCATCGTCGAAGTCGTCTGCGAGGACGACGGTGACCTACTAGACCTACTCAACACGAAGATTCGTGCCGTACCGGGAGTGATATCCACCGAAACCTTGGTCTATCTCAAACTCGTTAAACAGCAATACAATTGGGGCACTAGATGACTCTCGTAGATTCAGATCCAACCGTATACACCGACATGGCCGCCAAGGCCAAGCGCCACCTCTGGGGGCACTTCGCCCGCCACGGCGCCGACATCACCCCGCCGATCATCACCCGCGGCGAAGGCGTCCACATCTGGGACAGCGACGGCAACAAGTTCATCGACGGACTGTCCGGGTTGTTCGTGGTTCAGGTCGGCCATGGCCGCGCCGAACTGGCCGAGGCCGCAGCCAAGCAGGCCGAACAGCTGGCGTTCTTCCCGCTGTGGTCGTTCGCCACGCCGCCGGCCATCGACCTGGCCGAGCGCATCGCGAACTACGCGCCGGGCGACCTGAACCGGGTCTTCTTCACCACCGGCGGCGGCGAGGCCGTCGAGAGTGCGTGGAAACTGGCCAAGCAGTACTTCAAGCTGACCGGCAAGCCGGGCAAGTACAAGGTGATATCGCGGTCCATCGCCTATCACGGGACGCCGCAGGGAGCGCTGGCCATCACCGGCATCCCGGTGTTCAAGGCGCCGTTCGATCCGCCGACCCCCGGCGGCTTCCGGGTCCCCAACACCAACTTCTACCGGGCTCCCGAGCAGTTCAGCAACGACCCGAAGGCATGGGGACGCTACTGCGCCGACCGGATCGCCGAGGCCATCGAGTTCGAGGGTCCCGACACCGTCGCCGCGGTCTTCCTCGAGCCCGTGCAGAACGCCGGTGGCTGCTTCCCGCCGCCGCCCGGATACTTCGAGCGGGTTCGCGAGATCTGCGACGAGTACGACGTGCTGCTGGTCTCCGACGAGGTGATCTGCGCGTACGGACGTATCGGATCGATGTTCGCCTGCAACGACTTTGGCTACGTGCCCGACATCATCACCTGCGCCAAGGGGCTCACCTCGGGCTACTCTCCGATCGGCGCGATGATCGCCAGTGACCGGCTGTTCGAGCCGTTCAACGACGGGCAGACGGTCTTCGGGCACGGCTACACGTTCGGCGGTCACCCGGTGTCGGCGGCGGTGGCGCTGGCCAACCTCGACATCTTCGAGCGCGAGGGCATCAACGACCACGTCAAGGAGATGGCCCCCGCCTTCAAGTCCACCCTCGAGAAGCTGCACGAACTGCCCATCGTCGGTGACGTTCGTGGCGAGGGCTTCTTCTACGGCATCGAACTGGTCAAGGACAAGGCGACCAAGGAGACGTTCAACGACGAAGAGTGTGAGCGGTTGCTCCGCGGCTACCTCACCCCGGCGCTGTTCGAGGCGGGTTTGTACTGCCGTGCTGACGATCGTGGCGACCCAGTCGTTCAGCTGGCGCCCCCGCTGATCTGCGGCCAACCGGAATTCGACGCGATCTACGACATTCTGCATGGCGTATTGAGCGAGGCAAGCCGCCGGATGTAGGAGCCACCAGTAGCCTCGCGCGGGTGAGCTCAGCAACCAAGCCGTCGATAGATCCCGTCCGCTGGCGTCCCCCGCCGTCGGTACCGCTGCAGGAACCCGACCTGGTGCGTCGGCTCAGGATCATCGACGTGCCGGGCCTGGCCCCGGAGGACGTGGTCGTCGATGGCCGCGGTGGCGTGTACACCGGGGTCGTCGGCGGCCAGATCATGCGCATCGACGCCGAGTCGGGGTCGTGCGAGGTGATCGGTGACACCGGTGGTCGGCCGCTCGGGCTGGCGGTGGCCCGCGACGGACGACTGCTGGTCTGCGACAGCCATCGCGGCCTGCTGGCGATGGATACTGCGACCGGTGGTATCGAGACCCTGGTCACCGAGGTTGCGGGCCGGCCGCTGACGTTCTGCTCGAACGTCGTCGAATCATCGGACGGCACAATCTATTTCACGGAGTCCACCGACCGGTTCCACTACGAGTTCTACAAGGCGGCGGTCCTCGAAGCCCGCGGATCGGGTTCGCTGTTCCGCCGTGACCCCGACGGCACGGTGACACGATTGGTGTCCGGCCTGCACTTCGCCAACGGGGTGACGCTGACCGCCGACGAATCCGCGGTGGTGTTCGCCGAGACGACGGGTGCGAGGGTGTCGAAGTTCTGGCTCACCGGCCCGAAGGCCGGCACGGTCACGCCGTTGACCGAATCGCTGCCCGGCTACCCGGACAACATCTCGACCGGGCCCGACGGTCGGATCTGGGTCGCGATGGTGTCGAGCCGCAACGCCCTGACCGAATGGCTGGTGCCCAGGGCTCCGGGTTTGCGAAAGCTGCTGTGGCGCTTGCCATATGGCGCACTACCCGACGTCAAGCCCGTGGTATGGGTCATCGCACTGGATTCCGATGACGGCCGGGTGCTGACGCAGCTGCGCACTCGGCATTCCGCCTTCGGGTCGACGACCGGTGTGGTCCAGGAGGGCAACCGGGTGTGGCTCGCGGGTATCGGTGCGCCTTCGATCGCGTGCTTCGACATCTAGGCGATCGTCCGCAGCCAGTCCCACGAGCAGCAACGGCAACTCTGGTAACAGCGTGGCAACCCGAAGATCGACGGTCCGTCGCCTAATCTGCAGACACCATGGCGACCTTCCGAACCGTGTCCCGGCGCGCCGCCGCGCTCATAGCCACGCCCTTGTTGGCGGGCTTCTGCCTGCTGGGCAGCCCGGCACTGGCCCACGCCGACGACGCGTGCCCCTACCGGGTCGTCACCCCGCCGGCCGTCGACTCCTCCGAAGTCCCCGAGTCGGGTGATCCACCGGCGCCGTTGCCCGTGCCCGCCAAGCCCCTGGGCGGTGACGCACTGTCCGGCTGCGGCATCATCACCGCGCCGGGCACCCCACCGGTGCCCGACGACGTTTCTGCCGAGGCCTGGGTCGTCGCCGACCTCGATAGCGGCGACATCATCGCGGCCAGGGATCCGCATGGCAGGCACCGTCCCGCCAGCATCATCAAGGTGCTGGTGGCGATGCAGTCGCTCCGGGAGCTGCCGATAAACAAGCAGGTCATCGGGACCGCCCAGGACGCTGCGGCCGAGGGCACCCGGGTCGGTGTCGACCAAGGCGGCAAATACACCGTCAACGACCTCCTTCACGGCCTGCTGATGCACTCGGGCAATGACGCCGCCCATGCCCTCGCCGCTCAGCTCGGCGGCATGGACACCGCACTGCAGAAGATCAACGACCTCGCCGGGAAACTCGGCGGGCGTGACACCCGCGCCGCTACCCCGTCGGGCCTCGACGGGCCAGGCATGAGTACGTCGGCCTACGACCTTGGGCTGTTCTACCGATACGCATGGCAGAACGCGGTGTTCGCCAACGTCGTAGCGACGAAGACGTACGACTTCCCCGGGCACCCCGCGCGCGACGGCGGCGAGGACAGCCCCGGCTACCAGCTGGAGAACGACAACCAGCTTCTGTACAACTACCCGGGCGCTCTCGGCGGCAAGACCGGCTATACCGACGACGCCGGACAGACGTTCGTCGGCGCGGCCGAACGTGACGGGCGCCGGCTGGTCGCGATCATGCTGCACGGCACACGCCTGCCCATCGCCCCGTGGGAGCAGGCTGCCCATCTGCTGGACTACGGGTTCGCCACGCCGACGGGAACGAAGGTCGGCTCGCTGATCGACCCGGACCCCTCGCTCGTCGCGAGGGCCGCCAACCCGCTCGGTGACAACGTCCCTGCCCAGGACGTCGCGGCCTCTCCCCTGCCGAGCGCCGACGCCGTGCCGGTCCGGGTGGGCGTGGGCGTCGTGGGTTCGATCATCGTGTTCGGTCTGATCATGGCCGCCCGGTCGTTGAACCGACGCCCCAACAGCTGAGCCTCGCCTAACTCCCCGGGCCGAAACCTCAGCTACCGCAAAGGCACTCACGCCCGCCGCGGCGTCGTGGGTGCCGACATGGTTTCGTCACTCCTGAATCCATCGCATCGGCGTACCGTCGATTCCATAGGTCGCTTGTCAACGATGGGAGTCGACCATGGTCACGCTGAGTTCCCGAGCCCGTCGCCTGGTGGTGGCCGGACTCGCTACTGCCGCAGTTGGGTTCGCACTCGCACCCGCGGGCCTCGACGCACTCGCGCCGTCGTCTGGCACCACGGCGTCGGGGTCGGATTGCGTCGACGGCGTGGTACCGCTCAATCCATACATCGTCAACTGCAACCTGCCAGCCCGCGCGGATCACGTCGTCGGTGCGGCACCCGACGCCGGTGCGATCATCGCGTGTCGACACAACTTGACCTGCTTGTCGTACTACGTGAACTACCCAGGCACTCTGGTCGTTCCCGGTTACCGACCCTGAGCGGACGTCCGAGCCGCTGAGCCTCAGCGCCGTCGCGTCAGTCGCGAAAGGCCCATCGCCCCAAGGGCTCCCACCCCGGCAGCGGCGAGGGCGCCGCGTACTCCCAGTCCTTCCCGCAGCTGGACCCTGGTGGTGATCTCGGCCGGATCCGGTGGACCGACGGGCGCAGACGCGAGGTTGTCCGGTGATGTCGCGGCCCACGCCGTGGCGAAGAGGATCAGCCGCGCCGTGATGTAGGCGAACACCATCAGCCCGAGCACCGGGCCGAACGTGGCTCCCGCCGGACCCCGGATCACCGAGCTCAGGTAGACGGCGGCAACCAGCTTGAAGATCTCGAACGCCACTGCCGCGAGCAGGCCGGCCCGTCGCGCGCTCCGAAAGCTCACCGACTCCCGCGGCAGGCGGGCGATGACCCAGGTGAACAGCAACCAGGAAATGCCGAGAGATGCCAGCAGCGAGGCAACCCGCAGCAGCACACCCAGCCCCACGAACTCAGGGATGCCGAGCCACTCGATCACGTTCCGCATCACCGTCCCGTTGCCCAACGCACTCAGCGCGACGGTGACCGCGATCGCGGCGAAGGCCGACAGCAGGGCGAGCAGATCCGAGACCTTGGTGCCGACGAATCCCTTCGGCTCCCCGCGCTGCAAGCCCCACATCTGGCTCAGCGCCTCCCGCAGGTTGGCCATCCATCCCAGGCCCGCCCAGGTGGCGGTGGCCAGTCCGATCACGCCGATCGACGTGCGGGAGTCGATCGCCGAATCCATCAGGTTGACGAGCTGTTGGCCGAGGTCACCCGATACCGCCCCGCGGATCTTCGCCTCGATCTCCGCCAGCAGGTCGGGCCGGTTCGCCAGCACGAAGCCGCCCGCGGCGAACGCGACCATCAGCAGGGGGAACAGGGCGAAGATCGTGAAGTAGGTGATGCCCGCGGCGTAGAAGTCGCCCTTGCTCTCGTCATAGCGCCCCTGGGCGAGCATGACGCGGTCGAACCAGGGGAATCTGGCTCGGAGCCGGTCCATGATGCCGGGTGCAGCCGGTTCGGTCACGCCGGCCTCCTGATGGTCGGAACGCTGGGATCCTAGTTTCTCGGCGCGCGAGCGCGCGGGGGAAGGAACCCTAGACGGTCGTATACCCGCTGCAGCGTCTTCGCAGACACGTCGTTAGCCCGCTCGGCACCCGCCGCCAGTACCGACTCCAATTCTCCCGGGTCGGCCAGCATGTCGTCGACCCGAGCCTTGATCGGCGTGACGAATTCGACGACGGCGTCGGCGGTGTCGACCTTGAGGTCGCCGTAGCCGCGTCCGGCGTATCCCTCGACGAGTGTGTCGACGTCGGTGCCGGTGACGGCCGACTGGATGGTCAGCAGGTTGGACACCCCCGGCTTCGCCTCGCGGTCGAAGCGGATCTCGCGCTCGCTGTCGGTGACGGCCGAGCGAATCTTCTTGGCGGTCTTCTTCGGATCGTCGAGCAGGCTGATCAGACCCGCCTCGGTGGCCGCCGACTTGCTCATCTTGGCCGTCGGGTCCTGCAGGTCGTAGATCTTCGCCGTCGCCTTCTGGATCATCGGCTCGGGAACGACCAGCGAGTCGGGGAACCGGGCGTTGAATCGCTGGGCGACGTCGCGGGCTAGCTCGAGGTGCTGGCGTTGATCCTCCCCCACCGGCACCAGATCGGTGTCGTAGAGAAGCACGTCCGCAGCCATCAGCACGGGGTAGGTGAACAAGCCGACGGTGGTCGCGTCCGCGCCTTCCTTCTGCGACTTGTCCTTGAACTGGGTCATCCGCGAGGCCTGGCCGAAACCAGTGAAACAGCCTAGTGCCCAAGCCAATTCGGCATGGGCGGGCACATGACTCTGCACGAAGACAGTGGACCGGGCGGGGTCGATGCCGAGTGCCAGGTACTGCGCCGCCGTCACCAGGGTGCGCTTGCGCAACAGCGTGGGGTCCTGCGCGACGGTGATCGCATGCAGATCGACGACGCAGAAATACGCGTCATAGCCGTCCTGCAGCCCGATCCATTGACTGACCGCCCCGAGCGCGTTGCCGAGGTGGAGGGAGTCGGACGTGGGTTGCACGCCGGAGAAGACCACTCTCCGGGACGCGGCATCGTGCTCAGTGCTCATGATGGCGTCAATACTTCCATTGCCGTCATCCGGTTTTCGCCAGGGGTCAGGCGTATTCGACGGTCACCGGAGCGTGATCTGACCAGCGCAGCGCATAGGCGTCGGCCCGCTCCACCCGGGCGGCGACGACGCGATCAGCCAGTCGGCGAGTGGCGAGTTGGTAGTCGATGCGCCACCCCGCATCGTTGTCGAAGGCCTTGCCGCGCCACGACCACCAGCTGTAGGGACCTGCGATGTCGGGATGCATCACGCGAACCACGTCCACCCAGCCGGTGGCGAGTAACTTGGTGAGCCACTGCCGTTCGGCTGGCAGGAACCCGGCCTTCTTCTGATTCGCCTTCCACGCCTTGATGTCGTTCTCGGTGTGCCCGATGTTCCAGTCACCGCACACCACGGCATCGCGGCGCTCGAGCCGAAGCACGTCCATGCGCGCGGCGACGGCGACCATGAAGCGTTCCTTCTCGAGCTGCCGATCCGTGCCTGCCTCACCCGTCGGAAAGTAGACGCTCGCAACGGTCAGATCGCCGGTGTCGACCTCGACGTAGCGGCCGTGCGCGGCGAACTCGTCGGCGTCAGGGCCGATGAGCGTTCGCGTGATCGGGTGGCGACTCAGGACCGCAACGCCGTTGCGGCCCTTGAGGTGTGGATCCGCCGACGCGAGGTGCCAGCCGTCGGCCAGGGCGGGCGCCAAGGCCTCGGCCAGCTGGTCGTCATCGGCCCGGGTCTCCTGCAGGCAGACCACGTCGGCGAGGGTTTCCTTCAGCCAGGGCAGCAAGCCCAGGTTCTCGGGCGAACGCTCCTTGACTGCAGCGCGGATGCCGTTGACGTTCACGGTGCTGACGATCACGGACGACGACCCTAATACGCCCTCAGGCGTTACCGGCGGTACCGGGTTCCTTGCTAGAGTCGGGCCATGACGTTCCGACGCGAACCGATCCACGTCGGGTCGGGCGAGCCGATCTTGCTGCTACATCCGTTCCTGTGCTCGCAGGAAGTGTGGTCCACGGTGGCCGAGCAGCTCGCCGAGACCGGCCGCTTCGAAGTCTTCGCACCCACGATGGTGGGGCACCACGGCGGACCTCGCGCCAGCAGCTGGTTTCTCGACACCCACGTGTTCGCCGACGAGATCGAACGCCAGCTCGACCAGTTGGGTTGGCGCACCGCGCACATCGTGGGCAATTCCCTCGGCGGCTGGGTGTCCTTCGAACTCGAACGCCGCGGCAGGGCACGCACGGTCACCGCGATCGCCCCGGCCGGCGGCTGGAAACGCTATTCACCGGTCAAGTTCGAAGTCGTGGGCAAGTTCATCCTCGGCGGGCCGGTACTCCTGGCGGCGCGCCTCTTCGGACCTCGAATCCTGCAGTTGCCGTTCGCGCGACGGATCGCGACGCTCGCGGTCAGCGGTCCGGCCGACGGTCCCCGAGAGCCAGAACTCCTGACCCTCATCGACGATGCCACCCACTGCCCGGCGTACCTGCAGATGCTGATCAAGTCCCTGACCGCACCCGGGCTGGATGCGCTCGCCGACTCGACCGCCCCGGTGCAGCTCGTCACCTGTGAATTCGACCGGGTCGTCCCTCACCCGCGATTCAGCAGGCACTTCACCGACAACCTCCCGGCCACCTCACGGGTCAGCCGACTCGAGGGCGTCGGACACATCCCGATGCTCGAGGCGCCGGGCCGTGTCACCGAGCTGATCGCCGACTTCGTCGATGAACACACCGAGCCGATGCGGCAGGCACCGCCCGCGGGTTAGGTCGAGCGTGCGCCGCGTGCCACCGCGAGCGGCGTGTCGCGGAGCAGACACGCACGCTCGCGGAGAAGGGGTCAGCCCTCGACTGAGTCCAGCGCCGCGTTGAACGTCCTGCTCGGCCGCATCACCGCGGTGATCTTCTCCGGGTCCGGGTAGTAGTAGCCGCCGATGTCGACGGCATCACCCTGCGCCTCGTTCAGTTCGGCCACGATGGCGTCCTCGTTCTCCGCCAAGGTCTTCGCCAATGGCGCGAAGTGCTCCGCCAAGTCGGTGTCATCGGTCTGCGCGGCGAGCTCGAGCGCCCAGTACATGGCGAGGTAGAACTGGCTCCCACGGTTGTCGAGTTCGCCGGTCTTGCGCGACGGATTCTTGTTGTTGTCCAACAACTTTCCGGTGGCCAGGTCCAGAGTCCTGGCGAGGATCTTGGCCCGCTCGTTGTGTTCCTTCTTGCCAAGGTCCTCAAGGCTGACCGCCAGCGCCAGGAACTCGCCGAGCGAATCCCAGCGCAGGTGGTTCTCCTCCACCAGCTGGCTGACGTGCTTGGGCGCCGAGCCACCAGCGCCGGTCTCGTACAGTCCACCGCCGGCCATCAGCGGCACGATCGACAACATCTTGGCGCTGGTGCCCAGCTCCAGGATCGGGAACAGGTCGGTGAGGTAGTCGCGCAGGATGTTGCCTGTCGCGGCGATCGTGTCCTGTCCGCGCATCGCGCGTTCGATCGTGTGCCGCATGGCGCGTTCCTGCGACATGGTGGAGATGTCGAGGCCCTCGATGTCGTGGTCGGCGAGGTAGGTGTTGACCTTCTTGCGCAGCTCGTTCTCGTGCGGACGTTCCTGATCGAGCCAGAACACCACCGGCATGCCGGAATCGCGGGCCCGGGTGACGGCCAGCTTGACCCAGTCACGGATCGGCGCGTCCTTGACGACCGGCATGCGCCAGATGTCACCGGCCTCGACGTTCTGCGTCAGCAGCACCTCGCCGGTGTCGACGTCGACGATGTTGGCGACGCCGTCGGTGGGGATCTCGAAGGTCTTGTCGTGGCTGCCGTACTCCTCGGCCTTCTGCGCCATCAATCCGACGTTGGGCACGGTGCCCATCGTCGTCGGATCGAACTGACCGTGCGTCTTGCAGAAGTTGATGATCTCCTGGTAGATCCGGGAAAACGTCGACTCCGGGTTGACGGCCTTGGTGTCCTTGGTGCGTCCGTCGGCGCCGTACATCTTGCCGCCGAGGCGGATCATCGCGGGCATCGACGCGTCGACGATGACGTCGCTGGGCGAGTGAAAGTTCGAGATCCCCTTCGCCGAGTCGACCATCGCCAACTCGGGCCGATGCTCGTGGCAGGCGTGCAGGTCGCGAATGATCTCTTCGTGCTGTGAGGCGGGCAGCGACTCGATCTTGGCGTAGAGATCGCTCAATCCGTTGTTGACGTTGACGCCCAACTCGTCGAACAGCGCCTGGTGCTTGGCGAACGCGTCCTTGTAGAAGACCTTGACCGCGTGGCCGAAGACGATCGGGTGGCTGACCTTCATCATGGTTGCCTTGACGTGCAGCGAGAACATCACGCCGGTCTCGTACGCGTCCTGCATCTGCTCTTCGTAGAACTCGCAGAGAGCCTTCTTGCTCATGAACATGCTGTCGATGACGTCGCCCTCGTCCAGCTTGACCTCGGGCTTCAAGACGATGGTCTCGCCGGCCACCCCGTCCTTGGGGCTGGTCACCAACTCCATCCGCACGGTGCACGCCTTGTCCACCGTCATCGTCTTCTCACCGTGGTAGAAGTCGCCGTGCGTCATGGTCGCCACGTGGGTCCGCGAGGCCTGGCTCCACTTGCCCATGCTGTGCGGGTGCTTGCGGGCGTACTCCTTGACGGCCTTCGGTGCACGACGGTCCGAGTTACCTTCGCGCAGAACGGGGTTCACTGCGCTGCCCAGACACTTGCCGTAGCGTTCCTTGAGCTTGCGCTCCTCGTCGTTCTTCGGCTCGCCGGGGTAGTCCGGAAGGTCGTACCCCTTGGCCTTCAGCTCCTTGATGGCCGCCAGCAGCTGAGGAACCGACGCGCTGATATTCGGCAGCTTGATGATGTTGGTGTCCGGCAGCTGTGTCAGCTCACCGAGCGTGGCCAGGTTGTCCGGCACCCGCTGCTCGTCGGTCAGATAGTCGGAGAACTCGGCCAGAATGCGCGCCGCCACGGAGATGTCGCTGGTCTTGACGTCGATGCCGGCCGCGCCGGCGAACGCCCGCACCACCGGCAGGAAGGCATACGTCGCCAGCAGCGGCGCCTCGTCGGTCAGCGTGTAGATGATGGTCGGCTGCTCAGTCACTAATCAATCTCCCGGCGTCACGGTCGGTCTCGGTTCAAGGGCAATCATCGCGTCGGATACGAACCTACGCGCAGCATCCCTTCCGGACGCGGCTTGGGGCGCTGCTACCCAATCGATCATGATCAATCCACCCTCCGGACACCCACCGCGGCGGCTAGCATCCCGCTTCGTGGGACGAATCATGGCGGTGACCACCCTGGCGGCGGCGATCGTCGTGGTGGCCGGCTGCAGCAGTGCGCCCACTGCGCCCGAGCCGCAGCCGCAGCAGCGCACTGCCGCGCAGGCCGTGGTGATCGTGTCCGGCGGCGACGCGACCAGTCCCTTCACCACCCCCGACCAGGCGTGCGCTACGGGCCTGGCCGCGGGCAACACCGACACCGCGCTGCGCGAGTATCTGCTCGGACAGAAGTACACGGTGTACACCTCGCCGGCCATGGCCGGTCGCGGGCAGGTGGTCGACCAGACCGGCTTCGGTCCCTTCGGGGTCTGCCCCGTGACGCTGCCCGAGAACATGACCGTCGACTCCACCGGCAGCATCGACACGGCGGGAGAGCACCTGGCCCGCTTCCTGAACTGGCTGCACACCGAGAAGGGCGTCACCGACGTCGACTTCGTCGCCCACTCGATGGGCGGGTTGTACTCACGGGCCGCGATCCGGGTACTGACGACCACCAACTCCGCAGTTCACGTCCGCTCGCTGACCACGATCGGCACACCCTGGCAAGGCTCCTACCTGTCGGACTACGCCAACGACATCGTGCCGCTGACCGACTGCCTGGGCGACAAGCTCTGCGAGAGCGCGATGACGGGCTTCAAGACCGAGGTGCTGCGGCTCATGGCCGGGTCGGGGCGCGAAGTCAACCAGACGTATCTGATGGGCAAGGACGGCTGGAATGCGTTCCAGGCCGGCGTGCTGGACAAGATCCCCGTCGTGCTCATCGGCGGCAAGAAGTTCATCGCGCCTGCCGGCCAGGCCAATCCTGCCGTGTGGCCCAACGACGGCCTCGTGGCGCTCCGTAGCGCGCACGCCGTCGACGTGGGCGACCCGGTGCTGCCACATCGCCGCTGCCATACCTTCGACGACACCCACAGCATCTTCGTCTCCAACGCCGCCGGACTGGACTGGAAGACGGCCCTCACCTGGGACCCGCAGGTCTTCGCCGTCGTCCGCGATGCCATCGAGGGCGCACCCAAGGCGCTCGAGACGCCGAACCGCCAGGGCTGCCCGGCCTGAGCACCAGCTCCAGAACCCACTGGCACGCCCATGACTTCGTGAGATACGCTTCGTCACGGTATTGAGTGCCAGCGTTAAGCCCCGGCTAGCTGGCCGGCAACCCTCCAACCGCGGTGGGGTGCCCTGGGTGATGACCAGGTTGAGTAGTCGTTCACGGCTACACGGCAAGCGCGGGCCCGCCATGACGGGCCCCCAGAGTAGACAGGGAAACCTGATGCGGAGGCCCACGTTGTGCAGTTGTCGCTGAACCATTCCCACAGCTGATTCGTGCCTTCTCGGGCACCCCCTTCCCCTTTAGAGGAGACCCTCCTTCATGACCGCTGACATCGATCCGACCGCCAACTGGGCGTTCGAGACCAAGCAGGTTCACGCCGGCCAGACGCCCGACATCGCGACCAGCGCGCGGGCACTGCCGATCTACCAGACCACGTCGTACACGTTCAGGGACACCGACCACGCGGCCGCCCTGTTCGGGCTCGCCGAACCGGGCAACATCTACACCCGCATCATGAACCCGACCCAGGACGTCGTCGAGCAGCGCATCGCGGCACTCGAGGGCGGCGTGGCCGCGCTGTTCCTCTCCTCGGGTCAGGCCGCCGAGACCTTCGCAATCCTCAACCTGGCCAGCGCCGGTGACCACATCGTGTCCAGCCCTCGGCTGTACGGCGGTACCTACAACCTCCTTCACTACACGCTGCCGAAGCTGGGCATCGAGACCACCTTCGTCGAGGACCCCGACGATCTGGACTCCTGGCGGGCAGCGGTGCAGCCCAACACCAAGGCGTTCTTCGGAGAGACCATCTCCAACCCGCAGATCGACATCCTGGACATCCCGGGCGTCTCATCGGTGGCACACGAGAACGGCGTACCACTGATCGTCGACAACACCATTGCGACGCCCTACCTGATCCAGCCGATTGCGCACGGAGCCGACATCGTCGTGCATTCGGCCACCAAGTACCTCGGCGGCCACGGAACCGCGATCGCGGGCGTCATCGTCGACAGCGGCAACTTCGATTGGACGCAGGGCCGCCACCCCGGTTTCACCACCCCCGACCCCAGCTACCACGGCGTGGTGTTCGCCGAGCTCGGCCCGCCCGCGTATGCGCTCAAGGCGCGCGTGCAACTGCTGCGCGATCTCGGCTCGGCCGGGGCGCCCTTCAACGCCTTCCTCGTCGCGCAGGGCCTCGAGACGCTGAGCCTGCGCCTCGAGCGGCACGTCGCGAACGCCCAGCGGGTCGCCGAGTTCCTCGACGATCACGACGGCGTGGTGTCGGTCAACTACGCCGGACTGCCCACCTCGCCGTGGTACGAGCTGGGAAGGAAGTTGGCGCCCAAGGGAACCGGCGCCGTATTGGCGTTCGAGCTCGCCGGCGGCATCGAGGCAGGCAAGGCGTTCGTCAACGCACTGACCCTGCACAGTCACGTCGCCAACATCGGTGACGTGCGGTCGCTGGTGATCCATCCCGCCTCGACCACGCACGCGCAACTATCCCCGGAAGAACAACTCGCCACCGGCGTCACCCCGGGCTTGGTGCGATTGGCGGTCGGCATCGAGGGTATCGACGACATCCTCGCCGACCTCGAGCAAGGCTTCGTCGCCGCCAGGGCCGTAGCCGGGGTGTCGCAGACCGCGGTCTCGGTGTGAGAGCGGAGCGGTGACGACCATCGAAGACGCTCCCCTCGCGACGCTGCCCGCCGAGGGCGAGATAGGCGTCGTCGACATCGGCTCGTTGACGCTCGAGTCCGGCGTCGTCCTCGACGACGTGTCGATCGCGGTGCAGCGGTGGGGTGAGCTTTCGGCCGACCGGGACAACGTCGTGGTCGTGCTGCATGCCTTGACGGGCGACTCGCACATCACCGGCCCGGCAGGCCCCGACCATCCGACTCCCGGCTGGTGGGACGGCGTCGCGGGGCCGGGCGCGCCGATCGACACCGACCGCTGGTGCACGATCGCCACCAACGTGCTCGGCGGCTGCCGAGGCTCGACCGGTCCCAGTTCCCTTGCGCCGGATGGCAAACCGTGGGGCTCACGCTTTCCCGCGATCACCGTGCGCGATCAGGTGGAGGCCGATCTCGCCGCGCTATCGGCGCTCGGCATCAGCCAGGTGGCGGCGGTCGTGGGTGGTTCCATGGGTGGCGCCCGTGCGCTCGAGTGGATCGTCGGCCACCCCGACACCGTCCGGGCCGCACTGGTTCTCGCCGTAGGCGCGCGCGCGACCGCAGACCAAATCGGCACGCAAAGCACGCAGGTCTCGGCCATCAAGGCGGACCCAAATTGGCAGAACGGCGATTACCACGGCACGGGGCGGACCCCCGACGTCGGTATCGAGATTGCGCGGCGCTTCGCGCACCTGACCTATCGTGGCGAGGCCGAACTCGACGACAGATTCGCCAATGACGGCCAGGGCGACGAAGATCCGACGACGGGTGGCCGCTACGCCGTGCAGAGCTACCTCGAGCACCAGGGCGGAAAGTTGGCGCGGCGATTCGACGCCGGCACCTACGTCACGCTGACGGATGCTCTCAGCAGTCACGACGTTGGCCGCGGCCGGGGCGGGGTGGCCGAGGCGCTGAAGCGGGTCACGGCACCGGTGATCGTCGGCGGAATCACCTCGGACCGGCTCTACCCGTTGCGGCTGCAGCAGGAATTGGCCGACCTCCTTCCGACGTGTACCGGCCTCAACGTCGTCGAGTCGAGCTACGGTCACGACGGATTCCTCGTGGAGACCGACGCGGTCTACGAATTGATCCGCCAGACACTGAAGTTCGCGTCCACGTGACGGCTGACGACGCCAGGCAGCGCTCACTGTCCTTCGGTGAGGAGGCCGCCGCCTACGAGCGCGGACGCCCGTCCTATCCGCCGGAGGCCATCGACTGGCTGCTGCAGAACGGCGCGCGCACCGTCCTCGACCTCGGCGCAGGCACCGGCAAGTTGACCGTGCGACTCGTCGAGCGTGGCCTCGACGTCGTCGCCGTCGACCCCATCCCCGAGATGCTCGAGGTACTGAGCCGGTCCCTTCCCGACACCCCGGCGCTGCTCGGAAGTGCCGAGGAGATACCGCTTCCGGACGACAGCGTGGACTCCGTACTGGTGGCGCAGGCGTGGCACTGGTTCGATCCCGAGCGGGCCATCAAGGAGGTCGCTCGGGTGCTGCGGCCGGGCGGTCGACTAGGTCTGGTGTGGAACACCCGCGACGAACGCCTCGGCTGGGTCAAGGATCTCGGCCGCATCGTGGGCCACGAGGAAGATCCGTTCAGCCGTCAGGTGACGCTACCCGCGCCGTTCGTGGAGCTCGAACGCCAGCAGTTCGAGTGGACCAGTTACCTGACGCCCCAGGCCCTCATCGACCTGGTGGCGTCACGGAGCTACTGCATCACCTCACCGGCGGCCGTACGCTCCAAGACTCTGGACCGGGTGCGGGAGTTGCTCGCGACGCATCCGGCGCTCGCCAACGCGTCGGGCCTGGCTCTGCCGTACATCACGGTTGGCGTGCGGGCCACCCTCGCCTGAATCTGCGCCGACTGCACGCTTGTTCACGGGCATTCTCGACGTTCGCGTTCGACAAGCGTGCAGTCAGCGGGTGAATTGGTGCGGTGGAGGCATTGGCTGGTGGCCGACGATTAGTGGGTGCCCGACCGCATCGTCGTCGCCACGGAGGTGCTTGCCGACGGCCGCCTCACTCGGCGGGACTTGAATCGCAGCTATACCAAGGTCCATCGAAACGTGTACGCCCGAAACGGCGTGGAACTCACCGCCACCGACCGGGCTCACGCGGCCTGGCTGTGGTCGGGTCGTCGTGCAACTCTGGTCGGCTACTCGGCGGCTGCGATTCTCGGCAGCCGGTGGATCCCGAACGACGCACCCGTCGAGGTCGTCCACTCCCGCAGGCCCCCAGCCAATGGCGTCACCATTCGAAGCTATGAGCTGCATGACGACGAGGTGTGCCACGTCCGCGCCATGGCCTGCACTACCGCTGCACGCACTGCGTACGACCTGGGAAGACGACTTCCCCTGGAGACGGCGGTGATTCGCATCGACGCACTACTCAATGCGACCTCCGCAAGCACGACGTCGATCGAGGACATTGCGCGGCGACATCCCGGTGCGCGAGGTGTTCGAAGACTGCAGAATGCGATGACATTCGTCGACGCCGGGGCGGAGTCCCCGCAGGAGACGCGGCTGCGACTCCTGTTCGTCCAGTCGGGTCTGCAGCGTCCGGTGACACAGATTCCCGTGTCGAACGACCGGGGTCGGGTCGTACGCCGAATCGACATGGGCTGGCCCGAATGGAAGGTGGGCGCCGAGTACGACGGTGAGCGACATTGGCTGGACCCCGAGTATCACGCCAACGACATCGACCGCCTGGAGTTCCTCGCCGCCAAGGGGTGGTCGATCGTGCGCGTCAGCGCACGGCAATTGCGCTACGAGCGGTCCCGGGTAGTCGAACGAGTGAAACGCGCACTGCGAGAACGGGGATGTCCCGCCTAACCCTTCGCCGACTGCACGCTTGTTTACGGGCGTTCTCGACGTTCGCGTTCGACAAGCGTGCACTCGGCGGGGATCCGCTAGCTGGTGCCCAGCGGATCGATGGTCAGCGCGATGTAGATCAGTGCCGCGCTGACCGTCGCCGTGGTGGCGATGTCGATCGTCCGCGACCGGACCACGAGCAGACCGGCGCGGTCGTCGGTCAACGCCAGCCGCATCGCCGCCGCCACGCCGACGCCGATCGCCAACACCAGGGCCCCGCGCCGCCAGTACCCGGCCACCACCAGCGTGAATGCGGCCAGCAGAAACAGCCCAACCGTCAGGATCGGCCACTGGCCCGCGATCACCTTGTGCGCGAATCCCCTTGGCGTCACTACACTTTCGCTTCGTCGAGCTCGACGACGTTGGTGAGCAGGAAGGCCCGCGTCAAGGGGCCCACCCCGCCGGGGTTGGGCGACACGTGACCGGCGACGTCCCAGACACCCGGATGCACGTCACCGACGAGTTTGCCCTCCTCGTCGCGGCTCACCCCGACGTCGACGACCGCGGCACCCGGCTTCACCATCTCCGGAGTCACCATGTGCGGCACGCCGACCGCGGCGATGATGATGTCGGCCTGTCGAGTGAGTGCGGGCAGATCGCGAGTGCCGGTGTGGCACAGCGTCACCGTGGCATTCTCCGAGCGACGCGTCAGCAGCAGACCCATCGGACGTCCGACCGTGACGCCGCGACCGATGACCACGACGTGCGCGCCGGCGATCGGCACCTCGAACCGGCGCAGCAGATGCACGATGCCGCGCGGTGTGCACGGAAGCGGGGCAGCCTCGTTCAGCACCAGCCGCCCGAGATTCATCGGATGCAGGCCGTCGGCATCCTTGGCGGGGTCGATGCGTTCCAGCGCCGCGTTCTCGTCGAGATGCCTGGGCAACGGAAGTTGCACGATGTAGCCCGTGCACTCCGGGTTCGCGTTCAACTCGTCGATGGTGTCGTTCAGCGCCGCCTCGCTGATGTCGGCAGGCAGGTCCCGGCGGATCGAGTTGATGCCGACCTTCGCGCAATCGGCGTGCTTGCCCCGGACGTAGGCCTGCGAGCCGGGGTCATCGCCGACGAGCACCGTACCCAATCCCGGCGTGCGACCCGCGGCGCTCAACGCCGCCACCCGCTGCTTGAGGTCGACGAAGATCTCGTCGCGCGTGGCCTTGCCGTCCAATGTCATCGCACCCACGCCCACATTCTGGCATCAGCGTCGTTGACACCGCGCCCACAGGCGTGTTGGGCTGCCGCAATGAACAACACTCCCGATGTGTTCAGTCCGGCCAAGCTCGGCCCGGTGACGCTGCGCAATCGCATCATCAAGGCGGCGACGTTCGAAGCGTCGACACCCGACGCCCTGGTCACCGACGACCTGATCAACTACCACCGCCTACCCGCCGCGGGCGGTATCGGCATGACGACCGTCGCCTACTGCGCGGTGACCCCCGGTGGCCGTACGGACGGCTGGCAACTCTGGATGCGACCCGAAGCCGTGCCGGGACTGCGCCGCCTGACGGATGCGATCCATGCGGAGGGCGCCGCGATCAGCGCCCAGATCGGCCATGCCGGCCCCGTCGCCAACTCACGAACGAACAAGGCCAAGGCCTACGCGCCGGTGCGGTTCTTCAATCCGCTGTCGATGAGGTTCGCGAAGAAGGCCAGCGCTGACGACATCGACGACATCACCGCCGCCCACGCCAACGCCGCACGCCTGGCCATCGAGTCCGGCTTCGACGCGGTCGAAGTTCACCTGGGCCACAACTATCTGGCCAGTTCGTTCCTCAGCCCGCTGATCAATCGCCGCACCGACGAGTTCGGCGGATCGCTGGAGAATCGCGCCAAGGTGGCCCGCGGCCTGGTGCGCGCCGTCCGCCAGGCAGTGGGCGATCGAATTGCGGTGACCGCGAAGCTCAATATGTCCGACGGGGTGAAGGGCGGCATCTCGCTCGAGGAGTCGCTACAGACGGCGAAGTGGCTCGAGGAGGACGGTGGCCTCGACGCCCTCGAACTCACCGCGGGCAGTTCGCTGTTGAACCCCCTGTATCTGTTCCGCGGCGACGCCCCCATCAAGGAGTTCGCGAACGCGTTCAAGCCGCCGCTGCGCTGGGGCATCCGGATGACCGGCAAGAAGTTCCTGCGCGAGTACCCCTACCGCGAGGCCTACCTGATGGACCAGGCCAAGCAGTTCCGCGCGGAGCTGAAGATGCCACTGATCCTGTTGGGCGGCATCACGAATCGCGAGACGATGGATCTGGCGATGGCCGAGGGGTTCGACTTCGTCGCGATGGGTCGCGCAGTGCTGGCCGAACCCGATCTGGTCAACCGGATCAAGAACGACGGCGCCCAACACTCGGTGCGGTCGCTCTGCACGCACTGCAACAAGTGCATGGCCACCATCTACAGCCGAACCCACTGCGTCGTCACGAATTCGCCGGCACCCACGGCATCAGCCGTGTCCGACCTCCGCGGGTAGGGGTGGCGGCAGTGGCGTCGTCGGCGTCACCGTCTCGGGCGCCGCACTCGGCTGCGTCGTCCGAGGCGTCGTCGACGTGCCCGACGACGTGCCCGACGACGTGCCCGATGACGACGTGGAACCTGGGGCGGAGCCGTGGAAGTCGACCATCGCCTCACTGCGGATCTGCTGGCCACCGCTGCTGATGACGAGCGCATTCGCCGTGACCGTATAGGTGATCCCGTCGTTCTCGGCGACGTAGCCGCGGTCCGTCGACGAGGCCGCCAGGATGAGCCGCGCGCCGTCGCTGACCCGGACGCCCCGGTACTGGTACTGCCCCGAGCTGTCGTCCTTGCAGATCGCGACGCGGGAACTCGATGTGTAGCCGTAGGCGACGGCGTTGCTGGGCGCGGCGCACCGCGCGGTGGAGTCGATGAACCCGCGCTCGTCGGTCGCGGGTGGGGCCGCGTCGCTCATCGCCAGGGGTGCGACGACCGTGACGGCGAACGTCCCGAGCGCTGCCGCTGCGATCCTTCGCATGCGCGACCACCCATCGTTCACGAACACGTCCCTCCGCTCGGCCTGCTTCACCCTTCCCATCGTTGCACCGGAGGGAAACGTTAGGGCCGCACGACGAAGGCGCGTCGCGTGCTCACCCGAACTGCTGGTTCGCCGCCTGCTTCGTGATGGTTGCCTCGCTGGGTCCCTGCGCCTGTGCGCGGTAGTCCCTGAACTCGATCATGTTCTCGTCGCGTAACACGCGCAGGCCCGAGGTCAGGAGAAGCTTGCGATCCGAGACGGTGTAGTCGACCGCGTCGGTATGGGCGCCGAAGCAACCATTGTCGAGTGATTTGGCGGGCAACACGAGGACCGCACGGTCGCTCAGCCGGAGTCCGCGGTACTCGTAGTGCCCGCGACCGTCGGTGCAGATGGCGACGAGGGACAGCGCAGTACGACCCACCACGACAGCGGTCTGCTGAGGGGCGCACCTCGCCGGTGAGTTGAGGTAGCCCTGACTGTCCGTCGGAACGGTGAGCGGCTTGGCCGTAGCATCGGGCAAAGTTGACGACATAGCCATGAGCGGAACCATCGCCCCGCCGACGAGCAGTGCGGCAACGCGCCTGCGGATGCAATGGCGGGGTCGCAAGTGAGACGTTCTCTTCGCCAACATCGTCCAACGACACCACGATTCCGTGGTAAGTCCTAGGAAAACGTCCATTTGAGTATCGAATCGTTAACTGTCCGAAACCTGACTCGACACCCGCGCTGTGCAATCCTTCACCGCGCCGCGCTCACGCTGAATCATTGTTTGCCGTGCAATGCCATGACGCGGCTTGAACTCGTGCAACTCCCCCATCCGGACCGCATTCGTGGATTCAAGGTCCGGCGCAGCGCTGCGAGCCGCACCCATACCGATAGAGTTGGTCCCGATGACGCGATCTGCCCCACCCGCGCTGACCGTTCGGTACGACGGATCCCCCCGCACGTTCTCGCCTGGCAACGACGTCGTTGTCGGGCGTGATCTGCGGGCCGACGTCCGTATCGCCCACCCCTTGATCTCGCGGGCACATCTGCTGCTGCGCTTCGATCAGGGACGCTGGATGGCCATCGACAACGGCAGCCTCAACGGGCTGTACGTCAACGGCCAACGCGTCCCCATGGCCGAGATCGTCGACGGCATGGGCGTCAACGTCGGCAACCCGGACGGCCCTCGGCTGACCTTCGAGGTAGGCAGACACCAGGGTTCGGCAGGCTCACCGCCGCAGACCGCCCAGGTGCCGATTGCCCAACGCCAGAGTGCGTCCTGGCCCAGCCAGGCACCGCCAACCGGCTACCCGCGTACGCAGCCCCCGCCACCGCGGGCTCAGCCGACGTATCCGCCGGCTCCCCAGCAGCCCACGTCCAGGCCGCAGCCGATGTATCCGTCGGGCCCCTCGCCGGCCCCCACCGGTGCGCCGCAGGGATACCGCTCACCCAGCGCACCGCAACCCATTTCGCAGTCCATATCGAGCACCAACCTCGATCCGAGCGCCACCCAGATGGGTCCGGCGGCGGCACCCCGCTCGAGCGACGGCAACCTCGCGACCAGCATGCTCAAGATCCTGCGGCCGGGCAGGACACCGGACGTGCCCGCCGGCGGCGTCAAGATCGGCCGCGCGACCGACAACGACATCGTCATCCCCGACGTGCTGGCATCGCGTCATCACGCCACGTTGGTGCCCGGTGCCGGCGGCACGCAGATCGTCGACAACCGAAGCATCAACGGCACGTTCGTCAACGGCCAGCGGGTCGAGTCCGCGACGCTGCACGACGGCGACGTGGTCACCATCGGCAACATCGACCTGGTGTTCGGCGGGGGCACCCTCGCCCGCCGCAACGAGAGCGACGTTGCGACCCGCACGGGTGGCCTGGACGTCTACGGCGTCACGTGGACCATCGAGGGCAACAAGACGCTGCTGGACAACATTTCGTTGACCGCGCGTCCCGGCACCTTGACCGCCGTCATCGGCCCGTCGGGCGCGGGCAAGTCGACGTTCGCCCGTCTCGTTGCGGGCTACACCCATCCCACGACCGGCCGGGTGGCGTTCGAGGGACACGACGTCCACGCCGAGTACGCCTCGCTGCGCTCCCGGATCGGGATGGTGCCGCAGGACGACGTCGTGCACGGCGAGCTCACCGTGCGCCAAGCCCTGATGTACGCCGCCGAACTGCGGTTGCCTCCCGACACCAACAAGGCCGACCGCGAACAGGTCGTCAACGAGGTCCTCGAAGAGCTCGAGATGACCAAGCATCTCGACACCCGCGTCGACAAGCTCTCGGGCGGCCAGCGCAAACGCGCCTCCGTCGCGCTCGAACTCCTGACCGGCCCGTCGCTGCTGATCCTCGACGAACCCACCTCGGGTCTGGACCCGGCGCTGGACCGCCAGGTGATGACCATGCTGCGCCAGCTGGCCGACGCGGGCCGCGTCGTGCTGGTCGTGACGCACTCGCTGACCTACCTCGACGTCTGCGATCAGGTGCTGCTGTTGGCCCCGGGTGGCAAGACCGCGTTCTGCGGGTCGCCCAGCCAGATCGGTGCCGAACTCGGCACCACCAACTGGGCCGACATCTTCAGCACCGTCGCGAACGATCCCGAGGCCGCCAAGCGCCACTATCTCGAGCGCCACGGTCCCCCACCGCCGCCACCTGCCACCCAGGCTCCCCAGGATCTGGGCTCGCCCACGCGCACCAGCGTGCCCAAGCAGTTCTCGACGATCGCTCGCCGCCAGATGCGGCTGATCATCTCGGATCGCGGCTATTTCCTGTTCCTGGCGTTCCTGCCGTTCATCATGGGGGCGCTGTCCCTGTCGGTGCCCGGGACCGTCGGCTTCGGCGTACCGAAGACCGCTCTGGAGGGTGGCGAAGCACCGAACGAGCCGGGGCAGATTCTCGTGCTGCTCAACGTGGGCGCCATCTTCATGGGGACCGCGCTGACGATTCGGGCGCTCATCGGCGAGCGGGCGATCTTCCTGCGTGAGCAGGCGGTCGGCTTGTCCACGACGGCATACATGTTCGCGAAGGTGTTCGTCTTCGCAGGCTTCGCGCTGTTGCAGTCCGCAGTCGTGGTCGCCATCAACATCATTGGCAAGGGATGGGGCGCGGGCGCGGTCGAGAGCGGCGCGGTGATACCCAACCGGTCCCTCGAGTTGTACGTCGACGTCGCGGCGTGTTGCGTCGGCGCAGCCATGGTCGGCCTGGCCCTCTCTGCGCTGGCCAAGACGAGCGAGCAGATCATGCCGCTGCTGGTGATCGCGATCATGTCGCAGCTGGTGTTCCAGGGCGGCATGATCCCCGTGACCGGTCGCATCGTGCTCGATCAGATGTCGTGGGTGACACCGGCCCGGTGGGGCTTCGCCTCGACGGCGTCGACGATCGACCTGCTCCGACTGGTACCGGGGCCGCTGACACCGCAGGACTCGCATTGGAAGCACACCGCGGCCACGTGGTGGACGAACATGGGCTTCCAAGGGGCGATCTGCATCGGCTATCTGAGCTTCGTGCGCTTCAAGATTCGACTCAAAGGCGGCTAGGCCGTCCTCTTTCTCCGCCGAGCGGGGTTACTCGCCGTGGACGTCCAACCCGTGCGCCGCGGCGTAGGCGAGCGCCTGATTGACGTCGATCTTGGCACCGCGGACCTTCGCCGTCGTCCAGAACGTCGGGTCGGTGAGCGCACCGCGCAGATCGGCCTCGTCGAGGCGGACGTTCTGTGTCCGAGCACCGCGCAGGTCGGCCCGGCGCAACACTGCCTTGCGCAGGTCCGTCTCGACCAGGCTGGCTTCGCGCAGCCGGCAATCCGAGAGATCGATTCCGCGGAGATCGCAGCCGCCGAGCACCGCGAGCGTGAGATCGACTTCCACCATCGTGACGGGCCGCAGCCGGCATTCGGTGAACACCGATCCGAGCAGAGTGCAATGACGAAACACGCTGTGCATCAAGGATGTCCGCCGGAAGGTGCAGTTTCGGAAGGCTGAGCCCTGATGCTCGGACTCGATCAGATCGACACCGCTGAAGTCACATTCGGTGAACACGACGCGTTCGGTGCGCAGCCGACTCAGATCGTCATCGCGGAAGTCATGACCGGTGAACTCACGGTCGACCCATTCCTGGTCGAAGTCGCTCACCGTCAGCCAGGCAGCGAGCTGAGGTTCATCAGCGCGTACTCGGTGACGGCGATCAGCGCTGCCCGCGCCGAGTGGCGGTCGCGCGCGTCGACGTTGACGACGGGAATGTGATCGCGCAGCGCCAACGCCTTGCGCACCGCGTCGGCCGGGTACTTCGGCCCGTCGTCGAACTGGTTGACGGCAATGAGGAAGGGCAACCGGCGCGCCTCGAAGAAGTCGACCGCCGCGAAGCTGTCCTGCAGCCTGCGAACGTCGACGAGGATGATCGCGCCGATCGCGCCGCGGACCAGGTCATCCCACATGAACCAGAATCTGCGCTGCCCGGGCGTACCGAACAGGTAGAGCACCAGATCCTCGGCCAGGGTGATGCGGCCGAAGTCCATCGCCACCGTGGTGGTGTTCTTCATCGGCGTGGCATCGAGGCCGTCGACACCGTGCGAGGCGTTGGTCACGATGGCCTCGGTGCGCAGCGGCATGATCTCCGACACGGCACCCACGAACGTCGTCTTGCCTGCGCCGAAACCGCCGGAGATGACGATCTTCGTCGAAGATGAGCGCTTGCGCGAAGACCCTGTGTCGGATGAGCGCCCGCGCGGGGACCCTGTCTCGGCAGGGCGCTCGGCCCGCCCCTCAGAGTGCCCGTAGGCCACGCAGGGTCCTTCCTATCAGTTCACGTCGTTCGTCGGTGCTTGCCGACTCGCTCAAGGTGGCGTCCACTCGAAGATAACCCTGCATCACGAGATCGCCGATCAACACACGCGCAACACCGAGCGGCAACGCTAGACGAGCGGCGATCTCCGCCACGGAGGGACTCGCCGTACCGAGGCTGAGAATTCTGGCGCGCACGTCGCTGCCGGGCCACCGCGGCGCCGGTGCGTACTGCAACGTCCGGATCGGGGCCTCCAGGGGGAGGTCGACGCGCGACGCGGTGCGCCCGGCGGTCAGTGTGTAGGGCCGAACGAGGCTGACCTCAGCGAGCGGTTCGCTGGGCTCCCAGGCGTCGTGCGGCGGAAAGTCCACGGTCGCTCACGAGTGCTGGGCGGTGCGGCGACCGGATTGGATGACCGTGCCGACGCGTTCGACCAGGATTGCCATCTCGTAGCCGATCTGACCGATGTCACACGACCGGGTCGCCAGCGTCGCGAGATTCGATCCGTCGCCGACGCGCATCAGCAGCAGGTAGCCGTTTTCCATCTCCACGACGGACTGCAGGACGTAGCCGCCGTCGAACAGTTGCGCGGCGCCGGTCGACAGGCTGGCGAGCCCGGAGGTCACCGCGGCCAACTGGTCGGCCCGCTCGACGGGCATGTGCTCGCTGGAGGCCATCAGCAGCCCGTCGGCTGACACCAGGATCGCGTGCGAGACGCCGGTCACCTCGTAGGCGAACTTGGACACCAGCCAGTCGAGCGAATCGCGCTGGGTGGGACGGGTCATGCTCAGATCAGTCCTCGTCTGTCGATCGTGTGTCGCGGGCGTGCAAACGGCCCGCGTGCACGCCGCTGAAGTGGTTGCCGATGCTGCTCCGCACCGCTTCGGGGTCACGCGGGATCGTGATCGGCCCGGTGTCGAACGTGGAGCCGTGCGCCTCGTCCTGCAGGTCGGTGGCATCCGTCCCGCGGTGCGCGCCACCGTTGCGTTCGCCGTGACCGTTGTCGCCGTCAGCCGCGCCGGGCACCAGACGTGCTCCCGGCTGACGCACCGGCAGACCTTCCTCGGTGTGCGCCGCCACCGGGACTTCCTCGGCTGCGGCCGCCGCCGACCAGCCGTGATCCCACACGGTCTGCCAGTCCAGGTCACTGCTCTCGGCGAGTTGGAAAGGATCGTCGATCAGCCACTCCGACAGCATCGAGTCGAAGATCGAACCACCAGCGGGGGCGCTCGATGTCGCCGCGGGTTCGGTTGCCGGCGTGGATCCTTCGACCTCGCCGGAACGGTGCACACCGTTGGAAGCGGCTGGCGGCCTGTTCGCGGACTGAGCCTTGGCGGCGAAGAACGACGAGGTGTCCGTCGGGACGGGACGTTCCGAGGACTCGGTGGATAGATGCCATCGCGTCTGTTCGACGGCGCCCGTGGGCTGCACCGGCGCGTCCGCAGGCCAGTGCTCGTCCTCCGGCCAGTCCTGCTCGGCCCACTGGTCCGCGGGCTCGGCGGCCGGCTCGGCGACCTCGATCGGCGCCGACGGAATGTCCGAGATGCCACTGGCGCCCGGGTTGCGTTGTGGGAGAAGCGAAACGGGAATGTCGGCGTGGCCGTTGCGGTACTCCGGCTCGGCCGTCACGTCGGCGGCGTAGTCCTGGTATTCGCCACGATATTCACCGGCCGTGTACTGGGGCGCGACGTCGCGGTCGGCATCGGCGGGCATACCGTAATCGGCGGGCGGACCGAAGCTGGGCACGCGGTAGTCGGGCACGTCGGAGACGGGTCCGCCGGGACCGTGCAGCAGCGACTCGGCGGGGATGAACACGCCAGCGGTGGTGCCCGAATTCGGTTCGGCGACAACGGTACTGCGAAGCCGTACGACGAGACCGTGCTGAGCAGCCAGCCTGCCGACCACGAAGAGGCCCATGTGGCGGGCCGTGTACGGGTTGACCTCACCGCCCGACTGCAGCCGCGTGTTTGCGACCCGCAGGTCGGCATCGGTCATGCCCAGGCCGTGGTCGCTGACCTCGATGACCAACCCGCCGTTGCCGGTCTGCACCGCCGATACCTGCACCTGGGAAATCGGCGGCGAGTACCGCAGCGCATTGTCCAGTAACTCGGCCAACAGGTGGACGAGGTCGCCTGCGACGGCACCGGCCACCTCGCTCTCCGGGACTGTCGCGGTGACGACCCTGGCGTAATCCTCGACCTCGGAGGACGCGGCATCGATCAAGGACGCCACGGGGACCGGGTCGGCCTGCTCGCGAGGCACTCTGGAGCCGGCGAGCACCAGAAGGTTGGCCCCGTTGCGGCGCATGCGCGCGGCCAGGTGATCGAGCTTGAAGAGGCTGTCCAGCCGCTGAGGATCCTCTTCGTTGCGCTCGAGTTGATCGATGAGACTCAGCTGCTGGTCGACGAGCGAACGGCTGCGCCGCGACAACGTCTCGAACATATCGCCGACCTGAAGCTGCAGCCGAGCCTGTTCGCTTGCCAGGAACACGGCCTGTTCGTGAAGTTCGTCTACGGCGTGCGCCACCTGCCCGATCTCTTCGGTGCTGGTGACCGGAAGCGGCCGCACCGGACCCGGCAGCCCGCCGGTCCGCACGCGCTCGAGCTCCCGCGCGAGGTCCTCGTGGGCGACCTTCAGGGCGCCGTCGCGCAGGGTGCGCAACGGACGCACCAGCGACCGCGCCACGATCAGCACCAGAGCGATGGCCACCAGGATCGCGACGCCGACGATCACCGAGTCGCGGATCGCCTCCTGGCGCTTGGCGGCCGCCTGGTCCGCGACGGCGGAGGTGACCGCGGCGGTGGTCGAGTCGATGATCTTCGTGGCGACGTCGTTGGTGGCTTGCAGAGACTGGCTGAGATCCGGGTTGGCAACCAGCGGCACGGCGGGATCGGACATGATGGCCATCCGCTTGACCATCTCTTCTTGCAACCTCTGGGCTTCCGGCGAGCCGACGCCGAGCACCTGGGCCATGCCGAACAAGGTCGACGGTTCGGTGCCCGCCAGCGTGATCATGGACGTGCGCAGCTCGGGCT
The DNA here is from genome assembly GCF_016462545.1 of Mycolicibacterium sp. Lineage (GTDB taxonomy): Bacteria > Actinomycetota > Actinomycetes > Mycobacteriales > Mycobacteriaceae > Mycobacterium. The sequence goes on along the minus strand of NZ_JAEMTA010000005.1, from coordinate 79,525 downwards.
CGGGGATGTCGCCGCCGAGATTCACCAGCAGCTGCTGCATCATCATCTGACCGCGGGCGCCGATCGCACGGCTGAGGCCAAGCGTCTCGGCCCGAATCTTCTCGTCGTCCACTCGAACCGAGCCGTTGACGGCGTCCTCGGCCGTCAGCAGGATCGGCGCGTAGGCGGTGATGCGGCCCCGCAGGTCGACGCCGTTCGCGGTGACCTTGTCGAGCAACGCCTGACCACCGTCGAGCAGCCGGGTGACGCCAGTGCTGACGTCGGGAACGACGTCGGTGGCCGACAGCTGCCGCTGCAGGTTCTGCTTGCTGGTGTCGAACGCGCTCAACGACGCCTGAGCGTCGCCTCCGGTGGAGTTCGCCAACATGGCGGCGTCCAGAGCCGCCATGTACTTCTCGATGGCGGGGACCATGTCGGCGCGATCGGCTGCCAGCCGGAGATCACCGGCCTCGTTCCACCCCGAGTAGATTCGCAATCCGCCGAATGCGCCGGCCAAGAGCAACGGCACCAGGACTATTGCGAAGACTTTCCAGCGAACGGGCCAATTCGCCATCGACCAACGAGAGGGGCGCTTTGCCCGCGGCGGCGCATCACCCGAGAATTCCGGTGGCGCAACGGTTTGCGGCTCCACGAACGCCGTCATCGCACCCCGGCCGTGCAACCGGTCACTCGTCGGCATGTCATTGATAGCGCTACGTTCATAAGGCTTCCTGCAGCAGTACGCCCACTTATCGGCGGATACCGGAAGATCCAGTCCACCCGGCAATTTGTCGAGTATGACAGCGATGAGCGGGGGTTTCTACAATTCTTACTGAACAGACAGAGTTCGTGACCGTGCCGTTGCGGACTCGTGTGCTATGCGAGCAAATGTCGTTGCAATACTGAGATCATCGTCGAATGTTTCGGGTCATGTTCAACTCGCCGCGCATCGCGCCGAACACCGGCAATGCGATCAGGATGGTCGCAGCAACCGGGTGCGAATTACACCTCGTGGAACCGCTCGGATTCGACCTAACCGAGCCGAAATTGCGGCGGGCCGGCCTCGATTATCACGACCTGGCTTCCGTCACGGTGCATGCAGATCTGGACGCGGCCTGGACGTCGGTGATGCCCGCGCGGGTGTTCGCGTTCACCGCCCACGCCGAATCGTTCTACGGCGACATCGACTTCGTCCCCGGCGACGTCCTGCTGTTCGGTCCTGAGCCCACCGGCTTGGATGCGCAGACGCTCGCCGACCCGCACGTCACCGAGCGGGTGCGGATCCCGATGCTCGCGGGCCGTCGCTCCCTCAACCTGTCGAATGCCGCTGCGGTGGTGGTCTACGAGGCGTGGCGCCAGCAGGGGTTCACCGGCGCAGTCTGAGCTTCGCGGCTACCAGGTGTTCCAGTGGCTGAGCTGCTCGGCGGGCAGACGCTTGGCAGGCTTGAAGTCGGTGCCCTTGGTGTACGCGATCGGGAACAGTCCGCCTTGGGCGTACTTGTCGAAGGGAATCCCGAGGACGTCGGCGGCCTGCTTCTCGCCGTCGCCGATCAGGTGCAGCGTCGTCCACGCAGAACCAAGACCGCGCGAGCGCAGCGCCAACATGAAGCTCCAGGCCGCGGGCAGCAGTGATCCCCAGAAGCTCGCGCTCATCCCGGCGGGCGCGCCATCGGGGCGGCCCTCAAGGCATGGGATCAACATGACGGGCACCTCGTGTAGGTGATCGTTGAGGTACTTCGCGGAGTCGACCACCAACGGGGTCCGCTCGTCGCGGCTGTCGCCGAAGGTGGGCTTCTCCTGATCGAGGTAGGGCGTCGCGTTGGTGCGGTAGATGTCGGCGATGGCCTTCTTCTTCTCCGGGTCGTCGACGAAGACGAACTGCCAGCCTTGCGTGTTGGATCCCGTCGGCGCCTGCAGCGCGAGCTCGAGGCACTCCATCACCACGTCGCGCGGCACCGGCTTCTCGAGGTCGAGTCGTTTGCGGACCGAGCGGGTGGTGGTCAGCAGTTCATCGAGGGTCAGATCGAGGGTCTCGGAAGTCATATTCGGAGACTACATTCGCGTTCATGAGCGCTGAGTTGACACCGGAGGTCATCGATCGCCTGACCGCAGGCCACTACGGCTGGCTGACGACGGTCGCGAAGTCCGGCCAACCCGTGCCGAAGCTGGTCTGGTTCTTCTTCGACGGCGCCGCGGTGTTCGTGTACTCGGCGCCAAGTGCGGCCAAGGTCAGGCACGTCCAGAACCATCCGCAGGTGAGCCTGAACCTGGATTCCGATGGCAATGGCGGCGGCATCATCGTGGTGGGTGGACAGGCCACCGTGGACGCCGAGGGCGTGGATTGCCGCGACGACGAACCGTACTGGGCGAAGTACGGCGCAACCGCGGACGAGTTCGGGTTGACCGAGTCGATGGCGGACTACAGCACCCGCCTGCGTATCGACATCGACAAGGTGTGGACCACCCCGACCGAAGGCTGAGTCGACCACGAACACCAGGCCCTCCCCCGGGGATTGGGTGGGGAGGGCCTGGTGGGTTCTGGGACCTACTTGCCGGTGAGGTGGGCGATGTAGGCGGGGCCGTGGTTGTCGTGCCAGCCTGGCTTGGCGGTCGGGGCGGGCGTGGCGTAGGTGCCGGGGCTGTAGGAGTAACCGGGGCCCTGCGGCGTGGTGGACGTGGTGACGGCGTTGGCGGTGCCGGCCAGTCCGAGTGCGGCGGCGCCGAGGATTCCGGCGGCGGCGACGGTGCGGATGATGATGCTCATGTCGAATCCTTCTGTCTGAGTTGACTTTTGGTGTGGCTGGCCGGCGTGTTCCGGCGATGGGATAACTATGTCTCGGCGCGACCGTGATGTCTGTCGGACGACCGGAGGATGGACCGGTGGAAACCCGTGTCCACCGAATGGGGGACGCCGCGAGCGTGCGCGAAGTGTCAACCGAATCGGCGTGTTGGCGTGCCGACACGCACGCTCGCGGGAAGGGGGGGCTACTGGAAGTCGCGCGACTTGGACCGCACCCGCAGGTCGATGGGGCTCATGCGGTCGGCCGCAATGGTGACCGCACCCGTCGCGTTCTGCACGATGCCCCGGATCACCAGTGCCGACGCCGTCTGCGCCAGCTTGCGATGGCGCGCCCACACCCCCCGCGAGCACATCACGTTGACCATGCCCGTCTCGTCCTCGAGGTTCATGAAGGTCACACCCTGAGCCGTCGCGGGCCGCTGCCGGTGAGTCACCGCGCCTGCGACGAGCACGCGTGTGCCGTCCGGCACCGACAGCAGCCGGTTGGCGGGAACGACGCCGATCTCCTCGAGATGGTCACGCAGGAACTGAACGGGGTGACTGTCCGGTGACACACCGGTAGCCCAGACGTCGGCGGCGGTCAGCTCGAGGTGCGTCATTCCCGGCAGCGACGGGACGTGTGAGGAGGATCCGACGCCGGGTAGCCGGTCCGGACGCTCGGAAGCTGCGGCGCCGGCCGCCCAGAGCCCCTCCCGTCGGGTGATCCCGAAGCAACCGAGTGCCCCCGCGGTGGCCAACGCCTCGGTCTGCGGCACCGAGAGTTGCACCCGGCCCGCCAGATCGACCAGAGACGTGAACGCGCCGTGCGCCTTTCGGTCCTCGACGATCCGCTCGGCCAGCTCGTCGCCGATGTGCCTGACGGCGCCGAGCCCCAACCGTACGTCGAGGCCGCCGTTCTCCAACGTCGCGTGCGCCAGGCTGGCGTTGGCGTCGGGCCCGTGCACCAGCACCCCGTGCCGACGGGCGTCGGCGACCAGCGACTGCGGCGAGTAGAAACCCATCGGCTGGGCCCGCAGCAGTGCGGCGCAGAACACCGCGGGGTGGTGCAGCTTGAACCACGACGAATAGAACACCAGCGACGCGAACGACAGCGAATGGCTCTCCGGGAAGCCGAAGTTGGCGAACGCCTCCAGCTTCTCGTAGATCCGGTCGGCGACCTCGCCGGTCACGCCGTGCCGCTCCCGCATGCCGTCGTAGAACCGGCCGCGAAGCCGTTGCATCTTCTCCGTGGAGCGCTTGGACCCCATCGCTCGACGCAGTTGATCGGCCTCGGCTGCGGAGAAACCCGCGCAGTCGACGGCCAACTGCATCAACTGCTCTTGGAACAGCGGAATCCCCAGTGTCTTTCGCAGTGCCTGCTCCATCGACGGGTGCTCATAGGTCACCGCCTCCTCACCGTTGCGGCGCCGGATGTACGGATGCACCGAGCCGCCCTGGATGGGTCCGGGACGAATCAACGCCACCTCGACCACCAGGTCGTAGAACACTCGCGGCTTCAGTCGGGGCAGCGTGGCCATCTGCGCGCGGGACTCCACCTGGAACACTCCGACGGAGTCGGCGCGCTGCAACATCTCGTAGACCGCGGCCTCCGAGAGGTCGAGCTTGGACAGATCGACCTCGATGCCCTTGTGCTCGGCGATCAGGTCGATGGCGTAGTGCAATGCCGAGAGCATGCCGAGCCCGAGCAGGTCGAACTTCACCAAACCGATTGCAGCGCAGTCATCCTTGTCCCACTGCAGCACACTGCGGTTCTCCATGCGCGCCCACTCCACCGGGCACACGTCGGCGATCGGCCGGTCACAGATCACCATGCCGCCGGAGTGGATTCCCATGTGACGCGGCAGATCCTTGATCTGCAGCGCCAGCTCGATCACCTGCTCGGGAACTTCCTCGACGTCCGGCGAGTCGGCCAGTCCGTTCCACCGGCTGATCTGCTTGCTCCACGCGTCCTGCTGCCCCTGCGAGAACCCCAGCGCCCTGGCCATGTCGCGCACCGCGCTGCGACCGCGATAGGTGATGACGTTGGCGACCTGCGCGGCGTAGTCGCGCCCGTATCGCTCGTAAACGTACTGAATCACTTTCTCGCGCAGGTCCGATTCGATGTCGATGTCGATGTCCGGCGGTCCGTCGCGCGCCGGCGAGAGGAACCGCTCGAACAACAGCTCATTGGCGACCGGGTCGACGTTGGTGACGCCCAGTGCGTAGCAGACCGCGGAGTTGGCCGCCGATCCCCTGCCCTGACAAAGGATGTCGTTCTCCTTGCAGAACCGGGTGATGTCGTGCACCACCAGGAAGTAGCCCGGAAAGGTCAGCTGGCTGATGACCGCCAACTCGTGCTCGATCTGCGCGTAGGCCAACGGCGCGCGTTCCGGTGGTCCGTACCTGTTGCGGGCTCCGGTCATCACGAGGTGGCGCAGCCAGCTGTCCTCGGTCTGCCCCGGGGGTACGTCGAACGGCGGCAACTTCGGAGCGATGAGCGCCAGCCCGAATGCACACTGCTGACCGAGTTCGGCCGCGGCCGATACCGCCCCGGGGTGCTGCGCGAACAGCCGCGCCATCTCCTCTCCCGAGCGAAGGTGCGAACCGCCAAGCGGCGCAAGCCATCCACTGGCCTCATCCATCGAGTTGCGCGCCCGGATGGCCCCCATCGCCATGGCCAACCTGCCCCGACTCGGTTCGGCGAAGTGCGCCGCGGTGGTAGCTACGACGCCGAGGCCGAACCGTTGCGCCAGGGATGCCAGCACGGCGTTACGCTCGTCATCGACGGGATGGCCGTGGTGGGTGAGCTCGATACTCACCCGCTCGGCCCCGAACCGATCGACCAGGTCGGCCAGCGCCGATTCGGCCGCCGCCGGCCCGCCCGTCGACAAGGCCTGGCGCACATGGCCTTTGCGACATCCGGTGAGAATGTGCCAGTGCCCGCCCGCGGCCTCGGTCAGCGCGTCGAAGTCGTAGCGCGGCTTGCCCTTCTCCCCGCCTGCCAGATGAGCCTTGGCGAGCTCCCGCGACAGCCGTCGATAGCCCTCGGGCCCGCGAGCCAACACCAGCAGGTGTGGTCCGGGCGGGTCGGGCACCTCGGTTCGGGCGACGTTTCCCAGCGAGAGCTCGGCGCCGAACACCGTCTGCACGTCGAGTTCCCTGGCAGCCTCGGCGAACCGGACCACTCCGTACAGCCCATCGTGATCGGTGAGCGCGATGGCTCGCAGGTTCAGCCGGGCGGCCTCCTCGACGAGTTCCTCCGGAGTGCTCGCACCGTCGAGAAAGCTGTAGGCCGAGTGGGCGTGGAGTTCGGCGTAGGGCACCGAAGCACTGCCGCGCTCATGATGGTCGGGCCGCTCGTAGCTCCCCCGCTTGCGCGACCAGGCCGGGCTGTCACCGCCGTCGCCGGTGGGCTCGGGCAGTCGGGACCCGGCACGGCGGGGCTTGCCGGTGAGCACCCGCTCCATCTCGCCCCAGGTCGACGGACCGTCGTTCCATCCCACCGGAGCAGTCTATCGAACAAGCGTTCGAAAACCCAGGTTCGGCAGACGAGAAAAAAGGGGCCGTCCGGCCGACACCCTGCTGATCCGCCCGGATGCCTACGTCGCCTGGGCCGCGAACGTCGGGGAGCCCGCCGGGGCTGCCGTATCGGGCCTTCAGGAGGCTCTGTCGAAGTGATTCGGTGCACCATGCTGAGTTCGGTGCTGAAGAAGGCAGATCGGTTGGAGGCGATGACTTTCCCGCGCCCCGACGGTCTATACCTGGGAGTACGACACTGAGACCCATGGAGGATCCATGACCGAGAAGACCGCCCTACCCCCCGTCGTCGACCAGGACACCTGGCGCACCGCCCTCGACGAACTACGCATCCGCGAGAAGGCCGCCACCCGCGAACTCGACGCGATCGCCGCCCAACGCAGGCGGCTGCCAATGGTCGAAATGGGTGACTACACGCTGATCGGCGCGGACGGACCCCGCACGCTGGCCGAGGTATTCGATGGGCGCAGCCAACTCATCGTCTACAACCACATGTGGTCACCGGGAGCGGAATGGCAATGTGGTGGCTGCACGGGCTTCACGTCGCAGTTCACCCGGCTCGAGTTCCTCGCCGGCTACGACGCCCGATTCGTCATCGTCACCAACGGAACCATCGAGGAGGCGCTGGCCTACAAGGAGCGGGTCGGCAACCGGATGGACTGGTACTCCTCGTCGGAGAGTTCGTTCGGGGCCGACGTCGGTGCGGCACCTGGCGCCGGCTTCGCCGTCAACGTCTTCCTACGTGCGACGGGTCCGTCGGGGGAGGACACCGTCTACCGGACGTGGCACACCGACGGTCGTGGCACCGAGCAGCTCAGCCACAGCTTCGCGTTGATCGACCTGCTCCCGTGGGGCCGTCAGGAGGAATGGCAAGACTCCCCCGAGGGCTGGCCGCAGTCGCCGACCTACTCGAACTGGCTCGACTCACCGGACATCGCCAAGGCCTACGGTACCCGTTAGCGCAACGGAATATCCTGTCCGCGTTCGGATTCCGGTCGCGGGCCGAAGTACCTGCGATCGGCGACGTCGATGGCGACGTCGTTGATGCTGGCTTCCCTGCGGAGCATGAGGCCGTGCTCGTCGAACTCCCACAGCTCGTTGCCGTAGCTGCGGAACCACTGGCCGGCCAAAACATCCCCCGAGTCGCTTCGCTCCTGCCCGCCGCCTGCGTCGTGCCACTCGTACTGGAACCGCACCGCGATCCGGTTGCCGTCGAAACACCACAGGCTCTTGCGCAAGGCGTAGTCGAGTTCGCGCTCCCACTTCGACGTCAGGAACTCGACGATCGCAGCGCGACCCGTGATGAACTGATCGCGGTTGCGCCACTGCGAATCTTCCGTGTACGCCAGGCTCACACGGTGCGGATCTCGGGTGTTCCATGCATCTTCGGCCGCTTGGACCTTGGCGATCGCGCTGGCGAGGTCGAAGGGCGGAAACGGCGGCTTGGCGTCGTCGGTCATGATGGCCATCATGGCGGAAAGACTCAACGGCACGCAGGCATGGTGAAACTCGAGCCACGCGACATCACCGACGCGGTCACCCACACGGTGACGCGCGACCGACGCGTCGCGGTCGACGAGAGCTTGGTGCGAGCGGTCCGACAGACCTGGTAGCTCCCATCGGCTGGCTGGCAGGATGATGCCGATGACCCGTTGGTTGGCCGCACTCGCCCTGACCCTCCTGACCGTCGCCGGCACCGTAGCGCCCTCGGCCTCGGCGGCGCCCGAAGGCGACATCACCCTTACCTTCATCCGGCATGCGCAGTCGGCGGGCAACGCCTCCGGTGTCATCGACACCTCGACACCAGGGCCCGGGCTCACCGAACTCGGGTGGCAACAGGCTCATCAGGTCGCCGCCGACTACGCCGACGACGGCTTCGACGGCATCTTCGCCTCGACGATGACGCGCACCCAGCAGACGGCCCAATTCCTCGCCGAGGAACTGGGCGATCCCGTCGACGTGCTCCCGGGATTGCGGGAGATCGAGGCGGGCGTCTACGACGGGCAACCCGAAATCGCGGGCGTGGCGTTCTACGGCGTGCTCGAGCAGTGGGTTCGGGGAGACCGCACCGCACGCATCCCCGGCTCCATCGACGGCAACGAGTTCGACGCCAGGTTCGACGACGCCGTCGCCACGATCTACGCGACGGGCGACCGCGAACCCGTCGCGTTCTCGCACGGCGCCGCGATCGCGCTGTGGACGCTGATGAACACCACCAACGCCGACCCCGCCCTGTTGGAGACCGCGCCGCTGAACAACACCGGCTATGTGGTCGTGCGCGGAAACCCCAGTGCGGGTTGGACTCTCGTCGACTGGAACGGTATCCGCGTCTAGTCGGCGTACTCCGCGGTACCGTCGTCGAGCACCACCCGGGCGTTGGACCCGTCCGCCTCGGCCGCCTCGGTGCGGAACACGGCGTGGCCCGGTTCGGTGCGCCACACCGACGTCGTCAGCGTCTCCCCGGGGAACACCGGCGACGTGAACCGTGCGCCGACGGCCTTGATCTTCGTCGCGTCGTTGCCGCCGAGTTCGGCCACCAGCACCCGGCCTGCCACGCCGTAGGTGCACAACCCGTGCAGGATCGGCTTCGGGAAACCGGCGAGATTCTTCGCGAACCAGGGGTCGCTGTGCAGTGGGTTGCGGTCACCCGAGAGGCGGTAGATCAGCGGCTGGTCCTCGGTCGTCGGCAACGCCACCTTCGCGTCGGGCTCGCGGTCGGGGATCTCGGGCTTGACGGGCCGGTCTCCGGGCTGGCCGCCGAAGCCGCCCTCCCCTCGGATCACCGCGGTGGACACCGTTTCCGCCACCACCTCACCGCTGTCCGGATCGGTGCCGACTCCCTTGAACACGAGGATGGCGTTCTTGCCCTCGCCCTTGTCCTGGATGTCGACGACCTCGGAGTGCACGTTCAACGTGCCCGCCGGCGGTAGCGGCGCGTGCAGACGGATCTGCTGGCTGCCATGCAACAGCATGGCCCAGTTGAACTCGCCGACCGCGGCTGCGGCACCCCACGCAGCGCAGGCGATGACGGCGTACGTCGGCAGCACCTGCTGTGGGATGTCATGGCTGTTCTCGGTCGTGAACGCGAGATCCTTGGTGCCCGCACCGACGCCGAGGGCGTAGAGCATGGTGTCGCGCTCGGTCCATGTGAACGGTTGCGGCGCGGTCGTCGCACCGATGGCGTCGGGGTTGATCGGCATGCGTTCTCCCTTGAAGGCGTGGGTGGGCATTCGGACGATAGCGCGACCACGACGCGCCCAATCCGATCGGGTCACACCTAGTTGACCTTTGTCCGAACAGGGGTGAGCATGGCTCGCATGCGCTATGTCGTTACCGGCGGTACCGGGTTCATTGGTCGCCGCATCGTGTCCGAACTACTGGCTCGCGACGACCGTTCCGACGTCTGGATCCTGGTGCGGCGCGAATCGCTGTCCCGGTTCGAGCGCCTCGCCGAAGAGTGGGGAGAGCGGGCCAAACCCCTGGTAGGCGACCTGAGGACGCCGGGCCTCGGACTCCCCGACGACGTGCTCGCCGAGATGGGTGCCGTCGACCACGTCGTGCACTGTGGCGCGGTCTACGACGTCACCGCCGACGACGAGGCGCAACGCGCCGCCAACGTCGACGGCACCAGAGCGGTCATCGACCTGGCCGTGGGGCTGGACGCCACGCTTCACCACGTGTCGTCGATCGCGGTGGCCGGCACGTTTCCCGGTGAATACACCGAGGAGGACTTCGACGTCGCCCAAGAGCTGCCGACGCCGTATCACCAAACCAAGTTCGAAGCCGAGATGCTGGTCCGCGCCGCTACCGGGCTGCGCCACCGCATCTATCGGCCCGCCGTCGTCGTCGGGGACTCCCACACCGGCGAGATGGACAAGATCGACGGTCCGTACTACTTCTTCGGGCTCCTGGCGAAGCTCGCCGCCCTGCCGAGGTTCACACCGATGCTGCTGCCCGACACCGGCCGCACCAACATCGTCCCGGTGGACTTCGTCGCGGCGGCCGTGGTGTCGATCATGCACGCGCCCGAACGGGACGGTCAGACGTTCCACCTGACTTCGCCGAAGTCCATCGGCCTCACGCACATCTACCGCGGCGTGGCCAAGGAGGCCGGCCTGCCGGAGCTCCTCGGCTCACTGCCGGGGTCGATGGCCACGCCGTTCCTCAAGGCGTCGGGACGGGCCAAGATCCTGCGCAACATGGCCGCCACCCAGCTCGGCATCCCCGCCGAGGTGCTCGACGTCGTGGAGCTCGCCCCGACCTTCACCTCGGACAACGCGACCGAAGCGTTGCGCGGCACGGGAATACGCGTCCCCGAGTTCGCGTCCTACGCACCCCTGCTGTGGCGCTATTGGGCCGAGCACCTCGACCCCGACCGGGCTCGCCGCGACGACGCCGCAGGTCCGCTGGTCGGTCGTCACGTCATCATCACCGGGGCATCCAGTGGCATCGGGCGCGCGGCGGCGATCGCCGTCGCCGAACGTGGCGGATGCGTTTTCGCCCTGGCGCGCAATGCCGAGGCCCTCGACGACCTGATCGGTGAGATCCGCGAATCAGGCGGTGTCGCTTACGCATTCACGTGCGACGTCACCGACTCGGCGTCGGTGGATCACACCGTCAAGGACATCCTGGGCCAGTTCGGTCACGTCGACTACCTGGTCAACAATGCAGGCCGTTCGATCCGCCGGTCGGTGTCGGCGTCCACCGACCGCCTGCACGACTACGAGCGCGTGATGGCCGTCAACTACTTCGGCTCGGTGCGGATGGTGCTCGCGCTCCTACCCCATTGGCGTGAACGCCGATTCGGCCACGTCGTCAACGTCTCGAGCGCAGGCGTGCAGGCCAGCAGCCCGAAGTACAGTGCCTACATCCCCAGCAAGGCAGCGCTCGACGCGTTCGCCGAGGTGGTCGGCACCGAGACGCTCTCGGACCACGTCACGTTCACCAGCATCCACATGCCGTTGGTGCAGACGCCCATGATCGCCCCGTCGCGCCGACTCAATCCGATGCCCGCCATCACCGCCGAACATGCCGCCGCGATGGTGGTGCGCGGCCTGGTGGACAAGCCCGCGCGGATCGACACCCCCGTCGGCACGTTGGCCGACGTCGGGCACTACTTCACGCCGAGACTGTCCCGACGGGTGCTCCATCAGCTCTACCTCGGCTATCCGGATTCGGCGGCAGCCAGGGGGGTCGTGACGCTCGAGTCCCCGGCGCCGTCCGGGCAGGAGCCGACCAGGCGACCCAAGCGGCCCGCCCGCTCCGCCGTAGGGAAGCTCCGGGCACCCGGACCACTCAAGCGGGCAGTGCGCCTGGTGCCCGGTGTGCACTGGTAGCGGGCCAGTTCTATCGTTGGCCTCGTGACAGGGCTTGAGCGCAGCGGCGAGAGTCCGGCGGCACGTCTTCCCGTCTTCGCCGACGTGGACACCGGTGTGGACGATGCGATGGCACTGGCCTACCTGTTGGCCAGTGCGGACGCCGAGTTGGTCGGCATCGCGTCCACCGCGGGCAACGTGCCGGTCGATCAGGTCTGCGTCAACAACCTCGGACTGCTCGCGCTCTGCGGAGTGAGCGACGTCCCAGTGTCCAGAGGTGCCGAACGTCCGCTGGCGATGCCGTTGCGCACCGCCGAGGACACCCACGGTCCGGAGGGTCTCGGATATGCGCGGCTGCCCGAGTCGGGCGGACAGCTCACCGAGTACGACGCCGCCACGGCGTGGGTTCGAGCGGCGCGCGAACACCCCGGCGAGTTGATCGGCCTGGTCACCGGCCCGCTGACCAACCTGGCGCTGGCCATGCGCCTCGAGCCGAGCCTGCCCCGGCTGTTGCGACGGCTGGTCATCATGGGCGGCGCCTTCGACTACCGCGGCAACACCACTCCCGTCGCCGAGTGGAACATCAGCGTCGATCCCGAGTCCGGTTCCGAGGTCTTCACGGTGTGGAGTGCGGCGTGGGGGCTGGACAAGCCCACACACCTACCAATCATCCTGGGGCTCAACCTGACCGAGCGCATCGCGATGACCCCTGCGATCCTCAGCCGGCTGGCGGCCGCGGCCGGTTCGGCCACCACCCCGATGAGCGTCCTCGACGACCGCGGCTCGAGGTCCGCGGCGTCCAATCCGCTGATCCGCGTTCTCGAGGACGCGATGCGCTTCTACTTCGAGTTCCACTTCGACCAGGGCGAGGGCTATCTCGCCCATCTCCACGATCCCCTCGCCGCGGCCGTGGCACTCGACCCCGAGCTGGTCCTCTACCGACAGGCGACCGTCGACGTCGAGCTGACGGGCACGCTCACCCGCGGCATGACGGTGGCCGACTGGCGCGGGCACTGGGGCCGACACCCCAACGCGCACATCGGTTTCGAGGTGGACGCCGAAGCGTTCTTCGACCGGTTCATCGCCCGGGTCGGCCCCTTCGCCGCAACGCTCGCCTGAGCTGCTCAGTCGTCGGTCACCACGAGGGTGACGTCGATGTTTCCGCGGGTGGCGTTGGAGTATGGGCAGACCTGATGGGCCTTCTCGGTGAGCGCCTGGGCGGTGGCGTGGTCGACGTTGGGCAGCGTGATCTCCAGTTCGACCGCCAGGCCGAAGCCGCCGTTGTCGAGCTGTCCGATCGACACTCGCGATCCCACGGCCGAATCCGAGACGTCCGCCTTCTCCTGGCGGGCGACGAGTCGCAACGCCGAGTGGAAGCAGGCGGCGTAACCGATGGCGAACAGCTGTTCGGGGTTGGTGCCCTCACCGTTGCCGCCCATCTCCTTCGGGACGGCCAGTTCGAGGTCCAGGCGGCCGTCGGCGCTGCGGGCGTGTCCGTCGCGTCCGTCGCCCGTGGTCAATGCCTCGGCGGTGTACAGGATCTTCATGCGGTTTCCCTTCCTTCGGATTTCTCTGACGATGCGGTGAGCGCATCGGTGAGTTGCCGAACTGCGTCTCGCAGATCGGCGGCGCCTCGTTCGGTCATGCCGGTCGAGGAGAAGAGCTGCTCCGGGATGCATTGGGCGCGCCGTTCCAGGTCGCGCCCGGCGTCGGTGAGGGTGACGTCGACCAGTCGTTCGTCTGCAGTCGATCGATCACGACGCACGAACCCGTTGGCCTCCAACCTCTTCAGCAGCGGGGAGAGCGTCCCGGAGTCCAGGTGCAGACGCTCGCCGAGTCGACCGACCGTGACACGTCCTTCGTCCCACAGCACCAGAAGCACCAGGTACTGGGGGTAGGTGAGGTTCATGTCGGTCAGGATCGGCCGATAGGCCGCAGTCATGGCCCGCGACGCCGAGTACAGGGCGAAGCAGAGGTGCTGATCGAGGCTCATCGTGGCCATGCCAGAACCATAGCTCCCAATTCAATTGTGCACAACTAGTTACTCGTAGACTCCTTCCAGAAACCATTGGCGCTGCCGATAGCACAGCAGCATCGCGCGATCGGCGACGTCATCTCGACCACCCGACCCCTCGAGCAGTATCTGCACTCGCGCCGTACGTCCGGCCTTGCCGGCTCTCATTCCCCTGCCCGCTTGGCTCTCGTCCTCCGATTGCCCCGGGTCCCACCATCGTTCGTCGACGGGCCAGGGTCCGGCCCACCACGTCAACGTGCCCGACCTGCCACCATCACCGGCCAGACGCACCGGGTCTGCGGAGAACAATCCCCGACCGGTCACCCGCACCGGGTTGCCCTCGGCGTCGAGAAGTTCGACGGGATCGTCGAGCAGCACGGTCGGCGCCGGTTCGGGAAGCTGCCCCGGCCAGGGCTGGCCGGGGTCCGCGCGTGGCACCGGCTCGTCCCCCAGCGGCGTGAAGGTGATGCGTTCGGCAGGCCCACGGCCACCGCTGAGCACCGGCACCTGAACCGAGTCCGGCCCGAGTAGTCCCTGAACACGCACCAGAGCCCGACGGGCGCGCAACCGGTCGTCGTCCCCGGAGGAACCCCACAGCGGCAGCTGCAACGCCGCCGCCGAGATCACCTCGACCGGATGCAGGCGCAACGTGGTGATCGCAGCGGTGGGTCGGTCATCCAGATGGCGCCGGTTCAGCCAACCGTCGAGTTGCCAGCGCACCCGGTCGGCCGTGGCATCCTCGGTCAGCGGCTCCGCACACCGCCAGACCCGTTGCATCTCTTCGCCGTTGGCGGTGATCGCGTGGATCGCCAGGCGCGTACAGCCGACCCCCGCCGCCTCCAGGCTGCGATGCAGTTCACCAGCCAGCGACCGGCCGGCGAAGGCAGCGGCATCCACCCGATCGACCGGCGGATCGCAGTCCATGACGGCATCGAGATCCGGGGGCGAATCCCGACCCGACGGCCCACGGGCGGGTTCCCCGCGGGCAAACCGGTGAGCCGTGATCGCATCGGCACCGAAGCGGGACGCCACGTCGGTACGCGGCAGTTGGGCGAACTGGCCGATGCTGCGAATTCCCATGCGCCACAACAGATCGGCCAGATCGTCACGGCCCGGAGCTGCCAGGCTCGGTTCGGCGGCGAGTTGCCGGATCGACAGGTCGGCCAGGAAGGGTGCGTCCCCGCCGGGTTCGACGATGCGGCCGGCGCGGGCGGCGAACACTGCAGTGGGCATCTGGTCGGCGATGCCGACCTGACATTCGGCCCCCGCCGCGGCCACTGCGTCGACGAGTCTTTCCGAGGCGGCCTGCTCCGATCCGAAGTAGCGGGCAGCCCCGCGCACCGACAGCACCAGCAGGCCAGGCCGCAGAACCTCCGCACGCGGAACCACCTCGTCGACCGCTGCCGTCACACCCTCGAAGTGTCGGGCATCGCGACCTGGGTCGGCGGCGGCGACGTGAACGTGGGGGCAGCGCGCCTGGGCCTCCCTGCGGCGCAGGCCCCTTCGCACTCCGACCGACCGCGCCGACGCCGAACACGCGACGACACGGTTGGCCAGCGTGACCACTACGGGATCGGTCGCAGGCAGGCCCGCCGCGGCAGCCGCCGCCACCGCGGGCCAGTCCATGCACCAGATGGCCAATACTCGGCCGGGCATCTCATCCGCCCACTACCCGAGCGTGACCGACGGACCGACCAGAGGCCCTGGTCGCCAACCGCACCCGACTGATCCGTCCGCATCCCGGCGTGGGGGCGCCCGCACCCGCGCCGGTCACCTCGTAGCCGCAGACCCTCGACTCCAGCCGGGCTGAGGCTCCGTGCCAGTCGCCGTTGACGACCAGGAGGGTGCACCCCTTCTGGCGGGCCCGCGCCGTCACCGCCCGCGCCCGGCTCGGCGCCACCGCCCGCCCGCCCAGACCGAGTACCACCAGGTCCAGTCCGTCCATCAGCACCGCGGCCACCTCCACCGGATCGGCACCGGCGTCGGGGATGACGGCAAGCCTGCTCAGGTCAGCGCCCATCTCGACGGCCGCGAGCAGACCTACGTCCGGCTGGCCCACGATCGCCGCATGTCCACCCGCCGCAGTCACCGCGGCGATCAATCTCAGCGGCAACGAACGGGCTCCCGACAACACCGCCACCGCACCCCGGGGCAACGCGTCAGGCAGGAGGTCGGCCAGCGATTCCGGGACCGGCAGCAAATTTTCCGAGGCCGGAAGCGAGGCATGTGCGGGCATGGATCCGCGCTGCGTCGACCCCACCGAGCCCGACGTCCTGCCGGCCACTTCGGCCATCTTGCGCCGGAGGTGTTCTACCTGTTCAGCGCGGTTTTGTGCCCCGTGAGTCACACCCATCACGACCGCCACGAGAGCACCTTCCGCACCATCCGACTCGATCCTCTATTCGAAAGTATGTTCGATACGACGAGTAAACACTTACCCTCTGACACCGTCAAGCGGGTCGACGCTCCTGGCATCGACGCTGTACGCCTCCAGAGAAATGCCTGTGCGGCCATTCAGTCGGTGCGTTAGAGTTCGGTCACCGGAACCCGCTTCGGGATGGGGCTGGTGCGCGCGTCCAGCACCAGGGACCGTGCGGAATCGCTGTGCGATTCACCGAAGATCAAGCGTTGGCAATTCGGGGATTAGTAAGGAAAGCATCATGAGGTCACATCGTCTGACTCGCCGTGTGGCGGCTTACGCGGGAGGAGCTGCCATCGTCGCGATGGTCGGCCTGACCGCAGCGTGCGGCGGCAGTTCGGAGAAGGCTCCCGAGACGTCGACCACCACCACCACCGCGCCGTCGTCGTCGGCACCTTCGGTGACACCAACCGAGAAGTCGATCAACCCCACGGGTGGCAACCTCTTCACGCCTCCGGTCAAGGCGCCCCCCGCGCCGACGGCCATTCCCGGCGACAACTGACATCACGCGGTCTCGAGAGACCACCGCGGGACCGTTTCACGACGACACCATGCCGTCACCACCTGTGACAGCGCCACGGACCAGGCGCGCAAGCGTCTGGCCGTGGTTGCTGCCGGTAATTCTGGTGGGCGTTCTGGCGCTCGCGTCTGATCTTCGGATCACACCGAACGCCGCCACGCCCGCCCTCATCGACGGGCCCTACGCGGCGCTGTTGGCTGCCTCCACGGATCTCGGCCCAGCCCGCGGCGATCACGTCCAACTCACGGCGATGCTGAATGACCATCGTCGTCCCGATGCGTTGATCGGCTGGGCGGTCCAGCACGGCCTGTCCGTGCAGTGGCGTACCACCGACGGTTGGGCAGTGGTCGAGGGCACACCCGACCACGTGGCGGACGCCTTCGACGTCGAAGTGCATGACTATCGCGGCCAACGCGGTCAAGAGTTCTACGCCTCACCACAGCAGCCCGAGGTGCCTCCGGCGCTCCGCAACGAGGTCGAGCAGATGGGCCGAATCCTCAGTTACACACCGCATCACACCTCGCGGCCGGACATCCTGCCACTGGACGTGCCCGATCGCGGGCTGACGCCCACGGCACTGCTCAACACGTACAACGCGGCAGGCATGGCGCGCGACGGCTTCACGGGCAAGGGCACCACGATCGTGATATTCGCGTTCAACGGCTTCGCCCAGTCCGACCTCGACAGCTTCGCCACCATGAACGCCCTTCCTCAGTTCACTCCGACCGTCGTCGGCGACCAACTGCCCGAACCGTACGGCGAGACCACGATGGATCTCGAAGTCGCACATGCGATTGCGCCCGACGCCAGGAAGGTCGTCGTCAACGCCCGCCCGACCGTCGAGGGTGACGGCGCCTTCCAGAAGATCGGCCAGATGCTCGAGGACACCGATCGCAGATTCCCCGGTGCGATCTGGAGCCTGTCAATCGGCTGGGGCTGCGACAAGCTGCTCACCGCAGCTGATTTGGCGCCGGTGCGCTCCGCCCTCGCCACCGCCCACACGCACGGCACCACGGCCTTCAACGCGAGTGGAGATCTCGCGGGCCTCGAGTGCAAGGGCGGCGACGACTGGGACTCCCCACCGGGACCGGCAGACGTCGGACTGGATTCCATTGCCTCCCTTCCCGAGATGACCAGTGTCGGAGGTACCACGCTCTCCACCGACCCGCAGGGCAGATGGCTTGCCGAGCAGGCGTGGTTCGACGTACCCCTCTCGCAGGGCACCGGTGGCGGGGTATCGACCCTCTTCGACATCCCGCCATGGCAGGAAGTCGCGTCGGAACAGATTCCCGCCGAACGCAATACGGGCAAGCGACTGACCCCGGACATCTCCGCGGTCGCCGATCCGTTCACCGGGGTGAAGATCGTGCTCAACGGCGACAACGTGGTCGGCGGCGGTACGTCGCAGTCGGCCCCCATCTGGGCCGGGTTGGCCGCGGTGATGACCCAGTTCCTGAAGGCCAATGGCGGCACCGAGATCGGTGACATCAACCCGCTGCTGTACCGGATCGCCCAGGGGGCGCCGCTCCCGGCCTTCCGCGACGTCACCCTCGGTGGAAATGCCGTCGACCTCGCGGGACCGGGCTACGACCTCGTCAGCGGACTCGGCACGCCAGACACCGACAACCTCGCCCGCAATCTGCTCACCATCCAGAGGCTCACCCAGTGAGGATCGCAGCGAGGCACGAGCGAGGACCGGAGCGAGCGGGAGTCGAGCCA
>NZ_JAEMTA010000005.1:0-61143 GCF_016462545.1 Mycolicibacterium sp. | reverse complement strand
TCGCAGCGAGGCACGAGCGAGGACCGGAGCGAGCGGGAGTCGAGCCATGAGTACCCGAAGACGATCGCGAGTGAGGATCGCAGCGAGGCACGAGCGAGGACCGGAGCGAGCGGGAGTCGAGCCATGAGTACCGAGTCCGAAACGAACGGCCCCACCCCGGGAATGGTCGAGTGCAGGGTGTGCCGGACCGAGGTGCCGGAAGGCGAATACTGCGGCCTGTGCGGGCTTCCCCTGAAGGACCACGACGGCGTCGCGGGTCCGGACTGGTTGCGCATCAGGGCATACAGCGCCTCCCCCGGTGAACACCTGCTGAGGCCGAACCTCGTCAGCTCGCTCTTCCCCCACCTCTCCCCCAGCTCCCGCATGCCGTTCCTGCTGGGTCTCGGCGTGATCTTCGTTGCACTGGTCGCTGCCAGCCTGTTCCGGCTGCCCGCCGCCCTCATCACCGTCGCCGCGCTCGGACTTCCCCTGCTGTTCCTCATCTATCTGCAGGAGTCCGACGTCTACGACGACGTCCCCACCGGCACGCTGGTGGCGACGGCCGGGCTGGGCATCGGCCTCGGCGTCGGCTGGGTATTGCTCACGGGGGCGATGGTCGCGCAGGCCTACGACGTGGGTCTCGGCGCGGGCATCGCCGGCTCGCGAATCTTGCGGGACGGCTTGGGCATTCCGATTGTGGGCTTGCTGTTGATGCTCGCGCCCGTGGTGATCGTGCGCCTGGTACGTCCGGGGCAGCGAGAAGCCCTCGACGGCTTCGCGATTGGTGCCTTGGGCGCCCTGATGTTCACGGCCGCAGCGCAGATGACGCGATTGGCTCCTCAGTTCGCCGGCGGAATGATCGCCAAGTCGAGGCCGATGAGCGGCCTGATGGTCGAGGCGGGAATCCGCGGTATCGCGGTGCCGCTCACCGCGGCGGCGGTGGGCGGCCTGATCGGCACCGCGCTGTGGTTCGCGCGACCTGCGAACAAGAAGGACCAGCACCGCAGGGGTGTGCGCATCGTCCTGACCGGCTTCGCGCTGGTGGTCATGACGATGTACGCCCTGCTCGGCTTGGTTGACGTCGCGCGATTCCCCCAATTGCTGCAGTTGGCAATGCATCTCACCGTATCCGCCATCGCCCTGCTTGCCCTGCGGGTGGGCCTGCACCTGGCCCTGCTGCACGAGGCCCACGACGAGATCCTCTCGGATGAACCGCTGCTGTGCACGCACTGCGGCCACGTCGTTCCCGACATGGCGTTTTGCGTCGCCTGTGGCGCGGCCACGCGGGCATCGTCGCGTTCGTCGCGCAAGGCCCGACGGGACATCCGGCCGGTGCGCGTCGAGACCGGCCCCGAACCGGGGACGGATGAACGATGACGACGATTGCGCCCGGATATTCGACGCACGCCGGAACCTATACTGCGCCAGCACTTCGCAAGACGTCGCATCGCCGACTGCTCGTCGTCTGGGTGGCCGCCATCGGCCTCGTCGCCGCTGGCCTGGTCGTCCTGTCCGGCGCCATCGAGAAACCGTCGGCACGGTACGTCTGCCCACCCGATTGCGGACGACCACCGATGGGCCAACCCGTCACGATCAACCCTCGCTTCACTGCGCCCGACGGGACGTTCTCCGTCGCCTACCCCGCCGAAGGCTCGGCGTACAAGGTCACCTCCGATGATCGCGGAATCACAGCCGACCTGCTCGTGGGCGACCGCGGCACCATGCGACTGTTCAGCCAGCCCGTCGCCGGTCGCACCCCAAGGCAGATCGCCAATCAACTCATCAACGAGACGTTCCCCGACAACAAGATGGCCTACGAGATTCCGAATGCCATGGTCGGCTACCAGCCGGGCTACGGCCTGGCCGCCGACTGCTGGCCGCAGGGCTCGAACTCGAGCTACACGCGCATGCGCGTGGTCGTCATGGTCGCCGAGAAGAACGGCTTGGCGCTGGTCGCCGGAGCCGTCGGCCCGTATCACGCCTTCGGGCCCGACTTCGGTTCGGGCAAGCCGTCGGCAGCCGGACTCCAGCTTGCGTTGGACATGGGCAAATACGTGAACAGCTTCGCCTGGCGCGGCGATCCCCTGCGCTGACCGAGCCCTCCGCTGGTCCCGCGTCACGATGTGAGCTGGGCCTCCCATGCACAAATGGTGACATTGACAAATGTCACCAATTGCTGCTGTACTCCCGTTGTGATGACCGACACGATGCCAACGCGGGGATCGATGCGATCGCGCGGCGCAGCCGCGGTGAGCGGACTGACCCTCCGACAGATCAGCGCGGTGCTACCGCCCGAACGCACATGGGGGCTGTGGACTTCACGCAAGATCGTCTCGCGGATCATGGACTCCTTCGGACCCTCCCTGGCGGGCACGGAAGTCGAGAAGGTCGACGTCCGCCTTCGCGGCGGCGGACGCGTAGTCGGCGAGTGGGTCCGCGGCGCAGGCGTCACCAACTCCACGGAGTGCATCTACTTCCTACACGGCAGCGGATTCGCGCTCTGCTCACCGCGGACCCACCGCAGGCTCACCGCATGGCTGTCCCGGCTCACCGGACTTCCGGTGTTCTGCATCGACTACCGACTCGCACCGCGCTACCGCTTTCCCACGGCCGCGGTCGACGTCCGCGCGGGCTGGGACTGGCTGTGCCAGGAAAAGGGCTTCGCGCCCGATCGGATCGTCATCGCAGGCGACTCCGCGGGTGGACACCTCGCCGTAGACATGTTGCTGCAGCCCGACGTCGACCACCCTGCCGGCCTCGCACTGTTCTCTCCGCTGATCGACCTGACGTTCGGGCTTGCCCGCACCCGCGAAGCACTTCGCCGCGACCCGGCCATCCGCTCGGTCGACGCCGCCAAGCTCGTCGGTTTGTATTGCACGGGGACAGATCTCACCCACCCCCGACTCACCCTCGACGTCGCGCGCGGCCGAAGGATGCCACGGACATTGGTCCAGGCCGGCGGCGGCGAGATGCTGGTCGGGGATGCCCGGAGCCTGGCCGCGGACATCACCGCGGCGGGCGGCGATTGCGAGCTGCAGGTCTGGCCCGACCAAGTCCACGTGTTCCAGGCACTACCGCGGCTCGCCCCCGATGCCGTGCCAGCCATGCGACGAGTCGCCGCCTTCGTCTCGGAGTCGTTGCAGGCCAACCGGGTTCGGCAGGCAGGGTGATGGGCCTCTTCGGATCATCTCCCAAGCGCAGTCACGGTGCTGCGGCCGTCATCACCGGCGCGGGTAGCGGCATCGGCGCTGCGTTCGCGGTCGAGCTGGCCCGTCGTGGCAGTCGGATCGTGTGCAGCGACGTCGACGAGGGGTCGTCGCGTGCCACCGCCGATGCCATCGTGGCCGCAGGCGGTCAGGCCACCTCCGTCCGTTGCGACGTCTCGAACATCGACGACGTCCAACAGCTGGCCAAGGAAGCGCAATCCTGGCTCGACGGTCCCCCGACGTTGGTGATCAACAATGCCGGGGTCGGCGCGGGTGGCGCAGCCATCGGCGACATCGACATCGACGACTGGAACTGGGTTCTCGGCATCAACCTGTGGGGGCCCATCAACGGCTGCCAGGTGTTCACGCCGATCCTGCGCGAGGCAGGTGGTCCTGGGGGAATCATCAACGTCGCGTCCGCCGCCGCGTTCGGCGCCGCGCCGGGAATGGCCGCCTACAACGTCAGCAAGGCAGGCGTGCTGTCACTGTCGGAGACGCTGGCCGCCGAATTGTCCGGCACCGGAATCAACGTCACCGTGCTGTGCCCGACGTTCGTCAAGACGAACATCGTCGAATCGGGCCGCATCTCGGCGCGCTCGACCCAGCTCGCCGACCGGCTCATGCGCTGGACCGGATTTTCCGCCGAGCGGGTCGCCAAGACCTGCCTGGACACCAACGATCGAGGCGGCCTGTACTGCATGCCGCAACCCGATGCCCGGATCGGCTGGGGCATCAAGCGTTTCACTCCGACGGTCTACACCCGTGCCGCCGGCCTGACCAATCGCGTCACCCAATAGGAGGTAGTCATGGCAATCGACATGGATGCGATGCTCGCGAAGATCAAGGACCGGCAGTGGGCGCTGGCCGACATCGACTGGGACGCGCCGGGAGCGGAGACCATCAGCGACGAGTTCCGCCCAAAGCTCAAGGCCTTCATGGCAGATCTGTGCTGGATCGAGAACGTCGGAGCCCGCGGGTTCGCCGCGCTGGCGAAGAAGGCTCCCACGCCGACGTTGGCGGAGATCTACCGCTACTTCCACGCCGAGGAGCAACGGCACGCCAATGCCGAACTGGCCCTGATGAAGCGCTGGGGCATGCTCGACGGCGGCGAGATGCCGGAACCGAACGTGAACATCCGACTGGCGATCGAATGGCTGGACAAATACTCCGACGACATGTCGCTGTCGGTGCTCGGCACCGTCATCCCCATGCTCGAGGTGGCCCTGGACGGAGCGCTGCTGAAATTCCTCCTCGACGAGGTCGACGATCCGGTGTGTCACCAGGTCTTCGAGAAGATCAACAACGACGAGTCCCGGCACATCGCCGTCGACTTCGAGGTGTTGAACATGATCGGCCACGCCAAGGCTCGCAAGCTCGCCGTCGACTTCGTCGGCGGCCTTGCCAGCCCGGGACTGATCATCGGAATGATCATGTACGTGCCGCTGCTCAACCGGATGCGGAACAACATCGTGGACATGGGCTTGGAGCCCGAGCGTCTGTACAAGGCCATGATGCGGTTCAAGGAACTCGGCGGGCGCGCCGAATACACCTGGCGCGTACCGACGTATCAGATGCTCAAGCTACATTCCCGCATGGTCGTCAAGCCCGACAACCCGTACCACTGGATCGCCAACCCAATGGTGTGGGCATCCGACCGCTACCCGAAGAGGATGCTCAAGCCCATTCCCAGCTGGTTCAAGGAACTCACCCACGAGCCGGCGGCCTGACATGCCCACGACCACGTCCACGCACGTCTACGACACCCTCATCGTCGGCACCGGGTTCACCGGCATCGGCGCGGCCATCAAGCTGACCCAGGCCGGGGTCGACGACATCGTCATCGTCGAGCGCGACCAACGCGTCGGCGGAACGTGGCGCGACAACACGTATCCCGGTGCGGCATGCGATATTCCGTCGCTGTTGTACTCGTTCTCCTTCGTCGCGAACCCCACCTGGTCGCGCGCCTACTCCCCGGCGGGCGAGATCCACCAGCACATCGAGGACATGGTGGACCGCTTCGACCTACGACGTCACATCCAGTTCGGGGTCGAGGTCGACGGTCTCGAGTTCGACGAGTCCGAGGGAATCTGGAACGTCTCCACCACCGGTCGCAAGCGGTACCGTGCTCGCACGGTCGTACTGGCATCCGGACCGCTTCCCGACCACAAGTGGCCGGACGTCCGCGGCATCGACACCTACGAAGGCCACAAGATCCACAGCGCCCGTTGGGATCACGATTACGACTTCACCGGCAAGCGGGTCGCGGTGATCGGCACCGGGGCCAGCGCCGTCCAGATCGTGCCGGAACTGGTCAAGCAGGCGGAGTTCGTCAAGGTCTTTCAGCGCACGCCGGGCTGGGTGATCCCACGGCTCGACGTGGCCACCCCGGAACGCACCCAGAAGCTCTTCGCGAAAGTCCCAGCAGCGCAACGACTTGCCCGCCAGACCCTGTTCTGGGGACACGAGGCCAGCGCCACCGCCCTGGTGTGGAAATCACCGCTGAGCTCGCTGGTCGCCCGGTTGGGCAAGGCGCATCTGAAGCGACAGGTCAAGGATCCGTGGCTGCGCAGGCAGCTGACACCGGACTTCACGCCCGGCTGCAAGCGGATGCTGGTGTCCAGCGACTACTACCCGGCGCTGCAGCGTGACAACTGCAAGCTGATCGATTGGCCGATCGCGACCATGAGCCCGGTTGGCATCCGCACCAGCGACGGTGTCGAGCACCACCTGGACTGCGTCGTGTTCGCCACCGGTTACGACGTGCACCTCACCGGCCCGCCGTACTCGGTCACCGGGATCGGGGGCAGGTCGCTGGCCGACGAATGGACCCGCGGCGCGCAGGCCTACAAGAGCATCAACGCCAGCGGCTATCCCAATCTGTTCTTCATGACGGGACCGAACTCGGGCCCTGGGCACAACTCGCTGTTGGTATTCGTGGAGGGTCAGATCGACTACGCCGTCTCGGGTATCACCACGATTCTTCGAGAAGACCTGCGATACCTCGACGTCCGCGCCGATGTTCAGCAGCGCCACAACGAGCAGTTGCAGCAGCGGTTGACCAAGACCACGTGGATGAGCGGGTGCAACAGTTGGTACCTGACTGCCGACGGGTTCAACGCCTCGATGTACCCGGGGTTCGCGACACAGTATCTTCGACAGATGCGTGATTTCCGGTTCGGTGACTATGACGCCGTACCGGCGGGCAGGAGCGAAGCGACCGGGCGGTCGTCTCAGCGCCACGCGCCCACCGTGAGCATCACGTCGTCGGCCTGAGATGCCGCCGGCCAAGCAGCCGCGGCAACAGGCGGGCGCCATCTCGACGATCCTCAACGGGCTCCGTCGAGCGCCCAGGCAGATCCGGCGGGGTTCTCGCGACGTCATCGAGAACGCGGTCTCGCAGTTGTTCGACGCGGCCGTGCAACCGCACGGCGTCGAGGCGTCCGGCGAGTACCGGATCGAGGAGCTCGTGCGGCTGGCCGGCACGACGACGCGTAATCTGCGCGTCTATCGGGACCGCGGCCTGCTGCATCCGCCGCTGCGGGTCGGCCGCATCGCCCTCTACAACGACACACACCTGACTCGGCTGCGCCTGATCACCTCGATGCTCGACCGCGGCTACAACATCGCCCACGTGCACGAAATGCTCAGCGCGTGGGAGCAGGGCAAGAATCTCGGCGACATGCTCGGCCTGGAGTCGGCGATCGCGGGCAGCTGGGCCACCGAGAAGCCCGACCGGATGTCGGTCGCCGACGCCAAGCGCCTTGTCGATGACGACGCGGGTTTCGACCGCTTGGTCGGCCTCGGCGTCATCACCCTCGACGAGGACGAGGCAACGATCGTGCGGCCCAAGCTGATCGAGGCCTTCAACGAAATTCGGCAGTACGGCGTCAGCACCGACAAGCTGATCGACATCCACGAGCAGACCGCCCCGCTCATCGACGAGATCAGCGGAATCCTGGTGCGCGCAGGCGTCGAGCACGTCCTCACCCGCATCCAGCCCGGTGCCGCGCTGCCACCGGACACCGAGGTCGCCGAGTTGATCACCATGTTGGTGCGGTTCCGGACGCAGGCCGTCGCCGCGGTGTCGGCCACGCTGGCGTTCTCGATCGAGTCGACGATCGAATCCTCGGTCAGTCAGATCCTCGGCGAGTTCATCGACAAGGCTGCCGAGACCGAGACCGAGACCTAGTCCGCGAGCCGGGCGTTCACTCCCACTCGATGGTGCCCGGCGGCTTGCTCGTCACGTCCAGCACCACCCGGTTCACCTCGGGCACTTCGTTGGTGATCCTGGTCGAGATTCGCTCGAGCACCTCGTAGGGCACGCGGGTCCAGTCCGCGGTCATCGCATCCTCGCTGGAGACCGGTCGCAGCACGATCGGGTGACCGTAGGTGCGGCCATCGCCCTGCACCCCGACCGATCGCACGTCGGCGAGCAAGACCACGGGACACTGCCAGATCTGGTTGTCCAGGCCGGCGCTCGTGAGCTCCTCGCGCGCGATGGAATCGGCGCGACGCAGCGTGTCCAGTCGGCTGGCCGTGACCTCGCCGACGATGCGGATGCCGAGCCCCGGACCCGGGAAGGGTTGGCGCCCAACGATGTCCTCCGGCAACCCCAGTTCACGGCCGACGGCGCGGACCTCGTCCTTGAACAGCAGGCGCAGCGGCTCGACGAGCGTGAACTTCAGGTCGTCGGGCAGGCCGCCCACGTTGTGGTGGCTCTTGATGTTCGCCGCCCCCGTGCCGCCGCCCGACTCGACGACGTCGGGGTAGAGCGTGCCCTGCACCAGGAAGTCGACCTCGGACCCGCCGTCGGCTCCCCCTTCTTCTCCCACCACCTCGCGCACCGCGCCCTCGAACGCACGGATGAACTCGCGTCCGATGATCTTGCGCTTGCCTTCGGGATTGGTGACACCCGAGAGCGCCTCCAGGAACCGCGCCTCGGCGTCGACGGTGACGAGCTTGGCGCCGGTGGCGGCGACGAAGTCGCGCTGCACCTGGCCGCGCTCTCCCGCCCGCAGCAACCCGTGGTCGACGAACACGCATGTCAACCGGTCACCGATGGCGCGTTGGACGAGGGCAGCGGCGACGGCCGAGTCCACGCCGCCCGACAGGCCGCAAATGGCCCGGCCGTCGCCAATCTGCTGACGGACCTGGTCGATCAGCGCGTCGGCGATGTTGGCGGCCGTCCAGGTGGCGCCAATTCCGGCGAACTCGTGTAGGAACCGGCTCAGGACCTGCTGGCCGTGCGGCGAATGCATCACCTCGGGGTGGTATTGCACGCCGGCAAGTCTGCGCTCCCGGTTCTCGAATGCCGCCACCGGAGCGCCCGCGCTGGTCGCCACCACGGAGAAGCCCTCTGGTGCCACCGTCACCGCGTCGCCGTGGCTCATCCACACCGGCTGATTCGCCGGCAGATCTGAATGTAGCTCTCCCCCAGCGACTTTCAGATCCGTTCTGCCGTACTCGCTGGTACCGGTGTGCGCGACGGTTCCACCGAGCGCCTGCGCCATCGCCTGGAATCCATAGCAGATGCCGAACACGGGTACGTCGAGGTCGAAGAGGGCCGGATCGAGTTGCGGCGCACCGTCGGCGTACACGCTGGCCGGGCCGCCGGACAGCACGATCGCCGCCGGATCCTTCGCCTTGATCTCGTCGACCGTTGCGGTATGCGGGACGACCTCCGAGTAGACGCGCGCCTCACGGACGCGCCGCGCGATCAGCTGCGCGTACTGCGCGCCGAAGTCGACCACCAACACGGGACGAGGTGATGCCGTATTCACTGGCCCAGTCTAGTGGCGACGTGCGGCCTACCCCCGTGCAGCAGGCGCCGACGACACGGCCGCGTTGGGGTTGGCACTCATGTACTGGTGCACGGCGGTCGTCAGCTCGAGGATCTGCTGAGATAACTCGAGCAGTTGGCAGTTCTGTTTGTCCTCCTCTTGCACGAGCTGCCACTGGTGATCGGCGATGACCTGACGCTTCGCGTCCGCCCGGTTCTGGCTGATCATCACGAACGTCGACAGGAAGATCGCCTCCAGCGACACGATCATCGTCAACAAGCCGAACGGATAGGAGTCGAAACCCAGCGCCGTCCCGAGCACGATCCACACCGCGAACCAGACGACGTGCAGGTAGACGAACGCCATTGATCCAGCGAACGTGGTGATCTTGTCGGCAGCGCGATTCTGCACGCTGCTTGCCCGCTCCTCGACGTGTTTGAGCAAGGCTGGACTCGAGTGCGGATGTTCATCGACAACCGGGGGGATTGACATGGAGTCACGGTAGCCAGACTCCATCCGACAAACTGTGTTTGCCCAGTCTATTCACAGAATAATGACAGGTCGGTAGTCAGATCGCGTTTGCCCGCCAGAGCACTGAGACGCCCTCCTCGGTAACGGCCATCGCCCGGATGAACGTTTCATTGTCGAATCCGGGCATGTTCTGCAGATCGCTCAGAAGATCCTGGCCCTGCGCGATCGGAACCGACGTCGTGCGGCCGTCGGCGTAGGTCAGTACGAAGTAGGCGTCGTCGTCCAGCGGACCCCGCGCCCCCGTGGTCATCAGCGACACCTGCACCAGTCCATCGGGGCGGCGGGCGTCGGGTTGTGCCGCACGGTGCGCCCCGAGAAGGTCCTCCACCTCACGGCCATACGGCTGCAGCGTGGCGGGATCTCGATCGGGAAAGGTGAAGCGAACTGCCTGGTAGACACCGAGTTCCACCGTGCCCACCCGGCGGCCGAGGGTCTCTTCGTCCAGCTGCATTCGTCGCAGCGGCCAGGCACCCACGAGCCGTTCCCCGCGGTCGGGATCGCCGCGATCGGCCTCGACGACGAAGAGTCGCGTGGCGCCGGCACCGATCAACGTCCACCTCGGCAGGCCACCCGCCAGATCCTCGCGCCCGGGTCCGCCCGGCTGTGAGCCCATGCCGGCACCCACCCAGGTGAAGTTCGCGACGGCCGTCAACGGCTCATCGGCGAATGGCTGCGCCCGCTTGATCAGCAGCCGCGCGCGGCGCCGCTGCGGGAAGGTCACCGCACCATTCTCTCAGCGGGTGCCACCCCGGCATCGGCGGTCTGGGTTACCAATCGGTGTCGATCAGCCGATCGAGCGGACCGGTTCGATCGGAAGCCGTCGCAACGCTGCAGGTGCATCGGCTGGAACCACCGGATGCTGAGGCGGGATCGGCGCCAACCGCTGGTACGGCTGCCCTTGAGCGGGCCGCTGGTCGACCTCGCCCTTGTTGGGCCACAGCGATGCCGCCCGTTCGGCCTGCGCGGTGATGGACAGTGACGGGTTGACGCCCATGTTGGCCGAGATCGCTGCGCCGTCGACCACCGACAGCGTGGGGTAACCGTGGACGCGGTGATAGGGGTCGATGACGCCGTGCTCGCGGCTGTCGCCGATCGCGGCGCCGCCAAGGAAGTGCGCGGTCAGCGGGATGTTGAACAGCTCGCCCCAGGTGCCGCCCGCGACGCCGTCGATCTTCTTGGCGATGCGCCGCGTGACCTCGTTGCCCGCGGGGATCCACGTCGGGTTGGGTTGGCCGTGGCCCTGCTTGCTGACCATCCGACGAAAGCCCAGCTTGCTGCGCTTGGTGTAGGTGGTGATCGAGTTGTCCAGGTGCTGCATCACCAGCGCGATCATCGTGCGCTCGCTCCAGCGCTTCGGGTAGAGCAACCGCAGCGTGCCCTTCGGATCTGACCGGGCGGACTGGACCAGCTGCTTCCACCGCGGCACGCCGGTGCCGTCGGGAAGGACGCCGTCGGTCATCAGGGTCTGCAGCAGCCCCATCGCGTTGGAGCCCTTGCCATAGCGGCACGGCTCGATGTGGGTGTCGGCGGTCGGATGGATCGACGAGGTGATCGCCACGCCGTGGGTGAGGTCGAGATCGTCGCGCACCCGCAGCCGCCCCGCGCCGACGATGGATTCGGAGTTGGTGCGGGTGAGGACGCCGAGCTTGTCGGAGAGCTCCGGCAGCCGGCCCGTGTCGCGCATCTTGTGCAGCAACTGCTGGGTGCCCCAGGTGCCAGCCGCGAGGATGACCGTCGAGGCGGTGTAGGTCCGCTTCTTCTTGCGCACCCACCGCCCGGTCCGCGCCGTGTGCACGTCCCAGGAGCCATCGGGCCGAGGCGCGAAACTGGTCACCGTGGTCATCGGAATGACTTCTGCGCCAGCCGATTCCGCCAACCCCAGGTAGTTCTTGAGCAACGTGTTCTTCGCGCCGTACCGGCAGCCGGTCATGCAAGACCCGCATTCGATGCAGCCGGTACGGGCCGGGCCTGCACCGCCGAAGTACGGATCGGGCACCGTCTTGCCCGGCGTCTTCTGGCCGTCCTCGCCAAAGAACACCCCGACCGGCGTCGGCACGAAGGTGTCGCCGACGCCCATGTCGTCGGCCACCTCCTTGAGAATGCGGTCGGCGTCGGTGAACGTCGGGTTCGTGACGACACCGAGCATGCGGGTCGCCTGGTCGTAGTGCGGCATCAACTCGGCACGCCAGTCCGTGATGTGCGCCCACTGCTTGTCGGCGAAGAAGGGCTCCGGCGGTACGTACAGCGTGTTCGCGTAGTTCAGCGAACCACCCCCGACGCCGGCGCCTGCCAGGATCATGCAGTTGCGCAGCAGGTGGATGCGCTGAATCCCGTACATGCCGAGCTTCGGCATCCAGAGGAATTTGCGCAGGTCCCACGACGTCTTCGCCATGTCCTCGTCCTCGAAGCGCCGGCCCGCCTCGAGCACACCCACGCGATAGCCCTTTTCGGTCAGCCGCAGTGCGCTGACACTGCCGCCGAAACCCGAGCCGATGACCAGGACATCGAAATCAGTATCAGAGAAGTCAGGCATTCCTCATTATGAACTTACCGACGGGTAACGAGCTAGACAGGCGACCCTAACTTGTAAAGCGCGGCGCATTGACCAGCACCGTTCCTCACGGCGAGCAGACGCAAAAGCGTTAGGCGCCGACCGTCAGGCCGACCTTCTGGAACTCCTTCAGATCGCAATACCCCGCCTTGGCCATCGACCGGCGCAACCCACCGACGAGGTTCAGCGAGCCGAAGGGGTCATCGGACGGACCGCCGAGAACCTGCTCGAGAGACGGGCGTTCGCCACGCGCGATCTGCAGCAGCGCACCGCGAGGCAGCGACGGGTGTGCCGCGGCCGACGGCCAGAACCAGCCGTCGCCGAGCGCCTCGGCCGCCGAGGCCAGCGGCGTTCCCAGCACCACGGCGTCGGCACCGCAGGCGATGGCCTTGGCGAGTTCGCCGGAGGTGTGGATGTCACCGTCGGCAAGCACGTGGACGTAGCGGCCGCCCGTCTCGTCGAGGTACTCGCGGCGGGCCGCCGCGGCGTCGGCGATCGCGGTGGCCATCGGGACGCTGATTCCCAGCACCTCGTCGCTGGTGGTGACGCCCGCGGTGGAGCCGTAGCCGACGATCACGCCCGCCGCGCCGGTCCGCATCAAATGCAGCGCGGTGCGGTGGTCGAGCACGCCGCCCGCCACGACCGGCACGTCCAGTTCCGAGATGAAGGTCTTGAGGTTCAGCGGTTCGCCGGAGCCGTCCCGGTCCTGGGCGACGCGCTCCGCGGAGATGATGGTGCCCTGGATGACCAGGAGGTCGATTCCGGCCGCGACGAGCGCGGGAGTGAGCGCCTGCGCGTTCTGGGGACTGACCCGCACGGCGGTGGTGACACCCGCGTCACGGATGCGAGCGACCGCACTGCCCAACAGGTCTGGATCCAACGGCGCCGAGTGAAACTGCTGCAGCAGCCGGATCGCCGCCGACGGATTCGACTCCTTGGCCGCTGCCTCTACGACCTGGGCGATCTTCGACTCGACGTCGGCGTGCCTGCCGATCAGACCCTCGCCGTTGAGCACCCCGAGCCCGCCGAGTCGGCCCAGCTCGATGGCGAACTCCACCGACACCAGGGCATCGGTGGGGTGCGCGACGACCGGCACCTCGAAGCGGTAGGCGTCGAGTTGCCACGCCGTCGACACGTCCTGCGACGAACGCGTCCGTCGCGACGGCACGATGTTGATGTCACGAAGTTCGTAGGTGCGGCGGGCAGTTCTGCCCATGCCGATTTCGACCATGTCACGCATGTTGGTTCGAGTTCCTAGCGCGCGTAGTAGTTGGGGGCTTCGGTCGTCATCGTGATGTCGTGCGGATGACTCTCCTTGAGACCCGCAGCGGTGATCTGCACGAACTGCGCCTGCTGGAGATGTTCGATGGTGGGCGAGCCGGTGTATCCCATCGCCGCCCGCAGACCACCCGTCAGTTGGTGGATCACGGTCGACAGGGGCCCGCGGAACGGGACGCGACCCTCGATGCCCTCCGGGACGAGCTTGTCCTCGCTCAAGACGTCGTCCTGGAAGTAGCGGTCCTTGGAGAATGAGCCCCGGGTAGCTCCATCCGATCCGCGGCCCTGCATGGCGCCCAGTGATCCCATGCCGCGGTAGCTCTTGAACTGCTTGCCGTTGACGAAGATCAGATCCCCCGGCGCCTCGGCGGTGCCGGCGAGCAGCGAGCCGAGCATGGCGGTCGACGCGCCTGCCGCCAGGGCCTTGGCGATGTCACCCGAGTACTGCAGACCGCCGTCGGCGATCACCGGGACGCCGTGCGGTGCGCACGCGGCGACGGCCTCGAGGATCGCGGTGATCTGGGGAGCGCCGACCCCGGCGACGACGCGCGTGGTGCAGATGGAGCCCGGCCCGACCCCGACCTTGACCGCGTCGGCACCCGCCTCGACCAAGGCGAGTGCTGCCGATCGGGTGGCGACGTTGCCGCCGACCACCTCGACGCGGTCGCCCGCCATCGTCTTGACCCAGTGCACCATGTCCAGGACGCCGCGGTTGTGCGCGTGGGCGGTGTCCACGATCACGACGTCGACTCCTGCGTCGACGAGCGTCATGGCGCGTTCCCTGGCGTCGCCACCGACACCGACGGCGGCACCCACCAGCAAGCGTCCGTCGCTGTCCTTGGTGGCCAGCGGGAACTGCTCGGTCTTGACGAAGTCCTTGACGGTGATGAGCCCGGTCAACTTGCCGTGACCATCGACGATCGGCAGCTTCTCGATCTTGTGGCGACGTAACAGGCCGAGCGCCGCGTCAGCCGTGACACCCGCCTGCGCGGTGATCAGCGGGGCCTTGGTCATCACCTCGGACACCGGCTTGCTGGTGTCGACTTCGAAGCGCATGTCGCGGTTGGTGATGATCCCGACGAGCTGCCCGCCCTGATCGACGACGGGTAGGCCCGAGATGCGAAACCGCGCGCACATCGCGTCGACCTCGGCCAGGGTGTTGTCCGGCGAGCAGGTGACGGGGTCGGTGACCATCCCCGCCTCGGACCGCTTGACCGTCTCGACTTGGCCGGCCTGTTCGCCCACCGGCAGGTTGCGGTGCAGCACGCCCATCCCGCCGGCGCGGGCCATGGCGATGGCCATCCGCGATTCGGTGACGGTGTCCATCGCCGAGCTGACCAGCGGCACTCGCAGTCGAATGCGCTTGGTCAGCTGGCTGGACGTGTTGGCCGCCGCGGGCACCACGTCGGAGGCCGCAGGAAGCAACAGGACGTCGTCGAAGGTGAGCCCGAGCATCGCAATCTTGGTGGGATCGTCCCCACCGGTGGGCACCGGAACGGCGATGGGAAGGCTGCTTTCAGCGATCGACATGGGTGAGGCCTCCAGATGGCGCAGAACTAAGGGACCATCCTATCGGGGCGGGGCGCGGCGCTTGGCTCCCACGCGCCATTGGCAACGCGGTTGGAACACGAAGACATGCTCAGAAATGCTGTCGACTGCGGCGCTGACCGCTGGCGCGATACCCGCCGTGCTGCGTAGTGTGGAGCCGTGCGTGACCATCTGCCACCGGGTTTGCCGCCCGACCCCTTCGCCGATGATCCGAGCGATCCCACGGCGGCACTGGACGCACTGGAGCCGGGCCAGCCCCTGGACCCTCAGGAACGCATCGCGGTCGAGGCCGACCTCGCCGATCTAGCCGTCTACGAAGCCCTGTTGGCGCACAAGGGAATTCGCGGTTTGGTCGTGTGTTGCGACGAGTGCCAGCAGGACCACTATCACGACTGGGACATGTTGCGGGCCAACCTTCTGCAGCTGTTGGTCGACGGTACGGTGCGCCCCCACGAGCCGGCGTACGACCCCGAACCCGATGCTTACGTGACCTGGGACTACTGCCGCGGCTACGCCGATGCGTCGCTCAACGAGGCGACCACGGAGTCCGACGGATATCGCTGACGGCGTACCGCGCTCGGCGCGCCCTCGTGGCGCTCAGATCTACTGACATTTCCGTTCGGTGATTGCTGCCCGCACCTTCGGGCGGACGCCGCCGTGTTCGGCTCCCGTACCGATCGAGCGGCCCATTTGCTGACGGTCTCCGCCCTGCCATCGCCCTAGGCCGGCGGCAACACCGTCGTGGTGGTTGGTTCACTACTCGGCCGTTCCGCAGGGGACGTCGAGCTCGCGGGTGCCCTGGATTCCACTGGCGCCGACGCGGGGGCCGAAGCCGATGCCGGCGGCGATGCGACAGCAGGCGACGTCGATCGGACGACCGGCGGCGCGACCGATGTCGATGCCTGTTGGGTCGCCTCCGCCTCACGCTGCGCAGTCGTCGTGGTCGTCGTCGTGGTGCTCGACGGGGCGGCGCTGGTCGGCGGGGGCGGAACCGCGGTCGGCGACGGTGCGGAACTGGGTGGCGTCGACGAGCTGGACGACGACGCAGTAGTCGGTGACGACGAAGGCGTCGACGCGGTTGTAGATGTGGAGGACGGCGACGTCGATCCGTCGGACGGCGGCGTCTGCAGCAACTCGGAGGGAACCGACGAACCAGTCGTCGAACTCACCGAGGTCTCCGAGGTCGTCGACGTCGACTCGGAGGTGGTCGTGTCGATGACGGGCACCGGCAGCCAGGTCAATGGAGACGACGGCAGCACGGGCAACGGTTCTCCCGGCGGGAGTGTCGCGGCGGGATCCTGTTCGACCACCTTGTACGTCAGTGCGTTCCACTGCTCGACGAGCTGCTGCTTCTGCTCGGTCTGACCGACGTCTTGCACGGCCGTGCTCACGGCGACGAGCTTGTCCTGCGCCTCCTGCCACTGACCGTTGTCGATCAGCTGCTGCACCTGTGCAAGCTGGGCCGACGCCAGGGAGACCCGATCGTCGCGGGTGACCTCCTGCTGACCGAACAACGATGACCGCATTCCGTACAGCGCGTCGCCCGGTCCGGCCCCATACACCGCGGTCCCGAAACCGCCGATGCACAACATCGCGGCCGCCACGGAACCGACGACGGCAAACGACCTGCGAGGCCCTCGATTCCTGGCCATTGCACCGTTCAGCGCCTCGACGGCGTCGCGGGGCGTGACGGGGGCGGTGATGGGTGCGTCGCGCACGTCATCGCGCCAACCAGACATCAGGAAGGCGAGTTCGGCTTCCGCGGGGTCCGTGGAGTAGACCGGCTGCTTGGCAGCGAGCGACTCGAAGAAGCGATCGGCGCGGTTGATCTCGTTGAGGGATGGATCTCCACCGCTCGAGTTCCAACGTCCGAAGTCAGGCATCTGCGCGCCCCGTTCCGCTCAACTCACCCTTGAGTCGTGCCAGGGCGCGGTGCTGGGCGACGCGCACGGCTCCCGCCGTGCTGCCGACTGCCTCGGCGGTCTCTTCGGCACTCATGCCGACGACCACGCGGAGGACCAGGATTTCGCGCTGCTTCTCCGGCAGAATCGCCAGCAGCTTGTTCATCCGCTGGGCGGCATCGGAGTCGATCGCCATCTGCTCCGGGCCGGCCTCCATGGAAGGTCGGTCCGGCAGGGTGTCGGTCGCGTCGGCGCGGTTGCGCCCCTGAGCGCGGTGAGCGTCAGCGACCTTGTGTGCGGCGATGCCATAGACGAAGGCCAGGAACGGTCGTCCCTGATCCTTGTAGCGCGGCAGCGCCGTGATGGCGGCCAAGCACACCTCCTGAGCCACGTCGTCAGCTGACAGACCGCTGCGTTCCGCAGATCCGATCCTCGCCCGGCAATACCGGAAGACGATCGGCCGGATGGTCTCCAGCACTTCCCGGAGTGCATCTCGATCGCCGTTGACCGCTCTGGCCACGACACCATCGAGACTGTCTCCCGAAATTGTCATCGTGGGCAGTATCTCCAGCGTTACGGATGGGGCATCTCTCGGCGGGTGGGTCAGCTAAAGACTAGTGATCCAGGAGTGACTCGCTGAGTCACCGCGCCGTCCACGTACCGCCGCGGTGGCGAACGACCTCGGCTAACCGGTCGCGAACTGCGGCGATCTGCGACGGCGAGTGTTCGGCGCTGCCGATGTCGGCGAGGAGGCAGGCCAAGGCCCAGCTCAGCGGTATCAGCCCGTGCAGCTCGGACGTCCGTAGTGCCCCATCCGCTACCCGGCGAGAGGCAGGCAAATCGCCCGCGCTGCACAGGGCAGCGGCAAGCACGACCTGGGATTTCGCGGCGTGCCGCGCGGAACTCCACCGCGCGGCCAGCTCGACCGCGCCGTCCGCATGCCCGACCGCTGCGTTCCCGTCGCCGGTGAACATCGCCAGCTCAGCTCGCACCCAGGCCAGCCGCACGGGCAGCCGACCCGAGGTGTCGCCGTCCAGCAGGTCGGCCGCGCGGCGCAACAACCGGCCCGACAGCGGAAACCGGCCGACGCCCAGCGCGTCGGCGGCCAGGCCGATCAACGCGTCAGCCGCCGCAGGGACGTCCGACGTCGCGAGCGCCCAGGCCCGGCCGTCCCAGGTTCTCGCGGCGTGGTGGCCGCCAAGTTGCCTGAGGAAGGAGGCTCGCGTGCTGAACGCGAGCGACGCCAGGGCGCCACCGGGTTGCGTGCGCTCGAGCAAGTCGAGGTCGGACAGCGCGCTGGCGTAGCGGCCCTGCCCACCTGCCGCCACCGCCCGCAGCCACAGCTCGTCGGGGCTGATCGGCGCAGGCAGCGGCCAACGTCCGGGATCGTCCCCGAATGCCACCTCGACGAATGCCTTCATCCGCGGCGACGCTATCAACGCGCGCGACCTGCCCGGGGATGGGACCCGATACCGACGATCACGTCGACGATTCGTAAGAAGTTCGAGTTCGGTTAACAGTTCATGGTCGCCGTGTTACGCCCATGTCAACTGCCGCGTACGCCGCCGTTCGCGGCCGCCGAGCGTGGCGGCACGCGAACAGCACAAACACGAACCGAGATCGCACAGTCGCCGATTCGTGATCACTTCTCTCGTTGCGCGCGCGTCGCATTGATGAACGTGATGTAAATTCTCGGCCTGCTCTTATGTGGTTGAGCACATGCGCGGGCTATTGACCCATGTTCACGAGCCCTTCTAGTTTGTGTGCACGAGTAGTCATCGGCGACACGAGCTCGGATCGGTTATACGACTCACGCTTTCCTTCGCTTGCGAAAGATGCGCGTAGAGAGGGGTTTTCCCAATGCCACAGCCGCAGCAGTTGCCCGGGCCCAACGCCGACATCTGGGATTGGCAGATGTCAGGACTTTGCCGGGGCGTTGATTCCTCGATGTTCTTCCATCCCGACGGCGAGCGCGGACGCGCCAGGGCCCAGCGGGAAATGCGCGCCAAGGAGATGTGCCGGAGTTGCCCGGTCGTCGCTCAGTGCCGTTCCCACGCCCTTGCGGTCGGGGAGCCCTACGGCATCTGGGGTGGCCTCAGCGAGTCCGAGCGCGAGCTACTGCTCAAGCGGGGCATCCGCCGCGCGTCCTAGTCCGCCGACACGCGCCACACCGCCGAGCAGACCGGCGAAACCTACGAGTCTCACGTCAGTGAAGGGGTCGAGTCCTGAGGGCTCGACCCCTTCATCGACGGTGCTCGTCGCCTCGGACGGAGCTAGCCGGCCGACGTAGGTGTCATCTGTCCGCGAGCCGTGTTCCGCGGCTACCGCGGCGTTCCTGCAGGCGGCGCCGGCGAACCTTCCACGAACTCCACTCACCCAGGGTGACGCCCGCAGCGAGCGCGGTGCCGATCGCCAAGGCACCCAGCACCGAGGCGAATCCGACCGCGTGCTGATCGTTGAGGATGGCGTAGATGCCGTGCAGCAGCGCGAGGCCGGGCAGCAGGGGCACGATGCCGGTGATCGACACGACCATCGGGGGCGCCAGGTTGCGGCGTTCCATCAGCTGACCGACCAGACCGATCAACACTGCTGCCGCGAAGGATCCGACGACGGCGCCCAAACCGGCACCCTGAGCCAGAAGGAACACCACGGTGCCCACCGCGCCACCGAACGCCGCGGCCACCGCTGCGGAGCGCTCGGCGTAGCAGGCCAGGGCGTAGGCGGCCGCGCTGGCCGCACCGAATGCGACACGAGCAGGTAACTCCGCCAAGGCGGGCGGTCCGTCCGCACTGATCGCGACGAACGGTGCGCCGAAGCGGTTGGCGAGGTGCAGCACCAGTGCCACACCGGCGATCGTCGCAGCGGTCATCATGACCAATTCGAAGAACCGGGCTGCCGCCGTCACCGGGGCACCCGTGATCACGTCGCCGACCGAGCCCACCAGTGAGAGCCCCGCAAGGAGCACGACGAGTCCGGCTGCGATCGCGACCGTCGGTTCGAAGTGAAAACCAAGCCTGGGACTGAGCCAGTAGAGCACCAACGGCGGTGCGGTCGCGATCGCGCCACCCACCGCGTACTGGAAGAAGAACGGAAGTCCTTGCCTGTTGAGTCGCCGGTTGACCCGGTCGATCGTCATCGCGCTCAGCGCGCTCACCGCACAAGCCAGCAAACTCGCACCAAGGGTTCCCGCGGTGGCGAATGCCAGTGCACCCCAGGCCAGCGTCGCGATCCAGCGCTTGTATGGGTGCGGGGCGGTACTGATGGCGTCGAGTTCGTCGCGAGCGTCCGACGGAGATACCTCGCCCGCCCGGATGCGACCGATGAGTCGATCGATGGCCGCCAGTCGGCTGAAGTCCATCGACCGGGACCGCACGATGTGGAGGGTGCTGGCGGGCGCCACCGTGGGTCCTCGGTAGGCGGAGACGTGAATCGTCGTGTTGATGACGTCGACCTCGCAACGCTCGATGCCATACGCACCAGCGATGCCCGCCACCTGGTCCATGGTGGCGGTCGCCGGCATGCCCGACGCCATCAGGATCGCGCCAATCGTCGCGGCCAGGTCGAGAACCTCACCCACCCGCGCGCTGTACTCCGCGTCGAGCACGCGATTCGCGGAGATCCGCGGCAGGCTTCCCGTCGGTGGATCGGTCTCCCGCACCATGCGGTTCAACATCTCGCGCTGACGCGCCCGCCATCGCTGGCCCGCATGGCTACGGGTCAACTCCGCCACGCTGTCCTCCTTGTCAACCGACGAACCAGACTCCAATTAGCCTGTCGCCCAATATTTTTAGCTGTACGCCCGCTGCCGTCCGGTGAAATCCGGGTCGGAACCCTCGAGCCGTCCACGGCACGGTCAGGAGCAAACTCGATTTTACTCATGAATTCGGTCGCAGTGGCCATGCGACTCGTGAGACTCAGCACATCTGCCGGACAGGGCAAACTCTCTAAGCAATCTATTAGGTTGACTAGCTAGCTTCGTGGGTAGTTAGTGACAGCGAACGGATCGCCCCTCGAGAAAGGCCCGGCCATGACTCCTTCGATCGACGACGGCGCGACCCACTGCCCCACATGCTCGGGCCCACTGTCCTTCCGTCTCGACGCCAACGAGGGCGGCGGACTCCGATACGACGTGTCGTGCCCACCCTGTGGCGAGGTCTACTTCGAGATCTGCACCCCGGTCTTCGCGCTGCCGCTCGCGGCCTGAGCCTCCGACAACTGCGCTCTAAGTGCGGCGTTCTCACCTTCCAGCGCCGACAGACGCTGCCGCAGGTCCCCCACGAAGGGTTCGAGTTCCCCGGCAGTGAATCGCGGAGTGATGTGCTGGGGGCAGTTCCAGTCGAACGCATCCACGGTCACGATGACGGCACGCTCTGCCACCGCGTCGTAGGCGGGATCACCCACCGACGCCACCAACGCGGGATCCTCGTCGACTCCGACGATCCGGGCATGGCCGAAGACCTTCAACCGTCGTCGGCGGGCGTAGTCGACGGCGATCATCGCCACCCGATCGTTTCCGGCGAGATTGCCCGTGCTGATGTACTGCAGATTTCCGCGGAAGTCGGCCCACCCGATCGTGCGATCATCCAGCACTCGAATGAATCCGGCCGGTCCACCGCGGAATTGGACGTACGGCCATCCGGTGGCGCTCACGGTGGCGAGGTAGAAGCCGTCCCGCTCGGCGAGGAATCGCCCCTCGTCGTCGGTCAGCCTCTCGGCTTCGGTGGCGGCCGCTCCGATGACGCGCTTGCGCTCATAGATCCGATCGCTGCCGTGCAGATGCTGGACCGCCCGCACGTCATCGGTGAAGGCGATCGCCGGGTACCGAGTACTCATGCCCGCTCAACTGTCATAGTCGGCCCAAGAATTCCCTGACGTACCCGCTGATCTCCTCGCCGTGACTCTCCAAGGCGAAGTGACCGGCGTCGAGTAGGTGATATTCGCCGTTCGGAAGATCACGCCGGAAGGCCTCCGCCCCTGCGGCGCCGAAGATCTCGTCATTCTTGCCCCACGTGACCAGCAGCGGAGGCTGGAACGTCCGGAAGTACTCCTGAAACTTCGGGTAGCCGTCGAGGTTGAACTGGTAGTCCCAGAACAGCTGCAACTGGATCGCGTCGTTTCCCCTGCGATCCAGACCGGCCTGGTCCAAGAGCCACGCCTCGGGAGCGATGCGATCCAGCCGGTCCGCGGGCACGCCGTGGGTGTACTGCCACCGCGTCTTCTCCAGCGTCAGGTACTCCCGCACCCCGTCCTCGTTGGCCGCGCGGTTCTCGGCGTGGGCGAAGAGGATGTCCCAGAACGGTGTGAAGCCCTCTACGTAGGCGTTACCGCTCTGCGTGATGATCGCGGTGATCCTGTCGGGTTGGGCGGTCGCGATGCGTAGCCCGATGGGCGCGCCGTAGTCGTGGATGTAGATGGCGAAGCGGTCCAGTCCGATCTGCTCGATCAACTTCGCGGTGATCTCGGTGAGCCGATCGAAGCCGTAGTCGAACTGCGTGACCGACGGCATCGACGAGCGCCCGAATCCGATGTGATCGGGAGCCACCAGATGGTAAGTGTCGGAAAGCGATTCGATCAGATTGCGAAACATGTGCGAACTCGACGGAAACCCGTGGAGCAACAACAGCGTCGGGTTGGTGGGGTCACCCGCCTCCCGGTAGAAGACCTCGAGCCCGTCGATCGTCGCGGTGCGGTAGCGCGTACTGAAGGCGGACATGGTGGTCCTCTCTCGGCGGGTCGTGATCCTCGACGTTTACCTTGCGCGGTGCGGTCCAGCGGAAAAAGGGGGAAAACGCGAACACGGCGATCGCGTGCGCCGATCAATCGGTCGGCGCCGCACCGCCGGCGCGGCATACCATCACGTCGTGGAGCTGCGGCAACTCGAAGCGTTCGTGACCGTCGCCGACGAACTGCACTTCAAGCGCGCAGCCGAGAAGCTGCACATCGGCCAGCCGACGCTCTCCGATCTGGTGCGGCGCCTCGAGCGCGATCTGGGCACACCGCTGTTCACCCGCACCACCCGCAGGGTGGCCCTGACCGAGGCCGGTGTCGAGCTACTGAGCCGTGCTCGGGCCATCCTC
The DNA here is from genome assembly GCF_016462545.1 of Mycolicibacterium sp. GTDB lineage: Bacteria > Actinomycetota > Actinomycetes > Mycobacteriales > Mycobacteriaceae > Mycobacterium. Next base: position 38,292 of record NZ_JAEMTA010000005.1, on the reverse strand, counting down.
GAGGACGTCGCCGGTGCCGACGCGGCGGTTCGTCGGATCGCCGGCGGTGACGCGGGCACGGTCAGACTTGGGGTTACGCCTCCCGTCGTCCCCACCCTGACGCCTCATCTCACCGCCGCGCTCCGGCGCGAAGCACCCGACGTCGAGTTGGTCGTACAGCGAATGTGGTTGTCCGACTTCCACAGCGCCATCCCGGACGGCATCGTCGACGTGACGATCACCTGCGGGCTGGTGCCCGATCCGCCGGGAGTCATCAGCGAGGTGTTCTGCGCCGAACCGTTGGTCGTGAGCGTGCGGCCGGATCACCGATTCGCGGGGCGCCAGAAGGTGTCCCTCGAGGAGATGTCCGTGGAGACCCTTGGGCTGCGTAGCGCCGACCTCTACCCCTCGAGCCCCATGGCGATGCGCCAGGTGCTCGAGGCGGCAGGCATCTCGCCGCCCACGATCGAACTCGACGACATCGACTTCTCCGCACGGCGATGGGCCGACCAGGCCGACGTCGACTGGATTCTCACGACGACGGCAAGCGCCGGAGTCGACTTCGGCAACCCCTTGATACCGCTGTCACCTCCGCAGTACCTGCCATACACCCTGCAGTGGTGCCCCATTCGAGCCGCGACCGCCGCAGTCGGCCGGTTCGTGAATCTGGTCCTCAACGCGGACGTGCCGCCAGGGTGGGTGGAACTACCGGACCACTTCCCCACCTCGCAGACCGGGGAGTGAGCGAAACTGCCATTCGTCGAGCATTTGCTGCCAGCGGAATTAGTCTCCCGCACATCGTGTTTCAACTGGCGTGCCGGCTTCGAAGAGTAAACCGGCGAACGATGACAGAAGAAGATGATCGACATGAAGAAGTTCGGAATCGCCACCCTGCTCGCCAGTGGGTTGACCGCAGCGGTCCTCGGCCTCGCGGCACCGGCGCAGGCCGGTATCGACACCGTCCCCGCCCTGCCCCACTACAGCGTCGACAACCATGATGACGCCAACACCAGCAACGGCTTCGTGGACCGCCCGTTCTGATCAGAAGTACCCAGCGCGCAAAACACCCCCGGCCACGAGTGGCCGGGGGTGTTTCGTCGTGCGAACTACCTAGTGCGAGTGGCCGTGATGACCGTGGCCGTGGCCGTCGTCTTCCGACTCGGCCGGCTTCTCGACGATCGCGGTCTCGGTGGTGAGGATCATCCGCGCGACCGATGCCGCATTGAGCACCGCGGAGCGGGTCACCTTGACCGGGTCGACGACACCGTCGAGCAGCAGATCGCCGTAGGTCAGGGTCGCGGCGTTGAAGCCCTGCCCGGCGGGCAGCTCCGAGACCTTGTTCACCACGACAGAGCCGTCCAGCCCGGCGTTGGTGGCGATCCAGTACAGCGGCGACGGCAGAGCCGACGCGAACACGTCGACGCCGAGCGCCTGGTCACCCGTGAGCGACTCGCGAAGCGCCTTCAACACCGACCCGGCCTGAACGAGGGCGGCGCCACCGCCGGTGACGATGCCTTCCTCGACGGCAGCCTTGGCGGCCGAGACCGCGTCTTCCACGGCCTCCTTGCGCTTCTTCAGATCGGTTTCGGTGGCCGCGCCGACCTTGATGACCGCGACGCCGCCCGACAACTTGGCCAGCCGCTCCTCGAGCTTCTCGCGATCCCAATCGGAGTCGGTGGCCTCGATCTCGGCGCGCAGCTGAGACTTGCGGCCCTCGATGGCGTCCTGGCTGCCGCCACCGTCGACGATCACGGTGCTGTCCTTGCTGACGACGACGCGCCGGGCGGTGCCCAGCACCTCCAGGCCAACCTCGCGCAGCAGCAGACCGACGTCGGGGTTGACCACCTGGCCACCCGTGACGACCGCGAGATCGTCGAGGAACGCCTTGCGGCGGTCACCGAAGAACGGCGCCTTGACGGCGACGGCCTTGAGCGTCTTGCGGATCGCGTTGACGACGAGCGTGGACAGTGCCTCGCCCTCGACGTCCTCGGCGATGATCAGCAGGGGCTTGCCCGACTCGGCGACCTTCTCCAGCAGCGGCAGCAGGTCGGGAAGCGAGCTGATCTTCTCCCGGTTCAGCAGCACCAGCGCGTCCTCGAGGACGGCTTCCTGGGCGTCGAAGTCGGTGATGAAGTACGCCGAGGTGAAGCCCTTGTCGAAGCCGACGCCCTCGGTGACCTCGAGCTCGGTGTTCAGCGTCGAGGACTCCTCGACGGTGACGACGCCGTCGTGGCCGACCTTGGTCATGGCCTCGCCGACCAGCGCACCGATGACCTCGTCACGCGAGGACACGGTCGCGACCTGCGCGATGCCGTTCTGATCGGTGATGGGGGTGGCGGCGGCCAGCAGGGCTTCGGACACCGCGTCCGCAGCCTTGGCGATCCCGATGCCCAACTCGATGGGGTTGGCGCCCGCGGCCACGTTGCGCAGCCCGGACTTGATGATCGCCTGGGCGAGCACGGTGGCGGTGGTGGTGCCGTCGCCTGCGACGTCGTTGGTCTTGGTGGCCACCGACTTGACCAGCTGGGCGCCGAGGTTCTCGAACGGGTCCTCGAGGTCGATCTCGCGGGCGATGGTGACGCCGTCGTTGGTGACGACCGGGCCGCCGAACGCCTTGGCCAGCACGACGTGCCGACCGCGCGGTCCCAGGGTCACGCGGACCGCGTCGGCGAGCTTGTCGACGCCGGCTTCCATCGCCCGGCGCGCAGTCTCGTTGAACTCAATCTGCTTGCTCATGAATGTTCTCTCTGTCTACGTGAATGAGACACAACGCATGCCGCCCCGGACATCACCCGCGTTGACGGGGACCTCCGGGGCGGAATGGGCGATGCTTACTTGGAGACGACTGCCAGCACGTCACGTGCGGACAGGATCAGGTACTCCTCGTTGTTGTACTTGATCTCGGTGCCGCCGTACTTGCTGTAGATGACGGTGTCGCCCTCGGCGACGTCCAGGGGGATGCGCTTTTCGCCATCCTCGTCCCAGCGGCCGGGGCCAACTGCGACGACGGTGCCTTCCTGCGGCTTCTCCTTGGCGGTGTCGGGAATGACCAGACCGGAAGCGGTCGTAGTCTCGGCCTCATTGGCCTGAACGAGGATCTTGTCCTCGAGTGGCTTGATGTTCACGCTCGCCACGATGGAGCCCTCCACATTTGTTGGGGTGCGATCCGAGATGAATCCCGGACCCTCACGGTTTACTAGCATTGACCAGATGTTCGGCAAGCGTCCGTGACCTCGTGCCGTCGTCGCGGGAGCCGGAGCGGGGTGTGGCCGCCTGCCATTTAGCACTCTATACACGCGAGTGCTAGTTCCTCAAGGGTGGCGTCGAATCGATCGGGTTCGAGCCTCAGGGAGTAGGTGGCTTCACGCGACCTGCCCCCGCACCACCGGCAAGCCAGGGTCGGTCGCCACCGCCAACGGCGACGGCGGCGCGCCCGCCGCGATCAGGTGCGCGGCAAACGACGCGATCATGGCGCCATTGTCCGTGCAGAGCCGCGGCCTCGGCACCCGCAGCGTCACCCCGGCAGCCGCGCAGCGCTCTTCGGCGAGCTCCCGCAATCGGGAGTTGGCCGCAACGCCGCCTGCGATCAGCAGAGTCCTGACGCCGAGGGCGTCCGCGGCGCGCAGCGCCTTCATGGTGAGCACGTCGGCGACCGCTTCCTGAAAGCCCGCCGCGACGTCCGCGGTTCTGGCATCCGGGTGAGACTCGACGTACCTGGCGACCGCCGTCTTCAGGCCCGAGAAGCTGAAGGCGTAGGGCGCATCGCGAGGGCCGGTCATCCCTCGCGGGAACGCGATCGCGTCGCGGTCGCCGGTGCGGGCCAAGTCGTCGAGCACGCGGCCACCCGGATAGCCGAGGCCGAGCAGCCTGGCGATCTTGTCGTACGCCTCGCCGGCCGCGTCGTCGACGGTGCTGCCGAGCTCTTCGATGGGCTCGCCCAGCGACCGCACGTGCAGCAGGTTGGTGTGCCCGCCCGACACCAGCAGCCCGATGCTCTCGGGCAGTGGGCCGTGGTCGAGTACGTCGGCCGCGAGATGGCCGCCGAGATGGTTGACCGCGTAGAACGGCACCCCCCAGGCGGCCGAATACGCCTTGGCGGCGGCGACTCCCACCAACAAGGCGCCCGCGAGTCCCGGCCCGATGGTGGCTGCTACGACGTCGGGCTTGTCGACGCCCGCGGCCGCAAGCGCCCGGCGCATGGTGGGCCCCAGAGCCTCCAGGTGCGCGCGCGACGCGATCTCGGGCACCACGCCGCCGAACCGGGCGTGCTCGTCGACACTGGAGGCCACCTCGTCCGCCAGCAGCGTCACGGTGCCGTCGTCGTCGAGCCGGCAGATGCCGACTCCCGTTTCGTCACAGGAACTCTCGATGGCCAGGACGATCATCGCTCCCCATCCTTCGCCGGTCGCCGCATCGTGTAGGCGTCGGCGCCACTGACCCGGTAGTACCGCTTGCGCGTCCCCATCACGGTGAAGCCCGCGCTCTCGTACAAACCGATCGCCGCCGCGTTGTCGGTACGCACCTCCAGGAACACGGTTCCCCCATCGGCGATGTCGAGCAGGCGGTCCAGCAGCCCGCGTCCGATGCCCTGGCCCTGGAAGCGTTCGTCGACCCCGATCGTGTGGACCTCGAACTCGTAGGGCGGCTTTCGGCCCAGTCGACTGACGCCCGCGTAGCCGACGAGTTCACCGTCGAGACGAGCCGCGACGTAGTGGTTGTGCGCCGACTCCAGCTCGCGGATGAAGGCCGCCGCGGGCCACGGATCGTCCCCGGGGAACAGCTCGTTCTCCAGTTCGCCGCAGCGATCGGCGTCACCGACGGCGAGCGGTCCGTATTCGACGGTCATGGTCGCACCGGGCTCTGCGGCTTGGCATCGGGACGCCGAAGATACAGCGGCACCAACGGTTCCGGCTCGGGTAGCGACCAGTCGACGACGCGGACCAGTCCGGCGGCGGTGGGTTGGACGGGCGCCAGTCGCGGCAGGTCGAAGAGCGTGGCGTGCTCGAGTGAGCCGGCGACCGCCGACGCGTCCGCGGGTACGTCGGCAGGGGCGTTCACGGCAGGCCCATCGACACGGATGCCGTCGCGATAGCGCGCCCAGTACACCTCGCGGCGGCGGGCGTCGGTGACCACCAGGACGTCCCCGGAGGTGTCGGTTCCGATCGCGTCCAGACTGCACACCCCGAAGACCGGGATGCCGAGGGCGTGGCCGTAGGCGGCAGCGGTCGCCATGCCGACCCGCAGACCAGTGAATGGACCGGGACCGCACCCGACGACCACGGCATCGAGATCGGCCATGCCGAGGTTGGCGTCGGCCAAGGCGCCCAACACGTTTGGCGTGAGCTGCTCGGCGTGGGCACGGGGGTCGACGGTCACCCGTTCGCCGAGGACGTCGATTCCATCCGGTCCGCGGCGGACCACCCCCGCGGTGACGGCGGGAGTAGCGGTGTCGATGGCCAGCACGATGGTCATCGGTCCGCTCCGTCGCGCGACTCGCTCGGTAGATGCCATCGCCAGGTCGCCACCCGGACGTCGGTGTCGCCGCCACGCTCCAGCCTGATGTCGAGATGGCGATCGGACAGCCTTTCGGCGAGACCTTCGCCCCATTCGACGACGACCACCGCATCGTCGAGGTCGGTGTCCAGGTCGAGGGAGTCGAGTTCGGCGAGCAGATCCGCGCCCCCGTGGTCGAGCAGTCGGTAGACGTCGACGTGCACCATGGCGGGAGCGCCCTGCGTCAGCGCGGGGTGCACGCGGGCCAACACGAACGTCGGTGAGGTGACAGCGCCCGAGACGTTCATCGCCTTCGCGATACCCTTGGCCAACACCGTCTTTCCCGCACCGAGCGGCCCCGACAGCACGACGACGTCGCCAGCCCGGAGATCGGCCGCCAGCCGGGAGCCGAACGCGAGGGTATCGTCGGCGGTCGACAGTTCGGCCGTTCCCTCGAGCACGTCAGCCATGGTTGCGCGCCCGTTCGCGAAGGCGGCGGGTGATCGCGACGAGCTTGGAGGGCGTCGCCCGCTCGACGAGTCGCACCAGTGCGTCGTCGACGATCTCCGGCTGCTCCAACTGCACGAGATGTCCTGCGCCGCCGACGATGACGAGCTCGGACTTCGGCAGCTCGGCCGCCATCGCCTCGGAATACTCCTTGGGGGTCAGCAGGTCGTGGTCGCCACAGACGATCAGGGTGGGCACCTTCGCCAACGTGGCCAGGCCCGCCGTCTCGTCATGCACCTCCAGTGCGTGCAGAAAGCCGACCAGGGTGGCGATCGGCGTGTCATGCATCATCTTCTCGGAGAACGCCACGACGCTTCGGCTGACCTTCTCATCCCCGTAGGACGCCGCCCGCAGCACCGGTCCGATCACCGAACTGGCGGCACCGCGGGTGCGGTGGACCGTCTTCGGCGCATACCGCACCGCGAAGCGAGCCGCCTCCAGCACCGGGTTCTTCAGCACTTCTCCCAACGGTGATCGCGAAACCCCCTCGGCCGCAGAGGAGATCAGCGCGACCCCGACGACACGGGTGGGATACCGCTGCGGGAACTGGCGGGCGTGGGCCAGCACGGTCATGCCGCCCATCGAGTGCCCGACGAGCACCACCGGCCCACGCGGTGCCATCACCGCCAGGACCGCCTCGAGGTCTAGACCCAACTGGGGAACGGTGAAGGATTCTGGCGGCGCATCACCGGACTGGCCGTGCCCGCGTTGGTCGTAGAAGACCATCCGGACCTGTGATCCCCACTGCTCGGTCAACCTCGCGCGCTGAAAGTAGAAGGCGCCCATGCGTAGACAGAATCCGTGTGCGAAGACCACCGTCAGGGGTGCGTCGACCGGGCCCACCTCCCGGACGGCAAGCGGAACCCCATCGGTGGTCGTCACGACGCAACCGCGGTCGGCGTCGAGGAGTTCGAAGTCCTCGTCGCGGTGGGGGTCGTCATCGGTGACACGGCGAGTCAGCGAGCGCACCACCGTCGTTCCCGCAAGCCCACCGACCGCGGAAAGCCCTGCGGCGCCGGCCAACCAACGCCCCGCGCGCCTACGCCGCCGCGCGGCGTCTCTCTCGGAATCCATCAACGTGTTCCGTCCGTCGGGTCGACGTACACGCGGGACACTCGGCCGCGCGGGCTGGTGACGACCTCGTAATTGATGGTGCCGAGTAGCTCCGCCCAATCCAGCGCGGTGAGTTCGCCTCCGTCACCGGGACCGAAGAGGATCGCCTCGTCACCCTCGCTGACGTCGACCGGGCCGGGACCCAGGTCCACCACGAACTGATCCATGCAGATGCGACCCACGTTCGGTCGGCGCCGTCCGTTGATCGAGACGTCGATGCGACCGCTGAGACCGCGGAAGACGCCGTCGGCGTATCCGATGGGGATGAGCGCGACGGTGGTGTCGGACTCGGCGACCCACGTGTGCCCGTAGGAGACCCCGTCGCCTGCCGTGAGCGAGCGAACCAGCGCGACGGGACACGTCAGCGTCATCGCGGGCCGTAACCCCATGTCGCCCTTGGCGGGAATCGGCGTCTGCCCATAGACCGCGATGCCGGGCCGCACCATGTCGAAGGCCAGGTCCGGCCGCGTCATCGCCGCGGGCGAGTTGCACAGGTGCGCTACCTCGAATTCGACGCCCGCGTCGCGAGCCTGCGAGCGCATCGCCGAGAACCGTTGCGCCTGTTGATCGTTGACCACACTGGTCGGGTCATCCCCGCACGCGAGGTGCGACATGATGCCGCGTACCCTGACCGCGTCGTCGGCTACCGCGCGGCGCAGTGAGTCCAGGAGGTCCGGGAACTCGGCGGGACCAACCCCGTTGCGGTTCAGCCCGGTGTCGACCTTGACCGTGACGACCGCCGTCGTCCCGGTGCGGTGCACGGCGTCGACCACCTCGCCCAGCTGACGCACCGAGGAGACGCCGAGTTGGACGTCGGCGGCCAGGGCGGGCGCGAAGTCGGTGCCCGGCGGGTGCAGCCAGCACAGCAGCGGCGCGGTGACGCCGTCGCGGCGTACGGCCAGCGCCTCCTCGAGGGTCGCGACGCCCAGCTCGGCGGCGCCTGCGGCGAGCGCGGTCCGGCCGACCTGGGCGGCCCCGTGGCCGTACCCATCGGCCTTGACGACGGCCATGACCTCGGCGGATCCCGCACGCTCCTTGAGCAGCCGGATGTTGTGCGCGATCGCGCCGAGGTCCACCACGGCCTTCGCGGCGGCGGTCGAGGTCGACATCGGGGTCGGGTGCACGGTCATGTCACCTCGATTGTCCCAGAACCCGCCTCGGGGCTCCCTCAGAGGCTGACGCTCGCTCAGTGCGCGAAGGGTTGAACCGTATCGAAGTGGCCATTCGGCTGGAGCTCGTCGAGGCTCTTGAGCACCGTCAGGGTGTCGTCCTTCAGCGCCCGGGCCAGATCGGTGGAGAACCCCTCGCGAACCACCACGCGCAGCACCGTCACGTCCGTCGCGTCGTCGGGCATGGTGTACGCGGGCACCTGCCAGCCGTACGCGCGCAGCGCATGCGAGACGTCGAACTCGGTGTACCCGCGCTTGCCCTTCAGCCGGAAGGCGACCACCGGGATCGCCGACCCGTCGGAGACCAGTTCGAAGTGCTCGCTGTCGCGGAGTTGGTCGCCGAGCCAGCGCGCCGTGGTCGACAGGCACGACATGACCTGCCCGTACCCGGCTCGCCCGAGCCGCAGGAAGTTGTAGTACTGCCCGACGACCTGATTGCCGCCCTTGGAGAAGTTCAGTGTGAACGTCGGCATGTCACCGCCGAGGTAGTTGACCCGGAACACCAGCTCGTCCGGCAGGTATTCGGCGCTGCGCCAAACCACGAATCCGATGCCGGGGTACGTCAGCCCGTACTTGTGGCCACTGACGTTGATCGACACCACCCGCGGCAGACGGAAGTCCCACTCCACGTCGGGATGAAGGAACGGGACGACGAAGCCACCGCTGGCCGCGTCGACGTGCACCGGAACGTCGACCCCGCCGTCGGCGGCCAACTTGTCCAGGGCCGCGCAGATCTCGGCGATCGGTTCCAGCTCGCCGGTGTACGTGGTGCCGAGGATGGCGACCACCCCGATGGTGTCCTCGTCGACCGCCGCGAGCACCTGCTCGGGGGTGATGACGTAGCGGCCCTCCTCCATGGGGAGGTAAACGGGCTCGACGTCGAAGTACCGGCAGAACTTCTCCCAGACCACCTGGACGTTGGACCCCATGACGAGTTTCGGCCTGCGAGAGCGCCAGCCCCCTTTGTTCTCGGGGTCGACCTTGGCGCGCCACCGCCAGCTCATCGCCAACCCGGCCAGCATCACCGCTTCGCTGGACCCGACGGTGGACGTGCCGATCGCGCTGGCCGGATCGTCGTCGCGCAGGTTCTCGGCGTGGAAGAGGTCGGCCACCATGCACACGCAGCGCTGCTCGATCGCAGCGGTCGCAGGATATTCGTCCTTGTCGATCATGTTCTTGTCGAAGGTCTCGGCCATCAGCTTCTCGGCCTCGGGGTCCATCCACGTGGTGACGAAGGTCGCGAGATTCAGCCGCGAGCTGCCGTCGAGCATGAGCTCGTCGTGGATGAAGCGGTAGGCGGCCTGCGGCTCCATCGACTCGTCCGGCATCCGCAGCGTCGGCACCGGCGCGGTGGAGAGCCTGCCGGTGTAGGCCGGGGCGATCGATGCTGACGGAGAGTGCCTGGATGACATCTGGTGTCCCTTCTAGAGATTGGCGATCGACGAACGGATGTGGGCGAGAATTCCGGACGCCGACGTGGGTGCGGGTGCGGGCCCCGGAGCGGCGGCCGACAGCGCCGCGGCCTGGGCGTGGACGTAGGCCGCCATCGCCGCGGCCTCACCGGGCGGCAGGCCCGCGGCGAGGAGTGCGCCGATCACGCCGGACAGCACGTCACCGGAACCCGCAGTGGCCGCCCATGATTGGCCTGCCCGGTTCAGGTAGACGGACCCGCCGGGTTCTGCGACGACGGTGACGTTCCCCTTGAGCAGGACGGTGGCACCGAACGCGTCGGCCAGGCGCCGGGTCGCGCCCACCCGATCGTCACCCGGCGGGTGGCCGGCCAGCCGGGCGAACTCGCCCGCGTGGGGCGTGAGCACGGTCGGGGCCGTGCGCCCTTCGAGGATGCCGGGGTGCGCGGCGAGGATGGTCAGCGCATCGGCATCGACGATGACGGGCAGGTCGGTCTCCAGGGCGAACCACAGCGCAGCCGCACCGGCCTCGTCGGTGCCCAGCCCCGGTCCGACCACCCAGGACTGCACCCGCCCCGCCGCGTTGGCCGTCGGTGTGGCGATGACCTCGGGCCAGTGCGAAACCACCTCGGCGGCAGCCGTTCCCGCGTATCGCACCATACCCGAGGTGGCAGCGACGGCGGCTCCGGTGCAGAGGATCGCCGCGCCGGGGTAGGTGGACGAGCCCGCCATCACGCCCGTCACGCCCTGGCTGTACTTGTCGTCACGCGCGCCGGGAACGGGCCACCGCTCGAGGACGTCGGCGCTCTCCAGTGCACGCACGTCGGAGTCGGGTAGGTCGAGGCCGATGTCGATCAGTTCGACGCGTCCGCAATCCCCCAGGGCGTGTACCGGTTTGTGCCCGCCAAACGTCACGGTCAGCGCCGCATGGACGTGGGGTCCGTCGGCCGCCCCGGTCTGCACGTCGATGCCGCTGGGTAGGTCGACGGCCACGACGGGGATGCCCGCGTGCTCGACGTCGGCGAACACCTGGGCGGCATCGGGGCGCAGCGATCCGCTGGCGGAAATGCCGACGATGCCGTCGATGACCAGATCACTTGCCGGAGGGATCCTTTGGACGAGACGCCCGCCCGCTTCCTTGAACGCGGCAAGGGCGACGCGATGTACCCGGTCCGGGTTGAGCACGATCGCCGACGCCGCTACGCCGCGGCGGCGGAGCAGGGTCGCGGCCCAGAGGGCGTCCCCGCCGTTGTCGCCGGAGCCGATCACCGCGCAGACGTGCCGGCCCGCGATCGCGCCGGTGCGGGAGTGCAGTTCGCGAGCGATGGCACCGGCCAGGCCGTGAGCGGCCCTGCGCATCAGGACGCCGTCGGGAAGGCTGGCCAGTAGCGGCGCTTCCGCTTCGCGGATGACGTCCGCGGTGTAGTAGTGCCGCACCCGGCCTACGTTACGTCGTGATGCTGCGAGTGCGGCCGACTCCGGGTAATGGCGCGAACCATCGAGCGTGCGGCTTTCCGTCGGGATGTCACGGTTGCCTCGACGACACGCCACACACTCACCGACCGGCGGCCCGGCCCGTCGTCTTGCCGTAGTGACGCCGCGCCTTCATCCGGTTGCCGCAGCCGCTCATCGAGCACCAGCGGCCCGTGCCGCCGCGGCTGCGGTCGATCAGGAACAGGTGACACTCGCCGTTGGCGCAGGGTCGTAACCGCCCCGGGCGATCGTTCTGCAGTTCACCCCACGCCAGCACCACCCGCGCGCGCCAGTCGGCGGAGATCCCGATGTCCCAGTCCAGCCCGTCACCGTGGAGCTTCGGTACCCGCCGCACGTCCGCGAGATAGCGGTTGAGCACCTCCGCGGGGAGCTGACCACGCACGACCTTCTGCAGGTCGTCACGGAGTTGGCGGACGGCGGTGGCATCTTCGTCGTCGCCGTCGCGCAGGGACAGCCATGCGTGGGCCGACCCGTCGGTGGCCAGGACGTCAGTGGCCTCGCCGTCGACGACGGGGGTCGTGTTCAACAGGTCGAGGAGCACCTCCGACCACTCCGTCCGCATGCTAACCACCATAACGCCCTTGACAGGTTAGTGTCTACGGGGTTGACTCTGCATAACCATCAAAAAGAGACAAAGGGGTTAGGTATGACGACGCACCACCGCTACGCCGAGGTCGCAGGCCGTCGGATCTTCTACCGAGAGGCCGGACGATCGGACGCTCCCGCCATCGTCCTACTGCACGGCACGCCGGCGAGTTCGCACATGTACCGCAACCTGATTCCCGCGCTCGCGGACCGATACCACGTGATCGCCCCGGACTATCCCGGGTTCGGTCACTCCGAGCGGCCCGGCACCGCAGACTTCGACTACACCTTCGACTCGCTCGCCGACCACGTCGATGCCCTGCTCGAGCAGCTCGGCCTGACGCGCTACGCGCTCTACGTCCAGGACTACGGCGCGCCGGTCGGGTGGCGTCTCGCACTGCGGCACCCCGAGCGCATCGCCGCGATCGTCACCCAAAACGGCAACGCCTACGTCGAGGGGTTCGTCGGCGACGCGATGGAGCCGCTGTTCGCCTACGGTCGAGATCGCTCCGAAGCGCATGCCACGGCGCTGCGCGACCTCATCGGCGACGACGGCCTGAAATGGCAGTACACCCATGGGGTTTCGGACCCGACGGTCGTCGATCCCGACGCCTGGGTCAACGCCCGCGCTGCCGTTGCCGACAGCGAGGAGGCCATCGCGGTGCAGCTGGAACTCTTCGCCGACTACGCCACCAACGTCGAGCTCTACCCTCGGGTGCACGAATACTTCCGCACCTCGCAGGTGCCGCTTCTGGCGGTGTGGGGCCGCAACGACCAGATCTTTGGGCCGGACGGCGCCCTGGCCTTCAGCCGCGATCTACCAAATGCCGACGTCAATCTCCTTGACGGCGGCCACTTCCTGCTGGAGAGCCGACTCGACGTCGTCGTCGCGCTGATGCGGCCGTTCCTGGCGCGACACCTCGGTTAGTTTCGGACCTCCGACGGCGCGATCCACTCGGTCGGCCGCAGCAGGATGATCGCGGGAATGATGCAGGCCCTCGACAGGCGCGTGGTCAGCCGAACCGTCTCGGCCACGTCCCGCGGGGTGATCATCTCGGCGGCGCCCCCGTCTCGGTACGGATCGGCCATCGGCGTGTCGACCAGGCCGGGGCAGATCGCGGTCGCCTTGATGCCTTCGCCGGCGAGTTCGTCGTGCAGCGCCTCGGTGAAGCCGACGACCGCGGCCTTCGTCGCCGAGTACGTCGCGAGGGTCGCCTCGCCGCGTTTGCCCGCGTTCGAGGCCGTGTTCACCACCTGTGCGGTCCCGCGCACGCCGACCGCGCTCCGCAACAGCGGAAGGCACTTGTCGGTCAGCAGGATGACAGCCCGGATGTTGACGGCGAGGTGGGCGTCCACGAAGGCGGCGGTCTGCTCACCGACAGGCCGATTTCCGGCGATGCCCGCGTTGTTGACCAGCAGGTCGAGCGACCCGAAGCGGGCGGAGTGACTCGCTACGACCTCGTCGAGGAAGCCCTCGTCGGCGACTGACCCGGCGAGCCAATCGACCTGCGGGCCATCGACTTTCGCGATCGACTCGACCACCGCACGCAACTTGCCGGGATCGCGACCGACGAGCGTCAGCGCGAACCCCTCCTCACGGAGCGCCCCGGCGACCGCACTGCCAATGCCGCCGGATGCTCCGGTCACGATGGCACTGCGCACGTCACTCGTCACGGCCGTTCAACTCCTCCAGAATGCGTCGGTGCGGTCGGCGATCCGCTCCGGGAACGCGCCGTCGACGGCGCGGGATCGCCGCGGAAGTGTCCGACGCCGACCACCGCTACTCGACGGTGACGGACTTGGCCAGGTTGCGCGGCTTGTCGACGTCGTACCCCCGTGCCTGCGCCACGCCGGCGGCGAACACCTGCAGCGGGATGGTCGACAGCAGTGGCTGGAAGAGCGTTGACACGGCAGGCATTTCGATGAGGTGATCGGCATATGGTGCCACCGTGTCGTCACCCTCCTCGGCGATCACGATGGTGACCGCGCCACGGGCCTGGATCTCGCGGATGTTGCTCAGCAGCTTGCTGTGCAGCATCGCGGCATTCTTCGGTGAGGGCATGACGACGATGACGGGTAGGCCATCCTCGATCAGCGCGATCGGCCCGTGCTTCAGCTCACCCGCGGCGAAGCCCTCGGCGTGCATGTAGGCCAGTTCCTTCAGCTTCAGCGCGCCCTCGAGGGCCACCGGGTAGCCGACGTGGCGGCCGAGGAACAGCACCGTCGGCGACGCCGCGAACCGGTGCGCGAGAGCCGTGACGGGTTCCATGCACGTCAATACCCGGGCGATCAGGTCGGGCATCGCCTCGAGTTCGTCGAACTCGCGCGCCACCTCGTCGGGGTACTTGGTGCCGCGCGCCTGCGCCAGCGCCAAGCCGACGAGGTAGTTCGCGGCGATCTGTGCCAGGAACGTCTTGGTCGACGCGACGCCGATCTCCGGGCCGGCGCGGGTGTAGAGCACCGCGTCGCATTCCCGGGGAATCTGCGAGCCGTTGGTGTTGCAGATGGCCAACACCTTGGCCTTCTGCTCCTTGGCGTGCCGGACGGCTTCCAGGGTGTCGGCGGTCTCGCCTGATTGCGAGATGGCGATCACCAGCGTGCTGCGGTCCAGCACGGGATCGCGATAGCGGAACTCGCTGGCGAGCTCGACCTCGACGGGCAACCGGGTCCAGTGCTCGATGGCGTACTTGGCCAGCATTCCGGAGTGATACGCCGTGCCGCACGCGACGATGAAGACCTTGTCGATCTCGCGGAGCTCCTGATCGCTCAGGCGCTGTTCGTCGAGGACGATGCGGCCGTCGACGAAGTGCCCCAGCAGCGTGTCGGCGACGGCGGCGGGCTGCTCGGCGATCTCCTTGAGCATGAAGTACTCGTAGCCACCCTTCTCGGCGGCCGACAGATCCCAGTCGATGTGAAACTCGCGGTACTCGACGTCGGGATCGCCGTGGAAGTCCGTGACGCGGTAGCCGTCGGCGGTGATCACCACGGCCTGGTCCTGTCCGAGCTCGACGGCCTCACGGGTGTGTTCGATGAACGCCGCGACGTCGGACCCGACGAACATCTCGCCATCGCCGACGCCGATCACCAGCGGGGTGGAGCGTCTGGCGGCCACGATGGTGTCGGGGTGGTCGGCGCTGGCGAACACCAGCGTGAAGTGCCCCTCCAGGCGGGGCAGCACGGCCATCACCGAACCCACGAAGTCACCGGCCGTGGGTCCGTGGTGGTACTGCCAGGACACCAGGTGCACGGCCACCTCGGTGTCGGTGTCGCTGGCGAATTCGATGCCGGCGGCTTCCAGCTCCTCGCGCAGCGCGGTGAAGTTCTCGATGATCCCGTTGTGGACGACGGCGATCTTGCCCGCCGCGTCACGGTGCGGATGCGCGTTGCGATCGGTGGGCCTGCCATGGGTGGCCCAGCGGGTGTGGCCCATGCCGGTGTTGCCGGTCAACGCCTGCGAGTCGGCCTCCGCAAGGGCGGCTTCGAGGTTGGCCAGCCGTCCGGCCCGTCGTCGGACGGCCATGCCTCCGTTGCCGTCCAGCAGGGCGACGCCGGAGGAGTCGTAGCCCCGGTACTCCATCCGACGCAGAGCGTCGACGACGATGTCACGGGCAGGACGATGCCCGACGTAGCCGACGATTCCGCACATGACCCACCACGATAGTGCAGCGATCGGTCCAGCTCCCCGTGAGATACGGTCATCGGGTGGCCACGACGAAGAAGCTCTTCGCTGCGTTGACCCGGCGGGGACCGCATCGGGTTCTGCGCGGTGACCTGGCGTTCGCCGGCCTTCCGGGCATCGTCTACACCCCGGAATCGGGCATGAACCTGCCCGCGGTCGCGTTCGGTCACGACTGGCTCGCGCATGCCGACCGTTACGCCGGAACGCTGGAGCATCTGGCGTCCTGGGGCATCGTCGCGGCCGCTCCCAACACCGAGACGGGCGTCGCGCCGTCGGTCCTCAATTTGGCGTTTGACCTGGGCACGACGCTGGACATCGTCTCGGGCGTGCGGTTGGGACCCGGCAAGATCAGCGTGCACCCCACCAAGTTGGGTGTCGTCGGTCACGGATTCGGCGGTTCGGCCGCCGTCTTCGCCGCGGCGGGCATGGGCGACAAGCTCAAGGCCGCCGTGGCCTTGTTTCCCACCGTCACCAAACCGCCCGCGCCGCACCCCGCATCGACGCTGCGTACCCCGGGCTTGATCCTCGCCGCCCCCGACGATCCGCTGTCCATTCGGTGCGATTCCGTGGCGCTGGCCGCCGCGTGGCGGGGCGCGACCCTGCGGACGGTCGCCAAGGCCGAGGCCGGTGGCATGGTCGAGGGCTTCCGGCTGACCCGCATCGTCGGACTGCCCGGCGGCGACCGCGCGACGCAGAAGACGGTGCGCGCCCTCCTGGCGGGCTATCTGCTGCACAGCCTCACCGGCGACAAGACGTACCGCGACTTTGCCGATCCCGAGGTCCATCTGCCGAAGACCGTGGATCCCGATCCGGCGGCAGTGCCGGTCGCCCGCGAGGACAAGGTCGTCGCGCTGCTCAAGCGCTAGGACGACCGCCTCCCAACCAACTGGTTGATGGTGATATAACTCCAGGATGCGCACCGGAATCTTCCTGAGCTATGCCAGCGGCTTCCGGGAGGCGGCCGACCAGGTCGTCGAACTCGAGAAGTGCGGGGTCGACATCGCCCTCGTCGCCGAGGCCTACTCGTATGACGCCATCAGCCAGCTGGGCTATCTGGCGGCCAAGACCTCGACGATCGAACTCGGCTCGGGTGTCGTCCCGATCTATACCCGTACGCCGTCACTGTTGGCGATGACCGCAGCGGGCGTCGACTACGTCTCCGACGGCCGGTTCCGGTTGGGCATCGGCACCTCCGGTCCCCAGGTGGTGGAGGGCTTCCACGGAGTGCCGTTCGACGCGCCGCTGGGCCGCACCCGCGAGGTCGTCGAGATCTGCCGTCGGGTCTGGCGACGCGACAAGGTCGAATTCGACGGAAAGTACTACCAGGTGCCGCTGGCCGAGGGGCGTGGCACCGGCCTGGGCAAGCCGCTGAAGCTGATCAATCATCCTGTTCGCGAACGCATTCCGATCACCATTGCCGCACTCGGCCCCCAGAACGTGCAACTCACCGCCGAGATCGCCGAGGGCTGGCAGCCGGTGTTCTTCTATCCCGAGAAGGCCGACGACGTGTGGGGCGACTCGCTGCGCGCCGGCGCCGCCAAGCGCGACGCCGCACTCGGACCCCTCGACGTCATGGTCTCGGCCAGCCTGGCCATCGGCGACGACGTCGACGACCGGCTGGCGTGGGCGAAACCCCAACTGGCGCTGTACATCGGCGGCATGGGCGCACGCGGCAAGAACTTCTATCACAGCGTGGCCACCCGGTACGGGTACGGCGAGATCGCCGATCGCATCCAGGATCTCTACCTCGCGGGCAAGAAGGAAGAGGCCATCGCAGCGGTGCCCGACGAACTGGTCCGCAACATATCCCTCGTCGGCTCCGCCAGCTTCGTCAAGGAACGGCTGGCCGCCTACGCCGAGGCCGGAGTCACCACTATGCTGGTGCACCCACTCGCCGCCGATGACCGCGAGGCAGTCAAGTTCTGCGAGGAATTGGTCGCACTGGCGAAGTAGACCAGATGCTCGAGATGACGGAAGATATTGCTAATCAGCGGATTTCGACACAACGTCCGTAGCCTCGGCGCCTAGTTCACTCAACGAAGGTTACTCCCCCACCTGCGGCAACTCGTCGGCGGCGATCTCGCACGGCGTCGGCTCCGCACCGTCGGCGACGGGCTCGGGCAGACCCTGCGGCGCGGGCGCCGGGTCGAGGGGAGGCGGTGGCGGGATCGATGTCGGCGTGGGGTCCTCCTCGGCTGGCGTCGGCTTGGGCATCGGCTCCTCCACCGGATCGTCGGGCGCCGGATCGGCCTGCGCGTCGGGATCCTCCTCGGCCTTGGTGTCGCCTTCGGTAGGTAGATCTCCCTGGGGGTCAGCCTCATCGGCAGACTCATCGGCCATCGCGGTGTCGGGCAGCCCGTCGTCGGGCAGCCCACCATCGGCGGATCCCACCAGGCCGCCAATCAGATCGGCCAACTGCTGCCCGAAACCCGAGAGTCCGGAACCCAGCGTCGACGTGCCTGCACCGAGGTCACCCAGCGACGGCATCGACGGTGCGCTCGGCGCCATCGCCGAGGCGGGAAGCGTGGGCGTCGACGGTGGCGCCGCAGTCTCCGGCGGCGCAGGCGGGGGCCCAGGGGTGGCGGGCGTCGGAACCGACCATGCCGCGGCAGGAGGCGGGACCGAAGGGGCCATGGGCGCAACGGATCCGACGGCCGCCGCGGGAGCGGTCAGCGCGGACGCAGGCTCGGTCTCCCTACGATTCGCGACTTCCGCACCCCCGTTCGACGGGGGACGCGGACCCAACTCCCCGGGCACGCCGAACACCGCTGTCGGCGCGGAGCGGATTTCGGCGATCGCCGCGTCGTATGCCGCGTTGACCGCTGCCATCGCGGTGCGCATCGCGGCCGTCCAGTCGGACCCGACGTCGATGTCGACGAACGGCTTGACCTCCAACTCGACCAGTTCACTGGCGGTGGCGAGGTCGCCCGTGCCCGTCGTCACGGTCTTGGCGGCAGCCAGCCACTCGGCGCGCCGCGGTCGCTGCCTGGCATCGACGGCCTCGGTGGCCACCACCTTGGCGTCGACCGCGCGCCACAGTTCGTCGCGCAGCGTGCCCATCACCTCCGCGGCCGTCCGCAACGCCACGCTCATGTCGGTGGCGGCTTGGCAACTGCGCCAGATGAATTGATGTGCGGATGCCGCGCCGGCTCCGGACCAGGCCGCCGAGAGGTCCGCCGCCAGCTTGGTCTGTGTCCGAGCGGCGTCCTGCGCTGCCGACGCCGCCGCGGACAGCGCGCCCGCGTCGGCGTCCACGGCGCGCAGATCCAGGCCCTCCTCACTGCCGTACCAGTCACGCACCTGGGTGGGGTGCATGGTCAGATCCCGATGGGCGTATCCAAGGCGACGACACGCGGCCACGTACTCTTCGACGTCGGCGATCGTGGGTCGGCCCTCGGCGAGACGCGCCCCGGCGTCATGTGCAGTCGCCACCGTCAGCCCAGCCGCGTGGCGCTGCGAGCGTCGCCCTCGACGTACCGATCCGTGGAAGTTCTTAGCGTGGCGGCGATTTCACGCATCGCACGATCCCACACGTGCACCTGGTCGACGACGTCGTCTACCGCCCGCCGCAGCGCATCCCCGCGCCCGGCATAGTCCCGGCCTGCGACCGCACCGTCGAAGGTCAGGCGACCGAGATGCGCACCGATCAGTCCGTCGATGGCATCCGCGATCGTGTCGTACCGGCTTGCGACGTCGAGAAGCGCCCCGACGTCGACGCGCACGGACTCATTTTCTCCCATACCGGATTACGACGCAGCGGATGCCCATCCGGTTCCCTCGACTAGGAGACGTCGACCCAGTCGAGCGTGCGCTGCACGGCCTTCTGCCAACCCGCGTACCCGGCGGCGCGCTGGTCGTCGCTCCAAGACGGTGTCCAACGCTTGTCCTCCTGCCAATTGGCGCGCAGGTCCTCGGGATCGTCCCAAAAGCCCACGGCGAGCCCGGCCGCATAGGCAGCGCCCAGCGCCGTCGTCTCGGCCACGACCGGCTTCACCACGTCGACGCCGAGCACGTCGGACTGGATCTGCATGCACAGGTCGTTGGCCGTGATGCCGCCGTCGACCTTCAAGACCTCAAGGTGCACACCGGAATCCGCTTCCATGGCGTCCACGACGTCGCGGCTCTGATAACAGATCGCCTCCAACGTCGCACGCGCGACGTGCGCGTTGGTGTTGAAGCGCGACAGTCCGACGATCGCGCCGCGGGCGTCGGACCGCCAGTACGGCGCGAACAGCCCGGAGAAGGCAGGCACGAAGTAGACCCCGCCGTTGTCCTCGACCTGCCTGGCCAGCGACTCGCTCTGGGCGGCGCCGCTGATGATGCCGAGCTGATCGCGCAGCCACTGCACCGCCGATCCGGTGACGGCGATCGAACCCTCCAGCGCATACACGGGTTTCGCGTCGCCGAACTGATAGCAGACCGTCGTCAGCAGCCCGTTCTCGGAACGGACGATCTTCTCGCCGGTGTTCAGCAGCAGGAAGTTGCCGGTGCCGTAGGTGTTCTTGGCTTCGCCGGGTGCCAGGCACACCTGGCCCACCATCGCCGCCTGCTGATCGCCCAGGATGCCCGTCACGGGCACCTCGCCGCCGAGTGGACCCGCATCCTGGGTCAGGCCGTACGGTTCGGGCGACGACGAGGCCACGATGCGCGGCAGCATCGTGCGCGGAATCCCGAAGAACGACAACAACTCGTCGTCCCAGTCCAGCGTCTCCAAGTTCATCAGCATCGTCCGGCTGGCGTTACTCACATCGGTGACGTGCACCCCACCGCGCGGGCCGCCGGTCAGGTTCCACACCACCCAGCTGTCGCTGGTGCCGAAGATCGCATCCCCGCGTTCGGCGGCCTCTCGCACGCCGTCGACGTTCTCCAGGATCCACTGCACCTTGGCGGCGGAGAAGTACGTCGCGGGCGGCAGGCCGGCCCTGTGCCTGATGACGTCGCCTCGCCCGTCGCGATCCAGCGCGGTGGCGATGCGGTCGGTTCGGGTGTCCTGCCAGACGATCGCGTTGTAGTACGGCCTGCCGGTCTTGCGGTTCCAGACCAACGCCGTCTCACGCTGATTGGTGATGCCGAGGGCCGCCAGGTCGCCGGCTTGCAGATCGGTGTTGTTGAGCACCGACATCAAGACCGAGGCGGTCCGCTCCCAAATCTCGACGGGATTGTGCTCGACCCACCCCGCCCTGGGCAGGATCTGCTCGTGTTCGAGCTGATGCCGACCCACTTCGTTGCCGTCGTGATCGAAGATCATCGCCCGGGTGCTGGTGGTGCCCTGGTCGATTGCGGCGACGAATTCAGTCAACGGATGCTCCTTCGCTCAGCGTTGTTCACTCACCGAATCCGCGACGCGGGAGGCGAGAATTCGCGCGGTGTCCTCGTCTGCGGCCTCGACCATCACGCGGACGACCTGTTC
The DNA here is from genome assembly GCF_016462545.1 of Mycolicibacterium sp. Taxonomy (GTDB): domain Bacteria; phylum Actinomycetota; class Actinomycetes; order Mycobacteriales; family Mycobacteriaceae; genus Mycobacterium. The sequence goes on along the minus strand of NZ_JAEMTA010000005.1, from coordinate 17,454 downwards.
GGTTCCGGAGGGCCGCAACAGGATTCGACCGGTATCGCCGAGCTCGGCCTCGGCCTCGGCCACCGCTGACTGCACCGACGGCGCCTCGGCGACCGTGGCCTTGTCCGCGACCTGCACGTTGATGAGCACCTGCGGGAGGGTGTGCATGGGGGCTGCGAGCGCCGCCAGCGACGAGTTGGTCTGCGCCATGCGCGCCATCAGCCGCAGGCCGGTGGCGATCCCGTCGCCGGTGGTCCCGAGGGACGGCATCACGATGTGGCCGGACTGCTCGCCACCGAGTGAGTAGTCACCGCTGCGCAATTCCTCGAGGACGTACCGGTCGCCGACGGCGGTGGTGCGGACCTCGATGCCCTCTTCGCGCATGGCGATGTGCAGACCGAGATTGCTCATCACCGTGGCCACCAACGTGTTCGACGCCAGTTCGTCGGCATCGCGCATCGCCATGGCGAGGATGACCATGATGGCGTCGCCATCGATGACGTCGCCTGCGGCGTCCACGGCCAGGCACCGGTCGGCATCGCCATCGTGTGCCAGACCGAGGTCGGCGCCGTGCGCGAGCACGGCGCGCTGCAGCACGTCCATGTGTGTCGAGCCGCAGCCGTCATTGATGTTGAGCCCGTTGGGTTCTGCGTTGATTGCGATGACCGTCGCTCCAGCGGCGCGGTAGGCCAGGGGTGCGGCGGTCGACGCCGCACCGTGCGCGCAGTCCACCACGACGGTCACCCCGTCGAGCGGAAGGGGCGCGGCCGTGGCGACGTGCTGCAGATAGCGCTCGAGCGCGTCACCCGCGTCGCGCACACGGCCGATGCCCGCGCCGGTGGGACGCTGGCCGGGCCCCGCCCCGAGGAGTTCCTCGATGCGGTCCTCGGCGGTGTCGTCGAGCTTGTGGCCGCCGGGGCCGAAGATCTTGATGCCGTTGTCCGGCATCGGGTTGTGCGACGCGGAGATCATCACGCCGAACTCGGCACGGTAGACGCCCGTGAGATACGCGACGGCAGGGGTGGGCAGTACGCCGACGCGAAGCACGTCGACGCCCTCACTGGTGATGCCGGCGATGACTGCGGCCTCCAGCATCTCGCCGCTGGCGCGCGGGTCACGCCCGACGACGGCCACTCGTCGCTCCTGCCCGCCGGATCCCAGCCGCCGAGCGGCAGCCGACCCCAGGGCCAGTGCCAGCTCGGCGGTCAGATCGGTGTTGGCGACGCCACGGACTCCGTCGGTGCCGAACAGGCGACCCATGCTCCTCCTAGATAAACCGAGAGCGTGCGCGCCATGTGGGACAGACGCGCACGCTCGCGGACAAACCGTGCTGAGGATCAGCGCTTCGAGTACTGAGGCGCCTTGCGGGCCTTCTTGAGACCGTACTTCTTGCGCTCGATGGCACGCGGGTCACGCGTGAGGTAGCCGGCCTTCTTCAGCGGCGGCCGATCCTCGGGCTGCACGATGATGAGTGCCCGGGCGATCGCCAGACGCAGAGCGCCTGCCTGTCCGGACGGGCCGCCACCATCGAGGTGGGCGAAGATGTCGACGGTGTCGAGCCGGTCGACGAGCACCAGCGGCGCCTTGATGAGCTGCTGGTGCACCTTGTTGGGGAAGTACTCCTCGAGGCTGCGGCCATCGAGGGTGAACTTGCCGGTGCCGGGGGTCAGGCGAACCCGAACCACGGCCTCCTTGCGGCGGCCAACGGTCTGGATGGGGCGATCGAGCAGCAGCGGCTCGCGGGCGGGGGCCTCGTCAGCGGCTTCGGTCTCGACGACCTCGACCGTCTCGGTGGCTTCGGGCGCCTCGGTCACTTCTTCGACCTCGGTCGGCTCGGTCACGTCAGTCGTCTCGGTCACTGGGCCACCTGCTTGATCTCGTACGGAACCGGCTGCTGGGCGATGTGCGGATGCTCGGGGCCCGCGTACACCTTCAGCTTCTTCTGGACCTGTCGGTTCAGCTTGTTGTGGGGAAGCATCCCGACGATCGCGTTCTCCACGACCTTCTCGGGGTTCTTCGCCATCATCTCGCCGATGGTGCGCCTGCGCAGGCCGCCGGGGTAACCCGAGTGGCGGTAGGCGAACTTGTTGTTGAGCTTGTCGCCACTGATGGCGACCTTGTCCGCGTTGATGATGATGACGAAATCGCCACCGTCGACATTCGGCGTGAACGTCGGCTTGTGCTTGCCGCGCAGCAGATTTGCAGCTGCCACGGCGAGCCGGCCGAGGACCACGTCGGTGGCGTCGATGACATGCCACGTGCGCGTGGTGTCACCCGCCTTCGGCGTGTACGTAGGCACAGCGCTTACCTTCTTCTCTCTCGGGTTTGTCCCGGGCGACCCGGGTGCCGGTCAATGCATGCGGTTGAGGTTCTCGGCGACCGACATAGACCCGAGGACCCGCTGAGTCGAATGACTCACCGCGCGCCAACGTGGCAGCTTACCGGCGACCGTCGTCGCAGGTCAAAACGCCATCTCTCGGTCGAGTGCGCACCAGCAGTCGCGAGTGGCCACTCATCACGCGCAATTCGTCGGAATGGATGTCAGGACTGGCCACTCGGCACGCGGTGTCGACCGCCGAAACGACCCCCACCCCACACACGACTGTGCGGTCCCTCCGGGGCTCTCCTCCCCGTCGGGACCGCACAGGGTCTCGTGCGCCGCCGGCTAGGAACCCCAGGCGCCCGCCGCGCGTCGGTCGGTGTCGGCGACCTCGTCCGCGCCGTCGCGCACTGCGTTGCCGAGGGAGATCAGAATGTCGTTCAGAGCGGCCGCCGACTGATCCCACCTGGCTTGTTCCACGCGATAGGCCTCCGCCGCGTCGCGGGTCCAGACGGCCTGCAGGGGTGCTATCTGTGCACGCAGATCGTCCAGCGCCGCATTGAACCGAGCGGACGTCTGGTGGATCTCCTGGCGGACGGTGAACTCGATCTCGTTGAAGTCGTATGACAGAACCGGATCCATTGATGCTCCATGTGCGTAGGTGGACGGGTGGGCGGGAGATGCGATCTACAGCACGTCGGCGGCGGCGATCCGGTGCGAGTGCTGCTCGGCCGCCTCACGCAGCGTCCGCTCGTTGAGGCGGATCGTCTCCGCGATCCTCTGCAGCGACTGATGCAACGCGAGCGACTCGGTGTTCCACCGGTCGACCACGTCGCGGAATCGGGCTGCTGCAACGCCTCCCCACACCGACGGCGGGACGCTGCTCATCTGACCGATGAAGGTCCGCAGCATCGCCCTGGTCTCCTCGTTTCGGCCGTCGATCCGCCCGGCGACGACCGACATCAATCCGAGGTCGGTGGTCAACGCTCTACTCGTCATCGCTGTCATCCCTTCGTGTGTGCTCGTATGAATGGTTGGACGCGCCATCGCCGTATTCGGTTCCCTTGTCCATGAATCACTTTCGCCTCACTGCATGTGCGGACCCGATCGCCCGGTCACACAGCTCGGCGGGACCGGGACGTTCGTGGGCGCCCTGGCAGCCGATCGCGATCCGCACGTCGCCGTCGAGCACCACCGTCCAGTCGATGCGTCGGTCGGCGCGGACTTCTCGGTAGGTGATGGCGACCCGGTGGGCCCGCTCACCCCGTGCGGTGAAGTCCACGAACACTCCGCTGGGCTGCTCGGCGAGGGCACTGCTCAGCGACGCGGCCGCAGCCTCGAGCGTCGACTCGTCCGGCATCGGGGACTGTGTCACGTGGATCGCATCGCCCGGATTCCCGGGCGAGACGACCTGCACCCGTGCCGACCCCGGACCCGAGGTGATCCTCTCGACCGTCCACTGCGCAGGGACCTCGACGGCGACCCGCCCTTCGACGAGCCAGGTCACGTTGGGGGATTCCTCGTCGGGATTCATTCCGATCGCGGTCGCCGCCAGGGCGCTCGCCGCCAGGACCGCCACCGCGATCGCCGCAGCGCGCGGGGTCGGGCGCCGACGGGTGGGGACCACGTCGCGCCGCGCGGAGTCGAACCGTCCTCGGAGAGCGCGCAGAAGCGTCTGGTCGTCGGCAACCGTCACCTCGATCCCACGTCGGCGCAGCGCGCGCACGAGCTCGGTCCCGAAGCGACCGACACCGGCAGGGACGTCGACGGTCACGTCGGCCAGTCCCTCGACACAGGCCACCACGGCGGCGAGGACACCCGACGGCGGATCGACCCGGGCGATGACGTGCCGTTGCGCACCGGCGTGCACGACGACGAGTTCGGGCGCGATCTCCACGACCGTGGTAGCGGTCTGCACCTCTGCGCGTCGGAGGACGATCGCGTTCGCCGACCACGCCTGGGCCGCGGCGCCAACGCGCTCGACGCGGGCCACCGGCCACCACGACGGGCAGATCAGTGTCACGGTGTCGCGCGCACCGCCAGCAGCCGACCCGAGCACCTCTCGCCACAGATCATCGACGTCGACCACTCGGTCCTCGACCAACGCCAGCTCGTCGTCGATGGATTGCATTGCAGCCGAAGCGCACTCGATGCCAACTGGACCGACACCACTGATCTGGACGGGGCCGACGACGATGACGGCGCCGCTCACGGCGGGTCGGTCCACGACACCTGGATCAGCTGATCCTCGCGTCCCCGCCGGACGAGCGTGCCCCGCCCCGGTGGCAGAGCCGACGGACGCACCGAACCCAACAGGACTCCCTCGTCGGGGGCCGCGCTCATCATCAGTCCCGTACACCCCAGGTCGCGCAGCCGAGCGAGGATCGGGTCGAACATCGCACGGGCGGCACCGCCCGAACGTCGGGCGATGACGAGGTGCAGGCCCAGATCCCGCGAGTGGGGCAGCACGTCCAGCAGTGGCAGCACCGGGTTGCCCGACGCGCCTGCCACCAGGTCGTAGTCGTCGACGACTACGTAGACGTCCGGCCCGGACCACCACGACCGATCGCGCAACTGCCGCTGGGTGACGTCATCGCCGGGCATCCTGGCGGTCAGCAGATCCACCGTCGCGGCCACCTGGGATTCGGCAGATGCCGCGGACATCGCGTATCCGAGGAGATGGTCGGATTCCAGGACGCCCAGCAGCGTCCTGCGGAAGTCGACGATCAGGACACGGGCCGCGTCGGACCCGTTGGTCCGCTGAATCTCTCGGCACAGCGTGCGCAGCGTCGCGGTCTTCCCGCATTCGGTGTCACCAAGGATCAGCAGGTGCGGTGACGTCGTGAAGTCGAGGGCCACGGGCCGCAGTGCATCCTCCCCCAGTCCAATCGCGAGGCGACCGCGCGACTGTGCGACGACGTCGGTGTGTGCGACGCGCGGCGGGAGGAGCCGTACGGGCGGCGCCGTCCGATCGGGATGACGCGATGCCAGCGCGGCCACGTCGACGTCCGCCGGTGGCGCGATCGCGAACTCCAGTCCCTCACGGGTGATGCCGTGCCCGGCCGGGCGGCTCCCGAGCAGGCGCGCTCGCTTCCTGTCCATCTCCGACTCGGCGGGGTCCCCGAGACACAGTTCCATGCGGGTGCCGAGTTGATCTCTCATCGCCGGCCGGATGTCGGCCCACCGAGACGCGGTGAGGACGACGTGCACACCGACCGAGAGGCCCTGGGCGGCGATCGCGGTGACGGCCTCCTCCATGCCGTCGAAATCCTGGCGGGCCACCGCCCAGCCGTCGATCACCAGGAACGTGTCGATGGCGACCGGACTCGTGCCCTGGTGTCGTCGCGTCTCGCGCTCGCGCAGGATGCCCTGAACGTGCGTGACGATCCTGCGGGCCAACTCCCGTTCCGCCTTGCTCGCGACCGCTCCCACGTGGGGCAGCAGCGTCAGCGACGACAACGAGCCGCTCCCGAAGTCCAGTCCGTAGATCTGCACCGACTCCGGTTCATGGGTCATTGCCAACCCCAGGACCAGGGTGCGCAGGGCGGTCGTCTTTCCCGACTGCGGGCCGCCGACGATTGCCACGTTTCCACCGGCCGACCGCAGATCGGCCAGCAGGACATCGCGTCGCTGCGCAAAGGGGTTGTCCACCAACCCGATCGGGACCACCAGTCGGGGGTGGGTGCTCCCGGAATCGGCAAGAAGCGCACCGAGCGGTGGCGACACCTCCAACGGAGGGAGCCAGACCCGGTGGGCGGTATGACCTCGCTCGGCCATACCGTCGACCACTACGTCGAGCAGCGTTCGCGAACCGCTGGCAGTCATCTCCGCGCTGCTCGACGGACCCTCGTCACGTGCCGAGAAGCGACGCGGGGTCTCCTGCAGTGGCGCGGCGGCGGTGGGCACGGGACCCGAGACGTACGCCGTGTGGAATCGGATGAGCTCTCCGGCGGCAGTCTTGAGCAGAGCCGCCCCCGGTGCGCCGGGCAGCTCGTAGGCGTCGGCGGTGCCGAGCACCGCGCGTGACTCACTCGCGGAGAACGTCTTCAGGCAGATGCGGTAGGACAGGTGAGTCTCCAGACCACGAAGCCGGCCATCGTCGAGTCGTTGACTGGCCAGCAGCAGATGCATGCCGAGCGATCGTCCGACGCGACCGATCGCCACGAACAGTTCGGCGAAGTCCGGGTGCTGGCTGAGCATCTCGGAGAACTCGTCGACGACGATGAACAACGCGGGCAGCGGGGCGAGGGCGGCGCCGGCTGCCCGAGCGGCGTCGTACTCGGCGACGTTCGCGAAGCGACCCGCGGCGCGCAGCACCCGCTGCCTGCGTGTCATCTCACCGGCGAGGGCCTGATGCATCCGCGCGACCAGATGAGCCTCCTCGGCCAGATTGGTCACCACGGCCGCGACGTGCCGCAACCGTTCGAGGCCGAGAAACGTTGCCCCACCTTTGAAGTCGACGAGGACGAGGTTCAACGCATCGGGCCCGTGGGTGCTGGCCAAGCCCAGCGCCAACGTCCGCAGGAGCTCGGACTTGCCGGACCCGGTGGCGCCGACACACAGCCCGTGCGGTCCCATCCCACCCCGCGCCGCCTCCTTGATGTCCAGCTCGACCGGCTCCCCACGCTCGGAGGTTCCGATGACGACGCGAAGTCGCTGCCCATCCGACCGTGGGCGCCACATCCGGCTCACGTCGAGGCGGCCGGGGTCACCGACGCCCACCAGCTCGGGCCACGTCCCCGTTCCCGTCGACGTTGCGAGCTCTGTGAAGGGAGCGAGACGTCTGGCACAGCGCACCGCCTGCGACATCGCCAACGAGTCGGGACTCTCGACGGCTGCACCGTCATCGGGGTCGAGCCGCAGGAAGCCACCTCTCGATTGCCCGATGACGAGGACCGTGGCGTCGTCCACCGCCGAGCCAACGTGGTCGCCGTCAGGACCCGGTACCTCGCCGTCGACGATCACGATCAGATGCGGACGTCGGCTTGCGCGTGGTGAACATCGATGATGGGGAAGCCATTTCAACCAGTCCCAGTGCCGGTCAGCGAGGGCACCGACCGCGGTGATGGCGAGGATGTCGGGGCCGTGCAGCACGGCCAGCTGGCATACCATCGCCCGGACCAATCCCCGGGCCCCATCGGCCTCCCCCTCCACGGCGATGCCGCGTTGCGCGCGCAGGTCCACCGTCACCGGTAGGCACGGCACCATCGCCCAGTCCGCCAGCAGACGGTCGACCGCATCCACCAACACCGGGTCGTGCGATTCCGCGTCGCCACGCTCGGGCGCAACCAGTGCTGTCGACGCCGGGCCCGCGCCGATTCCGATCCGCACCCGACAGAAGTCCTCGTCGCCGGGCCTGCGCTCCCACATCCGTGGGCCGCCGACCAAAGTCCAGGTCGACGTCGGATCCGGATGACTCCAGTGCAGCGACGCATGTTGGGCGACAGCGGCTTCCGCGAGAACCTCATCCAGTTCGTCGAGGTAGCGGAGGTAGGCGCGTCGGTTCTCGTCGAGTTCCCCGCCGCGCCGCGCTCCCCTCGACTGGTACGCAATGGATCCGAGCACCGACACCAGCATCATGACGGGAAGGAACAAAAACATCGGGCTGCGCGACGAGGCTGCCCCCGAGGTGAGGTACAGCGCCGTCATGCCGCCCATCGCGAGGAGCATCGCCACCGGCAACAGCTTGGCGACGAGGTTCGACGGCGGATCCTTCGGCACGTCGGGCGGTTTCTTCACGACGACGGCCCCGTCGCCGAACGGCGGCGGGGGCAGACGGACCGGGCCCAAGAGTTCCACTCCTCAAAGGACGCATCGAAGGCCGCCACGGTTCCATCCCGCGCGTAACGACTTTGGTGTCGAAGCCCGGCGTCGCATGCGGTTACGGTGATTCCGGTGGCACTAGCTCGGGGGTGATCCGGTGTCCGTATCCAAGGTCTGCATCCAGACCGACGTGGACGACCATCCGATGGCGGTCGACGTCGCTCTGCCGTCGGGAGCACCGGTGGCAGAACTGCTCCCTGCGATCGTCGACCTGCTCGACGGTCTCGTCGCCAATGACGGTACGGCCCGGCGCTGGCGTCTGACTCGCGTTGCGGGTGCAGCCTTGGAGGAGTCACTGTCGTTGACCGACAACGGTATTCGCGACGGCGATCTCCTGTTCCTCACCACCGGCGAGGTACAGACGTTGGCACCCCTGCGCCGGTCAGCTCTTCGGGCGGCATGCGCCGGCGGCCCGCCCGAGTGTCGCGTCGACGAGTTCCTGCCCGGCGCGGTGTGCGTCCTCGCCACGACCCTGGCCGCGGCGATGCTGAGCGGGATGGCCGGCACCGAGATGGCAACGGTGTGTGCGATCATCGCCGCCGCGGGTATGGCAGCCGCGGCCGGAATGGCCATGGCCACCGGCCATCCCCCCGCCTCGAGCCTCGCGGTGGTGTCCCTGGCCGGCGCCGCGGGATTCCTCGCGGTGCCGTCGGGCCCCGCGGCGCCGAACGTCTTTCTGGCGGCCACCGCGGCCGGCTCGGCATCCCTGCTGATGATCAAGCTGTCCAGCCGGGCGTCACCGGTCTTGGCCGCCACCGCCGCGGCCACCCCGTTGGTGGCGCTCGTGACGCTGGTGCCGATGCCCGTGTCCGCGATCGGCGCGGCACTCTCGACCGCGGCCCTGGCCCTGCTGGCGTTGGCGCCGCGGGTCTCGGTACTGACAGCCGGGCTCGGACCCGAACATTGGCGCGGCGACGTGGCGCAGCGGGCTGTGACTGGCCATGCCATCCTCAGCGGTCTCGTCGCCGGCGCCGGCGCGAGCGCCGTGGCAGGGGTCCTGGTCGTCGCTCTCCGAGCAGACCGGACCGCGGCGGTTGCCTTCGCAGGTCTCGTCGGGATGGTGCTGCTCCTGAGGGCCAGGACTCACGTCGACCCGGCTCGTCGAATCGTCCTCGTGGCAGGGGGACTGGCAAGCACCGTGGTCTGCCTCGTCGTCGCCGTGGCCTCCCATCGGGATGGCGTCGGTCCCGTCGCGGGCGCGTTGCTCGCCCTCGGGCTCTACGCCGTGCGCGGGCGGACGTGGGGCCCCGCCGCGTGGCGGACGATCGACCGTCTCGAATACGTCGTGTTGGCCGCGGTCATTCCCGCCGCCTGCTGGGTGGCGGGGGTCTACACCGCCATCGGCGGATTCACACTGCGATGAGGTGCCGTCCCCTGCGGGGCGCCAGAACCGTCGCGGTCGCGTGCGTCGTCGCCGCCACCTGGACCGCTCCCCTCTCCGCCGCCGTGACGCCTCCGAAGGTCGACGACGCCATGCTGCCGCCCGCTCGGCCACCGGCGCCGCGCGTGCCGACGGAGCAGACGGGTGCCTGCGTGGTCACTGCCTCTGCCGCCAAGCTCACTGCGACCCAGCCGAACATCGCCGAACTCGACGCGACGTGGCGCCTCACGACGGGAGCCGGCCAGACGGTGGCCGTGATCGATACGGGTGTCGCCCGGCACCGGCTCCTTCCTCATCTCCTGCCCGGCGGAGACTACGTGTCGACGGGCGACGGAACGCAGGACTGCGACGGACATGGCACCGTGGTCGCGGGCATCATCGGGGCGGCACGGAGCGAGACGTCCGGCACGACGTTCGCCGGTGTGGCGCCCGACGCCGGCATCATCGCAATCCGCCAGTCGAGCAACCTCTTTCGACCCTCGGCTGGCGCCACCGGATCGGGAATCGGTGACGTCGATACCCTCGCCGACGCCGTTCGAACCGCGGCAGACGCGGGCGCAACGGTCATCAACATCTCGTCGGTCGCGTGCGTCCCGTCCGCCGAGGTACTCGACGATCGGGCCCTCGGCGCCGCCCTGGCCTACGCCGTCGACGTGAAGAACGTCGTGGTCGTCGCGGCAGCGGGCAACGTGGGCGGCGCGGGTCAATGCCCTCGCCAGAACCCGCTGCCCGACCCCGCCCGGCCCGGCCAGCCCGCGTGGGACCGGGTCGACGTCGTGGCGAGCCCGGCGTGGTACGACGACTACGTGCTGACCGTCGGGTCGGTCGACCGTTCGGGACGGGCGTCCTCGTTCACCCTGTCGGGGCCCTGGGTCGACGTCGCGGCACCGGGCGAGGCGGTCTTGTCGCTCAACCCGGACGGCGACGGCCTGATCGATGCCGTACCGCAAGCCTTTGAGCTTCAACCGATTTCGGGTACCAGCTATTCGGCACCCGTGGTGTCGGGAATCGCCGCCCTGGTGCGGTCGGTGGCGCCCCGGCTCACCGCGCGACAGGTGATGCGCCGGATCGAGGACACCGCGCACCATCCCGCGTCCGGCTGGGATCCCTGGGTGGGCCACGGCGTCGTCGACGTGTTGGCGGCCGTCAGCGCCGACGGCGCCGGACCCGACACGGCTGCCACGCCGCCATCCGTCGCGCAGGAGTCTCCCCGCGCCCACGGAGTCGAAACCACCTCCCGCCGCGTCGCGCTCATCGGTGCGGCGGCGTGCGTCACGGCGGCCACGGTGGCGATGACGGCGTCGTCCGGATGGTTACGACGGCGTCGGGAGTCCGTCGCGAACGACTGAGGCCGCATCCACGCTCAGTTCGGGACCACGCGGCAGATGCGCGAGGATGGCCCATGGCGCGGGCTCCGGATGCTGTTGCAAACCAATGATCTTCGCCGTGTCGTCGTCGCGCACACCGAAGGTGACGCCCGCGTCGGTGACCAGGAACCGGGCGCCCGTCGCACCGTCGTCGCCCACGATCCTGGCCGATTGGACGTAGGCGCTGGCGCCACCGGGCATGGCCACGGCGTCGACGTTGGGCCCCTCGCCATCGGCCTGGGCGAGGTCTGCCCGACGTCGGTATGGCGACTCCCCCACGACGACCACGGTGTTCGACGACGACGTCCGGTTCGCCGATGCGCCAGGGCGCCAGCGGGCACACACGGTCTGGCCGTCCGCAACGCCTACTGGCGTGTGCGCACGCTGCGGAAAGGTGCCCACCGGCAGGGAGTGGGAGATCGGTAGCGTCGCGATCTCGGCGGGCGCAACGGTCGGAACTGCCTGGGCGCGAACGTCATAGGCGAATCCGATGAGATCGGCCGCCACGTCGCCGATCATCTGGAGGCCGTCGCGTAGGACGACGTACCTCTCGATGACACCGGCCCGCTGAACTGCGATGACGCTCCCTATGGTGGCGCCCTCGAGCACGGGCGGGCCCGGCGCACCCAGGCCGACGATGGGCGGTGCGGCTATGGCGGGCACCTCGGGCACCAGGTCGAGCAGCGTTCGTGACACGGCAACGGGATCGACACCGTCGAGGTGTAACGCGCGCACCACGGCGACGTTCCTGAGGTCGACGGCGGCACGCCGTCCGTCGTACAGCAGGTACGTGATGGCGGCGCTCTCACCGCGTGGCGTCACCAGCACGGGACGACCCGAGTCCGGGCGGTCGTCCTCCGGGGCGCCGTATCCGACGACGGTGTCCTCGCCGTCGCACACCGTCCATGCCTGGCCACGCAGGGGCCGGCCGATGGCCGCCGGGGCACCGGGAATGCCCATCGAGGGTCCTCGCCTCGCCTCTCCTATCGATGCCGTGCTCGCGCCGACCGGATCGACTGCGGTGCGCGCGATCAGTCGCGCCGAGGTCAGGTTGGGGACCGGATGCAGCGTGTCACCGACACGTACGTAGAGCGCTCCGGTGTCGGTGGCCATGACGATCGGCGCGGAGTCGGGCACGCCGTGGGGTCGCAGCATTCCGACGACCGATCCCGCCGCCACGACGAGCGCTGCGAGTACCCCACCGACGGCGAGTGACAGCGACTGGGCACGAAGCGGATCGTCGTACATGGCGACGTCGCCGCGCACCAGCGCATGCATCATGCGACGCGCGAGAAGGCGTTGCCCGCTGAGCTGCAGGCGACTTGCCGGTCGTCGAACCATGATTCCCCCGGCCGCCAGCCTAACCGCACCGGAAGACCCACCAGCGCAGCGTTTTCCGCCTAAGGCTCCTCGGCTGCCGAGCGACGCTCCCGGTAGGCCGCGACGTGTTGACGATTACCGCAGTTGCCGGTGTCGCAGAACATGCGTGATCGGTTGCGGGACAGGTCGACCAGCACAGCGTCGCAGTCCGGCGCCGCACATGTCTTCAGCCTGCGGAGTTCGCCCGCACGAATGAGGTCGGCGAGCGCCATCGCCATCTCCGCGCCCATGCGCTGCCACAGGGGATCGTGAATCGACGCGAGGTGCAGGTGCCACTCCGGCATCTCGGCGTGGCGCGTCAGCCACGGCGCCGCGCGGGTGTCGCTCAGCAACGCATTGACCTGACCGACGACGCGCTCCTCGTCACCGGCGTTCGACCAGATCTTGCCGAGGCGAGCGCGTAACTTCCGCACGGATTCGAGTTCGGCGTCGTCCCTGTCGCGGCGTCCCGTCCACCCGAAGCCGTCTAGGTAGTCGTCGAGAACGACCAGGCCGTCGAGTTGCTCACCGCCCACGCGATCGGTGTTGATCAGGACGCATGCCGCACGAAGTGTGAGCTCCGTGTCATGACTGAAAATCAATTGACTCATGACTCCCTTCACCGGTAGCGTCACGACCAACACTCATTTTACTCATTACATGCCAGGAGGTGCCAGGTGACTGCGACGACGGCGGACGCGCGGCACGCGGCCGATCACTTTCGACTCGGCATGCTGTTCGCCATCGGCTCGGCGTTCGCCTTCGGCATGTCCGGCCCCCTCGGCAAGTCACTCATGGAGGCCGGCTGGAGCCCCACCGCCGCCGTCACCGCACGGCTGGCAGGCGGTGCCATCGCGATGGCGATCTTCGCCACCGTGATGAATCCCGGGTGGGTGCGCGAGGCGCTGCAGCACTGGAAGACCGTCGTCGCCTACGGCATCGTCCCCATCGCAGGCGCCCAACTCTGCTACTACAACGCGGTTTCGCACCTGTCGGTCGGCGTTGCGCTCCTGCTGGAGTACACCTCCCCCGTTCTGGTCGTCGGCTGGTTGTGGGCGACCACCCGGCGTCGGCCGAGCAATCTCACCATGGCGGGCGTTGCCCTGGCCGTCGCCGGAATCGTCCTGGTCCTCGGGCTCTTCGACGGCGGCGGGGTCTCCGGCACCCACGTCAACCTCGTCGGCGTCGGCTGGGGACTTGCCGCGGCAGTCTGCGCGGCGTGCTACTTCATGATGTCCGACGAAGTGAGCGCCGACGGCAACGAAGGAAGCTTGAACTCGATCACCCTCGCCGCCGCCGGCCTCGTCGTCGGGGCCGTCACCGTCGCCCTGCTCGGCGTCACCGGGCTGATGCCCCTGACCTTCACCGCGAACGACACCGTCGTCGCAGGTGTGACGACGTCATGGGTGGTTCCCGTCATCGCGCTGGCGCTCATTCCGACGGCGATCGCCTACACGCTCGGCATCATGGGCATCGCCCGACTGCGCCCGCGGTTCGCCTCGCTGGTGGGTCTCGCCGAGGTGATGTTCGCCGTGCTGGCCGCGTGGGCACTACTCGGTGAGGCGCTCACCGCGACGCAGGCGATCGGCGCCGCGGTGGTTCTCGCCGGGCTGGTGCTGGCACGCCAGGGCGATCGGACCGAGAAGGTCGCCGAGGCCTCCTGGCCCGATATGCCGGTCGACGGAGCGGCGTCCGAGCAAACAGTTCGTCGCAGCTAACACCGATATGTGAAGATGGGCTACGTGACCATGTTCAGGATGTCTGCCCTCCTGGCGGCCGCCTCGGCCGTCGTCTTCGCAGCCGCCACGCTGGCCGCGGCCCCGGCAGCCTCCGCCGCTCCGTGCCCCGACGTCCAGGTCGTCTTCGCCCGCGGCACAGGCGAACCGGCCGGCATCGGACGGGTGGGCCAGGCCCTCGTCGACGACCTGACCCCGCAACTCGGCGGCCGCACCATCGCCGCGTACGGCGTCAATTACCCCGCCACCTATGACTTCCTGGCCGCTGCTCAAGGCGCCGACGACGCCACCAACTTCATCAGCTCGCTGGTGGCGCAATGCCCGAGCACCCGCATCGTGCTCGGCGGTTACTCCCAGGGCGCGGCGGTCGTGGACATGCTCGCGGGCATCCCGCCGCTGGGCAACAAGATCGGTGAGATCGGCTCGGCCCCACCGCTTCCCCTCGATCTGGACAACAGCATCGCCGCGGTCGCCGTGTTCGGCAACCCCTCGACCAAGTTCTCGATCCCCATCACCAACTCGGTCTTCGGTGGCCGAGCCATCGATCTGTGCACCGATGGCGACCCCATCTGCTCTCGCGGACGCAACCCCTTCGCGCACAGTGACTACGTCACCCAGGGCATGGCGACGCAGGCGGCAAATTTCGTCGCGGGACTTGTCTAGCTCGTTTACGCGTTACCATTTGGCGTGACTTTCGATCGTGTCAAGCGCGTATCCCTCGCCGTTGCGACGGCCTGTGTCGCCGTCCTCGCTCCCGTCGTGTCGACCTTCCCCACCGCCGGACTCGGCGTCGCGTCCGCCGACGGCTGCCCCGACATCGAGGTCGTCTTCGCTCGCGGCACCAACGAGGCGCCCGGCCTCGGGCTGCCCGGCGGGTCGTTCGTGGATGCGTTGCGCTCCAAGGTCGGTGGCCGTTCGGTTGGTGCCTACGCCGTCAATTATCCGGCCACCTACGACTTTCTGGCGGCGGCCGACGGCGCCAACGATGCCAGTGCTCACATCCAGTACATGATGGACGCCTGCCCCAACACCCGGCTGGTGCTGGGCGGGTACTCGCAAGGCGCGGCCGTGATGGACGTCATCGCCGCGGTGCCGATTCCGGCCATCGGGTTCACCAACCCGCTGCCACCCAATACCCCTGACTTCGTCGCGGCGCTCGTCGCCTTCGGCAACCCCTCGGCCAAGCTCGGTCTGCCCCTGACCTCGAGCCCGGTCTGGGGCAGCCGGTCGATCGACCTCTGCAACGCAGGCGATCCCGTCTGCCAGACGAACGGCGAGGACGTCGCCGCCCACCGTGCATACGCGGGCGGTCCGGCGAACGCCGCGGCGAACTTCGTCGCCGGCCTGCTGTAACCGGGTTGCCACACGACGTCGACGGACCCGTCGATTCCGTCGGCTAGCATCGGCTCCGTGCCTACTCAGCAGATTCGCAGGTTAGTCGTCGCCGTCGGCAGCTACGCGGTGGCCACCGTGCTCACCGCGGGTGCATTGCTGGCACTTCCGGCCGTCACGTCGGTCGGCGTGCCGACCGCGTCCGCCGCATGCCCGGCAGTCGAGGTGATCTTCGCCCGCGGACGTCTGGAGCCGACGGGACCCGGCCAAATCGGCAACGCCTTCGTCAGCGCGCTGCGCAGCAAGACCGGCAAGAACGTCAACCTGTACGCGGTGCGCTACCCCGCGGACAACCAGATCGACGTCGGTGCCAACGATATGAGCGCGCGGGTCCAGAGCACCATGGCGAGCTGCCCGGACACGCGCATCGTGCTCGGCGGCTACTCCCTGGGCGCCGCGGTCACCGACGTGGCGCTGGCCGTGCCGTTCGCCTTCTTCGGTTTCGACAACCCGCTGCCGCCGGGCGCCGACCAACACATCGCCGCCGTCGCCCTGTTCGGCAACGGCAGCGCCTGGGCCGGACCCATCGGGGCGCTCAGCCCGACCTACCGCGACCGCACCATCGAGATGTGCCACGGAGCGGACCCGGTGTGCAACCCGGCCGACCCCAATACGTGGGAGAAGAACTGGTCCGATCACATGGCCAAGGCGTACATCGACGCGGGCATGGTGAACGAGGCGGCGGACTTCGCCGCTGGCCGGGTCTAGCCGCCGCGCCGCACCTCGTCAACCGATCGCATGTCTCGAGTCACTGCGATGCGAGCCTCGAGTTCGGCATCGGGCGGGTAGTCGACGCCGACCAGGGTCAGCCCGCGGGCCGGCGCCGTGGAGAAGTCACTCGAGCGCTTGCTCGACGTCAACAGCTCTGCGCACCAACGAGGTTCGCGGCGGCCCTCCCCCACGGCGAGCAGCGCACCGACGAGCGAACGAACCATGGACCAGCAGAACGCGTCCGCAGTGACGTGTGCGGTGATCGAGTCGCCGTCGCGCTCCCACTCGAGCCGCTGCAGATCGCGGATCGTCGTAGCCCCCTCGCGTGGTTTGCAGAACGCCGCGAAGTCGTTGAGGCCCTGCAGTTCTCGCGCTCCCGCCTGCATCGCCTCGACGTCCAGCGGCCGCGGCCACGGCGTCACGAACCGGGCCTCCTGCGGTTCCACCCCGAACGGCGCCGTCGACAACCGGTAGCGGTAATGCCGCCGCAACGCCGAGAACCGGGCGTCGAATCCGGTTGGCGCCCTGACCACGTCATGCACCCGCACGTCCTCTGGGAGCAGTCTGGCCAGCCGTCGCACCAGCGGCCGGAACTCCGGTTCGTCGCGAGGGGTGCGCGGATAGGCCCGTGGAATCGCGTCGGCCGGGACGTCGACGTGCGCGACCTGTCCGGTGGCGTGCACGCCGGTGTCCGTACGGCCCGCAGCCCTGGTGAGCACCGGCGTACGGAACACCAGCGAGAGCGCGTCCTCGATGGTGCCTGCTACCGTGCGCTGATCGGCTTGGGTTGCCCATCCGGCGAAACCCGTTCCGTCGTAAGCGATGTCGAGGCGCAGCCGCACCAAAGAAACATGCCCGCCATCAGTTTCGATGGCGGGCATGTTCAACGATTCGACCACTAGGACTTGGCTTCGTCCGCCTCGGCCTCAGGCTCGGCTTCGGTCTCGTCGACCGCATCCGTGGCTTCCGGAGCTTCAGAGGTCTCCTCGACCTCGTCGGTGTCAGGGCCGACGGCGGCCTCCGGCTCGACCGCTGCCTGCGGGGCGGCGGCCGCCGCGACGGGCGCCGCGGCCTTGCTCCGACGGGCCCGGTCGGCCTCAGAGGTCACGGTCTTCTCCCGGACCAGCTCGATGACGGCCATCGGGGCGTTGTCGCCCTTGCGTGCCTCCACCTTGATGATGCGGGTGTAGCCACCCTCGCGATCGGCGAAGAACGGGCCGATCTCGGCGAACAGCGTGTGCACGACGTCCTTGTCGCGGATCTTCTTCATCACCTCACGCCGGTTGTGCAGCGAGCCCTTCTTGGCATGGGTGATGAGCTTCTCCGCGTAGGGCCGCAACGCCCGCGCCTTGGGCTCGGTCGTCTTGATGCGGCCGTGCTCGAAGA
>NZ_JAEMTA010000031.1 GCF_016462545.1 Mycolicibacterium sp. | reverse complement strand
CCCGAACCCCAAATCAACTGATCAGCACTGTCTCATTTGACTTGACAAATTCCGGAGCGACCTGATCGACACTGTCGAACCCCTCCGGGAGAATGTACTCAATACGGGCCACGCCACGCTCCAGTTGCGTCTGGAGAAACTGCTCGTTCACCTGCCATCCAAGAACCTTCGCTTGGTCGGAACCGAGCCGCCTTCGACCGCTTTCCACACTTCGTCCCCGGTATCGAAGTAGATCCCGCCGTTGTGCCGTGCTTCGCCGATATAGCCGCCGTCCTGACCGTCCCACTTACCGAGGACAACTCTGTCTACGTCACCGACGTAGTGAGTTGAGCCCTCGGCGACCATCCGCGCCAGGTTGGATGTGGGCGCTCCTTCCACGAAAGCATTGTTGAGACTATTTGCAGCCTCCAAGGGAGAGTGCTCGCCGCTGTGCACCTGTCCGTCATGAGCCTCGGTATGTGGGAGGCCATCATCAGGATGATGAGGACCGTTGTCCGTTGGAACGCTTGAGTGATCCGACGACGCCGGCCGGTCGTCAGTCGTGTGCGGCGTCGATTCATGCGGCACTCCGGGCGGCCCGGAAGGCGGCGTCTCGGTCGCGTGGGTCGCTCCGCCGCCGGATCCGGCCATCGCTGGCTCCGGCGCCGAGGACAACGGAGACGCTGACGACATGGTTGGCGCAGGTGAACCCTCCGCGGCGGCGGCCCCCGAGTGATTGACCGCAGGCCCAGGCACGCGCGGGGGACCCGCGTCAGGCACGCCTTGAGGCGACACCCCCGTATGCGGAGCACTTGCCTCAGGCACGTGTTGCGGCGGCACCTCAGCCGGCCGCGGCGACGGCCCTTCGGGCACAGCTCGCGGACCCGTCGAATCCGGAACACCATGCGGTGTCGGCGTTTCCGGGAGACGTGGCGCCTCCGGCACCCGCGGCACATGCGGTTCGGCGAGCGACGACGGTAAGGCCGGGCCGTGAGCGCCAAGAGTCGCTCCGGAGGGGACGTCGTCGGCAAGGGTGGTGAGATCGTCGAGCTTTCCGGCGATCTCAGCTGCCCGACCAGAGATGGGTACGACGCCGTCGGCCGCACCGGCCACCGCACGAACCGCCGCAGCTCCTTCCCCCGCATCCGCGGCAGCGGTCACGCCACGAAGTCCGGTCTTGGCCGCGCCGACACCGGTAGCCGCCGAACCAGCTTCGAAGAGGACACCGCCGAGCCCCAGCCCTGGCCTGTCGGCTCGCCAATCCTCGGCGTGCGCGATGCCCCCGAGCATGTCCTTGCCATGCTCGAATGCGCCGATCGGGTCTGCGGCAATGCCACTCGGGGTGGCGTACTTGACGGTATCGAGCACACCGCCCCACGCGGCCTTGGCGCCATCGAAATCGGAGGCGAACCGCGTGGGATCGAGCTGCTGGATGCCGACGACCGTCTCCATGCCCGCCTTGAGAACACCCTCACCCACGTTCGTCTGGAACTCGAAGGCGCTGGCCAACGCACCGCCGACGTCGTCCCCGAGATAGTGGGTGAACTCGCGGCGCGCGCCCTGCTGCAGCGACACCACCGCATCGTCGAGCGCGGTGATCAGCGTCTGCATCAGCGCGATCTTCCCGTCGACCTGACGGCCGAAGTTCTCCAGAACCTTCTGGACGTCGTCGGCAATTTCCTTGATCTCGTCGAGGGCATCACCGCTGAACACAGCCTTGATGCCGTCGAAGATTCCCGACGGCGAGATCTTGTCGCACAGATCGCGGATGGCGTCCTGCGTCGACTGAACGTCGTCGGCGAAGTCACGGATCTGCGTAGCCAGGTTTCCGGCTTCGGTCGCCACTCCGGACAGCGACTGCGACAGTTCCGACATCGCCGATGTCATCGCGCCGCCCTCGGGGATCTGCTGTGCCCCAATGACTCCCGATGGTCCATTCAGCTCTCCGGCCATCCCGTTGATGGTCGACGCGAAGCTCTGCCATGCGTCCGCGCTTGCCCGCAGTCGACCGGGATTGCCGTCGGGCCAGGAATCCGGGATGAAGTTCTCCAACACCGACCAGAGGAACGGCGGCGTCACACCACCACTCAGTGACGACGGGCACGATGGGGTATCGAACTTTCCCGGCTTGTCAGGGGCCGGCAACGGCGCCGCACCGCCGCCGACGGTCGACGCCGCGTCGGCCTGCGAGTAGTTGACTGCCGACATCCCGACCCCGAAGCCGACGTTTCGCGACGCGTTGACCATCGCCGAGCCGGCGTCCAACAGGGCTTGTGCAGACTTCTTATACGCCATGCCGAACGCCAATCCGGCGGCGTCCAGACCGCTGGGCGCACCGCCACCGAGGCTCGACGTCAATGTGCCGACGGCTGAGGCGAATTCGTCACCGACTCCTGTGACGGCTCGTCCCGCTCCGGCTAGCGCGGCGGGGTCGACGACCATGCGCGTCACGCCGACTCAGCCCCACATGCGGGTATTCGTGGCGACCGCGTTCGAGTAGTTCGAGTGCGCCTGCTCCGCGATGTCGCGCAACTGCGCCAACGCTTCTCGCAGCTGTTCCGCTCCGGCGTCCCACTGCTGCTGGGCAGATTCCTGCGCCGAGGAGGCGTCACCGTGCCACGACACTCCCAACGCCGACACGGAGGACCGCACCGATGCCAGCGTCTGCTCCAACTTGGAGTGGAAGTCCGACATCTGGTCCACTCCGGCCAGCAGCGCCTCGAGGTCGACCGAGAAGCTGGCCATCACATTCCCGCCGAGTCGACCGCCGCCCGAGCGCCGGCATCGGTGGCGCCGTACCCCTGGACGGCCTGCTCCAGCGCCGAGGCCATGGATTCCAGGCCCTTCACAACGTTCTCCGCGCCTTCGTGCCAGCGGGTCCACACCTCGCCGAAGGCAGAACCCGCCTGGCCGGTCCACCCAGAACCGAGCAGCTTGGTGAGTTCGCCGTCCACGCTGGTCAGACCCGAGTTCGTGTCGTCGACGGCCGACCGAAGCTCCTTGGCGACGCCGGCGACGACTGACTCGGAGATCTGTAGTTCCCCCATAAGGTTCCATTTTGGCATGGGGTTGGTGGGCATCATGGCGGCAGTTTGGTGCGTTGGACGCGCGGAATGCCGCTCGCCCGGAAAGGCTGTCAGCTCGGCACAAACCTTCTCGGTTGTCGTTCCTAGACTCCATCCTCGATTAGATTCTTGACGTGCAGAACTTCGCCAACATCGTCATCAAAGAAAACATGCAACCCACCCCTCACCGCCGAACCCAGTAGCAACTTCTGTTACGTCGACGGTCCAACCCCCGGGGGGTATCGCACCCCACGGCCCCACGCCCATCGCACTAACCATTTCGGTGAGCGGCCTCACCATTCTCCCGAAGTACGCTACGACCGTCATGACGCGTACCGATTGGATGGTCAGCATTTACGCCGGCGCGGCATTCGGCGGCGTCTTGTGGCTGCTGCTGCCGATCAGCACCTCGCTCCTGCGCTCTACTCCAGCACCTCACGCAGGTCTGATAACTGCGGCCATATCGTTAGGTATCAGTCTCGTGGGCCTGGCGTTCTTCCGCGCCGCGTTCCGACGCACCGGCATGGCAATCACCATCGGCGCACTCATCGGCTTACCCGTATTGGCGTGGCTTACCCTCTGGCAGAACGTCATTTCGTGAAGAAGAAACAAGACATTCCGGTGCAAGCCTTGTTGGGGCTAACCCTCGGCGTGATTTCCGGCGTCGTTCATCCCGGGTTGTTCAATTTGGTGTTCCTGACGTGGGTCATTCCCGCGGTGCTGGCCGGTCTGCTCTATCTGAGTCCCCGCACCCGCGAGCTGGCGACGGGTTTCGGCGCCGCCTGCGTGGCGTGGCTCGCGTTCACCGCCGCCTTCCTTGTATTCGGTTTCGTTGGGCCGCTTTTCGGCTGAGGCGTCTGAACTCGCGGACACGGATCAGGTGGTCCGCAGGGTTCGCAACCCTCTCAAGGGATGCATCAAAAGAGACGAGGAAGAGCAAGCGCCCGAGCCAGCACCGTGCACTTGTGCTTCCATCGGCGAAACTCGAGTTTCACGTGTGCACCTCGATTCCAGCACGAATGCTCCGAGCAGTTCGTCCTACCCACGGCGACAGCAGAAAACCGACGAGATTCGACCGCGCTAGTCGGATCCTCGCTGCCGCAAGCCGATCAGCGCCTGCACTCTCTCCCCGGTCACGAGCTTGCGCTGCAACGACCTTAGCGTCGGCAGCGCCACCTCATCGGGCATATTCGTCGCGAAGTCACTCGCCGCGCCGAGGAGATCGCTCGCCCAACAGATTTCAGCGAGCACAAGGGCACGCGCCCAATCAAGATCCGACAACGGCTCACGCTTCTTGATGGCCGCGGCCAATCGATCGGTGAGCTGAAAGAATGCGTCTACGTTCTCAGCGCCGACAATCGGAGCGAGCACTACGGCACCTGCCGCGGGACCGCCATACTCCATCAGACCCGCGAGCAGCAGCCTGCGTTCGACGTCGGTGAGGTCGACGTGCGCGAGTTCACCGGTGGTCATCTTGAGATCCTATCGATCGACGCGACTTGGGGTTTCATCATCGGCCCGCTCCGGGCAGTCCGACGTCCGGCGTACCGTCAGAGTCGACTACGGGGATATCGCCAGCGCCCGCACCCGGAAGGCCAACCAACGGTGGAACGACGACTATTGGCGGCAACCCGATCCGTGGGACCCCTCGAGGTGCCTGAGGCTCCGCCTTGGGAGGCTCGACTCGTGGGCGGGCAGGCGCGTCCCCCAACTCGTTCGGCGAGAGGGACGGCAACCTCGTTGGGACCTTGTCGGCGACGTATGGTTCGCCGCGCGTCGGTCTGAACACCGTTCCCGCATCGGCGGCGCTCGGGTCTCTGATCACGAGCGTATTGGTCTTCGGATCGTAGATTGCGGGGGCGCCATCACCGGTTCGCCCGACGGTCATGCCACCGTTCGGATTCATGCCTGCGCGCATGATCCGCTCGACTTCTCGCGCCAACTGCTCGCGGGTAGTTCCGGGCGACCACTCGTTGGCAAGGTGCTTCGTACTGGCGTGTCCATAGGCAATCTTTTGAGCAGCCCGGGTCACCGGATCCTCGCTCCATCCGCCGGGTGGCGGCTCGGGCGAGGTCCACGACGGCTTCTCCGGCAGCGGAACACCGCGGAAGTCGACCAGCTGAACCGTTGTCGGTCCCCCGGCCACACCGCCTGTTTCAAAAGATGCCTCTCGTAGTCCCGCACCTGCAGCGGAGATCTTCTCGGCCGCTTCATTGTCGACGGCGGCCAGTGCCGAAGCCTTCTCGAGAATGTCGGCAGCAAGCACTCGAGCCAGCGCCCGGCGATGCTCCGCCTCCTCGGGTGAGGTGCCGTCGAACTGATCGGTCAGAGACAAGTCGTCGTTGACCGTGAACCCTTCGGCGTGCGCTGCGCCGACGGCGTGGAGCGCTGCCCGCTTGGCTCCTTCGATCTCCTCGCTTGCACCACGCGCGGCCACCGCAGCGGCACGCAAGTCGTCTGACAGCCCCCGCACCTTGAGCTGGTCCCGCGAAGCGCTCGACTGTGCCGCCTCTGCTGCATCCCCGCCCCAGGGCCTCCCACCGGGGGCGGTCATCTGACGCGCGATCGAATCAAAGCCGTCTTCCCAGGCATCAGCGGTATTCGTCCACCGTGTTGCTGCCTGATGAAGGAGGTCGGTCTCCCAGCTCCGAATTTGAGACAAAGTCGGCACGACCACGGCGATTAGAGCTCTATGGTCGGGATGCTGATTGCTGTGCGTTCATCCTGGGACGTGTAGTCGGTGCTACTCACGATCAGCTTTTCAGCAGTCGTCGACATGCGGGCTGCAAGCCTCCAGCAGACCCGTTCATCAAGGCGCCAACGGCGTTGACCGCAACGATGCTCGGCTGCCATGGTTTGGCCGAGGCCAACGGCTCGCGTGGGCCAACCAATTCGCTCGCGAGTCCTCCGGCTTGCGTGGCGAGAGCCCGCACCCCCGTTGCGTCAACCCGTACGACCCCCACCTGTCCGATCCTAAGTCTCGGCCAGGAAGGTCCGGAGCATCAGATGCAATCGAGTCCATACGGAACGGTGGGCCCAGGATGATAAGCGTCGACACGTGCCTCCCCGCGCCGCGAAATTGCGTCACCGACGCCGTCTAACTATCGGTAGTTTTATATCCATGCTGGTCGATCCAGATTCGCTGCGCGCCCTCGCCAACCAGGCCGACGTCACGTCGTCCCTGATCGGTGAGGCTGATGCCGGAAACAAGGTGTCGACCGCCGCCGATGGCCTCACCGGGTCGACTACGCAATGGGCCGCGCGACTTCTCGGCGGCCATGTGTCCGAGCAGGCGAACGCCATCGTCACGAACGTTACGAAGATCGGACAAGGCGTGCGAGGGGCTGGCAGCACCTACGAGGTCACCGACTCCGAGCTCGCGGGAACCTTCAAAGGGATCTTCTAGGACCGTGTTGCCATCACGCTCACGGCTCGAGGGGTGGAAACCCGACTCGCTCTCGTACACGGGACCGGCGGTGACGTCCGCTGGTGACTCCGTGGCGCAGGCGGTGGATCGGATCAACGAACAAATCAAGATCATGCCCGAGACGAAGGCGTGGCAAGGATCGGCTCACGGCGCAGCGGCGGGAATGTTCGACCGCGCCCACAGATCAGCCACCGCCTTCGGCGACTACACCACCGCCATCGGGCGGGCACTCGACGAGGGCGCGGCGGCGATCGGAGCCGCTCGAAAGGCTTTGTTGGACAGGGCCGACGAGATCGATCGCGGACCCTTGAATGTGTCTGAAGGGTGGGTGGTGCTGATCGATCCCGGATCTCAGACAGCCGAAGAGATCGCCGACCTGATGAATCAGGTGGCAGCGGAACAAGCCGTCATCAACGACCTCCTCATCGCCGTTGAAGACGCAGACAACAGCACCGCCGACAGGGTGATCGCTGCGGCGAAACCCTTCGGCTTCACGCCACCGCCAACGGGCGGCCTCCCCGGCATCATGGTGCCCGGCGTGCAACGGCCCGCCGACGACGTGCCAAATCCTCATGACCCAGCTGGCTTCTTGCAGCAAGCAACTGTGCGCAACGAGGAGATGGCTACGACGGTCCGAGAAGCCAATTCACGCTTCGACGACGAAGGCCACTTCGAGAAGACGCTCATCATGCAGGACGGCAGCAAGCACGTCGTCACCGAATACGCCCCCAACCCCCACAATCGCATCTACGACACGACAGCCACCGAGGATCACTACGACGCCAGTGGCAACCTGATCTCCTGGACCAGTTCGACAAGTACTTTGGAAGGGTCAAAGAAGACGATCATGAATTGGGCCGACGGAACGCAGTACGTCGTCGACGAGACACCCGAAGGTGTTCGCACGGGGGCGTTCAACCTCGCCGACGGGCGGCACGGCGTCCTCCCGCCGGACAGCGCGATCCTCGTCACGACGGTCCCCGATCGCATCGGGGATGTCTTGACGGGCCTCGAGACACACATCGGAGACGGCGGCAGAATTCCGATGCTGTCCATGGACGCCGTCGAAAAGGTCGGCGCAGGAGCAAAATACGGCGGACCGGCATTGGGAGTCATGTCCTCCATGTACGAGTTCCTTGCGGCACCGTCAGCCGCCGACAAGTGCGTGTCGGTGTTCGCTGGCACCTTCGGCCTCACGGGCAATGCACTTGGTGGCGCGGGAGGCGCTGCACTAGGTGGAGCAATACCTCTGCCAGGCATGGCGCCGGCACTGGCTATCGGCTTCGGCTATGGCGCAGGCGAGTGGATGAAGGACGTCGGAACCAAGGTAGGGACCATATTGTGCGGCGCTTAAGCCGAAGTCCGGTGCCCCCGAATTGGGAGGAGAAGCTCTCCCCCTTAGCCCTTTTCGGCCTTCTCGTCGCCATCGCCGGCATTGTCTACTTTGCAGCTCAAACTGTGGTGTCAGCCGCGCGCGGGTCGACGCCAGCAGCTTTGACGGCTGGCGGACTGGCAGCATTCAGTCTCGGCTTCGTCGGTGCGATCTGGTCTACCTTCTTCTTGTCCGCGAGGCAGTGCGCCGGTTCGAGCCGTGCAGGGACGGTGGTTCGTATCCATCCAGTCATCGCTTGGTGTTGCGGCGTTGCACTGGTCGGCGGTTTGGTCGGGTCGTTCTGCTACCTGTTCTTCGTCTCGCGGGGACTCGCCAGTCTGCCTTTCGCGACCCCCGGAGGGGAGCGCGTCAACCGATATCTCATGATCACTCTCCTGGTGTTAACGGTCACCGGCTTGGTTGCGCTGCTCCGAAGCCGCGAGCCGGGCTACCTGCGGATGGGGGTGGACGGCATAGAGCATGCCAATATGTTCCGAAGCCGAAGGGCGCGTTGGGAAGACATCCTCGCTGTCACCGACAAGCCCGACAAACGGGCCCGCAACCCCATCGTGTTCGTCGTGAAGGACGCCAAGCAGGTAGTCGTGCCCAACGCAGACCGGTATGGCTCAAGCGGCGCCGCGTTGTACTGGATGGCTCGGTATTACTGGAAGCATCCAGAGGCTCGCGACGAACTTACCGACGGTCGTGCACTTGAACGGTTGCGTGACGAGAAATTCGATCAGAGCTGACGATTGATGCCGGCGCGGCTACCGGCGTTCGAGCTCGAGAACGGTTGGGCGCGATGACTGAACCGAGACGTCTCGGAACTGAGAGAGCAGAGCGCAGACGAAGGCGGATCGCTTGACGTTGAGTTCGTTGAGCAGCTCGTCCTGACTGAGTCGACCGTGTCTCCGCAGGTGCGTCCACGCAGTAACGATCATCCAGGCGGGCACCAGCTGTGGGCCGGAACCGCGATCCTCCGATCGCAGAGTCAGCACCTCCACACCCGCGTGGCTGATCGACACGATCTTGTTGGGACGCTTGGAAGTCAACGTATAGATCTCGTCTCCCGGAGCGACGACGGCCAGGATGCGTTCCAGCAGTTCATCATCTAGCTCGCGTGCCCGGTCGGGCGTACTCACGGGTGTCCGCTTAACGATGGATGCATCACTACGGGGTACCCATGGCGCAGTGCGGCCAGCGATGGGCCTGGCGTGAGAACGATCGCCTCATCGATGCCGACGGCCTCAGCTGGGGAAGGGGCGGTGTAGCCCTCGGGCGTCCAGCGGTGCAGTGCTCCTCGCCATAGAACTCGATAGTCCTCGTCGCCGAGTTCGACGAACGCGCCGTCGGGTAACGCGCCGACCGCCATGCGCGGACGTGGCGCTTGCCTTCGGCCGGTGAGCATGTTGTCGAGCTCGGCAGCAGTGTCAACGGCGTACTCGGACCTCACGGCATCCATGTAAGCCTGGTAGCGGTGTCGCCTGCACGTGAGACACGGCCGGTGGCCGGCGGCGAATGCGACGGCCTCATCGAGGAAGAATAGCTTCGGGTACTTGCGGGGCTCCTTGAGTTGCCGCTCGAAGTGCAATTCGCAGACCAGCCATCTGTTGCCGTACGCCCTGTTCCCCATGAACGTTCCGCGCGCGGTGGTCGCGATGAGCTCTCCGCTGGGGCTTACTCGATTACACTGCGGCCCAGTCGATCTGGCCTTCCGAAAACTCGGAGGTTCCGTCGGTGCCGATTCCGCCGGGCCGTCAGGAGCTTCTATCGGGACGGCCCGCGTCGGGGGTGCCACCGCATCGTCTGGTGCCGAGTCGACGTCGGTGAAGTAGCTCTTCAAGCCGTAGCGTTCCGCCGGCCCTGGGCTGAACCCAAAGTTCGGGCGTGTCCGCCACTGGGTACATCCTGACGGATTCGGCCGCAGCGTGAAGTTCGCGCGTCGCCACTCGACTGTGGCGACCATCGTCGATTTGTCGACCGACGTGACGACGCCAAGTGCATGGATGCGGCCCTGTGACTGGTCATCGTCCCACGTGGCGACGACGATGCCGTGTCCTGCACGCAAGCCGTCCATGCCTGCAGGCACCGAGAGCGATGGCGTGTCGATGATCTCCGTTACCGCCACGGCGCTGCCGGGATCCATTCGCCAGAACTTCTTCACAACCGTGGACACGCAAGCCCTCCCCTGAGCGATTCCCAATTTCGCGCCAATAGCCGCGTCAGCGAGCCGCGACCATATCGCAAGACCTGCCGGGTTGTGGGCGAATGAGCCGGCATGCACCTCGCCCCGGCAGGCATGCCGGTTGCGCTTCCGATTGTGTTGGCCGAGAGGGTTCAGGCAGTCGCCCTTGGCGGGTATGCAGTCTGCCTAGACTGGCGCCAGCAACGACGGGGAGGCACACATGGTCGACGAGGACATAGACGAGCCGGCCAACGACTCTGACGAAATCCTGCCGGCAGTGATTCCCCGAGAAGGTGAACTCGCCGTCTCGGTTCAGGCAGAGGGTCTACTCGTCGCAGGTGATCCGGCGGAGATCGAGGCGTACGTCGACAGGATCCGCGGCCTCGCGGGCAACGCCGTCGACGTCATCGGTGTCGACAAGGCGATGGTCGGCAATGCCACCGGGCTCGCCGCGGGGGCCGCGGCTTTTCTCGGGCAGTCGGCGAAGTTCGTGCAACTGCATCCCGAGAGTGTCAAGGCGATCCGGCAGGGCCGGCTGATACCCGGCGACCACGGCTTCTTCCGCATGACCACCCGCGGGGCGGACAACAAGTTCGTCAAGCAGCTGCAGTGGAAGCAGACCAACGTCAACCCAGCGCGATTGGCGTCGATGCAAATGGTGGCCGTGCAAATGGCTCTGAAGACGGCGATCGCCGAAGTCGAAGAGTCCGTCCAACGCGTCGAGGGCAAGGTCGAGGAGGTCCTTCGGCTCGCTCACGCGAACCGGTCGGGCGACGTACTTGGCGACCGAGTCACCATCGATCGGATGGTCGCCTACCTCGAGCGGCACGGATCGTTCTCGGACGCCGACTGGGATTCGATCGCGAGCATAGGGCCGGCGCTGAACCGCACCGTCGAACAACTTCGTCACCACGCTGACAGGACCTTGAAGTCGTTCGATCCGGCGAAGCCAATCCAGGAGCGCGCCGAGTTCATCGTGAAGGCCGTGGAGGGCGACCAACTCGGGGAAACCCTCAGCCTGCTGGTCGTGGCACAGGAATCACTGTTCAAGTGGCAGCGCCTGCGACTGTCGCGGGTCGAGGAGACGCAACCCGAGCACCTCCAGCAAGTCATGGACGACGCACGTGAACTGCTCGCTCGGCAACTGGTCGAGGACGATGCGCTGTTCCAACGGGCGCGAGAGATCCTCGGTGCGGTCGCCAAGACCGAAGCGATCGATGGCTTTCGGTTCCTATCGGTCAAGGGACTTCAGCGCGACCTGCCTCAACTGCGCGCAGATCTCGACCGATTCGCCAAGGCACGGCGAGCCCACCTCCACGAATGGGAGGACTTCAAGGCGCCGAGTGCAAAAGACGCCGCGACGGCCGCCCTGGACCGGGTGACGGACACCGCAACGACGGCTTATGGCGTCGCGAGTGAGACCGCGACGCTTGCGTTGGGCGCCGCGAGCGAGGGTATTCATCGATTGGGCGGGTTCTTCGGGCGTGCGCGAGAGAAGTCCAGGGTGTTCCGTCGGGAGAAGCCCAGTGACGGCGATGAGCCGAGTGGACAGTGACCCGCAGCTCCTAAACCAACGCGTCGTCTAAATCAGCGCGTCGTCGCGATCTTGAAGAGCGACATTCCTCCAGACCGACTATGCGTTCGGTATCACCCGTAACCAATTGAGGCACTTGTCAATGACTTCAGTTGCCTGGGCGTCCAACTCGGTGGGCCTGAAATGCATCACGTCGTTTCGAACTATGTTGACTTCTCGCAGATTCTCGATCACGGTTTTCCGGTCGAAGGAGAGGTTGAGCTGTTGCCAATTGTCCCCCTTCTCCAGGATCGCGACGTACTGGCCGAAAGACAGGTCATCTGCACTCTCGATGGCTCTTGTGGCACCGGTGACCTCCGCCACCTGATGGATGACGGGCAGAGGCAAGTGATTGACGAGAGCGCGCAGACGATTCTCGATCTCACCGATCTTGATGAATGGTCCGGCCGTCGTGAGGAAGCCTTCTGCTAGATCGGTGGAGGTCAGAACGCCTACATAAAGACCCGTCGGATCTTGTATGTAGAGAAAATCATTCTCAATGATCCTGTTGATGTGCAGCAGCAGACTGTCGCTGGAACGAGCTGTCGGGCGATCCTTATCCATGACGTGTCTCGCCGTTGCTCCTGACTTATCGCCCTGCCATCGTGCGATCGACTGCCAGGTGACAGAGCCATGCAGTTCTCTGCGAGTCTTGTTCATCACCGGGATCTGCGAGAAGTCGTTGATGATCATCAATGTTTCGACCCTCGACAACGATTCGTCTGGCCCGACGACCACGAGTTCTCGTTCCGGGTCAAGGACCGACGAAACAGGCCAGCCTATCTCGACTTCAGGGCGTCCTGACAAGTCCTGTTGATAGAGAACTTCGATGTCGCCGTAATAGTCGGCCAGCGCAATGTCGGGGGAGGTGACCAAACCCCGCCTCGACAGCTCCCGGTTGATCACCCGCAGGATATGCGCGCCCCGTTTCTTGTATCCCCAGAGGGCAAGGAATTTCTTGACCGACACGGTTCTTGGCTGCTTGTGCTTGACCGACTGGAGGAACGCATCAACCTGAGCAAGTTCCTCCGGCTCCTCGAACTCGTCCGACGTCGCGATCTCGGTGATTCGCCTACTCCCTCCGCTCCACGGGCCGTATGCCAACTCTCACCCGGCACCACCCAACAACTCACTCCGCTTCCCACTCCACGTCACCACCAAAGCATCCCGCGCGCGACTACTCGCGACATAGAGCAGCGACCGTTCCCGCAACAGCGCTTCTGCCCGTTCCTCTTCGGGAACGTTGCGCAGTGTTGCCGGCGACGGCACGTGCTTCTCGTCGGCCCCCGCGAGGATCACCCTCGAGAATTCCATTCCCTTTGCCCGGTGCATAGTCATCACGAGTGGTTGGCCCGGAGTCGCGGCGTTCTTGTCCACCGCCCGCGCCGTAACGCCGCGCTCGCCGAGTCCACGCACGAAGCGATCGCGCTCGTCCTGGCTGCGGGTCAGTATGGCGATGCTCTCGGGCTCCACCTCCGCTTCCGCCAACCAGCCCTTGACCTTCGCCGCCACCGTCTCCAACTCAGCTGCGAGATCAGCACATGAGATCAACTCCGGTACAGGACCGTTGCGCGCGGAACGATAGTCGCTGGTCGACTCCTCCCCTTGTTCGAGATCGCGGTATTCGGCACCGGACAGCACGCTCACCGCGAAGTGAAGGTTCTGCGCAGTCGTGCGGTAGTTCAACGTCAAGCGACGGGAACGGCCAACGATCTTGATTCCGAAGCGGCTCAACACAACCGGGCTTCCGTAGATTCGTTGGTGCGAATCCTCGGCGATGAAGAGGTCGTTCGGTCCGTCAGCCACCAAGGCTCGCAGCAGTGCCCAGTGGGTGGCGTGCAAGTCCTGCGCCTCGTCGATGATCACATGGTCGACGAGGTGGGTGTCGTCGCGCTCTGCGCGAACGCAAAGCGCCTCCGCGGCGAGCGCGAGGACTTCCGGGAAGCTGATTGTTCCGTCCATCTGGCTTTGTCGACGGAAAGCCTCGACCAACTTCCAGACGGCAATGCGTTGTGGGCGGCTCAGTCGCACTCCCCGACCGGGTCGCGCCACCTTCGCATACTGCTCCAGCGTGGCGATGCGATTCGCCAGCACGACTGCGACGTACTCGGTCTCGAGGAATGCGGGGGTCGCGAGCTTCGCGTCAAGACCTGAGTCGATCGACTGCGCAACGTCGCGCCACATCGCGTCGGAAGCCGTTCTCTTGGTGCCGAACTCGACACCGTGCCCAAACAATCGTTGGCAGCCCGCAGCCACGTCGTCTCCAGATCGGCGCAGGACGCCACTACCAAGCGCATCAATTCCACCGACGTAGACGCCGGGATCGCCCGGCTTGTCAGCGATTCGCAAGCCAGGATCCAGCGCCGTTAGATCGGCCTTGAGCCCCTGGGCGAGAGTGGCATTGAAAGTGGTCAGCACGATCCGAGCGTCCGGGTTGTCGCGGGCGAGCCGTCTGGCCCGATGGATCGCCACGACCGTCTTACCCGTTCCCGCCCCGCCCGAAAGTCGGAACGCACCGGAGAAGTCGGCGTCGACGTACTTGCGTTGTTCAGGATGCAGGAACGTGCGCCAGGCTGCGAAGTCACCGCCTTCGATGACTCGGCGCAGTTCTTCGTTGTCCTCGATGAACGCGAACTGCATCTTCGAAGCCGGGCGTTCCAGCGCCGCGATGATCTGCTGATCCTCATCAAGAGCCTTGTTCACCGGCGCCTTGACGAACCCGTGGTTCTCGCGGATCGTCTCGATAGCCGAACCGGTGGCCAGTTCGAGCAGAGCGCTGCCCTCCCATTCCAGCCCCCCTGCGGCAGCTTCCAGGAGCCCCGACTCGTCTCGTGCCTCCATCGCCTTCGCCGCCAGCACCTGGTTGATGCCCAAACCGTCGGTGAGGTCGGCGAGGGTGTAACCGACGCCCGCGAGATACGACAGTTCGGGCGTCGACACCGATTGCACGACCGGCGCAGCCCGTTCGGAATCAACCGGAGCCGACTCCCCGATCAGCGCCTCCAGGGTGCCGTTGATGGGGTTGACTCGCAGGGTGGCTCGCTCGGCGAGCTTGATGGCATCGTCGTGGGGCCACGTGCCCATATAGATGTACGTGGGTCCGCCGTCCTTGTCGTCGACGCGGAACAGAACTGCGCGCCAATACAAGTCGACTCGACCCGTACGAACGCGGGAATCGGTGGCGCCCTTCATGGGCTCGATGTGCAGTTTGGGTGAGGTGTCATCGGTGGCGAGCTTCTCGAAGAAGTCGTAAACCTTGTTCTTCACCGAACCGTCCAACTTGGACATGCCCTTGCTGTTCGATGCGATTACCAGATTCGCCACCTACACCACTCCGTTCAGTTTCAATGCTTCGACAATCTCTAAGACGTCGGGCGGGCACACCGTCCAACCGTCGATCCGGTCAACGTCGTCGAACGAAACGGCGACGCGCGCTCCTGCCCACGCCATGTCGAACACACCGCCATCCGTCGTCTCGTAACCCATCTCAGGAGTCGCAGCACCTGCTGCGGCGAGCGCCCGGATGAGTTCACGTTCGGCTTCTGACACCGCCTCGTCGAACAGCAGCTGCCACTCGGCAGGAAGCGGGAGGTCCCCGGCGTCAGCGACACCAATCTCGGGGGCCGAGGCCAACAAGGTGCGGGTGGTCACACGCCTGGAGTCGCTGATACCCAGCCAGTTCGACAACCGCAGCCATTCCTTCCATGCCGCGCCGCCGATGTTCTCCAGTCGATCGTCTCGGTCGTCCACGGCCAGCACGGCTGCGGGCGCATCCGACGTCCCGTGCACGCCCGCCGCGATGGCCACGCCTCCGTCGGCGTACGCCCAACAGACGTCCGCCCCAGCGGCTTCGAACGGCGTCAATCCGTCCAACATCGCCACCGCCGCTGTCGCGACGTCGCCAGAATCGGACTTGACCCGGTTGTCACCACGGACGAACAGATACGGCATCCACCTGCTGAAGTGCCGCCAGGCCTCGATGTCGGGACTGACCATGAACTCCAGGAGTTGGGATACCGGGTCCTTGGATTGCAGCCGGATCAAATTAGGTTGGACGTGAAATCTACTGGTGACGAAACTGATCGCCTTCTGGTCGAGCCACGCAGGCTCGACCGAATCATTCGATTTGAAGCGCTGCAGATCATGATGACCGAAGGACCACACCAAATAGCCCGCCGCTCGCAATGCGGCACGTTTGTCGGCATCGTCGGCCACGCGGTTACATGCGGGAACGGCATGGAAGGAGCGGCCGTCGGCGAAGAGCGCGATGCGCGGAATGTCCGGATCGGCAGTCTGCAGAACGAAGTCCGGTTTCACGAACTCGAGTGAAACCTGAGGTCGCAGAGACCATTTGCGCGCCTTGTGCCCCGGCAGGGTGATCGTCGCCGACGGGCCGTAGGTTCCCGGCTTCTCGACGACCGCCGCCCCCACCAACTTGAGCCGGTCGATGAACGAGCTGTAGAAGTCGTGCTCCAGGAACGACTCGTCGCTGAGCGGGGTGCTGGGTGGCGCCTCCTCCGTCACCTCGGCCGTCCACGCCTCCAGGTCAGGGGTACCGTGGGCGCCGACCTCGAGGATTCCGTCGAGCAGGTTCAAGGCAGTGAGCCGAGACACCTTGTCCATCTCGTACGGTGCGGCAAACGGCAGTAGACATCGGTGGCAGGCCAGCCGCTCCTCTTCCCGACACGGGCATTCACGCAGGATCTGCCGAGCCGCCGCGAGTACCGCGAAGACCTTGGCATGATCGGCGAACTCGGCGAGGTAGCCGGTGCCGCCGGGAACGGTGTCGTGGATCAGCAGCGCACGTCGGTCCGGTGCGCGCAGAGCGTCACTGATCGTGGTCACGTCGAGATGCTCGGGAGATCCACCGATCACCTCACGTAGACCGAGCAGGATCGCAGCGGACAAGCTGGGATGGGCGAAGTTGTCGAACTCCATCTGCGGCGGCAGGTGCAGCAGCACCCCCTGCGTGCGCAAGGTTCGCGCGAGGGCAATGTCCCGGACGTCTTCGACCGCCGAACCACGCAGACGACACCAGGTGCGGTGCTCGTATCGACTGTTACGACCGGCGTCCTGATCGAGTTGCCCGCAGGACGCACACACGCGGAAGAGACCGCTGTTGGACTCCTGCCCGGCGATGATCCGCGTCTTACCCTTGGAAGCTCGGCCGCCGAGATTGATCCATCGAATGTCCAAGCGCCGCAGATACTCCGCACCAAAGGAAGAGCCGGCGCGGAACCAGGTGCGGCCCACCTGGGTGGGATCGATGTCGGCGGCGGTTACCACCGTGAAGGGTTCCTGCTGGCGGTTGTCTCGCAGATCGCTGATGGTGGCCTCGTCCCGACGCACCTCTGCAGACACGCGGGTCATCTCGACGACGGGTAGGTGCTGGCTGACATCCGCGATGGCGGTGCTGTGGCAGCGCGGGCACGAAGTCACCGGCTCGCTCCCCGCGCCGGACGGACTGCTGCGCACCCATCCGCACTGCGGGCAGACCTGCCACGCGTGGATGTTAGCTTCGCCGGCACCCAGGTCGACGGCGTCGATGGTGACGGCGAGGCCTTGAGCGTAGAACGTGGCGCCCGGTGCGAGTTCGGTGAGCGCCACGCGGGAGCCACGTTGATAGCTGAGTTGCTCGCCCATGTAGTCGTTGGTGTCCGGGTCGATCCAGGTGACGCCTACGTCGAGAGTCACCGCGTCGTCGAGCAACGTGTAGTTGGGTAAGACGCCGTAACGTTCGAGCACCGAGATCCAATAGTCGCGCGTCAGCGACGTGATTTGCGCGCCGAGTAGTTTGCGTGAGCCCTTGGCTATCTTGTACGCCCGACGGTCGTCGTCGGTGGCAGCCGGCGACGAAGCTCGGCGCTCGAACTCGGGTAGGTCGGCCTCGACGGTCGACTGGCGCTCGGCGAGTTCCTTCAGGTCGAGTTGCCATTGGTGGGCGGCGGCCATGAGGCGCCGAGTCAGGCCGCTCGGACCGCCATTGGGCGGAGCGCTTGCCCACGACCGCAGAGCATCGATAGCCTCCACGCTCAGCTGGTCGCCGAATTGGGACAGGAAGCCGTCAAGCAACGCATCGGCGTCAGTCGCGGCGGTATCCATCAACCCGGCCAGCCAGCTGTCTGCGCCGTTGTCTCCGAGCACCGATCGCGCATCCTTGGGCGGCACCAGCTGCGGGTTGCGCGCGAACCGGTCGACGATGTGCGCGACGTACTGGCGTTGCAGGATCTCCTCGGCGCTCAAGAACGTCGCCGGTGGACGCACGTCCCCCTGTATCACCGACAGCGGTTCGAACAGTTTCGGCAGGTGCTCGCCCCGGCCGCGAACGTAGGCCAGCACCAGGGAGTTACCGGTGAGCCGGCCGGCGCGCCCGACGCGCTGCAGGTATGACGACACCGATCGGGGCAGCGACCCCAGCATGACCGTGGACAGATCGCCGATGTCGATCCCCATCTCCAGGGTCGGGGTAGCGACGAGGACGTTGGGTGCCTGCGGATCGGACCCGCCGCGTTTGAAGGCGGTCTCGTACTCGAGCCGAGTCTTCGTCGGCAGGAGACTTGTATGTTCGCGTGCCACAACCCGTTTCATCTCAGACGAGTCGTAGAGCCGACGGTAGAAGTTGTCCGCCTTCGCGCTGCGGTGCAGGCGACCCGGACAACGGATCAACGTGCAGGGCGCCCCGTCGAGTTCGTCGACGGTGGTGACGCTGCCGGGCGTTGGCGTTTGACAGACGTCACAGACCAGCAGATGCCGCTCGTCGAGTAATGCCTCCAAGGTGGGGGCACTGACCTGGACGGTGGTCGAAGACAACCCGTAGACGGTGGAGTTCGTCTCGGTGGTGACGGTGGACACCAGCAGTTGCGCGGCGAGTTCGGTGAACAGCGCCTTGGCCAAAAAGGTCCCGTCGTGGGGGCTGACATCCAGGCATCGCGATGTCCATTGCGCATACCACGAAGACGGCGCGGTGATGGGGTCGAGCCCCTCTGGTAGCGCGCCGGTGCCGGACTTCAAGGCCGAGAAGGCCGGGGCAGGACGGCCTTTAGGGAACGCGGGCATGCCCTGGCCTCGTGGTCGCCCACCCCAGACGTGGTAGCGGTTGGCGTTCTTCTCCAGGTAGGGCCGCAGCCAGTCGTGATGGATGCCACCGCGAGTGCGGATACGTTCGACCGTGCCCCGTACCCAGTGGGCCAGTGCCGTGTCGGACACCCCGGTCAGGGGGAGCTGGGCGGGATCGGCCTTGTCCAGGGCTCGCCGCCCGATGATCGGCGCTCTGTGCGCTGCCCCGAGGTACACCTCGGCGACGACGCTGCCGGTGAGTTCGAGAGTCCGACCGGTGCGGGACTGCAGACCGAATTCCAGGTCGACGTCGAACCGCAGCCGCTGCTTGGCCTTGTTCTCGGCGGCCCGCCGTGAGAACGGGTGTACGTCGGGCTTCCAGAATGCGACGAATTCATCGCGGTCGACGATGTCGGGGGGCAGCAGTTGGTAGCGCAGCATCGGATCGTTGCCTGCGCGCTCGATGATGGCTCGGGCGAGCTCGTCGAGGTCGAGTATCGATTCACCGAGCGCTCCGCGCAGCGCGGTGCGGAAACTGAGGCTGTGGGAGCGGGCCTGCACGAACCCGGCACGATGCGCGGCGTCCTGCACACTGTCGGTGAACATCAACGCCTTCTTTTCGGCGGCGTCGAGATGTTTGTCGCCGAACAGGTTCGACAAGGTCACCGAAAGCTGGGTGGCCACCGCGCTTCCGAGGAATCGGATCCCGTCGGCGGTTCCACAGGCCGGACACGTGTCGTTCCTGGATTGCTCGTCGGCATCCGGTCCTGTCAGGGTGAGCACCGGCAGCACCCGACCGTCGACGACGTCGGGACCCTGCGGGTCCGGCGTCGAGTCGAGGATCTCACGGTGATCCAGGTGGAACCACCGCAAGCCGTCGACTCCGCCGGCAACCTGCGCTTCGGCCGGAGCCGAGATTAGGGCGCGGAACCGGGCGGCACCTGCGGCATGGTCGGCGCGGATCGCCTCGTCGGTGACATCGAGGGTGCTGCCGGTCGGGGCCAGGCGCGCGCCCCATCCCGAGCGTCCGCAGTGCCTGCAGAACACCGCGGGTAGGTAGAGATCATCGTCGACGGACGTGCCGTCGTCGGCCCAGCGATACTCGGCGGCTGCCCGGACAGCGCGATCGACGCGGCTGAGTTCGCGGATCCACAGGTGGACGTCGACGCCCAGCGCCGCCCGGCCGGCCTCAGCCCGGACGTGCGAGAGCATCGCAACGACGAACTCAAGGAAGCGGATCCGGCTGTCGCGGGTGCGGGTGGCGTCGCGATCGACGGGCACCGAGGGGAACACCTGTTCGGCCAGATCCGGAAGGGAGACGGCATCGACGGCGTTCTCAAGCACGGCCTGGACGAACCGATGTCGTTTGAGTTGGTCGAGCATCTCCTCGGCATCCGGTAGTGGTACGGAACTGCTTCGCGCACCAGCATTTTCGAAGAGTTCCGCGTACACCGCCGCCGCGACAGCATGGTTGTCGCCGTCCGACCGGTCGAGCGCTGTGAGCCGCTCCAACGCGTCGGGTAGCGCTGGTTCGATCGACTTCCACGCGGAGTCGCCGGTGCCGTGCCGAGCCTTGCGCCATTCGTCAGGGTTGAGGCGGGTCTCCTCGATCACCGCATCGGCGCCGAACGGCTCCCCGAACACGGTGTGGACGAAATCGAGCATGGCGGTCGGGGCCGCACGCGAGCCCAGGGTCGCCGACGTGGCGACCGGGGTTACCTTGCCGAGCGGGCGCGTGCGATCTTCGTCGGTGACCCGCGACTCGGCTGTCCAATGGGCCTTGAGTGTTAGACCGAGCCGACGAAGCAACATCGCGACGTCGGTGCCCTGCGCGCCGTCGTACGTGTGGAATTCGTCGAGCACCAGGTATTGCAGCGATTCGGTGGACAGCCTCCACATGTCGGCGCGGCCGGGGTGCAGCAGCATGTGGTCGAGCATCTTGTAGTTGGTCAGCAGGATGTCGGGCGGTGAGTCGTGCATGAGGGTGCGGTCGGAGACCAGCCCGTCGACCGAGACCTGGGTGCGCCCGCCGCCACCCTGCTCACCGGTGTAGAGGCCAGCGCTGACCGCGGCCAGTAACGGATCGCCAGAGATCAACGTGGCGAGTCGCTCCGCCTGGTCGTTGGCCAGCGCGTTCATAGGGTAGAGGATCAATGCCTTCATCCCGGTCACGCCGGACTTCTTGGCCCGCAGAACATGATCGAGGATGGGGTACAGGAACGCCTCGGTCTTTCCCGATCCGGTGCCGGTGGTGACCAACGTGGGCTGCGGTCGATCTTTGTCGCGTGTCGAGAGTCGCTCGAACGCCCGCGCCTGGTGCCCGTACGGCGTGAACTCGTTTGGCCACCAATCCAAGTGGTCTCGCCAGCCGACACCTGCGGGGGCAAACGGCAACCGCAGCCGAACGTACGGCCCCTTGAACATTCCGTTGTCGGGGTCACCGATGAAGTCGGTGAGAACCGCCTGCGCATCGGGATCGGTCAACGCGAATGTTGTTGCCAGATAATCGGTCAAGCCTTCACGCAGATGCGTGGCCTGCAGGGTGGGAAGTAGAGCACCCATCAGATCACGCGATCTGCGGGAGTAATGCCAACCGATGTGTCATACAAGAGTCTCAATCGAGGGGCCTTGTCTTCCAGATATGCAGGGCGAGGTCGATCAACAGATCGGTACGCCGATCGATGGCGGCCGCGTCCCAGACGTCGTATTGACCGAGGTACCTGTTGATCTCAGTGACGGAGGTGTTCTTGCCGACTTCGCTCAGGCCCGAAATGCTTCGCGTCATGTAGTTACCGCTTTTTGAATACAGCTCGGTCTTAGCATCGAAGAAACTGTTGCTGGCCACGATGTTGTGTGGCTTCTCGAGTAGCGCAAGGTTGCCGAGCCGGTTGACGTAGGTCGCGTATTCATGCACTCCGTCGTTCATCCACGACTCGCGTAGATCATCGCTCGGGCTCCGAGGCAAGATGTGCTCGATC
Source organism: Mycolicibacterium sp. (assembly GCF_016462545.1). Classification (GTDB taxonomy): domain Bacteria; phylum Actinomycetota; class Actinomycetes; order Mycobacteriales; family Mycobacteriaceae; genus Mycobacterium. Next base: position 38,596 of record NZ_JAEMTA010000031.1, on the reverse strand, counting down.
TCGAGTTTGGTGTACGGGTCGAGCGAACCGCGTGTCTTCACTCCTGCAAACGCCATATCGACGTATTGCGCGATGCGTGCCAACAGGTACCGAGACCGATACTGCTGGATGCCTCCGAGTCGGAAGCGACGCAATGCATCTCTCAGCTCGTCGTGCCTGGCCGTCATAGAGGACTGGAATCGCATCTCGACAAAGTCATTCAGCGCAGTCCGCTGTGCCGTTTCGTCGGGCACTCGCGCGATGGCGCGAAGCTCGGCCGACCACGACGAGAACAAGGACTCCAGTTCTCGTGTGTTGGACGACGTGAATAGGTAGTAGAAGAGAAAGTTCTCGATCTCGGCGACGAGATGTTCGAAGACCGCAGGCCGGCATGGCGCGGCTGCCAGTAACAGAACATGGTGTTGGCTGAATGCCGTCCCCGTGAGGTGGCGCAGGTTTGCGAGAGCAACGGATGGGTTGTCGTGTGGGTCGCGGTTACGCAGGAAAGCGATGTATCGGTCCACATTTGTGCGCAGCTCGTCGACAAATCTGAATGGATCCGACACGTATCCCGTCGCCTCGGCGTTGCGCTTCTCGGTAAACCACGAGTAGATATCGTCCTCACGAAGGATGTGTTTGCCCTTCGGGTCCCGGACCTCGTAGTTCGCCATGATGAAGTACCGCAGGAAGCGAAGTGGCTTCTGCTTGTCCCTCTCCAGCGGTGTAGTGACACCCGACCACTTGTCTTTGAGCTTGCCGAACTCTTTCGGGCTCACCTTCGAGAACAGGAGGTTCTTCAACAGGTCCATCGGGTTGAGCCCGATGCCCCGTTCGTTGATGGTCTCGAAGATCTTCAGCGCGCTACTGACATCGGTCTGAATCTGGATGAAGATGACCTTGTTCGCAAAGTGTCCCCAGAACCTGCCAAGATCCGCATCACTGGAGAAATTGCGCTGCAGATAGGCCGAAACAGCAACAAAAACGTCCGCGATTCGCCGGGAGGATCCAAACCGCGCGAGGCCTGCCACGGCGAGTGCATCGGACAGCTCTGCGTCCTCCCCGTTGAATTGGCGAAGGAAATCGACCAGCTCGGTTGCATTCTCGTAGCACGGCTCAAGCCGGAGACGGGAAATCGTGTTGCCCTCAAAGTCCGTGTAGCTCGTTGCCAGCAGTGCCTCTATTGCCGGCTGTTGAGCGCGTCGAAGAAACCGACGCCGCAGGGCGCACAGAATCAAGTAGAAGGTGGTCGTCCTCTGCTGACCGTCGATCAAGTCCAACTCATCGGTTTGTTCGTTGGAGTCGTCCGGAGCAACCAGCACGGTTCCTACGAAATATTGCTTACCGTCGTCGCCGATACTCTCGTTGATGTCGTCGAGAAGCTGGATGGCCTCGTCCGCAGTCCACACATATTCGCGCTGATACTCCGGGACCCGGTAGAAGCAGGACTGAAATGCCTGGGTGACGGTCAAGCTGTGGGTCTGAATGATCGACATTCGACCTCCTGTTCGTCTGGAACTTGCGCGGCTGACTCGTCTTACTCAGCTCAGGTCGTTATTGCCATATGACTAAAATGCTTGTGCGCTAACTCCATATCGCGCTCCCGATCCACCCCGACGAACGGCTCGACGTAGGTGACACCGTCGACTACGAGATCATCGGGACTCACAGCACTCTTCTTGCGGCACTGAGAGGCGAGCTTGCTGGGGAGTTGGCGACCGTTCGTGTCGTATAGCGCGTCCCGCTCGTACTTCTGCAACACCGGAAACTGGGTGCGGTAGATGGTCAGCAGTTCGTCGGCAGTAATGCCGAGCATGATCGCGACAATTGCGTCGATCTCGACCAGAGCTTGGCGGCGGTCCGCAGCGCGACGCAAGGGCGTCGCCCACTCCCATTTCGGTCCAACTGCTCCAAAGGCTGCGCGTTCGGCGTAGTCCACACCGATATGCGGCACCCATGAATCTTGTTGCCATCTCTCATCGTATAGCTCCTCCCACAATGGAGCGTAAGGACTTACTAGGCAGTTGAGCCGGAGAGCACGAATCATGAGTCTCGATTGCAGTGCTTGTTGCCGAGGGAATGGCAGCTGCTTCCAGGTGGAGAATTTGACGTGACCACTTCCAACCACCTTCACCATGAAGTCCGCGACAATCGAGTGGCTGATGCCGGCCATGACAACCATTTCCCGGTTAGCTCCAGGGAACGTCAGCGTGTGGACGGCATGAACATGCGTCGGCCCCGGCGGCACTAACGCGCTATGCAAAGTGCGGACGTTGCCCGGTTGTCCCATCTCACGCCACGCGATACGGAAGAAGTCGGTACTCGGCCGCCCACGCCAATGTTGGTATCCCGCAAGATATTTAGCGCGTGGCTTTGCGGGCTGATAGTTGGTTCGCGGAATGAAGTCGTCGGCAACCGTTTCAAGGTCCACCTTCGAGTAGTCGCGCTGGCTTTTCATGGTTGCATTGCCTACTTGAAATAGAGGCGTACCCACCGTGAAGTGCGGCCCTTGCAAGATTACTTGAGCCCAGCCTTCCGGAACGGCCGACGAGGATACAAAGAACCCGCGCTTGAGATCCCCAGACTCATGCCAGCCCGTCGCCCATTCGATTTCGACGCTGCCAAGGCGGGGTGCTGATGCGATCTTGTTCAAGACCTCAACGCTCGCACGGTTGACTGGATAGATCATTCGGGCCTCATCCGGTGGGGTGCCAGGCTCATCGATCAGCAGCGCCCAGGTCGCGAGTTCCACCTCAGTAACCTTGACAATCCGCTCTTTGTGAGGTCGCAGGTCCCACACGTCATCCTCATCCTTTACCCCTGGTGCAGCACCGGACCCATCGTGGGCAAAAGAACGCGACAACGTGTCGGGGTGATAAAGCGATGCACTCTGCAGGAACTCGACTTCTGAATACGGACCGTAAATGTGAACACCGACGACATTCCGGTTGCCAATTTCGGCGAAGAGTTTCAGCTCATTCTGGAACTGCCAGTGACGTCGCAACCTGTGGTATGCCTCTCGTCGGAGGTTTCTCGCGCGCAGTTCCGTGAAATGGCTTTCTGGATGGAGCAAGCCTACTATTCCGGACTGCGACCTGGACCGCCAAGCGCGTTCCATGAAGCACCTATACAAGTCCGGCTGTAGCCCGCTGAGTACCGGCCGATCGATGCCAGAACTCAGGTGCGCCGTCAATCCGGATTGCATGGTTCGTTCAGCAACAAAGAGGTGGAGCGACACGGGTGACGCGAGCAACTTCGCGCGTTTAGATTGCTTCACCTGTTCGGCAGGCTGTTCGGCTAGCCGCCACCACGGATCAAACTCCGCTAACACGCTTGCCTCGTCCCAATCAGGCCGCACCCAAGGCGGGTTACCAACCTGAAGGTCGAAGCCGCCGCGGGAGAACACCGGCGCGAAGTCCAGCTCCCAATGGAAGAACCCCTGTACCTCGGCGATGTCGGCCACGACATTCAGCCAGGGAAACCCGTCCAACGCCTTGTCGATAGGGAGCGCTTGGGCAAATATGCGGTCATTGTCTTCGGCGGCGTCGAGGTCCTGCCAGTTCAAGTCACCGAAAAAGCTGATTTGCCCGTGCTTTTCCGTCTCGCCCGCCTTGGGGGGCACGCCGAGGACCGCCTCCAGACCACCAACCCACTGATCCCAGTCGGGCGGTTCGACGCTCGTTGTAAGCGGCCAGGACCACAGCGCGCACCACGCATCCATCGCGCGGCGCAGCCGCCGGTAGGCGCCGTTCTCGTCGTGCAGCACCACCTCGATCTGCTCGCGCGTCACCGCGGTTCCCGATCGATCGTGAGATCTCAGCCCCCACACGTCGATGTCGCGTCGGATCTCCGATTCGGCGATGGTCAGCCGGCGAAGGGTCAGCTCCCACAGGGTCTCCACCCGCTGCGCGAGTGCGCCCAGCCGTTTCTTGATCGCCACACTCGGGTTACCGCGAATACCGTTGCGCCACAGTCGTAGTTCGTCACGCGCTTCGGGGGCGTAGGTCTTGGCCTCGGCCGTGTCGATGACCGCGCCCCAGCCCTCGGCCGGCAGGAGGAAGTGGTGAATACCCGCACCGGTTTCGTCCCCGATCGGCACATCCTTGGGCACCTCCTTCAGCCACGCTTTCTTTGCCAGAAGCGTGGGTGCGTAAACAGCGCGCCGAGCACCGATCAGCGAGTTGCCGCGACGCAGGTGTAACCCGAACCAGGGGGCATGGAGGCCGGCGACCATCGTGTCCAGCCAGAGCGAGATCTCCGCCAGCTCGACCGCCGTTGCATTGAGGTCGACCCCATACACCTGGTGTAGCGCGAGGTACGCCTTCACCTTTTGTAGCTCGACCTGATACCGGTCGGCGTCGATGACCTCGCCGCGATCTTCTTGTTGGCGCTTGAGGTATTCGGCAGCAAGTTGGCGCACTGCCTCGATCGCGAATGCGCCTGACCCCAGCGCTGGCTCGCAGATGGTCAGCTGCAGGATCTGCTCCGGCGTCGTGCGCGTACCGTCTTGGTCGAGCAGCTCTTCAAGCGCTTGCGAAACAACGAACTTCGTAAGTACCTCGGGCGTGTAGTACGAGGCCGACTGTTGGCGCTCCCGCCCGGCGAGCCGGAACACAAAGGTGCCGTCACGGTGGAGCACCGGAATTCTCTCACCGGTCGCCTCGTCCTCCGTCGTTACGAAGTCGGTCTCCGACAGATGATCGGCGCGGGTCACCGGGACGACCCAAGAGCCCTTATCGGGGTCGCCGTTCTTCGCTACCTCGTAGAGGTCTTCATCGGCGAAGAAGCCGGTGTAGGACATCAGGCCCTCGTAGACCGCGCCCAGCTGATTGATGCCGAGTTCGGCGTACGAGATGAAGCCGCGATCGGATCCCCTGCGTCCCTTGGATTCCTTGGACAGCAGGAGGTGTTGCAGTACCCGCTGAGTCGCCTCGTTGCTGAGCCCGACCTGATCGATGAGTCCGGTCGCGGCGGGCGCGAACAAATCGGCTCGTAACGCGTTGAATTCCAAACCTGGTGCCGGATCATCGGATCCGCCGCCGGCCGCGGATTTGTACGGGTGGTGACCGCGGTCGACAAGGTGGAACAGCGTGGCCAGCGATTCATACAGATGGGTGCCAGATTTCGCGGCTGGTGACACCAGTTCGGTCAGCGTCAGCTCACGCAGCCGGTCCAATCCGTAGCCCTCACCGTATTCCGGCGCGCCCGAGGGAAGTACCCGCATCTCAGGGGATGCTTCGGCGTAGAGCAAGAACAGGATGCGGTAGAGAAAGCGGAGCGAGTGCTTGGCGAGTTGTTGGGCATCGACGCCATCCAGGGGCATGTCACGCGCCCCACGGCGGCTAACCACGTCGTTGGCGATAATCTCGATGGACAGCCTGATGCCCTCGCGTAGATCCTTGGAGACCCCGACGGTGTGCTTGACGGAGTCTTCGAGAATGCCGGTCCACCATATGTTTCCGTCGGCGTCTGGCAGCAAAGCCTGTCGTCCTAGTATCGCGGCCGCTCGATCGAGTTCGCCGCCGCGTTTGTCATCGCGTCGTTCCGTTACCACCAGCAGATCGACTGCCAGGTAACGCCCTTCGGTCCATCGCTGTGCTTCCGCCAGCAATACCCATTGGCCGGCTTGCACCACGATGAACGCGGGCGGTTCGTCCGCGCGGAAGGCCGCAGAAAGGGCGTTACCCACCGAGGCGATGGGCTTGCCGTCCTCCTCCCCTGCTTCAAGCAGGAGGCCGGTCTCGGCGTCGAGGAGGTCGTCGACCGATTCGACGGGACGGGCCTGCAGGAACAGCGTGCACGTCACACCGGCGGACCGAGCGCATGGCAGCCGAAGCTCGGTGCCGGCACGTTCACCCGTGTAGTCGCTCAGGGTAGCGGGGAGCCCGAGCACTGTGCGGATGGTGGCGTGCGCAGCGGGCGCTCGGTCCGGATTCTCTGCGAGACTGGATAACTCGGTCTGTAATTCACCTGCGGCGCCGAGCAAGCTTCGTCGTACCGTGTCCCGACCCTCGGCGGCCTCGGCGTCCCACTGCTTTCGCAGCTCGATCACTTTGCCTTGGAAGGACTCCCGAGGCGAGTCGGTGGTGAAGTAGTGCTCGCTGATCCAGTCCTCACCGACGATGATGGAATCGTAGGAAGGCATGGCTCAGAGTTCCTTTCCGGCGACAGGGACGTCGGTGGGCACGATGATTAGCAGCGGACGGACCAGCTGTTGGGTGGGGGCCAGCAGGTCGGCCAGGCGTTGCTCGTCATTGATGCGCTGCCCCAGCTTGCCCACCTTCGAGCGCTGCGCCCCGAAGAGTTCGAGTTGTTGCGCGTCGGAGTGCCAGCGTTCAGCCCGCTGGCGCCACTGCGCCAGGCGTTCGGTGGTGGCGGCGTCCTGCGCGTCGAGCACCCATCGCATCTCGCGACGGGCGTGATCGACCGCGATCGGGATCAACGCCTGATACTGCTCCGCCTTTGCGACCGGTCCCGGGTTGGACGCGCCGGGTTTCAGCCCGGTTCGCGTGGAAAGGAAATCGATGTCCTCGAGAGCTTCGACCATGCAGAATCCGGTGTTCGCCGGGTTGGGAAACTCCGCGGTGGAGAACACTCGCGAGATCAGTTGTCCCCGTTTGTTGCTCAGCGTCCCCATCAGCAGAACCGTCGGGGCATCCACATCACCTCGGATCGCGAACACCTGGTTGCGGCCCAACGCCGTCAGTGCACGGTCACTCGCCCAGTCCAGCACCGGATGCAGTGGGCCGAGATAGTGGGCCTCGGGCCACGTGGTGTTGTTGATGCCCTTGCCTTCTCGCGCGATGCGCAATTGCGCGCTGCCGACGGTCGGGTTGGTGGCGAGCTTGAGCCGCTCCAGTACACGACCGTGATGCAGATAGCTCTGTGGGAGCTGCGCGAACCGTTGTCGAAGATCGCGCGGCGGGGACAGTTCGGCGATGCCGTGCGGTGCGCTGACGGTCCAGCCGATGCCACCTTGCTCGGGCTTGGCGTGTGGCTTGTCGTGGAACGCGGCGTGCAGCGCCTCGTCGAGGAAGGTGAGGTCGTCTGGGTAAAGGCTTTGGCGCCGCGATGCGGGCAACGTCAGGGCGGTCGCCTCGACCGCGTCGAATTCGGCAAAGAACGCGTCCAGGTCTTCCCCGGCGGCGACCTCCGCTGCGGTACGCACGACCTCGTCGACGTCAGCTCCCTTGACGAGTACGTCGCGGATCGCGTTCTCTTCCTCGGTGACGCTGTGCTTCCCCATCAGCGAGGCCACGTCACCGAGCGTTTCGTGGGCCTGGTTCTCCCGTTCGAGCAGACGCGACAAGACCCGAAGGTCACCGGAGAACTCCGGATCGGAGGGTTCGAGGATCAGTGAGGAGATCACCGGCGGATGCTTCTGTCCGTAGCGGTCGATACGGCCGTTGCGCTGCTCGATGCGGATGAGGCTCCAGGGGATGTCGTAATGGATCAGGTGATGGCACTGCGCGTGCAGGTTCACACCTTCGGAGGCGACGTCGCCGGTTACCAGCACGCGGATGGGTGAGGTCTCCAATTTGAAACTGTCGATGAGTTCCTGTTGCTCGACGTCGGACAATCCACCATGCAGCATGGCGATGTTCTCGTCTTTCAGGCCCAGCGCCGAAGGGAGATTGCTCCGCAGCCAGGTCAGCGTGGCGATGCGTTCGGCGAACACTACCGCCCTGGTCTCCGATCCCTTGCCGACGCCAATCTGCTTGAGCCGCTTCACCAATGCCGCGAACTTGCCCGCCGTCTCCCCCAACGCATCCTTGTTGAAATCGTCAAGGGTGGTGAGGGCCTTGAGTTCGGTCCGCTGCGCGGGCACGTTCTGGTCGAGTTTGTTGCGACGCTGCTTGATCGACTCCGCCAGCGCGGCGGGTGACGACAGAAACGCCTTGGCCAGCGTCCACGGGAACAGCGCCTTGGTGTCGCCGGAGTAGGGAGAACCACCGGACGCGGGGTGCAGCCAGGTCTGCGACAGCTCGGCGGCGACGGCGTCCTCGGCGGCCGACGGCTTGACGAGCAGGTGTACCGGCTCGGCGCGCTCTGCCCAGTCGCTGCCGACCTCGGCGGCCACATCCGGGCTGTGCCGGTGTCGACGGATGAGCAGTGACTCGACGTCCTGCTTGCTGAAGGTGCCGTCGGCGTGGACGACCGTCGGGTCCAGGAGCCGCAGCAGTTCGGCGAAGGATTCTTCCTTGCCGTTGTGTGGCGTGGCCGAGGCCAGGATCAACGCCTCGGTGTTCGGAGCCAGAACGCGGGCCAGCTCGTTGTTCTGAGTGCCTGCGTTGGTGAGGTTGTGGGACTCGTCGATCACCACCGCGTCCCACTGCTGGCGTTCCAGATGAGCCTTGTAGCGCGGGCTCTTGAGCGTGTCGATGGAGATGATGGCCCGCTTGAAGTAAGTGAACGGATTGCGGGTGGCCGGCAGCTTCTGGCGGACCTTCTGGATGCCGGTCGAATCAAGACGGACGAACGGCAGCGCGAATCGGCACCACATCTCGTGCTGCATCTGCTCCAGGACATGCTTGGGCGTGACGATCAGGATGCGTTCACCGCGGCCCCGTCGCACCAGCTCGGACAGGATCATGCCGATCTCCAGCGTCTTGCCCAGTCCGACGGCATCGGCGATCAGGATGCGGGGCCGGATGTGATGCGGGTCGAGCGCCTTCGTCACCGCGGCCCTTTGGTAGGCCAGGGCATCCGCGAGCATGTGGGTCGAGACCGTCAGGTTTTGGTCGCCGTACGGGACTGGGGTTTTCCTGATCAGGGCTTCCAGCCAGAGCCGGGAGTCGCGGTAACCGGAGGATCCGTCGGCAACGACCTTGGCTTTACTGGGGTCCTGGACCTCGATCGTGTCGAGGCTGGAGTAGAAAGCGGCCGTGGTCTCGGCCACCAGCTCGGAGAGCCCTCGCACGCGGACCAGCCAGCCGTCGGCGCCCTGCTCGGCGGAGGTGACCAGCCACTCCTCGTCGCGGACGACGACTATCGAACCGGGGGCGACGTTGAGGTCGGCGGGGTTTGTGATTACTTCGGTGGGCACATTGTCTCCGTGCTTCGGTGCTGGGGGCTTTGGTGCAGTGATCGGCAGGCGGGGCTTAGGGACTGCGGGCGGTTCAGGTGTGACCTCGGGCCCCTTGGCGTGCTCAAGTTCCGTCTCACCCCGTTCGATGAATGCTTGCAGGACCACAACGCGCAGCGTCTTGGCGTTGCTCAGTTCCCGCAGATACTCCATCTGGGCCCGACGGTTGGTGATCTGCCCGTCCTCGCGGCGGAGGGCCCGCAAGGCTTCGACCACCCAGTCCCGCGACTCCTTGTCGTGGTGAAGCCAGTCCTCACGCAAGGTGTCCCAGGCTTCCGCGACGAAGTTCTCCTTCGGGCGTGCGCCGTACGCGTCGCCCAATACCTCGGCCGGGTCGAATCCCGCGCAGTCGTCGAAGAGCTGTTCGCACAGTTCGGCCAGGAGTTCTGCGGGCAGATTCGACCACCGAAACCTGTATCTAGGCAAAGCCCACCCGCCGCTGCGTCGATACCGCGCGCCGAGAAAGCCCCACGTCGTTCGAGGCTAGTGATTGCACCTAGATCAAACCCACGTTCCCAGGGAATTGCCAAATGCACAGCGGTTCACATGTCCGGACCCAACGCCCTTCTTCGAGAATTCGACCATTCACTCGTGCTCGGACAGGACAGTGAAGCCGTTCTCAGCGTTGTACTCGCGAAGCCGCTCGGCGACGATCCGCGGCAGGTCGCGGTACTTCACCGGTCCGGTCTCGCGCGTGTTCTTCCAGCGATAGTCGAGGTCTCGTTCTCCCTCTGAGCCATCGTCAAGCAGCTGCGGACCCCACACCCTCACCTGGACCAGCACGCCGTCAGTCCAGTCAGCTGTGAAGTACGTCGGACGGAAGTCTCGCACGCGCCGGATGCCCTTCGCATCGTCCGTGCACGCGCCGCATCGCATGTCGCGAAGCTCCCCGTACTTGAGCGCAAACCGGTGATGGTGTTTGTCCTTCACTGCATCACCCCTTTCCAAGAACCTGCAAGAACACGGTCAAATTGCCTTCTGCACGAGCTCGCTGAACAACCCGGCGTCCTCAGAACCTTCGTCGTGCGTGCCGAACAACAACGCCCGGTCCAGGAACGAGTTGTTCATCTCACATGACGTCTCCGGCGCGAGGACGCAGGCGTGGCAGGCCGCGAGGTTCAACCCGTCGGCGCCCGAACCCGTCGACTCGATGCACACAGGATCGGACGAACACCACGAAAGACGTTGCAGCCCTTCCCGGAGTGCCAACCCGAGATGGTCCGCCTCTGCCATGGAAGCGACCCCACCCAGGCTGCCTGCCGAATCCGAACTTGCCGTGTAGACGAGCAGCCCTGCCATCTTGTCGTCAACGAAGAGTCGCTCGCGGAGCGCAGCGGCGGGATACCCGGCATCAAGTGACAACTGATCGATGATGACGTGCGACAGCGTGTGGATCGCGACCTTGACGATGTCCACAGGCGCCTGCGGTCGGCCATAGTCTGCCGCTGCTCGATCGGCAGCCCTCTGCATCGCCTTGGCTCTTCCCTGCGCGAAGTCACCGGCAGCCCATTCGTCGAGTGCAATACGCCGGAAAGCAAGAAACACGCCCTCACCTATGACCTCGATCGCAGGCAACCAGTGGAGGTGCGTCGGCGCGAGGGCACACAACGTCTGCACAGGCCCGGAGGGGTCGGGAGCCCCGTCCAGGCGCGTAAACCCTTGCAGCGCACGTACTTCTCGGAGCCTGGTCACCTTTCGCACATCGGAAATCAGCGACTCGAACCCGTCGGGAACGTCGCGACGAAGGCACACGAAGTCCGAGTCAAGCCCTTCTTCCTCACGCCCTTCGACCAGCGCCTTGTATTCGTCGGCGCGGAGCTTGGCTTCCGAGATCTCCTCGTCATCTTCTTCTTCACCGTGACGTCGTTCAATCTCACGACTGATCTGGTCGACGCTGAAGCGACCTTTCCACTTCGCCGAGTAGCCTGCAATCACAGGTGGCAGTGCGGCCTCGGGATTCCCGAGTATGTGCCATTCCTTGTCTACGAGCTTGGAAAGCGTCTCCGAGTACGGCGGTATGGAGATCGACGACCGCACGGCCGGGAACCACACGTTCGAGGCGCCACGCTGAACCGCACGCGGATACTCGTCGCACACTTCATTCGTGCCCAGTCCAAGCCACGGCCGCAGCCCTTCGCACTTCCCGAAATCGATGAGCGATCCCGAGCCGATCGCCCCCTCAAGGCTACGACTTTCGACGCCACACGTGCAGGACAAGGTCAGATCACCGAGCGACGATGTCCGCCCGAGCACGTTGAGCCTCATCTCGTGCTCATCGCCGGCACTCTGGTCCTGCTGCCCCTTGTGCAACCACCGGAAGACCGGAAACTCACTCACATGCCCTTTACGGCATGCGCCCATCAGTCTGAACGGGCTCAGGTCGACTGTCTTGTCGAACTTGCACCTACCGTCGTTGTCCTTGGACAGCTTGGAGAGGGGCCCGATGCGCCGGCACTTTGGGCACACCTGAGTAAACGGGTAGCGAATCACCGGGATGTCGCGCTTCCCTCCAGCGGGCGGAGCTTTCAATTCCGTCACGCCGAGAGCCCTTGCCAAGCGTGGCTCTGAAATGTGCTCGGCGCGTTCGAGGTTCCACTCATGAAGGCCGGCGATCATGAAACTGGTTGACTCTGAGGGAAACAACCCACCCACGCCATAGGTGCTGAGCAATTGGCTACGCCGAGCCTTCGGGATGGTCAACGGGGCACCTTTCGCGCGGAGATCTGGAAGAGGGCACTCTCGGCATCGACGTCCCGCATGCTCAGCAACGTGGGCCACGGCGCGTCGCGTGTGGAGTACTCGATGTCGTCGTCGGTCAACGCGATATCGGTCCGGACGAGGAGCGATTTGTCATAGTCGCGATCGTTCCTGTACTCCAGTTCCGGGCTGGTCTCGGCGGCATCGGCCCATACCTTCAGAAGCTCACCCAGCTGATTCCTCGTTTCTTCCGCTTCCTCCGGGCTGATGGCATGCGCGCGCTGTTCCAGGAACTCGGCCAATTGGGTAATCTCGTCGTACCGCACGGTGGCATTGTGGGCCGACTCGTTGGCCGCCAGGTCCTTCACTAGAAGGCGGGCCAGCGAGACGAGCACCCCGTGCAGGGCGCGATCACGGGCGCGAGCAGCGAACGGCGTTGCGCTGGTTGCCTCGACGGCCCGGTACAGCGCCTGGTGAAACGGGATGAAGTTCTCATAGTGCGACCGGTCCCGCGAACGAGCAGCGTTGAAGATCGTGACGACCAGCCCGGGATGCTGACGTCCGACGCGGCTGGTGGCCTGGATGTACTCGGCGCTCGACTGCGGTTGGCCCATCACGGCCATCAGCCCGAGCCTGTCGATGTCGACCCCGACGGAGATCATGTTCGTGGCGAGGACCACGTCATTCGCCGAGCCCGACGAGACGTCCTTCTCGAGACTCTTCAGCGTACGTGGAATCTCCGCGGACGGCACTCGACTGGTCAGCTCCACCGGTGGCCTCAGATCGCGCGGCGACGCCTGCTTGCGTCGGGCAACCAACTGCAACCTGTCCCGAACGTCGCCCTCCACTTGAAGATTCGCGCTGCCGAGCACTCGGAGGCTGTTGAAGTACCCGAGAAGAGTCCAATACGGATCCCTGGACTCGGGGCTGCCGGTGAGGTCGTGGGCAGCCTGCAATATCGCGGCGTAGACCCGGACCATGAGCGTGGCATGGCTGGTACCCGGCGCCATCACGCCGACATACTCGCGCGTGCCGTAGTGATCGCGAGACGCCGGCTCCGCGAAGAAGGATTGATCGGGATCAATGCCGGGAGGCGGGAACTGTTCTGCATGACGGTTGAACACGGCCCGTATCTGACGGTCTGCACGGCGGATGGTCGCCGTTGAGGCGATGACCTTCGGCCGGCCCTTGATGACGCCCTCGGAGGTCAGCTGCCCACAGGCAGCGTCGATCGCAGCTTCGTACAGGCCGACGATCGAACCGAGCGGCCCGGAGATCAAGTGCAGCTCGTCTTGGATGATCAGCGATGGCGGCGTGCCGATTCCGTCGCGTGCGAACAGGTTTCGCACCTTTTCGTTCCACGCCATCTGTGCGAACTTGTCGACTGTTCCAAGCACCAGCTCCGGGCGCACCCGGTAGATGTCTTGATCAATGAGATAGGCAGGCAGGCCATCTCGGAAATCACACGAACTGTTCCCACAGGCAATCCTGAGCCGCTCGTCGGGCGATTTGACCACCGCGTAATGAGTTTCGTTCAGGTCCTGACCGCACCAAGGGCATTGCGTCAGCTGGACGGGATTCTTCTCGTTGAGTTCCCTGCCGTCGGCGATGTCTCTGAGCGATTTACGTGCTTCCATCAAGGTATTGGGAGTTGCCCCCTGGCCTACCCAGAGTCCGATCGAGAATGGGCGATCCCCCAGATCGTTCTCACGTTGTCGCAACCGTTCGAGCGAGCAGAGCAACATGGTCGCCCGCTCGAACTGTTGGATCGTCAACAGACGCAGGGTGTACCGCATGATGACCGCGACGCCGCTCGTTTCGGGATCCTTGAGTCTGCGGTGAAAGATCGTGAATGCCACCAATCCGAGGTAGGCCTCAGTTTTGCCACCGCCGGTGGGGAACCACAAGAGGTCCGCGACCTCACGGTCCGGGTGATCTGTATTCGCAAGACCAGGCAGATTCAACAAAATGTAGGCGATCTGGAATGGCCTCCAGCCTTGTGCGGTCCCGTCACCGACCGCCCCGACGGCACCACTGCGCACCCAGTCCTGGCGTGCGCGCTGCATCTGCATCGCCGCGTTTGCGAGTCGAAAGGCACGTCCCGCATCACGATCGGTGACTATCAGGTCGATACCGTTCTGCATGCGTTGAGCCGCATTACGGGCTTGCACGACATGCTCGTCGGCGACAACCTTGAGGCCCTCCTCCACATCCGCGTCACCGTTGCGAACGCTCGTACTCAACCGATCGATCCATTCGCGGTACTCGGTGACGAGCCGACCGAGGTTGGTCGCCAATTGTTCGTCGGTTGCGCTGCTCAAGAACGACATTCGAAGGTCGACATCGGCACTGACACCACCGGGCTTCGCCCTGGAGACCTCCTGGCGAGGGACGAACGTCGACGCCACCCGGTCCACATGCGAGGAACTCCCCTCGCGATCCCAGGTCGCGGCGCAGCCGTGGCCGATCGCGAAGACCCGTGCGCTGCGGTATAGCAATGCGGCCGAACGTAAGTCGGCGTCTTCGCTCAGCACACCGTATGAGGATCGATCCACGATGGCGTGTTCAGGTGAACGCACCTCGACCCCCACCTGAAACCAAGCAAATTCGTCGCGGAATTGTCCTTTCGGTGGCACCTGCGTGTTGCGCAGCGCGACCGACACCGCGACTCGACCGTGCTTGGGCATACGGGCGTATACGTACAGCTGAAGGCCAGGCACGACGTCGACCTTCTTCGCTCCCGGCGTTGCGACGTCCCACTTGATGGGCTCGATGATCTGGGGATGGCGATCCCATGAGTCCGGTTTCGCCTTCTGCTTGCGCCATGTCGGACGCTCCGAACCGGACGGCTCACCCTTGCCCTGCGCTCCGGACGGAACGTACTTGGCTGCCTCGACAGCGATTTGAACCGACGACGCCTTCGCAAGATCGACGGAGAACGTAATGCCCATCGACGTCGGATAACGCATCAGAGCCTGGGATATCGGACTGTCGCCGACGTCGTTCTCCTCGGCCTCGCCACTATCGGGCTCGGCCGCTTCCTGCAGCAGACCGTCTGCCGGCCAGAGCACGCCTGCGATGTACCGGTCCAGCGGGAGATCGGTGATGACCTCGTCTGCACCCTCTGCAGGACCGACCAGATCCTTGATCAACTCATCGACGAGGTCGTCGCGGAAACTGTACTGCTCAACAAGACTCGCCATCAGGGGGCTTTAGCTCCTAGGTTGTGTTCAAGTCGGGGCGGGCCAGGCCTGTTACCCGCGGCACCAGCCAGAAGCCGGAAGTTCCAAGGCCGGCCCTCTCAGATTCGCGGTAGTCTCCCGCGACAGTCTCGACTGACACCAGGGACAGTCCGTCGATGACCATCGGGCGATTCTTCAACCAACCGAACGCTTTCTGGAAAGAAAGATTGAACGCTTCACTCGTACGCCCCAGCGGTCGTTGATCTTGTGTCACCAGTATGTAAGACGGCAAGTCCGCGGTGGACTCCACCTCGTCGAGTTCTGCGTAGACTCGCGTACCCAAACGATCCAGCGATCGCAGCGTCTCCTGTATACGTTCAGCAACGACGTCCTGCGTGGAAGCAGGAACGGCGGTTTCGACGTCGCCATAGAGAAACTCGAATGACTTCGTCCACTTCGATCCGCGCTTCTTCGTGCTCCAGGCCTCTTCTTTGAATCGACCCCACAAACGATCGTCGGCTGCGAGAGTCGATTTCGCTTGAGGAAGTCGACAAGCGTAGATGTTGTCACGCGCTCGACTCAGCGCCACGTAATCGCGACGTACCCTCGTCCATCTGTCCTCGTCGTGGCGAAACCAATTTGGTTCGACGACGAACACCGAGTCGAACTCCAGGCCCTTCGCACGATGAATCGTGGACACGATCACCGAACTGCGGTCGGGTTCAGTAAGTGGAAGTGGCAGAGCTCGCGCCTTCACAAGGCGACTCACACGCTGGAGATCCAACGAGTCATGTTGACCTGTACGGCCTTCCGCTGATTTCAGCTCATTCCACATCAGGTCGACATCCTGGTCGGTGAGCAGCCTTTCGAGTGCGGCTTCGACCTCTGACCGCCGTTCCTTCGGCCCGGGCAAGGGACCAAGTGCGCCTGCGATCCACCGGGCCCCGCCGTAGTCTTGCGCCTGCCTACGGACGGCGTGGGCCACGGATTTCTCGTTGAGGTACCGTGACACTCGTAGGACGTCCGCATTCGTGGTGCACAACACGGCAGTCCTCCCCTTGTTAGGGGTGACGATGTCGTACCAGTCCGCAATCTCACCCCTGTATGGCACGTCGAGCATCAGGTCTACGAGTAGTTGCTCGGCAGAGTCGCCGTCTTCGGTCGCGCGGAGAGCGTCACCCAACAACACCACCTGCTTTGGGAACTTCCCTCTCGCCCGATAGTTCCTGCCCAGGCCGACGGTCTGACACCCGAAAGCGTCGGTCAGCTCGCCGAAGACGTCCTGTGCGGAGGTCTTGCTGAGTGAATCCTCGAGTTGAAAGTCGTACACACCCTGCAACGGGTCACCGAGGGCCGTGATTCCTGCATCGTCATCGAGCCACTTCAGAAGCGCGACAACGAAGTCCGCTCGGTCACCGACGAGGTCCTGCACCTCGTCGAGGACAACATGGCGAAGAGGCTTCAGGTCGTCGGGCGCTTCGTCTGCCTCCTTCAACAACTGCGTCGCACGTCGGATGCGCGCATCGAAACTTCCCTCGGGTTGAACATCCGCGCCGAGCAACAAGACACTCGCGAACGAGTCGAACGTGCGGACGTTGGCAGTGGCGACGTCCCGCGAGTCAAGCCTGGTTCGCACCGCTGATACCGCAGCTCGAGAGAAGCTCAGTACGAGTATTTCTTCGGACGCCGTCAAACCCTCGTCCTGCACCAAACCGTTGATCCTACTCACCACGACTTCGGTCTTGCCTTGGCCGGCGCCCGCGATCACCAACAGCCGCGCATCGGCGGGGGCTTCGACCACGTTGAGCTGTTGGTCGTTGAGGTCGATCTCGTGAGGCCCGTCATCAGACACTGGCAGACTCCTGCACGCGGTCTGCCTCGGTGATGTCCTTCAGGCTCTGATACACGATGCTGTCGGCGAACTCGATGAGGTTGTCCAGCATGTTCACGATCAAAACCTCCTCAGTGCCACCATTTCTCGGCCCACGAAGACCTCGACCCACCATCTGTTGATAGCGAACCTCGCTACTGGTTGGGCGAGTGATGTACACGGCGTCCGTCTTGGGTGCGTCAAACCCCTGCGACAGCACCGCATAGTTGGTCAACACCTTCAGCTCGCCGGACTTGAACCGTTCGACCGACACTCGACGATCCTCGGGACTCGTGTCCTGATCGATCGAAGCCGCGGACCGCCCCTGCAACGTCAGCAAGGTTGCGAGTGTCTGCGCGTTCTCCACCGATGCAGCGAACACAACGATCTGCCAGTGTTCGGGCTTGCCCATTATTGATTCGACTATCGTCCGTGTGCGGTCCTCGTTTCGGCCCAAACGGATTTCGGCGCTCCTGGCGAGCCAGCCCATCTTCCTGAACTCCTCGATCTCCCGCTCAGAAAGATCGATTGACACGCCGTCGAGGATCTCCAGTCGTGCGCGGGCGAGTATTCGATCTCGCTGTAGCCTCACCTGCGGGAGTTCCTCGCCAAAGACCCCGTCATCGAGGCGGTTGTCGCCGAACCTGCGCAGCAACAACTCCGTCTGTGCGCTGTCACGTCGCCCCCTGAACGGGGTTGCGCTAAGTCCGATGAGTGGTTTGTCTCGTTCCCTCGCCGACCGCCCCAGCCATTCCAGAATCGTTGTGTACGAGGGCGTATAAGCACCATGCGCCTCATCGATGATGACGACGGGCGCCTCGGACAGCCATGCATAAGAGTCACTGCCGACGGCCCGCGACTTGATCTTCTGCCACGTCGCGACGACCACCTGGACGCCACCCACCTCCTCCTCCATCTCATAGGACGACCAGAATCGGCTGAGAATCAATTGCGTGTCCCGCCGGCCGGCGGCGCGCCACAGATACGACCACGCATCGATGGCTTGCTCGCAAAGCTCTTCACCGTCAGCCAGCCATAGGATCGGACCAGAGAATGCACCGCTCCCGCCCAGCCCGTCGAGACCGCCATCACTGATGGTCTCGATGATGGCCTGAACTGCCACGCGCGTCTTCCCCGCACCTGTCGGCAGCGCAATGTAGCCACGACGCGAACCATTACCCATCAACAAGTTTCGTAGTCGTTCAGCCACCACCTGCTGATAGTCGTGCAATCCTTCGAGCTGCGTCGGTCCTTCTACGTACTCGGTCGGCTTGTTGCGCTGCCTCGCCGGGCGCCCGGCCCACTCGTCGCCGAACCCGAAGTTGTTCACCCACTTCCGAGTGATGAACGAACCCGCCCAGCTCGATGGTGGCGGGACGGGAAGCCCCATCGGATCAACCTTGCATGCTCGCTCAAGCGCACGGACACCCAGCATGCTGACACACAGCTCGGCCAGCGCACGCCCACGCGGTTCGACCGCTCCTTCACTCAGGAGATAGCTGAGCGCGTCCTTTGGGATGAGCGGTCGAAGACGCTCTTCTCCGACCAGCGCGAGGATGCGTTCAGCATCCGAGGAAGCGCTTCGAACTGCGCGCACTCTTTGGGAGTTCTTCCGCCGGTCCATGTCTTTGAGCAGTGCGTCTACGTGCCGATCAGAATCGTCGTAGAGCAGCTGCCCGAGGACCTGCTTGAGGATCTGCCCATCGGTCGCGCCCGTGACGAGGACCGCGTTCGACTCACGACCAGATGCACATGTGACTCGCGCTTCTGGCTGCCCGGGAACGGCGGCGACCTTACTCAGAGACAGGCACTTCTGCATGATCAGGCCGTCGAGCTCAGTGTCGACCTCGAGAGCTTCCAGCACCGGGAACGCGTCGGTGAGCAGTACCGGCTCCGCGCTCGTCTCATACGAGAATGTCACCGGCAGGGTTCGGCCCTCCAAACATCCCCACAATTCGCTGAGGGTGTGGACATCGTCGACGGAGTCGACCACCACGCATGGGATGCCGAACTGCTCGAGTTCGACGAGAGCGTCTGCGCCGTGCACCACGGCGACCTTCTTCCTATCCACCTCACACCACTGGCCGCTTCCGCGTACCCACAACTGATCTGGCGGTTCGGCTTCCTTATGAGTCCAACACCACCAAGCGTAGGTTTGACCTACCCGGTGCAGGTCGTCTTTCGATACGTGGGTTTCGACGAGCTTGCGGAAGCCGGCCAGATCGAGATCGCTTATCCGCCTCTTGAGCTTGAGCACGTCTTCGGCATCACGACTGAGGACGACTTGGGTCACGCATGGCAAAAGACCAACCGGTGCTTCCTCTACCTCCGCGACGAAGGCTTCGGTGATCGGCATCGGACCGAGTACGGTCGGCAGCAAGCCTTGCTGCCTCGCCCACCACATCTCAGGCGCCACATAGCGAGCACTCTTCGTAACGTTCACATGACTGACCCGAATGCGAGGAACGTCCACCTCGTTCAAGAGCGCCAGCGTGAGTGCGGTCCTGTTGGTGACGCTCAAATCAGATAGACACTCCAGTGGGCGCAAGACCTCTTCGAGGCCTTCGATCTCGAGCGCTTGGCGCGCTTGGACGCCCAACTTGAGCTCATCGCCGACGCGTTGCCGAACCTCGCTCACGTAGCGCGATAGCCACCTTTCGTTCGATCCCTTGCTCGATCGGGAAGGTCGGGAGCGCACACCGAGTACGAACAACAGTTCTTGGTCACTTGCGTGGTAGGCACCGTCGACCAAGAACTCGCCATCTTCTCTGAGCTGTCGAAGGCAATCACCTGCAAAGTACAGCCCGTGCGGCAAAGACCAACGCCCCAACCCATTCCGCACTCTCACAATTCGGCTCGCCTGTCCCTCGAGCACGCTCTCGAATGCCTCGTGAACCTGTTGGATGCCGGAGCCGCGCATCGCGCTCCACAGTTCATCCCAGTCGACCTTGCCCGTACGCCTGAGCTCGGTGAGTAGCTCCAACATCTCCCCACCGTCTTCGAAGGCGGTGACTCCGAGCTCCTCGAGAGCCGCGACAGTCGTCACGCGTGCTGCCACATCGCTGTCGATGAACGAACTGCCGTGCTGACCCGAGTTGGTTCGGAGAAAGCAACGTCCACGCACGGGTTGGGCCAACGACCCCGTCTCGAGCAATACGATCCTGGCGTCCCGTACGTCCATCTCCGTGTTGCCCCCTCGGAGAACCAGTTTCGCGGCCAGCTCGATAGCGGCCGCAGACTGGTCTGGGCGTGGATCGGCTACCACCGACTGCAGCCAGTGGAGCACCCTGCCCGCAGGCTTGACACGCTCTCCCTCCTGCATGAGGCGATCTACCTTGGACCGTCGTTCAGTGGTACTGGTGCAATCCGGGTGCACCCAATCGCCACGATTACCCGTGACAGCCAGCCACATCTTGGCGTAATCCATGACGTCGTCTGGAATTCGTTGAAGTGCCGACGGCGCCCGTAGCTGGCCGTCGAGATCCGGTAAGCATCTGGAGTCCCGTAGTTCCTTGAACACGGGCTCGTTGAGCACTTTGTCCGCCCAACTACGAGCCTCTTTGCCGCGAGCGGGAAGCACATCGATGTACCGGCCGTACGCGTCGTCCGCGACGAGCTCTTTCCGAGCCGAGGCGACCAACTTCGGCAGGACATCCTGGAGAATCTCGAGATTGAACAAACATTCGATCACGTTGATCCGGTCATCCGACAGCTTCCAGGGCGCATTCACCCGGCCACTCAGTGTGACGTCGGACTTGACCGGGAAGTAGGCCGAGAGGCGACCGACACCAACGGCACCACTCAGCGGAAGCGCCCAACTGACGGTGACGGATTCGCGTCGTGCCGAATGTCCGGCTGATTCCAGCGCACGGGCCGACGGCTGGTGTTCGGCTGATACGACCAGCCACTCGCGGTCACCATCAGGTGTCCTGAGCGTGACTTGATTGCCCTTCTTCGATGCTGCGAAGCGACGTGACACGTCGGCAACCCGGTCGACGAGATCCAAAATCCGCACGTGCGGCGCGAACAGGTTGAAGGACTCGTCGAACTCTAGGATTTCGGCGGAAAGTTGGGACACGGCTCCTGGTTTGAGGGGCACTTTGACGACAGTGGTCGCCCAGACTGACAATTCCGCAAGCATCGGATCGGAACGAAACTCGGCCATCGGGTCGAGGGTCCAGGCGAGGCGCAAGGCCGGGACTTCCGAGGGCTGATAATGGCGCTGCAGCTCAGTTGACAGCTGCTCTGACGACTGCGATCGACTGAACTCGAAGGACACCGAACGGCTGAAGATCTGTGGGTTGTCCGAGATGCCACTGATGGACTTGAAACCCAACCCGAACCGCCCGATCTCGGTCCCGGTCTTGTTGGACAAATGCGTGTACAGCAGGGCGCGCACACCACTGTCCTCGAACGGGTTGCCTTCATTCGCGACGTAAAGCGCATTCGCCGTCAGGCAGACCTCTATGCGTCCCGGAGCTCCCTGCAGCGCGTCCGCCGCGTTCTGCACAAGTTCTTGGATCTGCTTGCGGCCGTATCCGCCCTCCGCGATGCCGCGTTCCTTCCCGGCATCTTCCTCGACCCGGTTCGGGTCTTCGATGTATACGCGAACACATCGATCACGAAAATCGTCGACCAATCCCCCCAGCGCAGGATCAGAATCTGTCCAACTCCTGGCTACCACAGCTCCGCCCCCACTAATAGCCGACAGCAAATTGTTGAGCGCGACACTAAGGCCGCTTCGTAAGAGTGTCTATCATTCGCGTCCGACAAT
This sequence comes from Mycolicibacterium sp., assembly GCF_016462545.1. GTDB lineage: Bacteria > Actinomycetota > Actinomycetes > Mycobacteriales > Mycobacteriaceae > Mycobacterium. Next base: position 17,012 of record NZ_JAEMTA010000031.1, on the reverse strand, counting down.
TCGTGGCCGGTAGCGACAAAGGCGTCCATATCAATTGCATGCGGGACCAATGGATTGACACAAGATTCGGTTGCGCGCAAGTGTCGTGAAACCTACGCGGGCCGGCTACCATCTCTGGCATGCCGCGGGAAGTCGTCATCAGGGATCCGGCACCTCAGATCATCGACCTCTTCGCGGGTCCCGGCGGACTCGACGTCGGTGCAACATGGCTGGAGATCCCGGTCACCGGCATCGAATGGGATCCCAACGCCTGCGCCACTCGTAAGGCAGCAGGCCTCGACACCGTCGAAAGTGACGTCAGGAAGTATGGACCGGATCAGTTTCCCGACGCCAACGTACTGACCGGTGGCCCACCCTGCCAGACGTTCACCGTCGCGGGCACGGGGTCCGGTCGACAGGCGCTGGGCGAGGTGGTCGCGCAAGCCGAAAGCATGTCGAAACATCTCGGCGACGGTGTCTTGCGCGGCGCGTTCGAAGATGACAGAACGGGGCTCGTTCTGGAGCCCCTACGGTGGGCTTTACTCGCGATCGAAGCCGGTAAGCCGTTCCAGGCCATTGTCTTGGAGCAGGTAACTGCCGTACTGCCCATTTGGGAGGCTTACGGAGCAATCCTCGAACGGCACGGCTATCGGGTGGCTGTCGGCGTTCTGCGGACAGAGGAGTACGGCGTCCCACAAACACGACGTCGAGCAATTCTGATCGCTCGGCACGGTGACGAGAAGGTATCGCTGCCCGTACCTACCCACCAGGCATACCGTCGCGGCGCGGCTGAGCAAAGCGCTCTGGAGCTTCGTCCGTGGGTCTCGATGGGCCAGGCTCTCGGACGCGAGGCGAGGTTCACCGTCATCTCGAACTACGGCAGTGGAGGCGATCCTCGTAACCGAGGACAGCGCGACTCTGACGAACCGTCGGCCACGATAACCGGAAAGGTGATGCGAAATCGCCTCCGTCTGGCAACCGGCGACGAAGATCGATTCTCCCACCACGAAGCCGGCCGACTGCAAACGTTTCCGCACGATTACCCCTGGTCGGGCGGCGACATCGGGCAACAGATCGGAAACGCGATCCCGCCGCGGTTGGCTGTACACGTTCTCGCTCACGCGTTGAAGATCGAGGTGGACCTAGAAGAACTCGACCGGACGGTGAATTCCTCCTGGTTTCGGGGACGGCCGATATCGCTGGCCACGTCACCCGTGGATCAAGTGCGCGTAGGGCAGGACTGAACAAATGTCATAGCCGGGCCCGCAGCTCGGCCAGCACGCGGCAGATTTCATCGGCAACCACATGCGGTTGCTCGTGCTCCCAGAAGCGCAATACAGTCCATCCAAGTTCCGTCAGCTTGGCGTCCGTGCGGCGGTCACGCAGCACGTTCCCGTCCAATTTCTGCGCCCACCACTCTTCGTTCGCCTTCGGTCGAGTTGCGTGGATCGGACAGCCATGCCAAAAGCAACCGTCGATGAAAACGGCCAAACGCAGTCCGCGCCAGACGAGATCGGCCCTACACCGCATCCCGGGTTCGGGGATTGCGTCTACCCGGTAACGAACGCCTCGCGAGTGAAGATTCTGTCTGACGAGCAGTTCGGCCCTCGTGTCGCGTCTTCGTTGCCGACTCATACGGGCACGGACCGCTGCCGATGACGCCGCTGGTCGTGCCGACATCAACATCCTCCCTCAAGCAACGGCGAGCGTACGTCACGGCTACCGATGCGGCGCGGAGTGGCTTCAGTGCACTGTCGTACTGATTGCCAGCGGCACACAGCTGCGCTTACGGTGGCGTAAACTAGCTTTGCCAGAAGCACCCTAGGCTCTGCCACCGACATGGTGGGCCAAAGACCCTCGAAAAGCGATTCAGCGTGCTGCTCATTGACCGTGATCAGCCCTCCAATTGGGTGAGGGAGATGCCTTCGACTAACAACACGCCCGCCAGTACGGCGCCCAAGAGATGATTGCCGTTCACTAGCGGACCATCGCTTACCTCCGCTAACTTTGTCACACCGATCCCGTAGGTTCCCGCTCCAAATGCAACTGGCCATGCGTGCCGACCGGGCGTGAATCTGTAGGGGATGAATGAGGGGGCACAGCTACGTGAATGCGGTATCAGTGAGCTGGGCTGATGTCTGTGGCTAGCGCATCGCTGCCGCCGGCCATAGAGGCTGCGCATCGGCTGCTCGCCGACGAAGAGCCGATGTCCGCCGCCGAGCTAAGCGAACGGCTCCGTGCGCATGGATTCCACAAGTCGATTGACGCTCTAGTTCAGTTGCCGGACCGCTATCCGGATCGCTTTGTCATGACGGCCGATGGGTGCATTGGCCTCGGCTCGTCAGTAGAAAGAACTAATCATGCAGTCGAGCGCGTCGAACGGGAGGATGCGGACTGGTACCAACCGTCGATTCACCCGCGGGTTCCGCTCGATAGCGTTGCTGTGCTCGATATCGAGACCACCGGGCTCGACCCGTCCAAGGACTTCGTATGGGAGATCGCCGCGGTCTCTCTGAATGGCCAGACGCTCGTCCAAGTCGCCGTGGACCTACCCCACGGGATAATTCGCCCGTCCGGGGAGGGTAGTAGCTCGGTCGTGCCTCTAGGCCAAGCTCTGCAGGAGCTCGGCGCCGCGCTGACTGGCATCGACCTCGTCATCGGCCACAATGCGCTGGCCTTCGACATCCCGTTTCTTCAGAAAGCGGCGAAGCGCTTCGGCGTCGAGCCGGCCAATCTTCCACCGTGCATCGACAGCCTTCACCTGTCGATGCTCGTCGACGTCGCCATGCCCAACCGGTCACTCACCGATCTGGTTCAACGGTTCGACATCACTCAGAACGAGAGACATCGAGCACTGTCCGACGCCGTTGCCACAGCGGTCGCCGTGCGCGCACTCCTTGCCGAAATCGACATGGGGGAGCCCAGTTGGCCGCTCGCAATCGCCGTTCTCGAATCCTTCGACGATCCGCTCGCTCGGTTGATGCCCGAGCTTGCCGCACCCCCGGACATTGAGACCCTGACCCGCGAGCCGGATCCATTGCTCGCGCCATCCGGCGCAGTGGCCGCAGACGCCTGGTCGGCTACTCGGGACGCGTTCGAATATCTGCAGAACGAACGGGGCCTACGCAGCCGCGCGTCGCAGAAGGAGATGGCTCACGCCGTGGCCGAAGTCTTCGACCACGGCGGACGCTTGGCAGTGGAGGCCCCCACGGGCACCGGTAAATCCCTCGCCTACCTCCTTCCCGCCCTCGGCCGCGCATCACGACCCAAGAGGCCGGTCGTGGTCGCCACGGCAACCAGGGCTCTGCAAAGCCAGCTGCGTGACGAAGCCACCCGCCTCCAGGACGAAGGCTTGCTGCGGGCACCGTTTCGCCAGATTCAAGGCGTCGGCAATTACGTGTGTGCGCGAGAGCTCGAAGACGCACTGCCGGACAGGGAGTTGTCCGGATTCGCACTGGCCGTTGCGATTCGCGCGCTCGCGTCATCGCCCACGGGAACCTGGGACGACGTCACCGACGATGCCATCCGCCGAAGGGACGGCCGCTACGCCCGCACTCGCGCCCGCCTCAGAACCAGCTCGTCAGGCTGTGACCGGACGATGTGCCGCTGGGCGAAGATCTGCCCAATCATGCAGCAAGTGCGCGGCCTGGCCGGCGCGCCAGGCGTCGTCTCGGTCAATCACGCGCTCATCGCAAGTTGGGTCAAGCTCGCGGAAGGAGGCGGGCAGGCACCCGGCGACGTGCTCGCCGACGACACTGCGGACCTCGTCTTCGACGAAGCGCACGCGCTTGAGGACAGCCTGACATCGGCGTGGACCGAGAACATCGACGCGCTGGAACTCGACATTCTCGTCACCTCCCTGTCTCCGAGATCGCGGCTGCTGAGGACGCTCCGGTCGAAGACGAAGGAAAGCCCGCTCTTCGTTGACGCTAGTCACGCGCTCGCCAGCGCTACCGCCATGGTCGTGGAAGCGGGGACGGTGCTCACCCAGGCCATCATGACCTACCTGCACGAATATTCGGGCAAGGCGGACTCCGTCGTTCTGAGCGCGGGGCTGGTCACCAACCGCCCGGAATTCAGGGCGCTGCGCCAAGCCGCCTCGAGCACCCGCTACTGGCTGATCCAGCTCGCCAAAGGCGTATCAGCTCTTCGCCAATCGATCTCAGAGGTTCGTGGCACCCGATCCGAACATCAACGGCTACGCGGCTACGCCGAAAGACTCGATTCCGCAATCGAATTGCTCGGCACCGTCAACGACCTTCCCGACGACCATCTCTGGGTCTACCGGCTCGCGACCGAAGAGGACGACCCGGCGGCATGGACCTACGAGCGAATTCCCATCCATGTCTTCCCACAGTTCCAACAGTCAGTCGTCGATCGCACGCACTCGACCGTGTTGTGCTCTGCAACGCTCACCGTCCAGCATCGGTTCGACTATCTCGCCTCGCGGCTGGGCATCGCCATCGATCCCGAGCCGAAGGACGGTCAGTTCCGAGCACTGACCCTTCGGTCCCCCTTCGACTACGCGAAGCAATCGGTCGTCGTCCTCACCAACCACTTACCGATCCCCATTCCCGAGAACGAGCGCGAGTTCTGCGAGGAGATGGCCGCTGATCAGGCCGGATTCCTGTCGCTGTCTGGCGGAAAGACGCTCTCACTGTTCGCGGCCCGAAAGCGGATGGACGCGGTCGTGAGAGACGTCCGCACCCGCACTGCAGAACTCGCCGAGCGAGGAGTGGAGATCCTCGTCCAGGGCGAGCAGGGCCGCTCACAAATCCAACACCGGTTCCGCTCCGAGCCCGGGACCGTTCTATACGGATTGAAGTCTTACTGGGAGGGCTTCGACGCCCCGGGGGAAACCTTGTCGTACCTGTTCATCGAGAAGCCGCCCTATCCCCATCCGAACGACCCATTGGTCTCGGCGCGGCAGCGTGCCATCGCCGAGCGGGGCGGCGACCCGTTCCTCGACTACGTCCTTCCCATGACCGCCATGCAGTTCACGCAGGGATTTGGCAGGCTCATCCGCAACGAAACCGACATGGGTGCGGCCCTGGTGTGCGATCGGCGGTTGCACTCCCCCACCCAGGCGCAGCGCGTCATGCTCGGATCGCTGCCGAACCCAACCATCCACGAAGCCGTCGATCGTGACGACGCGTGGACGCGTGCGATCGAATTCGTCACCGGGGAGGCACCCGACCTCTCCGCGGCCATCTCCTTCGGACGCGATGACGTCACGCAGCTCCTCGAGACGCTTCGCCTTCTTCCTGGCGAAGATCCAACGGCCAAGCTCATCGAAGGCGCCGAGAAGCTCTTCGGAATAACCGACCTTCACCCCAAACAACTCGAAGTCATGAGAGCGTTCGTCGATGGCAAGGACTTCCTGGCCGTGCTGCCTACCGGATTCGGGAAGTCGCTGTGCTTTCAATTGCCGGCACTGCTCATGCCCGAAGCACGTGCAACAGTCGTGGTCTCGCCGTTGGTGGCCCTCATCAAGGACCAGGTCAACGACCTCCGGGGCAGGCGCGGCATTCGTCCTGTCCAGGGGATCACGGGAACCACGACCAAGGTTGTGCAGACCGAGATCCTCCGTGACACCGCCGATGGTCGCGTCCGCTTGCTCTATGTCTCACCGGAACGGCTCGCCCGCGATCCCGTCCTCCGCGGAGCGCTGGGGCGCCAGCAGCTCAACCGCGTCGTCGTAGACGAAGCACACTGCATCTCGGTGTGGGGGCACGACTTTCGTCCCGAGTTCCGACAGGTGCCCGCATCGGTGGCGACGTTCACCACTCGGGCTCCACGAGCAGGGCTCACCGCAACTGCCACGCCCGAAGTCGAGACCGACATCGGGCAGTCCCTGCAGATGCAGGACCCGACGGTGGTGCGGGAGCCAAGCGACCGGCCGAACCTGCAGTTCCGGGTCATCGAGTGCGCCGGCGAGAGGGAACGTGCACGCGAACTCCTCCGCTTCGTCACCTGGGCCGCGGACAGGCCAGGGATCGTGTACGTCACCCGACGTGCCCTCGCCGAGGAAATCGCGGCACTTCTGCGCCGTGCTGGACACGCAGCCCGCCCGTATCACGCTGGTATGGTGCCCGAGCAGCGCGACGCGGTTCAAGAGGACTTCGACGCGGATACCACTCGAATCATCGTTGCCACCAAAGCCTTTGGTATGGGCATCAACAAGCCGAATATTGGCTGGGTGGTGCACTACGACCTTCCCGACTCCCTCGACGGGTACGCACAGGAAGCTGGCCGAGGCGCCCGTCAGCGCGACATGATCGGCAATTGCGTGCTGCTCTACACCAGAGGCGACCTAGCCAGGCGTCGGCGCCTGATCAATTCTGGCGACGCTGCGGCCGATGCAGCCACCGCGCAGCGACTACTCACCGCACTGTGGACCTGCCGCGAACGAGGCGACAGCAGAGTGTTCGACGTCGACGAACTGGCGGACTCGCTCGAGCTTGAAAGCGATGAGCTCAATGTTCAACTGGCCCAATTAGAACGGGTAGGCACGCTTACCCAGGGGCTCGACTGCTCAGCACGAGGAATGGTCGACGTCGGGCGGCGTGAACCCGACGACGAAGACGACCGCCGATTCTTCCGCGAGATCTTCTACCGGGTTCATCGCGCGCGGCCGAACGTCAAGATCCAGATCGACTTCCAACAGCTCAAGGATCAACACGGCTACGACCCCGACGACCTGGAACGAAAGTTCATCGAATGGTCCCTGGACCGCTTGATCACGTTTTCGAGCTCGCGCCGGCTCCGCCGGGTCAAGCTCCTGAAACAGACCGCTCCCGCAGAGACACTCGCGAGGGAATCCGCCCGATGGCGAAAGTGGCAACTACGCCGGCTCCAAGCCATGATCGACTACGCCACAGACCGATCCGTGTGCCGCCGCGTCGTCGTTGGGAAGCACTTTGGCGACGGGGTCGACGACTGCACCAGCCGAAGGATCATCGCGTGTGACGTGTGCGACGACCGGCCCGCGGCGTGGACGTCGCTCCCCGACCACCTCGTGGCCGATCCCGAAATGCTCATCAACGCCGAGCTGACCGTCATGCAAGCCGTCGCGTGGGCGTCGAAGTTCCGACGCGGCGCCTACGGCGAGACGAGTCTGCGCGCCGCGGTACTCGGCATGGAGTCGCTCGGTCAGGGACGGCCACTCGGACAAGGCGTGCTCAACTGCCCACAGTTTGGCGCCCTCAAGTTCCTCCGAAACGGAGAGAAGCGCTGGAACACCGCGGTGGAACAACTCATCGACAGGGGGACGATCGAACGGCGCGCCGTCGCCCGCGATGGATCCGGCGCCACCTATCAGACCCTCGCCCTGACAACCGTCGGGGCGCAAGCACTCGGAGTACCTGTAAGCCAAAATGATTGAGAAACGCATCACCCCGCAGCTGTTGGAGGCAGGCGAGCTATCGCTGACCGAACGCGAGCAGACCGCGCTCGGGTTGCCGGAGCACAGCACGACCATCTCCGTCGAACTCGAACGCGAGGCGTTCAAGGCGCAGTGGAGCGGCCGTAGCCGCCACCTCAGCGGCGAGGTACTCACCGAACGACTTCAGGACTACGGACAGTCGGGGGGACTGCTCCGCCTCCGCCTCGTTGACGACGTCTACCGACTGCTGCTGCTTCCACCAGGTGCGGCCATGGATTTCCAACAGTCCGTCACGGTCAAACCACCGCCCATCACGAGTCAATCTGCACGCAAGGCGATCCAGCGTCGCGCAACGGTTGACCGACAGTTCCACTCCGACGACGAGTACCGCTGGAACGAAGGATCACCGCGAACCATCGGCTTCCTCTCCGAGGCGAGACGGATGCTCGGAGAGCAACTCAAGGCCGCAGGCTTCGACGAGCTGGAGCTTGTCGAACTGCGGCTCCAAGGTGAGGAACTGGCAACGCTCGATGACTTCGAGGAACTCCTCGCAGTCGACGTCGCCAACGTCGACCGGATGCCCCATCAGGAAGCTGTTGCTCGCCATGCTCTTTCACGGCTACGCGGCAGAGCGGTCCTTGCCGACGAGGTCGGGCTGGGCAAGACCATCGAAGCCGGTCTCGCGGTCAAGGAGCTGACGCTCCGCGGTCTTGCCAAGCGGGTCCTGATCCTCTGCCCTGCACCGCTTCGCGACCAATGGCGCGATGAGATGAGTCACAAGTTCGACCTGCAATTCGACGTGGCATACGGCGGATTGGACATCGGCAAACAGGACAAGCTGATTCTCAGCCTCACGCTGGCAAGAAACCGAATGAAGGAACTTACGAAGCAGCCGTGGGACATCGTCATCATCGACGAGGCTCATCGCGCAGCCGGCGCTGGTGCGAAGAAGACCCGCGAGCTGATCACCGCGTTGACGACGGCATGCAGATACGCGTTCTTCCTCACCGCCACGCCCGTTCAAAACGACCTGTTGGAGCTCTATCGACTCGTCGAACTTCTCCGTCCCGGCACGTTTACTTCGGTCACTGAATTCAAGCGCAAGTACATGACACGGTACGATCCGCGCACGCCGAACGACCCTGCAGCACTGCGCCGTCTGATCAGTAGCGCGATGATCCGGACGACACGCGCCCAGGCCGGCGTGGACCGCGTAACCCGGCGAGCCGTCGACGTCCCCGTTGCGCTTGGGCGTCGGGAGCAGGAACTCTATGCGCTGAGCACCGACCTGCTACGCAACGTCATGCGCGATTCCGGTGACACCATGCGGCGGCGGAGCCTCGCCCTGCGGCTTACCGCCAGCCCATTCTCGATGGGTACCACCGCGCTTCGCATGGCCGAGCGACACCCGAACGATCGAGTCCGCCGAGTATTGAACGAAGTCGGCCATCTCGCGATGGACATCAACGGTTCGGCGCGTGAGAACAAGGCGATGGACATCACGCGCGATTGGGTCCGCGAGCACGGTCGGGTCCTGGTCTTCACTCAGCACACCGACACCGTCACCGGCTTGCTGCGCCGCATGGAATCGGAAGGCCTGCAGGCCCGCGCGTTCCATGGCTCGATGTCGGCCACTGAACGGGCCCGGACCATAGCCGCCTTCCGCTCGGGCGAAGCTCCCGTGATGATCTCCACCGATGCCGGCGCCGAAGGTCAGAATCTCCAGTTCTGCAATTGCGTGCTGAACTACGACCTTCCGTGGAACCCGATGCGCATCGAGCAGCGGATCGGCCGGGTCGACAGACTCACGCAGCCGCGTGATGAGGTCTTCATCGCCAACCTGTATGCCCGAAACACCATCGACGAGAGCGTCTATCAGCTGCTTGCGCTGAAACTGCGGATGTTCGAGCTTCTGTTCGGCCAGGTGACGACGATCCTCGGCGAGCTGGATGATTCGAAGTCCGCCTCATTCGAGACGCGCGTCATGGAGGCCCTCTTCGCCGACTCCGATACCAAGATGGGCCTGCTGCTCAGTGAGCTGGGGACGGAGCTCGTCGATGCCCGTGAACGTGCTTCGACGCTGATTGCCGCCGACAGCGGCCTCAGCAACTGGATGGCGACGGCGTTCGAGCACCGCAAGGGCCTCACGAAGGAGGGTGCCGCCGAGCTGCGACCCGAGGTCATCGAGCGAGCGCGTATGCGGCAGCGGCGCGTGCAAGCCTGGGTGCGGCAAGTCCTTTCAGCACTCGATGCCCAGATCTTGCATGACACAGGGGAACGCGATGGCGCATTCCTGACGGTGCAGTTCGACGAGGAAGTGGCCGACGAGCTCGGCGGTCGCTCGGTCATGCACCTTGCCTTCGACCGCATCGGCATGGAACACCATCCTGACGCCGAACTCTGCGCGGTCGGGTCGCCCGTCTTCGATGAGCTTCTCGGCCTTCTGCGGATGCGTGGAGACCTCCATGCGACCGTCCCGATCATTCCCGAGGACATCGGTCCCAGCCCGTATCGGCACGCCGAGTCGACGACGCTCGTCAGTCGTCGGCTCGTCCCCTCGAAGTCCTGGAGCGGGCAGGCGACGTTCCGGGCCACCGTGGGTGAAGCGGAAACCACCGAACACATCCTCACGGCTGAACTGAACGGTCACAATGAGGTTCGCCTGGCGCGCCGTCCCCTCATGGATGGGGAATCTCTGCCGCCGGCGTTCGGCGTGCCGCAGGACATCGTGACGGCGTTCGAAAAGCAGGCCACCAGCCAATTGGAGAAACTCCGCCGTGAACGCGCCAAACTTGTTGAGCGCGAGCAGGGCAGTGAGCTCAAGAGAATACGAGACGGTTATCACGCGCAGATAGCCGAAGCGTCCGTCGAGGACAAGGCTCGTCTTCGCCGAGCGTTGACCTCCGAGGAAAAGCGCCTTGACAGGAGTCCCGATGTTCGCGCGCGCGCCAAGTTACTGGCGGTCACCCTTGACGAAGACGACTGGCTCGTCGAGGAGCAGTGGGTCGGACCGGGCGGCGTAGAGGGGAGCTTCACCTACGAATGGGGTTTGGCCCCACCGGTCGTCGTCAGCGATGCGTCGCCTACCGAGATTGAGGTGCTCGCTCTATGCTCCGACGGCCACTGGGTCGACGAGTCCGAAGTCACGCGGTGCGATTCCTGCCAAGACCATCTGTGTGCCGCGTGCGGCGACGACGCCGTCTTCAAAGACTGCCCCGTATGCGGCGGCACGGCCTGCGGCCGATGCCGAGCTGCGACAGGCGGATTGTGCCACCAGTGCTTCTCTCCGGAGCGCGCCCCCGAACTGGACCGCGATTACGCCATTGCATGGCGCCTCAATCGTGGAGCAACCGTGTACGTCGGCGAACGCGTCGCCGAATTGGTCCAAACCGGCTCGGCGGTCCCGTACGTCATCGTGCGGGACGCCGACGTCGACGATGCAGCCCGCACCCGAATGCGTTCCTATGCAATGCATCACGGATTGCCGGCAGACAGCGGCCTGACTCTCCGCGACCTGACCGATCGTCCTGCGCTGGAGGACGCAAACCGCCTCCAGCTCCGAACTGCCCGACAGATCGACGTCGAACTATCTTCCGGACAGGAACCTTCGCCCAATATCTCTGTCGCAGCCCTGAGCGACCTACCTGAAACTTCTGCCGTCTCGGTTCACGGCGAAAGCGCATTCGGTATGGCGGCTCTCCTATCGAAACTTCGGCGCGATGCGATGCCGCCGTCGCCTCCGTCTGTCATGGTGACGCGTCGATCGACGTTCACCGACGTCGACCTTGAAGCCGACCGCCTCTTCGAGCGAATCTCGGTGATCGCCGACGATGGCACCCCGTCGGTGCAGCACGAGCGTTCTGCACCGCTGGCGTGGAAGGCTACGTCTCTCAACGATCCCGTGGTTGCCGAAGGTGAACTGGCGGGCATACGCGTGTCACTCGAGCGCAGAAACGACGCGGTGCTACTCAACGCGAACCATGATGGTGCGCATGAGCTCTCGCAGCAGTGGATTGCTCTGCCGCAGGGCGGGTCTACTTCAGATCAGCTGAGATGGTTTGCCGTGCTCGATTCCATCGGAGCTCCGAGCGGCCGCGTCGGCCGACGGATGAACGAGGCGACCACCATGGTCGAGTCGTACCCCTCGCCGATCGAGAGTCGACTTCTAGATCGCAAAGTGATCCCGGTTGCCGAGCTCGCCGACTTCGACCCCGACATTCCGGTTGTTCCTGCCGACCACGCCTCCCTCCAGTCCCTCAAAGGTGACCAGTCACCAAGACCCACTCCTGGCCTCAACGTCATGCCGCCGGGCCTTGCCCGCGGACTGCTCGAGCGCGCGGAGCGTTCGTTCACGACGATGGTGCGCAACGGTTTCGAAGTTCAGGAAACCTGGCAGGGCCACGGCATCGGCCACCATCGCTACCGAGTCTTCGACGGGATACCCGTCGCACCCACCTTGGATGACACCGGGCGTGCCTTGGACGTGTTCGGGGTCTGCCGTGACGGCCACTTCTACGAAGAAGGCACGTCGGCACACTGCCAGTCGTGCCGGACGGTGGCATGTCGAGCCTGTGACGACATTGCCAATCAAGCGTGTCTTGACTGTGGAAGGTGCTCGGCGCAGGTGTGCCGACGGTGCATCTCGACCGATCACGATGTGCCGAACACGCAGTGCCGATCCTGCGGAGATCGCGCATGCGCAAGTTGCGGCCGTGATCCTGAGGTCACGCCATGCACGATCTGCAATCGGTCGATGTGCGCGCAGTGCCGAACGGATTCGTTGTGCGGTGCGTGTATTCGACTTTCACCAGTGGCGAGCCATCTTCTGGAGACGTTGCCCGCCGAACTCGCATTGGGCGGCGCAACCGTCCTCGCCGCCCACGACGAGGACGCGACGACGGCGTTGATACTACGAGGGCAAGCCGTCGAACAGGCGACCATCCGAAACGGAGTCCTCGAGCGGTGGGTGGCATACGGACGAAGCCAGCTCGACGACGACTACCGCCTACGGCTGGCCGCCAGCCGACAACTGGGCACACAGGTCGAGCCGGTGAGGCGAGACATTCATGCCGACCTTCGCATCGGCGAGGCGCACCAGGTCGTGCACTCAGAGCAACGCCACTTCGCCGAGTGGGCGGTGGAGTCGCTCGGGGCGTCCGGTAGGACCATTCGGTCCTTCGACGCCCCGCAGGGTCAGCTGGCTGCGTTGATCGCCGGCGAGTTCCCGGTCTCTGCTCGGCTGCCGGAGGCCGTGAGGTGGACGCCATCCGAGGTTGGACGTGCGGTACGAGCAGTGACGCCGGCGCGGCCGTTACCACTCATCACACGGTGGATCATAACGGGCCGCCGGACGGCAGTCGTCGACGCTGGCCTCCTCGACCAAAGGTTTGACGGCGCCGCGATCTCGGTCAACGTCGTCCCCTGGTCCGAGGCAGCCGATACTCCTGGATGGTTGGCCGCAGAATGGCATCCGACACCCGTGGTACGCGCACGTGCAATATCGGATCCCGTCGAAATCGTCATCGGCACAATGGCATCATTGCTTGCGCTCGGAGCACGGGTAGGAGACGCCACGACGTGGTTCTCCATCGCAAGCTCACCACAAACGGGGGCAGCAACCGCGCTGGCGCGGTCGATGGGTTTGCCGGATGCGGACGAGGTCAGCGCCTTCACCGACCCGAAGAAGATCGCCCGTTCCACCGTGCTGAACGCGACGAACGTCGCGCTCAAGATCATGCCCGCCGGCGCCACGGCAACCGTGGCTTTCAGACAGAAAGAGGACGCCACGGCCGAAGCTTTCGAAGCGTGGCTGCCTTCCGCGGGCATAGCGAAACCCACACTTGAACCGCTCGACCAGGACCTGCGGACCGCCCTTCAGCGTCGATTCAAGACCACCGCTGGTCGCTCCAGGATCGAAATAGGCGCCGTGGTCGACGAACTCGTCACCGTTGAGGGCGGACATACCTGGCGCAACCAAGTCACGCTCAAGCCTGGCGACGTGGATGCCCGCCGCATCGATACCGCATCGAGATCGCCTCTGACCGTTGGAGTCATCGACCGAGAGGGACACTTCAGCCCGGGCGTCCCGCAGTGCGACTACTGCGGCGGCAAGATCTGTGGTCTGTGCGTCGACGGGTTCGTCACGTGTGATTGCTGCAGTGCGCACTTGTGCAAGCGGTGTATCCGAGAGCCGCAGGCGGACCTGTGGCTTTGCCCGGCATGCAGCACCATGCGACGGCCCACCCGCAGCGAAGCCCGTGAGCACGGCCGGTTGCTGTCGACCCGCAAGATGCTGATCGGTACCGACAATCGTCACCAAGTGGTTGTCGAGCTCTCCAAGCAGCATTGGAGTAGGCAGGTGGCGGACGGCGACAAGAAGCTGATCGCCGGACCGGCCGTGTCAGCGTTTCTCAATGAGCGGCTCGAGATTGCTTCGGGGATTGACTGACGCGAGCACGGCTGCCAACCACATGGCGATTTCGCATCCCGTTAGCCCAGATCTGTGTGACAGCGGACCGTTTCAGCCATTGAACGAACCATCGACTATCGACAGATAGTGACGTCAGTTGTGCCCCGCGTCACCACCCAATTCGGTCAGCAGACGTTGAACATGGCCCCACGCCGTGCTCGATCGCGCATCCGGGCCCGCATCACGGCGTAGCTTCAAGATCGCGTCGCGTAGCGCCAGGTCGGCGTCGGAGAGGCCCGAGAGGTAACGGTCGTCGAGCACGTACTCGCTTGACAGATCGCTCAACCTCGAAGCCGACCAAACGATTCGATCCAAGAAGACCTCGAGTAGCCGCGCCCCGCGCTTTGGGGAGGACTCGTCCATCCAAAGCATTTGCAGATCCGAGTAACCGGCCCGTTCCACGTCGGCTTCCACCAAGGCAATGGCCGTACCCGGCGGTTCAGCCACAGAATCGACGGCGAGCGCGCGCACCTTGGTCACTGCGTCGGCCAACGCCAAGAAGTTCTTGTCCGTGAGGCTGAATCCGACGAAGAGGAGATGGCTGGTGAGCAACAGCGTTTGAACGACTCCCTCGAGCGCCTTTCGCTCCGATGGGCTGCGACTCAGGTCGGCCGAAGTCAAGACGATCGAATCGGGTTGTTTCACATCGCCATTCAGCTTGAGCAGCCATGGACGGCTTCCGTCTACCAGTTGGCGCGCTAGCACTCGGAACTCTCCCGCTGAGGGAACCTCCAGCGCGAGTTCCATGCATTCGTCGAAGTTCGTCGTCACCATTCGATCGACTCGCAGGGTCGCCAACAGGGCGTGGCCGATCGCATGCCGACCCTTGTCGAGACGTTTCACGACCTCGGCGTGATATCGGTCGCCGAGCGCCTCCACGATCGGGATGGCAGCTTCGAATGGATCCTGCTCGAGCGACGGTCGGACCACTCCGGCCTCGTCGGCAAGGTCGTCCAATAGGCGCCACCAATCGGGGAGTCCGGCCGGCCGGGAGACACCAGCGCCCATGAACAGCGACAGCTGCCCCCTCGCCGCCAACGCACCTAGCCGGTCGGCATGGTGACGCAGCGTTTCGGCTAGTCCACCCCAGTCTGAATCGTGCCGGCGTTCTTGAACGGCCGCAAAATCTCGGCGATCCCAAAGCACCAAGGCCACATCCACTTTGAGCTTGCTGCCGCGAAAGCGAGGAAGCAAGCCGTCGATGACTTCGCCCCGCTTAGTCGCGAGACCGGCGTGCCCCGTACCCGCCAGTGGCAGGCCGAGCACCGGCACTTCGCGGTCCTCAGAAGGTGACAAACCCTCCGACACATGCTGCACGGCTCGCCACGTTCGACTCACGACGTCGGCGGGGGTAACAAGTGAATCGACGTCGACCGTGGCGAACGCCCACACCGGCCGACCACCGTGAGCGCCGAGCGCTACAACGCCGTACTCGTTCGGCCTGTTTGGAAGAGCAAGCCACTCGGGGTCGGCAGACGACACCGGAAGGCCGGGAGGCAGCACCGCTTCCCAGATTCGACGCACGTTGCCATCGGAATCACACGGGATTAGCAGTCCGTCACAAGCCAGCGTCGTCAGGTCACCGTGCGCGACGAACAGATGCCCCATCGCAGCGACGTTACGTCCTGCCGCCAACCCCACCCCTCACCCCCGCAACCGCGCGTTGATCGTCGCGAGGACACTCCACCCGATCAGCGTGCCGAGCGCGATCGAGAAGATCGCCGCGACCGCAGTGCCCAACGTATCGATGTCACCTTCGCCTGCCACGGCCTCGCCAAGCGACTCGAAGCTCAACGCACCGGGGACCAACGCCCAGAACGCCGCGAGCATCATCACGATCGCGGGCGGCGAGGTCTTGATCCGCGCCCCGAGCATCGCGAACGGCACCACCAGGAACGCCCCGACCGCACCGGAATGCGTTGCGGAGAGGAACATTCCACCCAGCTTCTGACCGATCAGCGCCACCCCGACCGCGAGCATCAGCCACACGAACGAGCCCGTCGGCGCCGACAGGTAGAAGTAGAGCCCGATCGCGATCACCACGATGGCCACGTACAGCGACCAGCTGCCCATCTGCGCCGACGGCTGCTGCGGCACGAGGGTCGGTCCGAGGTGGATGCCGAGCCCGACGCCGAAGACCAGCAATCCGAGTTGTGTCATCCCGTAGATCAGGCGCGTCGCGCCGCCGATCACCTGGCCGCTGGCTAGTTCCATCGCGGCGATCGTCAACGCCAACCCCGGCAGCACCGCCACCAGCGGCGGGCTGATCACCCGCAGCAGGCCGTCGTTGGCGGCATCGGCCACGAACCAGATCGCCAACAGCGTCACCACCGCCGCGGCCAACGTCGGCAGGATCGCGTTCAGCGTCGGAAAGGGCCGCCCCAGCATGACGATCCCGCCGACCACCGCCCCGAGGAACACGTACCCCCACAGCGACGCCCACGTCGGGTTGATCACCATGCCGAAGCCCAGCGTCGTGACCGTGTACCCCACCACCGTCGTCACCGGCCCGAACCGCGGCGCCATGGTGCGGGCCGCCGCAGCCTCCTGCGCGGCGTCGGCGGCGGTGATGGCGCCGACCTCGGCGAGTTCGGCGATCGCGTCGATGCGACCGGCCAGGTTCAACTGCGTCGTCGGCTTCACGACCGTGGACACCTCGTAGGCCACCGTGCCGACCTGGATCACGAGCGCCGTCGGCAGCACCATCACGCGCACGATCTCGTCCGTGTAGTTCTTGGCGATGGCCAACAGCCGCGCTTCGACCATGTGCGTCGGCTGTTCGCACTCGATCAGCGCGATGCCCAACTCACGCAGCATGGCCGCGACCTCGGCGTCGTCGCCGACCATCCCCTGCTCCAGCGACTGCGGCATCTCCTTGCGGATCGACCGCAGCAGCCTTCTCACAGTGCCCGGCGAATCGTCGACGCTCATACCCGCGATTGTGAACCGACCGGAGCGCTCGACTGCCGCTGGGGCGTCCCGAGACCTCTGGTGATGAAGCTCACCGCCCGCTACCCGCGGGCCGCCTCGCGCGGGTCGTCGCTGCTCATCGCCCGCGACAGGTTGCCCAAACGCCCGGCGGCCTCCTCCCGCCAGCACACTCACAGGAATACATAGGTTCCCTAACCTACTTTCCGAAAGAGGACACAACCCCGTGCTTCCCCCGAACTGAATATCGAT
>NZ_JAEMTA010000119.1 GCF_016462545.1 Mycolicibacterium sp. | reverse complement strand
CTGCTGAAGTTCCGCGACGACGTGCGTCCCCCGGTGCCGCTGGACGAGGTCGAGCCGGCATCGGAGATCGTGAAGCGATTCTCCACGGGCGCAATGAGTTACGGCTCGATCTCCGCGGAAGCACACGAGACGCTGGCCATCGCGATGAACCGCCTCGGCGGGCGTTCGAACTCCGGTGAGGGCGGCGAGTCCGTCGATCGCTTCGATCGCGATCCCAACGGTGACTGGCGTCGCAGCGCCATCAAGCAGGTCGCGTCGGGCCGCTTCGGCGTCACCAGCCACTATCTGACCAACTGCACCGACATCCAGATCAAGATGGCGCAAGGTGCGAAACCCGGTGAGGGCGGCCAGCTTCCGGGTCACAAGGTGTACCCCTGGGTGGCCGAGGTGCGGCACTCGACGCCAGGCGTCGGGCTGATCTCGCCGCCGCCGCACCACGACATCTACTCGATCGAGGATCTGGCTCAGCTGATCCACGACCTGAAGAACGCCAACCCCAGCGCGCGCGTGCACGTCAAGCTCGTCAGCGAGAACGGCGTCGGCACGGTCGCGGCCGGGGTGTCCAAGGCGCACGCCGACGTCGTGCTCATCTCGGGCCACGACGGCGGCACCGGCGCCACGCCGCTGACGTCGCAGAAGCATGCGGGCGCGCCGTGGGAACTGGGACTCGCCGAGACGCAGCAGACGTTGCTGCTCAACGGTCTTCGCGACCGGATCGTCGTCCAGGTGGACGGTCAGCTCAAGACGGGCCGCGACGTCGTCATAGCCGCGCTGCTGGGCGGCGAGGAGTTCGGTTTCGCGACGGCCCCGCTCGTGGTGGCGGGCTGCATCATGATGCGGGTGTGTCATCTCGACACCTGCCCGGTCGGCGTGGCCACGCAGAACCCGTTGCTGCGCGAGCGGTTCAACGGCAAGCCGGAGTTCGTCGAGAACTTCTTCATGTTCATCGCCGAAGAGGTGCGAGAACTGATGGCGCAGTTGGGGTTCCGCACCGTCAACGAGATGGTGGGACAGGTCGGGGCGTTGGACACCCAGCGGGCGGCCGAACACTGGAAGGCCCACAAGCTGGACCTGTCACCGGTGCTGCACGAGCCCGAGTCGGCGTTCATGAACCAGGATCTGTACTGCAGTTCGCGCCAGGATCATGGGCTGGACAAGGCACTCGATCAGCAGCTGATCGCGCAGTGCCGCGAGGCCCTGGATTCGGGCACCGAGGTGCGGTTCCACACCAAGATCGCCAACGTCAACCGGACGGTCGGCACCATGCTCGGCCACGAATTGACCAAGATTCATGGCGGACAGGGGCTTCCGGACGGAACCATCGACATCACGTTCGACGGGTCGGCGGGCAACAGCTTCGGCGCCTTCCTCCCCAAGGGGATCACGCTGCGGGTCTACGGCGACGCGAACGACTACGTCGGCAAGGGTCTCTCCGGCGGCCGGATCGTGGTGCGACCGTCCGAGGATGCTCCGGCCGAGTTCGTGGCCGAGGACAACATCATCGCCGGCAACGTGATCCTGTTTGGTGCGACCAGCGGGCAGGCGTTCCTGCGCGGTCAGGTCGGCGAGCGGTTCGCAGTGCGCAACTCGGGCGCGCACGCGGTGGTCGAGGGTGTGGGTGACCACGGCTGCGAATACATGACCGGTGGAAAGGTCGCAATCCTCGGACCGACCGGTCGCAACTTCGCTGCCGGTATGTCCGGCGGCATCGCCTACGTCTACGACCTGCACGGCACGCTGTCCGACAACCTCAACGCCGAGATGGTGGAGCTCGAGCGGCTGGACCCCGACGACGTCGAATGGCTGCGAGGGATGCTCACCGCCCACGTCGATGCCACCGATTCGGCCGTCGGCCAACGCATTTTGTCCGATTGGGAGTCTCAACTGAAGCACTTCGTGAAGGTGATGCCGCGTGACTACCGGTCTGTTCTGGCCGCTATCGCCGACGCCGAACGCAACGGCGAAGACGTGAACACCGCGATCATGGCGGCGGCTCGTGGCTGATCCACGCGGCTTCCTCAAACACACTCACCGCGAGACGCCGCAGCGGCGGCCCGTCCCACTGCGACTGCGCGACTGGAAAGAGGTCTACGAAGACTTCTCCCACGACGTCCTGCAGGATCAGGCCGCGCGATGTATGGACTGTGGTATCCCGTTCTGCCACAACGGTTGTCCGCTGGGGAACCTGATTCCCGAGTGGAACGACCTGGTCTACAAGGACCGGTGGCGCGACTCGATCGAGCGCTTGCACGCCACCAACAACTTCCCGGAGTTCACCGGTCGACTGTGCCCCGCGCCATGCGAGGCGTCGTGCGTGCTCGGCATCAACCAGGATCCGGTGACCATCAAGCAGGTCGAGGTCGAGATCATCGACAACGCCTTCGCGGAGGGCTGGGTGGTTCCGCTTCCTCCGGACCGCCTCACGGGCAAGACGGTCGCCGTGGTCGGATCCGGTCCGGCGGGCCTGGCTGCCGCGCAGCAGCTGACTCGGGCGGGACACGACGTCACCGTCTTCGAGCGGGCCGATCGCATCGGTGGGCTGCTCCGCTACGGCATCCCCGAGTTCAAGATGGAGAAACGCCACATCGACCGCCGGTTGGCGCAGATGGAGGCCGAGGGCACGAAGTTCCGTACCGGGGTGAACGTCGGCGTCGACATCACCGCGGAGAAGTTGCGGGCCGACTTCGATGCCGTGGTGCTGACCGGCGGCGCGACGGACTGGCGTGATCTCCCGATCCCGGGGCGTGAGCTCGAGGGCGTCTACCAGGCGATGGAGTACCTGCCCTGGGCGAACCGGGTGCAGAACGGCGATCCCGTGGTCGGCGACGACGGCGAGCCGCCCATTACCGCCAAGGACAAGAAGGTCGTCATCATCGGCGGCGGTGACACCGGCGCCGACTGCCTGGGCACCGCACACCGTCAGGGTGCGGCCAGCGTGCATCAGTTCGAGATCATGCCGCGGCCGCCCGAGGAGCGGGCCGAGTCGACACCGTGGCCTACCTATCCGCTGATGTACCGCGTGGCCTCGGCGCACGAGGAGGGCGGCGAACGCGTCTTCTCTGTCAACACCGAGGAGTTCATCGGCAGCGACGGCCGCGTGACCGCGCTGAAGGTGCACGAGGTCTGGATGCAGGACGGCAAGTTCGCGAAGCTCGAGGGCAGCGACTTCGAGTTGGAGGCCGACCTGGTGCTGTTGGCGATGGGCTTCGTGGGTCCGGAGAAGCCGGGGCTATTGGCCGACCTGCACGTCGAGCTGACCGACCGGGGGAACGTGTCGCGCAAGGACGACTTCCAGACGTCGGTGCCCGGCGTCTTCGTCGCCGGCGACATGGGTCGCGGACAGTCGCTCATCGTGTGGGCGATCGCCGAGGGGCGGGCCGCGGCCGCGGGAGTGGACCGCTTCCTGATGGGTCAGACGGCGCTGCCGGCGCCCATCAAGCCGACTGCGGCGCCTCAGCGCTAGACGCGTTCGCCACCGGCGATTTGTGCACTCGCGGTTGCGCTCACCGCAACGTAGCGTGCACGAATCGCGAAACTGGTGGACCTCAATAACCACATTAGTCACACCAGAAACATCCGACTTTTGCCCGGCGCGCCGCATTGTGTTAGCCAGATCACAGGTGTCTAATAGTGCTCGGGGTTAATGCGCTAGTGTTTCCCCACGGTGAAGCCAAACGCCAACCGCAGGAGTGAACACCGTGTACATCAACCCGATCGCCCGTTCTCGTATGGGCCGAATTGCCTGGTCACTGCTTCGGCATCCTGTCCGGAGCCGTGAATTTCCCGCCAAGCACGAGCGTCTGGTGACCGCCGCCGAACTTGTCCGGTACGGCGTCTAGCTCACTTCTTCTCGATCTGAATCAGCCGAGACGTAAGTTTGCTTAGCTAATTTATCTACCTGCTCGTCAGTATTCGTCAGGGCGTGGCCTGCAACCCCGAATCCCTGATCGCCTCGGCCAGAGGTTCCAGCACCGCGGGATCGTACGGCGGTGGCAGGTAGATGATCGCGAGATCCAACCCTTCCGCCCCGAGTGCGACGCAGTCCTCGATCACCTTGCGGTAGTTGCGGTCCTCGCCGAGCCGGACGTGCGCCGAGAGGGTGATCTCCTTGGGATCGCGGCCGATGTCCTTGCATCGCGCGGCCAGCACGTCGCGCTTCTGGGCGAATTCCGCGGGAGTGCCGCCGACGAAGTTCCAGTGGTCGGCGTACTTCGCGGTCAACGGCAGCGTGCGCTTCTCGCCACTGCCGCCGATGCAGATCGGCGGGTGCGGTTGCTGCGGCCCCTTGGGCTCGTTGCGTGCATCCTTGAGTTGGTAGTACTTGCCATCAAAAGTCGTGAGGTCGTTCTTCAGCAGGCTGGTCAGCACCTCGCAGGCCTCTTCGAAGCGGTCGAACCGTTCCTTGATGGTGCCGAGTTCGATGCCGTAGGCGCCGGACTCCTCCTCGTTCCAGCCGGCGCCGATGCCGAGTTCGAGGCGGCCGCCCG
>NZ_JAEMTA010000091.1 GCF_016462545.1 Mycolicibacterium sp. | reverse complement strand
AAGCGACGTGGGGAGTGGCACCGGCGGGCAGGAGCGAAGCGACGTGGGGAGTGGCGCCGGCGGGCAGGGGCGAAGCGACGTGGGGAGTGGCGCCGGCGGGCAGGGGCGAAGCGACATGGGGAATGGAACCGGCGGGTTCACTCTGCGCAATGTCCCCCTGCTGTCACGGGTGGGGGCGGACCGCGCCGATCACCTGCGCACCGACGTCGACGCAGCGAGGGCCGGGTGGAATGACGCCCTGCTGCTGAAGGTCGATCGGCGCAACCAGGTGCTCATCTCCGGCGGCCGGGTCGTCCTCGGCCAGGCGGTCAAGCACGCCCCGAAGCCGGATGAACACGCGGTGTTCCTCGGCGTGACGCCCGAAGGCAGGCATGTGTGGGCGGTGCGCGGGGCGCTCGAGGGTCCCGAGGATCCGCACGCCGAATCGGAGGTCCTCGACCTGCGCCGGGCTGGTGCGATCTTCGACGACCTCAGTTCACAGCTCGTCGCCACGGCTACCGCGCTGCTGAATTGGCATGACACCGCGCGGTTCAGCTCGATCGACGGGTCGCCGACCAAATCCCACAAGTCGGGGTGGTCGCGCATCAATCCCGTCAACGGGCATGAAGAGTTTCCCCGCACCGACCCCGCGGTGATCTGCCTGATTCACGACGGGCACGATCGCGCGGTTTTAGCCCGTCAGACGGTCTGGCCGGAGCGGCTCTTCTCGCTCATCGCGGGATTCGTCGAGGCGGGCGAGTCCTTCGAGGGCTGCGTCGTGCGCGAGGTGGCCGAGGAGATCGGACTCGACGTGCACGACGTCACGTATCTCGGCAGTCAGCCGTGGCCGTTCCCGCGCTCGCTGATGGTCGGCTTCCACGCGATCGGCGACCCGGAGCAGGAGTTCTTCTTCAGCGACGGCGAGATCGCGGAGGCGGCGTGGTTCACGCGCGACGAGGTCCGCACCGCACTGGCCGACGGCGATTGGAGCAGTGACTCGCCCTCGCGGCTGCTGCTGCCCGGGTCGATCTCGATCGCCCGGGAGATCATCGAATCGTGGGCCGCGGCAGGCTGAGTCAGGCGGCGAGCTTTGCCTGGACGTCCTTGAGGCTCGGGTTGGTCAGCGTCGATCCGTCGGCGAACTTCACCGTCGGAACGACGTGGTTGCCACCGTTGACCGAGCCGACGAACTCGGCGGCGCTCGGGTCGGCCTCGATGTCGATCTCGGTGTAGCCGATGCCTGCGGACTTCAGCGCGGTCTTGAGCCGTGCGCAGTAGCCGCACCACGACGTGGAGTACATGGTCAGCTGGGCGTCTTTACCTGTCATAGCGGTGTCAACGTATCGGACCTTCTCCGTATTGCATCACCCAGGGCGGGGTTGCCGGCCGGGGCGTCGGTCAACCTTTGTCCCCGCCCCCTGCCAAGATGGAGGTCATGCCGTCCCAGGCTTCCGCGGCCGCCACCTCAGCTCTCAGTCGACTCCTCGGCGACCTCGACGACGAGCAGCGCGAGGCCGTCCAGGCTCCGCGCGGACCGGTGTGCGTGCTCGCGGGCGCGGGGACGGGCAAGACGCGGACCATCACCCGTCGTATCGCCTATCTGGTGGCCGCCGGTCACGTCGCGCCCAGCCAGGTGCTCGCGGTGACGTTCACCGCTCGGGCCGCGGGAGAGATGCGCGGCAGGCTGCGGTCATTGGACGAGCAGGGCGCCGACGGCGCGGGCACGGGATCGGTGCAGGCGATGACGTTCCACGCCGCGGCTCGACGTCAGCTGCAGTACTTCTGGCCGCGGGTGGTCGGTGACACGGGATGGGAACTGCTCGACAGCAAGTTCGGCGTCGTCGCCCAGGCCGCCAATCGGGCGTCGATCAAGGCCAGCACCGATGACGTGCGTGATCTGGCCGGCGAGATCGAGTGGGCGAAATCATCGCTGATCAGCCCGGAGGGATACGCCGCGGCGGTCGCCGAGGCGGGTCGCGACATCCCGCTGGATGCGGCGAAGATCGCGACGGTGTACGCCGGGTACGAGGCGATGAAGGCCCGCCGCGACGGCACGACGCTGTTGGACTTCGACGACTTGTTGCTTCATACCGCGGCCGCCATCGAGAGCGACGCCGCCGTCGCGAGCGAATTCCGCGACAGGTACCGCTGTTTCGTCGTCGACGAGTATCAAGACGTCACGCCCCTGCAGCAGCGCGTGCTCAACGCATGGCTCGGCGACCGCGACGATCTGACGGTGGTCGGTGACGCGAACCAGACCATCTACTCGTTCACCGGAGCCACCCCCGGGTATCTGCTGGACTTCTCGCGGCGCTTCCCCGAGGCGTCCGTGGTGCGGTTGGAACGCGACTACCGGTCCACTCCGCAGGTGGTGTCCCTGGCCAATCGCGTGATCTCTATGGCGCGCGGTCGGATGGCAGGCAGCAAGCTACACCTGATCGGTCAGCGCGACGCCGGTCCCACCCCTACGTTCAACGAGCACCCCGACGAGGTCGCCGAGGCCACGGCCACCGCGAAGGCCATCAAGAAGCTGATCAACGCAGGTACGGCGGCCTCGGAGATCGCGGTGCTGTACCGCATCAACGCCCAGTCGGAGGCGTACGAGGAGGCGTTGACGGCCGAAGGCGTCGCCTTCCAGGTGCGCGGAGGTGAGGGTTTCTTCAGCCGCCAGGAGGTGCGCCAGGCGTTGGTGGCGTTGCAGCGGTCCGCGGAACGCGTTGATGCGGTGGGCGCCGATCTGCCACCCGTGATCCGCGAGCTGTTGGAACCTCTCGGGCTCACCGTCGAGGAGCCCCAGGGCGTCCGGGCCCGCGAGCGCTGGGAGGCGTTGACCGCGCTCGTCGTGCTCGTCGAGGAAGAAGTGGCGGTGCGGCCCTCTCTCGACATGCGCGCGCTTCTGGCCGAACTCAGGCAGCGCGCCGATGCCCGGCATCCTCCGGTGGTCCAAGGCGTCACCTTGGCGTCGCTGCACGCGGCCAAGGGCTTGGAGTGGGATGCGGTGTTTCTCGTCGGGTTGGCCGACGGCACGCTCCCCATCTCCCATGCGTTGGCCCGCGGGGCGGACAGCGAGCAGGTCGAGGAGGAACGGCGGCTGCTCTACGTCGGAATCACAAGGGCACGTGTGCATTTGGCGTTGAGTTGGGCGTTGGCCCGCACGCCCGGCGGTCGGCAGGGCCGTCGTCCGTCGCGCTTCCTCAACGGCGTCGCGCCGCAGGCCAGCGGCGACGACGGGCCCAGCAAGCCCCGACGGCAGCGCGGGGCGGCGGCGCGCTGCCGCATCTGCAACAGCGCACTGTCCACGCCGGCGGCGATCATGTTGCGCCGCTGCGAGACGTGTCCGTCGGACCTGGACGAAGAGTTGCTGGCCCAGCTCAAGGAATGGCGTCTCGAGACGTCCAAGGAGATGAAGGTGCCGGCCTATGTGGTGTTCACCGACAACACCTTGATGGCGATCGCAGAGACGCTTCCCGCCGACGAGGCCGCACTGGTCGCCATTCCTGGCATCGGCGCCCGCAAGCTCGAGCAGTTCGGCCCCGACGTCCTTGCGCTGGTCAAGGCGCGGCACTGAACATTGCACCGAAACGGCCACGCTTGGCAAAGATCATGCCAAAGTCGCAGGTCAGAAAATCGCTTGTCCAATTTGGGTGTTAGCCTTTAGCCTCGTAGACGTCTAATCCGGTCGACCAGAAGGGAGGGGTATCAGCATGATCTTCAATTCGCTTTCCGGCGTAGCCATTGCCAACGCCGACGTCATGTCGTGGCCCCTCCATGTCGCTGCCCCCGCCGCTTCGGCGGGGCATCCGGCGGTCGCCACGCCGGGCGCCATTACGGCGATGAAGCGACGCGCCGCCGCCGCGCCCGTCGCGTCCGTGAATCGAGGCACCTTCTAGGAAGCCAACGAAAGCCTCATGGCCACGGACCCGACACAAGCGGATCCGTGGCCAGATTACTTTCGGGGCCCACCGAAAACCTGGTCGCAGATCCATCAAGACAGACAGATGGCCGATCGACTTAGACCAGGAAGAAGGTGATTCGGACATGTCTTCGCAGACATGCCGCGAGAGGACGTTCCCGGCGGTGCCGTGTCACGTCAATGACCCCGACCTGTGGTTCGCCGAGAACCCGATGGAACTCGAACGCGCCAAGGTGCTGTGTGCCGACTGCCCGATCCGGCGCCAGTGCCTGGCCGAGGCGTTGGAACGTCAAGAGCCGTGGGGGGTTTGGGGCGGCGAGATCATCGACCGCGGAACCGTGGTCGCCCGCAAGCGCCCACGGGGCCGTCCACGTAAGAACCCCGTTGCGAACCCGGCAGCCGCGTAGCCGGCGCGAGGCCGCCTAGCCCCACGTATTGCTGGGGCTAGGCTGCCTCGTCGGCGAAGCCTGGAATCAGTTCGAGCGCAAGGGCTTTGGTAGGGATGTGGGCGTCGAGCTGACAGGAGATCGCGACGACCGAGGCGATGACTCGCATCGGGATCGCCAGGTTGGCCGGCAGGTCCATCGCGCGGGCCGTTCTGATCGCATCGGCGGAGAGGTTGTCCATGTTGGACGCGGCCATCTTCTGCAGCCACTTGCGGGTGTAGTGAAACACGTCGACCTGAACCGGTTCGACGTACTGGCGCAGCATCTCGTCGATCTCGCGGGGCGATACCTGCTCGCCCTTCTGCCCCTTCTGGATGAAGCCGGCCTTCTCCATGGTGGGCAGCAGGTGGTCGTAGTCCTTGGCCAGTGCGTAGCGCACCATCAGGCCGAGTTCGATCGGCAGGCCACCCGGCATCGGAGCGACGGCCCCGAAGTCGAGTACTCCCAGTTTGTCCCCCGGCAGCAACATGAAGTTTCCGGGATGGGCGTCGCCGTGCATCATCTCGATGCGTCCCGGCGCGTCGTACGTCAGCTCGAAGAGCCGCGTACCCACGATGTCGCGCTGCTCCGGCGTGCCGGTGCGGATGATCTGGGCCATCGGGATGCCCTCGATCCACTCCGCGACGACCACCTTCGGCGCGCTCGCAACGACCGCGGGAACGACGAAGTGCGGATGGTCGTGATATCCCTTCGCGAAGGCGCGCTGATTGGCCGCCTCCAGCCGGTAGTCGAGTTCCATCTCGGTGCGTTCGATGAGCTCGTCGACCACGCCTTGGACGTCGGCGCCCGGCGAGAGCTGTCGGAACACCGACACCATTCGCTTCATGGTCTTCAGGTCCGCGCGGAGCGCTTCATCGGCACCGGGGTACTGGATCTTGACGGCGACGTCGCGCCCGTCGGACCACACCGCCCGGTGCACCTGGCCGATGCTCGCCGAGGCGATCGGGGTGTCGTCGAAGGAGGTGAACCTCTCCCGCCACTTGGTGCCGAGTTGCGCATCGAGCACGCGGTGCACTTTGGCCGCGGGCAGTGGTGGCGCGTCCTTCTGCAGCTTGGTCAGCGCTTCGCGGTAGGGCTCACCGAACTGCTCGGGTACCGCCGCCTCCATCACCGACAGCGCCTGCCCGACCTTCATCGCGCCGCCCTTGAGCTCGCCGAGAACGGTGAAGAGCTGATTGGCCGCCTTCTCCATCAACTCGGCGTTGACTTCGTCCTTGGACGACCCGGTGAGCCGCTTGCCGAAGCCCAGCGCCGCGCGACCTGCGATGCCGACCGGCAAGCTGGCGAGCTTTGCGTTCCGGGCCGCTCGTCCACGCTTGATGTCTGCCACGGCTCCATCATCCATCACGAAGCTGGGGGCCGGCCAACACGAGGTGGCTACGAGTTCATGACTCCTACTTCATGACTCCGCGTGCACCGGCTCGACGAGCGCTCGTCGGGGTAGTCGACCCAGTCGGGAGGCGGCGCCGGCTACCTGGTCTTCGATGTCTTGGGCACCCTCGCCATGGCGGTCTCAGCACTCGCACCGGGGATGGCGCGACCACCGCCGGCTGGTGGTCGATCCGGTGCTGACGTCGAACTCCAGCGTGGTGTCAAGGGTGGGCGGCGGGTGGCCGGCACGACGCGGATCGTCGGATTCGTGAACGGCCTGGATGACGCGATCGACCTGGTTCAACGCCAGTGCGGCGGTGCCGAGCATCGTGGCCCGGTCGGCGCTGCCGACGGCATCGCGCAACTGCGCGGCGACTGCGGGCCATGCCGCGTCCCGGTCGCTTCGGTAGAGATCGGCGCATCCGAGGCAGCTGGTCACGCCGGGAACCACCAACGGGCCGACCAATCCGATGCCGTCACGCACCCGCACAGGCAGGTGCGGTATGCGGGCCCGGTGCAGATCCCTCAGCAGGTGTGGATCGGCGACGAGGAAGTCCGACAGCACGACGAGGTCCGTCGTTCCCGGTGGGACGTCCGCGTGGTTGAGCCTGCTCTGTTTGACCCGGGCGCCCGAACACCGCAGAGCGCCCGCCAGCAGATCTGACAGGGGTCCGCGACCGTGAATGCGAATGGAGGCCGAGCGCGTGTGCACCGGTGTGGCGGCCGCCAGACCGCCCTCGACGAGGGAGGCCACCACATCGCTCATCTCACTGACGTCGACGATGCCGCGGTTCACGGCCAGTGCGCACAACTCGGCGTCCGGCACCCCGGACTGCATGCAGCGCAGAAGATCGGCCAAGGCCGCAGCCGACAACCCGGCGGGCGGCTCGACGAGCATGGCACGCCGCGGATCCCACCCCACCTGGACGACACCGTCGGGCCTGACCAGCACCGGCATGGCCGGGTTCAGCGTGTGACTCGGCATGCGACGACTCTGCCACGCGCGCGGATCGCGGCGTCTTGGTTATCCACAGGCTCCGCTGCCTGGGGATGAACTACTTCGACTCGTCCTGCGGGCCGTTCTCGAAGTCCTTCTCGAGGTCGGCGATGGCCTGGTCGATGCCGCTGGTGTCGCCACCCATCACGCGGTCGATGAAGCCGGCGGGCTCGTCGAGATCGTCGGCCCCGGGAAGCAGATCGGGGTGCTGCCAGACGTCGTCACGGGCGTCGGCGCCGACGGCCTCGGTTAGCCGCTCCCACAGCACCGCGGCCTCGCGCAGCTTGCGCGGTCGCAGCTCCAGGCCGACGAGCGTGGCGAACGTCTGCTCGGCGGGTCCGCCCGTGGCGCGTCGGCGGCGCAGCGTCTCCCCGAGTGCGGACGCTCCGGGGATGCGGTCACCGAGTGCATCGGCTACGACGGTCTGCACCCAGCCCTCGATGAGGGCCAGCAGCGTCTCGAGGCGCTCGAGGGCCGCGATCTGCTCGGGTGTCGACTTGGGCTCGAAGATGCCCTGGTTGAGGAGTTGCTCCATGGCCGACGGATCGGTCAGCGAGGCGGGATTGAATCCCGCCGCGAAGTCCTCGATGCCGCTCATGTCCACCTTCATGCCGCGGGCGAAGGCCTCGACGGCGTTGAGCAGCTGGGTCGAGAGCCATGGCACGTGGCTGAACAGGCGGTGGTGCGCGGCTTCGCGGGCCGCGAGGAACATCATGATCTCGCTGCGCGGCTGTTCGAGGCCCTCGGCAAACGACTCGATGGCCTCCGGCATCAGAGCGGCCACCCCCTTGGGGCCAAGCGGGAGTCCAATGTCGGTGGAGGTCAACACCTCTCGGGACAACGTGCCCAGGGCCTGGCCGAGCTGCGAGCCGAAGGCCATGCCACCCATCTGGGTCATCATCGCCATGAGCGGGCCCGCCATGGCCTTGGCCTCGTCGGGCAGGGCCGACGCCCAGACGGTCGACATCTGCTCGGCCACCGGATCGCACAGGCGCTTCCAGGTGGCCATGGTGCTGTCCACCCATTCGCTGGGGGTCCATGCCACGGTGCTGGTGGTCCCTGAGGGCAGGGGAGTGACGCCGTCGAGCCACGTGTCGGCCAGTCGGACGGCGTCGGCCACGGCCGAGCTGGTCTGCGCGGGCACGGGTGTGACGAAGCCGATGGAGCTGGACGCCAGCTGGCGCGCGAGGTCGTAGTTGACGGCCCCGGGCTGTCCGCCGCCGGCCATCGAGGTGCCTGCGCCGCTGAACATCTCGCCGAGTTTGGAGAAGATCTGGCCGAGGTTGTTCATGTCGAAGT
This sequence comes from Mycolicibacterium sp., assembly GCF_016462545.1. Taxonomy (GTDB): domain Bacteria; phylum Actinomycetota; class Actinomycetes; order Mycobacteriales; family Mycobacteriaceae; genus Mycobacterium. The sequence goes on along the minus strand of NZ_JAEMTA010000091.1, from coordinate 9,429 downwards.
CGGCGCCGCCGAATCCGAACGGATCCGGTTGCGACCCCTTGTTCGGGTCCTTCTTGCGGTCATTCTCGTTGTCAGGGCGATCGGGGTCGTCACCGGGGGAGAAGCCGAAGGGCAGGTCAGCCATGGCTTCTACGGTACTCATCCCGGGTGCTCGGCGTGGGGTGGCGGGTCATGCCGAGAGTGAACGCCCGGCGGGCCCGACCGGAGTCACCGGGGAACGTGCAGTCGAGACCCCTAATGTGGGCGTCGTGATGGATGGAGCGAACCGGCGCGTCATGACGCTGGTGGTGGCCTTGGTGCCGATCGTGGTCTTCGGCCTGTTGCTGTCCGTGGTGACGGTGCCGTTCGTGGGTCTGGGCCCGGGTCCGACGTTCAATACGCTCGGCGACGTCGACGGAAAGCAGGTCGTCGACATTCAGGGCACCGAGGTCAAGCCCACCTCGGGAAACCTCAACATGACGACCGTCAGCCAGAGCGATGGCCTGACGCTGGGCCAGGCGCTACGGCTGTGGATGTCGGGCAACGAACAGCTGGTGCCGCGGGACCTGGTCTATCCGCCGGACAAGTCGAAGGACGACATCGACAAGGAGAACACGACCGACTTCAAGCAGTCCGAGGACAGCGCGGAGTACGCGGCGCTGGGGTATCTCAAGTACCCCGAGGCCGTCACGGTCCAGAACGTCACGGATCCCGGACCGTCGGCGGGCAAGCTGAAGGAGGGTGACGCCATCGACCTGGTCAACGACAAGCCCGTGGCCAAGCTCGAGCAGTTCACGGCGATCCTGAAGGCCACCAAGCCCGGTGATCAGCTGGTGATCGACTACCGCCGCAAGGACGGATCGTTGGGCACCACGACGATCACGCTGGGCAAGAACGCCGATCGTGACTACGGCTTCCTCGGGGTCGGGGTACTCGACGCGCCGTGGGCGCCGTTCACCATCGACTTCAACCTGGCGAACATCGGCGGGCCGTCGGCGGGCCTGATGTTCAGCCTCGCGGTCGTCGACAAGCTCACGACCGGCGACATCAACGGTGGCAAGTTCGTGGCGGGTACCGGGACGATCACCGGCGACGGCAAGGTCGGCCCCATCGGCGGTATCACCCACAAGATGTATGCCGCCAAGGAAGCCGGCGCGACGGTGTTCTTGGTCCCCGCCGAGAACTGCGACGAGGCGGTGTCCGCTCACGACGACGGCCTGCAGCTGATCAAGGTAGACAACCTCACCGGTGCCATCGACGCGCTGAAGACCTATTCCGCCGGTGGCGAACCTCCCCATTGTTGAGCAGTCCCTTCGAAGGGCAGGAGCGCAGCGACCGGCCAGTGTCCGGGCGCCAATGCGTAGAGTTGTGGCACGTCGAACCGCGGCGTAGGACCTAGATGGAGTTGACGAGTGGGGATGCGGCCCGCGGCACGAATGCCGAAGCTGACTCAACGAAGCCGGATTCTGATCGGGCTGGCACTGGCGGTCGTCGTGCTGCTGCTGATCGGCCCCCGACTGATCGACACGTACGTCGACTGGTTGTGGTTCGGCGAGCTGGGCTACCGGTCCGTGTTCACCACCACCCTGGTCACCCGGTTGGTCGTGTTCCTGGTCGCCGCGCTGCTGATTGGCGGGGTGGTCTTCGCCGGTCTGGCACTTGCGTACCGGAACCGCCCGGTCTTCGTCCCGACGGCAGGCCCCAACGATCCCGTCGCGCGCTACCGCACGTCGGTCATGGCGCGGCTGAAGCTCTTCGGCTTCGGCGTTCCCATCTTCATCGGTCTCCTCGCGGGCATCGTCGGGCAGACCTACTGGGTCCAGGTGCAGCTGTTCCTGCACGGCGGGGACTTCGGCGTCTCGGACCCGCAGTTCGGCCTCGACCTCGGTTTCTATGCCTTCGACCTGCCGTTCTACCGCTTGGTGCTGAGCTTCCTGTTCGTCGCGACGTTCCTCGCCCTGCTGGCTAATCTGCTGGGCCACTACCTCTTTGGCGGAATCCGGCTCGCAGGTCGGACGGGTGCCGTGAGTCGCTCGGCTCGCATCCAACTCGTCACGCTGGTCGGCACGCTGGTGCTGTTGAAGGCGTTCGCGTACTGGCTGGACCGCTATGAGCTGCTGAGCCACACGCGCGGCGGCAAGCCGTTCACCGGCGCCGGTTACACCGACATCAACGCGGTGCTGCCCGCCAAGCTGATCCTGCTGGCGATCGCCCTGATCTGTGCGGTCGCAGTGTTCTCTGCCGTGTTCCTCCGCGATCTGCGCATCCCCGCGATCGGGGTGGTGCTGCTGCTGCTGAGCTCGCTCATCGTGGGTGCCGGCTGGCCGCTGATCGTCGAGCAGTTCAGCGTCAAACCGAATGCGGCGCAGAAGGAGAGCGAGTACATCTCCCGCAGCATCACCGCGACCAGACAGGCCTACGGCCTCACCGACCAGTCGGTCACCTACCGGGACTACAGCGGCGATGCGGCCACGACGGCGCAGCAGGTGGCCTCCGATCGGGCGACGACGTCGAACATCCGCTTGCTCGACCCCACGATCGTCGGTCCCGCGTTCACCCAGTTCCAGCAGGGCAAGAACTTCTACTCCTTCCCCGATCAGCTGTCGATCGACCGGTACAACGGCGCGGACGGGAATCTGCGCGACTACGTCGTCGCGGCGCGAGAGCTCAACCCGGACCGGCTGATCGAGAACCAGCGGGACTGGATCAACCGGCACACCGTGTACACCCACGGCAACGGCTTCATCGCCTCGCCGGCGAACACGGTCCGTGGCGTCGCCAACGATCCCAACCAGAACGGCGGCTATCCCGAGTTCCTGGCCAGCGTGGTCGGTGCCAACGGCAGCGTGGTCTCGCCGGGTCCCGCCCCCTTGGATCAGCCGCGCATCTACTACGGCCCGATCATCGCCAACACCACCGACGACTACGCGATCGTCGGCAGGAACGGTACCGACCGCGAGTACGACTACGAGACCAACACCGAGACCAAGAACTACACCTACGGTGGCACCGGCGGTGTCCCGGTGGGCAACTGGCTCGCGCGCAGCGTCTTCGCGGCCAAGTACGCCGAACGCAACTTCTTGTTCTCCAACGTGATTGGCGACAACAGCCGGATCCTGTTCAACCGTGACCCGGCGCAGCGCGTCGAGGCCGTCGCACCGTGGCTGACGACGGACACCGGTGTCTACCCCGCGATCGTGAACAAGCGCATGGTGTGGATCGTCGACGGTTACACGACGCTGGACAACTACCCCTATTCGGAGTTGACGTCGTTGTCGACGGCCACTGCCGACTCGAACGAGGTCGCGCTGAACCGGCTCGCCCTCGACAAGCAGGTGTCCTACATCCGCAACTCGGTGAAGGCGACGGTCGATGCCTATGACGGCACCGTCACCCTCTACGCGCAGGACGAGAGCGACCCCGTCCTCAAGGCGTGGGAGTCGGTGTTCCCCGGCACGGTCAAGCCGAAGTCCGAGATCTCGCCGGAGCTGCAGGCGCACCTGCGCTATCCCGAGGACCTGTTCAAGGTGCAGCGGGCGCTGCTGGCCAAGTACCACGTCAACGACCCGGTGACGTTCTTCTCGACGTCGGACTTCTGGGACGTGCCACTCGACCCGAATCCGACGGCCAGCAGCTTCCAGCCGCCGTACTACATCGTCGCGAAGGACATTGCGTCCAACGACAGTTCGGCGTCGTTCCAGCTGACCAGTGCGATGAACAGATTCCGTCGTGACTTCCTGGCGGCCTACATCAGCGCGAGTTCCGACCCGTCGACGTACGGCAAGATCACCGTGCTGACCATCCCCGGTCAGGTCAACGGTCCCAAGCTGGCGTTCAACGCGATCAGCACGGACACCGCGGTCAGTCAGGACCTCGGCGTCATCGGGCGGGACAATCAGAACCGCATCCGGTGGGGCAACCTCCTGACCCTGCCGGTGGCGCAGGGCGGTCTGCTCTACGTCGCGCCCGTCTATGCCTCACCGGGGGCCAGCGACGCGGCCTCGTCCTACCCCCGCCTGATTCGCGTGGCGATGATGTACAACGACAAGGTCGGTTACGGCCCGACGGTCAGTGATGCGCTGGACGAACTGTTCGGCGCCGGTGCGGGTGCGACGGCGACGGGTCCCGCGCCGACGGAGCTGTCGACCGGGCAGCCACCGCCTGCGGCCAACCCGACGCCCGGCCAACCTCAGGCCACGCCGCCACCGTCGCAGGGCCGAGCTCCCGAGGTGCCCGTCCCCGTGGGCGCGGTTCCCGGCGGAACGACTCAGTTGACCGCGGCGAAGGCCGCTGCGCTGCAAGGGGTCCAGACTGCTCTGGATGCCATGCAGCAGGCGCAGCAGAGTGGCAACTTCGCCGAGTACGGCCAGGCGTTGCAGAATCTGGACGACGCGATGGCCAAGTACCGGGACACGAAGTAGACCAATAGGCTCCTCGGGTGCGTTATCGGTTGCTCGGGCCGCTGCGGGTCGCACGCGAGGACCCGATCGGCACCGAGGTCCACGTCGACGTCGGGCCGCCCAAGCAGCGTGCCGTTCTTGCGGTACTGCTGCTGGCCCGCGGTCGTGTCGTCTCGGTCGACCGTCTGATCGATGCGGTGTGGGGCGATGACGTCCCCGGCAGTGCGACGGCGAGCCTGCAGGCCTACGTCTCGAATCTGCGGCGCGCGTTGCGCGGTGGCGCCGACGCGTCGCAGGTGGCCTCGCCGATCGTTCGACAATCGCCGGGCTACTACCTCGACGTGGGATCCGACGACGTCGATCTGACGATCTTCGGCTCGGCAGTCGCGCGGGCGGGAGCGGCGATCGAGGTGGGTCTATGGGAGGCCGCGCTCGCCGAAGCCGACACCGCAATGGCGTTGTGGCGCGGCGCATTCCTCGAGGATCTTCGCGATCTTCCGTGGGTCGGCCCGGAGGCGCTGCTGGCCGAGGAGATGCGCCGGGACTGCCTGGACTATCGGATCAGCGCGCTGCTGGCACTCGGCCGGGTGCCCTTGGCGCTGGTCGCGAGTGGGCAGTTGAGCGCCGCTGATCCGTTGTCCGACCGCGGATGTTGGCTGCACGTACTGTCGCTGTACCGTTCGGGGCGCACGTCGGACGCACTCGACGCCTATACGAGACATGCGCGGATGCTCGACGACGAGCTCGGGCTGGAACCCGGAGCGGAGCTGCGCGAGCTGCAGACGGCCATCCTGCGGCAGGCTCCCGAGCTGGCCGCGTGGCCTCGCCAGCCCGAGTGGACCGGCGCCGTCGAGGTGGTGACGCCGGCGGGTCACGTACCGGCGGCGCAGCCGCCCGAACCCAGCCGACGCGCCGAGTTGGTCGGTCGGAGCCGTGAATTGGCCGTGTTGGCACGACTTCTCGCCGATGTTGCAGGGGGAGCGACGCGCTGGCTGGTGTTGTCCGGTCCGCCAGGAATCGGCAAGACGCGACTTGCCGAGGAGGTCGCCGCGAGGGTCGCGGACGGCGGCGGGCGCGTCGTATGGATCAGCTGCCCGGACGAGTCGGCGACGCCGCCGTGGTGGCCGATGCGGCAGCTGGTGCGTGCCCTCGGCGCCGATGCGGACGAGCTCCTGACGGTGCCGCAGCACGCCGATCCCGACACGGCGAGATTCCATGTCTACGAACGCATTCAGGGCCTGATCGAGTCGGTGCCGGACGTGCGTGCGATCGTCGTCGACGACGTCCAGTGGGCCGACTCGGCGTCGACGAGTTGCCTGGCCTATATCGCGGGTGCATTGCGCGATCATCCGATCGCAATGGTGCTCACGGTCCGGGATGGTGAGCACACCCCCGAATTGCAGCGGCTACTAGGCACAGTGGCCCGTGGCGCGCACAACCGGCACGTCGAGGTACCCGCGTTGACGTCCGACGACGTCGCCGAATTGGCCGCCCGGGTGGCCGATGACGCGGTGACGCCGTCGGAGGCGGCCACTCTGGCCGAGAGGACCGGCGGTAACCCGTTCTTCGTCTGCGAGTACGCCCGACTGCCGCGAGATGAGCGTCAGGGCAACGACATTCCCGTTGCGGTGAAGTCAGTGTTGGACCGGCGCCTGGCTGGGCTGGATCCAGCGGTGCTGCAGATGCTGCGTGCCGCGGCGATTCTCGGCGACGCCGTCGACGTGGCGGTGCTGGCGAAGGCGACCCGGTTGGACATCGACACCCTCGCCGACTATCTCGACGAGGCGGCCGACGAACGCATCGTCGTCGCGTCGCATACGAGGGATGGGTACGCGTTCGCGCACGGGCTGCTCCGCGAGCAGTTGATCGCAAGCATGCCCGCGCTGCGGCGACAGCGCCTGCACGCGAAGGTCGCCGAGGTGCTGGCCGACGGCGCGGACGCCGACACGCTGACGCGTCGCGCGCAGCATCTGGTGGCCGCGCAGCCGTTGGTGGAACCCGACGTCGTGGTCGAGGCGTGTCGGCGAGCCGCGGAAGAGGCGACGCGGGAGTGGAGTTCGGACATCGCTGCGACGTGGTGGCAGGCGGCGCTCGATGCCTATGACCGGCTGCCCGCATCGGCGCGGGACGAGGCCGAACGCGATGCGCTGACGGTGGCGATGCTCGAGGCGCATTCCCGGGCCGGACGCGGGCGAGTCGTCCTGGTGACCGTCGAGCGGTATCTGGCCGAGGCGCTGCGGGCGGGCCGAACTGCGACGGCGGGCCGGGTGGCCAGCGCGCTGCTGAGGGCCAGCGGTGGCTGGCCGTGGCTGGCACCGGGCGAGGACCCGGGAGACCTACTGGTCCTACTCGAACGAGCGGTCGACGTCGTCGAGCGGGACGCGGCAGCGGGAGCGCGGGTGCTGGCAGCGCTTGCGGTGGGGCACTGCTACAACCCGGACCCGAACGTCCCGGCGGCTCATCTGGACCGGGCCGAGGAACTGGCGGAGTCGACTGGTGATCCCGAGGTCCTCGCCGACGTGCTGATGGGGCGGTTGATCACCTACTCCGGGGTGGCCACCGCCAGCTCTCGGATTCTGGCGTGGTCGGATCAACTGAACACGCTGCAGCACAGCAGGTCTCGCGAGGACCGGGTGATCTCGAACTCGGTGTGCACGATGGCCGAGATGAACCTCGGTGACGTCGAGGCCGCGGCACGTCGCCTGGCGATGGGCATCGAGGGCAGCGAAGAGCTGCGGTTGCCGGTCGTGCGAGCCCAATTGCGGTGGATGGAGGCAGTTCTCGCAGTGTGGCGCGGTGACTTCGCGGAGGCCGAACGCCATCACGGAATCGCCACCTACGTCCACGAGCAGACCGAACTCTACGGCGCAGGTAGCGGTTTGATGGCTGCGGTGTCGCTTCTGCGGGAGACCGGCGGTCCGATCGATCCGCAGTGGCGGACGCTGGCCGCGACGCCGGAAACCGGTGGACAGGACATGGTGGATCTGGTGCGGGCGGCGCTGTTGACGGTGTCGGACGGTCCTGAGGTCGAACCGGCCGCGAACGCGATGCTGGCCGAGTGGTTCGCCGCGCGGGACCGGCCCCACGTGTGGACGACGCTGGGGCACCTCGCGCTCCTGGCCCACCTCGCGGCGGACTGCGGGCTGACGCAATACGCGGTGTCTCTCCTCGAGGACCTCGAGCCGTTCGCCGACCGGATCGCCGTGATCGGACAGATCGGCGTCGTGGGTCCGGTCGCCCTGGCGACGGCGAGACTTCGCCTGCTCGTCGGACAGAACGAGCAGGCGCGCGTCGACCTGCTGAGGGCCCGCAGTGTCGCGGAGCAGACGGCGGCGGCACCGACATTGGTGCGGTGCGACCTGTTCGCGGCCCTGCTGGCGGAGTCCGAGGACCGGCGTCGTGAGATCGCCCGTGACGTCGCCGCGCGGGCCGGCCATCTCGGCATGCAGGGAGTCGAGGCCGCCGCCCGCAAGCTCGCCTGAGTTCCGTTGGGCGATTCTTGGGGCCACGACGCCAAGAAACGTCCAAGCGGCGCACGTGATCCTTCACACCACGAGATCCACCCTGGTGAAAGGACACCCGATGAACACCCCTGCCCTGACCGATGTTCGCATCGACCTGGCCGAGCTACGCGCCCATGTCACCGCCCCCGTGGCGCTGCCGGGGGAGCGGGTCTACGAGAGGGCCATGCCGTGGAACGTCGCGGTCCCCGTGCAGCCCGCTGCCGTCGTCCTGGCCTCCACGGCGAGCGACGTCGCCGAAGTCATGCGCTTCGCGGGCGCGCGGGGCATGCGGGTGGCCGTTCAGTCGACCGGACACGGCGCCGTCGCGATCGGCGCCGACACCGTGCTGGTCCTCACCGCCGGCCTGACCGGATGCGTCGTCGACACGGAGGCCCGCACCGCCCGGGTCGGCGCAGGGGTCCGGTGGCAGAGCGTGCTCGACGCGGCGACGCCGCACGGCCTGGCGCCGCTGTGCGGCTCCGCGCCCGGTGTGGGTGTCGTCGGATATCTCACCGGCGGCGGCGTCGGCCCCCTCGCGCGGACCGTCGGCCTGTCATCGGACCACGTGCGAGCGTTCGAGTTGGTCACCGGCGCCGGGCAGGTGCTGCGCGTCACGCCCGACGAGCACGCAGATCTGTTCTGGGGCCTGCGCGGCGGCAAGTCGATGCTCGGCATCGTCACTGCCGTCGAGATCGACCTGTTGCCGATCGGCGAATTCTACGGCGGCGCAATCTACTTCGACGGTGACGACGCCGCCGATGTCCTGCACGCATGGCAACGGTGGACGGCGAACCTCCCGGACAGTGCCAACACGTCGATCTGCATCCAGCAGCTGCCACCGCTGCCGGGCATCCCCGAGCCGCTGGCGGGCCGGATGACGGTCGCCGTGCGCTACACCGCGCTCGGGGACGTCGACGAGGCGCAACAGCTACTGCAGCCGATGCGAGACGTCGCGCCCGCGCTGATCGACGCGGTCGGGGTGATGCCGTACGCCGCGATCGGTGCCGTACACGCCGACCCGGTGGATCCGATGCCCGCGCTCGAAGACCATGCACTGCTGCGCGAGCTGACGGCGGACACCGTCGATGCGCTCCTCGCCAGGTGCGGTCCAGGATCGAACTCGCCGCAGACGATCGTCGAGCTTCGGCTCCTCGGCGGCGAACTGGCCCGCGAGCCACGGCACCGCAGCGCGTTCTGTCACCGCAACGCGGCGTTCTCGCTGTCGGTGATCGGCGTGCTCGCCCCACCGGCCGGTGAGGCCGTGGTTGGGCACGCCGCAGAACTGGTCAGTGCGATGGAGCCGTGGTCGACGGGCGGGCAGATGCCGAACTTCGCGCCGTCGACCGACCCTGGCAGGCTTGGCCGCTGCTACAACGAGGACGCGCTGCACTGGCTGAACGCCCTCGCTCGACGCTACGACCCGGCCTCCGTGATGCGCTGAGCACCCGATTTGGAGCTATGGGGCCTGCTCGGTAACCTTGTGTTCACCCGTCGCGGGGTGGAGCAGCTCGGTAGCTCGCTGGGCTCATAACCCAGAGGTCGCAGGT
>NZ_JAEMTA010000090.1 GCF_016462545.1 Mycolicibacterium sp. | reverse complement strand
GACGCCAAGGACGACATCGAGGAGCTGCTGCGCGGCGCCGACATGGTGTTCGTCACCGCAGGTGAGGGCGGCGGTACGGGCACCGGCGGCGCGCCCGTCGTGGCGACGATCGCCCGCAAGCTCGGCGCTCTGACGGTGGGCGTGGTGACGCGCCCGTTCTCCTTCGAGGGCAAGCGTCGGTCCAATCAGGCCGAGGCGGGGATCGCCGCGCTGCGGGAGAGCTGCGACACCCTCATCGTGATCCCGAACGACCGGCTGTTGCAGATGGGCGACGCCGCGGTATCCCTGATGGACGCCTTCCGCAGCGCCGACGAGGTACTGCTCAACGGTGTGCAGGGCATCACCGACCTGATCACGACGCCCGGCCTCATCAACGTGGACTTCGCCGACGTCAAGGGTGTGATGTCGGGTGCGGGCACCGCGCTGATGGGCATTGGTTCGGCGCGCGGCGACGGACGTGCCCTGAAGGCGGCGGAGACGGCGATCAACTCGCCTCTGCTCGAGGCGTCCATGGAGGGCGCCCAAGGCGTGCTGCTGTCGGTCGCCGGCGGCAGCGATCTCGGTCTGTTCGAGATCAACGAGGCGGCCTCGCTGGTCCAGGATGCCGCGCACCCCGAGGCCAACATCATCTTCGGCACCGTGATCGACGATTCCCTCGGCGACGAGGTGCGCGTCACGGTGATCGCGGCCGGGTTCGACGCGGCCGGCCCCAGTCGTAAGCCCGTGGTGGGTGCGGGACCGGCCGTCGCGTCGGGCACGGCGGGCAGACTGCGTCCGGCGTCCGCATTCGATCCCGACCCGGCGAGCGTTCCGCTGCACACCAATGGTGCGACGGTCAGCATCGGTGGCGGCGGTGACGATGACGACGACGTCGACGTGCCACCCTTCATGCGCCACTGATCCTCGAGCCCGCCGCAGGCGTGAGTCGATACTGGACACCGTGACGTTTCGCATCCGACGTGTGACCACCACCCGCGCGGGCGGGGCCTCGGCTCCACCGTTCGACTCGTTCAACATGGGTGACCATGTGGGCGACGATCCGGTCGCGGTGGCCGCCAACCGTTCCCGGCTGTCGAAGGCGATCGGGTTGGGTGACGACGGGATCGTCTGGATGAACCAGGTGCACGGCGACCGCGTCGTTGCGGTGGACGGTCCGGTCGAGGGCGCCATCGACGATGCCGATGGACTGGTGACGGCCACTGCCGGGTTGGCTCTGGCCGTCGTCACCGCCGACTGCGTGCCGGTGCTGATGTCCGATGCCCGCGCCGGTGTGGTCGCAGCCGTGCATGCGGGCCGGGTGGGCGCGCAGCTCGGCGTGGTGGTGCGGGCGGTGGAGGCCATGGCGGCCTTGGGCGCCCACGTCGAGGACCTGTCGGTTCTGCTCGGCCCCGCCGTGAGTGGCCGCAACTACGAGGTGCCCGACGCGATGGCCGACGAGGTCGAGGCGGCGGTGCCCGGTAGTCGGACCACGACGGCACGTGGGACTGCGGGGCTCGATCTCAGGGCTGGAATCGTCAGGCAACTCAACGAATTGGGCGTGATGAACGTCGACGTCGACCCGCGTTGCACCGTCGACGATCCGAGTCTGTTCAGCCATCGTCGCGGTGCGCCCACTGGACGCCTGGCCTCCCTGGTCTGGATGGAATGAGTACCGAGCGCGCCGCCGAACTCGCCGAATCGCTTGCCGCCCTTCGCAAGAGGGTCGAGGACGCTGCCATGGCTGCCGGTCGCGACGTCGCCGACGTCGAACTGCTTCCCGTCACCAAGTTCTTTCCGGTGTCCGACGTAATCGAGCTGGTGCACCTGGGCTGTGACGCCTTCGGTGAGTCACGCGAACAGGAGGCGGCGAACAAGGTCACCGAGGTCGCCGCTCACCTGTCGTCGCTGGATCCGGTGCCTGCCATCCGCTGGCACATGATCGGCAGCATTCAGCGCAAGAAGGCGCGGGCGGTCGCGGGCTGGGCGTACGCCGCACACTCGGTCGACAGGGATGTGCTGGTGTCGGCGCTGGGACGGGGCGCGACCGAGGCGCTGGCCGAGGGGAGGCGGGCAAATCCTTTGCGCGTCTATCTCCAGGTGAGTCTCGACGGTGACCCGGAGCGAGGCGGGGTCGACATCAGCAGGCCGGATCTCGTGGACGAACTGTGCGCGCTGGCCGACGGCACCGAAGGCCTCGACTTCGTCGGCCTGATGGCCATTCCGCCGCTGCACGCCGACACCGAGGAATCCTTCGCACGTTTAGAGGGTGAATTGGCCCGGGTACAGGCCTCCTACCAGCAACGGCTCGGTCTTTCGGCAGGCATGTCCGGCGACCTCGAGACGGCGGTGAAACACGGCTCAACGTGTGTGCGTGTCGGTACCGCGCTTATGGGGCAGCGTCCTCTAACGTCACCCTGAGTAGTCACTCCAGTCACATCTTCATCACAGACAACACCATTTCAGTCATCAGAAGGGTCTCCGATGAGCACACTGCATAAGGTCAAGGCCTACTTCGGTATGGCGCCGATGGACGATTACGACGACGAGTACTACGACGACGACGATCGCTCGTCGCGGGGCGCCTATCCCCGTCGTCCCCGCGAGGACCGCTTCGAGGACGAGGGACGCGGATACGAAGCCCGTGCCACCGGTTACGACGACCGGATGGACCGTCCGGTCGGCCGTGAGTTCGAGCGTGAAATGGCCGGGGCCCCAGCGGGTTACCGCGGCGGCTACCTCGACGAGCCCTCCTTTCGCGGGGGCAGGCGTGAGTTCGAGCGCCCCCGCTTCAATACGCTGCGCGGTGCCACCCACGGAGCCGTGGCGATGGAGCCGCGCCGGATGGCCGAACTCTTCGAGGCCGGCAGCCCGCTCGCCAAGATCACCACGCTCCGCCCGAAGGACTACAGCGAGGCCCGCACCATCGGCGAGCGCTTCCGCGACGGCACCCCGGTGATCATGGATCTGGTGTCGATGGACAACGCCGACGCCAAGCGTCTCGTCGACTTCGCCGCGGGACTGGCGTTCGCGCTCCGCGGGTCGTTCGACAAGGTCGCGACGAAGGTCTTCCTCCTGTCGCCGGCCGACGTCGACGTCACCGCGGACGAGCGCAAGCGGATCGCCGAGGCGGGCTTCTACGCCTACCAGTGACCGCCCGGTGGTGCAGACGACGACGGGTAGGCTGACGGAGACACGAGTCCCGTCCGACTCGGATCTCTGCCCCGTCCACTTGTCACCATCGCCCTGAGTGAGGTCGCCCCAGTTGTCGCTGTTCTTTTCGATCTTGGGCTTCGTGCTGTTCGCGTTCTGGCTTCTGCTGATCGCGCGGGTGGTCGTCGAGTTCGTGCGATCCTTCAGCCGGGAATGGCGCCCGCGGGGCTTCATGGTCGTGGTCCTGGAGGTCATCATGACGGTGACAGATCCACCGGTAAAACTGCTGCGGCGGATCATTCCGCAGCTCACGATAGGTGCGGTGCGGTTCGACCTGTCGATCATGGTGCTTCTGCTGGCCGCGTTCATCGGCATGGAATTGGCGTGGAGTCAGTAGCTCGGCGGTAGGGAAGGCGCATTCGACGAGGTAGTCCTGGCCTGGTCGGACTTTGAAATTCGCTCTTATTTCTGGACCTCACACGCAACCGCCGGGTCTACTGTGACAGGATGGACGCCAGTTACTTCCAGCATGGCTTCATACTTTGACACCGGTTGACGGTCCAGACCTCAAGGGGGCATACGATGCCGCTTACACCAGCCGACGTCCATAACGTCGCGTTCAGCAAGCCGCCCATTGGCAAGCGCGGCTACAACGAAGACGAAGTCGATGCGTTCCTCGACCTGGTTGAGAATGAGCTGACCCGCCTCATCGAGGAGAACGCCGACCTTCGTCAGCGCGTATCCGAATTGGACCAGGACCTGGCGAGCGCGCGGTCCGGCAGCGGTGTGCAGGCGACTCAGTCCATCCCGCAGTATCAGGCACCCGAGCCGGAGCCGGAGCCCGTCGCGCCTCCGCAGCCGGTGTACGAGGCACCGCCGCAGCCGGTGGCCGCCGCGCCCGTCAGCGAGGAGTCGCACATCAAGGCGGCCAAGATCCTCGGCCTGGCGCAGGATACGGCCGACCGCCTCACCGGTACTGCCAAGGCGGAGTCGGACAAGCTGCTCGCCGATGCACGCGCTCAGGCCGACGCCCTGGTCAGCGAGGCTCGCCAGAACGCCGAGACCACGGTGTCCGAAGCGAAGGCACGTGCGGACGCCATGCTGTCTGATGCCCAGACGCGATCCGAGACACAGCTTCGGCAGGCGCAGGAAAAGGCCGACGCCCTCCAGGCCGACGCCGAGCGCAAGCACTCCGAGATCATGGGCACCATCAATCAGCAGCGCACCGTGCTCGAAGGTCGCCTCGAACAGCTGCGGACCTTCGAACGCGAGTACCGCACGCGACTCAAGACCTACCTGGAGTCGCAGCTCGAAGAGCTCGGTCAGCGCGGTTCGGCCGCACCGGTGGACTCGACGGCCAACAACGACTCCGGTGGGTTCAACCAGTTCAACCGGGGAAACAACTGATCGGCTGATTGATGTTGATCGTTGCGCTAGTCCTTGCCGTCATCGGTCTTGCGGCCCTGGTGACCGCTGTCGTCACGAGCAATGAACTGATCGCGTGGGTGTGCATCGGCGCCAGCGTGATCGGCGTCGTACTCCTCATCATCGATGCGCTCCGGGAGCGCTCCCGCGGTGCGGGCGAGGGCGTCGACACCGACGTCGAGAATCACGACGACGAGACCACGGTCATGCCTGCGGTCACCGAGTCCGAGGTCACCGAGGACTACCCGGAGGAACCCGTCGAGGCAGCCGATCATGACTCGGAGACGGCGCGCGTCGGAACCGAATCGGCCGACGAGGGCTCGGAACCCAAGCGCGACTGAGGCTTTCGGCACTCAAGCCTGCGAGCGCTCCGACCATTGCGCCCGCGCAAACTCAGCGGTGAGGCGATGCCACCGTCCGTACCCCCGCAGCAGGAAGTGGCCGGCGCCGGGGAAGTCGACCCATTGGGCGTCCACGCCGCGTGTCGCGGCGCGCAGCGTCTGGGTTCGCGACGCGACCGGATCGGTCCAGGTGTCCGCACTCCCATGCATGGTCAGTAGTGGGCAGCCCGGTGGAATCAGGTCACCGTCGTCCTCCGGCCACCATGGCGCCAGCGCTGCGACGGCCGCAACGCGTCCCTCCGCGGCGAGGTGTGCCGCGACCCGACCGCCCATCGAGTGCCCGACCACCACGATGGGACCGTCGTCGACGACGTCGTGCATCTCGTCCAGCGCGACTCGGGCGTCGGACAGCGCGTCGAGGGACGACGGGTTCCAGCCCCTGAGCCGGTACTGAACCCGTCGGACCTCGACCCCGGCTCCAACCCTGCGTCGCAACGACCGAGCCAGCAGTTCGATGCGAAGGTTGGCCAGCTGCCAGGGCTGCGACCGCGCCTGGCTCTTGGGGCGGCCGCCGGGGAGCACCAGGATGCCTGCCTTGACATGGGAAGTCACCTCGGTGATTCGGAGCCGGGCCCGCGTGGGTTGGACGGATTCGCCATCTGGCGGCGGAGCAGCTACGAATGGTGGTCGTGGGAATCGAGTATGAGAGCGTCGTCGACCATCCGTTGGACGAAGTGTTCGCCTGGCATACCCGCCCCGGCGCGATGCCCCGACTGGTTCCACCGTGGCAGCCGATGACGGTCGTCTCCGAGACGACGTCGGTGGCCGACGGGCAAGCGGTACTCGGTCTCCCCGGGGGTCTGCGCTGGGTCGCTCGACACGACGGCGCCGCCTACGACCCGCCGTACCGCTTCGTCGACGAACTCTCGTCGGATGGCGCACGGTCGTGGCCGCCTCGAATCATCGGGACGTGGCGCCACACCCACTCGTTCAGCGCCGAGGGTGCGGACGCCACCCGCATGAATGACCGCGTCGAGGCGCCGGTTCCCGCTGCGGCGCTGCGGTCGACCTTCGTCTATCGCCACCGTCAGCTGGCCGACGATCTCGCTGCCCACCGCGACGCCGCCGATGCGGGTCTGCAGCCGCTGACCATCGCGGTCACGGGAGCCTCAGGTCTCGTCGGCTCGGCGCTCACGGCGCTGCTCACCACCGGTGGTCATCGGGTAATCCGGCTCGTCAGGCACGCCGCCGATGGTCCCGACGAACGGCAGTGGCACCCCGACGACCCCGCCGCGGATCTGCTGGACGGCGTCGACGCCGTCGTGCACCTGGCGGGTACGTCGATTGCGGGTCGGTTCACCGACTCGCACCGCGCCGCGATTCGCGACAGCCGCATCGAGCCGACGCGCAGGCTCGCGGAGGTCGCAGCCGGAAGTACCGACGGGCCGCAGACGTTCGTGACCGCCTCGGCGATCGGCTACTACGGGTACGACCGCGGCGACGAGGTGCTCGACGAAGACGGCTCGCGCGGCGACGGATTCCTCGCCGACGTGGTCGCGGACTGGGAGGCCGCGACCGCCCCTGCGGCCGACGCGGGCCTCCGCGTCGTGGCGGTGCGCACCGGGATCGTGCAGGCGGCGCGCGGTGGCACGCTCAAGCTCATGCGGCCGCTGTTCGCCGCCGGGTTGGGCGGACGCCTCGGCAGCGGACAGCAGTGGCTGTCCTGGATCGGCATCGACGACCTCATCGACGTCTACTACCGAGCATTGTGGGACGCCCGTCTCACCGGTCCCGTCAACGCCGTGGCACCCAACCCGGTGCGAAACGTGGACTACACCAAGGCACTTGCCCATACGTTGCACCGTCCGGCGCTCCTGCCCGTCCCCGCGTTCGGTCCACGGCTACTGCTGGGGAGCCAGGGCGCGCGCGAGCTCGCCGAGGCCGACCAACGAGTCAGTCCGGCCAAGCTGGACACGCTGGGGCACCGGTTCCGACAGCCGCTGATCGAGCAGGCTCTGGGGCATCAGCTGGGGCACGCTCAGCCCTGAGCCACCACTTCGGCGAAGGCGCGGACCAGGGCGTGGACCCGCTTGGTGGCGGCGTCGAGTTCGCGCGTGGTGGCGCTGCGCAGGTCGTCGGCGGTGAGTCCGAGTTGGGCAATGTCCGCCCCGCCGGTGCCCTCGAGCCACAGCTCGACGAGCCCCTCGTCGACCTCGGGGTGGAACTGCAGCCCCATGCTCCGACCGAGGACGAAGGCCTGCGCCGCGTTGCCGTTCCTGGCGATCTCCACCGCGCCCTGCGGGACGGTGAACCGGTCGAAGTGCCACTCGAACCAGGGACCGGCCGGGACCAGGTCCTGACGCGTGGATTCGACGTCATACCAGCCGATCTCGGGTACGGGAGCGCGGCTGACTGAGCCGCCGAGGGCATGAGCCAGGAGCTGACCGCCGAAGCAGACGCCCAGCATCGGCACGCCCGCGGCATGCGCGTCGCGCACCATCGCGGCCTCGGTGGCCATCCACGGCAGCTCGTCGTTCACGCCCCAGCGCGAACCCAGCGGAACGACGGCGTCGTAGGACAGCGGGTCGGGAAATGCCACGTCGAACGCGGGATCGTCGGCCCGGTCGGATGTGACGACTTCGAATGTGTCTACGTCGTAACCACATTCGGTGAAGGCATCACCCAACATCGCCTCGGGCGCGGTGGGATCGTTGTAGAGGAACAGCACCTTCTTCGTCACTGCTAGAGGATACTGGGACCGACCGCTACTTGGCAGGTGGCACCGGGGGAGCCCGGTCCGGGGCCAGTTCGGCGCCGATCCGGCGGAACAGCACCTCGGAGGCGTTCGAGTAGTTGCCCGAAGCGTCGAAGGCCTCGGGTGCGAACGTCGCAGCCACGGCGATCGCGATCTTCTTCTCCGGCAGGTAGGCCTCGACGGCCGAGTAGCCCGCGAACATCGGATTCTGTAGCAGCCATCCGCCGGAGATGACGATTCCGAGGCCGTAGGTATAGCCGTCGACCATCGGGGCGCACGTGGCGCAGCCCGCCTGCGCCCTCGTCTTGCCCTGCAGGTCGGTGGACACCATCCTCCCGTACGACTCGCGGCTGAGCAGTTTGCCCGAGCCGATGCCGACCGCCGTCGCCTCGAGGTCGTAGATGTTCGTCGTCTGGATGGCACCGTGGGTGATAGTCCACGACGGATTCCAGTAGGTGCTCTCTTCGTAGAACGGCGTCCCGCTGGGGATTCGTAGCGCGTCCCGGCGCTCCGAGGTGAAGGCGTGCAACACGGGGGAGGGAATCTCGGCGGTCTCCGAGTTCAACGTGCTGGTCAGGCCCAAGGGTCGTAATACTTTCTCCGACAATAGTTTCGGCATTGGCTGTCCAGTGGCCTTCTCGAGTGCCAACCCGAGAAGCACGTAGTTCGTATGCGCGTAGTTCCAATTGGTGCCCGGTGGGTAGAGCAGCGGCTGGTTGACGGCGAAGTCGAGCAGCTCCCTGGTGCTCCACTGCCGAAACGGATCGGCGTACAGCGCGTCGTTCATGGCGGTGTTGCCGATGACGTAGTCGACGTATCCCGAGGTCATCTGGGCCAGTTGGCCGAGCGTGACCCGGTCGGAGTGCGGTACGTCGGGCAGCCACGTCGACAGCTTGTCGTCGAGGTGCACCTTCCCCTCGTCGACGAGACGAAGTAGCAGGGTCGAGACGTATGAGATCGCTACGGCGCCATTGCGGAAGTGCATGTCGGTGGTGGCGGGGACCCCGGTCATCGACTGCCCGACGGCGCGAGTGACGATCTCCCTGCCGTTCTCGGTGACCCGCACGATGACGGCCCGCAGGTGCGACTGCTTCATCACGTCGTCGACGATCCGCATCACCGAGTCCGCGCTGGCGGGGGCCGGCGCCGACGAGTCTCGGGGTGGAGTCATCGGCGAGCACCCGGTGAGCAACAGTCCCGTAGACGCGAGGACGCCGAGCCATCGACGGAGGGGCATGACAGAGCTTCTCAGCCGAGGTGCGAATCGGTGGCCTATTCGACGGTCCCGCGGCTGACCGGTCAGCTCGACGGTATGTCGAGGAGCTGTTCGAAGAACCCTCCGAACCCACGCTGCCGATCGACGAGATGGACCTCGAGAATCCAATGGCATTGCTGGCCTGCGGCGTCCAGCCTCCGCATCGGGTTGGTGTTGGCCGGCGCGATGTAGCTCTCCAGTTTGTCGCCGTCGACTCGCACGTGGGGGAACTCGCCGACCAGATGGCCGGCATGCTCGCCGACGTGTCCCCATCCGGCGTCTGCAATCAGTCCCGTGACATAGGCGAACAACTGCGCACCCGTGATGTCCGGGTGAGCGGCGAAGTGCGACCGTCCCGCTTCCCAGATCCGCGGCAGGTCTTCGGCGAGGCGATGCTTAGCCGGGTCGGCACCGAGCACGTAGGTCCTGCCGAAGTCGGCCTCCCACTCGGCAAAGATGGGACCGAAGTCGAGGAAGAGGATGTCGTCGGCGCTCAGAGTGCGATCGGGCGGGTTCTCGGCGTAGGGCTCCATGGTGTTGGCGCCCGCGCGGACGATGCGTTTGTGCCAGAACTTCGTGGTGCCGAACATCTCCGCCGCCAGGTCGCGGATCTGGTCGCTGAGCCGACGTTCTCCTACGCCGGCTGCGATCAGTCCGCGGGAGACCACCTCGTCGAACAATTGGTGCGCCTTGAGTTCGGCGTCACGAAGCGAGTCGATTCGAGCACTTTCGGCGGTCTGGGGCATGACCGCCATTGTTCTCTGCGTGCCGCCGGCAAGGCGAACCAGGCGGACCCGGCCCTGGGTCTGCGGGGGCCCCGCGCCCATGGGAATCGCGTCGTCAACTGAAGAATGCAGCCGGCATCCGAGTAGCCGAGCTCGATAGGGGCGCTTGCTGAGAGTATTATCGTTATCGTTAATTTATGGCCTACGATCCTCGCCAGAATTATTGACGATGGCATATTGCTTATTTCCAGGGTCGATAGTCAGAGATTTATGGCTACCGAAGATATCGGAAAGTCATCGATCTTCATCCGCTAGAGTAGCTACTTGAAATGCGATTTTAAGAGAGCCCGTCGTCCCGACGTCCCATCTTGGTTAACTCTCCGACATTTTGAATGAATTTGCTGTACCGACCATACCTTGTGACTTTTTAGTGGCGTCCCATCTCGGTAAAAAGGTATCTCAGAGAATTTGCTTTTAGTTCCCTCGTTACCCAAGACAGATTTGCTGCAGCGTGAGTAAATAGGGCGAACCGATCTAACGGTGACGAAGATTCCGACGCTGAAAGCAGGACTGCCATGAAGACATCGGCCAAGGGGGCGCTTCGGACGCTTGCGACGCGGGGTGTGATCGCCGTGCTACCCATCGCGATGGTCAGCGCGTATGCCAGTGGCATCTTCGTGGAACCTCATCGGAACGCCTCGTTCGACGTCATGCCCGTCGCGGAGATCACCGTGTCGCCCTCGACAGTCGGTGTGGCCGAGTCGCCGCTCTACGGCATGACCGCCGCGCAGATCAATCAACAGCTCGATCAACTCCAGGCCCTCGGGGTGCAAAACATTCGCGTCTTCGTCCCCTGGGGACTCATCGAGTACCAGGACAACACCTACGACTGGAGCAAACTCGACCTGGTCATGAATGCTGCCGCGGCCCGCAACATGGGCGTGATGGCCGACGTCAATGCGACACCGCTATGGGCGGGCGCCACCACGGGCGGCTTACCTGGCAGCCAGATACCCAACACCGCGGCGTTGACCGACTTCATGACCGCCTTCGTCAACAAGTACAAGACCACTGTGTCCGCATACGAGATTTGGAACGAGCCCAACTCGGCTCAGTTCTTCAACCCCATCGACCCCGTGGCATACGCCAAGATGTTGATGGCGGTCTACCCCGTGATCAAGCAACTCGACCCGACGGCCACCGTCGTCGCCGGTGCGGTCGGCGCCGGCCAGACGACCGGATTCACCATGAACCCGGTGGACTTCGTCAAGCAGATGCTCGCCGCGGGCGCCGGGTCGTACTTCGACGCCTTGTCCTACCACCCGTATCTCGAGTCGCTGCCGTTCTCGGCGGGTAACGACAACGCGCCGATCCCCGGGTTCCTCACGCCCCTTCAGCAGGCCGACGCCATCAAGGCTCTGATCGGCACCGCCAAGAAGATCTGGATCACCGAGTACGGTCTGCCGACCGTGAATGGAGCAGCCGACGAGGCCAAGCAGGACCAATACATCATGGACCTGATCAACTATTGGCAGGGCTATTCACAAGCGGGGCCGGTCTTCTTGTACACGGGGCACGACACGGCGACGGGAAGCACCAATCCCGAGGACAACTACGGCCTCTACTACCAGAACGGGGCCCCGAAGGACGTCGTCGCGGCGCTCAAGGCGTGGTACGCGGCACATCCGCAGAATCCCACGACACCCACCAACCCTGGCACTCCCGACGACCCCGGAGTAGCGCTCGCGAAGTTCATCCAGCAGGTCTACGCGCAACTCCTGCAGGCAATCGCGACCTGGCTGGCCGCCACGTTCGCTGCTCCCGCCGCGACCACCACGGTGGCACCCGCGACGCTGAAGGCGGCCTCCGTCGTGGCAGCCACGGCAATGACCGCGACGGAACAGCCCCTCGCGGCCGATCCGTCCAGCAGTGGAGCCGAGAGCCAGGCAACCGTCAAGACTGCACCGACCGACGCCAAGGACGCCGTGGCGAAGACTCCAGCGGTGGATGCCGTCGCCGAGGCGGCGACGGCATCCACCGTCGCCCCCATCACCGAGACCCCCGCGGTCGTCACGGCACCGGCCGCCGTCACGGAGGCAGCAACCACCGTGCCCGAGGTGAGCGTGCCCGAGGCGACCAAGGCGCCCGCGACGACGGCACCGTCGTCCGCCAAGCCCGACGCCGCGGAACCCGCTGCGGCAGCGCCCGCCAGCACTCCGACGAAGACGTCGAGTGTCGACAAGGGTGACACCGCAGGCCCCTCCACACCCAATGCGGGGGATGCACCCAAGGCAGGCTCGGACAAGCCGGGTGCGGACAAGCCGGGCTCGGACAAGCCGGGTGCGGACAAGCCGGCCTCGGACAAGCCGGGTGCGGACAAGTCGGGTGCGGACAAGTCGAGTGCGGACAAGAAGTCGGGGGCATCACCGCGGCATTGGAAGGGTAAGGGCGACAACGGAGTTGCGGCTTCGAGCGCTGGTTCTCAGGCCAAGGCCGATCCAGGCGTCGCCGCCCCGAACGCCATGGCCTCGGCGGCGAGTGGTCCGTCCGCCGGGTAGCCGTGCACTGTTTCGGCCGCTAATCACTGCGACGACGCCTCGCGACCCTGCCCTGCCAGGTCGCGAGACGTCGTCGTCGTGGGTGCCCTCGGTGAGACTCGAACTCACACTGCACGGGTTTTGAAATGGTCTGAACAGGCGTTTCGCTGTGTGATCCCCTTTGATGGTCTTGCCGCATCTATAGCCTGAGCTGGGCAAATGCGTTGTGCACTTTGATGCCTTTATCGGGCGTGTCCAGCGTCCTGCGGGCTGTATGCGGGCTGGAGCCGCACGGTGACGACTGAGTTACTCCTTGCGACTGAGGCGCACTTCCTCTGCGAGAGCGCGAATTTCGGCGCGCAACTCTTCAACGTGCTCGACGGTGGCCGATTGGCTCGCGGCATCTTCCGCAGCGACTCGTTGCACTATCCATGACGCGAGAGACCCGTGACCACGCCGATAAGGCTGATCCCGCCAACCATGAGGAGCGCGGCAACGATTCTGCCGGTGCTGGTGACTGGGTAGAGATCGCCGTACCCGACAGTGGTGACCGTGGTGATTGACCACCAGAGTGCCTTGCCGAACGAGGTGATCAGCGCGCCAGGCTGATCACGTTCCTGTTCGAGAACCGCTAGAGATGCGACGTAGATCAGGAGGGTGATGCCGCCGACGGTGTAGGTGACGATGCGGCCCCGAATCGCGTTGCCGACCGCCTTCTGCATGGCACCGACCAAGATGACGAGCCGCAGCAGGCGCAAGGGCCGCAGCAGAGGGAGCGCGACGACTGCGAGATCGAGAAGGTGCCGAACGAACCACCGACGGCGATCTTCGGCCAGCGCGAGCCGAACGAGGTAGTCGACGACGAACACGCCCCAGATGATCCAACTCGCCGCCCACAGAATTTGAGCTTCCGCCCCCTGGGGTCGACCAAGAACCTGTACGGAGTAGACGGCGAGGAATGCGATCGCAACTGCCGCGAGCGGCCACTCGGCACGCTGCTCCCAGCGGTCGAGCCTCGGTTCGGTATTCACGGCACTCAGTCTCCCCGACGGCTCCAAGTTTGATAGCAAACTCTTTCGCCCCTCGCCCATGGGAGGACGGCAGCGGCGCACTGCGCTACTGCTGGGGACCCTGCAACGCGAGTCGCGAACGCCTCGAACAATCAGAGGCCACCTCGGGTCTCGGTGACGAGAGGAGTTCGGCGTGATGCTGTTGGCGTGGTTCGTGACGGGTGCGCTGCTGTACGGGGTCCTGGCGTCGGTGCCGCCGTAGGGACGCCCCGGCACGACGACTGGTCAGTCACCCAGCTTGCCCATCTTCGATTTCAGATCGGCCATCTGCCTTCTCGCTCGGTCTCCGGCCTCCTGCCGCACGGCCTGCGCGTGCTTGTCGTCGGGGTCGGGGTTTTCGTCCAGGGTGTCGAGGAGGTCCTCGGCAATGTTGATCAGCGCACCCATGTGTGCCTTGCCCTTCGCAAGCCGACGCTGCGCTCGCCAGAGCCTTAACCGTGCTCGGAGTAGTCGCACGTGACTGAACGTCAGGCGCGAAAAGACCCGCAGGTACGCGAACATCAGCTTTGCAAGCTGCCAGATGTAGCGGAGGAACAGCCACGCCGACATCGCGAACAACCCCCAGTAGATGACGGTCACCGTCGGTCGGAGCATGTGAGGGACGCCGTGCTCCCGCCACGATTGAAACCCCATGGCGGCAAAGGTCACGATCATCAGAGGGGCGAAGGTCGCGACCACGTCGGCGAGCTGTTCTCGGCGCTGGTCGCGGTAGACGAGCTTCTCGATGCTGGCCTTGATGTGCGCCTCCAGCTTGGTGGCCTCCGTGCTGCCAGGCTGCAGCTTCCGAATGATCTCGATCTCGCGGTCGATGTTCGTGCGGAGATCACTCGCGCTCTGGCGGCTGATCAGGTAGGTGACGAACTGAGTCAGCACTACACCGCCGACGGCGATGAGCGCGACGGCGACTCCTTCGGACATGGGAGTAACCCTAGGTTGCGGGCGTGACACCACGTGCACAGCAACCACATGTGATCTTGGTAGCCGTCTGTCAGTATTACGGCCATGATCACCAGAATCGCGGTTGCCGCGCTTGCCGCATGTGCGTTGCTCCCGTTCGGCGTCGGCCCCGCCAGCGCCTATGGCGACGCGGAGCAGAGGTTTCTCGACACGCTGCAGGGCATGGGTGTTCCGGTCGAAGGTGACCAAGGTGCAAAAGTGGCAATCGACGCGGGCACCCGCGCCTGCAGTTGGACCCGGATGGGATTCTCCGACGCCGATGACGTGAATTACCTCATGGCTGGCTACTACACAAATGTGGCGGATGACGTAATCGCCAAAACGGTGACGGCAGCACGAGCGACCCTGTGCGGCCCGCAGGTTAGCGGCCCCGGCCCCGGCCCCGCGCCGAAGCCCCGGACGACCGCTGCGGTTCCCGCTGACGCCGATGCGATAGACCGTGACTTCCTGACCTCACTTCGAGGGAGGGGCTTGCGGATAACCGATGTCGACGCGGCGGGGCGTGCGATCGACATTGGCAAGAAGGCTTGCCAACTCAGGGCTGAGGGTTACAGCTATGAAGCGGCGTCGAGCAAGCTAAGCAACGAATACAACGACTTCAGAACAGCGGAGGTTTATAACATCGTAGGTGGCGGACTCCTCCACTATTGCCCCTCGCTGATAGCTGACAGCTAGGGATCAGACCCAGGGTGTTGCCTGCAACGCGCCACGGTCTCTCCGGCCAGCCACACGGTCTTGTCTTGAGGCCCAAGGGATCTAGTCGCGTGCCGTCTGGGACAGCAACCAGTACCGCCACCGGGTCACGTGTTCCGCGACGGCCAAGACACGCAACTGCACCGAGGGTCCTCGCACGCGATGAAGTGGCCAGTCCCCCAGTGGCGCTCCTTCCACCCGTCGCAGTGGTCGCACCCCTCACCGCGTTCGTGCCGTAAGCCGTTGGCCTCTAGGAAGTCCAGCGGCAACGAGGGCGCAGAAATCGGGCGTGCGGGCCTCTGGCTGCCCTCCTGAGCCACGCGGGCCATCAGCCGGTCCTGTTCCACCGCGCCAGCGCAGCGCGCACGTGGCGGTCACTCTTGGACGCGCCCACGCCAATCTCGATGCGGCCCACCAGGTCCACCACTTGCTTGTCGCACAAGCGCAACTCACTGCTGATCTTCACCAGGAGCGTGTCGGCGGTGTCCTCGTCGGCCAGGAGCGTGTCGAACCGCAGACGCAGCGCCTCGGCTCGGTCGGCGGTGGCCACGGCGGCGTCGATCGCGGCATGCTCGATCTCCGACCACTCCAGGGGCTTGCCGACCTCGGTGCCCGCACGCGCCAGGGCGTCGTCGAGCAGGCGGCGCAGACTGGTGCCTGCGGTCATGGTGTCCTCCTGGTGAAAGTTCTGGGTGCACTGCACGGGCTGGCAGACGCTATGTAGGCCGTGGAATCGGCTGACCGGGTGAGGGGTGCTCCCCCCAGGGGCCCAGCCGACGGGCTGGCCGTCGTGATGACGACCAGACCCGCCGGTCGGTGCGGGCGCGCAGAGACCTTGCTGCGCTGCTTCCGCACTTGCCACCCGCGAGCCGAACGAACATCGAAGACGACGGTCGGGGTGGACATCTGGGGCATGGTCATGCCGAGAGCGCCTCCGAGGCGGAGGTGTCGACCTGCTGGTATTCGTGTGTGCTCATGGCCTCTGCACGCTGCTGCTGGTGCGCCGCTGAACGTTCCATGATCTCGCCGAGGTCGGTGACCAGTCGGGGCCTGATGCCATGGCGGGCAAGGGTCCACACGTTCGGCTGCGTGCCCTCGCTCGCAGCGGTGACACGTACCTCGCTGAGGGTCTGGAGATCGGCATCGGAGATGAGCAGCAGGGCGTCGGCGTCACCCATGCGTGCGGCGCTGCGCAATGCCTTCACGCCATCGACGGCGGCGTGCCACTTGGGCAGTGCGTCCTGCGCCGAGGCCCAGTGCTGCAGTGCGTCGGTGCCCTTGCGGGTGATGCCCCTGACGTCGTCGAGGTCGGCGGGCAGCACCTGGGCGGCGGCGACGAGGGCATCGGCGTGCGGCTGCAGTGCGCGTGCCCACGTGGCCATCGTGTCGTCGGAATACTGGACCAGGGCGCTCGCGATCTCACCGTTCGCCCGGTCGTGCGCGGTCTCGGCGATGCCATTGTTGACGAGGGTGTGGTGCAACAGCATCCGGATGACCTCGGGGTCACGGTGGTAGTCGTCTCGACCCTCGGCGAGGGCGTCGAGCACGGTGCCGACGAGAGCGCCACCGGACGGGATCGCCTCGGCGTTGTCGATGAACTCGGCGATGCGCGCCAGCTCGGCTGCGAGGTCCTTGGGCAGCGGGACGCCGAGGAGGTCAGAGGCCCGCCGAACCTGCAGGGATAGGGCACGGGTGAAGATCACGGGTCACTCCTCGTTCAGTGGCTGCTGGCGGGCGGCATAGTCGGCGTCGAACATGCGACGGGTGAAGTCCCTTGCTCGGGCCTCATCGCTTGCGACAGTCGACGGGTTCTCTCCCTCGCGGGGCACGACGTTGCTGGGCGGCTCCTCGTCGTCCTCGTCGTCCTCGGCGGTGCCGAAGAGTTGACGAGCCCAGGCGCGCAGCGCCGTGGTGTCGGCGGGGTCATCGGTGAATCTCACGCGCTCGACTCCTCTCTGGGATAGACCCACCGGTTGCCCACGCGCTTGCCGCCGAGTTCGGCGGCGTGACGGCGGACGTGGCGGTCACTGATGCCAAGGCGTTGAGCCACCTCGGCGCTTGTCTCCAATTCTCCCGTGCTGGAGTCGATCTGGGAAGCTGCGTGTCCGCTATCGGACATCTCGCGGGCCTCACGGGTCCAGTCACGGCGCAGGCGCTCGGCGGAGAGTTCGTCGAGCAACTCGCGGTGCGTGTCGGTCAGCGCCTGCGGGATGGGGATGCCGAGACGCTGACGGCGGGCGATGTCCTCGCCCACCACCCATGCGCATCGGTGAATCGTCTTGTTGGACAGAGTCATTCGTTCCATCTCCTAGAGCCGGCGCCGCTATAGCCACGCTGACGGTTTCTGTAGGGTTCGGCGGTCAACGGGACGGCCAGGCCTGCGGCGTGATGGGCCAGGAGGTATGTGCCTGCGGGTCCGCAGAACCAGAGGACGAACTCAGGCCAGGGCATTGGGGCCTCCTTTGTGGGTCTTCATGGGCGTTCCCGGCACCTCATCGGCAATGTGGGTCCACGGGCGTTCCCATAGGGCGTTCCCCCTATAGGGGTGGGGAACGGGGAACGCCTCGGGGT
>NZ_JAEMTA010000089.1 GCF_016462545.1 Mycolicibacterium sp. | reverse complement strand
ATCGTCGTCCGGAAAGAGCAGAGACGGCCACAGCACGCCGACGAACAGGGTGCTGGTCGCCCGAGCTCCGAGCTGACCCCGCAACAGCGAGAACATCTCCGCGTACAGCGCACGGGCGGAGGCGACTCCGTTGTTCCAGCCGTGTGAGAAGACGAACACGTCGCTGATGCCGCCCGCCGCCACCGCCGCCGCAAGCCCGGGGTGCTCCTGGTGGTCGGTGGTGTTGGCGGTGCCGTCGGCGTTGAAGACTACTTCGTAGTAGGGCAATTCATCGAGTGATGCCACGATCTCCCCTAGGTGTTGGTCAGTGCGCGCATGAGGTTGACCAAGCCGGCACCCTGATAGAACTCGTGCCGACCGAGGTCGGTGGCGGTGTCGATGAACTGCTTCTTCACCAGCTCCGGCTGGCCGACGAACTCGGGACGGGCCGAGAGGAACGCGGCGACTGCTCCCGAGACGTGGGCGGCGGCCATCGAGGTGCCGTCCATCTCGACATACCTTGCCAGCCCGTCGGTTCCGGGTTCCAGTGACGGCCCGACCTCGGCGGCCTGATGGCTGGCCGCGGCGGAGGTGATCCGTTCCCCGGGCGCCACCAGATCGGGTTTGAGCCTGCCGTCGAGCGTCGGTCCCTTCGACGAGTTGAAGGTGACGCCGAAGACGTGCGGCCGGTAGCGGTGCGTCGATCCGACGGTGATCGCCGTCGCGGCGTTGCCGGGATCGGTGATGGTGGACAGCTGCCCGAAGACGTCGCTGGTGGGTCCCAGAACGTCGGCACCGACTCCGCCCGTTGCGGTTCCGGCGCCGATGTTGCCCGCGCTGACGACGGCTACGACGCCGGTGCCGACGAGGAGGTCCAGCTCGCGGCACAGCGGACTCTGACCCGCCGCGTAGTCCCCCGGCTGCCACGCACACCCCAGCGACATGTTGATGCCGTGGATTTGCAGCTCGCGGCCACCGTCGTTGACGTTTCGCACGTAGTCGATCGCGTCGAGGAGCGCACTCTCCAGCGTGTTGCCGGTGTCGTCGAGGACCTTGAGGCTGACCAGGTTCGCTTGCGGGGCAACCCCGCTCAGGGTGGTCCCGGTCTCCAGTGGCCGTTCGACCCACGTCGGCAGCCCGACCCCGCGCTCCGTTCCGGCGACCCGCAGGAGCGCGGGGTCCGACGGCGCCCGCCCGGCGATGATGCCTGCGATGTGGGTGCCGTGTCCGAAGTGGTCGGCCAGGGGGCCGCCCTTCGCGAGCGTCGGGTCGAAGGTGAAGTCGTGGTGCAGGTTCTTCACGACCCCGGCCGACAGCGTGCCGGTGGCCTGGAAGTGCGGATGGGTCGCCTCGATTCCCGAGTCGATCACCGCCCACACCACGCCCTTGCCGCCACAGCCGTAGGTGCGCGCGGCGGCGTCGGCCTGGATGGTCGTCAGCGAGCGATCGAGGTGCGCGCGCACGACGAGGTCGGGCCAGATCCGGTAGATCAGGCCGAGGGCCTTGGTCTCGGCCGTACTGCCACCGGCGCCGCCGCCGAGCATCAGCCGCGACACCTGGTCCGGGGTCAGCACGCAGCGCATGTAGTGCCGTCCCACGGCGACGGGTTCGAGGTCCTCGCTCAGGTCGCCGAACGTCGAGTGGAACAACTCGCGGAACTCGTCGCGTGCCGTGTCCACCGTCGTGCCCGGATTCACCCTGAGTTCGACGAGCATGACCCGGCCGCCTGCGTCGTTCGTCAGGACCGCGGACCTCGCGGCCGCCGAGATGTCCTCGGTCGGCGCCAGCAGTACCGGACTGACGAGCGAGGTTCGCCTCGGAGCCGGGCTGGGGCTCATCGCAGACAGCCGTCGTTCATGGTGTGAGCCTGCGCCCTCGCGCCCCCGTCCGCACGCGTAGTGGGGTACTCGATTCGGTGCGCCACCGTCGGCATTCTCGAACGCTACTGCCGGCACGCTCCGCGACGGCGAGTTTTGGCGCGCGTCGAGGGTCGTCTAGCGTCCTGCGCCCGCCGGCGGGTCCGGTTCGCGATTGGCTGGATCGAGCGCATGGATCCGTCCGTTGATCTTGATGTTCGGGGTCCGGGTGTATGCCCACCCGCCCATGAGCACGATGGCCATGGCGACGAACGCGACCGAACTCTGCGGATCTGGCCAGCCGGCGATGAACAGGACGGGGATCGCGACGGCCGTGGCGGTCCAGTAGATGCGACGCTTCACGGCGCGCTTGGGGAGCGTCGCGGTGTCCCAGCCGGGCAGCAGCAGACCCACCAGCAGGACGACGAGACCGCCATAGAAGAGATTCAGGGACAGAGTGCTCACGTGGTCACCCTATTGCGCGCGTCGATCCTCCGTTGTCGCACGTGACACCCGTTGGCGGGCAGACTGTTTGGCAGTGACGTCAGCGCGAGTCCTTGAAGGCCCCCAACAGATGCTCACGAAGGGCGGGATTGACGTCCTCGTCGCGAATCGTGCTCAACGTGCGGACCGTCACGCGGAACTGCTGAAGATAGTTCGCGCAGCCGTCGCACTCGTGAAGGTGTTCGTCGACCCGAGCCAACGACTCCTGATCCAGTGTCTCGTCGACGTAATCACCCACCAGTTCGACGAACTCATTGCAATCCAGTGGCTCGTCGCTCATGTCTCGTCCTTCAAATAGTCTTCCAGTGCCTGTCGAACTGCGGCCCTGCCACGGTGCAGCAGTACACGCTGGTTGGCCACGCTGATGTCGAGGGATTCACACACCTCCGACGAGTCGAAACCGAGCATGTCGCGAAGCGTCACCACCACGCGCTGTCGCTCCGGTAGGTCGTCGAGTGCGTGGCGCGCCACCATCATCAGCTCGTCTCCGAGAGCCGAGCCCTCCGGAGTGTCGGGAAACGGCGACGGTTCGGCGTCCTCACGCCAGTGCCCCTGCCACTGTTCACCGGCGGCCCGGAAGCGCGCCGGATCCACGGTGCCGCCGGTGAAGGCCATGACGGCGACGTCGGCGTCGCGGCGCTCCCGGACACCGCGCCGCTTCGCGATGTTGACCATCACCGTGAAGAGCCAGGTGCGCAGCGATGATCGCCCCTGAAAGCCGTCTATCCCCTTGATCAACGCAATCCATGTCTCCTGAACCACCTCTTCGGCGATCTCGTGATTCGGTACGTAACCGCGAGCCACCCGCAACAACGACGGCGAGTGCAGATCGACGAGGCTGGCGAAGACCGTCTCGTCGCCGGCGCGCAACGCTGCGATCAGCACGCTCTCGTCGTGTCCGAGCTGGGCCGTGGTCATCAGATCTCGGGTGCCTTCCGGCTCCGCACGGCATCGGCCAGCGTCCACACCGAGATCCCCAGCAGGGCGACGTCCTTGATCAGGAATTGACCCGTCGAGGACAAGATCGGGAAGCCCCCGGCCGACGGCTCGAACACCTCGGGCGTCGTGGCCAGAAAGCTCAGAGTGGCCACGAAGAGACCGATGGCCATGACGCTGCCCGCGATGGAGAGCTTGGGCCACCACGGCTTGACTGCCAGCAGCGCCGCGGTGAGGAGTTCCACGACACCCAGTAGCGCGGAGAACGTGTTCACCGAGAACACCTCGTAGAGCCAGCTCATCAGGGGACTGTTGGCGACCAGCGGCTGAATTCCCTGTGCCTCATAGGCGGTGAACTTGCACAGGCCGATCCAGCCGATGACGACGACGAGGCCGTATCTGGCCAGTGCCGCGCCGGCGCGGTCGAGGATCGACTCGACTCCGACCGATCCACGGGTCTGTGGGCGAATGGTGGTCACGGTGTGTCCCATCGTCGAGGGTTGGTGCGTTCACCCCTCAGTGCTGCGCTACCGGCCGCCCGTTACACATCGCTAGTCACCAAGCATCCGGAGTAGGAACTCGTAGATCAGCGCCGAGCGGAATGCCGTCTGCGCGTTGTCCGCCGCGCCCGCGTGTCCGCCCTCCACGTTCTCGTAGTAGCGCACCCGATGGCCGGCCTCCTCCAGGGCGGCCGTCATCTTCCTGGCGTGGCCGGGATGGACCCGGTCGTCGCGGGTCGACGTCGTCATCAGCAGCGCCGGGTACTCGCGGTCGGCCGAGATGTTGGCATACGGCGAGTACTCGGAGATGAAGGCCCAGTCTCCCGGGTCGTCGGGGTTGCCGTACTCGGCCACCCACGATGCCCCGGCCAGGAGCAGGTGGTAGCGCTTCATGTCGAGCAACGGCACGCTGCACACCAGCGCGCCGAACAGCTCCGGGTACTTGGTCAACATGATGCCCATGAGCAACCCGCCGTTGCTGCCGCCCTGGGCGCCCAGCTGATCGACGGTGGTGATGCCGCGTGCCACCAGATCGGCTGCGACGGCGGCGAAGTCTTCGTGCACCAGGTGTCGGCCCTCGCGCATCGCCTGCGTGTGCCACCGCGGGCCGTATTCGCCGCCGCCGCGAATGTTGGCCAGCACGTAGGTGCCACCCCTCGACAGCCACAGCTTGCCGAGCACGCCGCCGTAGCCCGGGGTGTTGGACGACTCGAAGCCGCCGTAGCCGCCGAGCAGCGTCTTGCCGGGACCGGTCGAATCACGGTGACCCACCACGAAGTACGGGATCATCGTGCCGTCGGCCGAGGCGACGAAGTATTGATTCACCTCGATGTCGGAGGCGTCGAAGAAGGCCGGGGCGCTCTTGATCTCCGCCACCTCGCCACCGGCATGCCCCCACAGCAGGGTGGACGGACTGTCGAACCCGCTCGAGTCGAGGAAGATCTCGTCGCCGTACTCGTCGGCGTCGACGACCACCGTCGTGGCCGTGTGCGGTACGCCGGGAATCGGCTCCCGCTGCCACGAACCCGGGGTGACTACCTCGACGACGGTGGCCACGTCGTGAAGTGTGACGAGGACGAGCCGGTCGCGGGTCCACGCGTAGGTGTCCAGGCTGGTGTGGTCATCGGGTTCGAAGACCACGCTCAGTTCGACTGTGCCGCTGAGGAAGTCGTCGTAGCGGGCGGCCAGCAGCGTGCCCGCCGGATACGTCGTCGCGGCCACGGTCCAGTCGGTGCGCGGTCGGACGAGGAGCCACTCCCGGTGGATCGAGATCGCCGCGTCGGTCGGCACCTCGATCGGGACGAGCTGGTCGCCGCGGATCTCGAAGCGCTCGCGGTTGAAGAAGTCGACCGACCTGGTGGCCATTAGTCGCTCGAAGCCGGGTGTCGGGTCGAACCCGACGCCGACGCTGACGTCCGACGCGAGCCCCTCGAAGACCGTCTGCGCCTCGGTCAGCGACTGCCCGCGTCGCCAGCGCTTCGCGATGCGCGGGTACCCGGAGTCGGTCAGCGTGCCGGGGCCGAAGTCCGTCCCGATCAGGACCGTATCGCGGTCCTCCCAGGAGATGCTGGTCTTCGCCTCCGGCACGGTGAATCCGTCGACGACGAAACGTCTTGTCGTCATGTCGAATTCGCGGGTCACCGTGGCGTCGGATCCACCGCGCGAGAGGCTGACGAGTGCCAGGGTCAGGTCCGGTTCGAGGACCTCCGCACCCGCCCAGACCCACTTCTCGTCATCCGCCGCGGCCAGGGCGTCGAGATCGAGCAGGACGTCCCAGTCCGGCGACTCACCGCGGTAGCCGTCGAGGGTGGTGCGCCGCCACAGCCCGCGGGGATGGTCGGCGTCGCGCCAGTAGTTGTAGAGGTACTCGCCGCGTCGCCGCACGTAGGGGATCCGGGCGTCGGTGTCCAGGATCTCCAGCGCCTCGGCGCGCATCTGCTCGAAACGCTCGCCGCCGAGTTCGGCGAGCGTGGGTTCGTTTCGCCGTCGCACCCACTCCATCGAGTCGTCGCCGGTGATGTCCTCGAGCCACAGATACGGGTCGTCGTCCACCCGACCATTGTGACCGCGCGCGTAGTGTGAGCTGAGTAACACACCCGCGCCCAGGAGGAGGACGACCGATGGCCGACGCCACACCGTTACGTGCGCTGATCACCGAGGCCGCGGCAGAATTGCTCCGCACGTTGCAGAAACGGCACGGCGCGTTGATGTTTCACCAGTCGGGCGGCTGCTGCGACGGCTCCTCGCCGATGTGTTATCCCGACGGCGAGTTCATCGTCGGCGACCGTGACATCCTCTTGGCGATCCTCGACGTCGGTGACGGCGTACTGGTGTGGATCTCGGGGAGTCAGTTCGAGGCGTGGAAGCACACCCAGCTGGTCATCGACGTGGTCCCGGGCCGCGGTGGCGGCTTCAGCCTCGAAACGCCGGAGGGCATGCGGTTCCTCAGCCGGGGCCGCGCCTACACCGAGGACGAGAACCGCGCGCTCGTGGCGGAGCCGCCGGTGACCGGGTCGGCCTACGAGCGCGGCGAGCGACCGCGGGTCGACGGCACGCACGTCGTCGCGGAGGCCAGTGACGCCTGCCCGATCCCGGCGACGCGGACGGCGCAGGTATAGGCCTGAGCGTTGCCGCGTCGGACCATTAGGCTGGGGTCGTGACTCACTATGACGTCGTCGTACTAGGTGCAGGCCCCGGCGGATACGTAGCGGCCATCCGCGCAGCCCAGCTCGGGCTCAACACTGCCATCGTCGAGCCGAAGTACTGGGGCGGCGTCTGCCTCAACGTCGGCTGCATCCCTTCCAAGTCGTTGCTGCGCAATGCCGAGCTCGCGCACATCTTCACCAAGGAAGCCAAGACGTTCGGCATCAGCGGCGACGTGTCGTTCGACTACGGCTCGGCATTCGACCGCAGCCGCAAGGTCGCCGACGGCCGCGTCGCAGGCGTGCACTTCCTGATGAAGAAGAACAAGATCACCGAGATCCAGGGCAAGGGCGCCTTCACCGACGCCAACACGCTCTCGGTCGAGCTCAACGACGGTGGCACCGAAACGGTGACCTTCGACAACGCGATCATCGCGACCGGTAGCCGCACGCGGCTGGTCCCGGGCACGTCGCTCTCGGAGAACGTCGTCACCTACGAAGAGCAGATCATGGAGTCTGAGCTGCCGAAGTCGATCGTCATCGCCGGCGCCGGTGCCATCGGCATGGAATTCGGCTACGTGATGAGCAACTACGGCGTCGACGTCACCATCGTGGAGTTCCTGCCGCGGGCCCTGCCCAACGAGGACGCCGAGATCTCCAAGGAGATCGAGAAGCAGTTCAAGAAGCTCGGCGTGAAGATCCTCACCGGCACCAAGGTGGAGTCGATCACCGATGAAGGATCATCGGTGAAGGTCGTGGTCAGCAAGGACGGCAAGACCACGGAGCTCACCGCCGACAAGGTCATGCAGTCCATCGGCTTCGTACCCAACGTCGAGGAGATCGGTCTCGACAAGGCCGGCGTCGCGCTGAGCGACCGCAAGGCCATCGAGATCGACGACTACATGCGCACCAACGTGCCGCACATCTACGCCATCGGTGACGTCACGATGAAGCTGCAGCTGGCCCACGTCGCCGAGGCGCAGGGCGTGATCGCCGCCGAGACGATCGCGGGTGCCGAGACCCTGGCGCTCGGTGACTACCGGATGCTGCCGCGGGCGACATTCTGCCAACCTCAGGTCGCCAGCTTCGGCCTCACCGAGCAGCAGGCCCGTGACGAGGGCTACGACGTGAAGGTCGCCAAGTTCCCCTTCACCGCCAACGGCAAGGCGCACGGCCTCGGCGAGCCCGGCGGCTTCGTCAAGATCATCGCCGACGCGAAGTACGGCGAACTGCTCGGCGGACACCTGATCGGGCACGACGTGTCCGAACTGCTGCCCGAGCTGACGCTGGCCCAGAAGTGGGATCTGACCGTCAACGAGCTGGCCCGCAACGTGCACACGCACCCCACGCTGTCCGAGGCGCTCCAGGAGTGCTTCCACGGCCTGGCCGGCCACATGATCAACTTCTGAGGGTCAACGCGTGAGAGCGACGATCGTCGCCGGACTCGGCGGGTTGATCATCGGCCACATGCTGTGGCTGACTGCGATCTCCATTGCGACCAAGACCACCACCGTCAATGCGTGGGTCCTGGTCGTCGCCGTCGCGTCGCTGATCCTTGCCGTCGCCGGGGGCCTGTTGGGACGGATGTTCCACGGCCGCAAGGCATTTGCGAAGGCGGCTTTCCTCTGGTGCCTGCCGATCTCGCCGCTGCTGTTCTCGATCAGCGTGCTGGCCGTCACCTACCTGTAGCGGACGGCTAGTCCGGGAAGTCCAGCGGGACCTTCAGCGTCGCGATCGTCGCGGCCAGGCCATCGTAATTGGCTGCGAGTAGACAGAATTCGATGAGTTGCTTGCGGTTGTAGTGCAGGGTCATGGCCGCCCAGGTCTCCGCCGACATCGATCGCGTCATGACGAACTCGTCGGTCGCGGTGATCAGCACCCGGTGCCGCTCGATGAGTCCGTCGGCATCGGGACCCTCGAAGATCTTGGCCTGCAGGTCCGCGTCGATTCCACGCGAACGGGCCAGCCTGCGATGCTGCTGGAGTTCGTACTCGGAGTTGCGCAGATGACCGACGCGCAAGATCACGACCTCCGTATCCTTGCGGGAGAGCTTTCCGACTGCGAGCAGCATCAAGCCGTACAGCCCCCACACCAGAAACAGCAGCCGGTGCTGACCCATCACGTTGACCAGGCTGAATCGCGGGGCTCGGATCGCCCGGGCGCCGACCTTGGCGATGACCCAGTTCAGCGGCCCCAGCTCTCGGAATCCGCCGGGCGGGATGCGGGCCGGTGCAGTCTCGGGAGCGCTCACCCCTACGAGTCTAGGGGGAGTGCTTCACCAGATACGGCGAGACGGTGCTGCGGTGCTCGTCGAGGTCGAGTGCCCGGCCCAGCGCGGGGAACGCGCGCTGCGGGCAGTTGTCGCGTTCGCAGACCCGGCAGCCGGCGCCGATCGGCGTGGCGACGTCTCCCGACAGGTCGAGACCCTCGGAGTACACCAGGCGCTGGGCGTGCCGCAGCTCGCAGCCGAGGCCGATCGCGAACGTCTTGCCCGGCTGGCCGTAGCGCGACGCACGACGCTCCACCGTGCGGGCGACCCACATGTAATGGCGTCCGTCGGGCATCTGGGCGATCTGCACCAGAATCTTGCCGGGGTTGGCGAACGTCTCGTAGACGTTCCACAGTGGGCAGGTGCCGCCGCTGGAGGAGAAGTGAAAACCCGTGGCGGACTGCCGTTTCGACATGTTGCCCGCCCGGTCGACGCGAACGAACGACAGCGGCACCCCGCGCATCGACGGCCGCTGCAGCGTCGACAACCGGTGCGCGACGGTCTCGTAGCTGACCGAATAGAACGCCGACAGCCGCTCGACGTCGTAGCGGAAGTTCTCGGCGACGTCGTGGAACTGGCGGTAGGGCAGGACGGTAGCCGCCGCGAAGTAGTTGGCGAAGCCCAGACGGGCCAGGGTGCGCGATTCGTCGCTGGTGAAGTTGCCCTCGGCGATCCGCGCGTCGATGAGATCGCCGAACTCCAGGTACGCGAGCTCGGCGGCGAGCCGGAACACATACCGACCCGAGCCCAGGTGGCTGGCGATCTCCAGGGTCCGGGTGCCCGGGTCGTAGCGGTGCAGCACCGTGTCGCCGAGGTCGACGCGTTTGACGATCCGCACACCGTGCACGCGGACCAGTCGGTCGGATAGTTCGGCGGCCAGGTCGGCCCGCTGCATGCGCATCCGCACCGTCATGTCCTCGGCGGCGGTATCGAGCTCGTGCAGGTAGTTCTGCTGCTGGTAGAAGTAGTCGCGCACCTCCTCGTGCGGCATGGTGATCGATCCCGACCCGGAGCTGAAGCCCCCGCCGTCGGCGAAGCGGTCCTCGGTCACGGCCGCCAACTGCGTGGTGGTGAGACGGTAGCGCCGGTGCAGGTTGACCATCGCCCGCGCGAGCGTCGGGTGGGCATTGACGATGTCGGCGATCTCGGCCGGGTCGACATCGATGCCGACGTCGCGATCCATGGTCACCTCGCGGAGTTCGGCCACCAGCCGGGTGTCGTCCTGGCTGGCGAAGAACGTCGCGTCGACACCGAAGACCTCGGAGATGCGCAGCAACACGGCGACGGTCAACGGGCGTACGTCGTGCTCGATCTGATTCAGGTAGCTGGGGGAGATGTCGAGCATCTGCGCGAGGGCGGCCTGGCTGAATCCGCGCTCGCTGCGAAGCTGGCGGACCCGTGATCCGACGAACGTCTTGGCCACGTCGGCCAGCATATCGAGGTTGTGAAGGTTGCCTTCGCAGCATTGGCAGATACCCGGCTCGTGGCAGTATCCGTACCCGTGAGCACCAAGGATGGACGTGGCGGGAAGCCGGACGGGGGCCTGGCTGCAGGCCTCGGGAA
Source organism: Mycolicibacterium sp. (assembly GCF_016462545.1). Taxonomy (GTDB): domain Bacteria; phylum Actinomycetota; class Actinomycetes; order Mycobacteriales; family Mycobacteriaceae; genus Mycobacterium. Next base: position 7,231 of record NZ_JAEMTA010000089.1, on the reverse strand, counting down.
GGCGATGATGCCCGTCCCCGATCCGCACCCGGACGTCTTCGACGTCGAGTGGCCCCTGCGGGTCGCCGACGTCGACCGGGCGGGCCGGCTGAAGTTCGACGCCGCCACCCGCCACATCCAGGACATCGGCTCCGACCAGCTGCGCGAGATGGGCTTCGAGGAGACCCACCCGCTGTGGATCGTGCGTCGCACCATGATCGACATGATCGAGCCGATCGAGTTCAAGGACATGCTGAGGCTGCGGCGCTGGTGCTCGGGCACCTCCAACCGGTGGTGCGACATGCGGGTGCGCATCGAGGGTCGCCGCGGTGGGCTGATCGAGTCCGAGGCGTTCTGGATCAACATCAACCGCGAGACGCAGGGGCCCGCCCGCATCTCCGACGACTTCCTCGCCGGCCTGCAGAAGACCACCGCCGTCGACCGGCTGCGCTGGAAGGCATATCTGAAGGCGGGCAGTCGCGAGAGTGCCGACGAAGTGCGCGAGTACCCGGTCCGGGTCAGCGACATCGACATCTTCGATCACATGAACAACTCGGTCTATTGGAGCGTCGTCGAGGACTACCTCCACACCCACCCGGAATTGGTGGCCGCGCCGCTGCGCGTGACCATCGAGCACGACCTTCCGGTGGCGTTGGGGGATCGGTTGGAGATCGCGCGGCACGTGCATCCGGCCGGGTCCACCGATGCGTTCGGCGAAGAGCTGGCGGATCGCGCTGTTACAACGCTCACATATCTGGTCGGTGATGAGGTCAAGGCCATCGCCTGCCTCTTCCCGCTCTGAATCGATCGGGCTAACAGTACGAGCGTACTGACCTGCGAATTCTTGCTACTGAACGGTAACTGCTGAACCGTTACAGTGCTCCGCGGCCTTCGCAATCTTTGCAAGTTGGCACGTCGGCTTGGCGAAAATTGGCAAGTGAAACAGGTGGACCTGCGTATATGCGCTGTGACATCGTCGTCTTAGCAGAACAGCTAACTCGCGGTGGCGTTAGCAGACTTTGAGCTCAGGGCCACCGGCGACTCGATCACCAGTTTCGTAAGCAAGGAGCCCCGATGTCCACCGTTGGCACGCCGAAGTCCCCCGAACAGATCCAGCACGACTGGAACACCAATCCGCGTTGGAAGGGCATCGAGCGCACGTACTCGCCCGAGGACGTCGTCGCCCTGCAGGGCCACGTCGTCGAGGAGAGCACGCTGGCCCGCCGCGGCGCCGAGGTGCTGTGGGAGCAGCTCCACGACATGGACTACGTCAACTCGCTCGGCGCGATGACCGGCAACCAGGCCGTGCAGCAGGTGCGCGCCGGGCTGAAGGCCATCTACCTGTCCGGGTGGCAGGTCGCCGGTGACGCGAACCTGTCCGGTCACACCTACCCCGACCAGAGCCTCTACCCGGCCAACTCGGTTCCGACCGTCGTGCGCCGCATCAACAACGCGCTGCTGCGCGCCGACGAGATCGCCAAGGTCGAAGGCGACAAGTCGGTCGAGAACTGGCTGGCGCCGATCGTCGCCGACGGTGAAGCGGGCTTCGGTGGCGCGCTCAACGTCTACGAGCTGCAGAAGGCCATGATTGCCGCTGGCGTCGCCGGTTCGCACTGGGAGGACCAGCTCGCGTCCGAGAAGAAGTGTGGCCACCTCGGTGGCAAGGTGCTCATCCCGACGCAGCAGCACATCCGCACCCTGACCTCCGCGCGTCTCGCCTCGGACGTCGCGGACGTCCCGACGGTCGTGATCGCCCGCACCGACGCGGAGGCGGCCACGCTGATCACCTCCGACGTCGACGAGCGCGACCAGCCGTTCATCACCGGTGAGCGGACCAAGGAAGGCTTCTACCGGGTCAAGAACGGCCTCGAGCCGTGCATCGCCCGCGCCAAGTCCTACGCGCCGTACTCCGATCTCATCTGGATGGAGACCGGCACCCCGGACCTCGAGCTGGCCAAGAAGTTCGCCGAGGGCGTCAAGAGCGAGTTCCCGGACCAGATGCTGGCCTACAACTGCTCGCCGTCGTTCAACTGGAAGCAGCACCTGGACGACGCCACGATCGCCAAGTTCCAGAACGAGCTCGGCGCAATGGGCTTCAAGTTCCAGTTCATCACCCTGGCCGGCTTCCACGCCCTCAACTACTCGATGTTCGATCTGGCCCACGGCTACGCCCGCAACCAGATGAGCGCCTACGTCGAGCTGCAGGAGCGCGAGTTCGCCGCCGAGGAGCGTGGCTACACCGCGACGAAGCACCAGCGTGAGGTCGGCGCAGGCTACTTCGACCGGATCGCCACCACCGTGGACCCGACGTCGTCGACCACCGCGCTCGCGGGCTCGACCGAAGAGGGTCAGTTCCACTGAGCGCAGCGAACGGAACCATCGGCGTGAGCCACTAATTCACTACCGCCGAGTGCACGGTTGTTGAACGCACACGTCGAGAAGACGTGCAAACAACCGTGCACTCGGCGTATGTAAGGGTGACAGCGTGACTATTGAACGAGTGGGCGTCGTGGGCGCCGGGCAGATGGGCGCGGGCATCGCGGAGGTATCTCTCAAGGCGGGCGTCGACGTGCTGATCTACGAGCCGTCCGAAGCGCTCGTCGAAGCGGGCCGCAACCGCATCACGACATCGCTGGAGCGCGCCGTCGCCAAGGGAAAGCTGTCCGAGGCCGACCGTGACGCGGCCCTGGCGCGGCTTTCCGTTACGACCAACCTCGCCGATCTGGCCGACCGCCAGCTCGTCGTCGAGGCGATCATCGAGGATGCGGCCATCAAGGCCAAGGTCTTCGCCGAGTTGGACGCCATCGTCACCGATCCGGACGCCGTGCTCGCGTCCAACACCTCGAGCATCCCGATCATGAAGATCGCTGCGGCAACCAAGAATCCGGGTCGCGTGCTGGGGCTGCACTTCTTCAACCCCGTGCCGGTGCTGCCGCTCGTCGAACTGGTCGGCACGCTGGTGACCACTGACGAGGCGCTGGCCCGCACCGAGCAGTTCGCCGGCGAGGTGCTCGGCAAGAAGGTGGTGCGCTGCGCCGACCGGTCGGGCTTCGTCGTCAACGCGCTACTGGTGCCGTATCTACTGTCGGCAATCCGCATGGCGGAGGCCGGCGTCGCGACGATCGAAGACATCGACACGGCCGTCGTCGCCGGGCTGTCGCATCCGATGGGCCCGTTGAAGCTGTCCGACCTGGTGGGGCTGGACACGCTGAAGCTGATCGCGGACAGCATGTTCGACGAGTTCAAGGAGCCGCTGTTCGGCCCGCCGCCGCTGCTGCAGCGGATGGTGGAGGCCGGCCACCTCGGCAAGAAGTCGGGCCGGGGCTTCTACACGTACTGAACAAGCCCGTCGAGACTCGGGAAGTTGCGAGATTTCGGCGGATCTCCCGCAACTTCTCGACTCTCGACGACGTCAACGCCAGCCACGGGCCACCAGCGCCCGGTGCACGCGCGCGACGATCTCAGCGCGCTCGTATCGCAGCTGAGCTGAGCTCACACGCACGATCGTCCAGCCGCGTTCGGCCAGGAACTCGAGTCTGACGATGTCGTTGGCGTATGCCCGGGGCGAGTCGAAGTGTTGCTCCCCGTCGTACTCGACGCCCACCATCCACTGTGGATAACCCATGTCGATGCGGCGGCGCACCCGTCCGGAATCGTCCGCGACCGGAATCTGTGTCACCAGTCGCGGCGTGAGTGATCGGTCGAGTAGCAGCCGTAGTCGCGTCTCCCGTGGCGACTCAGCACCTCCGTCGGCCATGGCGAGCGTCCTCCGCAGCTGCGCGATCCCCCTCGCGCCCGCATGGCGAGCCGCGACCGCCTCGACGTCCCCGACGCCGCAGCGGGTCGCGTTCAGCAGCGCATCCACGCGAATGATCCCCTCATCCCTGGGGATTCGTCGGCCAATGTCATACGCAGTCCGGGCGGCGGTGGTGCACGGGATGCCGCCAACCTCACACAGTTCGTCGTCGGCGATGACGTCGGCGCGGACGATGATTCCCGGCGGCGTGGCATGGCCTGACCGGGCAAGCTCAGCCGGTTCGTCTGGGGACAGCCACTTGGTACCGAGCATCGCGGCAGCCGAACTGCCGACCAGGACCGCCTCGCGACCGGACCAGAGCCAGGCGGCATACGCACGATCGCGCGCCGTGAGATCCAGGCCGATCGGTGCGTACACGTTGCGGTGCAATTTCACGAAGCGCGTTCGCAACTGGTGTCGGTTCACGCGTCCGGAGGCCAGCAATTCCGAGCCGACGACGATTCTCTCCACCCATCGTTAGGCGCACCAGCCGGCCATTCGGTTCCACGAGACTCGGGAAGATGCGCCGATCGAGGCGAATTCCCGCAACTCCCCGAGTCTCGCGACAAGGAAGGGGCCTAGACCGCCGCGAGCCGCTTCTTCTCGGCGTCGACGTCGAAATCGGCAGCAGGCCAAGATAAGTCGAGCCCCGTCAGCGCCTCGATCAGCAACTCGGTGATCGCCAAGCGTGAGTACCACTTGCGGTCGCAGGGAATGACGTGCCAGGGCGCGTAGTCAGTGGACGTCTTGTCCAGCACCGCCTGGTAGGCCTGCTGGTACTTGGGCCACAGCTCGCGTTCGTCGATGTCGGCGGGGTTGTACTTCCAGTACTTGTCCGGCCGATCGAGGCGTTTGGCGAGCCGCTTCTTCTGCTCGTCGAGGGAGACGAACATGGCCACCTTCACGATCGCCGTGCCGTCGTCGACGAGTTCCTTCTCGAACGCGTTGATCTCGTCGTACCGGGCGCCCCACACCTCGGGCGGCACCAGGTCGTGCACCCGCACGATCAGCACGTCCTCGTAGTGGGAGCGGTCGAACACCCCGATGTGGCCCGCGGGCGGCAGCGCATTGCGGATCCGCCACAGGTAGTGGTGGGACAGTTCCTCGGCGGTCGGCTTACCGAAGCTCGCGTAGCGGATTCCCTGCGGGTTACCCGATCCGACAACGTGTTTGACGATGCCGCCCTTGCCTGCGGTGTCCATGCCCTGCAGCACCAGCAGAACCTTGCGGGTGTCACCGGAGCGGCTGCTCGCGTACAGCATCTCCTGCAGTTCGGCGAAGCGATCGTTGCGCTCGTTCTGCAGATCGGGGGAATCGGACTTGGAACCCTTGAAACCCGGTGTCGCGTTGGCCTTGATGTCGCCGACCTTGAAGCCCGGCGTGAACTCGAGGTGCGAATGCGGTTCGTGGGTCCACAGCGACGGCGTATCGGCGGCGTCGAAAGGAGTCTTGGCCATTCGGTCAGTCAAGCAGTTGCGACGGCAATATCGGGGAAGGATGTGGAACCGAGTTGAAGTTCGCCAGCGATCCGTTGGCTTCGACGATGCCGCGCAACGCGTTCCACGACAACATCGTGAGGTAGTCGATCAACTCGTCGGCCGTCATCCGCGGATGGGACATCCAGGAGTGGGTGGCCAACTGCACGCCGCCGACGATCATGAACGCCCACGGCTGGGCGCCCCTGGTATCCATGCCCGCCACCTGCATCCGCCGTCGCAGCATCACGCCGAGCATGCGGGCGATGATCTGCTCGGAGTCGGCCACCGCCTTGCTCTTGCTCGCCGAGCTGTTCGCCATCACGAACGGGTAGATCTCCGGCTCGGCGGCGACGGTGTCGACGTAGACGCGGATGATCTCGCGGGTCAGGTCGTAGCCGTCGAGGTTCGAGGACAGCGCCGCAGCCATGTTGGGGATCAGGGTGGTCTGCGCGAATCGCATCATCACCGCGGTGGTCAGGTCGTTCTTGTCGACGAAGTAGCGGTAGAGAACCGTCTTGGAGACGCCGATCTCAGCGGCGATCTCGTCCATGCTCACATTGCTGCCGCGGCGTCGGATGGCGTCCAGCGTGCCGTCGACCAGTTCGTTGCGTCGATCGACTTTGTGTTGGTGCCAGCGCCGTTTGCGCCCGTCGGTCTTTGCCGGGCCGGCCGGGGTTTGCTGTGCCACTTCCGCCGTTTTCCGTTCCCTCGTTCGGAGTAGATGATACGGCGGCTGCCACCGCTTGCCTCGGTGGGACGGAGTTGCCGGTGACGGCATGCGGAATGATGAGGGCGTGGTGCATACAACCAACTCCGGTCAGCGGGCAAGCTTTGCCGAATCGATCGCCGGCGCGGACTCCGCCGCGGATGCCGAGCGGCGTCGCGGGCTACGCAACATGAAGCTCGTCGCCACGAGCTTCCTGCTCGGCGCGACGATCATCTTTCTGGTCTCCACCTGGGCGCAGTCCCAGGGCGCGCCGGGCTGGGTCGGCTACGTCCGGGCGGCCGCCGAGGCGGGCATGGTCGGTGCGTTGGCGGACTGGTTCGCCGTGACGGCCTTGTTCAAGCATCCGCTGGGCATCCCGATCCCGCACACCGCGATCATCAAGCGGAAGAAGGATCAGCTCGGCGAGGGTCTCGGCACGTTCGTGCGCGAGAACTTCATGTCGCCCGACGTGGTCGAGACCAAGATCCGCGAGGCGGAGGTCGCGAACCGCACGGGCAAGTGGCTCGCCGACAAGCGAAACGCCGAGCGGGTGGCGGCCGAGGCGTCGACCGTACTGCGGGTCGTGGTGGAGATGCTGCGCGACGAGGACGTCCAGCAGGTGTTGGACAAGATGATCGTCAAGCGCGTCGCTCAGCCGCAGTGGGGGCCACCCGTCGGCCGCGTGCTGTCGAGCATGTTGGCGGAGCATCGTCAGGAGGCACTGCTGCAGCTGCTGGCCGACCGGGCATTCGAGTGGTCGCTGGGCGCCGACGAGATCATCGAGCGCGTGATCGAGCGGGATTCCCCGACGTGGACGCCGCGATGGGTCGACAGCTTGGTGGGGGACCGCATCCACCGCGAGCTGATGGACTTCACCGACAAGGTGCGGCGCAATCCCGATCACGAGCTGCGGCAGTCGGCGACGAAGTTCCTGTTCGAATTCGCCGAGGACCTGCAGAACGACGAGGCGACGATCGCACGCGCCGAGAAGGTCAAGGACCAGATCATGGCGCGCGACGAAGTGGCCAGGGCCGCGGAGACGGCCTGGACGACGGCCAAGCGCATCTTCATGGAATCGGTCGACGATCCGACGTCCACGCTGCGGACCAGGATCGCCGACTCGGTGGTGCACATCGGGGAGTCGCTCCGCGATGACGCCAAGCTGCGCGACAAGGTCGACAACTGGATCGTGCGGGCCGCCCAGCACCTCGTCGAGCAGTATGGGACGGAGATCACAGCGATCATCACCGAGACCATCGAGCGCTGGGATGC
>NZ_JAEMTA010000030.1 GCF_016462545.1 Mycolicibacterium sp. | reverse complement strand
TCAGCCGATGGTGGTGTCGCTGTCGATCTTCTCGGTGGCTGCGGCCAGGACGTCGCCTGCGGCGTCGGGGCCGTCGACGTTGAGTTGAAGGACGTAGAGCCCGTCGGCGGCGGGGATCACGACGGTCTTCTGGGCGATGAATCGGGTGGCGCCGTCGCGGGTGTAGGTGCCTCCGAGCACGTAGGCCGGGTAGTCGCCCAGGGTGCTGGTCTCACCCTCGTTGCCGGGGGTGTAGTCGGGCAGGTTGTTCAGCTCGCCCGGGGCCAGGTCGATGATCTTCTGCGGGTCGACGTTGCCGCTGAGCTTGGACATCAGGGCGACGATGTTGGGCGGATCGTTCTCGAACTCGGGGCCGGTGTAGACGATGGCGCCGTAGGCGTAGTCGGGTGCGTCCTCCGGGCTCAGCGGTTGCCAGCCGTCCGGTACGGGCAGGTTGACCGCGGGCGCAGTGGGATCGCCCATCTTGATGCCGGTCTCCTGGATGTTGTTGTCCTTGATGTAGTCCGCGATGGTCGGGTTGGGACCCTTGGCGGCCTCGGTGGTCTCGGAGACCTTCGGCTTCTTCGAGGTCGTCGTCGCGCTGGAGGACGACTTGCTCGTACTGGTCGTGCTGGAGGCCGCGGTCTTGGTGTCCGAGCCGCAGCCGGACAGGACGACGGCAAGGGCGGTGGCGGCCGCAGCCACACCGGTGAGTGCCGAAGCTCTCATAAGTTAACTCCTCGTAATCGGATACTTCACTCGTGGAGACTGCAGGCAGGCGCCGAAGCCGTCCATTCCGCAGCGAAGCGTAGCTCAAAACATGCGCTGCGCAGGCTAGGTATATCTACTCAATATTTCGGCTTGGAGATCGCCGTGAGGACGCTCCAAGTGGTGGCAGAGACTGACGATGATTTGCCCTCGATCACGGCATCTGGGTCAGGAAGGTCCGAGTGTGTAGACGTCGGTCTCCGGGTGGGGATACCAGCCTCCGGCAGCTTCGGTGCCGCCATCCACGTGAATGGTCTGGCCCGTCACGTACGACGCCATGTCCGATGCCAGAAACACTGCTGCGCTTGCCATTTCGTCGACGTGGCCCGCGCGTCCCAGGGGGACCATGCGGCCACCGCGCTCGAGGGCCTCAGGGGTCGACAGCTCGGTCAGCCCCTCCGTGAGGGTGAAGTCGGGCGCAAGTGCGTTGACGCGGATGCCGTGCGGGGCCAGTTCGAGTGCGGCGGTCTTCGTGTAGTTGACGACGCCTGCCTTGGCTGCGGCGTACGCGGCGTAACCCGGTGCGGCGCGGACGCCTTCGATCGACGTAACGGTGATGATGCTGCCCCGGGTCCGGTGCTCGACCATCACCCGTCCCACCCGCTGGGTACACAGCAGGACATGCCGAAGGTTGGCGCGGTACAGCGCATCCCAACCGTTCTCGGACGTCTCGAGCAGTGGTGACGCAAACACGCCACCGGCGTTGTTGACCAACACCGACACGGGCCCGAACTCGGCGACGGTGCGGGCCAGCGCCGCGTCGACGTCGGCGGATTCCCGCACGTCGGTGACGATGCCGATGCCATCGACGGCCGCTGCGGCGCTCGCGCAGGTCTGGGGGTTGCGCTCCCAGATCGCCACCCGGGCCCCGAAGGCGGCGAAGCCCTCGGCAATGCCGCGTCCGATGCCCGACCCGCCGCCGGTCACCACGGCCACTCGGTCCGTCAGGAGCACCGCACTCGGATCGATCGCCATCGCGTCAGAGTAGTTCCGGCCTGTCCGATTCGTTCACGACTCGGTCGATGGACGCGTCTAACGTGCCAGCCATGAACGAGAACGTGAAACATGTGGTCGTGGAGATCGTTACGGGCGACATGATGCGGTCGGTGGAGTTCTACCGCCTGCTCGGTCTGGCAGTACCGGACCCCGAGGGCCCGCACGTCGAGGTGGCGCTGCCGGGAGGCAACAGGCTGGCCTTGGACACCGAAGAGGTGATTGCAGGCATGCACCCGGGGTGGACAGCGCCGACCGGGCCGGGGCGGGTGGCGATTGCCTTCGGCCTGGACACCCCTGGCGAGGTGGACGCCGTCTTCGAACGACTCACTGCCGCAAGCTATCCCGGACCGCTACCACCGTTCGATGCGCCGTGGGGTCAGCGGTATGCGACCGTCGAGGATCCCGACGGCACGTCGGTGGACCTGTTCGCGCCGCTGCCATAGCTCGCGGCCAGAGCCGTCACCGTCGTCCCGGCGAACGCCCGTACCTCACGGTGCATGTGCGGTTGATCGGCGTAGCCGGCAGCAGCTGCCACGTCGGCAGGCGAGCGGCCGGTCTGCAACAGCGACACCGCGCGGCGGAAGCGCAGGATGCGGCGCAGCATCGCGGGCCCATAGCCGTAGACGGCCTGGGACTGCCGCTGCAGGGTGCGGCTGGACCAGCCGGTGTCACGTGCCACCTGATCCACCGACCTCCCCAGGGCCAGCATGGCCGTGACGTGGCGCAACGCCGCGGGTGACCACGGCGCCGTGTCGGCGCGCTGCGGACGGGATGCCAAGTCGTGGACGACGTCCGACAGTCTCGAATGGGAGCGCACCACGCAGAGCTCGGTCAGCGGGACTCGCAGGCCGACCAATTCCGCTGCGGGCACCCCGAGCAGTCGCGGCAACACGCCCGGCCGAAATCGCAACCCGGCCAATGACCGTTCACCTCGACTGGTGATGAGCGCCGAGGTGTCCGGACCCGCGACCACCACCTCGCCATCCATGCGGATGAGGTCCATGCACCCGTCGGGAAGAACGCGTACCGGGTCGCCGCCGCCGTCGGCGCACCACGCCACCTCGACCAGGTCGGTCACGCCGGTGGGCGGCGTCGTCTCTCGGTAGCCCATGACCCCACGCTACCGAGAGATCGCGAACACCTGATCCGAGCAGTTCAGCGCCTCCGCCGACAACAGCCGCTTGACCACCTTGAACGTCTCGGTGCGCGGCAGGGTGCTGGCGATCCGGACGTACCTCGGCCACTGCTTGGGGCCGAGATCGGATTGGTCGGCAAGGAAGGCCGCGAACGCGTCGGGGTCGAACGTCGCCGTTGGCGACAACACCAGTGCCGCCATCACCTGATCGCCCACGTTCGGATCGGGGATCGCGTAGACGGCGACCTCGACGACGTCGTCGTATCTGAGCAGGATCCGTTCGATCGGTGCGGTGCCGAGATTCTCGCCGTCCACGCGCATCCAGTCGCCAAGGCGGCCGGCGAAATAGGCGTAGCCCGCCTCGTCGGAGAAGGCGAGATCGCCGCTGTGATAGATGCCGCCGCTCATCCGCTCGGCTTCGGCTGCCTCGTCACCGTAATAACCACGGAACCAGCCGCGGCCCTGCGGGTTCACCAGTTCGCCGACCTTGCCGGGTGGGCACGGCTCGCCGGTCTCCACGTCGACGATCGCGACCTCGTCGGTGAGCGGGCCGAGTGAGCCGTCCGGGCTGTCGGGCGTGCGGCCGATGGCGATGCCGCCCTCCGTCGAACCGAATCCGTCGACCACGTAGGTTCCGAACCTCTTGGCGAAGCGCGGTAGGTCGCGGGGCGCGCCCTCGTTGCCGTACATGAACCGCAGCGGGTTGTCGGCGTCGTCCTCACGGGGTGGGGTGGCCAGGATGTATGAGAGCGGCTTGCCGACATAGTTGGCGTAGGTCGCGCCGTACCGGCGCACGTCGGGAATGAACTGCGACGCGGAGAACTTGCGCCGCAACGCAATCGAGCCGCCGGCGGCCACCGCCACCGACCAGCCAGCCATGATGGCGTTGGAGTGGAACAGTGGCATGGAGAGGTAGAACGTGTCGTCACGCCCGAGACCGAATCGCTGGGACAGCATGGTGCCGGGGAAGGCCACCTTGTCGTGCGTGACGCGAACCGCCTTGGGCTCACCGCTGGTGCCGGAGGTGAAGATCAGCATGTACAGGTCGTCGGGGCCGGTGTCGGCGAATGTCACCGGTGTGTCCCGGTGGTCTGCCAACTCTGCTGCCCACTGCGGTGATTCGACGTCGAGGCAGGCCATGCCGTCGGGGAGGGCTCCGCCGAGGGCGGTGACGTCGTCGGTGAGCACGAGCTGGCAGTCGGCGCGCGCGACGTCGCGGGCGAACGCCTCGCCCCGGCGCGTCGGGTTGAGTCCGACCGTGACCAGTCCCGCCAGACCCGCCGCCACCAGTACCGTCGAGAAGAAGGTGGTGTTGCCGAGCATCACCCCGACATGGGGCGGCTTGGCCGGATCCAGACGCGCCGTCAGGGCCGCAGCTACCTGCGCGCCAGCCCGGAGGTGGTCACGCCAGCAGACGAACGAATCCTCTTCGTACACTCCGCGATCGGTGACGTCGACCAGCGGTGCCAGCAGCTCCGTGACGGTCGGGTGGCGTTCTTCGGTCACGGGCGACGTGGGCTCAGGCCGGGGTCTCGGCCAGTTCGCGGCCGATGCGCAACAGCTGTCCGGTGGCGCCGCCGACCGCGAACTCGGTCTGCTTCGCGGCGAGGAAGTAGCGGTGCACGGGGTGGTCGGTGTCGATGCCGACGCCGCCGTGGACGTGCACGGTGGTGTGCGCCACCCGGTGGCCCGCCTCGGCGGCCCAGAAGGCGGCAGTGCCGACCTCGAGGTCTGCGGGCAGGTCCTCGGACAGCCGCCACGCGGCCTGGGTCAGCGTCAGTCGCAGGCCCTTGATGTCGATGTAGGCATCGGCCAGCCGTTGACCCACCGCCTGGAAGCTGCCGATGGGGCGGTCGAACTGCTCGCGCTCCCTCGCGTACTGCGCGGTCAACTCCAGCGCGCGCTCGAGGACTCCGAGTTGAAAGGCGCTACGGCCCAACGTACTCCGCGTGATCAACCAGGCGACGACCTCTTCGCCACCGACGACCCGGCTGGAATCGACCGCGGCGCCCGACAGTTCCAGGTGCCCGACACTGCCGTGTCCGGTGGTGTCGAGCGAACTGACCGAGACACCTGGGTCGCCCGCCGCGACGAGGAACACGTGGGTGCCCGAATCGGTCTCCGCCGCCACCAGGAACCCGTCGGCGATCGGTCCGTAGCCGACCAGCGCCCTGGTGCCGGTCAGTCGGAACCCGGAGTCGACGGACTGCGCCTGGACCGGTCCCTGGCCCATCTCACCGTCGAGTGCGACGGTCAGTATCTTCTCGCCCCTGACCGCTGGCTCGGCCCAATCCCGTTGCAGCGCCTCGGATCCGAACCTGGCCAGGGCGCCCGCGGCGAGGACGACCGACTCCAGATACGGCACCGCGGCGATCTGGCGTCCCAGTGCCACCAGCACCGCGCTCTCCTCGAGCACTCCGAAGCCGCCGCCGCCCAACGACTCCGGCGCCGCGGTGGAGAGGATGTCGGCGTCGATCAACTTGGACCACAGATCGCGGTCGAAGCGCTCGTCGAGCTTGTCCAGTTCGCGCTGGCGATCGGGTGTGCACACCGAGTCGACGATCGAACGCGCAAGGCCGCCAAGGTCATTGGCAGCCTCAGTGGTGGTGAAGTCCATGTTCGTTCCCTTACCGGTTCACTCGGGGCAGGCCGAGGGCGACCATGCCGATGATGTCGCGCTGGATCTCGTTGGTGCCGCCGCCGAAGGTCAGGATGAGACATGACCGGTGCATGCGTTCGATGCGGCCGCGCAGGAGCGCGCCGGGTGAGTCGGAGCGCAGGGTGGCGGCGGTCCCGAGGATCTCCATCAGCAGGCGGTAGGCCTCAGTGGCCAGCTCGGTGCCGTACACCTTGGCCGCCGACGCATCGGCGGGGGACGGGGACGCGTCGGTCGCCGACGCGAGCTCCCAGTTGATGAGCTTGAGCACCTCGCCCTTGGCGTGCACTCGAGCGAGGTTGAGCTGCACCCACTCCGAGTCGATCACACGTCGTCCGTGCATGTCCTTGGTGTTCTGCGCCCACTCCCGGACCGCCCCGAGTGCGGCGAAGATCGGCTGCGCGGACACCAGTGCGACGCGTTCGTGGTTCAGCTGATTGGTGACCAGCTTCCAGCCGGCGTTCTCTTCGCCGACCAGGTTGCTCGTCGGGATGCGGACGTCCTGATAGTAGGTCGCACTCGTGTCGACGCCGGCCATGGTGTGCACCGGCGTCCAGGAGAAGCCCTCGGCGGTGGTGGGCATGATCAGCATCGAGATGCCGCGGTGCTTCTTGGCCTCGGGGTTGGTCCGCACGGCCAGCCACACGTAGTCCGCGTAGGCGATCAGGCTGGTCCACATCTTCTGACCGTTGACGACGTAGTCGTCGCCGTCGCGCACCGCGGTGGTGCGCAGCGCGGCGAGGTCGGTGCCGGCGCCGGGTTCGGAGTAGCCGATCGAGAAGTGCAGTTCACCGGCCGCGATCTTGGGCAGGAAGAACTTCTTCTGCTCGTCGGAGCCGAAGTGCATGATCGTCGGCGCCACGCTGTTGATCGTCAGGAACGGCACGGGCACGTTGGCGATCGAGGCCTCGTCGTTGAAGATCAGCCCGTCCATCGGAGAGCGCTCCTGGCCGCCGTACTCCTTGGGCCACGACAGCGTCAGCCAGCCGTCCTTGCCCATCTGCGCGACCGTGTCGCGGTAGACGCTGCCGCGGCCCATCTCGCCGCCGCCGCCCGCGCTCAGCGCCTCTGCGCGCTCGGGTGTCATGAGTTTGGTGAAGTACGAGCGCAACTCGCGGCGCAGGTCCTCTTGTTCGGGGCTGTAGCCGATCCGCATCGTCGTCCTCGCTATCTCGGGGGGTACCCGTAGGCCTCCCCGGTTGTAACACGTTCTAGTCTTGGAATCCAGGCGCGGTTATTCTGTGCCGACGCTGGGCGGGCATCCGCACACGAGTGGCGAGGAGGTTCTCATGCGAGTCGAGGTCGATCGTGACCGTTGTGAAGGCAATGCGGTCTGCGTGGGCATCGCCCCGGACCTGTTCGATCTGGACGACGAGGACTACGCCGTGATCAAGGCCGACCCGGTGCCGGACGACCAGGAGGATCTGGCGGAGCAGTCGATCGCCGAGTGCCCGCGCGCCGCCCTCCTCCGCAAAGACTAGAGGTATTCATAAATTGAGCACGGACACGAACTCGACGGATCTCTCCGGACTGGTCGCGGTGGTGACCGGGGCGGCCGCAGGACTGGGCCGCGCCGAGGCGATCGGGCTGGCACGGGCCGGCGCGACGGTCGTCGTGAACGACATGCAGGGCGGGCTCGACACGTCCGACGTCCTCGACGAGATCGCTGCTACGGGATCGAAGGGCATCGCCGTCGCCGGTGACATCAGCGCGCGCAGCACCGCCGACGAACTCGTCGCCACGGCCGACGGCCTCGGCGGGCTGTCGATCGTGGTGAACAACGCCGGGATCACGCGCGACCGGATGTTGTTCAACATGACCGATGAAGACTGGGACGCCGTCATCGCGGTGCATCTGCGCGGGCACTTCCTGCTAACGCGCAACGCCGCGACCTACTGGCGTGACAAGGCCAAGGAAAACGGCGGCACCGTGTACGGCCGCATCATCAACACCTCGTCGGAGGCGGGTCTGGCGGGGCCGGTCGGTCAGGCCAACTATGGCGCAGCGAAGGCCGGCATCACCTCGCTGACCTTGACGGCGGCGCGTGGACTGGGCCGATACGGCGTTCGCGCCAACGCCATCGCGCCGCGGGCCAGAACGGCGATGACCGCCGATGTCTTCGGCGAGGCGCCGCAGCTAGCGGAGGGCCATATCGACGGCTTGTCACCCGAGCACGTCGTCACCCTGGTGCAGTTCCTGGCGTCGCCGGCATCGGAGGCCGTCAACGGTCAGCTGTTCATCGTCTATGGTCCGACGGTGACGCTCGTCGCCGCGCCCACCGCGGAGAAGCACTTCACCGCGGGCTCGGATGCGTGGGCGCCGGGCGACCTCGGCCACACGCTCGGCGACTACTTTGCTGATCGCGACCCCGACCTCGGATTCTCCGCCAATGCGCTGATGTCCTCGCGAGACTGACAGTCTCGATTGTCACGCTGTGGCGACAGCTAGAACACGTTACAGAATGATCTGCGTCACACCTGCTCTGACCAGCGCTTATGGGTCTGCATTGGCGGATTTTCCGGTTCTTTGACACTGCGAACGTGTTCTAGTTAATATGATCCGGCTCACTAAGAGCAGCGCTTAACCAAGGGGTGGAGAGGTTGTCGCGGCTCGTGGTTACGGACAATTCGCCGTACACACTTCTCGACCCCCCAACCCGAGAACGGAGTCCAGGTTGAAGGAACAGCTGACGGCTCCGGCCCGGGCCGTTGGCGGATTCTTCGAGATGTCGCTGGACACGTTCGTCAAGATCTTCCGCAGGCCCTTCCAGTTCCGCGAGTTCCTCGATCAGACCTGGATGATCGCGCGCGTCTCCCTGATCCCGACGCTCCTCGTCGCCATTCCCTTCACCGTGCTGGTGGCGTTCACACTCAACATCCTGCTGCGTGAGCTCGGCGCGGCCGACCTGTCCGGCGCGGGAACCGCATTCGGCACCATCACGCAGCTCGGCCCCGTGGTCACGGTGCTCGTCGTCGCCGGTGCCGGAGCCACCGCGATCTGTGCCGACCTCGGGGCCCGCACCATCCGCGAGGAGATCGACGCGATGCGCGTGCTCGGCATCGACCCGATCCAGCGGCTGGTGGTGCCCCGAGTGCTGGCGTCGACCTTGGTGGCGCTACTGCTCAACGGCCTCGTCTGCGCGATCGGCATCGCAGGCGGCTACGTCTTCTCGGTCTTCCTGCAGGGCGTCAACCCCGGCGCATTCATCAACGGGCTGACCATTCTCACCGGGCTGGGCGAGTTGGTGCTCGCCATGTTCAAGGCGCTGCTGTTCGGTCTGATGGCCGGGCTGGTCGGGTGCTACCGCGGATTGACGGTCAAGGGCGGCCCCAAGGGCGTTGGCGTCGCCGTCAACGAGACCGTCGTCTATGCCTTCATCTGCCTGTTCGTGATCAACGTGATCCTGACGGCGGTCGGCGTGAGAGTGTTGGCGCGCTGATGAGGGCTTGGACGAAGAAGAGACGGTCATGAGCTACGACGCGACGCTGCGCATCCGGCGGTTCTTCCGCAGTGTGCCCAAGGCCGTCGACGTCGTGGGGGAGCAGGCCCTCTTCTACGGCGAGTCGGTGCGCTACATCCCGAATGCGCTGACTCGCTATCGCAAGGAGACCATTCGCCTCATCGCGGAGATGACGATGGGCGCCGGTGCCCTGGTGATGATCGGCGGAACGGTCGGCGTGGCTGCGTTCCTGACGCTGGCCTCCGGCGGTGTCATTGCGGTCCAAGGCTATTCATCGCTGGGCAATATCGGCATCGAGGCTCTGACCGGCTTCCTGTCGGCGTTCCTCAACGTCCGCATCGTCGCGCCGGTCATCGCGGGCATCGCGTTGGCCGCGACCATCGGCGCGGGTACCACCGCCCAACTGGGCGCCATGCGCGTTGCCGAGGAGATCGACGCCGTCGAGGCGATGGCCGTGCACTCGGTGTCCTATCTGGTGTCGACGCGGATCATCGCCGGGCTGATCGCCATCATCCCGCTGTACTCGCTGTCAGTGTTGGCGGCGTTCTTCGCCGCGCGGTTCACGACCGTCTTCATCAACGGGCAGTCCGCCGGTCTCTACGACCACTACTTCAACACGTTCCTGGTGCCGACCGATCTGCTGTGGTCGTTCCTCCAGGCCATCGTCATGTCGATAGCCGTCATGCTGGTGCATACCTACTACGGCTACAACGCATCCGGTGGCCCGGTCGGCGTCGGCATCGCCGTCGGTCAGGCGGTGCGCACGTCCCTGATCGTCGTCGTCACCATCACCCTGTTCATCTCCCTGGCCGCATACGGCGCGTCGGGCAACTTCAATCTGTCCGGATAGGCGGGAACGACGATGGGTGACGCCAAGCGCAGTCATGTGAGGATCGCCGCCGCGATCCTCGCGGCTGTTCTGTTGGTGGCCGTCGTCTTCACCTATCTGTCCTACACCGCGGCCTTCACCAGTACCGAGCAGATCACCGTGACGGCACCGCGCGCCGGTCTGGTGATGGAGACCGACGCGAAGGTCAAGTACCGCGGCATCCAGATCGGCAAGGTCTCCTCCATCGAATATGCCGGTGACCAAGCGAAGTTGACGCTCGCCGTCGACAGCAGCCAGCTGCGATACGTTCCGTCGAACGCCAAGGTGCGCATCGCGGGCACGACGGTCTTCGGTGCCAAGTCGGTGGAGTTCCTTCAGCCCGACAAGCCGACCGGGAGCTCGCTGCGGCCGGGGACGAAGGTGAACGCGGCCGACGTGCAACTCGAGGTGAACACGCTCTTCGAGTCGCTCACCAACACCTTGCAGAAGGTCGATCCGATCAACCTCAACGCCACGCTCAGCGCGCTCGGCGAGGGTCTGCGCGGCAACGGCGATGACCTCGGAGACACGCTCTCCGGCCTGAATTACTATCTGCAGCAGTTCAATCCGAAACTGCCCGCCCTGCAGCAGGTATTCCAGAAGACCGGGGAGGTTGGCAACATCTACGCCGATGCAGCCCCCGACCTGGTGACGGTATTCGACAACGCCCCCACCGTGAGCAAGACCATCGTCGATCAACAGGACAACCTGAACGCCACCCTGTTGGCGGCCACCGGTCTGGCGAACAACGGCACGGCCACCCTGGAGCCCGGGGCCGATGACTTCATCGCAGCGATCCAGCGGCTGCGTGCACCGCTGAAGGTGGCGGGCGACTACTCCCCGGAGATCGGGTGCATCCTCAAGGGCACCTCGGTGGCGGTCGATCGCTTCGCGCCGATCATCGGTGGCATTCGTCCTGGCCTCTTCGTCGCGTCGAACTTCCTGCCCGGTTCGCCCGCGTACACCTATCCGGAGAGCCTGCCGATCGTCAACGCGTCGGGCGGGCCGAACTGCCGTGGCCTGCCGGACGTGCCGAGTAAGCAGTACGGCGGATCGTGGTACCACACGCCCTTCCTGGTCACCGACAACGCCTACGTGCCGTTCCAGCCGAACACCGAACTTCAGTTCGACGCTCCGTCGACGCTGCAGTTCCTGTTCCACGGCGCGTACGCGGAGAGGGACGACTACTAGTGAAACGCGACAAGACGGTGCTCAACGTCGGCATCTTCACGGTGGTCATGCTGCTGGTGGCCGCGGGTCTGGTCGTCGTGTTCGGCCAGTTCCGCTTCGCGTCGGGCAGTGACTTCCACGCCACGTTCACCGAGGCTTCGCGCCTCAAGGCGGGCCAGGACGTCCGCATCGCCGGTGTGCCGGTGGGCTCGGTGAAGTCCGTCGAGCTCAATCCGGACAACACCGTCGACGTCGCGTTCGACGTCGACAACCGCTATCAGCTGTACACCTCCACCAGGGCCGTGGTCCGATACCAGAATCTGGTCGGCGATCGCTATCTCGAAATCACCTCGGGCCCAGGCGAATTGCGCAAGTTGCCACCCGGGGCGACCATAGCCAAGGAGAACACGCAGCCCGCTCTGGACCTCGATGCCCTGCTGGGTGGACTTCGACCGGTGCTCAAGGGACTCGACGGCAACAAGGTCAACGAGGTCAGCAATGCGGTCATCGAATTGCTGCAGGGCCAGGGCGGTCCGTTGTCCACTCTGCTCGCCAGCACGTCGTCGTTCACCCAGGATCTCGCCTCCCGGGATCAGTTGATCGGCGACACCATCACCAACCTCAACGCGGTGCTCGGAACCGTCGACGCGAAGGGCGCTCAGTTCGATGCGGCCGTCGATCAACTCCAGCAGCTCATCACCGGTCTGGCGCAGAACCGCGACCCGATCGCGGGCGCCATCCCGCCGCTCGCGTCGGCCACCAACGACCTGACCGATCTGCTGAAGAACAGCCGCCGTCCGGTACAGGGCGTGATCGAGAACATCCGACCGTTCGCACAGCGGATGGACGAACGCAAGGCCGACGTCAACAAGGTGATCGAGCCGCTGGCCGAGAACTACTTGCGGCTCAACGCCCTTGGCGCGTACGGCTCGTTCTTCAACATCTACTACTGCTCGATTCGCATCAAGATCAACGGACCCGCGGGCAGCGACATCCTGATTCCGTTCGGCGGTCCCCCCGATCCATCGAAGGGGAGGTGCTCGGAGAATGGCTAGGCCCGGCGAAGGCGATCCCGTCCGTACCGGCATCTTCGGCATCGCGCTGGTGGCGTGTCTGGTGCTGGTGTCGTTCGGCTACACCGGTCTCCCGTTCTGGCCCCAGGGCAAGAACTACGAGGCGTACTTCACCGATGCGGGCGGCATCACGCCGGGCAACGACGTCAGCGTGTCGGGCATCAAGGTCGGAAAGGTCGGCGCGGTCGAACTCGCAGGCGACTCGGCGCTGGTGAAGTTCACCGTCGACCGCAAGATCCGGGTCGGTGACCAGTCCCTGGTGGCGATCAAGACCGACACGGTGCTCGGTCAGAAGTCGCTCGCGGTGACACCCAAGGGCGGGGGCAGCACGACGATGATCCCCCTTGGTCGCACCACCACTCCGTACACCCTCAACACCGCGTTGCAAGATCTCGGCCAGAACGCCGGCGAACTGGACAAGCCCAGGTTCGAGCAGGCGCTCCAGACGCTGACCGACACGCTGCACGATGCGACGCCGCAACTTCGCGGTGCGCTCGACGGCGTCGCGAACCTGTCGCGCAGCCTCAACAAGCGCGACGAAGCGCTCGAAGAGCTTCTGGCCCATGCCAAGAAGGTCTCCGACACCTTGGCCCAGCGTGCAGGTCAGGTCAACCAGCTCATCACCGACGGCAATTTGTTGTTCGCCGCGCTCGACGAGAAGCGTCAGGCACTGAGCAATCTCATCGACGGTATTCAGGGTGTCTCCGAACAACTCTCGGGATTCGTCGCCGACAACAAACGCGAGTTCGCCCCCGCGCTGAAGCAGCTCAACCTGGTTCTCGACAATCTGCTGGAGCGCAAGGAGCACATCGGCGAGGCGCTGCGGCGGCTACCCCCGTACGCCACGGCACTCGGTGAGGTGGTCGGCTCCGGCCCCGGCTTCCAGATCAACCTCTATGGTCTGCCCCCCGCCAGCCTGTCCGAAGTGTTGCTGGACACCTACTTCCAGCCGGGTAAGCTGCCGGACAGCTTGGCGGACTATCTGCGCGGATTCATCTCCGAGCGCACGATCATAAGGCCGAAGTCGCCATGACCCAGGAGAATTCGACGGGTTCGCGCCATCGGTGGCTGCGCTTCGCGGTCGTCGCCATGTTGGTGGTCGCCCTGATCGGCGGGATCTACACCGTGTGGCCCTCGGCCAAGGGTCACGAGGTAGTGGCCTACTTCCCGTCCACCGTCGGCCTGTACCCGAGTGACGACGTCCGGGTGGTCGGTGTTCCGGTCGGGACCATCAAGTCCATCGAGCCTCGCGCCAAGGACGTCAAGGTCACGATGACCATCGATGGCGACGTGAAGCTGCCCGCCGATGCACGCGCCATCATCATCGCGCCGAACCTGGTGTCGGCCAGGTTCATTCAGTTCACCCCCGCCTATACCAGCGGTCCCACCCTCGCCGACGGCGCGCAGATTGGGCTCGACCGCACCGGTGTCCCCGTGGAATGGGATGACGTCAAGGAGCAACTGACCCAGCTCAGCGCGTCGCTCGGACCGCAGCAGGGTGACATGCAGGGTCCGCTGGCCGCATTCGTGAATCAGGCCGCCGATACCTTCGACGGCAACGGAGACTCTTTTCGCAATGCACTGCGCGAACTGTCCCAGACGGCAGGACGTCTCGGGGATTCGCGCACCGATCTGTTCGGCACCGTGCGCAACCTGCAGGTGCTGGTCAATGCGCTGGCGAACAGCAACGAGCAGATCGTGCAGTTCTCCAACCACGTCGCCTCGGTGTCGCAGGTGCTCGCGGATAGTTCCAAGGACCTCGATCAGACGCTGGGAACGTTGAACAAGGCGCTGGCCGACGTCAAGGGTTTCCTGAACGAGAACAACCAGGCCCTGATCGGACAGATCGGCAAGCTCACCGACTTCACCAACCTGTTGAACGAACACAGTGACGACATCGAGCAGATCCTGCACGTCACGCCCAACGGCCTGCAGAACTTCTACAACATCTACAACCCCGCCCAGGGCACCGTCGGCGGCCTGTTGTCGCTGCCCAACTTCGCCAACCCGGTGCAGTTCATCTGCGGTGGCACGTTCGACGTCGGCGCGTCGCCCGACAACTACAAGCGGGCCGAGATCTGCCGCCAGCGGATGGGCCCCGTGTTCAAGCGACTCGCCGTGAACTACCCCCCGATCCTGTTCCACCCGATCAACAGCATCACGGCCTACAAGGGCCAGATCATCTACGACACACCGGAAACCGAGGCGAAGGCCCAGACGCCGGTCCCGTACCTGCAGTGGCAGCCCGCACCCGGCGTGACGCCGCCGACCGTCGGACCCGATGGCCGGATCAGCGACCTCCTCCTGCCGCCGCCCCCGATTCCGGGGCAGGTATCGCAGGTCGGTGCGCCTGCAGAGGGATACGCGCCGACGAACGGATCCGCCGACGGAAGCGGACCGCTGCCCGGACCGCCACCAGGCGAACCCTTGCCCGCTGAACAGGGGGGTGGTTAGCCATGAAGGCATTGCATCGCAAGGCTTTACGCGCGGGCCGCAACACCGTCGCGATCGGTTCAGGTGCCGTCCTGCTGGCGGGCTGTGCCTTTGGCGGCCTCAACTCGCTCGACATGCCGGGCACCGAAGGCCACGGCAAGGGTTCGTACACGATCACGGTGGAACTGCCCGACGTCGCCACCCTGCCGCAGAACTCCCCGGTCATGGTCGACGACGTGACGGTCGGCAGCGTGTCCGGGATCGAAGCGATGCAACGGCCCGATGGCAGCTTCTTCGCCGCCGTCAAGGTGTCGTTGAACGGCGACGTCGACCTCCCGGAGAATGCGACGGCAAAGGTCGCCCAGACGTCGCTGCTCGGGTCGCAGCACATCGACCTCGCCCCGCCCGTCGACGGGTCGGGTCAGGGCAGACTCCGTGAGGGCTCGAACATCCCGTTGTCACGGGCCGGCCGCTACCCGACCACCGAAGAGGTGCTGTCGTCGCTGGGGGTCGTGGTCAACAAGGGCAATCTCGGCGCGCTGCAGGACGTGACCGACGAGCTGTACGCCGCCGTGGCCGGCCGCACGGGACAGTTCGCCGACCTGATTCCGCGGCTGGCCGAGCTGACCACGTCGCTCGATCAGCAGACGACCGACATCGTCTCCGCCCTGGACGGGTTGAACCGTTTCGCAGGCATCCTCGCCCGCGGAAAGGACAGTCTCGGGCGCACACTGGACTCCCTGCCTGCGGCGCTGAAGGTGCTCAACGACAACCGCCAGAACATCGTCGACGCCTTCACGGCCCTTCGCACCTTCGCGAACGTCGGCTCACGCGTGCTGGCGGGCATCAAGGACGACTTCGCCGCAGACTTCAAGGATCTCTATCCAGTCATCAAGGCGCTCAACGACAATGCCGATGACTTCATCAAGGATCTCGAGTTCCTGCCCACGTTCCCCTTCCACTACAAGTATCTGCGCAACGCGGTACGCGGTGACTACCTGAACGTGTTCGTCACGTTCGACCTGACGGTGCGGCGTACGGGTGAGTCGGTGTTCACCACCTCGAAGGGTCTCGATCCCAACATGAGGCACATGGCCGAGGTCATCAACCCGCCCGACTTCCTCACCGGGGCCATGTCGAATCTGTCCGGGCAGGCCGCCGACCCGTTCAAGATTCCGCCGGGCTCGGCAACCCAGCACGACGGGGGGACGCCCTAGATGTTGGATCGCCTGACACGTCTGCAGTTGTCGATCTTCGCGATCGTCACGGTGGTGTGCGTCGGAGCCATCTCGGCGTTCTACCTCCATCTGCCCGCCGCAGTGGGAATCGGCGCCTATCACGTCACCGCGGACTTCAAGGCCGGTGGCGGGCTGTATGAGAACGCCAACGTCACCTACCGAGGCGTGACCATCGGCCGCGTGGAACAGGTGGGCCTCGACGACGCCGGAGTGGTCGCCTCGATGCGGCTCAACACCGACACCGAGGTGCCCGACAACGTCACCGCCACCGTCAAGAGCGTCTCGGCGGTGGGCGAGCAGTACATCGACCTGGTGCCTCCCGCCGATCCGTCCACGAACGTGCTTCGCGACGGTTCGAACATCGGGGTCGAGCGCACTGCCGTCGGTCAGGACATCGCGGCTCTGCTCACGCAGGCCGAGTCGTTGGTCAACAGCATCGGCAACACCCGACTGCAGGATCTGCTGAGGGAAACGTTCAAGGCGTTCAACGGGTCCGGGCCCGAGTTGGCCCGCATGATCCAGTCCTCGCGGCTCCTCGTGGACGAGGCCAACAAGAACTACGGCCAGATCACCCAGCTGATCGATCAGGCCGGGCCGTTCCTGGACTCGCAGATCCAAAGCGGAGACGACATCAAGCTGCTCTCCGACGGCCTCGCGCGGTTCACGTCCGAAGCCGCGAAGGCGGATCCGCAACTGCGATCCGTGCTCGAGACGGTCCCTGGCGCCACCCAGGCTGCCAACACCACCTTCGACGGGATCCGCCCCAACTTCCCGATGCTCGCCGCAAACCTGGCGAACTTCGGTCGTATCGGCGTCATCTATCGCAAGTCGATCGAGCAGGCGCTGGTGATCTTTCCGGCGCTGTTGGCCGCGCTCACGACCGTGGCCGGTGGACTCCCCGCCGACGAGGGTGGAAAGCTCGACTTCAAGGTCGATCTGGGCGACCCGCCGCCGTGCTCGACGGGCTTCATTCCGCCGCCGTTGATCCGCTCACCCGGTGACACCACGCTTCGCGATCTGCCGACCGACCTGTACTGCAAGACGGCGCAGAACGATCCCGCCGTGGTGCGTGGCGCGCGCAACTATCCGTGCCAGGAGTTCCCCGGCAAGCGGGCGCCGACGATTCAGCTGTGCCGTGACCCCCGTGGATACGTGCCGATCGGAAGCAACCCGTGGCGCGGTCCGCCGGTGCCCTACGACACACCGGTGACCAACGACCGAAACATCACCCCGCCGAACAAGTTCCCGAACATCCCGCCGGGCGCCGACTACGATCCGGGCCCGCCGGTGGTGCAGCTCCCACCGGGCGTTGCGCCGGGACCCGGCCCCGCACCGAACGCGCCGTTCCCGCTGCCGATTCCGCCGAGCGATCTGGGGCCGCCGCCGCCACCGCTGCCGTTCTACGCGCCGCCGGACCAGATCGTGCCGCCGTATGCGAGGACGCCTCCGGGAGCGCCCGCCCCGCCCGCTGACGCTCCGCCGCCGGCCGAGCTGCCTCCGGGCCAGGGACCGCTTCTTCCGTCGCAGGCGACGCCGCCGCAGGCGAGTGGACCGGCTGCCGCCACGTACGATTCGAAGACCGGTGTGTTCGTCGACCCCGCCGGGGGAACGGGCGTCTACGCCGATGGCATGGACAAGGTGAGCCCCGCGGAGACGTGGGTGGACCTGATGTTGGATCCGAGGCAGGCCTAATTGACTACGAATGACACGACCTCCGACGAAGCGATCGAGGCACCGGGGTCGGCGAGGAAGGCGGCTGCCCGCAGACGCGCGTCGCGGGCCGCAGGCCCGGCGTCTCCTGACGTCGCCACGATGCCGGCCCAGGTGGTCGTCGAGTCGCCGTCGGTCGTTCACAGCCGTCCGTTCACGCCCGTAGGTCCGCCGCCGCGTAGACAGCCGCACCGCATGCTGGTCGCGGGCCTCGCGCTCGGCGTCACCGCCGTACTGGTCGCCGCGCTCTCCGCAGTGGTGGCGATCCTCTTGGCGCAGCAGCGGCACGCTCAGGCGGCCAACGCCCGCGACCAGCAGTTCGTGGACGCCGCGTCGCAGACCGTAGTGAACATGTTCAGCTACACGCAGGACACCATCGACGACAGCGTGAACCGGTTCGTGAACGGCATCAGCGGCCCGTTGCGAGACATGATGAGCCAGGGCAACAACGTCGAGAACCTCAAGGCGATCTTCCGCGATACGAATGCCAGTTCGGAGGCCGTGATCAACGGCGCCGCGCTGGAGAAGGTCGACGACACGGCGGACAACGCGTCCGTGCTGGTGTCGGTGCGCGTGACGGTCACCAACCTCGACGGCGTGAACTCACCGTCGAAACCGTATCGGCTGCGGGTGATCGTGCACGAGGACGACAACGGACACATGACGGGCTACGACCTGAAGTATCCCGACGGGGGCAACTGATGGGTCGGTGGCGTTCGAGGTTGGTCGTGCTCGTCGGGATCGTCTTCGCGGTCGCATTCGTCGTGCTGGGTGGGGCGGGCGGAAGCCTGTACTGGAATCGCGTCGAACGCAACGGCGAGCAGCAGGCCAGGACTGAGCTGCCCGAGCTTGCGGCGCAACAGATTCCGATCATCCTCGGGTTCGATTACCAGACGATCGAGCGCAGCCGCACCGACGCCTACCAACTGCTGACGCCGGACTTCCGCCGCGAGTACGAGGACGACACCACCAAGAACGTCATCCCCGCGGCGCGGGAACGTCAGATCGTCAGCCAGGTCAACGTCGTCGGTGTCGGGATGCTCGACGCCCACCGTGATTCCGGTTCGGTGATGGTGTACATGAATCGCGTACTGACCGACAAGACGAAGCAGCCGCTCTACGACGGCAGCCGGTTGCGCGTCGATTACGAGAAGATCGGCCAGGACTGGCGGATCAAGGACATCACTCCGATCTAGAAGCGTCCGCACTGCGGGTGGCAGCGAGGGCTTCGAGGAACGAGCGTGCCCAGCGGTCGACGTCGTGGGCGAGCACCTGCCTGCGAAGTGCCCGCATCCGTCGTCGGCCCTCCTCGGGGACCTGTGTCAGTGCAGCCTCGATGGAATCCTTGACACCGTCGAGATGATGCGGGTTGGTGAGGTAAGCCTGTCGGAGTTCGGCTGCAGCGCCGGTGAATTCGCTCAGCACCAAGGCTCCGCCAAGGTCGCTGCGGCAGGCGACGTATTCCTTGGCGACCAGGTTCATCCCATCTCGTAGCGGCGTCACCAACATGACGTCGGCGGCGACGAAGAACGCGATCAGTTCATCGCGCGGCAAGGCCCGGTGCAGGTAGTGCACGACGGGATGTCCCACCTTGCCGTACTCGCCGTTGATGTGCCCGACCTGACGCTCGATGTCCTCGCGCATCATCTTGTAGCTCTCGACGCGCTCACGACTCGGCGTCGCCAGCTGCACCAGCACGGTGTCGGCGGGATTGGCCCTGCCTTCGTCGAGGAGCTCCGAGAAGGCATGCAGCCGAACGTCGATGCCCTTGGTGTAGTCGAGTCGGTCGACGCCGAGTAGCACCTTGCGCGGATTGCCCAACTCGGCGCGAATCTCCTTGGCGCGCTGCCGAACCACGCGGTTGCGCGCCTTCGCGTCCAGCTCGGCGGAGTCGATCGAGATCGGGAACGCGCCGACCTTGACGGTGCGGAAACCCACCTGGATCTCGCCGAACCGGGACCGGACGCCGACGCTGGCCCGCGAGGTGTTGGCCCCGACGAGTCGGCGCGCCAGGATCAGGAAGTTCTGTGCTCCGCCCGGCAGATGGAACCCGACCAGGTCTGCGCCGAGGAGCCCCTCGATGATCTCCGTGCGCCACGGCATCTGCATGAAGAGTTCGACGGGGGGAAACGGAATGTGAAGGAAGAAGCCGATGGTGAGGTCTGGACGCAGCATCCGCAGCATCTTCGGCACCAACTGCAACTGGTAGTCCTGGATCCACACCGTGGCACCGTGCGCTGCGGCGTTCGCCGTCGCCTCGGCGAAGCGGCGGTTCACGTCGACGTAGCGGTCCCACCACTTTCGGTGGTAAATCGGTTTGACGATGACGTCGTGGTAGAGCGGCCACAGGGTCGCGTTGGAGAAACCCTCGTAGTAGTCGGCGAAGTCGTCGGCGGACAGTCGCACCGGACGCATTTCGAGGTCGTCCTCGACGATCGGGTCCTCGTCGCCGTCGGTGATGCCCGGCCAGCCGATCCACGCCCCGCGCCGGCGCCGCAGTAGCGGCTCCAACGCGGTGACCAGGCCACCGGGGCTGCGCTTGTACGTCGTCGTGCCGTCGGGCAGGCGCTCCATGTCGATGGGCAGCCGGTTGGCCACCACGACGAAGTCGGAGTGGCCGTACTCCGAGTTACCGGATTCGGAGCTCAAGCCTCGAGCTTTGCCGGTCCGATGCCCAGCATCGACAGGAAGACGCGGCACTCGTCGGCGTCGGTCGCGTAGGCTGCGACGACACGCCTGGCTTGGCGGGCGGTGCTGTCGGCCAGTGGCTCGACGTCACCGATTTCGGCGGGATCTGGTTTGGCTGCCATGAACCAACTCTAGGCGACTCGACGCGCTGCCTAGGCCGTGATGGCCGTTACCCGCCGTCGATACTCGTCGGAGGCTGAACGAACTTCGGTGCGTTCTCCTGAAGGCCGATGCACTGACCGGTGTTGGCGCCGGTGCAGGGGATGCCGTTGACCGAGGGCAGACCGCCGGGCGAATCCGAGACCGGCGACGCGGGGTAACCGTTGTTGGTCGGCGAGTTCGGGACGGTATGCGGGAGGCAGGAGCCCGTGTACATGTCCTCTTCCTCGCCGGCGGGGCACGAGGCCGCCGGTGCGGCGTTGGCGACCGTCGGTACGGCGACCGCGGCCACGGCGGGACCAACGGCGACGGCAAGCGCGAATCCGCCGGCGAGGAGCAAGCGTCGTGCAGTGAACTCAAGGTGCGCCATGGTCACGCTTTCTGTGGTTATTGACGGTACGTCGCGTGAATTGTAGGGAAGGTGCACGGAATCTGCACAGGTTCCATTCAGTTGGTCGAACCGGTGATGGTCGGATCCGATCCGACGGTCGACGTCGGCGGGACGTACTGCGGCGCGTCCTCGGCCAGACCGATGCACGCACCGGAGTCGCGTCCGGTGCAGGGCACGCCATCGATCTCGGGGATGTCCGGGTTGCCCGGCGGGGTGGTGAACGGAGATGGCGAGTTGGGTACGACGAACGGCACGCACTCGCCGGTGAACTGGTCCGCGTCCTCGCCCGAGGCGCAGTCGGCCACGGCTGAACCGGACCCGGTCGAGGGCATCGCGACCGCGGCCACCGCCGGGGTCACGGCGACGGCGAGTGCGAATCCGCCGGCGAGCAGGAGACGGCGGGCAGGGAACTCGTAGTGCGACATGCGTGGATCATAGGGAAGCTCTCCCCAGTCTGCGCAGTTACCGCTGGTTCGCTGAAAGCGTGTCGCCGCAGTGGCTAGTTGGTGGAACCAGTGACGGTCGGGCTGGAGCCGACGGTCGAGTTGGGCGCCACGTACTGCGGTGCGTCCTCGGACAGGCCGATGCACTGGCCCGAATTGCCCCCGGTGCAAGGAATTCCGTCGACAGAGGGCAGGCCACCCTGCGGCGACGGCGAGTTCGGCACCAGGTCCGGGGTGCACGCATTGGTGTAGACGTCCTCCGTCTCACCGCCGGCGCAGGCCCCGAAGGACGGCGCGATCGACGGAACGGCCAACGCGGCGACGGCCGGTGCGGCGGCGACCGCGACTGCGAATCCGCCGGCGACGACGAGGCGTCGTGCGGAGATCTGAAGTGTGCCCATTGCCAGGACAATACGCTGATGGAAGCGATGTCAGGCAAACATTCCGAACTATTCTGGTGCGCGCGTACGGTTTCTGTGAGAGGTCTCCCCGTTGGCTGTGGTGCCGCGGCCGCCATGTGGTTCGATGACGAGAACGTGTTCTAGTTTCTCGTAAGGGGCAATGGTGCAGCTTTCGTTGGTGGACCGGACGATCATCGTCACTGGCGGTGGCAGTGGCATCGGCAAGGGCGTCGCCGCCGCCGTGGTCGAAGCGGGTGGCGACGTGGTGCTCGTCGGGCGCAACGCCGACCGGCTCGCGGCCGCGCAGGACGAGATCACGGCCCAGGCGGGCGCCGGCGCCGGTGCCGTGAGGTACGAACCCGCCGACGTCACCGATGAGGATCAGGTGACCCGCATGGTGGAGGCCGCCACGGCGTGGCACGGTCGGCTGAACGGGGTCGTGCACTGCGCGGGTGGGTCCGAGACGATCGGACCCATCACCCAGGTCGACTCCGAGGCCTGGCGCCGAACCGTCGACCTCAACGTCAACGGCAGCATGTACGTGCTCAAACACAGTGCGCGGGAGATGGTGCGCGGTGGTGGCGGATCGTTCGTCGGCATCTCGTCGGTCGCGGCGAGCAACACGCACCGGTGGTTCGGCGCCTACGGTGTCAGCAAGTCCGCGATCGATCACCTCATGCAGCTCGGCGCCGACGAACTGGGGGCCTCCTGGGTGCGGGTCAACTCGATTCGGCCGGGCCTGATCCGGACCGAACTGGTCGCGCTCGTCCTCGATTCGCCCGAGCTCAGCGAGGACTACCGGGTCAGCACGCCGCTGCCGAGGGTCGGCGAGGTCACCGACATCGCGAACGCCGCGATCTTCCTGCTCAGCGACGCGGCGAGCTGGATCACCGGCCAGGTCATCAACGTCGACGGTGGTCAGCTGGTGCGGCGAGGTCCCGACTACTCGGCGATGCTCGAACCCGTCTTCGGTGCCGACGGCCTACGCGGAGTGGTCTCCTAACCGCGCGCAGCAGGCTCGCTACTGACAGCGGCACGGGTAGGTCGGCACCGGCGGCCAGGACCAGTCGACGGCCATGCCCGAGCCCATGTTTCCCAAACCGATGAAGCCAGCGTCCATTGGTCCACGTCATGCTCCCGCGTGACCGATGATGGGCGGGTGAAGTTCTCGACGACGATGTCCCAGATGGGGAACAACACCGGCATCGAGGTGCCCGCCGAGGTCGTCGCGGAGCTCGGCGGCGGCAAGAGGGCGTCGGTGGTGGTCACGGTCAACGGATATGAGTACAGGTCGACGATCGCGTCGATGGGCGGCAAGTTCCTGCTGCCATTCAGCGCCGAGCGCCGCAAGGAGTCCGGCATCGCCGGCGGGGATGCGATCGCCGTCGAACTGGCCTTGGACGTCGCACCGCGGGTGGTCGAGGTGCCCGACGACCTGCAGGTGGCACTCGACGGGTCACCCACGGCCGCGGCGGCGTGGCACGAACTGTCCTACAGCCAGCGCAAGGCGCACGTGACGGCGGTGTGCGGCGCCAAGGCGGCGGACACCCGGGCACGGCGGATCGCGGGCATCGTGGCGAAGCTCGCGGGTTGAGCTACTGCTTGGGCATCGACGTGGGGCAGTAGCCCTGCACCGCCAGGCTGCCGAACGCGCCGATGTCCTTGGGCTTGGACCAGTCGGTGGCGTTCTGGACGTGGCGCAACGCGTTCTCCACCGAGCCGGTGCGCGCCAGCACGTCGCACGTCGAATGGGCGAGGTCGATCGCGAACGCGTCGGACGTCGGCTTCAGGCCCTGCTCCTTGACCGCCTTGAGGAATGCCTGATCGACCTGTTGCTCGCGTTGGTCGTCGGTGGGGCCGGCCTGTGCCGGTGCCGCGACGGCCAGGGCCATCGATGCACCCAGTGCGACGAGCAGCGCCGCCGCCCAGTCCTTCGACCTCATCCGCATCTCCTGTCGCGATCGGCTCCGAGCACCAACACTACGTCGGCAAACTGTCCCGAGGAGTATCGATGGTGTGCCGATCGGCGTTACCCGACCAGGCCGGATCAGCCCTGCATCTTCGCTGCGGCCTGGTGAACTGCGTTGACGATGCCCTGATAGCCGGTGCAACGGCAGAAGTTCCCGGACAGACCTTCGCGAATTTCGTCATCGGTGGGAACGGGATTGTCACGCAGCAACGCGGTAATGGAGGTGACGAAGCCGGGTGTGCAGAAGCCGCACTGCAGACCGTGGCACTCGCGCAGCGCGGCCTGGATGGGCGAGAGTTCCCCGTCGGAGGAGGCGATGCCCTCCACGGTGGTCACCTCCTGGCCGTCCACCTGAACGGCGAATATCAGACACGACCGCACGGCCCGACCGTCCAACAGCACAGTGCATGCGCCGCACGCGCCGTGCTCACACCCGAGGTGGGTGCCGGTCAGGCCGCAGTTCTCGCGCAGGAAGTCGGCAAGGGTGACGCGAGGCTCGACGGTGCCCGAGTGCTCACGACCGTTCACCGACACCTGGACGGGTAGCTCATGCATGGATTGCCTCCGTGGCTTCGGTCCAGGCCCGCGCGACCATCGCAGCGCCGACCCGGGTGCGATAGGACGCCGAACCCTGAAGGTCGGTCGGAACGTCCTCGAGGCCGGACACCGCCAGCCGTCCGATCTCGTCTGCGGTGACCTCGGTGACGGGTCTACCCGTGACGGCATACTCGGAGCCCGCGGCCCGCAGTGGTGTGGGGCCGAGGCCCAGAAGGCCGATGCTGCAACGGAGCACGCGATCATCGTCGTCGAGTTCGACGGCGACCGTAGCCCCGGCGATGGCGAAGTCACCGTGACGCCTGGCGAACTCCCGGACGGCGAAGCCGCTTCGTCCCGACCATACGGGGAACCGGACCGCCGTGAGGATCTCGTCCGGCTCGAGAGCGGTCTCCCACAGGCCGGTGAAGAACTCCGCCGCGGCGACCTGCCTGCGACCGCGCGATGACGTGGCCTCGATCTCCGCATCGAGTGTCACCGCCACAGCGGCGTATTCGGCGGCCGGGTCGGCGTGGGCGATCGCACCGCCAAGGGTGCCGCGGGAGCGGATCTGGAAGTGGCCGATGTGCGGCGTCGACAGGGTGAGCAGCGGAACCGATTCCGCCACTTCGTCATCCATTCCGACGAAGGCATGCGGCGTGCCCGCACCGATGCGGACGTGATCGCCGTCGAGATCGATGCTCTGCAGCTCGGCCACCCGCGAGACGTCGATCAGGTGCTCGAAGGACGTCAGCCGCATGGCCAGCATCGGCACCAGGCTCTGGCCGCCGGCGAGGATCTTCGCGTCGTCACCGTACTCGTCGAGCAGCGCCACGGCTTCGGTGACGGTCTCCGGTCGGTGGTAGGCGAACGGGGCGGCCTTCATGACAGCAGTCGCAACAGGGCAGCGTGAACGTCTTCCGGGCGCAACGTGTTCGGGAGCGCCGCTGACCGTCGCCGACCGCGGTGACCCAGCGCGTACCCGATCAGGCCGGCCGCCGCGGTGGCGAGCAACACCGGCCCGGCTCGCCTGGCCAGTGGCAGCGCGACGACCTTGAGCAGGTCGACCGAGTCTCCATCGCCGGACTGCGGCGCTGATGCGAGAACCGTTGCCGCGCAAACATCGTCACTGGCAGGTGTCGCACCTGCGAGGAGTTCGGCCTCGAGGCTCCTGGCGAACTGTCCGATCAGATTGGTCGACACGTCGGCCAGCACGCCCCGGCCGAACTGTGCCGCCTTGCCCGAGATGGTCAGGTCGGTGGTGATGAACACGGCGGTGCAGTCGCCCTCGTCCTTCAACTGCGCGGTCACGACGGCGGCGGCGTTGCCGTTGCCGCGCGTCTCCTTCCCGTTTGCCTTCAGGACCACTCGCTGGGCGGCCGCGTCCTTCTCCTGAAACTCGGCGTCACCCTTGTAGGACACCGTGATTGGGCCGACCTTGACCTTGACCGCACCCGTGAACTGGTCGCCGTCGACCGACAGCAGGGTGGCCCCGGGCAGGCAGGGGGCGACCCGCTCGACGTCGGTGAACATCGCCCACACCTTCGCCGCAGGTACGGCAACACGGAATTCATTGTTGAGATCCACCGTCAGTGGTCCTTTCCCTCGAGCAGTTTCACGATCGCGGCGGGGCTGGCAGGCAAGTGGGTGACCGTCACGCCGAAAGGCGCGAGTGCGTCGTTGATGGCGTTGATCACCGCGGGTGTCGAGCCGATGGCGCCGCCCTCGCCTGCGCCCTTGTATCCGCCGACGCCAGGACCGGGGATCTCGACGTGACCGAACTCGATCGGTGGCACCTCGGTGGCCGTCGGCAACAGGTAGTCCACGAAGGTCGACGAGATCGGGTTGCCGTCCGCGTCGTACTCGAGGCTCTCCAGCAGCGCACCACCGATGCCCTGCACCGTGCCACCTGCGACCTGACCCTCGACGATGTTGGGGTTGATCATCGGTCCGACGTCCTCGCTGACGATGTAGCGCGTCAGCTCGACGTGGCCCGTCGCGATGTCCACCTCGCACGTGCAGACGTGAGTTGCATTGGCCCAGTGGATGAATGCGTTCGAGGTGAACTGCGCGCTGGCCTCCAGTGTCGCGGCCATTCCCGGTGCGAGCTGCTGGGGTTCGTAATACGCACGGTAGGCCAGGTCTGCGAAGCTCACGCTCTTGTCGGGGTCCGACGTGACGGTCGCGCGCGATCCGCCGAGCTCGACATCGGATTGCTCGACGCCCAGGTAATGGGCCGCCATCGCGATGAGTCGGCCGCGCAGTATGGTGCCGGCTTCGTTGACCGCGCCCGCGGTCATCGGACCGCTGCGACTGCCTTGAGTGCCGGCGCCGTAGGGCGTCACGGCCGTATCGCCCTGGATGGTGGCCACGTCGTCGATGTCGGCGCCGAGCGCATCGGCGGTGAGTTGAACGACGGTGGTCTCGATGCTGTTGCCGCAGGAGCCACCGTTGACGTAGACGTTGACCTTGCCGGTTGAATCGATGCGAATTCTGGCGCCCTCGGTGGCGAGGAAGCCCTGAGCCGAGGCGGTCGGTTCGATGTAGGCGGAGAAGCCGAGCCCGAGGTAGCGGCCCTGGGCCAGTGCCTCGGCCTGTTCCTTGCGGAACCCCTCGTGGTCGAGGATCTTCACCGCCTGCTCGAACGTGTCGGCCGGAGCGACGTGGTCGTACGGCATGCCGTTGGGATTGATGTACGGCATCTCGTCGCCGCGCAGGATGTTGATGCGGCGCAGCTCCACGGGATCCATGCCGATCTTGCGGGCGGCGCAGTCGAGAAGTATTTCGCGCGTGAGGGTTTCGTACTGCCACGGTCCGCGGTATGCGTGCAGGCCCGCGGTGTTCGAGAACACCGTCTTGTAGGCGAAGCTGGCCTTGGGCACCCGGTACGGGCCGGGGAAGAACATGCCGATGGCCGCAGTGGTGAGCACCGGGTACGGCGTCGGGTAGGCCCCGACGTCTTGGACGAAGTCGATGTCGGCGGCGAGGATGTGGCCCTCGGCGTCGAACGCCATGCGGACGGTGCCGTCGACGTGTCGAGACTGTCCCGCCGACATCAGGTTCTCGCGGCGATCCTCGATCCACTTCAGTGCGGACGGCACCCTGCGGGCAGCCAGCAGGATGCACATGTCCTCGCGCATCGGGACGACCTTCTGGCCGAACCCGCCACCGGTGTCGCGCACGATGACCCGCACTCCCTGTGCGGGAATGCCCAAAAGCCTTGCGCTGAAGGCGCGTAGCTCGTGCGGGGTCTGCGAAGACGCCCAGACGGTGAGTTCCTCGGCCGCCGCCGTCCATTCGACGACGAGGCCGCGGGTCTCCATCGGCACGGGTACGTACATCTGCTGGTAGACGTTCTCGGACACCACGTGGGCGGCGGAGGCGAAGACCTCTTCGTCCGGAGGCGCCCCCGCCATGCCGCCCGCGTTGTTGTCGGGGTAGGCGTCGTGCACGGACACCTCGGAGTCGAGCGCCGTGCGGAAGTCGGCGATGGCGGGCAGCGGTTCGTAGTCGACGTCCACGAGGTCGACCGCATCCTCGGCGACATAGCGGCTGACAGCGACGACGAGGGCGACCGGATCGCCGACGAACTTCACCTCGCCCTCGGCCAGCGGCGGACGCGGCGTATCGGGCATGTCCTTGCCCGCGACGGCGTGCCATGCCTCGCGGACATCGGGATTGAGGTCGGCGGCGGTGAACACCGCATGGACACCCGGTAGGGCGAGGGCGGCCGAGGCGTCGATGCCGTTGATCGTGGCGCGGGCGAACGGGCTGCGGACGAAGCAGGCGTGCAGCATCCCGGGCCGGACGACGTCGTCGACGAAGGTGCCACGTCCGGTCAGGAGCCGGTCGTCCTCGACGCGGGCGACGCGAGTGCCCGCGTAACGGGTCGTTACGGCTTCGTTCGTGGTGGCGGTCACGGCACCGGCTCCCGTCGATCACTTGCGCGTGTAAGTGGCGGCCGTCACATCGCTGACGAGCGTCGTTATCGTACATGGAGAAGGTGTATGCCAAAAAGGGAGAGTGGCGTTATCGCACGTCGAGCTGCATATCGGCGGCGGAGTGCACCGCATCGTGGTGGATCCGGGTGTCCACGTCGGCGAGTGGGCGACCGCCGCCGCCCCACCGGCGGGCGATGATCTCGGCCACGATCGACACCGCCGTCTCCTCGGGCGTACGGGCGCCGAGGTCGAGCCCGATGGGACTCGAGAGTCGTCGGGTTTCGGCGTCGGTGAGGCCGACCTCGCGGAGCCGCTCGAGGCGGTCGACGTGGGTCTGTCGCGACCCCATCGCGC
This sequence comes from Mycolicibacterium sp., assembly GCF_016462545.1. Taxonomy (GTDB): domain Bacteria; phylum Actinomycetota; class Actinomycetes; order Mycobacteriales; family Mycobacteriaceae; genus Mycobacterium. Next base: position 36,672 of record NZ_JAEMTA010000030.1, on the reverse strand, counting down.
CGACGTATCCGACCCGCGGCAGGCGCAGGGCTACTGCGAGTACGGGCACGTCGAACTTCGGGTCGTGGGTAAGGACGCAGATCACGGTCCTGGCGTCGATGGCTCCCGAGGCCTGCTGGCCGGCGAGATAGCGGTCGGGCCAATCGACGACGACTTCGTCGGCGGAGGGGAAGCGGGCAGGCGTCGCGAAGACGCCTCGCGCGTCGCACACCGTGACGCGATATCCGAGCAGCGCGCCCTGCCGGGTCAGTGCGGCGGCGAAGTCGATGGCGCCGAAGACGATCATGCGTGGGCGGGGAGCGTGGCTGGCGACGAAGACCTCCATGCCCTCACCTTGGCGTTGACCGTCGGGGCCGTAGGTCAGCACGGCGGTGCGGCCCGCCGCCAACAGGCCGCGGACGTCGTCCGCGACGGCGTCGTCGGCGCGGGTCGATCCGAGGGAGCCCGCGACGCTGGACTCGCCGACGACGAGCCGCCGCCCGACCCACTCGACGTCGGGGTGTGAGATCACCGTCGCAACCGCCGTGGGACGGTGCCCGGCAATGTCGTCGGCCACGGCGTCCAGTTGCGGGAAGGTCGCGCTCGACAGAGGCTCGGCGAAGATGTCGATGATGCCGCCGCAGGTCAATCCGACCGCGAACGCGTCGTCGTCGGTGATGCCGTAGCGCTGCAATCGAGGCCGCCCCGTCTGGACCACCTCGCGGGCCAGCTCGTAGACCGCTGCCTCCACGCATCCGCCCGAGACGGAGCCCGCGACGGTGCCGTCGGGTGACACCACCATGGCTGCGCCCGGCGCGCGGGGTGCGGACTTCATGGTCCGCACGACGGTGGCGAGTCCGGCCGTGGCGCCGGAACGCCACACCGAGAGAAGCTCGTCGAGCACGTCACGCACGCCTCGAGTCTAGGTTCGGCCAGGTACGGTGGCGCCATGAGCGGGTGGGCCCATCCGGCCGGGCGATGCGCACGCTGATCGCGGTCGTGTGCGCCGCCGTGCTCGCGGCGTTGCCCGCCTGCAGCCCCGCGGGGGTACCCAGCTCGCTCTTCGACTCTGCCGGCTACCACGTTCGCGGCGACACGGTGTTCTTCCTCCAGGCGTTTCCGGGTAAGGCGGCGCAGGTCGAAGGAGCTGATGCCGCCTCGTTCACGGCTCTCGACCGAACGTTCGCGACGGACGCGTCGACGGTCTACGTCTCGGGGCGCCCGTTGCCCGACGCGGACCCGTCGAGCTTCGTCCTGCTGGACCGCCCGGACTTCGCCAAGGACGGCCGCCATGTCTACCAGCGCGACAAGGTGATCAGCGACGACCCCGCCCACTTCCAGTTGCTCGGCGGCAACCTGGCCAAGGACGATCGCGCCGTGTACTGGTCGGACGGCCGCGTGCTGTCGGAGGACCCGGAGCACTTCTCGATCGTGTCGGACGCCGACTACTACCTATTCACCAAGGACGGCCAGACCGTGCAGGTGAACGGCACCCCGATCGTCGGCGCGGACCCTGCGACCTTTCGCGTGCTGACCGGCGGGTACGCGCAGGATGGCCGCGGCACCTACTACTTCACGGGCCGCATCGGCGAGGCCGACGCCGCGTCGTTCGAGGTGCTCGACGGCTCCTTCGCGCGCGACGCCCGTCGTGCCTACTGGATGGGAAGGCCGATCCCCGGGGCCGATGGCGCGACGTTCCGCGTGTTGAACGCAAACTTCGAGTGCGCGGCGGACCGGGCCCACGCGTACTACCGCGAGGAGGTCATCGAGGCCGCCGATCCCCGGTCATTTCCGCCGGGACGTGCCGTGACGGGCTGTTCGGAATCGGCAATCTACTTCGTTCCGTGAGTGCAAAACTAACGTATCTGTCAAAAACCAGGTCGAGCTGATATTTTGTCTGCCTCAGCAACAGAGGAGAGGCGTGTCATGGCAGCAACCCGATCACGGACCACCGCACTACTGACCACGGCGGGAGCAATGCTCGCCGCCGCCGCGGTGATCTATGCGCCGGTGGCCGCCGCCGACGACACGATCGCCTGCGAACCGGGCCAGATCGTCATCGACGGTAACTGCTCCGTCCCGGGACCGCCGCCACAGGATGACTCTGCGCCTGCGGCCAACGATTTCTTTGCCCCGGCGCCGATGGACAACGGTGGCGGTGACAGCGTGGACATCGGCACCGGAGGTATCGACGTCGCCACCGGCGGCGTAGACATCGGTGGTGGCGGGGTCGACGTCGGTGGCGGGCACCGCTAACGCGACCGCTGCCAGAGGCAGTCGCCGGCCAGTTCGATCGTGAACAGCCTGGGGACCACCTCGAGCGCCAGCGCCTGACCCGACGTTCCCTCGTCGATGCGGGGCGGACCGACCGTCGGGCTACCCGGTATGACTGCCAACTGCGTTGCAGTGCAAGTGCTTTCCGAGGTCAGGGGAGTGGCAATCCACTCACCCGACAGCAGATTCGGATTGCGCCTGCCCTCGCCGTGCAGTGTCATCGCGGGACCGTAGCTCAGCCACCGATCGCTGATGGGGTACGGATCCGCGACGGGCGTCCATTGCCCCACTGTGCAGACTAGCGGTGCCGCGTCGCCGGTCGGCCACGTCATTGCGCCTGCGAGGTCAGTCGAACACGGTGTGTTCGATTGGGGTGCAACGGGTTCGGCGTTGGCGGCGGCCGGCGCGGACAGGGAAACCGCGACGAGGGCCACTCCGATCACAGTGCAGGGGCGCATGATTCGGCTAGACCTTGGTGAGATCGGTCTTCATCAACATCACGTTGTACGGCGTGAACAACGACAGGTTCCAGTACAGGTCGGTCCCGGTGCCCATCGTGGACGGCGACCACGGGTGCATCATGGGCGCATAGATGCCGCCGGGCTGCTGACCCATCAGAATCTTCGCCGACGACCACGTGCCCTGGGGCGTGTCCGACGTCCGCATCACGATGTTGTTGAACTGATCGGCGTGCAGCGCCACGTACTTCTTGAGTTGCTTGTTGTACTGAACGGACATCTCACTGACCTGGTTGCCCGGGTTGGCCACCCCACAGGCCCCGGTGTCCTGACCGAAGATGGGCGTCGCCGCGGCGGGGTTGTTCTTGTACCAGCCCGCGGGAGTGGCGCCGATGCCGAACCATCCGCCGGGTGAACCCTTGCTGTAGTACTCGTACTTGCTGGTGTCGAGAATGTCCTTCTCGGCCACGCGTGACACGTACGCGGCGCCCTGGCGACCGTTGGGCGTGCCGTAGCTGTACACGTAGCCGTCACCCGGTCGGACGAAGGCACCCTGTTGGAAGTTGTTGTTGCCGCCGTACGGCTGGTTGTAGCGCACCGAAGACGGTGCGACGGTCCAGTTCTCGCCGTTGTCGGTGGAGTACGCGATGGCCGAGTAATTCGTCGACCACGTGCCCGCGGGACCCCAGTTGGTCACCGACATGAAATTGAGGTACTGGGTGACGCCGAATTGCGTTCCCGGCGTTGGGATGGAGACACCCGCGGTCGGGATCAGGGTGATTCCGGCGGGCAGGCCGTCGGGGTGGATGATCTGGCGCGCGGTCGTCGGGCTGCTCAGCGGCGTGCCGCCGAACATGTTGCCGTTGAACCACTCTCCGTTCGGAATGGTGATGCCGTCGGACAGCACGGTGTCGGCGCTCCGGAGCAGGACGTTGAAGCGCCAGTTGCCAGTCATGTTGGCGCCACTGAACGTATCGCCGAAGGCCATCAGCACCTGATGCTCGTTGTACGGCGTGGACGGATCGTCGACCATGCCGTTGTCCCAGACGACACCGACGTCGGTGCCGGTGATCCCGAACCGGGTCAGGGTGTCGGCGATCAGCGGGTTGCCGGTCTGGTAGTTGCCCGTCACCCACTGGACGAACTGCGTCGAGGGGCTCAGTTGGGCGCCGGGCAGTGGGAAACCTGGGATGTTGACGGCGGCCACCGCAGCCTGAGCGAGTGGAGAGGCCACCGCGGCCTGGGCGAAGGCGGTGGTGGCCGCGGCGAGCGACAGGCTGGTGGCGTCGACGGCCACCGGCGGGGCCTCGGTGGCACGCCCCGTGACGGCGGCGACGAAGTTGTCGAATTCACGGCGGGCAAAGGCGAGCAGCGTCCACGCGAGCGGAGGCTCGCCGGGGGTGGCCGGGTTGCCGATGAACGGGCTGAGGGCCCAGTTGACGACGCTGGACACCATGTTGGTGATGACTTGCAGCGGGTTCTGCGGCGCTGCGGGAGCCGGGGGCGTCACGTCGATCGTGGCGACTCGAGCCAGCGAGGCCTCCGTCTTCGACGTCGCCGAGAGCGTGCTCACGGACGCCGCCGCGGCGACGTTCGCTGTCTTGGCCGACGTGGCGGCAGCCTTGGTGTCGTTCGAGGTGACCGTGGCGGCCGACGTCGTCGAGCTGGGCGCCGGGGTGGACGCAGCGGGTGGGCTCGCGTCGTTGGGCTTCGAATTCTTGACGGGAGCCGGCTGGGCTTGCGGTTCGGTCGCGGGCTTCGACTCACTCTTCGGCTCGGTGGCGGGTTCAGTGTCGGGCACCTCGACGACGGCGGTGTCCTTGGCCTCGGTCTCTGCAGGGGTGGTCGGCTCGGTCGTGCTGGTCGAGGATCCCGTCGTGCTCTGAGCACTCACGACGACGCCGCCGATGACGGTCTTGGTCGTCGAACCGGACGTGACCTCGGGCTTCGCCGACGTCGAAGGCTCCGACGCCGTGTCGGCCTTCTTCTCGGGGGTGGTCTCCGACGCGGCGGGTGCGACGACCGGCCCAGTGGCCGTCCGGCTGTCGGTCTCAGTGCCGGCTCCGGACTGGCTAGACGAGCTAGACGTGGCAGAACCGGTGGCGGTCTCGTCGGCGGCGGCAACGCCGTAGCCGGTTGCGACGGCGGTCCCCACTCCCAAGGCGACGGCTAGTGAGCCGACCCGACCGATATACCTCGACGCTCCCATGCTGGCCCTTCCGACGCGCGCTGAACTGCTCTTCCCCGACGGAATAGAGCAATTGAATCGCACTATCTCCGGGCTCACAGGCGAAAGCTGGACTTTTCACAACCTTCACTCCTGTTGCCTTCGTCGCAGGAGCCCGTCGCGTTACCGCATTGCTGACGGAGTCGTCAGCCGAGCTTGTCGAGGGCCTGCTCGTAGAGCCCGAAGGCGTCGGGCAGACCGGTACCGACCCAGGCGTCGACGATCCCGACCTTGTCGGCCACCAACTGGATCTGGGTGACCCAGGCCTGGAACTCCGGATCCGTGCGGAGCGCGTCGATCTGGTGGTGAGTGCCCTGGATGAGGAGGAAGCCGCCCAGTTCCGTGCTCTGCGGCTTCAGGATCGCGGCGTCGAAGCGCTCGATGCGGCCTTCCTTGGAGAGCTGCTCGAGGTAGCCCGTCAGCGAGGACTTCAGGAGCGCCAGCGCCTGCCGTTCGCGTCCCCGCGCGGGAATGCCCCATGCCACCCAGACACCGGCTTCGGACATGGGTTCCTCCTCGGATCAGTGAGCGCGTCTGATGCTATTCGGTGAGAACGCCACTCAGACCGCTGGCGCCGCAGATCATTGGCCGCGACACGATCAGTGCTGCCTGGTGTCGGTGAATCGTCGGATGGCGAAGCCGCCTGCACCGTCGATGGATTGGGTCTAATACGACTGCCCGTCGGCGTAGCGCTGTCGCCGGAAGTGGCGGCCGTTGCCGCGGTTGCGGCTCTTGAACGTCATGAGTTGTGAGTCGCAGTTCGGACAGACCAGCCGCAGGTTCTCTCTCCGGTTGTTCGTCGGGTTTCCGTCGATGTGATCCAGCACCAGGGCGAGGGGCGCGTCCAACCAGACGCTTGCTCCACCGCAGATCGCGCAGCAGCCGGATTGGGCGTCGGAGAGGTACTGCCGGATGTAATGGCCTTGGTGGCTATCGATGCGTGCTTGACCAGACTCGAGCCAACGTTTGGTGCTGGCGTTCCGCTGGGCCGACACCTGACACCTGTTGCTGCAGTAGACCTTCTGGCTGCGCCTGGAGAGCGCTGCACCACAATCCATGCACTGTCTCACAGGGGCGAATCTACGACCGGGCACCGACAACGACCGTGCCGCAGATGGAGCCTCCTATCGGGATTGAACCGATGACCTTCCGTTTACAAGACGGGAGCTCTACCACTGAGCTAAGGAGGCCTGTGCGCGGGTTCAGCGTATCGCTTCACTCATCCGTGTCGACGATCCGCTGCGACGGGACCGGACGCGGCGTCGGCCGCCGGCCACGGGCACGCGGCAGCGGGATCCGGCCCGCGATGTTGCTCAGGGGATTGACCACCTGACTCAGGGTGTTGACGGCCTCGTAGAGCGCGTCGATGGTCGGGGTCAAGGCTTCGAGGCCGGGGGCCAGCCGGTTGAGGGTGTCGGCAACTGTGGCGAGTTTCAACAGCGGGCCGTCCTCGGCCGTGATGGTGTCGAGCAGCCCGCCCTCGGCGAGCAGCTTGTCCGCCACGCCGTCCTCGCGGAGCACCCTCTCGATGAGGCCGTCGTTGGCCAGCAGCTGGTCGGCGAGGCCGCCCGGCGCGATGAGCCGCGACAGCGCACCGTCGTCGGTGGTCATGCGGTCGACGAGCCCGCCCTCCGCCGTCATCTGGTCGATGAGACCACCGGGGGCGACGGCCCGCACGACCGGACCGTTCTCCGCGGTCAGGCGGTCCAGCAGGCCGCCCTCGGAGGTCAGCTGGTCGACGAGGCCGCCGGGCTTGAGCAGCCTGTTGATCGGGCCGTCCGGCGCCAGCGCGCGACCGAGCGGGGCGTCGTCGTCCATCAGGTGTGCGAGCCGGTTGGCGCGCTCGACCGCGTCCTCGAGACCGAGCAGCTGGGCGAACGACGATCGGTTCGCCTGGATCGGTCCGTCACTGAGCCCGCGCTGGACGGCGTTGAGCGTCTCGCTGGCGACGCCGAGGCCCATGTCGGCGACGGCGAGGCCGATGCGCACCGGAGCGGTCGCGACGTCGACGATGGCTTTGCCGAGATTCATGCGATCAGTGTATGGCGCGGGTCACACCAAGGAACCTGTGGACCAACTCACAGGAATCTCACAGCGCCTGCGCAGCGTCAAGGCAAGCGAATGGGAGGACATTGTTCACATGGCCATGGCTGCAGTTCCGGATTCCCTGCCCGAGGCGAGGGTGCTCGTCGTCGACGACGAGACCAACATCGTCGAATTGCTCTCGGTGAGCCTGAAGTTCCAGGGCTTCGAGGTGCACACCGCGTCCAGCGGACCTGCCGCGTTGGACAAGGCACGCGAGGTCCGACCGGACGCCGTGATCCTCGACGTCATGATGCCCGGCATGGACGGCTTCGGGGTCCTGCGCCGCCTGCGTGCCGACGGCATCGACTCGCCCGCATTGTTCCTGACCGCCCGCGACTCGCTGCAGGACAAGATCGCCGGCCTCACCCTCGGCGGCGACGACTACGTCACGAAGCCCTTCAGCCTGGAAGAGGTGGTGGCGCGCCTTCGCGTCATCCTGCGCCGTTCCGGCCGCGGCGTAGAAGAACCCCGCAGCGCCCGCCTCGTGTTTGCCGACATCGAACTCGACGAGGACACCCACGAGGTGTGGAAGGCCGGCGAGCCCGTCTCGCTGTCGCCCACCGAGTTCACCCTGCTGCGCTACTTCATCATCAACGCGGGCACGGTGCTGTCCAAGCCGAAGATCCTCGACCACGTCTGGCGCTACGACTTCGGTGGGGACGTCAACGTCGTCGAGTCCTACGTGTCCTACCTGCGGCGCAAGATCGACACCGGTGAGAAGCGTCTCCTGCACACCCTGCGCGGTGTGGGATACGTGCTGCGCGAACCGCGCTAGCGCCCCAAATGCGTGAGTTCGCCAGCCACCGGCCGCGCTTTTTGCACAATGGGGGCATGGCTGGTCTTCGCGCACGCGGTATCCCACTGCGGGTAGGTCTGGTCGCGGCCACCCTGGTGCTGGTGGCGTTCGGCCTCATCGCCTCGGGGGTGGCCGTCACGTCGATCATGCGGCACTCCCTGATCAACCGGGTCGACGAGACGTTGCTCGACGCTTCGCGTGGCTGGGCGCAGGCGCCGCGCCGGATGCCGACCACCCCGATGGAGGATCCCAACCCCGCCAGACCGCCGTCGGACTTCTACGTCCGCGGGATCGACTCCGACGGGCGCATCTGGATGGCGGTCAACGACCGCGAGGCCGAACCCGCGCTCCCCGATAGCAACGACGTCGGTCCGGTGCCGGTGACGGTGGGGTCGATCGACAACTCTCCCGTGAAGTGGCGCGCCATGACCGTGCGCGGGTTGCACGGTGAACTCACCACGGTCGCCATCGACCTCGGGGACGTCTCGTCGACGGTCGACGCGCTGCTGTGGTCGCAGGTCGGCATCGGTGTCGCGGTCCTGCTGGTGCTCGGCATCGCCGGGTATGCGGTGGTGCACCGAAGTCTGAGGCCACTCGTCGAGGTCGAGCAGACGGCAGCGGCGATCGCGGCCGGTGAGCTGGATCGCCGCGTCCCGCAGCGTGATTCGCGCACCGAAGTCGGTCGATTGTCGTTGGCGCTGAACGGAATGCTCGCGCAGATCCAGCGGGCGGTGGCCTCGTCGGAGGCGTCTGCCGAACAGGCGCGCACCTCCGAGGATCGGATGCGCCGCTTCATCACCGACGCCAGCCACGAGCTTCGCACCCCGCTCACGACGATCCGCGGTTTCGCCGAGCTCTATCGTTCGGGAGCCGCGCGCGACGTCGAACTCCTCATGAGCCGCATCGAGAGCGAGGCCCAGCGGATGGGCCTGCTCGTCGAGGACCTTCTGCTGTTGGCACGGCTCGATGCCCAGCGTCCGATGGAACAGCGTCGAGTCGATCTCCTGTCCTTGGCCAGCGACTCCGTCCACGACGCCAGGTCCGTCGCCCCCAAGCGCACCATCAACATGGAGGTGTTCGACGGGCCAGGGACCCCCGAGGTACTCGGCGACGAGGCCAGGCTGCGGCAGGTGCTTGGCAATCTGGTGGCCAACGCGCTGCAGCACACTCCGGAGTCCGCGAGCATCGCGATCCGGGTCGGGACCGATCGTGACAGCGCGATCCTCGAGGTGTCCGACGAGGGTCCGGGGATGAGTCGCGACGATGCCCATCGAGTCTTCGAGCGGTTCTACCGCACGGACTCGTCGCGGGCGCGCGCCAGTGGCGGCACCGGCCTCGGACTCTCGATCGTCGACTCGTTGGTGTACGCGCACGGCGGCACGGTCAGCGTGACGACGGCACCGGGCCAGGGGTGTCGATTCACGGTTCAGTTGCCGCGAATCGCGGACATGCATGCTGTCGACGTCGAGTCGGACGTCGACCTGCCTGAGCCCGTCAGTCAGCCGAATCCAGTTCTGCCAGTGCAGCTTTGATCTTCGCCTGCGCCTCGTCGAGCGACTTCGGCGAGGGGTTGCGGTCGACGTTCGCGAAGCCGAAGTCGGCCAGATCGCGCGCCGGGAACACGTGTACGTGCAGGTGCGGTACCTCGAGGCCGGCGATGATCACCCCGGCGCGTTCCACGTCGAACGCCTTGGACACGGCCTTCCCGATGCGCTGTGCCACCGCCATCACGTTGGCGAAGGCGGCGGGCTCGATGTCCTGCCAGTTGTCGATCTCCGCGCGCGGTACGACGAGCGTGTGCCCCGGGGTCATCGGTTCGATGGTGAGGAATGCGACCACCTCGTCGTCCTCGTAGACGAAGCGACCGGGAATCTCTCGATTGATGATCATGGTGAAGACGGAGGCCATGGACCGAGCATGCCAGAGAGGTGGCGCGGGGCGAGCGACGCGATGGGGGAAGGCCTGACAGCTAGTTCTCAGCGCCGGGTCAGATGGGTAGCAGCTTGCTCCGTGACGGTGGACTTCGTGACCGACCTGGCGAATTCCCGCACGGCCGGCGCTCAGCCAGGCCCGGCGCGAGTCTCCGCGAAACGTGCCTACGTCCTCGACGTCGTCATTCCGGTGTACAACGAGGAACGAGAACTGGAGGGCAGCGTCCGCAGGCTGCACCGGTTCCTGGCCGCCGAGGTGCCCTATGCGGCGCGGATCACCGTGGCCGACAACGCCAGTACCGACGGCACCCTCGACGTCGCGAAGCGGCTCGCCGACGAACTGGCGGACGTCGACGTCATCCACCTGGACGCCAAGGGGCGCGGGGGAGCGCTCCGCGCCGCCTGGACGTCATCGCCGGCCGCCGTGGTCGCATACATGGACGTCGACCTGTCGACCGATCTGACGGCGCTGATGCCCTTGGTCGCGCCGTTGATTTCCGGGCATTCCGACATCGCGATCGGGTCTCGGCTCTCCGCGTCGTCGCGTGTGATACGCGGTCCGAAACGCGAATTCATCTCGCGCAGTTACAACTTGATGCTCCACGGCGTGCTCGGCGCGCGATTCTCGGACGCGCAGTGCGGTTTCAAGGCCATCCGCACCGACGTCGCGCGCCAGCTCCTGCCGCTGGTGGTGGACACCGGCTGGTTCTTCGACACCGAGCTGTTGGTCATCGCCGAACGAGCAGGCCTGCGGATCCACGAGGTACCCGTCGACTGGATCGACGATCCCGATTCGCGCGTCGACGTGGTGCGCACCGCGGTCGAGGACCTCAAGGGCTGCTGGCGAGTGGGCCGCGCCCTGGCGACCGGTGCGCTCCCGCTTCGGGAACTGCAGACCGCGCTCGGTCGTGAGCCACTGGTGCCCGGCGTCCCCAAGGGCATGGTCGGACAGCTGGTCCGCTTCGGAATCGTGGGCGTCGCAAGTACTCTCGCCTACGCACTGCTGTACCTGATCCTGCATCCCGCGATGGGCGCACAGGCCGCCAACCTCGTCGCACTGCTGCTCACCGCGATCGCGAACACGGCCGCGAACCGCGCCTTCACCTTCGGGGTCCGCGGCCGCACCGGCGCGGGTCGTCACCAGGTTCACGGCCTCGCGGTCTTCATGTTCGGGTTGGCGATCACCAGCGGCTCGCTGTTCGTGCTGCACCGGTTCGACCCGACGATCGGCAAGGTGGCCGAACTGTCCGTCCTGGTGGTCGCGAACCTCGTCGCGACGGTCGTGCGCTTCGTCGCGCTGCGGCGGGTGTTCGGAGTGCACCGCCGCTAGCCCTCATGCGCCGAGTGCACGCTTGTTGACGGGGTTACTCGCGAAACGCGTTCAACAAGCGTACTTTCGGCGCGGTCACGAGATGAGCCCGTCGAGCTCGGCGACCGTCCACGGCGGCGAGTCGTGGTGGTCGCGATAGGCGACGAAGGCCGGCGACGGCCTGGGGAAGCGGCCGACGAAACCCCCTGCGGCAATGAAGATCTGGCCCGTCACGTCCGCGGCCGCATCGCTGACCAGGTAGGCGTACGTCGCGGCGGCGTACTCGGGCGGTGCCGCATCGAGTGCACCCTGCATGCTGACCTCGTCGAGCAGGCCCCGGCGGTGGAGATCGGCGATCTGAGCCTCGTAGTCGGGGCCCGTCGACAACCGCGTCTTGGCCCCGGGGCAGACGATGTTGGCGCGCACGCCCTTCGCCTTCAGCTCGGCGGCGATCGCCAGCGTCAGCCCGTTGACCGCACCCTTGCCCGCCGGATACCCCGTCCCGCCGTAGTCGCCGAGAAAGGCGAACGAGCTGGTGTTGACGATCGCGCCGCCACCTTGCGCGACCATCTTGGGCGCAGCCGCCCGGCACGTCTCGAACACGGTGCCGAGATGCGCATCGAGCAGCTCGTGGAACTGGGCCGACGTGACGTTCAGGATCGACGAGCCGGCCGGCTCTGCCGTTCCCGCGCAGTTGATCAGTGCGTCGATGCGACCGAATTCGCTGATGCATGAATCGATCAGGGCGTCGGCAGTCGCCGGGTCCGAGGGCGAACCGGGAAAGCCGATGGCGGCATCGCCGACTCCAGCGACCGCCGCCGCCACGGCGTCGGCGTCACGGCCGTTGATCACCACGCCGAAGCCCTGCGAGGCGAGGAGTTCGGCCACGGCGAGGCCGATGCCGCGGGAGCCCCCGACGACGACCGCGCCGATTATCAGCTCGCGTCCTCCTGGCCGAACTGCATGGCATCCATGTTCCAGTAGCCCCGCAGGTTGGTGATGAGGCCCGCGTCGTTCACCCGGTAGGTGAAGACGCCTCGCACCCTCGCCGTGAAGCCGTTGGGAAACGTGGTGCGCAGCACCAGGATGTACGCGATCTCGGTCGGTGAGCTGGACGGAAACGTCTCTTCGCGGGTGACGGTCAGCTGATTCGGTCCGATGTTCGCGTCGTAGAAGGCGGCGAGCGCCTCCTTGCCGCGCACACCGCTGCCATCGGGATTGGTGACGGCTTCGCCGATCGGATCCTCGACGACGACGTCGTCGGCCATGAGGGCCAGCCAGCCCTCACGGTCGCCGGACTGCACGCAGCGCCACGATGCCTCGGACGCAGTGATGACTGGCGTCTGCTCGACGGTGGTCATCGCTTACCTGTCGGCGTCGGTGTAGCGGATGACGCCGCGGATGTTGCGGCCCTCCAGCATGTCCTTGTAGCCGTCGTTGATCTGCTCGAGCTTGTACTGCCGGGTGATCATGTCGTCGAGGTTCAGCTTGCCCGCCTTGTACATCGACAGCAGCTGCGGGATGTCGAAGTGCGGGTTGCCGCCACCGAAGATGGTGCCCTGCAAGCGCTTCTGCATCAGGGTCAGCATCGCCAGGTTCAACGTGACGTCGGTGTCCATCATGCTGCCGATGGCCGTCAGAACGGTGGTGCCGCCCTTGGAGGTCAGGTTGACGTAGTTGTCGACGTCCTTGCCGTGCAGTTCACCGACGGTGACGATGACCTGCTTGGCCATGAGCCCCTGCGTGACCTCGGCGATTCCCGCGAACGCCGACTCCAGGTCCGGATAGGCGTGCGTGGCACCGAACTTCAGCGCCGCGTCGCGCTTCCAGTCGACGGGCTCGATGACGAAGAGGTTCCGGGCGCCCGCGTTGACCGCGCCCTGCAGCGCGGACATGCCGACGCCGCCGACACCGATCACCGCCACGTCGTCACCGGGGCGGATGTCACCGGCCTTGACGGCGGACCCGTAGCCGGTGGTGACACCACAGCCCACCAGGCAGGCGACCTCGAACGGAATGGATGGATCGATCTTCACGACGGAGCTCTTGTGCACCACCATGTACGGGCTGAAGGTGCCGAGCAGTGTCATGGGGAAGACGGGCTGACCCTTGGCGGTGATGCGGTGGGTGCCGTCGGAGACCGCCGTGCCGCCGAGAAGACCGGCGCCCAGGTCGCAGAGGTTGCGCAGGCCGGCCTGACAGGACGGGCAGCGGCCACACGAGGGGATGAAGGACAGCACGACGTGGTCACCGGGGGCGAGGTCCTCGACGCCGGGGCCGACCTCGGTGACGATGCCCGCGCCCTCGTGGCCGCCGAGCACCGGGAAGCCCATCATCGGGATGCCGCCGGTCACCAGGTGGTGGTCGGAGTGGCACATGCCCGAGGCTTCCATCTGGATCTTGACCTCGTCCTTGACGGGGTCTCCGATCTCGATCTCCTCGATCGACCACGGCTGGTTGAACTCCCAGATGAGAGCACCTTTTGTCTTCATCTCCCAAGCACCTTCCGCTAGAGCCAATGAGGCCAGACTAGAGCCTCTAGTTAAGTGGGTCACACCCACCCCAAGCAACCGCTTGGTGGGATCGTCACCAGATCGGGACGGGGCTCTCCCCGAGCGGGTAGTAGCCCGGCAGTTTCTCCCCTGCGACGCTGCGCTCGATGCGCTTCTGCATGGTCGGGGTCAGGTCGCCGGTCTCGATCAGCTTGATGAACGCCTTCTGTACATGACCGAAGTCGAAGAAGTCGCGCTGCCACTCGATCAGGAGATCGTCGTTGAGGCGGAACCAGCTGCCGCCGATGCCATAGATCTCGTCCCGGGTGCCGTCGCCCTTGTTCGCGACCTGCTTCCAGAATCCGACGATCTCGTTCTGCTTCTCGTCGATGAGCACCTTCTGGTATTCGTAGACCCAGTTCTCCAGGCCTTCCATCTCCAAGCCCAGTGCGACGTCACGGATTTCATCGCGGCCGATGCACATCACGTCTTCCTTCGGCCCGATGTTCCAGCCGTAGGTGGCGTCCTCGGTGTAGAAGTCGGCCAGCAGCTTCCAGTCGCCCGCGGCCTCGCCGTCCTTGTTGGCCTGCAGCCAGCGTTCGACCCAGTCGTCTAGCTCTTGCCGTGACGCCATTGGCTCAACCTTTCTCGTTGTCTCTGATTGAAATTGCTTGGGTAGGACACATTTCGATCGCCCGCTCGACGTCCTCGCGGATGTCGTCGGGTGGTTCGGCGTCGAGGATCTTCACGACGCCGCGTTTGGGCACCGCGAACACGTCAGGCGCCTCCAGCTCGCACATCGCGTGGCCCTGGCACAGGTCCTCGTCGAGTTCCACGCGGTAGCAGCCCACGGGTCAGGCCTTGACTCGCTTGCGATAGCGCACCTTGGCTGGCTGGGCCAGCTGAACGACCATCTTGGAGTGATCGTTGCGGTAGCTATCGGCGGGCTGTGACATGTCGAACTCGTACTCGCGCAACAAGACCGAGAAGATTGCCTTGATCTGCATCTGGGCGAACGCCGCTCCGACGCAGCGGTGCTTTCCCGCGCCGAAGGGAATCCACGTCCAGCGATTGACGAGGTCTTCCTGACGCGGCTTCTGATAGCGGTCGGGGTCGAAGTCGTCCGGGCGCGGAAAGTCCTCGGCAATGCGATTCGAGATCGCCGGCGACGCTGCGACGAACTGCCCCTCGTGGATCGGGTAGCCCGCCACTTCGAACTCGTCCTGCGCGACGCGCATCAAGATGATGAGCGGCGGGTGCAGGCGTAGCGTCTCCTTCAGCGAGTTGTCGAGTTTCGGGATCTGGCGCAGCGCATGGAAACTCACCTCCTGGCCGTCGGCGTAGAGCTCGTCCAGCTCCTGCTGAACCTGGGCGTAGATCTCGGGGTTGCGCAGCAACTCGATCAACGTCCAGGACGACGTGCCCGAGCTGGTGTGGTGTCCGGCGAACATCAATGAGATGAACATGCCGGTGACCTCGTTGGCCGTGAAGCGGGGGCTGCCGTCGTCATCCTTGATCGAGACCAGCACGTCGAGTAGGTCGCGATCCGCCTTATTCGCCGGCGGCGCGGCTACCCGGCCGTCCATGATCTCCTGCACCAGCGCAACGAGTTTCACGCGAGACTCATCGCGGATGCGGAAGCTCTCGATGTCGAGGTACGGATCGACGTAGCACAGCGGGTCGGTACCGCGCTCCAACTGGTGGTAATACTCGGCGAACCGGCGATCGAGTTGCTCGCGGAACTTCAACCCGATCAGGCAGGCCGTCGAGGTGTAGATCGTCAACTCGGAGAAGAAGTCCAGCAGTTCGATCTCACCCTCGTCGCCCCAGTCGGCGATGATCTTCTTGACCTCGTTCTCGATGGTTGCCGCGTGGCCCTTCATCTGCTCGCCACGAAGTGCGGTGTTGTGCAGCATCTCGGCCCGGCGCTCCGGGTCGGCGTCGAACACCACGCCCTCGCCAAAGATCGGTGTCATGAAGGGGTAGGCCTCGGCCTGGTTGAGTTCGGCGTCGCTGGAGCGGAAGAAGAACTCGTTGGCCTCCGCCCCGGACAGCATGACGACCTGCTTGTCGACCAGTTGGAACCACCCGACGTCACCGCACTCCTCGCGGATGCGCTGCATCAAACCGATTGGGTCGGTGCGGAATTCCTCGAGATGGCCGTACTCCTCCTCGCCACCCGAGAC
The DNA here is from genome assembly GCF_016462545.1 of Mycolicibacterium sp. Lineage (GTDB taxonomy): Bacteria > Actinomycetota > Actinomycetes > Mycobacteriales > Mycobacteriaceae > Mycobacterium. Next base: position 20,935 of record NZ_JAEMTA010000030.1, on the reverse strand, counting down.
CCGCTGTACTTCCTTGATGATGGTCATGCCGGGTCCCTCCCCGTGTCGCTTCGCTCTTGCCCGCCGGCCAGGTTTTCCTCATTGAGGACGAGCTTCTGGCGTTCTGATGGATCGCTCGCCAGGGGGGCCTCGGGCTGAAGCTCCATGTTCGCGATGAATCCGCCGCGCGGTGTCTCGGCGACGAACGTGATGGCGCGCGCCAGGTCCGAGGCGCGCAGGAAGTAGTCGTGGCGGGCCTGACCCCACTTGGCCCAGTCCTCGAGTGCGGGACCGATCAACTCGGCGGGCAGGCTCCAACCCATCGAGGTCTTCGTCGGACCCGGGTGCACGATCGACGCGCGAACGCCGGTGCCCTCCAACTCCATCTGGAAGTTGGTGACCATCGCGACCAGCGCCGCCTTGGCCGCTCCGTAGGCCCCCATGTGCGGGCGCTGCCGCAGCGCGACGTCGGAGCCGACGAAGATGAGATCACCCCGCTGGCGTTCCAGCATGCCGGGCAGCACCGCAGTGGCCAGTCGGTTGGCGCCGACCAGATGGATCTGCAGCTGCGAGTTGAAGTCGTCGGTGCTGATGTCGGCGAGCTTGCCGAAGTAGGTGTCACCGGCGCCGGCGACGAGCACTTCGATGTCGCCGAGCGCGTCGACTGCGTTGGCCACGAAGGACGTCACCGAGTTGGGATCGGTGACGTCGAGGTGGAAGCCGACGGCCTCGCCGCCGTCGGCGCGGATCTTGCCGACGAGATCGTCGAGTTTCTCGACGCGACGGGCGCCCAGTGCGACGGGAAAGCCGCGCGCGGCGAGTTCGATGGCGGTGGCCTCACCGATACCGGCGGAGGCGCCGGCGACGATGGCCGGTCGGCGGTCGGGGAGTGGGGCGAAGCGGGGCATGGTATTCGGAACCCTTTATCGAGGTGTGACGGTGATGGGCAGGTGGGCAAAGCCGCGGACGCTGCTGGAGTGCACGCGTACCGAGTTGGCCTCGTCGACGTCGTAACCGCTGACGCGCTTGAACAACTCGGTCAGTGCGACCTGGGCTTCCATGCGCGCCAGGTGGGCGCCGAGGCAGAAGTGCGCGCCGCTACCGAAACTGAGGAGCTTCGATCCGACGTCGCGGCCGATGCGATAGGAGTCCGGATCGTCGAATACCCGTTCGTCGCGGTTCCCCGAACCCGGCAGGAGCAACAGCACGTCTCCCTCGGGAATCGTGGTGTCGTACATCGTCATGTCGGCCGATACCAGGCGGGCCAGGATCTGACTCGAGGCGTCGTAGCGCAACGTCTCCTCGACCCATGGCTTGACCAGCGAGTGGTCGTCGAAGACGGGCGCCAGCTGATCGGGGTTCTTGAATCCCCAAAAGGCAGCGTTGGCAAGCAGTTTGGTGGTGGTCTCGTTGCCCGCCACCACCATCAGGAACAGGAAGGCCATGATCTCTTCGTCGGTGAGTCGGTCACCACCGATCTCGGCCTCGACGAGCGCCGACGTCAGATCGTCCGACGGTTTCTTGCGCCGCTCCTTCACCATGTCGGCGTAGTAGACCAGCAGCTCGCCGGAGGCCTGGATCGCCTCGGCGGGCACGTCGGACACGCCGTCGTCGCGGTGCATGACGCCATCGGCCAGCGCGCGAATCCGGATTCTGTCCTCGTCGGGCACGCCCATCAGGTCTGAGATGACGTCCATCGGCAACTTGCCCGCGAAGTCGTCGACGTAGTCGAACTGATCGGACTGCATTGCGGCGTCGAGATGCTGTACGGCGATCTCGACGACGCGGCCCTCGAGTTCGCGAATCCTCCTGGGGGTGAACCCCTTCGAGACCAGCGTGCGCAGGCGCAGGTGGCCCGGGTCGTCGAGCGCGAGGAACGACATCACCCGGTGTGCCTCGTCGTTGCGGGAGATCGGGTCCAGCGATACCCCGTGCCTGTTCGACAGCGTCGTGCTGTTGCGGAAACCCTGCACGACGTCGGTATGCCGCGACAACGCCCAGAACTTCAGCTCCTCGTTGTGATACAGCGGCGCCTCGTCGCGTAGCCGCTTGTAGTACGGGTACGGATCTTCGTGGAAGTCGTAGTCGTACGGGTCCAAGAGTGCTGCGGCCGGGGGGTGGCCGGTATCGATTGTCATTGATCCTCTCCGAGGATGCGGCCGACGGCGTAGGTCAGCCGATCTGCGATCTGGTGGTAGGTGAAGTAGCCGCTGCCCGCCTGCACCAGCGCGCCGAAGAACGTCATCTCCAGCGCCGACAGGACGCGCTGGTCGGGGTCGGGACCGTACGCAGAGGTGATGCGACGGTGGATCTCTGCGCCGATGCGCTCGCGGACTCGTCCGACGGCGTCATCGTTGCCGCCGCCGAGGAGTGCGGTGGTACAGGCCGCGGCGACCTCGGGTTCGTCGGCGACGGCCAGTGCCATGGAACGCAGCGATCGCTCGATGCGCGTCACCCGGCTTTCGTTGACGTCGGTGAAGTACGGCGCCTGCCGGACGAGATCGAGGTACACCTCGGCGATCAGATGATTCTTCGACGAGAAGTAGGTGTAGGCGGTGGCGGGTGCGACCTTGGCCCTGGCGGCGACGGCGCGCACGGTCAGGTCGGAGTACGACGATTCGCGCAGCATCTCCACACCCGCGGCGAGCACCTTGCGGAACGTCTCCTCCTGGCGGCGGTTGCGCGACGGCAGGCCAGGGTCGGCCTGGGGCTCCCCTGTGATCGCTACCACGGCATCGCTGGACACATGTCCAAGTTAGCCGACGACCACCGCCCTAGGCAAGCGCGCAGCCCAAAGTTACTGGAAGAAGACCATTATGGAGTGTCGGGGGGCGGTTCGATTGCGAGCACCCTTGCCATGTCAGCTCGCCAAAGGTTATGGTTCGAATGAATTTATCCGGACAGCTGTCCAGAACTTTGCATGGGAGTCCCGATGGCCTTACTGAGCGATCGCGAAAGTCGTCTGCTCATCGACGGCACGCTGGTGCCAGGCGGCGGGGGCACGTTCCCGACCGTCAACCCGGCCACCGAGGAATTGCTCGGCGTGGCAGCCGACGCCGATCCCGCCGACATGGATCGGGCGATCGCGGCGGCGCGGCGGGCCTTCGACGAGACCGACTGGTCGACCAACGTCGAACTGCGCGTGCGCGGCATCCGGCAACTCCAGCAGGCCATGCGGGATCACGCCGAGGAGTTGCGGGAACTCGCCATCGCCGAGGTCGGCGCCCCCAGGATGCTGACGTCGATGGCACAGCTCGACGGTCCCGTGGAGGACCTCACCTTCTGCGCGGACACCGCGGAGAGCTATCGGTGGACGACCGATCTCGGCACCGCCGCGCCCATGGGCATCAAGACGCAGCGGACGATCGCCCGGGAGGCGATCGGCGTGGTCGGTGCGATCACGCCGTGGAACTTCCCGAACCAGATCAACCTCGCAAAGCTCGGTCCAGCGCTCGCAGCGGGCAACACGATCGTGCTCAAGCCTGCTCCCGACACCCCGTGGAGTGCGGCGGTCCTCGGTCAGTTGATCCTCGCGCACACCGACATTCCCGCGGGCGTGGTCAACGTGATCACCTCCAGCGACCACGCCGTCGGTGCCCTGCTGTCGAAGGATCCTCGCGTCGACATGGTGTCCTTCACCGGGTCGACGAACACCGGTCGCGCCGTCATGGCCGATGGTGCCGCCACGCTGAAGAAGGTGTTCCTCGAGCTCGGTGGGAAGTCCGCGTTCCTGGTGCTCGACGACGCGGATCTCGCTGGCGCGTGCTCGATGTCGGCGTTCACGGCGTCGATGCACGCCGGACAGGGGTGTGCCATCACCACGCGTCTGGTCGTGCCACGCGCCCACTACGACGAGGCCGTCGAGGCGGCGGCGGCGACGATGGCCGGTCTCAAGCCGGGCGACCCAAACGATGCGGGCACCATCTGCGGACCGGTGATCTCGGCACTGCAGCGCGACCGAGTCCAGGGCTACCTCGACTCGGCGATCGCCGAAGGTGGCCGATTCGCCTGCGGCGGTGGCCGTCCCGCCGACCGCGACGTCGGTTTCTTCATCGAGCCGACCGTGATCGCAGGGCTCGACAACAATGCCAAGGTCGCGCGCGAGGAGATCTTCGGCCCCGTGCTGACGGTGATTGCCCACGACGGTGACGACGATGCGGTGCGCATCGCGAACGACTCGCCGTTCGGCCTGTCGGGCACCGTGTTCTCGCCCGACGAGGCGCGGGCCGCCGGCGTCGCCGCACGTCTGCGCGTCGGCACGGTGAACGTCAACGGCGGCGTCTGGTACTCCGCGGACGTGCCGTTCGGCGGCTACAAGCAATCCGGCATCGGCCGGGAGATGGGGCTCGCCGGTTTCGAGGAGTACCTCGAGACCAAGGCGATCGCCACCGCAGTCTGACGAGCGCAACCGAAACCTAGGAGACGAAGTGGGCCTGTACGGAGATCAGTTCAAGGACAAGGTGGCCATCGTCACCGGCGCCGGTGGCGGCATCGGGCAGGTGTACGCCGAGTCGCTGTCGCGCGAGGGCGCGGCCGTCGTGGTCGCGGACATCAACGTCGAGGGTGCGCAGAAGGTCGCCGACGGCATCAATGGTGAAGGTGGCAACGCGCTGGCCGTCCGGGTGGACGTCAGTGATCCCGATTCCGCGAAGGAGATGGCCGCACAGACCCTTTCGGAGTTCGGCGGCATCGACTACCTGGTCAACAATGCCGCGATCTTCGGTGGCATGAAGCTCGACTTCCTGGTCTCGGTCGACTGGGACTACTACAAGAAGTTCATGAGCGTGAACATGGACGGCGCACTGCTGTGCACCCGCGCGGTGTACCGCAAGATGGCCAAGCGCGGTGGCGGTGCGATCGTCAACCAGTCCTCGACCGCGGCGTGGCTCTACTCAAACTTCTACGGCTTGGCCAAGGTCGGCATCAACGGTCTGACCCAGCAATTGGCCACCGAACTGGGTGGGCAGAACATCCGGATCAACGCGATCGCGCCGGGGCCCATCGACACCGAAGCCAATCGGAGCACCACGCCGCAGGAGATGGTCGCCGACATCGTCAAGGGAATTCCGTTGTCGCGCATGGGCGAACCCGAGGACCTGGTCGGCATGTGCCTCTTCCTGCTGTCGGATCAGGCCAAGTGGATCACCGGTCAGATCTTCAACGTCGACGGCGGACAGATCTTCCGGTCATGAGCGATCTCAAACTCGGCTACATCGGCCTGGGCAACCAGGGCGCGCCGATGGCGAAGCGACTCGTCGACTGGCCCGGCGGACTGATCGTCTTCGACGTGCGCGGGGAGTCGATGACCCCGCTTGCCGAGCTCGGCGCCACCCTGGCGGACGGCGTCGCCGACGTCGCCGTGGCCGACGTGATCAGCGTGACCGTGCTCACCGACGAGCAGGTCCGCACCGTCGTGCGTGAACTCGGAGCCCACGCCAAACCGGGCACGGTGATCGCGATCCACTCGACGATCGAGCCGGATACCGCAGGTGAGCTCGCCGAGGAACTGCGTCCCAAGGGAATTCACGTCGTGGATGCTCCGGTCAGCGGTGGCGCAGGCGCCGCGGCCAAGGGTGAGCTCGCCGTCATGGTCGGGGCCGAGGACGACGCCTACGCCTTGGTCAAGCCGGTGTTCAAGCAGTGGGCCTCGCTGGTGGTCCGCGCCGGCGAGCCTGGCGCAGGTACTCGAATGAAGCTGGCCCGAAACATGCTGACCTACATCGGTTTCGCCGCCGCATGCGAGGCGCAGAAGCTGGCTGAAGCGGCGGGCATCGATTTGCAGAAGCTGGGGCGCGTCGTGCGGCACAGCGACGGACAGAGCGGTGGGCCCGGCGCCATCATGGTCCGTGACGACACCAAGCCGTTGCAGTCCGACAACTTCCTGTACGACATGTTCGTCCACACGCGCGGGTTGGCCGACAAGGATCTTCGGTTGGCGCTGAGTCTTGGCGAGGCCACGGGAGTCGACCTGCCGCTGGCCGAGATTGCACTACGCGACCTGGCTGCCGGACTCGGCGTGCCGCAGACGACCTCGACGACGAAGGGCTAGCCGCATGGACGAGTTGCGCAAGAAGGGCCTCGCGAAGATGAACGAGGTCTACGGCTGGGAGATGCCCGACATGCCGGGTGACTACTTCGCATTGACGGCCGACCACCTGTTCGGATCCATCTGGACCCGTCCGGGTCTCTCGATGCGTGACAAGCGGATGATGACGCTCACGTGTGTCACCGCACTTGGCATCTCGGACCTGGCGGAGATCCAGGTGAACGCGGCGCTGAGCAACGAGGAGTTCACCGTCGACGAGCTCAAGGAGATGGCAATCTTCCTGACCCACTACCTCGGCTTCCCACTGGGTTCGAAGCTGGACGGGGTGGTCACCAAGGTGGCCGGACAGCGCAAGAAGGCCGCGGCCAAGGGCCAGGGCGAAGACAAGAAGGGGAACGTCAACGCGGCGTTGAACATGCACTCGGGGAGCAAGCTCGATGACGAGTAGGTATGCCGCGCTCTCGCGCGAGGAGTTGGCCACCCTGGTTCCCGAGCTGCTGCTGATCGGTCAGCTGATCGACCGCTCGGGCATGGCGCACTGCATCAGCGCGTGGGGCCGCGATGAGATGCTGCAGATCGCGATCGAGGAGTGGGCCGCGTCCAGCCCGCTGTACACCAGGCGGATGCAGAAGGCGCTGAAGTACGAGGGTGTCGACATCTTCACCCTGTTCAAGGGTCTTCAGCTCGACATCGGTGCTCCGCCGCAGTTCATGGACTTCCGCTACACCGTGCACGACCGGTGGCATGGGGAGTTCCACCTCGATCACTGCGGGGCGCTGCTCGACGTCGAGCCGATGGGCGAGGACTACGTGCACGGCATGTGCCACGACATCGAGGATCCGACGTTCGATGCGACGGCGCTGGCCACCAACCGCAAGGCACAGGTGCGCCCGATCCACCGGCCGCCCCGGGTGCCGTCCGGCCGGACGCCGCACTGCGCGTGGACGGTCATCATCGACGAGTCCTACCCGGACGTGCCGTTCATCCCGGCGATGGACGTCGTCGCCGCCAGTCACGCCCATTCGTGCGAACTGGATCCGATCGATCCGAATGACGAAGGAAACGCCGATTATTCGGGCGACCTGTTGGCCGACGTCGACTTCGGGGCGTTCTCCCATTCGGCGCTGGTCCGCATCGCCGACGAGGTATGCCTGCAGATGCACCTGCTGGTGCTGTCGTTCACCCTCGCGGTACGTGCTCGCGCAAAAGACGATGTGGCACTTGAGGAGTCGATCCGTACCAAGCAGCTGATCGGCATCGCAGGAGTCGCCGCCGAGCGAATCCACAAGGCGCTCAAGCTGCCCGGTGGAGTGCAGGGCGCCTTGCGCGTGCTCGAACTGCACCCCCTGCTGAACCCTGCGGCGTACGTGTCGGCCGACGTCGATCCCGGCTTCGTGCACGTGCGCCACTCGCCTGCCTACGAGGACGGCTCCTGGATCTCGCTGGTGTCGCCGGTGTCGGACAAGCCGCTGCAGGCCATCGTGGCTGCGGTCGATCCCCACCTTCGAGCCGAGGTCACCGGTACGGCGTCGGATTGGACGGTACGCGTGATCGAAACGGATACCCCCGCAAAGGAACTCGGTGAGGTCGCCGTGACCAAGTTCTCCGGCGGCGCGTCGTGGGTGTTCGAGAACCGCAAGTCGTTGCCGCTCACGGTGGTGTGACCGCGCCGCCTACCCACCGTCCGAGGTAGCGGCGCAGGTCGGCGCCCGTTCGCGGTGGCCGCCCCGGATCGATCACGAACGACTGGATGATTCGCAGGAGATGCTCGGCGAGTTCGTCGAGCTCGCCCTCGGAGAATCCGGCGCCTGTCCAGTCGACGTCGAACCGTCGCACCATCCGGTTCGCGAATTGCAGGGCGACGTCGGACGTCACGGAGACGGTGTGCTCGTCGGCGCGGCCCGGCGCCAATAGCAGGCCGAGGTGCTTGTCCTTGGGCAGCCATTCGAGCGCGGTCGCGATGGCTTCGGTCACGGCGTCCACCGGGTCGTGGCGACCACGCAGATGCTCGGCGACCCGCTCGAGGAAGTCATCCGCGGCGCGCACGGCGGCGGCCACCAAAAGGGCTTCGGTGCTCGGGAAGTAGCGGTACACGGTTTGGCGCGTGACGCCGAGGGTGCGGGCGACGTCGGCGATGCTGAACTCGGCGCCGCGGTCGTCGATGGCCTTGCCCGCAGCGGACAGAATTCGCGCGACCGCCTCGTCATCGGTCGCGGGTGTCGATCCCGACCAGCCGTGGGTGCGCACGAGAGCACATAGTAGCCGTGACCCCTCGTCAGCCTCGGTAGGAGACCTGCAGATCCTTGACGCCGTTGATCCAGCCGGAGCGAAGCCGTTGTGGTTCGGCGACTTTGGCGATATCGGGGATCTGGTCGGCGAGCTCGTTGAAGATCAGCTTGATCTCCATTCGGGCCAGGTTGGCGCCGATGCAGAAGTGCGCACCGTTGCCACCGAAAGCCAAGTGCGGATTCGGATTTCGGGTGATATCAAACTCGAAGGGGCGGTCGAAGACGGATTCGTCGAAGTTGGCGGAACTGTAGAAGAGACCCGCCCGCTGACCTTCCTCGACCGTCACGTCGCCGAACTCGACGTCGGCCAGGGCGGTGCGTTGAAAGCAGTGCACGGGCGTGGCCCAGCGGACGATCTCGTCGACGGCGGTGGCGGGTCGCTCCCTCTTGAAGTGCTGCCACTGGGCGGGGTTGTCGAAGAACGCATTCATGCCGTGGGTCATGGCGTTGCGGGTGGTCTCGTTGCCGGCGACGGCCAGCAGGATGACGAAGAATGCGAATTCGATGTCCCCGAGGGACTCGCCGCCTTCCTCTCCCATGTCGGCCTGGATCAGCCGGGTGACGATGTCATCGGCCGGGCAGCGCCTGCGCTCCTCGGCCATGTTGTAGGCGTAGCCCATCAGCTCGGCATTGGCGACCGTTGGATCGGAGTCGAAGTCCGGATCGTCGGTGTTCATGATGCAGTTGGTCCAGTGGAACAGCCTGCCGCGGTCGGCCTCAGGCACGCCGATGAGGTCGGCGATCGCCAGCAGCGGCAGCTTGGTGGCGACGTCCTCGACGAAGTTGCCGCCGTCCTTGGCGGCCGCCTCGGCGACGATGTCGTGCGCGGCCACCGCCAGCTTCTCCTCGAGCGCGGCGACGGACCGCGGCGTGAAGAGCCGGGACACGATCTTGCGCAGGCGCGTGTGCTCGGGTGCATCGTGGTTGATCAACAGCGCCTTGGTCAGGTCCAGCTGCTCGCTGGTGACGCCGTCCGGAAGTCGCATCACCGCGCCCTTGCGGTTGGTCGACCACAGCTCGCCGTTGCGCGAGATCGCCTTGACGTCCTGGTGTCGGCTGATCACCCAGTAGCCGCCGTCGTCGAAGATCGACTCCCGCTGTTCGTTCCACCAGACCGGCGCCGTCTTGCGCAGCTCGGCGAACTCAGTGACCGGAATCCCCTTCAGCAGGACGTCGGGGTCGGTGAAGTCATACCCGGAGCCGAATGGACAGGCGTTCTGCATCGTCGTCACGTCTAGACCATACAGTGTGGCGTTAAGTGTATGGCCGTGAGGGAAGGTTTATGGTTTGACCGTGCGCGTCCTCGTGATCGGATCCGGTGCCCGTGAACATGCGCTGCTGCTGGCGCTGCGCAGAGACCCCGAGGTCGAGGCGCTCGCCGTGGCACCCGGGAACGCGGGAACGGCGTCGATCGCCGAGCAGTACGACGTCGACATCACCTCCGGCGACGAGGTGGTCAAACTCGCCAAGCGCATCGCGGCGGACCTCGTGGTCGTCGGCCCCGAAGTACCGCTGGTTCTCGGCGTCGCCGATGCCGTCCGGGCCGCGGGCATCGCGTGCTTCGGGCCGTCGAAGGACGCCGCCCGCATCGAAGGCGCCAAGTCCTTCGCCAAGGACGTCATGGACGCGGCAGGTGTGCGCACCGCGCGCAGCGAGATCGTCGACAACCCGGCCCGCCTCGACGCCGCGCTGGACAGGTTCGGTCCCCCGGCGGGAGACCCGGCCTGGGTCGTCAAGGACGACGGGCTCGCCGCCGGTAAGGGCGTGGTGGTGACGGCCGATCGCGATGCCGCCCGCGCACATGCGGCCAGCCTCCTCGACTCCGGCCACCCCGTGCTGCTCGAGTCGTTCCTCGACGGGCCCGAGGTGTCGCTGTTCTGCGTCGTCGACGGCGAGACGGTGGTGCCCCTGCTGCCCGCACAGGACTTCAAGCGCGTCGGAGACGGGGACTCCGGACCCAATACCGGGGGAATGGGGGCCTACACGCCGCTCGCCTGGCTGCCCGACGACGTCTTCGCCTCGATCGTCGACGACATCGTGAAACCCGTTGCCGCCGAACTCGTCACGCGCGGATGCCCGTTCTCCGGTCTGCTCTACGCGGGTCTGGCGATCACGTCCCGCGGGCCCGCGGTCGTCGAGTTCAACTGTCGCTTCGGCGATCCCGAGACGCAGGCGGTCCTTGCTCTCTTGGAGAGCCCGTTCGGGCAACTCCTATATGCCGCCGCCACCGGCGAACTGGCGTCCCAGCCGCCGCTGCAGTGGAGCGACGGGGCCGCCGTGGCCGTCGTGCTGGCAGCCGAGAACTATCCCGGACGACCCCGGGTCGGCGACGTCATCACCGGTTCGGAAGCCGCGGGTGTGCTGCACGCCGGCACCACCAGGCGCGACGACGGCGCGGTCACCTCATCGGGCGGACGGGTGCTGTCCGTCGTCGGCACCGGCGCCGACCTCGCCGCCGCGCGCGAAGCCGCCTACGGGATCATCGGCGCGGTGCGGTTGCCGGGCAGTCACTTTCGCACCGACATCGGCCTCGCAGCCGCCGAGGGTCGCATCGCCCTCTGAATCAGGCAACGAGAAGTGGTGCCATCCAAGCAATCTCGGCCGGCAGCTGTGAACTCCAGAACGCGCCGTCATGCCCGCCGGGAGAAAAGCCGCCCGACGGCGGACTGGGCAACTGCGCGATGAACTGCTTGGTGGCCGAGTAGAAGGGATCGCTGTCACCACAGTCGATCCTGATCGGAATCGACGCCAGATTCGATAGCCCCCACACGCTGTTGGCGGCGTAGTCGTCGGCGCCGTCGAACGCGCCGGGTGCCGTCGCCCCGGAGGAGGTCCACAGCGCCGGACTGACGGCGCAGATCGCCGCCGTCCGAGCCGGACCCAGCCGGGAACCCAGCAGCAGGGCGCCGTAGCCGCCCATGGACCAGCCCAGGAAGCCGACCCGCGACGTGTCCAGCCCCTGCTCGCCGAGCATCGGGAGGAGCTCGTTGAGGACCATGGCGCCGGAGTTTTCACCCGACGTCCGTGAGTGCCAATAGCTGCCGCCGCCGTCGACGGCCACGACCGCGAAGGGCGGGATGCCCGCCGCGACGGCCTGGGCGAGACCCTGCTCGACGCCCCCGGCCATCACGCCCGCCGCATCCTGACCCTTGCCGTGCAAGGCGATCACCGGTCGAAGCGGGCCGGTCTGGTTGGGCGGTCGTGCGATCGCCCAGTTCGTGGTGATGCCGCCGCGCGCCGCCGAGACGAACGAGCCGGTGACATACGTCGGTGCTGCGGTGGCAGGCGGTGCCAGCGGCGCCGGGGGCAGCGGCGGCGACAGCGGCGCACCGATCCCCGTCATCGCGACGGGCGGTTGGGTCACGGGAGGTCCGCTCAGCGTCGAGCCGAGCGCATACGCGCCCGCGGCCCCTGCCGCCGCCCCGGCGCCGAGACGCAGAACGGCGCGACGGCTCAACTGCCCTGTCATGCGCGCCATCATGCCACTGGCGTCCTGAACGCCGACCACGCGCCGGTGCACCACAGCGCCCAGATCACCAACAGCGGTTGGAAGAGCAGCCGGATCCCTCGGGACAGGTCGGAGTCGAGTCCGAAGGCGGAACTGTGCGTGACGAACTGCGAGATGTTGCCGGGAAACACCAGGACGAAGAACACGGCGACGACCCAGCCCAGCTGAACGCGCCACCGTCGCAGGAGCATCACCGCCGCGCCGAGGATGATCTCCACCACGCCGGAGGCGACGATGACGAAGGTGGCGTCGAGCGGCAGCCACGGCGGGATCTGGGCGTAGAAGGCGTCGCGCGCGAAGGTGAGATGGCTGACGCCGGCGAAGATGAGTGCGGCGCCGAGCAGCAGCCGCCCGATGGTGCGAGGGACGGATGAGTCGGGTGGGTTCGAGGCGGGTGTGACCACGGTGTTCCTCTTTCTGTGGAGAGCCTTGCAGTTGGCCGAAAGCCCTCATGCCATCTAGCCGTTGCTGGCAGCATGCAAGACGTGACGGCAGCGGTCACCCCCAAGGGTGAAAGGCGACGGTACGCGCTGGTCAGCGCGGCCGCCGATCTGCTGTGCGAAGGCGGCTTCGACGCCGTCCGGCATCGTGCCGTCGCCCGTCGAGCCGGGCTGCCGCTGGCGTCGACGACGTACTACTTCTCGTCCCTCGACGACCTCGTCGAGCGAGCCGTGGAACACGTCGGCACCCGCGAGGCCGAGACTCTCGACACGCGCGTCGCGGCATTGTCGCGTCGCAAGCGCGGCGCCGAATCCACGGCCGACGTCCTGGTCGATCTATTGGTGGGGGACGGACCGGGCACCCGGGTCTCCGAACAGTTGATCTCCCGGTACGAACGCTACATCGCCTGCGCGCGCCAGCCAGGGCTCCGCGACGTCCAGCGCCGCATCATGAAGCAGCGAACTCAGGCCGTCGTCGAAGTGGTCGAGCGGTCCGGGCGTTCGGTGCGCGCGGAGCTGATGACGGCGCTGGTGTGTGCGGTCGACGGCGCGGTCGTCGCGTCCCTGGTCGGGGTCGGTGACGGTCCGCGAGCCACGGCCCGCGCGACGCTGGTGGACGTCATCGACGTGCTCGCGCCCTTCGACTAGGTACTTTCGATGGAATGAAGCTCACTGGTGTCATCGACGCTGCCCTCGACCGATCCGTGCTGCTCGGCTATTCGAAGATCGGGTCCAGCATCCGAAGGCTGTGGTGGCCGGCGGACCCGTCCGCGACGGCGATGGCGGGCAAGCGGGTCGTCGTCACGGGCGCCACGGCCGGTCTCGGTGAGGCGATGGCCGAGTCCTTCGCAAGGCTGGGCGCAACCGTGCACCTCCTGGGGCGCAACCCGGAGAAGGTCAAGCGTTCGGCGGGCGTCATCCGCGGGCGCGTTCCCGGTGCGGTCGTGATCGACGAGGTCTGCGACGTCGGCGATCTCGAGGCGGTGCGCGCGTGGACCGACGACCTCTCGGGGCGCATCGATGCGCTGCACGGGCTGGTGCACAACGCGGGCGTCATGCCGAAGAAGCGCGACGAGACACCGCAGGGACACGAGCTGCAGCTGGCCTGCCACGTGTTGGGCCCGCAGGTGATCACCGAACGGCTGCTCCCGCTGCTGCGCAACGCGGGCGGTGCGTCGGTCGTCTTCGTCTCGTCCGGCGGCATGTACAGCGCGCCGCTGGACGCCGACGACATGGAGTCGACCCGGGGTGACTACGACGGCGTGCGGGTCTACGCCAGGACCAAGCGCATGCAGGTGGTGCTCGCCGATGCCTGGGCCGAGCGTCTGGCCGGCACGGACGTCCGCGTCGAAAGCATGCATCCAGGATGGGCCAGGACACCCGGCGTGGCCGAGGCCCTTCCGACGTTCCAGAAGTTCACCGGCCCGATCCTGCGCGACACGACCGACGGCGGCGACACCGCCGTTTGGCTGGTCGCGACCCGGCCGCCGTCGCAGCCGCCGCACTTCTGGCACGACCGGGCCCAGCGTCCCACGACGTTCGGCTGGCAGCGGCCGGAGAACGCAAACGTCGTCGCCCGGTTCCTCGACGAGGTCTCGACGATGACCGACACATCGCGCAACTGGGTCGCCCTGCGTGCTTGAACCCGCCGCGTAACGGTTACTCCCTGACTCACAGCAATTCATCAGGGAGGCGTCATGGCTCAAGCGACGGTCGACGAGCAGCCCGAACTGAAGCGGGTGATGGGCCCCGGCCTGCTGCTGCTGTTCATCATCGGAGACATCCTCGGCACCGGCGTGTATGCGCTGACGGGCGACGTCGCCGCCGAAGTGGGTGGCGCCGCGTGGCTGCCCTTCCTGGTGGCGTTCATGATCGCCATGGTCACCGCCTTCAGCTATCTGGAGCTGGTCACCAAGTACCCCCAGGCTGCCGGGGCCGCGCTCTACGCTCACAAGGCGTTCGGCGTCCACTTCGTCACCTTCCTGGTGGCATTCATCGTCATGTGCTCAGGCATCACCTCGGCGTCCACGGCGTCGCGGTTCTTTGCGTCGAACTTCTTCGAAGGGTTTGGATTCGATTGGGGGACAGGCGGAATCGTCGCCGTCGCCATGCTCTTCATGGTCCTCGTCGCGGCGGTGAACCTCCGCGGCGTCGGCGAGAGCGTCAAACTCAACGTGGTCCTGACCATCGTCGAGATCACCGGGTTGATGCTCGTCATCTTCGTCGGCTTCTGGGCGTTCACCGGAGGCGGTGACGTCGACTTCTCGCGGGTGGTCGCCTTCGACACCGCCGAGGACAAGAATGCCTTTCTCGCCGTGACGACGGCGACGTCGCTGGCCTTCTTCGCCATGGTCGGCTTCGAGGACTCGGTCAACATGGCCGAGGAGACCAAGGATCCGGTGAAGATCTTCCCGAAGATGCTGCTGACCGGATTGGGAATTGCCGGTGTCGTCTACATCGTGGTCGCCGTCGTGGCGGTGGCCCTGGTCCCGGTCGGGACGCTGGAGGCCAGCGAGACACCGCTGGTCGAGGTGGTCAAGGCCGGCGCACCCGGGTTGCCGATCGAGCAGATCCTGCCGTTCATCTCGATGTTCGCGGTTGCGAACACGGCACTGATCAACATGCTGATGGCCAGCCGCCTGATCTACGGCATGGCCAAGCAGCACGTGCTGCCGCCGGTGCTCGGCACCGTGCACGCCTCGCGTCGGACCCCGTGGGTGGCGATCGTCTTCACCACCGCGATCGCCTTCGGCCTGATCCTCTACGTCACGGCCTTCGCCGGAGACAAGGCGATCTCGACCCTCGGCGGTACCACGTCACTGTTGCTGCTCGCGGTGTTCGCCGTCGTCAACGTGGCGGTGTTGGTGCTGCGCAAGGACGTTCAGGGCGACGGGGGCGAGCGAGGCGACGGCAAGAGTGGTCGGGGCGTGCGAGGCGACGGGAAGGGACATCGGGCGCACTTCAGGACGCCGACGTTGCTTCCCGTCATCGGGTTCCTGGCGTCGGTGTATCTGGTGCTGCCGATCTCGGGCCGACCCCTGCAGCAGTACGTCCTCGCCTTGGCCCTGGTCGCCCTGGGTGTCGTGCTGTTCGGCATCACCGTGGCGATCAACCGAGCCCTGGGGATTCGTGGTCCCGGGATCACCGACGTCGAGAAGCTCGACGCCGAACCCTAGGTGACTATGTGGCGCAGGGCTGTAGCAGCGGGTTGCGGGCGCTGGACACCACCTGGCCGGGCTCGGCTCCGGGGATGAACTTGCGCCAGTCGCCGCTCACCATGGTCGGGTTCGGCACCACTCGCGTTCCGTCCGCGAAGTAGGTCGTGGCAAGCACTACGCGCGGGGCCGTCGTGCGGTTCGCCCCCGCCGTGTGAAAGCAGTTGGCGCCGTGGAAGCTAACGTCGCCTGCCGCGAACGGCCCGTCCTCGACCCGAACCGCCTGCGCGCGAAAGGTGTCGGATACGCCGCGGTCGTAGGACGTACCGTGTTTGTCGAATTCGAGCCCTGCGACCAGCTCTCCGGCATCGGCGCCGCGCGCGAACGCCAACGGACCCATCTCGCGCGGGGTGGGCTGCAAGGGGATCCACGCCGTGAGGACGTCTGGTGAATCCAGCGGGAAGTGATGGGCGTCGTAATGCCAGGGGGTGCGCCCCGCGCCGGGTTCCTTCGACAACGCGTTGTCGTGATAGAGCCGCACCCGCCCCGTCCCGAGCAGGGCCGCGCTGATGCCGCCGATGCGGGGCGACAATACGGCGGCACGGACCAGATCGTCGTCCAGCCACATCATTTCGAGGCTCTGAAACCCGACCGCGGGGTCGACGGCCTCGTCGAGCAAGCTGCGCAGCCGCAGGCGCAGCCGCTCCACCGCGCCGGGGGTCAGGACACCGGGCAGCTTGATGAACGCATCCGTGCGGAACCGTTGGATCTGTGCCGCGGTGAGCGGGTACGGCTTTGCGAGCTCAGCCGCGACCTCGTCGTCGGAGGGCAGCGGTCCAGGATCGTGAGGCGGCGGATCGACGAGCGGACCATCCGGTACGGGGCCGTCCGCCAGGGACATGTACCAGTCCCACCACTGGTCATTGCCACGGTCCCACTCGACGGCGACGTCGGACGCGTCACCCGCGGCAGTCGAATCAGACAGGTGCGGGTTGCGAATCACGGCTGCTCCCAAGTGATCAGGTGCGCCTCGTGCTGAAACTCGTAGCTGCCGTCGGGCCGCCGACAGTCGGCCAGGTAGTCGCCGAGCGCCCCGCCACTCTCCATCTCGTCCAGCGACGTGGCGTCGTCGAACGCGCAGCGTTGCAGGAACCCCTCTGCGACGACGCGATCGGACGTCCCCGTTCGGTAGTGCAGCACCTGAACGTCGATCGGGGCACCGGCCGCGCGAAGGGCGGCGGCGACGCCCTCCGCGTCGGTGTACGGCGTGGCGTCGGGGGCGAACGTCGCGCGATAGGCCTCGTAGAAGGTCAGATAGTGCGAGACCGAGGACGCTTGTGCGACGACTCCGAAGCCGCCGGGGCGAAGGGCGGCAACCATTTTCGCGGCACCAGCCCCCAATTCTGCCGGCGGGAGCGCGTAGAGGGCGTGGGTAGCCCAGGCAACGTCGTAGCCGGTACCAGAGAAATCTTGCAGGAAGACCTGGTGCTCGCCTGCCGCGATGAATGGCGACGCCAGCGCCTTTCGCGCCTCGGCGATGCTGAACGCGGAGGGATCGAGCAGGTCCACCGCGACGACGGGATCCGCGGAGAGTCCTGCGGCGAGCAGCGCGGCCGGAAACTTGCCGCTGCCACACGCCACGTCCAGAAGGCGGACCCGACCGTCGACCGCGTGCCCGGCGAGGTCGGCGTCCCAGTCGCGGGCGGCGGCCAGTTGGCGGTAATCCTCTTCTGCGAGGGCGTAAAAGGCGTGCATCTCCGACCGTCCGGCCTCGCTCCAGTGGTCGAGGCTGCGCTGGGCGGTGTCGGGTGGGGTCACTCGTCAAGCCAACCACGGATACCGATCGCCGTTTCTTACGCAACGGTGTCGATGTCGATTGCCACCCCCATCGAACGGGTCGTCGGGGAAGGATGAAGCCCGATGACATTGATGAGGCCGCCCGTGCCCCTGGACGACTTACGGGCGAAGGTCCTTGAACTTCCGGCTCTTCCGGCGCTGTCGAGCGAACGGTATGCCTACACCCACGACCTGTACGAGGCGGCCAGCGATCAGCGCCCTCGGCTGCAGGAGTGGCTGGCCACCGAGTTGCCACCGCTGCTCGCCGATCGCGACCCGGTTCGGGTCGTCGGCGTCGGCGTCGGTGACGGAAGCGTCGACGCTCCGCTGGCCGCCGCGCTCTCGGCGGGCGGGCGCCGGGTGCGCTACACGGGTGTCGAACCGCACGCTCCGTCGGCGGCGGTATTCGCCGGACGACTCAACGCGCTCGGCGCACGAGGGCTGACACCGACGGTCGTCATCGGAGACTTCGCCGACCACGACGCGGGCCATCCGGCCGATCTGGTGCACTTCGTGCACTCGCTGTATTACGTCGACGACCTGTCCGCGTCGCTCGACGACGCGCTGAGCATGGTCCGTGCCGGTGGCTTGCTCCTGACGGTTACCGCGCCGCTGGAGCCGCTGTGCGTGCTGACCGAGCTGCTCTGCCCCTGGGGCGGGCAGAAGCCGTGGTTCGCCGAGGACGTTCGCACGGAGCTGGACCGGCGCGGGCTGTCCGTCCGCACCGAGACGCTCGTCGGGCACCTCGACGCATCCGACGCACTCACCGATCCACTCGGACGTGGAGAGGCCGTGCTCGACTTCCTGATCGGTGCTCGCTCCCGCGCACTGGCACCGGGCGCCCGCCTGAAGTTGGTCGATTACCTGCGCGACATCTCCCTGCCCGGACGCCCCGGGGTGTTGCCGCACCCGGTCGAGGTCGCGATCGCTCGGGTGCCCTAGAGCTGCAGCTTCTCCAACCGCGCTCGCAGCTGATCGACGCGATGCTCGTTGCCCGTCAGGGCCACATAGCGATCTCCGAACCGTGCGAGCAGAGCGTCGTCGAGCCGTCGGACGGCACCCGCCGGATAGCGGTAGTCCATCTTCTCGTTGACGGCGTCGGTGTCGAACGTGCTGAGCAGTTCGTCGAGTTCGTCGAGCGAGTCCACGCTGAGTTCGAGCAACAGCCCCGAGATCCACGCGTAGTGCTCGGTGCGCGACCAGCCCGCGTCGGGAAAGCGGTTGCCCAGGTAGGTGGCGAGCACGGCGGTGCCGATGCGGGGATCGCTGGACTGCTCGGACTGCTGCGCGGGCGGAGAGCTCTTCAGTCGCTCGCGGATCGCGGAGAACTCCCGGTCGGCCAGCTCGAGCAGACCGGCCGCGAGCGTGAACCGACGGTCGAGATCGGGTGCGTCCTCCTCGGGAATCGAGCCCTTGTAGCGGATGTCGTGCTCGAACTCCGCCCACGCGTGCTGTAGGACCGTCCGTACCTGGATCGACGCCGGCTGTTGCTCGCCCTCGACCGCGACCAGCAGGTGTCTGCTCGCGTACCCCCACCTGCCCTCGCGCGCGGTCTCCTGACCCATGTCGCGGTCGTCGAGGAGCTGCATCTCCTCGGCCAACAGATTGGCCACCGTGGTGACGTCGTCGCGCAGGAACGTGATGACCCGAAGCCCTATCTGGTCGGTGATCTCCGAGAGTGGATCGGTGAACAGCCGTCGGCCGTCGACGCTGCGATCCGCCTTCTCGGCGAACGACGCGACGCTCTTCGTCCGACCGGTGACGTTGAGATAGTTGATGCCCGCGTCGTCGAGCAGCCGCGTCACCAAGTCGAGGTAGTGATCGGTCGCCGCGAGCAGGCCCGGTCGTCGATCGGCGTACTGCACGATCGCGTCACTCACCGCGCCCGGCGTCGGCTCCGGCGGTGCCGGGAACAGGTCTGACGGCAAGGTCGGCGTGATGGTGGCGCCCGTCTCCGCATCCCCGTAGACCGTGACGTCCTCTGGCCTGCGGGTGGCGAAGAGCGCCACGTAGGCGCAGACGACGGCGTCGACCGGATCCTCCGCCCGGCGCAGTTCACTCTTGCGTTCGGCGGTCTGCACCGCATGCCGCAGCTGGGTCCAGCCGTCATGGTCGGTGACGCGCATGGGCGGCGTCGCCTGGGCCAATGTCTCGACCAAATCCATCAGCCTGAGCAACTCCGAGCGCAACTGGGCGAAGCTACGCCCAGGCTTGGACTTGTACTTCAACGTCCGGCCGAGTCGGAACAGGGCGATCGTCGCGGGGTGTGGGTAGACCTCGATGGCACGGCGCGGAGACTGCGTGTCCGGGTCGATGTCGAGTTTCAGGGCGGCTGCGATCCTGGCGGCGCGCGGCGTGCCCGCGAACTCGGGCTTGCCGGTGTTGGTCGGGTGCGCACCCGCCTCGAACTTCGCGAAGTCGCGATTGAGCGCCGCCTCGCTGGGGCGCTGGCCCGTCGGATTGTTCACCACCAGGGGCGCGTCGAAGGCCACCAGGCAGTCACCCTGGACGTATGGGGTGATGGCCGCCTTGATGCTGGCGTCGTCCTGCGCGACGCCGAGGTGCAGTAGCTTGCCCGCGTCGTCGAGCACGGCGACACCGGTGGGCTTGCGTTCACCCCAGGCGAGGTCCAGGCCGACGAAGTGCACGGGTCTACTGTGCCTCATCGCCTAAGTAGGCTGTGTGCCCGTGAGCATTACCGTGCCTGTCCCAAACGTCCTGGCCAATCGGTACGCCAGCGCCGAGATGGTGGCCATCTGGTCACCCGAGGCCAAGATCGTCGCGGAACGGCGACTGTGGATCGCCGTCCTGCGCGCCCAGGCCGAACTGGGCGTCCCGGTGCCAGACGGCGTCATCGCCGACTACGAGCGAGTTCTCGATCGCGTCGACCTCGCCTCCATCAACGAGCGCGAGCGGGTGACGCGTCACGACGTCAAGGCGCGCATCGAGGAGTTCAACGCGCTCGCGGGGCACGAGCACGTGCACAAGGGCATGACGAGCCGGGACCTCACCGAAAACGTCGAACAGCTGCAGATCCGGCGCTCGCTGGAACTGGTGCACGCGCACGGCGTGGCCGTCGTGGCGCGGCTGGCCGCTCGGGCGGCCGAGTACCGCGATCTGGTGATGGCGGGCCGTTCGCACAACGTCGCGGCTCAGGCGACGACGCTGGGCAAGCGGTTCGCGTCGGCGGCGGAGGAGACGCTGGTGGCGCTCACGCGGCTATCGGAGCTCATCGACCGTTACCCGCTGCGCGGCATCAAGGGCCCGATGGGCACCGCGCAGGACATGCTGGATCTATTCGACGGCGACACCGAACGGCTGGCGTCCTTGGAGCGCCGGGTAGCCGAATTCCTCGGTTTCACAGATGTTTTCACCAGCGTCGGGCAGGTGTACCCGCGATCCCTGGATCATGACGTGGTGTCGGCGCTGGTGCAGGTCGGCGCCGGGCCGTCGTCGTTGGCGCACACCATTCGGCTGATGGCGGGCAACGAACTCGTCACCGAGGGATTCGCGCCCGGACAGGTCGGCTCGTCGGCGATGCCGCACAAGATGAACAGCCGGTCGTGCGAGAGGGTCAACGGCCTACAGGTCGTGTTGCGCGGATACGCGTCGATGGCGGCCGAACTCGCTGGCGCGCAATGGAATGAAGGCGACGTGTTCTGCTCGGTGGTGCGTCGCGTCGC
>NZ_JAEMTA010000088.1 GCF_016462545.1 Mycolicibacterium sp. | reverse complement strand
CACCAAAGACGTTGCGGTCGAAGACATGACACCATCATGACAGCGGGGTACGACACGAATTCCCAGCGACGATTCTCGTCTACTGCGGCGCGTACCCCAGGGCAGCCTTGGTCTCCAGGTACTCGTCGAAGGCGAATTGCCCCCACTCGCGTCCGTTTCCGCTGCGCTTGTAGCCACCGAACGGTGCGCTCAGATCGAAGCCGTGGTTGATCGAGACGGAACCTGCGCGGATCCGGCGGGCCACAGCGCGCGCGGCATCCAGGTCCGCGGCCGACACGTAACCGGCAAGCCCGTATTCGGTGTCGTTGGCGATGTCGACCGCCTGGTCGAGATCCTCGTAACCGAGGATGCAGAGCACCGGTCCGAAGATCTCCTCGCGGGCGATCGTCATGTCGTTGCTGACGTTGGCGAATACCGTCGGCCTGACGTAGTACCCGGCGTCGAGCCCCTCGGGCCGTCCCACGCCGCCGACGACGACCGTTGCGCCCTCGTCGATGCCCTTTTGGATCAGTCCCTGAATCTTCTCGAACTGGGCCTTCGACGCCACCGGGCCGATCGCCGTCTTATCATCAGCCACACCGACTTTCACCCCGGCAGCGGTCTCCCGTGCGATTGTGATCGCCTCGTCCATCCGCGAGTTGGGAACCAGCATGCGCGACGGGGCATTGCAGCTCTGACCGCTGTTCATCATCATCACCGACGTTCCCGCGGCCACGCTCTTGGCGAAGTCGGCGTCGTCGAGCACGATGTTGGGGCTCTTGCCGCCGAGCTCTTGGGTCACCCGCTTGACCGTCGGCGCCGCGTTCTTGGCGACGTCGATGCCGGCGCGAGTAGACCCGGTGAACGACACCATGTCGACGTCGGGGTGACTCGACAGGGCAACTCCGACACCTGGCCCGTCTCCTTAGACCAGGTTGTAGACACCTGCGGGAACGCCTGCGGCATGGATGATTTCGGTGAAGATCTGCGCAGAGTACGGAGCGACTTCCGACGGCTTGAGCACCATGGTGCAGCCTGTCGCCAGCGCCGGGAACACCTTGCACGCGATCTGGTTGAGTGGCCAGTTCCACGGGGTGATCAGGCCGCAGACTCCGATCGGCTCCTTGAACACCTGGGTGCTGCCGTGCTGCTCGGAGAACTGGAAGTTCTTCAGCACCTCGATCGCAGTGGCGAGGTGCCCCAGGCCGAGATTGACCTGCGGGCCGGCGGCCAGCGACGCCGGCGCACCCATCTCCTCGCCGACCGCCTCGGCCAGATCGGAGATGCGCTTGCGATACTCGGCCAGAATCGCACCGAGCACGTCGAGCCGTTCATCCGGAGTGGACTGCGACCAGGTGGTGAACGCCTTTCGCGCCGCCTCGACGGCTCGGTCGACGTCGGCCGCGGTGCCGATGGCGATCTGGCCGGACACCCGTTCAGTGGTGGGGTCGTCGACGTCGAGGGTGACCGGCTCGACCGGGTCGACCCATTGTCCGTCGATGTAGAACTTCAGGTACTGACGCATGGGTCCACTCTTGCCCAGCATCCGCGCCTTCGGGTCCGTAATGCGGAATGGCAGCCGAACATCCGACGTTCACCCCATGAGCGGGGAAGCCAAACGGAGGTTACGGATGAAGATCGGAATCATCGGAGCAGGGCAGATCGGCGGCACGCTCACGCGTCGCCTCAGCGAACTCGGACACGACGTGAGGGTGTCGAACTCGCGTTCCCCCGAGACGCTCGCCGACCTCGCGAACGACACCGGCGCGACGGCCGTGTGGGCCAAGGACGCCGCCGCCGACGCCGACCTCGTCATCGTCAGCATTCCGCAGAAGAACGTTCCCGACCTCGCCGCCGGAATCGTCGATGCGCGCAAGCCGGGCGCCCCCGTGATCGAGACCAACAACTACTACCCGCAGCAGCGCGACGGTGAGATCGCGGCGATCGAAGACGGCCAAGTCGAAAGTGCCTGGGTCGCAGAGCAGATCGGTGCACCGGTGTACAAGGTGTTCAACGGGATCTGGTGGAAGCACCTGCTGCAGAGCGGAGCGCCCAGCGGCGCACCGAACCGGATCGCGCTTCCGGTCGCCGGCGAGGACGGGCCAGGCCGTGACCTGGTCCACGGCATCGTCGATCAACTGGGATTCGAGCCCGTCGACGCCGGTCCGATCTCCGAGTCGTGGCGCCAGCAACCGGGAACGCCGGTGTACGGCAAGGACTTCGATGCAGATGACACCCGCACGGCGCTGGCGGAGGCGACCGCCGAGCGGACCTCCGAATGGACCGCGCGCGCGTCGTAGACCCTCGTTCGGTGCGCTCTACGAATTGGGTGTGGAATTCGCAGAGTAGCGGCGGGTCCACTTGTACAGACCCGCCACGACGCCCACGAAGAGGACCACACCGAGGATTTCGGCCCAACTCGCGAAGTCCTCTCCGACGAGCGCGAGTGGCGAATCGCTTCCCGAGCCCGCGACGATGCCTGCGAACACCACGCCGAACAGGCTCTCGCCGACGATGAGGCCGGTCGCCATCAGCACACCGAGTCGTTTCTTCTGCTCGACGTCACCGCCGGTGCGCTCCGACCACTTGTCGTAGTACCGGCCCAAAAGCGCACCGATCGGAATCACGATCGTCAGCGACATCGGCAGGTACATGCCCATTCCGACGGCCAGTGGCGGCAGCGCGAACTTCGTCTTCAGCTTCAGGAGCTCGTCGACGAGGATCACCACCGCACCGATGGCGGCACCGAGGCCCAGCAGGCCCCAGTCGAGATCACCACCGAAGACGCCCTTGGCCAGCGATGAGATCAACGCGGCCTGCGGTGCGGCCAAGGCGTTCTCACCTGCGCCGGGCGCACCCGCGAAACCGAACGCAGTGTTCAGCAGTCCAAGAACGGGCGGGATGACGAGTCCGCCGAAGATGACGCCGATCACGAGCGCGACCTGCTGGCGCCACGGGGTGGCGCCGACGAGCTGACCGGTCTTGAGGTCCTGCAGGTTGTCGTTCGAGATGGTGGCGATGCCGAACACGATCGCCGTGGCGAACAGCGCGTACGCCACCAGACCCAACGTCTGGGCGGGGTCGTCGCTGCGGCCGTGCACGAGCACCAACACCAGCGACGCGATGACGACGACCAGGATGCCGAGACCGGAGATCGGGCTGTTGGACGAGCCGATCAGACCGGCCATGTAGCCCGCGACGGACGCGAGCACCGCCCCGATCAGCACGACGAAGACGAGGGTGACGCCGATGGTCAGTGGGCCCTTGCCGGCGATCTCGGTGCTGTCGAGGAACCACCACAGCAGCAGACCGATGGGGATCAGCGAGAACGCGATCGTGCCGCCGACGATCCAGATGGGTAGGTCCCGCTCGACGAGCTCGACCTGACCTCCGCCGCGACGGGCACGGGTCGAGGCGGCCGCGGCCCGGATTCCCCGGACGATTGGGCCGAGGATCTTGATCAGCGTCCAGATCGCTGCGACGGCGATCGCCCCGGCGCCGACGAATCGCACGTCGGTGGAGAAAGTGCTCGACACGATCTCGGATACGTCTGCGCCGCTGGGGATGTCACCCCACGTCAGCGTGGGTAGCAGGACGAAGTAGGAGATCACCAGACCGACGATCATGGCGAAGCCGACGGTGACGCCGACGAGATGCCCGACGCCGATCAGCGCCAGCGACAGGCTCGCGCCGACGGTAGAGCCCCCGGCGCCGAGGCGGAAGTAGGTGGAGACGTCGCTCAGGATGGCCTTGGTAGCGGCGAGGAGCGAAAACCCTGCCGCCACGAGCGAACCCACGAGGATCGCGCGCAGGCTCCGACGATTTCCCTCGCCGCCGTCCTCGGCCGCCTCACCGACCTTGAGGACCTCGGCAGCGGCCACGCCCTCGGGATAGGGAAGGTCCGAACCGGTGACCAGCGCGCGTCGCAGCGGCACCGAGTACATCACGCCGAGGATGCCTCCCACGATGCATACCGCCACGGTGATCCAGTACGGGAAGCCGGACCACCAGCCGATCATGATCAGACCGGGCAGCACGAAGATGATGGCGGCGAGGGTCCCCGCGGCAGAGGCGATCGTCTGGACGATGTTGTTCTCGAGAATCGTGTGCCCGCGGAAGTAGCGCAGGATCGCCATCGAGATCACCGCGGCGGGGATCGCGGTGGCGAACGTCAGGCCCACCTTGAGGCCCAGATAGACGTTGGCCGCCGTGAAGATCAGCGTGATGACCCCGCCGAGCACCACGCCGCGCACGGTGAGCTCGCGGATCGACGGGGTCGTGGCTTCCGTACTCTCCAGTTTCGTCATGACCATCTCCCAGGTGTGGACATCGAAACAGCGTCGCATGCCTGTGCCCGGGGAATGTCATCGGCTGAGGATGCCGCGTTCGCGCCACATCGCCGTGCGGGGAGCGCCACGCCGGCAGCGGGCTCGCGAGCCGCTTGCGGGCCCCCTGCCACTCGTGTTCAGGTGGAGAGTCGGAGGGTGTTCTCGAGGGGGGCGAGGCCAACGATGAATTCCTGGGCGCGGTGGACCGTACGGATCCTGCTATTGGGGCCGGGGCTGCTGGTCGGATTGCTCTACGGCGCACTGGCACTGCGGGCGGCATCCGACCTCGGCGACGCCATCGGTGCCGTTGCTCGCAGAGACCTGCTGCTGACGATGATGGGCAATGCGCTCATGGCAGTCGGATTCATTGCGATCTGCCTAACTTTGGCGTTTCGCCGTGACTGGGCCACCATGGGGCGATCCTTCGCATTGCGGACTCAGATGCCGGGCGGTCGTCGGGGCATTCGCCAGGCGCGGCGTCAGATCGACGGGAGGGAGTCCTACCGGGAGGACGACGTCGCACATCTGCGGCGGTACGCAGAGTATCGCCTGAAGGCACGCCGCTCGTCACCAGCGACGTGGACGACGGTGTTCGGCTTGATCTCGTTCAACCTGGGGTTCGCGCTGACACCAACGGCATCCGGAGACGGGTTGACGTGGGGATCGCAGTTCGGTCCCGCATTGAGGATCTTGGCCGGCGTGATGGCGCTGGTCTTCGTGGCGGCGGGCGTGATGGCCTGGCGGCAGCGCAACGATGTGAGAGCCGAGGCGTTCCTCGAACGCACCCGAGAGGTCACCTGGCCGGCGGACGATCGGCACTGACGGCGGCCAATGCTAGACATGGTCATGCGAGCGGAGTCGCACGCCTTCCAGATCCAGCAACAGATGGGTGATCGCCCTGCGCGTCGCGACGTTCAACATCCTGCACGGTAGGACCGTCGGCAACGGCGTCGATCCTGCGCGACTGCGGGACAGCATCCGACGGCTGAACCCCGACATCCTGGCGCTGCAGGAGGTCGACCTCGATCAGGAGCGTTCGGGCAGAATCGATTTGACCGCCGTGGCCGCCGAGGCGATGGGCGCCGTCGCCCACCGTTTCGTGCCGGCGATCTCGGGGACGCCGGGGGCGAGATGGACCGCTGCGACGGGCGCCGAGCAACCCGGTTCGGCGGCGTATGGAATCGCCCTGCTGTCCCGGTTCCCGGTTACCAGCTGGCAGGTGCTGCGGTTGCCGCACATCCCGGTCCGGTTTCCGATCTATCTGGCGGCCGCACGTCGGGTCATCCTGTTGCAGGAGGAGCCTCGGGCCGCGATCCTGGCCCGATTCGAGACACCACTAGGTCCGCTGACGGTGGCCAACACGCACCTCGCGTTCGTACCAGGCTCGAATCGGCGCCAGTTGCGCCGGATCGCCACGGAGCTACGGAGACGACCGGGACCGCACCTGCTCGTCGGCGATCTGAACCTCACGTCCGCCACGGCGCAGAAGGCATCCGGCCTGCGGACGCTTGCGGTGGCGCCGACGTTTCCCGCTCATCACCCGCGGCGCCAGCTGGATCACGTGCTCACCAATGACCCCGGGTTGACTGTCCGTCATTGGGAGACGCCGCTCATGCCGATCTCCGATCACCGGCCCCTGGTGGTCGAGTTACGGCGTCAGTAGGGCGGCGCGAGGCCGCGCAGCTTCTGGTAGATCGCGCCGAATGGCGTTTGGCGCAGCGGCCACGTCACCACTGCCTCGACCAATTTCAAGGTGCTCAGTGCGATGGATTGCGGGACGTGCAGGGGATCCATCAGATCGTTCTCCGCGAACGGACCTTCGTCGGCAGACACCATGGTGTCGGTCAACTTTCGCAGTGAGCGCCCGGCCCGACGCAACTCTTCGATGCCGTGCCGGAAGGCGCCCCGGCGCTCGACCTCGTCGCGGAAGACCTTCACCGAGACGCCGAGATGCTCGGCCACCAGACTGTCTCGGGTGAAGAGGATCTCGCGCTCCACCTCTGCGCAGTTCGCGAGCGCCGGATTCGCTTCGATCGCGATGTCACATTCACTGTCGAAGCCGAGAGATCGATTGTTGAAGTTCGAGGACCCGATGCGCAGCAGCCGGCCGTCGACCACGATGACCTTCGAGTGGACGTAGACCGACACTCCACCGCCGGCCGCTGGCCAGTAGACCCCCAACCGGCCATGCAGGTCGGCTGACCGGAGCAACCGCACGAGGCGTTGGCGAGCGCTGTCCATCGACTCGACTTCCAGGCGACTCTCCGAGCTGCGCGGCAGGATGATCACCACTTCGGGCCCGTGCTCTTCGCGCAGCCGCTCCGCGATCGCCTCCGCGATGCAGCGCGACGCGAAGTACTGATTCTCCATGTAGATGACGTCGCGTGCGGCGGCGATGGCGGCGAGATCGAGCGCCTCGACCTCGCGGACCTCACTGCGCTGGGGCAACGCCGGAAGCGTGCGCGCCACCCCCACCACGACGTTGCGCAGCGACGGAGTGAGCCCCTCGGGCCACGGCGAGGCGAACGGAACATCCTTGGCCAGCGCGTGTCCGGTCGCTGCCCGCCACCGTTCGTGGGCCTGCTTCGCGAGGATCTGGGCAGCGGCTCCATCCACCGCGGCGCCGACCTCGTGCCGTGGGCCGTACGGGTCGCCGGGGCCCTGTCGTCGGGCGTCGACGGGAAGATGCTCGCGGGTGTCCCAACGGCCGATGGTCAGATCGATACCGCCGCAGAAGGCCACCGCATCATCGACGACCACGATCTTCTGGTGGTGCACGGCACCGGTGGGTCGCACGCCGTCGACCGCGAAGTGCATTCTCGCCGAGGTCAATTGGTTGACCAGACTCACCGGAGCAACACCGAACCAAAAACCGTCGAACGCAGGGAGCAGGCGAAGATTGGACTTCAGCAGGTACACGTTCAGGTCACGACGCTTCCACAGCATCCAGTGCAGGAATGGTCCGAGGTGATTGGGCCCCTCCATCGTCGTCTCGCCGCGCTCGAACTCCGTCCGGTAGTCCAGGTCCCAACCGATGATGACGATCCGATGCCGAGCATTCAGCATCGCGGCCTTGACGTGCCGCAGGTAGTCAGCGCCGTCGACGATCGGGGCATAACGATCCGCAGGTGCCGAATCCCAGCAGGTCTCACCTGGCACGATCAGCGGTCCGTCGGATGGCTTCACGTCGCCGCCGTCGGGGTCATCGGCGTGCGCTGACATCGACTACCTCCCGGACACTCGTCGAACGGCCCGCGGGCGCGAACTCGACGTCATCCTCCCCCATGCCCATGCTCACGACATAGCGGTGCCGGGGCGATACGCCTCACATCACATGCACCCTGTTCACCGGGTCCGGAACACACCGTGCTCCTTTGCGCCCGGCGCGGCCGCCGGCGGTGCCCACCCCCATTGCGGCACCGCCGACGATTCCCACTGCCATTTCGGCTCCGCGCGATGTGTGGACTCCCCCCGGGCCCCATCGACGCGTGATTCCACGATAAATACGCAGCAGCACACAGTGGAAGACCGAACGAGAACTTTCGTACGAACGGCTTACAACTTTGCTCGTGCGCGTGCCGATCGAGGCCAGAACCGCGTCATCTCCAGATCGGATCGGGCATGATCTCGAGAATGGTGACGGCCGACGCCTCGCAGCGCCACCTCGCCTCGCGCGCCGCGCGCATCGGCGTGATCATGCGCCACACGGCCAATCTTCTGGTCGCCATCGTGGTGCTGGCCAATCACCAACCAACCGTGGGCCTTCCGGGTCGGCTTCTGGTCGGTGTACTCGGCGCGTGGGCCATCCATCGGCTGGTCACCCGTTCGCTCTCGCCGGCGGTCACCGCCATCGACCTGTCGCTCGTCATCGCCGTCTGTCTGGCGATTCCGTGGCTCGTCGACGGTCCGGGGTTCTTCCTCACCAACAGCGCGCCGGTGGCGGTAGCCGGCACGGCCGTGATCAGCTTCGCCGTTGCCCTGCCGGTGCGATGGAGCTTCGTCACGACGCTCGTGATCGCGGCGAGCTACGCAGTCGGGTCCGCGTCGGTGCTCGGATGGTCGGGCGTCTCGGACGTCTTCAACCTCTACTACTTCGGATTGCAGTGGGGCACCTGCGCGTGGATACGCATTGCGGAGCTGAGGGTCGCCTCGGCCGTGGACGATGCACGGGCCAGACGACAGAGTGCCGAGGTCACCCAGCGCGTCACCAGTGCGGTGCGTGAGTACGACCGCGAGCAGTTGCGCGTTCTGCACGACACCGTCGCGTCGACCTTGCTGCTCGTAGGGCAGGGATCGTCCATTTCCCCGGACCGACTGGCCCGCCAGGCCCGCCGTGATCTCGACGTCTTGACCGATCCCCTGCCGGAGTCACGGGAACCCATCGAACTCGTCTGCGCCCTCGCCGATCTCGTCGTTCACCTGCGCACCGCGGCTCGGTTCACCGGCGTCGAGACCCTCTGGGTCGACGCCCACACCGGTCGATGTCTCATCGCGGTCACTCGAGAAGCGCTGAACAACGTCGACCGACACGCCCGCGCCGAGACGGTGACGCTGGACGTCGCGCCTCAGCGCATCGTCATCACCGACGACGGCGTGGGATTCGATACCGCCGCATCACGTCTCGGCTACGGGTTGGCGCAGTCGATGACCGCGAGGATGCGCACCCTCGGCGGTGGCGTCGCGGTGAGTTCATCGCCCGGCAACGGAACGACGATCACCGTGACGTGGCTGGAGTCCCAACAGTCCTCCACCACAACGACTCCCGGCGTGCACGATCCCGACCGACTCATCGACCGAACACGCACCGGATATGGACTGTCGCTCAGCGCGTATGCGGTGATCAGTCTCGCCTCGATGACGCCGGCGGCCTTCGGGACCACGGGCTCCGCAGCGCAGATCGTGCTCGCCAGCGCCGCCATCCTGCTCACCCTCGTCGCCGTTCCACGCACGCTCCGCAAGCGGGCCAACCCGGGAATCGCACCCGCCGCCCTACTGGCCGTCGCGCTGGCGCAGACCGCGTTGTTGCCGTCGGAATCGCTTGGGAGCGGAGCGCAATGGTCCCAGGCGGCGATCGGGTGGTGCATCCTGCCCTTCCTCCTCAGGGAGCCGGTACGCCGTGCCGCGGCGCAGCTCCTGGGGGCGTGGATCATCCTCGGGGCCTTCACGTTCCTTCGAGAACCGACGGCGCAGATCGCGGTCAATCTCGGGCTCGGGACCGCGAGCATTCTGACCGTCCAACTGTGCGCGCTGCTGTTCAGCGGGTTGATCTCCGACGCCGCGGCCGAGGCCCATGCCGAGTTGAACGCCCAGACGGCACTCGCGGCGGCGCATCGCATCGCCTCGGCGGTACAGATCGAGTACCGGCGCCGCTACGCCAAGCTTCTCGTCGACGTGCGGCCGATCCTGGAATCCCTACGGGACGGACGGCCGGTGGACGACGTCATGCGGCGCCGCGCGAGGACCGAATCCTTGCGCCTGCGTGCGCTCTTCGGCCAGTCGGCCACGTTCGATCATCCGTTGATGGCCGAGCTGCGCTCAGGGGTGGATGACGCCGACGACCGGGGTGTCGACGTCAGTCTCGACGTGCGGGGCACGCTCCCGGCGACGTCCGAATCCGAGGCCGCAGACATCGCCGCGCCACTTCTGGATGCGCTCGCCGGCGCCGAGACGACGGCCCGTGTCACGATCCTCGTCGCGGACGGGGTGCTGATCGCGTCCGTGGTCTGCGACCACGCCGTGGCAGCCGGTCCGACACGTGGTTCGCGCTTCGGTGCCGATGTCGAGGTGGTCGATCTCGGCGATACCGCATGGATCACGGTGCGACGGCGTCTCGATGGGGCAAGATCAAGCCATGCCAGCGACACTCGGCCAGGAGCGTCCGTCGATCTGCATCATCGATGACCATGACGTGGTGCACGCTGGCATCCGAAGCTGGTGCAGCGAGGCGACGCCGCCGGTGGACGTGGCGGGCAGCTACGACTCCGTCGACGCGTTCCTCACCGACCATCCGACGCCGAGTGCGGATCTGGGCGTGGTCGTGCTGGACCTCGAACTGCGCAGTCGCGAGCCCGCGTTCGATGCACTCGAACGCATCGTGGCGGCTGGGCACAAGGTCGTCGTCTACTCCCACATCGATCAGGGCGAGGTCATCCTGCGGTGCCTCGACGTCGGAGCCCTGACCTACCTGGTCAAATCGGAGGGACAGCGCCACCTCCTGGATGCCATCCGCGCGGCGTGGACGGACACCCCGTTCGTCGGACCTCAGATGGCCGGTGCGATATGCCAGGACGTTCGCGGCGAGCGCCCGCGTCTCGGCGAACGGGAGCGCGAAGTCCTGATCGCCTGGTTTCAGACCGAGAGCAAGGAACTAGTGGGTCGTCAGCTCCACATCGAGCCGACCACTGTTCGCACCCATCTGCAGCGCGTCCGCGCCAAATATGCCGCTGCCGGGCGTCCAGCCCCCACCAAGGCGGCTCTCGTCGCCCGCGCCGTGCAGGACGGCCTCATCAGCATCAACGACCTGTAGCCGCACGACGAGCTCACTGGCGTTCGCTCCTACGCTCGATTAGCGTTTGCTGGAGCAGACCTGGGGAGGGGCGCGAGTGACATCGTCGATTGGGGTTGCGGTAGCGGTCTTGACCATCGTTGCCGGGGGTGTGACGGGGTGCGCGAGCCGCGAGACCGCCTCGGGTGGCTCGACACCGGTCGCCACCACGGCGGCGTCCGGCACGGGAGCGCCGGACAATCGGGGACGCTCCGTCGCCTCGTACTTCAAGGTCGGCGACTGCATCGTCGGCGCGCCGACGACCGGAACTGACGTCAGGCTCGTCGACTGCGCTCAGCCTCACGTCACGGAGGTCTTCGGGGTGTACATGCTGCCCGACGGAGACTTTCCCGGACGAGCCGCCATCCAGGAGGTCAAGAATCGCTGTGCCAAGGGGCACCTCGCCGAATACTCGGCCGCAGGCGCGAAAGATCCCGCGGTGACCACGGCCGCTCGCTTCCCCGACGCGGGCTCCTGGGCAATCGGCGATCGGTCGGTGACGTGCCTGGCCAAGTCGAACCCGCCGCGGACGGGCTCGCTGCGCGACCAGAACCAGTGAGGGAACCGCCTATCGCATCGCCCGTCCGGCTGAGCCCAGCATCTGAGCGGCCTCGACGACCCTTGCGGCCATGGCATTCTCGGCGGGCTTGCCCCATGATCTCGGGTCGTAGGCCTTCTTGTTGCCGTAGGCGCCGTCGATCTTGAGCACCTGGTCGTACCGGCTGATCATGTGGCCGGCGATGGACCGGGTGAACGCGTACTGGGTGTCGGTGTCGACGTTCATCTTGACGACACCGCTCGCGACGGCCGACGCGATGTCTTCGGCGCTCGATCCCGATCCGCCGTGGAAGACGAGGTCGAACGGTTTGGCCCTGCCGGTTTCGGCGCCCACGACGGTCTGGATCTCCTCGAGGATCTCCGGGCGTAGATGAACTGCATCCGGGTGGTACACCCCGTGCACGTTGCCGAAGGTCAGCGCAGTCAGGTACCGACCGCGCTCCCCCGTGCCCAGTGCCGCGATGGTCGCGCGCGCATCCTCGACGGTGGAGTACAGCTGCTCGTTGATCTCGTGGGACACGCCGTCCTCCTCACCGCCGATCACACCGACCTCGATCTCGAGGATCGTATTCGCCTGCACCGATGACTCCAGCAATCCTGCTGCGATGCGGAGGTTCTCGTCGAGAGGGACCGCGGAACCGTCCCACATGTGCGATTGGTACAGCGGGTCGAGGCCGCGGCTGCGGCGCTCTATCGAGTCGGCGATCAACGGGCGAACCCAATCATCGAGGTTCTCGGCGGGACAGTGATCGGTGTGCAGGGCCACGGTGACCGAGTAGTGCGAGGCGACCTCGTGGGCATAGAGCGCGAGTGCCTTCGATCCCGCGAAGCGACTCTGAACGGTGTTGCCGGACAGGTAGAGTGCCGTTCCCAGCGACACCTGGATGATGCCGTCACTATCGGCTTCGGCGAAACCTTGCAGGGCGGCGTTGAGTGTCTGAGAACTGGTGACGTTGATGGCCGGATAGGCGAATCCGCCGTCCTTGGCGCGATCGAGCATCGCCGCGTACTGATCGGGGGTTGCCATCGGCATGATCGGGGGTTCCTATCGGTTGGCTTCTCGGTTAGGGCTGGGTACAGCCACACGACGTGCGATGGTGAAACGTCGTCGGCACCCGTATCCGTTGTGGCGCGTCGTCGAATCCCCGGATGCGGCGCAGCAGCAGTTCGACGGCGATGGCGCCGATGGTGTCGACGTCCTGCGCCGCCGCGGTGAGCTTGGGTTCGAAGAGATCCGACCATTCGAAGTCGTCGTAGCAGACGAATGCCACGTCGACCGGAATCGACAAGCCCAGCGCACGAAGCGCTTTGAGCGCTCCGATCGTCATCGAGTTGTTGAGGGATACCAGCGCGGTGGGCCGATTCACGCCCGACATCAGCGCGCGCACTTCGCGTTCCGCGACATCCGTGCTGGAGTCGCCGTCGAGCACCAGAGCCGGGTCGATCGCGATGCCCCGGTCTGCGAGTGCGGCGACACAACCATCGAATCGCTCCGTGGTGGAGGAGATCCCGGCAAGGCCGCGTACGACGGCGATCCGCCGGTGATCGCGGTCTAGCAGGTGCTCGGTCAGCGTCCGGGCCGACGAGAAGTTCTCCGGGCCGACCTGATCGCAGCCGACGTCGACACCACGGTCGATCAGGACCAGTGGTGTGCCCGCGCGGGTGATCTTGGGTAGGGTGACCCGCTCCGAGCCCGCCGCGGGCGCGACGATCATCCCGTCGACGCGCCGGTCCAAGAGCGAGTCGGTGACGCGTTTCTCCGATTCGAGGTCGTCGTGCGAATCTCCGACGATCAGCACGTAGCCGGCGTCCGACAGCGCCCGCTCCACGGCGTGCACCAGGCTCGCGAAGTACGGATTGGTCAATGCCGAGATGGAGAGTCCGACTGTGTGCGTCCGCCCGGCCGCCAATGACCGTGCGACGACGTTGCGCCGGTACCCGGTCTGCTCGATGGCCGCTTCGACGCGTAGGCGCGTGGCCTTGTCGACGTTGCGTGTGCCGTTGAGCACGTGCGAGACCGTGGACGCTGACACTCCGGCGATACGGGCAACGTCGCCCATCGTGGTCACCGGAGACGCACGATCCGGTCCGCGCGACCTGCGGTCGACTCGATGAGTTGGGCGTTGCGCTCATCGGACCCGAAGGCCCAGAACGCGGCATCTTCCGGGGACTTGCCGTGCGCCTCGTGGCGGCGCAGCAGCCTCTCGTGACGAACCTCGCTGTCGGGGGCCAAGAACCAGACCTCGTCGATGCACGACCGCGCACTCGGCCACGCATCGGATTCCAGCAGAAGGTAATTGCCCTCGGTGACGACCAGCGGCACGGTGGGCGGCACGGGGATGGACGAGCCGATCGACTCTTCGATCTCGCGATGGAACCGTGGCGCGTAGACGACCGGATCATCCATCCGCTGGGAATGAAGGTTGGCGATCAGCCGTGCGTATCCGCCGTCGTCGAACGTGTCGTGCGCACCCTTGCGGTCGAGGCGCCCCAGGTCGATCAAGACCTCGTTGGCCAGATGAAAGCCGTCCATGGGGACGAGTACGGCGTTGTCCGGACCCAGCGCGGTGACGAGTCGCTCAGCGACAGTGGACTTCCCGGCTCCCGGAGCTCCCGTGAGGCCGAGAATGCGGCGTTCGCCGGGGATGACGAGCTCCCGCGCCCACTCGACCAGCTGGCCGAGGGTGGCGTCCTGCACGTCGTGCTCGATGGTCACCGTGCCCGCTTTCGAGTCTCGGTGGAGAGTTCGCTCAGCCATGCCCGCGGACCAACCACCGAACACCGTAGTGCCGCTACGCGAGCGGAACGATCGATGCGTTCGACGACCCCGCCGTTCCGAGTCGAGAAGAACGAGTAGGCGCCGTGGAAGGCGTCGCCTGCGCCGAGCGTATCGACCACCGCGACGGGCTCCACCGGCACCGACCCTGATTCGCCCCCCGACCACCACTCGACCGGGTCGCCACCGTGCGTGGTGACGACGGTGTCAACGCCGCTGCGGACCAGTGCCGCAGCCGTCGATGCCGAGGTGCTCGCGTTTGGCACGCGAAAGTCGTTGGAGCACAACATGTCCGTCGCGTGCGGGACGATGTCGCTCATCACGGGTTTCCAGCGGCCGGCGTCGACGACGAGCGTGGTGTCGCGTGCCGCCGCCAGTCTTGCGGCGGCACGGGCGATCAGGGGGTGGTGTCCGTCGACGAGCACCACGTCGGCGTTCGCCACCAGATCATCGAGGGCCTCGGGCGGCGAGGCGTCGGAGGTGACCGCATCGAGCGAGACGACCGATCGGTCACCCGTCGACTCGACGACCGACACGGCGGAGACGGCCACCGCTCTCGTTCTACCCGCTGCGGCGTCGACGACGCCGACGCCGTAGGCAGCGAGGTCGGCGCGGATCAACTCGGCGACCGGATCGTCGCCCAGAGCGGTCACCAGGATGGCCTCGCCGCCGAGTCCGGCGAAGGTGACGGCAGCGTTCGCGGCCGGTCCGCCCGCAGCGACGAATTGGGCACTCGACGTGATCTTCTCGTTCACCGCAGGCGCCCGTGCGATGCGATGAATCACGTCGAGGGTTGCCAACCCGACGAAGACTCCGAGCGGGGCCTCCTCAGAGCCCGGCGCGTTCCTCATCGCTCGGCTCCTCTGCACCGGTCATGAGCGCGACCACCTCAGACATGGAGCGCTGCTTCGGATCGACGACGCCGGCACGTTGGCCGAGTCGGTGGATGTGGATCCGATCGGACACCTCGAACACGTGCGGCATGTCATGGCTGATGAGAACCACGGGGATGCCGCGGTCACGGATCGATTTGATCAAGTCGATGACCTGTCCCGACTCCCGCACGCCGAGAGCGGCAGTCGGCTCGTCCATGATGATCACGCCGCGCCCGAACGCGGCGGCGCGCGCGACCGCGACACCCTGGCGCTGCCCACCGGATAGCGTCTCCACGGCCTGGTTCACGGACTTGATGCCGATCTTGAGATCGGCGAGGTGTTGCGACGCCTCCTGGCGCATTCTCGGCATGTCCAGTCGACGGAAGAGGCTGCCCGCGATGCCTTTCCGTCGCACTTCACGTCCGAGGTACAGATTCGACGCGATGTCGAGAGCCGGTACCACCGCGAGGTCCTGGTACACCGTTTCGATTCCGGCCGCTCTGGCGTCCCGGGTGTTCTTGAAGGACATGGGCGTGCCATTCATTAGGATCTCGCCGGAGTCCGGAATCACCGCACCCGCCAAAGCCTTGATCAGGCTCGACTTTCCGGCGCCGTTGTCACCGATGACCGCAAGAACCTCGCCTGCGCGGAGCTCGAAGTCGGCCCCGTTGATCGCCGTGACGTTGCCGTACTTCTTGACGAGTCCGCGTGCTTCGAGAACGGGTACGCCGCTCGCCTGGGTCGTCATTGTGATCTCCTGCGGGTGAACTGGTCCACGGCCACCGCGACGATCACCAGGATTCCGGTCGCGATGTTCTGGTAGAGACTGTCGACGCCGGCCTGGGTGAGTCCGTTGCGGAGAACGCCGACGATCAGCGTGCCGACCAACGTTCCGCCGACGCCTCCGCGCCCGCCGAAGAGGCTGGTTCCGCCGATGACCACCGCGGTGATCGTCTCGAGATTGGCGTTCTGATACGCGTTCGGGTCGGCGTTCGGGATCCGACCGAGCGCGGCCCACGCGGCGATGGCCGCGATCACCCCGGTGGTGAGGTAGACGGAGAACAACACCCGCCCGGACTTGATACCCGACAGATTCGACGCCTGCGGGTTGCCGCCGACCGCGTAAATGTGCTTGCCCCAGGATGTTTGGGACAACGCATACCACATCACCAGATAGACCAGGAGCATCGCGACCACGCCGAACGTGGTCGAGAACGACCCGATGCGAAAGGACGTGCCGAGTAGGGTCAGCGGCCCTGGCTCCACGCGGTAGGTCTCGGAACCCGCGAGCAGACGGGTGGCCGCCTGGATCGCCGTGAACGTTCCCAGCGTGACGATGAACGGTGGCAGTCGCAGGGTCGTGACGAGCCCGCCGTTGATCGCACCGAACACGACGCACACCAGGAGCGTCGACCCGAGCGCCACGGCCGGACCGCCTGCGCCCGCACTCTGCGCCATGACGATGGTTCCGAAGACGGCCACCGCGCCGATCGACAGATCGATGCCGGAGGTGAGGATGATCAGCGTCTGGCCGACGGCGAGGATGCCGACGACCACCGACTGCTGCAGGATCAGCGACACGTTCTGCGGATTGAGGAACGAATCCGAGACCGCACTGAAGATGATGATCGCGATGACGAGCGCCACCAGGGGGCCGAGCAGCGGTTCACGCAGGATGCTGCTGGCGTTGAATCGACTCGACACCGATGGCTTTGCCGTAGACGGTGACGCGGCGGGAGCGCTGGTGGTCATTTGCTAGCTGTGCCCCAGCAGTTCTGTTCGCCCCAGGCCGTGTCCTTCGAGTCGAGTCCGGCGACGGGCTTGTCCGTGACGAGCTGCGAGCCGGTGTCGTTGAATCCGCTGGGCTTGGTTCCATCCTTGGCGAACTTGACCACGGCCTGCACGCCCATCTCGGCCATCTTCGCCGGGAACTGCAATACCGTGGCGCCGATCTTTCCGGCCTTTACGTCGGCGATGCCCGTGCAGCTTCCATCGATGGATCCGATGGTGATCTGGCCCGCGCGGTTGGCGGACTGAATCGCCTGGTAGGCGCCCGCGGCCGCCGGTTCGTTGATGGTGTAGAGCGCGTTGATGCCGGGGGCACGCTGAAGAATGTTCTCCATCGCGGTCTGCGCCTTGGTCTGGTCGCCGTTGGTGTTCTCCTGGCCGACGATCTGCGGCGAGTCGTTCGCGATGCCGAACCCCTCGAGGAATCCATCGTGACGGAAGGTGTCGACGGTTCCACCTGGGGTTCCGTCGAGCATCACGACCTGGGGCGGGGTGTTGCCGAGCGCGGCCTTCACCCACTTGCCCTGGCTGACGCCAGCGGCCTTGTTGTCGGTGGCGAAGGTGGCGTCGACGGCGTCCTCGGGGTCGGTCGCGGTGTCGAGGGCGATGACGACGACGCCGGCGTCGCGCGCCTTCTTGATGGCGTCGAGCACCCCGGTGGAGGAGTTCGGGGTGATCAGAATGCCCTTCACACCTTGTCCAACCATGTTTTCGATGGCCGCGACCTGGCCCTCGTTGTCGCCGTCGAACGCACCCGCCAGGGAGATCAGCTGGGCGCCGTCCTTGTCGGCCTGCGCCTTCGCGGCCTCGCGCAGTTTCACGAAGTACGGGTTCGAATCGGTCTTGGTGATGAGTCCGACCTTGACGCTGTCTGAACTCGATCCGCCGCAGCCGGTCATACCAAGGACCAGCGAGCCCGCCATGAGAACCGCTCCGACCGCGGTCGTGCCCTTGTTGCGCTTTCTTAGCATGCGGACTCCCTTGTCCTCGATGTGACGCCGATCACCCAGCGTGTCCATCAGGAGCCTAAGGGCCACGCAAGCGCTTGCGCATGCGCTTTCGCGAAAAGAGTCCGGCACTCGTTCAGTCCAGCTGACCGATCAAGGCGGTGACGCGGATGTCGACGCGCATGCCCGGAGCGCCCAGGGCGGCGACGCCGAGCTGCGTCCAGATGGGGCCCGGTCGCCCACTCGCTTGCAGAACTGCTCGACCATCACCCGGGTGTGATCGTTCCGAGTTGCGAGCGATCATCCACGCAGGTGGTAGTCGAGCGGGTCGGGTCGGTTGGTCCATCGCCAGTAGTCGAAGATGCGGAATCCGTAGAGCGTGGGCAGGTCACCACGGGCGTTCTTGTAGTAGCTGCTGGTGACGGCGGG
>NZ_JAEMTA010000087.1 GCF_016462545.1 Mycolicibacterium sp. | reverse complement strand
GTCAGCCACTTCTCCTTGATCAGGGTGTCGAGCATCTCCTGGGCGTCGTCGTACAGCTTGCGTGCCGTCTCACCCGACACCGGGTTGTTGAGGATGTCGGGGAATCTGCCCTTCATCTCCCAGGCGTTGAAGAATGGCTGCCAGTCGATGTACTCGCGCAATTCGGCGATGTCGTAGTCGAGGAATTCTCGTACTCCCAGTCCTTGCGCGGGCACCGGCGGCGTGTACCCGTCCCACTCGATCGGCGTCCGGTTCGCGCGGGCCTTCTCAAGCGTCAGCATCTTGCGCTCGCTCTTCTGGGCGTGCCGTTCGCGTAGGGATGCGTAGTCCTTCTCGGTGGCTTCCAGCAGGGCTGGACGCTGCTTGTCGTCGAGAAGTGCAGCGGCGACCGGCACTGAGCGGGACGCGTCCTTGACCCAGACCACCGGACCCGTGCGGCGCGGCGCCACCTTCACCGCCGTGTGGGCGCGCGAGGTCGTCGCACCACCGATCAGCAGCGGGATCTGCAGCCCCTGGCGCTCCATCTCGACGGCGAAGTTGACCATCTCATCCAGGGACGGGGTGATCAGGCCGGACAGCCCGATGATGTCGGCGTCGTGCTCCTTTGCCGCGTCCAGGATCTTCTGGGCGGGCACCATCACCCCGAGGTCGATGACCTCGTAGTTGTTGCACTGCAGGACGACCCCGACGATGTTCTTGCCGATGTCGTGGACGTCGCCCTTGACGGTCGCCATGATGATCGTGCCGTTGGTGTCCTTCTTGGCGGCCGCACCAGAGGTCACCTTCTCGGCCTCGATGAACGGCAGCAGGTAGGCGACGGCCTTCTTCATCACCCTGGCCGACTTCACGACCTGGGGCAGGAACATCTTGCCCGCGCCGAACAGGTCGCCGACGACGTTCATGCCGTCCATCAACGGGCCCTCGATCACCTCGATGGGGCGTCCACCGGCGCCCTCGATCTCGGCCCGCAATTCCTCGGTGTCGGCGTCGACGTTGGCGTCGATGCCCTTGACCAGGGCGTGGGTGATTCGTTCGCGGACCGGGAGACTGCGCCACTCCGCGGCAACTGGATCGTCGGCCTTCTCGGAGCTGTTGAACCGCTCCGCGATCTCGAGGAGCCGTTCGGCGGCGTCCTCGCGACGGTTCAGCACGACGTCCTCGATGCGATCCCGCAGTTCGGGGTCGATCGAGTCATACGGCACCAGCGCCCCGGCGTTGACGATGCCCATGTCCAAGCCGGCCTTGATGGCGTGGAACAGGAACACCGCGTGGATCGCCTCGCGGACGGGGTTGTTGCCGCGAAACGAGAACGACACGTTCGAGATGCCGCCGGAGATGTGCACCCCCGGCAGGTTCTCCTTGATCCAGGCGCACGCCTCGATGAAGTCGATCCCGTAGGTCGCATGCTCCTCGATGCCGGTCGCCAGCGCGAAGCAGTTCGGGTCGAAGATGATGTCCTCGGCCGGGAAGCCGACCTCTTCGGTGAGGATCCGGTAGGCGCGCCCGCAGATCTCCTTGCGGCGCTCCAGGTTGTCGGCCTGGCCCTGCTCGTCGAAGGCCATCACGACGACGGCGGCTCCGTACTTGCGGCACAGTCGCGCCTCGCGGACGAACTTCTCCTCGCCCTCCTTCATGGAGATCGAGTTGACGATCGGCTTGCCCTGCACGTTCTTCAGGCCCGCCTCGATGACCTCCCACTTGGAGGAGTCGATCATCACCGGGACGCGGCTGATGTCCGGCTCGGCCGCGATCAGCTTGGTAAACCGGTCCATCGCGGCGACGCCGTCGATCATGCCCTCGTCCATGTTGATGTCGATGACCTGCGCACCGACCTCCACCTGCTGCAGGGCGACCGACAGGGCAGTGTCGTAGTCCTCGGCCTTGATCAGGTTGCGGAACCGGGCGGAGCCGGTGATGTTGGTGCGCTCACCGATGTTCACGAACAGGGAGTCGTCGGTGATGTTGAGCGGCTCGAGGCCCGAGAGGCGCGTGGCCACCGGGATCTCCGGCAGCTCGCGCTGCGGCACGCCCTCGACGACCTTGGCGATCTCGGCGATGTGCGCAGGCGTGGTTCCGCAGCAGCCACCGACCAGGTTGACCAGGCCGGCCTCGGCGAACTCGGCGATGTAGCCGGCCTGACGTTCCGGCGATTCGTCGTACTCGCCGAAGGCGTTGGGCAGGCCTGCGTTCGGGTAGCAGGAGACGAAGGTGTCGGCGATCCGCGCCACCTCGGCGATGTATGGCCTCATCTCCGGCGCGCCCAGCGCGCAGTTGAGGCCGACCGCGAGGGGCTTCGCGTGCCGGATCGCGTTCCAGAACGCTTCGGTGACCTGACCGGACAGCGTCCGGCCGGATGCGTCGGTGATGGTGCCCGAGATGATCAACGGCCAGCGGCGGCCGCGCTCCTCGAACAGCGTCTCGATGGCGAACACCGCCGCCTTGGAGTTCAGCGAGTCGAAGATCGTCTCGACGATGAGGAGGTCGGAACCACCGTCGACGAGGCCGTTGGCGGCTTCGAGATAGGCGGCGACCAGTTGGTCGTAGGAGACGTTGCGGGCGCCAGGATCGTTGACGTCCGGCGAGATCGATGCGGTCCGTGTCGTCGGCCCCAGTGCGCCGGCGACGTAGCGGGGCTTCTCCGGGGTGCTGAACTCGTCGGCGGCCTTGCGCGCCAGGGCGGCGCCTGCGTAGTTCAGCTCATAGCTCAGGTCCGCCATGTCGTAGTCCGACAGCGAGACCGCGTTCGCGTTGAACGTGTTGGTCTCCAGGATGTCGGCGCCCGCCTCGAGGTACTCGCGATGAATGCCCTCGATGATCTGCGGTTGCGTCAGGGTGAGCAGGTCGTTGTTGCCCTGCAGAGCGGTGGGCCACTCCGTGAACCGGTCGCCGCGGTAGCCCGCCTCGTCCGGCCGGTCGCGCTGGATCGCCGTGCCCATCGCGCCGTCGATCACCATGATCCGCTGGCGCAGCGCGGCCGTCAGTTCGTCGGTGCAGTCGGGCCGAATGTTCGGCTCCAGGTTCGTCGGCGCGGCGATGGTCGACTCAGCGGCGTTCACGAATACTCCTTCCATAACGGAAGGCGTCCTTGACTCTGCCGAGCGTGGCGGACACCGCGGAGGGGCCCTGGCCCCCCGTGGATGTCCGTTGCAACGCCTCTCGACCAGCAAAGTCTACGTCGTCACTCCATCGACGTCTGGACGCCCAGCTTGACCCCGACCCGTGTCCCGATCGCGGTGCCATCGAGCAGCCGGTCGCGGATCTCGTCGGCAATGTGGTGGTCACTCGATCAACCAGATTGCAGGCGAACGTATTTCGTGTCCACTGCGGCAGCGCCACCGACCGCCATGACGCGCTGCGACGGCGGGTTCGGCGGGTCGGTGTCGTACTCGGTGTGGTGTGCAGCAGTCACGCGCCCAGGGTAGTCGGTCTTCCCAAACGAAGCCGGACGCCGACCCGCCAGGCGATGGCCCTCGCCGGTGCCGGGCAGGGCTTACGCTGGCCTGGTGACAGACCTGCCCGACCTGCAGGACACCATCATCGTCGCGGCCTTCGAGGGCTGGAACGACGCCGGTG
This sequence comes from Mycolicibacterium sp., assembly GCF_016462545.1. Taxonomy (GTDB): domain Bacteria; phylum Actinomycetota; class Actinomycetes; order Mycobacteriales; family Mycobacteriaceae; genus Mycobacterium. The sequence goes on along the minus strand of NZ_JAEMTA010000087.1, from coordinate 14,895 downwards.
ACGCGGCCAGCGACGCGCTCGAGCACCTCGACGTGATGTGGGAGGCCGAGACGATCGTGGAGATCGACGACGAGGCCTATTACGACTACCAGGTGAATCGCCCGGTGATCCGTCAGATCGACGGCGTGACGCGCGAGCTGGTGTGGCCCTCGATGCGCATCTCCCACTGCCGTCCGCCCGGCAGCGACCGTGACATCGTCCTCATGCACGGTGTCGAACCCAACATGCGATGGCGGACGTTCTGTGCCGAGTTGCTGACCATCGCCGAGAAGCTCAACGTCGACACCGTGGTGATCCTCGGTGCACTGCTCGCCGACACGCCGCACACCCGGCCGGTACCGGTGTCGGGGGCGGCCTACTCCCCCGAATCGGCGAAGTACTTCGGCCTCGAAGAGACCCGGTACGAGGGCCCCACCGGCATTGCGGGAGTCTTCCAGGACGCGTGCGTGGCGGCGGGCATCCCCGCGGTGACGTTCTGGGCGGCGGTCCCGCACTACGTCTCCCAGCCGCCCAATCCGAAGGCGACGGTGGCGTTGTTGCGGCGCGTCGAGGACGTCCTGGACATCGAGGTCCCGCTGGCCGATCTCCCGATCGCGGCCGAGGAGTGGGAACAGGCCGTCAGCGAGATGACGGCCGAGGACGACGAGATCGCCGAATACGTCACGTCGCTGGAGGAACGCGGGGACGCCGAGGTCGACATGACCGAGGCCCTCGGCAAGATCGACGGCGATGCCCTGGCGGCGGAGTTCGAGCGGTATCTACGCCGACGCGGTCCCGGCTTCAGGGGCTAGACCAGCGAGGTGGTTTCGACCCGCTGCGCCTTGCGCGCCGCACGTTCGAGGTAGCGGGCCTTGGAGTCGTCGAACTTGGTTGCCTCGGCCTCCAGTCGCTCGAGGAAGGCGGCCAGGGTGTCGCGTTCGCGCTCGCCGTCGGCGGTGAAGTCATTGCGGTCGAAGATCCGCCACTTGCGCAGCACGGGCAGCACCACCTCGTCGAGGTGTTGGCGTGCGTCGTAGATGCCACCGACGGCCATCTTGACGGCGTTGCGGCGAAAGTTGGGGATCGAGAAGCCGGGCATCTGGAAGTTGACCAGGATGCGACAGATCGAGTGCATCGCGCGGTCGGGCGCCAGATCCAGCGCCGCCGCCGTCAGCCCGCGGTAGAAGATCATGTGCAGGTTCTCGTCGAACGCGATGCGCTTGAGCAACGCGTCCGCGACGGGTTCGTCGCACGCCATGCCCGTATTGCGGTGCGAGACGCGGGTGGCCAACTCCTGGAACGTCACGTAGGCGGCGGCGTCGAGGAACGACTCCGGCGCGATGTCGCCCTGGCCTTGCTGACCGGGGCTGAACCCCGCGGTGACCTGCGCCATCCTGGCCTGTTCCAGCTGCATGGGGTCCACGGCCCTGGTCACCACCAGGTAGTCGCGAAGCGCGATGCCGTGCCGGTTCTCCTCGACGGTCCACCGATTCACCCAGGTGCCCCAGGCATCGTCGAGGGTGAAGTAGCCGGCGACGGCCCGGTGGTAGGACGGCAGGTTGTCCTCGGTCAGAAGGTTGGTCACCATCGAGATGCGGGCCAACTCCGACAGCGGCGACTGTTCGAGACACCAGTCCCGTCCGCCGAGAGACGAGTAGTTGGAGCCGTCCGACCATGGCACGTAGTCGTGCGGGGACCAGTTCTTGGTGTTCGCGAAGTGCTGGTTCACGCCCGCCTCGACCACCGGTTCGAGTTCCCGGATCAGCTCGGCGTCGGTGCGAAGACGTGTCATCGACTGGTTACGGTACGCCAACGTCAGCAAAAAATCGGGCAGGCCGCGCCCACGCTGCAACGGTCGTCAAGCAGGTACCTTCTCCGGTTTCGGCGCCTGCCACTGCCCGTCCAGCGCATCCGGCTTGGGCCAGTACAGCCGCAGCACCAACGTGAACGGCCCCTCGGGGGCAGGTAACCAGTTCGGTTCGCGCTCGGGACCGGGCGATTCGCGCTGGACGTAGAGCGTGTACCCCCCGTCGGCGTCGGGGACCAGCTGAGGAACCATCGGAGAGTTGATCAGGTAGCGGTTGATGGGGTTGGCCACCAGCAGGCTCTTCGGCAATTCGTACATGGTCAGTGACCAGAACGCGTTGACCGGCGGCAACTGGCCTGGAGCAAAGCGATACGTGTAGTTGGCGGCACCTGTCAGTGGGGCGCCGGCCGAGTCCGTGGAGAAGCTCGGGTACAACGCCTCTGCGGCGGTGTTGCCGTAGATGCCGAACACGGCACCGGCCATTCGATAGAGGTAGTTGCCCTTCAGATCGGCTGCGGTACCGAAGAATTGGGCGGAACCGACCTCACCGGTGTCGACCTTGTCCTTCTTCAGTGCCTCGAGCTCCCCCCAGGCGTCGGCCATGCCGTCCTGGATCGCGGTGCGCATCTCGGGTGAGAGCTTTTCGGCGTCGAAGGATCCGTCCGGACCGATGCCGATGGTGGCGAACCGGGCTCGCAGGTCCTGTTCGCTCGGCAGGGTGGGCGCGAACTTCATGACGAAGTTCAGGATGTCGAAGAACTGCGGCGACGTGCGCTCCTGTTCGCTGGTGAGGGCAGGGACGAAGTCGATCGCCGGGGCGGGTGGTGGCAGCGGTTGCTTGAGATAGACCGACAACGGCTGCGCCCGGTAGCCGTCCTGGATTCTCTTGACGTTGTCGATGTCCGCTGGGTCGAGGAGTTGAGTGCGGTACAACACCAGCGCCAGATCGGTGTCCGAACGGATCACCTCGTTGATGCCTTCGGGCTTGTCACCCTTCCAATTCGGTCCCGCGAGAAGGTATTTCCCGCCGCTGTTGCCGGTCGTGCGGCTGCCCACGTAGGCGAAGTTGGAGGTGTAGAGATCGACGAACTGCAACGAGTAATACCGGTCCTGGTCCACGGGCGGCACGGTCAGCACCAGCGGTTCCGTGCGCAGATCGGCGCCGAGCACGGAGTACGGGGTGTCCGAGTTCGGTGTCTGAATCGTGGTGTCGGCGGGCGTGAAGACCCTTGCCGTGCTGTGGACTTCGTTCCAGGCGCCCTTGTATTCGGGGTCGTCCTTGTCGACGAAGTAGGAGTACAGGACGCGATAGTCGTCGACCATCGGGAAGCCGTAGACGTACGCCTCCTTGGCGATGGCCCTCGCCTGGTCGGGGGTGATGACCGACGCCGGCGGAGGCGGCGGCGCGGATCCGATGGCCTCCGGCTTGTCTCGCTTCGCGCAGGCTGCCAAGGCGACGACGAGCGCGGCGACGAGTCCCACGGTCAACACCCGGCGGGGAAATTCGCTGTTCACGTCAAATATCAAACCACCGGGAGTTCGACGTATCCCGAATCTGCGGTCAGCGGGGTGTCACCGTGGGTCGGGTGGGTCGAACGCCTCGACGTGCGCGCTGGTGGAGCGTCCCAACGCGGCCACTTCGGCGTCCATCCGCGGCAGCAGGTCGGGCACGAATCGCTTGACCGGCGCCTCGCCGAGGCGGGTGGACATCACCGGACGTAGCCAGCGCAGCGCACCCACCCAGCGCGGACAGTAGACCCGCGTTCGGCGGCCCTCGATTCCCTCGACGAAGGATGCGCCGCACTTCTGCACCGACGTCGTGCGGCTGAGCGGGTAGGGCAGCCTGGACAGCATCTCCGTGAACGTCGACAGATCAGTCTTGGAATCGCGCACCATCGCCGTGTCGATCCACGACATGTGCGCCGAGCCGACGTCGACGCCCCGGTGAGCGAGCTCGAGCCGCAGCGCGTTGGCGAACTGCTCGACGGCGGCCTTGCTGGCGTTGTACGGCGCCAAGCCAGGGGCGGCGGTGAAGGCGGCCAACGATGACACGATCAGGACGTAGCCGCGACGCTCGATGATCGAGGGTAGGGCGGCTCGCACCGTGTGGAACACGCCGAGGACGTTGATGTCCAGCAGCCTCTGGAACGCCTCGGGATCCACCTGCAGAACGGAGCCGTAGCTGGCGATGCCCGCGTTGGCGACGACGACGTCGATGCCGCCGAACCGCTGCACGCCCAGGTCCGCAGCGGCCTGCATCGCGGCCAGGTCGCGCACGTCGGCGACCACGGTCAGGACGCGGTCATCTCCGAGCGCCTTCGACACGGCGGCGAGAGCATCACCGTCGACGTCGGTCAGCACCAGCCGCGCACCCTTGGCGTGAAGCTGCCGGGCCACCTCGGCCCCCACCCCGGCGCCGCCGCCCGTGACGAATACGACCTTTCCGCTCACCGTTCCCATGGCGGAAAGCTACTCCAGGCCTAGAGCTCGATTCCCAGCAGCGCATCTACGACCGTGGCGACCCGACCGGGCGCTTCGTCGTCGTGACCGCCGTACTTCAACGCATCGGTGGCCCAACCATCAAGTGCAGCAAGGGCTTTGGGCGTGTCGAGATCGTCGGCGAGGTACTGGCGGACGCGTGCGACGACATCGTCGGCAGCGGGACCCGCAGGCAGGGACGTCGCCGCCCGCCACCGCACCAGCCGGGCCTGCGCCTCGGCCAGCACCTCGTCGGTCCACGACCGATCGGACCGGTAGTGCCCGGCCAACAGACCGAGCCGGATCGCGGACGGCTCGACCCCGTCGGCACGCAGCCGCGAGACCAACACGAGGTTGCCGCGGCTCTTGCTCATCTTGTGGCCGTCGAGAGCGATCATCCCCGCGTGCACGTAGTGCCGAGCGAATCGCCGCTCGCCCGTTGCCGATTCGGCATGCGCGGCGGAGAACTCGTGGTGCGGGAAGATCAGGTCACTGCCGCCGCCCTGGACGTCGAGGCCGGTGCCGATGCGGTCCAGCGCGATGGCGGCGCACTCGATGTGCCACCCCGGTCGACCGGGACCGAACGGCGACGGCCAGCTGGGCTCCCCCGGCCGCTCGGCGCGCCACAGCAGCGCATCCAGCGGATCGCCCTTGCCCGCCCGCTCGGGGTCGCCGCCACGCTCGCCGAACAGTCGCAGCATGGTGTCGCGGTCGTACCCCGACTCGTAGCCGAACTGCACGGTCGCGTCGGCCCGGAAGTACACGTCCGGGTATTCGGCGTCCTCCACCACGTAGGCCGCTCCCGACGCCAGCAGTTTCTCGACCAGTTCGATCACCTCGGTGATCGCGTCGGTGGCCGCGACGTAGTCGTGCGGCGGCAGCACCCGCAGAGCGGCCATGTCCTCGCGGAACAACTGGATCTCCCTGGCGCCGAGATCGCGCCAGTCGATGCCGTCGCGCTCGGCCCGCTCGAACAGCGGATCGTCCACGTCGGTGATGTTCTGCACGTACTGCACGGCCGCACCGGAATCCAGCCAGTACCGGTAGACCAGATCGAACGTCAGGTAGGTCGCCGCGTGCCCGAGGTGGGTCGCGTCGTACGGGGTGATGCCGCAGACGTACATGGACGCGGTCTCACCTGCGGAGACCGGGCGGACCTGACGGTCGGCGCTGTCGTACAGACGCAGCTGCGGTCCCCGACCGGGTAGCTCCGGAACGTTGGGCGCCGGCCACGATTGCATGGCGTCGACTCTAAGGTGTGCGTTCAGTTCGGCCTCCGACGGTCGTTACTCGTGAAGAAGCGACAACGGGCGGCGCCGATCCATTCCCGCGAGCCCCTAGAAGACCGACCGGATCGCGTCGAGCAGCGTGTCGGCCAGCTCGGGCCTGCACATCACGAAGTCGGGCAGGTACGGGTCGGGGCGGTTGTAGCGCAGCGCCGAGCCGTCCAATCTCGAGGCATGCAGTCCCGCCGCCATCACCACCCCGGCAGGGGCCGCCGAATCCCATTCGAACTGCCCGCCGGCATGGACGTAGGCGTCGACGTCCCCACGGACCACGGCCATCGCCTTGGCTCCCGCCGAACCGATGCCGATCAACTCGACGTCGAGCATGTCGCGCAGCCACCACAGCACCGTCGGTGGCCGGTTGCGGCTCGTGGCGATGCGGATGGGTCCCGGTTCGCGAGCCGGCGGCGGGGTGATCGTGTCGCTGCGGTACACCTCGTCCAGGGCGGGCAGCCCGACCACGGCGTCGGTGATCGCGCCCGCCGGCCCTGCCGAGCGCTGCCACAGCGCGATGTGCACGGCCCAGTCGGTGCGGCCAGGCGTCGAGAACTCCCTGGTGCCGTCGACCGGATCGACGATCCATACCCGGTCGGCGCGAAGCCTCGAGAGGTCGTCGGCCGCCTCCTCGGATAACACGGCATCGTCGGGCCGCTGCTCGCGCAGTCGCCGCAGGATCAGCGTGTTGGCGCGTCTGTCCCCGGCGTCGCCGAGGTCGTAGTAGTCGCTGAAGCCCATCTCTGCGCGCAGAGCGACCAGCATCTCACCGGCTTCCGCAGCCACCTCCGCGGCGATCGCCGCATCGCTGCTAATCGGGTTCTACTTGGGCGTGGCGCCGGGCGCGCGCACGACCATCGGCACTGCCGGGAAGTACGCCGCCATCTCCGAGCGGCACCGGCGCAGGGCGGCGGTGCCGAAACCGCGGTGACGGTGTTCCGGATGGATCCACACGCGCACGTTGACCTCACCCCCGACGAGCTCGCCGAAGACCATGCCGACCTTGTCGGATCCTTCCTCGGCGACGAACCACACCGCCTCCTCGTTCGACACCCGTCCGAGTGCGGCGCTGATCTCGTCGTCGAGGTTGCCCGCCGGTGCGCCGGAGCCGTCCCCCTTGGCGCCGACGTCGGCGGTGCGGGCGGCGAAGAGATCCCGGTCGGCGTCGGAGGAGAACGAGCGCAGCACGAGACTGTCCCCGGAGCTGGCGGGTCGCTCCCCGAGCGTGAAGGTGAGCTGCTTGTTCAGATCCTCGAGCTCCGCGGCGATCTTGCGGCGCGAATCCTTGGTGAGCTGGTCGAAGGAGATGGTCATCACCGCTTCGCCGCCGAGGTGCGACGTCTCGAGCAGGTTCGAGATGGACTCGACGGCGGCCACCCGGTCATCGGCCTCGACGATCACGTCGAGCACCTCGTGGCGGCGGTCGAGCGCCTTCTGAAGGGCGTCGGCGATCTCCCTGCGGGCAGCTGCGTGGTCGTGATCAGTCATGACGATGAGCGTAGAACACCAGAGCGCTCAGGCTGACGGCCTCGGATGAAACTCAGAAGGCGGGCCATGGAATGGGCCTGCGCCGATCCGGTGACGGCATCAGCGGATTCTCCAGCAGAGCAACGGCTCTGGCGTAGAGCGCGTCGATCTCCCGGTTGGTGATGTGGGGCCGCAGGACCTCGTCGAGATCTCCGAGAAGTGCATCCCGCAGACCCGCCACGTCGCGCAGCGCATCGTCGTCGACCGGCTTGCCGGCCCAACCCCACAGCACGGTGCGCAACTTGTTCTCCGTGTGCAAGCTCACACCGTGGTCGACGCCGTACACCTCGCCGTCCACTCCGGCCAGGATGTGGCCGCCCTTGCGATCGGCGTTGTTGATGAGGACGTCGAAGACGGCCATCCGGCGCAGGCGCTGATCATCGGCGTGGACGAGGGTCACTTCGTCGCCCGCGTAGTCGTAGGCCTGCAGGATCGGCAGGTACCCGGGCGGTATGGCGCCCTTCGGGAGCAGGTCGACCAGATCGGGTCCGGTGTCGGGCGATTCCTCGGCATCGTCGTCGGCGAGGGCGTCACCGGGCTGATCGACCCATTTCTGAACCATCCCCCGGCCCGCGGGGCCGTCGCGAACGACGGTGTAGGGCACGACGTTCCACCCCAGCGCCGCGGAGACCAGGTAGGCCGACACCTCTCGGCCCGCCAGCGTGCCGTCGGGAAAGTCCCACAGCGGCGCCTCGCCGGCGACCGGCTTGTAGACGCAGTGGGCCTGACGGTCGTCCAGCACGGCCTCGCAGAGGAATGTCGCGTTGCTGGCGGAGCGGATGCGCCCGAGGACGGTCAGCTGGCCGTCCCGTATGACGTCCTGATCAGCTGTCGGCGTCATCGTCGGATCCGGCCAGGGCGCCTCGTCGGTAGCCGTTGGTGCGCACGCAGATGTGTCCTGCGGGATCCAGGGGTTCGTCGCAGAGCGGGCACGGCGGCCGTCCCGCGGAGATGACCCGATGGGAGCGGGCGGCGAACTCGCGGGCCGACTCCGGGCTCAGGAACACCCGCACGGCGTCGGGTCCGTCCTCCGCATCGTCGAGCACGACCGACGCGTCGAACTCGGTATCGGACACCGCGAGTAACTCCACGACGACCGTCTCCGCCTCGGAATCCCAGCCCAGACCCATCGTGCCGACACGGAATTCGGCGTCGACGGGAGTGATCAGCGGGCTGAGATCTTCGACCTGATCGGTCTCGGGCGGCACCGGCGTCCCGAAGCGGCGGTTGATCTCGAGCAGAAGCGCCGAGATTCGCTCGGCGAGGACCGCCACCTGTTGCTTCTCGAGGACCACCGACACGACCCGCTCGTCGTGAACGGCCTGAAGATAGAACGTGCGGTCGCCAGGTTGCCCGACCGTCCCGGCCACGAAGCGGTCGGGTGAGCGGAAGACGTGAATCGAACGAGTCATGGCGATTCCAAAATACCGGTATGGGCACCACAGTCGTAATTCGAGCCGCAGCGCGGGCGGCCTGATCGGTGGGCGTCAGTCGGTCGAGCCGCCGACCACCGCGTCACCCGAGGGCTCGGGCTTCGCCAGCAGCGCGGCAGTCAGGGCGGCTCCGGTGTGGTTGACGTGAAGCACGAACGGCCGCACCGACGTGTAGCGGATGACGCTCATGGAGGCGGGGTCGGCGGTGATTCGCTGGAAGCTGTCGAGGTGGGTTCCGAGGGCATCGGCGATGATCGACTTGATGACGTCTCCGTGCGTACAGGCGACCCACAGAACATCGCCTTCGTGCTGCTCGGCGAGGGTGCGATCATGATCTCGAACGGCGGCCACGGCCCGGGCTTGAACGTGAGCCAGCCCCTCGCCGTCCGGGAACACGGCGGCGCTGGGCTGCTGTTGCACGACCGCCCACAACGGTTCCTTCACGAGGTCGCCGATCTTGCGTCCGGTCCAGGCGCCGTAGTCGACCTCCGAGAGCCGCTCGTCCACCACGGGCTCCAGTCCCAGGGCTTCCGACAGCGGCGCCACTGTTCGCTCACAGCGCAGCAGCGGTGACCGCACGATCGCCTTCACCGGTAGCTCGCCGATGCGGGCGATGACCGACTGGGCCTGTTCGCGTCCCTTGTCGTCGAGGTCGACACCCTCGGATCGGCCCGCGAGAGTGTGGGCGGTGTTCGACGTGGAGCGGCCGTGGCGCAGGAGGATGACGGTCATCGGGTGGCCCGGCTCACTGAGCTGCCACGGTGCCGGTGCCGAGCAGGATCAACAGCGTGACGCCCAGGATCACGCGGTACCCGACGAACCAGTACATGCCATGGCGCACCAGGAATTTCAGGAACCACGACACGGCGGCGAGGCCGACGACGAACGCGATCGCGACGGACACGGCCAGCTGCGGGCCGGAGGCGCTCATGCCCCTGCCGTCGGGGTGGAACGCATCGGGTAGCGAATACAGCCCGGACGCGAGCACGGCGGGGATGGCGAGCAGGAAGCCGAACCGCGCGGCGGCTTCGCGTTCCTGGCCCATGAACAACCCCGCGCTGATGGTGGCGCCCGACCTCGACACCCCCGGAATCAGGGCGAGGCACTGAGATACGCCGATGACGATGCTGTCCTTCCAGGTGAACCGTTCGATGGGACGGGTCTGCTTGCCGAAGTACTCGGCGGCGGCGATCACGGCGGAGAACACGATCAGGGCGGTGGCGATGATCCAGAGATTGCGCACGTCGTCGCGGATGTAGTGCTTGAAGATGAGCCCGGCTGCGCCAATGGGGATGGTGCCGATGATCACCCACCAGCCCAGCCAGTAGTCGGGGGTGCGCCGCGAGGAATCGCGCAGCCCGCCAAACCACGCCACCAGGATGCGGCCGATGTCGCGGGCAAAGTAGATCAGCACGGCCAGCTCGGTGCCGAGCTGGCTGACGGCGGTGAACGACGCTCCTGCGTCGTCGGCGAAGAAGAGCTGGGACACGATCGCGAGGTGCCCGGAAGAGGACACCGGAAGGAATTCCGTCAGGCCCTGGACCACCGACAACACGACCACCTGCAGCCACGACATGTCCATCACGGAAGAAGACCGTACCGCGGTCCAACTATCAGCGCGTCGAGCGCGGCACCGGATGGGCGTCGTTGACGGCGTCGCGAACGGCGGCCGCCAGGCTGCGCTCGTCGCTCACGTCGACGTGAGCAAGGCTGCGGGTCTCGGTGGCCACCACGTCCTCGGTCTGTGGCACCGGCCCCGCCAACCGTGGCCGGTACACCTCGACGAAGAGCGTTTGCTTCTCGACGCGGAACGAGAAACTACGGCCGTCGCCCACCCGGCCGAACCCGCTGGCGTGCATGCCCGTCGACAGGTCTTCGATGGCAAACACGTTGCCGGACAGGTCGCTACCCGCCGCAAGGGTCATGGGCGAACCATACCGCCGGGGTGGTGCCCAGACGTGCCTAAACTGACCATTCGATCGTCGTCCGATTCGCACAACCGAGGGTTACCCTTTGCCACCGCCCGATATACCGAAGCGTCGCCTGGCTCACAGCCTTCTCTCGGTCGTGACGATGGTCGTCTGCCTGTCGTGTTCGTCCAACCCCGCGGACAGTCCCCCACCGACCATCGCACCCGCTGCCGCAGCTGTCTCACCTGCGGTGACACAGGCGCCGGAGGGTGCGGTTCGGCCGCTCGACGGCGACGGCGAGGCCGCCGCATTCGATGCGTCGACGACGTCACTGGTGGTGCTGAGCAGACAGGGCGCCGGTGGTTCCGCGCTGGTGACCTTCCCGGTGAGCGGCCCGTCCCGGACCGTGCCGCTGCCGACCCCGGCGACCGCGATCGTCGGCGACGGCACGGGAACGGTGTACGCGGCGACGAAGGGCGGTTATTTCTCCGTGAACCTCGCCTCCGACGGCCCGGCGAGGCGATTCGACGTCGACGGGGAACGCGACACCGACTTCACCGCGATCACCCGACGGGCCGATGGCAAGGTGGTCCTCGGCAGCGCCGTCGGCGCGGTGTACACGCTCAGTTCCGACACCGCAGTCCAGGCGCGCCTGCAGACCTTCGCCCGCGTGGACGCCCTCGTCGCGCAGGGCGACACAGTCGCCGTCCTGGATCGCGGTCAGACGTCCGTCACCACGATCGATCCGTCGGGCACCGAGCAGCAACACGCGCTGCGGGCGGGTGAGGGCGCCACCACGATGGTCGCCGATCCACTCGGCCGCCTTCTGGTGGCCGACACCCGCGGGCAGGCCCTTCTGGTGTTCGGCACGAACCCGCTGATGCTGCGGCAGCAGTATCCGGTGAAGGGGGCGCCGTACGGGCTCGCCGGATCGTCGACGCTCGCCTGGATTTCGGAAACGGCGACCAACAGCGTCGTTGGTTACGATCTGAGCACCGGAATCCCCGTCGAGAAGGTGCGTCATCGAACCGTGCAGCAGCCCAACTCCCTAGCGTTCGACGACACGACCGGCACGCTCTTCGTGGTGTCCGGTTCCGGTGCGGGCGTGCAAGTGATCCCGCGGGCGGCGTCGTGAACTCACACCAGCGCGGACGCATGCCCGCGGCCTGGGAGGCCGACCTGTCCGACGAGTACGAGTGGGTGCCGCTGCGGCTGCCACCCGACGTGACGCGGGTATCAGCGTCGATCCGACTGTCGATCGAGGCGGAGTACCGCGGTTGGGAACTGACGCGCGTGCGCCTCTACACCGACGGTAGTCGGCGGGTTCTGTTGCGGCGCAGGAAGTCCGCCGCGTGGGCGAGCACCGACGGTCAGCCGAGCTCGTGATCTACCGCGCCCTGCGGCGAGTCCTGTTCCTCGTTCCGCCGGAACGAATTCACACCGTCGTCTTCGCCTTGCTGCGGCTGATCACGGCGCTGGGGTTGCCGCGCCGCGGCCTGGCCAGGTGGCTGGCACCGCGAGATCCGGTGCTGGAGAGCACGGTCTTCGGCGTCAGATTCCCCGGTCCCGTCGGTCTCGCCGCGGGCTTCGACAAGGACGGTTCTGGCCTGAAGACTTGGGGGGCACTGGGTTTCGGCTACGCGGAGGTCGGCACCGTCACGGCGCGCGCGCAACCCGGCAACCCGCAGCCTCGAATGTTCCGCCTGCCGGAGGACCGGGCCCTGCTCAACCGGATGGGATTCAACAACCACGGCGCGGGTGAGCTGGCCCTGAAATTGAGCCGCGGGGCGTCCGAGGTGCCCATCGGGGCCAACATCGGCAAGACGAAGACGACGCCTCCCGAAGAGGCGGTCGACGACTACGTCCAGAGCGCCCGCCTCGTCGGTCCCCTGGCCGCATTCCTGGTGGTCAACGTCAGCTCACCCAACACTCCCGGCCTGCGCGATCTGCAGGCGGTGGAGTCGCTACGACCCATCCTGGCGGCGGTCCGCGCCCAGACCACCACACCGGTGCTGGTGAAGATCGCCCCCGACCTGTCCGACTCCGACGTCGACGAGATCGCCGATCTGGCAGTCGAACTCGGCTTGGCGGGAATCGTCGCCACCAACACCACCGTGTCGCGCGACGGGTTGGCCACCCGGGGTGTCGCCGACCTCGGCGCGGGCGGCATCTCCGGCCCACCCGTGGCACGGCGCTCGGTCGAGGTACTGCAGCGCCTGTACCGACGGGTCGGCGGCCGATTGGTGTTGATCAGCGTCGGCGGCATCGAGACGGCCGACGATGCATGGGAGCGCATCACCGCGGGTGCCTCACTGCTTCAGGGCTACACCGGCTTCGTCTACGGCGGAGGGCTGTGGGCCAAGCACATTCACGACGGCTTGGCCCGTCGCCTCCACGAGGGCGGGTTCGCGTCGCTGACCGAGGCGGTCGGCTCCGCGACGCGCTAGTGGCCGCTACTCCTTGACCTCGTAGGTGCCGTGGATGACGGCACGGGCGATCGCGTGGCTGAACAGATTGAAGCCCAGGTATGCCGGGGTGGCGCCCTCGGGCAGGTCCAGCTTCTCGACGTCGACGGCGTGCACGGCGACGAAGTAGCGATGCGGACCATGTCCCGCGGGTGGCGCGGCGCCGATGAAGCGCTTCAAACCCGCGTCGTTGCTCAGCGTGAGCGCGTCGCCGGGGAAGCCGCTCTGACTGCCGTCGCCGACCCCCGCGGGCAGCTCGGTGACGGTGGCGGGCAGATTGGCCACCGCCCAGTGCCAGAACCCCGATCCCGTCGGCGCGTCCGGGTCGTAGACGGTCACCGCGAAACTGCGCGTCGTCTCCGGGAAACCGGACCAGCTCAGCTGAGGTGAGACGTCGGAGCCGCCGGCGCCCATGATGCCGCTCACCTGGTCGTTGGACCACGCCTCGCCGTCCTTGAACGACTCAGAGGTCAGCGTGAAGCTGGGCAGCGTGGGCAGATCGTCGTACGGGGTGCTCATGGTGTCCTTTCGGTTGATCTTCGGTGGGCCTTCAGCAGTGCAATAGGAAGTGCTCGAGAACCTGGGTGCCGAACGTCAGCGACTCGACGGGTACCCGCTCGTCGACACCGTGGAACAACGCGGCGAAGTCCAGTTCGGGCGGCAATCGCAGAGGGATGAAGCCGAAACAGCGAATCCCAAGGCGCGCAAAGTGTTTCGCGTCGGTGCCCCCGGAGAGCATATAGGGCACGATGCGGGCGTCGGGATCGACCGAGAGCAACGCCGCATTCATCGCGTCGACCAGCTCGCCATCGAACGTCGTCTCATACGACGGCAGCTCCGTGATCCATTCGCGCGTGACGTCGGGGCCGATGAGCTCGTCGATCGTCGCCTCGAAGGCGGCTTGTCGACCGGGCAGCACCCGGCAGTCCACCACCGCCTCGGCCGTGGCCGGGATGACGTTCGCCTTGTAGCCGGCCTTGAGCATGGTGGGGTTGGCGGAGTCGCGGGTCGTGGCGCCCACGATGCGGCCGATCGGCCCAAGCTTGGCGATCGTGCCGTCCAGGTCGGGTGACTCCGGGTCGAAGGCGTGCCCCGTCTCCTCGCCGACGGCGGTCAGGAACTGTGCGACCGGGTCGGTCAGCACGATTGGGAACTCGTAGCTGCCCAGTCGCGCGATGGCACCGGCAAGCGTCGTGACGGCGTTGTCGTCGTGCACGAACGAGCCGTGTCCGGCCCTGCCGCGGGCGGTCAGCCGCATCCACTGCATGCCCTTCTCGGCGGTCTCGATGAGGTAGAGCCGCTTGTCGCCGCCGTCACGGTGCGGCACCGTCAGCGAGAAGCCGCCGACCTCGCCGACGGCCTCGGTGACGCCTTCGAAGAGGTCGGGCCTGTTCTCGACGAGCCACTGGCAGCCGTACTTGCCGCCGGCCTCCTCGTCGGCGACGAATGCGAACACCAGGTCTCGCGGCGGCACGGTCCCGGTCCGCTTCAGATACCGAGCGACGGCGATCATCATCCCGATCATGTTCTTCATGTCGATCGCCCCGCGGCCCCACACGTAGCCGTCGGAGACCGCACCGGAGAACGGATGCACGCTCCAGTCCGCGGCCTCGGCGGGCACCACGTCGAGGTGGCCGTGGATCAGGAGCGCCCCCCGGGTGGGATCGGCGCCCGACAGCCGGGTGACGACGTTCCCGCGGCCTGGCGCACCCGACTCGACGTACTCGCATTCGTAGCCGACGTCCTCGAGTTGGTCGGCCACCCAGCGGGCACACGCCTCCTCGCCCGCGGTGGTGTCGAGCTCGCCGGTGTTCGACGTGTCGAACCGAATCAGCGCACTGACGAGTTCGACGACCTCGTCGGACGGCTGGGGAATTTCAGTCACGGTCACCATTCGTACCATTGCACTCCCCTGCGGGTTTTGGTCCGGCAGGGGTGTTCGGTTAGCCTTAGGCGCTCTTGTCCGAGTGGCGGAATGGCAGACGCGCTAGCTTGAGGTGCTAGTGCCCTATTAAC
>NZ_JAEMTA010000118.1 GCF_016462545.1 Mycolicibacterium sp. | reverse complement strand
CGCAAGCTGATCGAGGCCGCGCACACCGAGGCGTGGGAGATCCTCACCGAGTACCGCGACGTGCTCGACATCCTCGCGGGCGAGCTCCTCGAGAAGGAGACGCTGCACCGCGCCGAGCTCAAGGCCATCTTCGAGGACGTGAAGAAGCGCCCGCGGCTGACGATGTTCGACGACTTCGGCGGGCGGGTTCCGTCGGACAAGCCCCCGATCAAGACCCCCGGCGAGCTGGCGATCGAACGTGGCGAGCCGTGGCCACCCCCGATGCAGGAACCGGCGTTCAAGGCGGCCATCGCCGCTGCGAGCAAGGCGGCCGAGAGTCGGAACGGCAACAACGGCGTCAACGGCAACGGAAACGGATCGCACGGCGGCACCAACGGGTCGTCGTCCGGTCCTGGCGGCAATGGTGCGCCCGCCGGGCCGACGCAACCCAACTACGGCGCGCCTGCCGGTTGGCACGCCCCGGGATGGCCGCCGCAGGGGCCCGGACAGTACCCGCCGCCACCTCCGCCGTCGGCGTGGGGACCGCCGCCGCAGCAGGGTGGCTACCCGCCGCAGTACCAGCAGCCCTATCCTCCCTATCAGCCATACCCGCAGCCCGGGCAGCCTGCCCCGCGGGGAAGTGGTTCCGCACCCAACCCGCACGACGACGAGGGCCATGACGACGGGCCCGCAACGCCGCCAGCCGGCTGACCCGAAACGGAAGGCTCCGATGACGAAGCCCCACACCAACGGCACGACCGATTCTCACGTGTTCGTGCCCGCGGACTTCGACCAGGATCGCGCAGAGAAGGCCGTCCGGGAGTTGCTGTACGCCATCGGCGAGGACCCGGAACGCCCCGGCCTGATCGACACCCCGGCCCGCGTCGCGAGGGCGTACAAGGAGATGTTCGCGGGGCTCTACGCGGATCCCGACACGGTGCTCAACACCACCTTCGACGAGCAGCACGACGAACTGGTGCTGGTGAAGTCGATTCCGATGTACTCCACGTGTGAGCACCATCTGGTGGCCTTCCACGGCGTCGCGCACGTCGGCTACATCCCCGGCGTGGACGGCCGAGTCACCGGGTTGTCCAAGCTCGCCAGGGTGGTGGACCTCTACGCCAAGCGCCCGCAGGTGCAGGAGCGGCTGACCGGCCAGGTGGCGGACGCCGTGATGCGAAAGCTCGATCCGCGCGGTGTCATCGTGGTCATCGAGGCCGAGCATCTCTGCATGGCGATGCGCGGCGTCCGCAAACCCGGTGCCACCACCACGACCTCGGCGGTGCGTGGCCAGTTCAAGACCGACTCCACGTTGCGGGCCGAGGCGTTGGATCTCATCCTGCGCAAGTGAATCCACCACGGGTACAGGTGATGGGGGTCGTGAACGTCACCGACGACTCCTTCTCGGACGGCGGGCTGTACCTCGACCGTGACCGCGCGGTCGCACACGGGTTGGCGCTCGTCGCCGCGGGTGCCGCGATCGTGGACGTGGGCGGCGAGTCCACCCGGCCCGGCGCCTCCCGCGTCGATCCGGCCGTCGAGAGTGCCAGGGTGGTCCCGGTCATCAAAGACCTTGCCGGACAAGGGATCACGGTCAGCATCGATACCATGCACGCGGACGTCGCGCGGGCTGCGCTGGAGAATGGCGCGACGATCGTCAACGACGTGTCCGGGGGGCGGGCCGATCCCGGTATGGCGCCACTGGTCGCCGAGGCGGGCGCCCCGTGGATCCTGATGCACTGGCGCGCGGTCGACGCGGACCGGCCGCACGAGGTGCCGAACTATCGCGACGTGGTGGCGGAGGTCCGCGACGAACTGCTTGCCGGCGTGGACGCCGCCGTCGCTGCCGGTGTCGACCCGGCCAAGCTGATCATCGACCCGGGCCTCGGGTTCGCGAAGTCCGCCGAGCACAACTGGACGCTGTTGGCGGCGCTGCCGGAGCTCGTCGACACCGGCATCCCGGTGCTCGTCGGCGCCTCGCGCAAGAGGTTCCTCGGGACGCTGCTGGCGGACGTCGACGGATCACCGCGGCCGCCGGACGGCCGCGAGACCGCGACCGCGGTGATCTCGGCGCTGGCCATGATGCATGGCGCCTGGGGGGTGCGGGTGCACGACGTGTCCGCCACCGTCGACGCGCTCAAGGTGGTCGAGGCATGGGAAGGTGAACGACATCATGGCTGACCGAATCGAATTGCGCGGCTTGACCGTTCGCGGGAATCACGGTGTCTTCGACCACGAGCGTCGCGACGGCCAGGACTTCCTCGTCGACATCACGGTCTGGATCGACCTGGCTGCGGCGGCCGCGAGTGACGATCTGGCCGACACCGTCGACTACGGCGGGCTGGCCCAGCTCGCCGCGGACATCGTGGCCGGGCCGCCGCGGAACTTGATCGAGACGGTGGCCGCCGAGATCGCCGACGGCGTGATGGCCGACGAGCGACTGCACGCCGTCGAGGTCGTCGTGCACAAGCCCGATGCCCCGATTCCGCTGACGTTCTCCGACGTCGCGGTGGTGGCCCGCAGGTCGCGGCGGGCGGCTCGGTGACCCGAGTCGTACTCTCGATCGGCTCGAACGTCGGTGACCGTCTCGCGCACCTGCAGTCGGTCGTCGACGGTCTGGGAGCCGCTGTGCGCGCCGTGTCGCCGGTCTTCGAGACCGACGCGTGGGGAGGCGTCGAGCAGGGGCCGTTCCTCAACGCCGTTCTGATCGCCGAGGACCCGGCCCTTGGTCCGCGGGACTGGCTGCAGCGAGGTCAGGAACTCGAACAGATCGCTCGGCGGACGCGCGAATTACATTGGGGACCAAGGACTCTCGACATCGATCTGATCACGTGCCACGACGGTGACGCGGAGGTGACCAGTGAGGACGAGGTGCTGACACTGCCCCATCCGTACGCGCACCAGCGCGCCTTCGTGCTGACTCCGTGGCTCGCCGCGGACCCCGCCGCCACGCTGACGGTCGACGGCGCGGCGCACTCGGTGGCGGAGTTGCTGGCCACACTGGAGGTTGCGGAGCGCGACGGCGTCCGACCGGTGGATCAGGTGCTGGTGAGCTGATGGGTCCGACCCGCAAACGCGACCTGGCGGCCGCGACCGTCGCCGTCGCGATCATCGGTTACGTCGTGGTGAGCCTGACCTACCGGTGGTTCCCACCGATCACGGTCTGGACGGGGCTGTCCCTGCTCGCGGTGGCGGCCGTCGAGGCGGGCTGGGCCTTCTACGTCAGGTCGAAGATCGGCGACGGGAAGATCGGTGACGGTCCGGGATGGCTGCATCCACTGGCGGTTGCCCGCGCGGTGATGATCTCTAAGGCGTCGGCGTGGGTGGGTGCGCTGGCTCTCGGATGGTGGGTGGGCGTGCTGGTCTACCTGCTGCCCAAGCGCGCCGTTCTGAGGGTCGCGGCGGCGGACGGCACGGGCGTGATCGTGGCCGCAGCGAGTGCGCTGGCCTTGGTGCTCGCGGCACTGTGGCTTCAGCATTGCTGCAGGGCGCCGGACGAGCCGCCCGAGGACGCCGACGGGGCGCGCGGTTAGCCCGTGTGAGCAGCTGACCAGGAGAATCGCCGACGCGGTCGATACAAGATGAGACCTGTCGCAGGTACAGTCGCCCCATGACCGAACCGACTCGTGGGACCCGCGCGCGACGCGGAAACCGCCGGCCGGGCTCGTTGCTGCTGACGACGTTGCTGGTGCTCGCCATCGTCGCAAGTTCCGCGCTGGTCTTCACCAACAAGGTCGAGCTGCTGAAGCTTGCCGTCATCGTCGCGCTGTGGGCGGCGGTGGTGGCTGCGTTCGTGTCCTTCATCTACCGACGGCAGGCCGACCTCGACCACGCCAAGTCGCGTGACCTCAAACTGGTGTACGACCTGCAGCTCGATCGCGAGATTTCTGCGAGGCGTGAATACGAACTCGCCATCGAGTCGCAGCTCAGGCGCGAGCTCGCCTCCGAGATGCGCGCTCAGACCTCCGACGAGGTGGCCAGCCTCCGCGCGGAACTCGCGGCGCTGCGCGCGAACCTCGAGATCATCTTCGACACCGACCTGCAGAGTCGGCCCGCCATCGAGACCGAGCGCACCACCGTCCATACGTTCGGGGACTGGGACGCCGCGCCGCAGGTCGCGCCCACGCCCGAGCGCGGCGAGCGCAGTAGCCCGGGGCGGGTGATCAGCAGTCGTCTCGATACCGAGGCGCCCGAGGAGACCGACCCCAACACCGAGGAAAGCCCGATCATCGACGTTCCCGTCGAGCCGCCGCCGCCGGAGGACGATTGGGCTCCGCAGGTGCCCGGCGGTGCTCACCGTCGACCGTCCGAGCCCGAACCTGCCAACACCGGATGGCGACCGCCTCGTCAGGAGGAGCCTCGGACCGGGGGCCGGCGGCGTGCGCCCGAACCCGAATCCGTTGGCGACGCGGTCCCGACCCCCGACGTGCGGCTGCCGTGGATGCCGGTGGACGTTCCGCCGCCGCCGCCACCGCCGCGTCGGGAGCCGGAACCCGTCGGCAGGCACGCACCGTCGGGATCGGACTGGCGTCCCGCGCCTGCCGAGGGGCTCTACATACCGGCGGGCGCACCCGGTAGCAACTGGGCCTCCCCGCCCGTGGAGCCGGAGGCCTCGGTCACCGTTCCGCCGCCGCCCACGCCCACTCCACCGTCCCCGGCGATGACGGCGCCCCCGACCGAAACGCCGCGGCAGGCTCGGCACTACACCGCTGAGACGGCTGCCGCCGAGGCGGCGAGACGAGCTCGTCACTCGGCGCCCGCGGAGGTCGACCCCGGGCGTCGCACGCCGACGCTCGCCACCC
>NZ_JAEMTA010000029.1 GCF_016462545.1 Mycolicibacterium sp. | reverse complement strand
CCATCACCGGCCCGGCCGAGCGCCTCGTCGTCACCGACGCCGACGGCAACCCGCTCGACCCAGGATCACTGGCCCGACCACCCACCGGACCCCCGCCCGCGGTGACACCGTGCCCCGGACCGACCGGCGAACGCGCCAACTGGTGGTGGTACCAACCCTTCGAACCCCCACCACCACCGCAGAGCGCCAACTAAGCCGCGGTGTGAGCTGTTGGATGCGGCGTTCGCTTGCTGCAGTCTTCTAGCTGCCGGGGCGATCGAGGTAGGCGACCAGCGCCTTGGTCAGCGTCTCCCTGGCGACGTCGAGATCGGCGTAGGAGCCCAGCTGCCGCTCCGAGACCAAACCCCGCATCGCGCCGGGGATGAGCGTCGCCACGCCGTGTACCCGCTCGGGTGCGAGGTCGAGTCCGGCGAACGCTCGCTGGCAGGTCTCCAGCCAACTCCTGCTCCACGAGGCGAGTTCGGCTGCCGTCCGTGGGTAGAGCCGCTCGAGCTCCCTCGGGTCGCGCGGCAGTGCCGCCCGCAGGTTCTCGATGGCGCGCGAATCTGCCGAGGACAGACCGTGATACAGCGTGTCGATGATGCGACCGACACGACGATGCAGCGACACGTCCGGGTCGACCGGCGTCGCCAGTAGGCCGGCTCGGCGTTCGGCGGTGCGGTGCAAGACCGCGGACCAGAACCCGTCGACGTCGCCGAACTGGTACTTCACCGCTCCCCACGTGGCGCCGATGTCCTTGGCGATCCGATTGGCGGACACCGACCCCGGGTCGCCGGATGCCAGCGACGTCAGCGCCGCTTCGAGCATGTTCTCGCGGGTCGCGAGGCCGCGGCGATTGGTGCGTCGCCCCACGATCCCCGCTTCGGTCATCGATCGATGATAGAACCCTCTGTTATTTTTTGATAGAGCCATCTACCATTCGGGTGGGTCGAGGAAGGGAAGCGAAGATGGCGAAGCCGCCGTTGTCGATGCAGCCGACCGGATGGTTTCAGGTGGCGTGGTCCGACGAGATCGGCACCGGCGACGTCCACACGATGAAGTACTTCGGTCAGGAGATGATCGCCTGGCGTGCCGACTCCGGTGAGCTGACGGTGATGGACGCCTATTGCGAACATCTCGGCGCCCATCTCGGCTTCGGCGGCACGGTGGTCGGCGAGGTGTTGCAGTGCCCGTTCCACGGCTGGCAGTGGAATCGGGAGGGCCGCAACGTGTGCATCCCCTACGAGGACCGCCCCAACCGCGGCCGCCGCATCAAGACCTATCCGGTCACCGAGTGCAATGAGTCCGTCTACATCTGGCACGACATCGACGGCCGCGCACCGTTCTTCGACGCCCCGGACGTATTCGCGAGCTTCGGGGGCGGCGGTGGCGTCGCTGCGTACTACCCGCAACAGCGACTGTTCCGAGCAGGTCTCGAGTTGCACCCGCAGTACGTCCTGGAGAACGGCGTCGACTTCGCTCACTTCAAGTACGTCCACGAGACGCCGATCGTTCCGGTGTTCACGCGTCACGACTTCGCCGAACCCGTCTCGTTCGTCGACTTCACCATCACCTTCGAGGGCGACGACGGTCAGAAGATCGAGGACGTCAACAGCGGCGTCGAGGCCATCAACGGCGGATTGGGCATCGCCGTCACCAAGAGTTGGGGGATGGTCGACAACCGCACGATCTCGGCGATCACACCTGTCGACGAATTCACCTCCGACGTTCGGTTCATGGTCTACATCGGACGAACGCCGGGACGCGACGACCAGCGCGCCGAGGCGAAGGCCAAGACCTTCGGCGAGGAAGTCATCCGCCAGTTCAGTCAAGACGTCCACATCTGGGCCCACCAGAGGTACTCCGACCCGCCCGCGTTGGCGAGCTCCGAGCGGGAGGGGTTCACAGCAATTCGCACGTGGGCCAAGCAGTTCTATCCCGACGGCAGGGGCGGAAGTGCCGCCGAGTTGGCCGCCACACACGAAAGGCGATCGTCATGACCGATTCCGCGCCTCGGCCCATCAGGGTCTTCCAGGTTGCCACCGGCAACGTGGGCAGCGAGATGATCAAGCGCATCCAGACGCAGCCCGACCTCGAATTGATTGGGGTGCACTGCTATTCGCCCGAGAAGATCGGTCGCGACGTCGGAGACATGGTCGGCATCGGGCCCGTCGGCGTCACCGCCACGGGAAGCGTCGAGGAGATCATCGCGGCGAAGCCGGACGTGTTGACCTTTCACGGCGTCTTCCCCGACGAGGATCTCTACGTCCAGGTTCTCGAGGCCGGCATCGACGTCGTCACGACCGCTGATTGGATCACCGGCTGGCATCGGGACACCAATCATCCCCACCCATCGGGCAAGTTGGTGTCGCAACTGCTGGCCGAGGCGTGCGAGAAGGGCGGCTCGACCTTCTACGGCACGGGTATGAACCCGGGCGTGAATCAGATTCTCGGCGTTGCCTGTTCGGCGGACGTCGCCGAGATAGAGAACGTCACCACCATCGAGTCGGTCGACGTGTCCTGCCACCACAGCAAGGACACGTGGATCGAGGTCGGGTACGGCTTGCCGGTGAGTGATCCGTCGATACCGTCGAAACTGGAGAAGTACACCCGGGTGTTCGCCGACAGCGTCCTGATGATGGCCGACTGCTTCGGCCTGGAACTCGACGAGGTGAGGTTCAGTGCGGAACTCGGCGCGTGCACCAAGGACGTCGACCTGGGTTGGTACGTCCTGCCGAAGGGCTCGCTCGGCGGCAACTACATCAAGTATCAGGGCATGGTCGACGGGGTGCCGCGCGTGGAAACCCACCTGGAGTGGCAGATGACGCCGCACACCGATCCGAGTTGGGACATCAAGGGCTGCTACATCACTCAGATCAAGGGCGATCCCTGCATCTACAACAAGCACATGATCTTTCCCAAGCCGGGCGTCGACCTGTCCAATCCGGACAACTTCGCGTCGATCGGAATGACGGTCACGGGCATGCCCGCGCTGCACTCGATCAGGTCGGTCGTCGCGGCGCCGCCAGGATTGCTCACCAGTGCGGACCTGCCGCTGCGGGGCTTCGCCGGACGGTTCAAGCTCTAGTCGGCAATGGGCAGCCCGATTTGCGGTAGATCTAGTCGTCGCTGATGGCGATGGCCTGCCGGGGGCACTGGCGGACGGCCTCGCGCACCGGTCCCTCGATGTCCGAGGTCACCTCTTCGCGAAGCACGTGCAGATAATCCTGATCGTCGAGATCGAAGACCTCCGGGATGATGCCCATGCACACCCCGTTGCTCTCGCACAGGCCGAAGTCCACCACGATCTTCTGGCTCATCGTCACCTCAGGACCTTGACGGGGACGTGGCTGAAGCCCGCGACGTTCTGCATGTTCACCCGTCGCAGCCCGTCGAAGTCGACCTCGTAGCGCGGCATGAAGTCCAACAGATGCTCCAGTGCGAAGGCGGTTTCCATGCGCGCGAGGGCGGCGCCCAGGCAGCTGTGGATGCCGTAGCCGAGCCCGAGGTTCTGGGCCTGTAGCCGGTCGCGGTCGATGTCGAACGCCTCACCGTCGGTGAACGCGCGGGGGTCGCGATTGGCCGACGCCCCCATCAGGAATACCGGCTTGCCCGCGGGGATGGTTCCGCAGGGCAGGGTGACCTCCCTCAATGTGTAGCGCACGTTGTACTGCACCGGGCCGACGTAGCGCAGTAGTTCCTCCACCGCCGCCGGAATCTTGCTGCGATCGTCGAGCAGCTTCTGCCACTGATCGGGGTGCGTCGCGAACACCACCATGGCGCTGCCCACCAACTTCGTGACGGTCTCGGCGCCGGCTCCGCCGAGAAGCGTGGTGAAACCGGTGATCTCGATGTCGTCCAGCTTGCGCATGACTCCGTCGGGACCGGGAATCTCCGCGGCGATCAGCCGGCTGATCATGTCGTCCTGCGGATTCTCCCGCCGCTCCACGACCAATCCGTAGTAGTACATCCCCGAGTCGATGTTGGCCTGCATGTTGTCGTCATCGAGGTCGATCTGCCCCGGCTTGCGGTGCAGGCTCTTGTCGATCCAGTGCCGCACCTGTTGGCGGAAGTCCTCGGGAACGCCTGCCATCCGGGTGATGACCTCGACCGGGAAGGGGCCCGAGAAATCCTGGACGACGTCGAAGTGGTCCGGGTCCGCCTTGTCCAGGTAGTGCTGGATCAGCTGGACGACGGTGTCCTTCTGGGCCTGGATCGCCCGCGGGGTGAACGCCTTGTTCAGAAGGCTCCGCATGTGGCGATGATCGGGCGGATCCATGAAGATGATCGACTTCTGTGGCACCTCGCCCGAGCGCACCATGCCGAGATCGCATCCGCGGGCGGACGAGAACGACTCGTGATCCTTGAACGCCGCCGCCACGTCTTCGTGCCGGGTCAGCGCGTAGAAGTCCTCGTCCTCGTCGTAGTAGAGCGGCGCTTCGTCGCGCATCCGCTTGTAGACCTCGTACGGGTTGTCGAAGTACTCCTGCGCACACGGGTGGAACTTCAGCTTCGGCTTGGTCACTGCATCCTCCTGGGCGCCCGATGTCAGGGCCGGAAACGTTACGGAAGGCTGTGGAACTGTAACGCTGACAGTATGCGGCATTTGTGACGCGGACAACAGCGAATCGCCCGCTTCCGTGAAGATTGATGGCTACGCGGGTCGCGGGGTTCCCGCCTCGACGGCCGCATCGAGAACTCCGAGTTCGCCGCCGAGTTCGGAGACGGTACGCCGGACCACGGCGACGTCCTTGCCGATGAACTCTCCGACGGCCGCGATGAAGGCTTGGGCGGAGCCCGCGGAGGCGATCATGTCGAGCACCCGACTCTGGGCGCTGCCGTGTGTCAGCGCGTTGAGCAGCGCACTCTCGTCGATTCCGAACTGGGCACCCAGCCGGGCGCCCTCGGCGACCAGACCGATCTGGGCGGCGAACAACGTGTTGTTGACGAGCTTGACCAATTGGCCGGCGCCGGACGCGCCCGCGTGCAGGATCGGGTCGGCATACGCGCCGAGCACCGGTCGGATCCGCTGCACGGCATCGTCGTCGCCGCCGACGAACAGCGTCACCCTGCCCGCCGCGATGTCGTGCGGACCGCCGCTGACCGGGGCGTCGACCACGCCCACGTCGCGCCTGCCCGCTGCGAGATCCCGCGCCGTGCTCGGGCTGCCGGTGGTGTGCAGGATCAGCGTCGAACCGGGCGCCATCGCGGCCAGCAGGCCATCGTCGAGGCACACCCGCCGCACCTGCTCGTCGGTGAACACGCAGACGATCACGACATCGGCGTCTGCGGCGACGGCGGCGATGTCGGCAACGGGATCCGCACCCAATTCGGTGATCGGTGAGCGCTTCTCGTCGGTGCGGGCGAGGACCTTCACCTGGTGGCCCGCCTCGACCAGGCGGCGGACCATGGGAGCTCCCATGCGCCCCGCCCCCACGAACCCGACGTGCATCACGAGCGCGGGTGGTCCATCGACTCGAGTGCGGTGTCGGCCACGGTGAACACGGTGCCCTGGGGCGCAGAGGCCGTCGACGCGAGACTTGCGGCGTGCCTGACGTCCTTCTGCAAGAGCGCGCCCGCGATGGGGGCCAACCCCTCGACGGTGCCGCCAAACATCGCGATGCTGCTGATCGCCTTGCTGGTGGCCGACCCGCGGTTGAGTACCTCGCACAACCGCTGCCGCGCGATGCCCAGCGCGTCACCCAGCGCCAGTGTGCTCAGCGCGCTGCCGAGGTTGGCGGTGAACTGAAGGTTGTTCAGGATCTTCGCGACCTGACCAGAACCCAGGCCGCCGAGATGCACGATCGCATCGGAATACGTCGCAAAGACGGGACGCACCTTCTCGACGTCGGCGTCCTCGCCGCCCACCATGACCATCAGGGTGCCCGCCTCGACGGCGGGCGCGCCGCCGCTCACCGGTGCGTCGATCACCGTGACACCCTGCGCGCCAGCGGTTTCCGCCAGCTCGCGGCAGGTGTCGGGATGCACGGTGCTGTGGATCGCCACGATGCCACCGGGAGCCAGACCGGCCAGCACGCCGTCCTCTCCGGCCAGCACCTGGCGGACGTCGTCGTCGCCGACGACGCAGAGGCAGACGAGGTCGCTCGCGGCGGCGAGTTCGCGCGGCGTCGCGGCCGTCTTGGCCGCGGTGTCCGCATACGGTTCCAGGGACGCGGGCCTGCGCGCCCACAGCGTGAGCTCGTAACCGCCTTCGACGATCCGCCGCGCCATGGGTGCGCCCTGGCTACCCAGTCCGATGAATCCGACCCTCATGACTGCGTTCTCCTCTTCGCCCAAGCGCCGATCATCGCGGCTACCCTTCGACATGTCGGTTCACGAGGCATTCGTCGAGGAACGACAGCACCGTCTCGTGATAGGTCTCGGCCGTGAGGCCGACGCTGAGATTGTGTCCGCTGTCGGCCATTTCGTTGACCCGTACGTGCGGAGCGGAGGTGAACATCGCCGCGATGTCCGACAGCGCCGCAGGCGTCGTGTCCCAGATGGCTTCGTGGGAAGCGACGCTGAGTTGGACCGGTACCGTCACCCTGGCGGCGACGGCACGGAAGTCCCGGCGCGGCCAGTTGCCAGTGACCTCGGCCTCGTAGGCCGCACCCTGGGCGGAGAGGCTCCCCGTCAGGACCTCGGCGGGGTAGAAACCGGTGGGCTGCCAGAGCAGATCGCGCAGGCCTGCCGGCCGCGACGTCGTCGATGCCTGGCTGATGACGGCCTTCGCGTCGACGTCGTAACGCAATCCGGTGCCTGCCAACTCGACGCCCACGACGCCGGGGCCGTGCGGGGCGGCCGCCATCCGGAGGCCGAGTTCGCATCCCGCCGAGTGCGCCATCACGAATACTCCCGCGCCCCGGGCCGACCCGATGATCTTCTCGAGAGCGCCGAACGCCAGCTCGACCCGCCGATCGGCATCGGACATCTCGTCCTGATACAGCGCCGACGCGCCGTAACCGGGTCGATCGAGGGCGACTACCGTGTATCCCCGCGATGCGGCCATGCGCAGCAACGAAAGTCGAGGCTGACCCGGGCAGTCGAAGTATCGCGACGACGTCGCACCGCCGTGAACCGCCACGATGACGGCCCTCGGGTCCGGCGCCTCGGCGACCAGCGCCGACATCGGCACGGCGCCGACCATGACGACGCGAGGCCGGGGGGTGGTACTCACGAGTCGGCCCTCAGCAGCATCACGCCGCTCGGAGTGAGGCCACCGCTGCTGACCACCGCCACCCGGGCATCTGCGACCTGACGTGCACCCGCCTCGCCGCGCAACTGGGAGACCGCTTCATGGATGAGGCCCATCCCGTGGGTGCGGCCGTGGGATAGCTGACCGCCGTGGGTGTTGAGTGGGATGACGCCGTCGCGGGCGACGTTCCCCCCGCCGTCGAGGAAGTCCTTTGCCTCGCCGATCCCGCAGAAGCCGAGCGCCTCGAGCCAGGACAGGCAGTTGAAGGTGAACCCGTCGTACAGCTCGGCGACGTCGACGTCCGTGGGCTGCAACGACGTTCGGGTCCACAGATGTGCGGCCTGGCCGAGTACCTGAGGCTCGTGCGTCATCGTGGTCTGGTCCCAGTCGGTGCGCTCGAGGATCTGGGTGCCCACCGCCTCGAACAGGATGGGCGGCTTGGCCATGTCACGGGACACGTCCACCGCCGACACGATCACCGCGACCGCGCCGTCGCACGGCACGTCGCAGTCGTACAGCCCGAACGGCGTGGTGATGAGCCGCGCATTCAGATAGTCGTCCATGGTCATCGGATCGCGGTAGATGGCCGTCGGGTTCATGGCGGCGTTCGCGCGCTGATTCAGCGCGATCCAGCCCAGTGTCTCCCTGGTGGTGCCGTAGCGGTGAAAGTGGCGTTGGGCGTTGAGCGCCAACGTATGTGCGGCCGACGTCGCCCCGAAGGGCATCTGCCAACTGGTGGTGCGGGCGCCCCCGGGCGGGGACATCCTGCCCTCCTTCATCAGCTGCCCGAAGGTGGCCTCCCAGAGAGTGCGAAAGCACAGCACGTGGCGTGCCATTCCCGTCGCGACGGCCATCATCGCGGCGATCACCGAACCACCGGGGCCGAACGTGTCCATGCCACCGTTGATCCACGTCGGCTTCAGCCCGAGCGCACCTTCGAGTGCGCTCACCCCGCCCTCGCCCATGCCGGCCACGTCGAGACCCGGGTAGGTGGACATCCCGTCGATGTCGGCGAAGGTCAGTCCGGCGTCGGCGACGGCCGCCTCGCACGCCTCGATCGTCAGTGCCAGCGGCGCCACCATCAAGCGCCGGCCCAGGCGGGAGGCGCCTATTCCGGTGATCGCCGAGTGATCCTCGAACTTGTCCTTGGTGAGCATCGGCCGAACGTGCTTGCCGAAGTCCTGCGGGGCGATGTCGTCCTCGGGCTGCGCCAGCGGCGTCGCATCGGCCGAGGGTGTGAACAGAGGCAGCCAGACGTCGGCGAGCCGTTCGAAGACGACCTCGACGGGCTGACCGAGCTTCAGGTCGTCAGGATCGCAGTCGATGATGTTGGTGGTCAGGCGAACCCGTGGATCCTCGACGATGGCGACCTGAGCGATCACGTAGGGCGGTGGCAGATCGGCGAACCCGAAGCGGTGGTTGACGGTGAACGCCGAGAGCGTCGCCCTGCCCGACACCGTGCGGACGCCCATGTCGTGGCTGCGGCAGTACCGGCAGATGGGCGCGGGCGGGTGGATCAGCGCTTGGCAGGCCTGACACTCCTGGAGTCGCAGGCGACCATCCTCGCCGGAGGTCCAGAAGTACTCGTTGTCGAGCCCGATCTGAGGCAGTGGCCGACCTGGCGCATCCGCCACGTCAGCGTCTCGCCTCGGCCGACTCGACGGCCATCTCGATGATCGCGTGCACCGGGCAGTCCAGCAGAGCCCGCTTGACCGAATCGTGATCGCCGTCCCGGACTACTCCGTCGCCGATCAGCGATGCGTATCCCCAGTCATCCAGCGAGAAGTACGCCGGGGCGTGCTTGGCACAGATGCCGAAGCCGTCGCACATCGTCCGATCCAGTCGGATCTTCATAGCGGGGTCTCCACTTCGTAGGGCCGCAGGGCGCGGTAGGCGTCGGTGCGGCACGTGTCGCATTCGTCGGCGACGTGCTGCGCGACGACCTGCGGGAACTGTCGTAGGAGCGTGGCGGCGACGTTCGCGGCGGCGTCGAGCGTCGCGCAGGCCCCGCGGCCGCGGAGCACCACCGACCAGCGCTCCAGACGGGCGAGGTCCTCGGGGGTGGCCCTGCCGTCGCGCAGCGCCGTGGCGACGGCCGACATCGCGGCGGTGCCGTTGAAGCACGAACCGCACTGACCCGCGTTCTCGCGGTCGAAGTACGCCAGGACCGACGCAGCCACGGCGACGGGGCACTCGTCGGTGATGACGGACATTGCGCCGCAACCCAAGCCGCTGCCCAGAGCGCGGATCGTCTCGTGATCCAGGGTGGCGTCGAGCACGTCGCGGTTCAGAAGGCCCGCGAAGTAGCCACCCATCAGGACGCCGGTCACCTCGGTGGTGGACACCCCGTGTTGGGCAAGCAGATCCGCGACGGCGACGCCGTGGGGGAGTTCGTAGAGCACCGGCGCGCGACCCGCGCCCGTGATGGTGGCGAGGAACGTGCCCGGTGACGCCGACGTGCCAACCGAGCGGAACGCGTCGGCGCCGTAGCGCAGTAGCGCAGGCAGATTCGCGAGTGTCTCGACGTTGCTCACCAGTGTCGGGCGGCCGTCGACACCCTCTTCGAACGGGCGCGGTGGCTTGTCGGTCGGCTTGGCAGGCCCGCCGTTGACGGCGCGGACGGCGGCCGTCTCCTCACCCGCGACGTAGCCGCCGTCCACGGTGACGACCGTGACCGGTATGTCGAGTCGCGCTGCGCTCACTGCAATGCCGAATGTCTCGGCGGCGCGTGGGTCGCAGACGTACAGGTAGGCGCACTCGGCCTCGACGACCCGTGCCGCCAATCGGAGCCCATCCACCACGAGGTGCGGACGGTTGCGCAACAGCCACTTGTCCTTGACCGAAGCCGGTTCGCCCTCCTCGCCGTTGGCGAGCACCACCGGCCGGCTGCCCCGACGGCCGGCATCGCGGACGGTTCGGAGTTTCACGGCGAGCGGGAAGGCCGCTCCACCGCGACCGAGCAAGCCGCTGCGGTCCACCTCGTCGAGGAGCCGGTCCGGATCGTCGAGGGGTTGGTAACCCCCACCGTCGACGTACTCGGCGTAGTCCTCCGTGCCTGGCGTCGTCCGCAGCAGTCGAGGTGCGGTGCCTGGCCACGTGGCGACGGCGATCGTTGCCGCCTGGCGGGACACGCCGATGGTCATGGTTGCACCCGTCGAACCGCAGATAGGCTGGCGGGCATGAGAACTGCGGTGGTGCGCGTCGACGTCGATCCGTCGAAGCGGCTGGAACCCGCACAATTAACGGAGGCCATGGCGACCCTCTCCCGCTTGGCCGGCGAACTCGGCGCCGACGTGGTTCACGCCGATCTCGCGGCGCTGCCGCCCAGCCGTCGCCAAGTGGAGGTTCTGCTCGCCGGCGACGATCCGGACGAATTGAAGCGCACGGCGGTTCGGTTGTGCACCAGTGCTTTCGGAGTATTCGGTGCCGAACCTGCCGCTGGTGTCCTGACCTACGTCAGCAGGGGCACCGACGACGACGCACAGGGTGTGTTGGCGGGGCTCGGGCTGGACGGGAGGATCGAACGTACCGCGGGCGACGAGGGGTGGGACGTGATCACGGTGACCCTGCGCAAGTCCGACCTCGAACGAGTGCCGGAGAGCCGCGTGCACACCGCCCTGGAAGCCTCGCTCAACTGCGAGGTCGTCATCGTCACGACATGACGGCATCGTCTACCGACCGACGAACTCGAGAATCGCGGGCGCCGCTTGCACCCAGGTATCGAACAGGCAGAAGTCCTGTCCACCGCTGGCGGCGAACTTCTCGCCTGCACGCTCCCAGGCGTCTTCCGGCCACGGCGGATCGATCAGCTCGGAGCCCTTGATCAGACAGTTGACCTCCAGCGACGTGCGCTTGGGATGGTCCCAGTCGTTCTCGCCGCCGCGGATGATCAACGTGGGAACCTTGATGTCGTCGAACAATCCGTCCTCGACACCGGGGATGGTCTGGCCCGGCTTGGAGACGAATGCGTTCAACCATCGCAGCATCACCTTGAGGAACGCATCGGGATCCAGCCCGCGGAACCGCGCCTCGTTGGCTGGATTCGACGCGATGCGTTCCTTCCACTCGGCGACGTGGAGCAGCCCCCCGATGCCTGCCCCTCGGACCGCGAGAATGCTGGGCACGATGTAGTGCCCGCCCAGGACGAATGACCCGTAGACCCCGCCGACGATGTTCCAGACCACCAGCTTGGTCACCAGTTCGGGGTAGAGGATCGTGGTCAGAATCGAATCGCGCGCCCCACCCGAGCCGCCCGCGATGATGCATGGCCCGACATCGAGCTTGGTGATCAGCTGCATCAAGGTCTCAGCGCGCATGTGGGATTCGCTGTAGCCGTAGAATTGCACGTCCGACGCCCCGCAGTTGGGCCGATCCCACAGCAGTACCCGGTAACCGCCCGCGACCAGAGCCTCCGCCAGGGGGCGCAAACCGGGGATGTCCTTGCTGAACCGACCGCCGGGGGTCAAGGCGATGACATCGCCTGTGTCACCTAGAATTTCGTAGACGACGTTTCCGCCGTTGATCTCCATCTTCTCGGTCGACATCGATCTCCTGGTGACGTCAGGCCTGGACCAGGACGTCGTCGCCGACGACCCGGACCGGGTAGGTGCGGATACTCCACTCCGGCTTGACCGCAGTGGTGCCGGTGGCGAGCTCGAAACCCCATTGGTGCCAGGGGCAGAAGATGAACTCCATGTCGCGCACCATCACCGCATCACCCGGCACGCTGTCGTCCACGACGTTGCGCCCGCGAGCCCGTCCCGAGCACAGGGGACCACCTTCGTGGGGACAATAGTTCGCGATGGCGTAGAACGTGCCGTTGACGTTGTAGACGCCGACCCCGTGGCGACCGATGGGCACCAATTTGTGTGTCCCCGACGGGATTTCATCGATCGTGGCGACGACGTGCTCCCGCCCCTGCGCCAAGCGGGGCATCTTGTCCTTCTCGGTCATGTGTTAGAAGACCCGAACCTGGCCCTCGAGGACCGGCACGGTATCCGGCAGCTTGTAGAGCTCGATTCCGTTGCGGAACATGATGGCTTCGCGCGCGTGCTCCGGTAGGTGCTTCACCAACCAGCGCGGGTCGTCGAACGTCCAGTGCGGGTAATCCGAGCTGTAGAGCAGGATCTTGTCGCACTCCATCCACTCGAAGGCGCGGGAGAGTTCGGTCTTGTCCTCGGGATAGTCCAGCGGCTGGGTCGTGAACTTGATATTGCTCTTGACGTACTCCGACGGCTTGCGCGTGATGTCCATCCAGGACTTGCGCTTGGCGTAGATGGCGTCCATCCGCCACATCAGCGGCAAGATCCAGGTGAAGGCGTGCTCGATGAACACGATCTTCAAGGTGGGGTGGCGGTCGAACGTGCCGTCGAAGATCAGGCTCATCACCTGATTCGCCGCCAGCAGCGAGTAGGTGACCATGAAGTCGTGGTTGTAGCTCGGCAGGCCGACCGGCGGGATCGGCAATGTCTCGTACACGCCACGCGACAGATGGCAGCTGACCGGCATGTCGTACTTGGTGGCGGCCGCCCAGATCGGGTCGTACATCGGGTCACCCCAGGACGGACGCGGCTCTGCCTTGATCAGAATCTGCGACATGTACGGGTGCTCGGCCCACTTCTCGATCTCGCGGACCGCGCCGACCGGGTCCTCGATCGCGATGCAGATGGAGCCGCGCCACCGCTGGTGCCAGTTGTTGTGGCCGTCTAGCCAATTGTCCGCAAGCCAGGAGTTGGTGGCGATGCAGTAGGCCTGCGTCGCTTCGGCCAGCCGTGACTCGCCGTGAGTGGGCTCCAGAATGGCGATGTCCGAGCCGGCCTCCATGATCAGCTGCCGGGTCGCCATGTCCGGGTCGCTGCACGCGAATTCGCCGTCGGGCGGGAAGCTGTCGAGCCGCATGGCATAGGAGTGCGCGTAGTCGGGGGCGTCATAGTAGATCTGGTCGCCGACGGCGTGATTGGTGAAGTACTTGCTACGCCAGGGTTCTGGGATGTACTCGACCAGTTCACCTCGGCGCGGCATCGGGTGAACGTCGGAGTCGACGCATCGCACGGCGATGCGTTCGGCGGCGGGCACGCGCGGATTGCTCGTGACTGTCATTGGTGGCCTCCTACCCATCCCTCTACTGTGCAACAACCACGGACGGAATGACTGGGCTTTCAATCCCGTACAACTGAGCGGCGTTGCGCCAGCAGAACTTGTCGCGTTGTTCGGCGGTGTAACTGGTCGGCACCGCCAGATCGGAGCTGTCCCAGTGGGGATAGCTGGAGCCGAACATCGTCATGTCGTCCTTGCCCGTGAACCCGAACCACTCGCCAGCGAACTCGGTGTCACCGGGTCCGTCGAAGCTGCCCTGAACGAAGTAGACGTGCCCGGGCAGGTAGTCGCTCGGCATCTTCGGGGCCCACGGGGTCTGCTCCAGATGCGGTCGGCCAAAGCAGTCCATCCGCCACATGAAGGGCGTCAGCATGTCTGCGGCACCGTCGGCGAAGACGAACTTCAGGTTGGGCGTCCGCTCGAAGACGCCCTCGGCGATCATGTTCATGAGGTGATAGAGGTAGTTCAGCGACATGAACGACAGGTACTGCTCGTAGGTGCGCGTCTTCCCCGAAGGTGTTGGTGGAAAGGCGATTCCGGCACCGACCTCGATGTGAACGGCGACCGGGAGGTTCGCTGCGGCGGCAGCCTCCCACAGGGGCCAGAACTGGGGCTTGCCGTAGAGCTCGCGCGACTGCAGGGGAATGCCGATCTGAACCACCTGCGGGTGGTCCTGGTATCTGTCGATCTCGCGCACGGCGCCTGCGACGTCGTCGGGGTTGACGCGGATGGTTCCGCGGAAGCGGTCGCCGAACTCGCCGTCGAGCCAGCGAGTCACCATCATGGCGTTGTGCGCGGAGGCGATCGCCGTGCCGAGGTGCCGGTCGGGCATGATCCCGCGGGTCATGGGATGCAGTATTGCGACGTCGACACCGCGCCTGCCGAACAACTCCTCGGCCACCAATTCCGGGTCGGAGCCCGGGTACTGACGATCGGGACCCTTGCTGCCCTTCACGTATTCGCCGCCTGGCGCGCCGTACCAGTCCATCTCGTAGTCGGGAAAACCGCGACTGCGGAAGGGTTCCTGCATGAAGGTCTGGCGTAGGTCCTGGTTGGACTGGCAGAAGATGTGCACGCTGGCGTCGATGACGGGCGTACGCGTGACGCCGCCCGTCCCGTCGTGCAGTTCCTTCACCGGATCCGTCCTTCGCGTGTTCGTCCAGGCGTCGCTGCCGGAACTCACTCTCAGTGTAGATCCTTGTTCTTCTTTAGCAAGAACAATGTTCTCCGGCGACTCGTCCATATCGGCGCTGGTGAGAGTGTGTGCTGGTCAATCGCCCGCCGACCCTGATCCGGAACGACATGTGAGTTCCGGGAGAACCATTGATCCGCTAACGAGAATGCTATTCTCCTGATGTTGACGACCACGTGATGGAGGCGGCGGCATGCTGTTGGAGTTCGACGCTGATCAGCGACTATGGCAGGGAACCGTGCGCGACGCGGTCGGCAAACAGTGTCCGGCGTCGCTCGTCCGCAGCATCGCCGAGGATGGTGGCGACGCGGCACCGCTCTGGAAGCTCTACGTCGACGCCGGTTGGACCGAGCTCACCGATCCCGAGAACGCCGTCGAATTGGCGATCGTCCTCGAGGAATTGGGGCGCGCCACCGACCCGACGCCGTTCCTCGCCACCCTGACGCAATTCGCGCCACTCGTCGGCGAGCGGTTCGACCCCCAGAAGGCCGGCACTGCGGTGTACGACGGGATCACCGCACACCGTGACGCCGAGGGCTGGATTCTGAACGGCACGGCACGCCACGTCCTCGACGGTGACCGAGCCGAACGTCTCGCCGTGGTCACCGCGGCCGGAGTGTTCGTCGTCGACGCGGACGAGGTCACCACGCGACGCAGTTCGGTGTTCGATCCGGTGCTGCACGTCGCCGAGGTGACCTTCGCCGGTGTGCGCGTCGCCGATGCCGATCGACTTGCCGGCGACACCGAGCGCGCCCGGCACCTGGCCGTGACCGGAATGGCGATCACCATGGTCGGCGCGTGTCAGCGAATCCTCGACCTCGTCATCGAACACGTCAAGAGCCGCGAGCAGTTCGGCGTGGCCATTGGAACCTTCCAGGCCGTCCAACACAAGGCCGCGGACATGCACGTCGCGATCGAAAGAGCCCGCGCGCTCTCGTATTTCGCTGCCCTGACCATCGCGGCAGACGACCCGCGCCGGCGGCTGGCCGCCTCGATGGCCAAGGCTTCCGCGGGGGAGTGTCAGTCACTGGTCTTCCGCAACGGCCTGCAGTTGTTCGGGGCCATGGGGTTCACCTGGGAGAACGATCTGCAGTTCGCGCTGAAACGCGCCAAGGCCGGCGAGTTGATGCTCGGGGGCGCCGCGGAGCACCGCACGACCATCGCCGCAGAGTACGGAGACTTCTGATGCAGCTTGCCTTCGACTCCGACGTCGAGGAGTTTCGCGCCGAGTTCGTCGCGTTTCTCGACGAACATCTGCCGACTGCCGATCAGACGCTGGAGCGTCCGCGATCGGTGTCGCACCTACCGCAGTGGGCGCGGGATTGGCAGCGCCTCTTGTTCGACAACGGCTGGCTGCTCCCTGCGCAGCCGCCGGAGTTCGGTGGCCGCAACGCGTCGGTGCTGCAGCAGTACGTGCACCTCGAGGAGCTCTGCAAGCGACGGATCTACCACTCGTTCAACCCGCAGGGCGTCAACATCGTTGCGGCATCGCTGATTTCGTTCGGATCCGAGGAGCAGAAACACCAGTGGGCGGTGCCCGTGCTGCGCGGTGAGAAGACCGCGTCGCTCGGCATGAGCGAGCCGAGCGCCGGCTCCGATCTGGCGTCGCTGCGCACGCGGGCGGTGCTGACCGGGGACACGTTCGTCGTCAACGGCCAGAAGGTGTGGACCTCCGGGGCGCACGACGCCGACTTCCTTCTGACCTTCGTGCGGACCGACCCGGATGCGCCCAAGCACAAGGGGATCAGTGCGCTGCTCATCCCGACCGACCTGCCCGGTGTGGTGCGTCGTCCCTTCGCCGATCTCTGCGGTCGGCACAACACGGACTTCAACGAGGTGTTCTTCACCGACGTGGAGGTGCCCGCCGAGAACCTCGTCGGTCCGCTGAACGGGGGGTGGGGCGTCATCAACGGCTCACTCGGCCACGAGCGAACGATGATGTGGCTGGGGTTCGCGGACCGCATCGACAACATGATCGGCGACTTCCGGCCGTCGACGCCGCTGGAGCACGACCAGTACGCCACGATGGCGATGGATTACCAGGCCCTGCGGTTGATGGGGTCGATCTCGTTGGCCAAGGCCGCCCGCGGCGAAGTCGACGTGGCGTCGGTCTCGGTGCTGAAACTCTTTGGTTCCGAGGCGGAGTTGAACGCGTCGAACAACATCCTGACCGCGGCCGGCCCCGACGGGCTGGTCCATCCGTCGACCTCCGGGCCCTACGCGCACATGAACCTCGACCACTACTTCGCGAGTTGGTTCGAGCGATTCGCGCGCAGCTTCTCGGGCACCATCGCGGGCGGCACGTCGGAGATCCAGCGAAACATCATTGCCCAGCAGGTACTCGGACTGCCCCGCCCCAGGTAGCGGAGGCGATTCGTGGAGTCTGAGCCGCGGCCAGCGCCGGAAGGACTCCACACATCGCTGACGCGGGGTGCTCACCAGTCGATGACGGCGGATTCCTTGCGCTCGGTGATCGGGCGAGCGAGTTCCTGTTCATGGCAGATGCGCTGAAGGTTCTCGAGCGTCTCGTCGAGTCCGGCGCCCAATCGCTTGCCCGGGGTGAACGTCGCGGGCAGGTGCTTCATGCCCTGGATGACGCCGATGCTCTCGTAGTGCTCGGCGCCCTCGGGGTCGCACACGTAGTCGGGCATTCTGTCGAGCACCGCGGTGAGCATCGACTTGAAGACCGTGCGGGCCACGTTGGAACCGACGCAGCGGTGTACGCCGATGCCGAAGCTGAAGTGCCGGTTGCCCTTCCGGTCCATGATGACCGTGTTCGGCTCGTCGAACACCGCCGGGTCGCGATTGGCCATCGCCCAGGACAGCCACAGCCGCTCGCCCTCCTTGAAATGGCGTCCGTCGACCTCGACGTCTTCGGCGAAGGTGCGGCCGTCGCCCGGTGCCGGGGTGAAGAACCGGAGGAACTCCTCCGTCGCAGGGTTGAGCAGCTCGGCCCGCTCGCGGCTCAGTAGCTCGCGTTGGTCCGGATGCTCCGACAGCCACTCGAGCGCGTGGGCGGTGAGGGCAGTGGTGGTGTCGAAGCCGCCGCCGATGACCAACCCCAGGTTGCCCAGGATCTCCAGGTCCGGAGCCGGCTCGCCGTCGATGCGCAGCTGCAGCAGAGCGTTGACCAGACCGGGTCTCGGATTGGCCTTCATCTCGATCATGTTGTTGATCAAGTCGATGCCCATCTGCCGATTCATCTCGGCGACGCGCGGAGCATCGGGCGAGTGTTCCGGGGTGGACACGCCCGCGTGGGCGGGCTCGCTGTAGATCAGCCACTTGTCGAGATCGATGCCCATCATCGCCAGGGTGAGCACCGCGGGCACGATGTTGGCGAGGTCGTCGACGAAGTCGATGTGGCCCGTCTCGATCTTCTCGTCGAGGGCCGCGCGGGTGATCTCGTCGACGAAGGGCACCCAGCGCTTGATGGCGGCGGGGGATAGGTACGGGTTCAACGCACCGCGATACGTGCTGTGCTCGGGCTCGTCCATCTCCAGGATGCCGCCGCGCACGACCGTCGCGCGTTGCGCCTTCGGGATGGTGATGCCCTGGTAGCCCTTTCGCTCACCGTGCAGGTCGTGATCGTTGGAGATCGCTGGACAGCGCGCCAGTTCGAACACCTCGTTGCTGCCCGCGGCGACCCAGTGTCCGTCGTAGACGTCGGTCCAGGCCACCGGGCACTTGGCGTGCATCTCCTCGGTGATGTCCTGAAACCGCTCGCGGTACTCCGGGGCGTGCCGGTCGAAGTGATACGAAATCTTCTTGCGGTCGTCGTCAGTGGCGGTCATCCGATGACGATCGCCTGTTCGGGGCACGAGTGCGCGGCCTCCTTGACGGCTTCGGCCTGTTCGTCGGGCACGATCTCGGACACCGGTGATGCGTGCCCGTCCACGTCGTCGAGTTCGAACGAGTCGGGTGCGATCATCGAGCACAGGGTGTGGCCCTGGCAGCGAGTGCCATCAACCGAAACCTTCACGAGCGCAATTCCTTTCAGTCTTGAAGGATCAGACGTGGTAGTCGTACCACTTCAGGTAGCCGCCGCCGTCGACCCGCAGTTGCAGGCCGGTGACGTAGCGAGACTCGTCGGAGGCCAGCCACAGGATCGCGTTGCTGATGTCCTCCGGCTCGATGAACGGGATCCGCATCGCCTGCTGGATGCCGAAGACGGGCTCGGCATCGGCGCGGGTGGGGTGCTCCAGATCGGGGCGGAACGAGCGGTACATCGGCTCGCTCTGCAGCATGTCGGTGTTGCAGTTGGTCGGATGCACGACATTGGCGCGGATGCCGAGTACCGAGAGTTCGGTCGCCAGGTCGTGGACGTACTGCGACAGCAGCCGTTTGGCCGTCATGTAGGCCATGCCACCGGGATCGGCGCCGGGGTTGTCCTTCTTGGCCGTGTCCATCAGCGCGGCGGTGGAGCCGGTGGCGATGATGGACGCGCCATCGCGAAGGTGGGGCAGCGCGACCTGGATGGCGTTGATGGTGCCGACGAGGTTCGTGTTGATGACGTCGGTCCAGGTCTGCAGCGGCGGATTGCCCTTCATGCCCGCGATGCCGGCCTGGGCGACCACGATGTCGACCTTGCCGAGTTCGGCGATCCCGTCCTCCAGGGCCTGCTTGAGCTGGCCGGCGTCGCGAACGTCGGCCTGCGCGGTGACGATGCTCCGGCCCGTCTTCTCGACGAACTGCGCCGTCTCCTCGAGGTCCTCGGGAGTGGCGAGCGCGTAGCCGATCGAGTCGATGTTCTGACACAGGTCGACGGCGATGATGTCGGCACCCTCCTCGGCGAGCCGGACCGCGTGGCTGCGGCCCTGCCCGCGCGCGGCGCCCGTGATGAAGGCGACTTTCCCTTGAACGCGTCCCATGGGTTGTCCTCTCGTCTGCCTGGTTAGGTGTTGCGGCCGCCGTTGACGCCGAGGATCTGGCCGGTGATGTAGCCGGCCTCCTCGGAGATGAGGAAGGAGCAGGCGGCGGCGATGTCCTCGGGCTTGCCGATTCGCCGTACCGGGGTCTGCTCGATGGTCTTCTCGATGTCGCCGAGGAACCCGCGGCTCTCGGCCTTGCGCAGCATGGGCGTGTCGATGAACCCCGGCGGCACGGCGTTGACGGTGATGCCGGCAGGCCCGTACTCGAGTGCCAAGCTCTTGGTCAGTCCGTTGACGGCCGACTTGGCCGAGACGTAGTGCGACATGTACGGCGTGCCCGAATGGGTGCTCGACGAGGAGATGTTCACGATTCGGCCCCAGCCCGCGTCGATCATGTCGGGCAGCACCGCCTGGATGCAGTGGAAGACCCCGTGGAGGTTCACGTCGACGACGCGCTGCCAGAGCTCGAAGTCGATGTCGAGGAAGCGCTTGAAGCCGTCCAGGCCGGCGGCGTTGACCAGAATGGTGACCGGGCCCAACTGGGTGCGGATGGCGTCGAGCGCCGCGTCGATGGCGTCGCGGTCGGTGACGTCCGCCGTGAAGGCGAACTCCTCGTCGGAGGGGTTCAGGTCGAGCGTCGCGACGTGATGGCCGTCTGAACGCAAGCGATTCGCGATCGCCGCGCCGATGCCAGAACCGCCTCCGGTGACGACGGCGTTCTTCACTGCTGGGCCTCCAGGTGGCAGTCGTGCCGAGAGCTAAGAATACTGCTTTCGATTATGAGAACCGTACTCTCGCATGACGTATTCGTGCAAGACACATAGCCGATCGGCTCGTTGGGAGCAGTGCTCATCGTGACACCGCCACCCCCGTGACTAGGGACTCTGTACCTGCTTGTGTTCTCTCCGGGCGAATGTATGATTCGCCGGTGATGAGAATGAAATTTCCATCACACTGAGGAGGATGATGGGCCAGACACCGACGGTCGCCGCCAACGGACACGTAGCTTCGGGCGCTGACGAGCCTCGATCGAACGTCGATCGGCGCATGCTGATCGACGGCGAGCTGGTCGAGAGCGGGCGGAGTCGGGCTGCCGACGACATCGGCTCGAGCACGTTCACCTCCCTGAACCCCGCCACCGGCGAGGTGCTCGGACACGCCCCGAACGGGACGGTCGCCGACGCGGAGGCGGCCATCGCGGCTGCCCGGCGAGCGTTCGACACCACGACGTGGGCTACGGACGTCGACTTCCGGGTGCACTGCCTGGAACAACTGCACGCAGCACTCGTCGACCATCGCGACGAACTGGGGGCACTGACGACGGCGGAGGTTGGTGCGACGCCCGCGCTCCTCGCCGGGCCGCAACTCGACGACCCGATCCGGATCGTCCGCTTCTACGCCGACCTACTGAAGACCTACCCGATGACCGAGGAACTCGGGACCGTCGAGAGCCGCGGCCAGCTCCACCACCGGTGGGTGGAGAAGGAAGCTGCCGGCGTGGTCGCAGCGATCATCGCCTACAACTATCCGAACCAACTCGCGCTCGCGAAGCTGGCACCAGCGCTCGCCGCCGGCTGCACGGTGGTCCTCAAGGGCGCGCCGGATACGCCTCTCATCACGTTGGCGCTCGGTGAGCTGATCGCCAATCACACCGACATCCCCGCCGGCGTGGTCAACGTCCTGAGTTCAACCGATCCTGCCGTCGGCCCCGTCCTGACCGCCAGCCCCGACGTCGACGTGGTCACGTTCACCGGCTCCACGGCAACCGGCCGCGCAATCATGGCGGCGGGAAGCGCGACGGTGAAGCGAGTCTTCCTCGAGCTCGGCGGCAAGTCGGCCATGATCATGCTCGACGACTTGGACGAAGCGGCCGTCGGCGCCTGCGCGATGATGGCCGCGTTCACCATCGTCTCGCACGCCGGACAGGG
Organism: Mycolicibacterium sp.; assembly: GCF_016462545.1. Taxonomy (GTDB): domain Bacteria; phylum Actinomycetota; class Actinomycetes; order Mycobacteriales; family Mycobacteriaceae; genus Mycobacterium. The sequence goes on along the minus strand of NZ_JAEMTA010000029.1, from coordinate 45,455 downwards.
CTGCGCCCTCACGACGCGACTGTTGGTGCCCAACAGTCAGAAGGACGACATCGTCAAGCAGGTGGCGGGCAATCTCGCCCATGTGCGTCATGGTGATCCAGCCGATCCGACGACCTACATGGGTCCCTTGATCAGTGAGCAACAACGGGACAAGGTGCACGGCATCGTCCAGCGCGCCATCGCGGACGGCGCCACCCTGGTGACCGGCGGCGAGAAGCTCGACCCGGGCTTCTTCTATGCGCCGACGTTGTTGACCGATGTCGACCCGGACAGTGAGATCGCGCAGGAAGAGATCTTCGGCCCGGTTCTCGTCGTCATCGGCTACGACGATGACGACGACGCGGTGCGGATCGCCAACAACTCCATCTACGGCTTGGCCGGGGGCGTGTTCGGCGAGGAGGGCCGGGCGCTGGCCATGGCCCGGCGGATCCGCGCAGGGTCCCTGAGCATCAACGGCGGCAACTACTTCGGAGCCGAGAGTCCGTTCGGCGGCTACAAACAGTCGGGTATCGGCAGGGAAATGGGCGTCGCGGGGCTCGAAGAGTTCCAAGAGCAGAAGACGTTCGCCACCGTCGTCACCGGGGGAGACTCGTGAGCGGTCCACTCGACGGAATCCGCGTCGTGGAGGTCGCGATGTACGGCTTCGTGCCGTCCGCGGGTGCGGTGCTGGCCGAGTGGGGCGCTGACGTCATCAAGGTCGAGCATGCCGTGACCGGAGATCCGCAGCGCGGGCTCCGTCAGACCGGTCCGCTGAAGGTCGAGGGCGACCCCAACCCCAACATCGAGCACGCCAACCGCGGCAAGCGGGCGATCGGTCTCGACATGTCGAAGCCCGAAGGGCTCGAGGTGCTCCTCGAACTTGCCAGGCGCGCGGACGTATTCCTCACCAGCTTTCTGCCGGGACACCGCAGGAAGTTCGGCATCGACGTCGACGACATCCGTGCGGTGAACCCAAAGATCATCTACGCCAGGGGAAGTGCGCTCGGTCCTCGAGGTCTCGAGGCCGAGAAGGGCGGCTACGACATGACCGCCTTCTGGTGCCGGGCGGGCACCGCGGCGACCATCACGCCGCCGGGGATCGACGGCATGATCGGCCCGCCGGGGCCGGCCTACGGCGACACGATATCCGGCACCAACCTGGCGGGCGGCATCGCAGCGGCACTGCTCAAGCGGGAGCGCACCGGCGAACCGTCCACCGTCGACGTCTCACTTCTCGGCAGTGGATTGTGGGCGATGGGCCACACCATCGCCCTCACCTCGCACCTGAACCAACTCATGGTGCAGCCCCCACCCGGGGTACACGGGTCCCCGATCAATCCGCTCGTCGGTGTCTACGAGACGAAGGACAACCGCTACATCTCCCTGGTGATGATGCAGCCAGGAAAGTTCTGGGCCGACGTATGTCGACACGTCGACCGTCCGGACCTGATCGACGACCCGCGGTTCACGACGGCGGAATCGATCGCCGAACACACCGCGGAAGCGGTGGAAATCCTTCGGGAAGTCATTGCCACCCGTACCCTTCCGGAGTGGAGCGCACGCTTCGCCACGCTGGCGGGGCCGTGGGCTCCCGTGCAGGACACGTTGCAGGCCGCCGACGATGCTCAGGTGCGTGCGAACGAGTACATCGTGCGCGCCGGCGATCTGGACCTCGTCGCCAATCCGGTGCAGTTCGACGTCGAAGCTCCGCACACCGGGCCCGCACCCGCCTTCGCCGAGCAGACCGACGAGGTGCTGGTGGAGATCGGTCTGGACTGGGATCGCATCATCGAGCTGAAGACAGTCGGCGCGGTCACCTAGGTGACCGCCGAGATCCCATGCCCGACGTTGCTCCGATCGATCGCCCGCCCGCCATGGCGGGGACATGCCAGACGGCGAGTTGCGCTGTCGCGCAAAGGCTTCGAGTGAATACCGTTACCGTCGTCGGCAAGCGTACGGCGGCGCTCACCGTCGAGTATCGCCGCGAAGTCGACGAGCTGAACGTTTGCTTGCGATTCCCCTACTGCGCCAACCAAAGTGGCACTGCCGCGGGGCGTGCCATCGCGTCCGAGCGGATCGTCGGCCCGCGGTTCCCGGCTTCTGAGATCTCGCAGGTCGAGAAGGCCGTCGCCGTCGGTTCGTGGCCCGTCAATTTCGGTCGAGGTTTTACGGCCAAACGCCACCCGCCGAGTACCCCCGGTGTGGCACAGTGCGTCGAGTTGTTCCACCAGTTCCGCGGTCAAGCCGTCAATCCCGTCGGCGGTGCGCCGATTGCACTGGCGCTCGACATCGGGAGTCCGACTGCAGTGTCAGTCGTGACGACACTGGAAGGACCTGTGACCAATGGCGGTTGAGGGACCCGAACGATGGTCGCCGGGCATCTCGCTGCCCAAGGGTTTCGCCTCCCCGATGCAGGCCGTCGGTGGCCTCTTCTCGATGGGGGTGGATGCGTTCAAGTTCATCTTCGTGCGCCCGTTCCAGTGGCGGGAGTTCCTCGAGCAGTGCTGGTTCGTCGCACGCGTGTCGCTGGTGCCGACTCTCTTGGTCGCGATTCCCTTCACGGTGCTGGTGAGCTTCATCCTCAACATCCTTCTGCGCGAACTGGGTGCGGCCGACTTGTCGGGGGCCGGGGCCGCCTTCGGTGCCGTCACCCAGGTCGGACCCCTCGTCACGGTCCTCATCGTCGCCGGGGCGGGAGCGACGGCCATGTGTGCGGATCTGGGCTCACGCACCATCCGCGAGGAGATCGACGCGATGGAGGTGCTGGGCATCAACCCGGTTCAGCGCCTGGTGACTCCCCGGATGCTGGCGTCGGGCCTGGTCGCCTTCCTGCTGAACAGCCTGGTGGTGATCATCGGGATCCTGGGCGGTTACTTCTTCTCGGTCTTCGTGCAGGACGTCAACCCAGGCGCATTCGCTGCGGGGATCACCTTGTTGACGGGTGTGCCCGAGGTCATCATCTCCTGTGTGAAGGCCGCGCTGTTCGGTCTGTTCGCCGGCCTCATCGCGTGCTACCGAGGGCTGACGATCACCGGCGGCGGTGCCAAGGCCGTCGGCAACGCGGTCAACGAAACGGTGGTGTTCGCGTTCATGGCGCTGTTCGTGATCAACGTGGTCGTCACGGCCATCGGCATTCAGTTGACGGCGAAGTAGGCGCCGCCCATGGGAACCATGCAGGTGGTGCGGTCCCGCTTCCCGCGGGCGGTCAGGACGGTGAACCGTCCGATCGGGGTGTTGGGTCGCATCGGGGACCAGACGTTGTTCTTCGGCAAGGCCATTGGTGGGACACCTCATGCGGCGGCGCACTTCCGCAAGGAGATCATCCGTCTGATCGCCGAGATCAGCATGGGCGCAGGCGTGTTGGCGATGATCGGCGGCACCCTGGTGATCGTCGGGTTCCTGACGCTGGCCACCGGCGGCACACTCGCGGTGCAGGGCTACAGCTCGCTGGGCAACATCGGCATCGAAGCGCTCACGGGGTTCCTGGCCGCGTTCATCAACGTGCGTATCGCCGCACCCGTCGTCGCGGGTATCGGCCTGGCCGCCACCTTCGGCGCCGGGGTGACCGCGCAGCTGGGCGCGATGCGCATCAACGAGGAGATCGACGCGCTCGAGTCGATGGGCATTCGGCCGATCGAATACCTGGTGAGCACGCGCATCGTGGCGGGGATGATCGCCATCACGCCGCTGTACTCGGTGGCGGTGATCCTGTCGTTCATCGCCTCGCGGTTCACCACGGTGGTGTTGTTCGGGCAGTCCGGCGGTCTGTATGACCACTACTTCGGGACGTTCCTGAATCCGATCGACCTGTTGTGGTCGTTCCTTCAGGCGCTTCTGATGGCGCTCGCGATCCTGCTGGTGCACACCTACTACGGCTTCTACGCGACGGGCGGCCCGTCCGGTGTCGGTGTGGCAGTGGGTAACTCGGTACGCACCTCGCTGATCATCGTGGTGTCGGTGACCCTGCTGATCTCGCTGGCGGTCTACGGCTCCAGCGGCAACTTCAACCTGTCGGGCTAGAGGGGGACGTCGATGTCCAATGCTGTCCGCCCGCTGGCGGGTCTGGCCACCGTTGCCGCCATCGTCGCGGTCGTCGTGTTCTCCGTCGTCATGTTCAGGGGTGGCTTCGGGCAGACCGTGCCGGTCACCGTCGTCTCCGAACGTGCCGGGCTGGTGATGAACCCCGAGGCGAAGGTCAAGATGCGCGGGGTGCAGGTCGGCCAAGTGCAGTCCATCGAAACCCGACCGGATGGCAAAGCCGTCTTGCACCTGGCGATGAATCCCGATGATCTGAAGAACATTCCGGCCAACGTCCTGGTGGACATCACGTCGTCCACGGTGTTCGGTGCCAAGTTCGTCGAGATGGTGGCCCCGGCCGACCCGCAGCAGGAGGCCTTGGCCCCGGGAACGGTGATCGAGGCCGGACACGTCACCGTCGAGATCAATACCGTCTTCCAACAACTCACCTCGGTGCTGAAGGCGATCGACCCGGTGAAGCTCAACCAGACCCTGGGAGCCCTCTCGGGAGCACTGAAGGGCCGCGGCGAGAAGCTGGGCCAGACGGTGACCGACTTCAATCAGTTCCTGACGAAGATCAATCCGAGTCTGGACAACATCAACCGCGATCTCGAACTCGCGCCGGTGGCCCTCAACGCATATGGCGATGCGGCACCAGATCTCATCGCAATCCTCGACAACACCACCAAGGTGAGCAACACCCTCGTCGACCAGCAGGACAACCTCGACAGGTTTCTCGTCAGCGCCACCGGGCTGGCCGACGTCGGCAACGAGGTAGTGGGTCAGAACCGGCAGCCGCTGACCGACGTCCTGCGCATGCTGGTGCCCACCACCGACCTGACCAATGAGTACAGCCCTGCGCTGCGCTGCGGAATCCAGGGCCTGTTCCCCTTCTTCAAGGGGCAGCCACTGCCGGAACCCGGTGTCCAGGTGTCGGCCACGTTCACGTTGGGCGTGGAACGCTACCGCTATCCAGACGACCTGCCCAAGGTGGCGGCAAAGGGTGGGCCGCAATGTAAGTCGCAGATGATGCCACTGCTTCCCAACGGAAAATTCCCGCCCTTCCTCGTCGCGGACGTCGGCGCCAACCCGTGGAAGTACGGGAACCAGGGCGTGCTGTTGAACTCTGACGCGCTCAAGCAGGCGCTCTTCGGGCCCATCTCGGGGCCACCGCGAAACAGCGCGCAGATTGGAATGCCCGGATGAACGGCTGGCGGAGCACGATCGTCAAGTTCGGCATCTTTGCGGCGGTCATGTCACTGCTGACCGTGTTCCTGTTCTTCACGTTCGGGCAGTATCGGACCGGCTCCACCAACTCCTACTCCGCGGTCTTCACCGATGCCTCGCGGTTGGCGTCGGGGCAGACGGTGCGAGTGGCCGGCATCCGCGTGGGAACCGTGACCGACGTGTCGCTGCAACCGGATCGCACGGTGCTCGTCGAGTTCGACGCCGATCGCAGCATTCCGCTGACCACCGGGACCCAGGCCGCGATCCGCTACCTCAACCTCACCGGTGACCGCTTCCTGGACCTGATCGACGGCCCAGGTTCGACGCGCTTGCTGCCGCCCGGATCGCAGATTCCGGTGGACCGTACCCATCCCGCACTCGACCTCGATCTCCTCCTCAGCGGGCTGAAACCGGTCGTGCAGGGATTGAACCCCCAGGACGTCAACGCCCTCTCGGCATCGCTGGTCCAGGTGTTCCAGGGCCAGGGCGGAACCCTCGACTCCCTGCTCGGCAAGACGTCGTCGTTCACCAGCACGCTCGCCGACAACAACGCGACCACCGAGCAACTGATCGACAACCTCAACACGGTGCTGGGCACCCTCTCCAAGGACGGTGATCAGTTCGCCGGCACGGTCGATCGACTGGAGAAGCTCGTCACCGGTCTGTCCCAGGATCGCGACCCCATCGGTACCGCCATCGCGTCGCTCGACAACGGGACCGCGTCCCTCGCGGATCTACTCACCCAAGCCCGACCGCCGCTCGCGGGCACCATCGACCAACTGAATCGCCTCGCCCCGAACCTGGACGCCAAGAGGTCATTTCTCGATGGAGCCCTGCAAAGGTCACCGGGCAACTATCGCAAGCTCGCGCGAATCGGGGCCTACGGCTCCTTCGTGCAGTACTACATCTGCGAGCTCTCCATTCGCGTCACGGATCTCCAGGGCAGGGCCTCGGTGTTTCCATTCGTGAAGCAAGAAAACGGAAGGTGCGCTGAACCGTAATGCTGAAGTATCGCGGAGCAAACCTCGTCAGGGCCGGCTTCATCGGTGTCGTGCTGGCCATCCTCGTCATCGCCGTGGGCCTGCAGCCGGAACGGCTGCTGTCCTATGCGACGTCGCTTCAATATCAGGCCCGTTTTGCGGAGGCCGGCGGCATCTTCGTCGGCAACGACGTCGTCCTGTCGGGAATCAAAGTCGGCACGGTGACCGGAGTTTCGCTGGACGAAGGAGACGCCCTCGTCGGGTTCACGATCGACAGCAAGTACCCGTTGGGATCTGAGACCAGCGCACACATCCGCACCGGATCGCTGCTGGGGCAGCGGGTATTGAGTCTGGAATCGGCGGGCAGCGGGAAGTTGAATCGCGCCGAACCGATCCCGGTGTCGCGGACGTCGTCGCCGTACTCCCTCAGCGATGCGGTCGGCGAGTTGACCACGAACACCGCCGGTACCGACACCCAGCAGCTCAACCAGTCGCTGGATACGCTGTCGACGACGCTGAATCAGATTGCGCCGCAACTAGGTCCGACGTTCGACGGTTTGACTCGTTTGTCGAAGTCCCTGAACAGCCGGGACGACACCCTGGGTCAGCTGCTCAAGTCCGCCGCCGACGTCACCGGAATCCTCTCGGAACGCAGCCAGCAGGTGAACTCCCTGATCCTCAACGCCGACGATCTACTTGCCGTCCTGGTCGAGCGCCGTCAGGCGATCGTCAACCTCCTCGCCAACACGTCGGCCGTCTCCAAGCAGTTGGTCGGCTTGGTCGCCGACAACGAAAAGGAGTTGGCGCCGACGCTGGAGAGGCTCAACAGGGTGAATGCGGTGCTCGAGAAGAACCGCGACAACCTCGCCAAGGCATTGCCGGGCGCCGCGAAGTATCAGACCACTCTTGCCGAAGCGGTGTCCAGCGGCGGCTACTACACCGCGTACGTTCCCAACTTTCAGCCCGCGCAGTTGCTCCAGCCGTTCCTGGACTACGCGTTCGGCTTCCGCAGGGGTGCGTTCGGTAGCGGAGCGCCGCCCAGTGAAGCCGGGCCCAGGGCGGAACTTCCCGTGCCCTACAACGGCGTTCCCGGAGGGTCGCGGTGAGTTCGGTGACATCTCGAAAGTGGACCTCGCACAAGTGGTTCGTGCCCGCCGTCGCGGCGGCACTGGTGGTCGCGCTCGTCGGAGGCGGGTTCCTCGCCATCCGCGCCGCGTTCTTCGCGCCCAGCACGATTACTGCGTTCTTCACGACGGCAACGGCCATCTATCCCGGCGACGACGTGAAGGTCGCCGGGGTCACCGTCGGTACGATCGACGCGATCGAGCCGCAGGGGACGCAGACCAAGATCACCATGTCGGTGGACTCGGGCGTGCCGGTGCCTGCCGATGCCAAAGCGGTCATCGTCGCGCAGAACCTGATCGCCGCCCGCTACGTCCAGCTGACCCCGGCGTACCGCTCGAACGGTCCGAAGATGACCGACGGTGCCGTGATCCCGTTGGAGCGCACCGCGGTTCCCGTCGAATGGGACGAGGTCAAGGACCAACTCAATCGCCTGGCGACCGACCTCGGGCCCAACGGTGACCTGTCGACCAGTTCGGTCGGCCGGTTCATCGACAGTGCCGCAAACGCACTCGACGGCAACGGCGACAAGCTGCGGCAGACCCTGGCCGAGCTCTCCGGAGTGGGCCGGATACTGGCCAGGGGAAGCGGCAACTTCGTCGACACCATCAAGAACCTGCAGGTGTTCGTGACGGCGTTACGCGGTAGCAACCAACAAATCGTCGCCTTCAACGACCGGCTGGCGACATTGTCCAGCGTGCTCGACGGGAGCAAGTCCGATCTCGACGCAGCGCTGACGGATCTCTCGGTTGCCGTGGACGAGGTCAAGCGTTTCGTCGTGGGAACCCGCGCCCAGACCGTCGAGCAGATTCAGGGCCTGGCCAACGTCACCCAGACGCTGTCCGACTCCAAGATGGACCTCGAACAGGTGCTGCACGTCACGCCGAATGCATTCGCGAACGCCTACAACATCTACGACCCGGACATCGGGACTGTTCGCGGCGGCTTCGCGATCCCCAACCTGTCCAACCCCATGCAGTTCATCTGTGGCACCATCGGCGCCTTGCAGAACACCACTGCGCCCGAAACCGCGAAACTGTGCAACGACTACCTCGGCCCCGCCTTGCGGTTGCTCAACCTCAATTACGTACCGGTACCGATCAATCCGTACCTGTCCAAGTCGGCCAGCCCCGACAACATCGTCTACGCCGAACCCAGGTTGGCACCGGGCGGCGAAGGTCCCAAGCCGGGACCGCCGGAGATTCCGCCGTCGGTCTCCGCCTACACCGGGTTGGACGGCGACGTCCCGCCGCCGCCCGGAATGGGGCCCCCGGGCGTGCCGCTGCCGGTCAACGATCGACTGCCGGCCTACCCGTCGCCCGCGCTGTATCCGGGCGCGCCGGTGCCGCCCGGTCCGCCCCCGCCCGCGACACCGGGGACGGGGACGGCGAGCCTGCCGGCGCTGCTCCTTCCCGCCGAAGCTCCACCACCCGCTCCGGACCCCTCGCCTGGGCCGCCACCTGCCTCCGAGGGGACACCATGATGCGAGCTTCGGTCCGTCGGCTGTTCGCGGCGGGTACGTGTGTCGCGCTGACCGCCTCGGGGTGTGCGTTCCAGGGCATCAACTCGCTACCGCTGCCGGGCGCGGTCGGACGCGGCTCTGACGCAGTCACGTACCACGTCGAGATTGCGAATGTCTCGACGCTGGAGTCGAATTCGCCCGTCCTCATGAACGACGTCGTGATCGGCAGCGTCGGTAAGATGGACGTCAAGGACTGGCACGCCAACGTCGAGATATCGGTCAAGCCCGACGTCGACGTGCCGGCCAACGTGGTGGCGAGCATTGGTCAGACCAGCCTCCTGGGTTCGATGCATCTGGCCCTGAACCCGCCAGTCGGCCAGCCGCCCGAGGGCAAGCTGGCGCCTGGCGCCACGATCGGTCTCAGTGACTCGTCGACGTACCCCTCGACGGAACAGACCTTGTCCTCCCTGTCCGTCGTGGTCAATGCGGGCGGCCTGGGCCAGATAGGCGACATCGTCCACACCTTCAACACCGCCCTGTCCGGGCGGGAGTCCGACTTCCGCGATCTGCTGACCCAACTCGATACCTTCATCGGCACCCTCGACCAGCAGCGGAACAATCTCGTCGGGACGATCGAGGCGTTGAATCGGGTCGCCACGACCTTCGCTGGCCGACGCGATGTCATCAACGAAGCGCTGCAACGCATCCCACGGGCCCTCGAGGTTCTCGACCGTGAGCGACCGCAGCTCACCACCGCGCTCACCAAGCTCGGAAACTTCAGCGACACCGCGACTCGGCTCGTCAACGACACCCAGGCGGACCTGGTGAAGAACCTGCAGAACCTACAGCCGACGATTCAGGCGTTGGCCGACGTCGGACCGGACCTCACCGAAGCCCTTGCCTACCTGACGGTCTTCCCCTACGGCCAGGCCCTCATCGACCGCGGCGTCAGAGGGGACTTCATCAACCTGTTCGCGACGATCGACATCTCGGGCCCCCGCCTTCGGCGGTCCATCTTCCTGGGATCACGTGCCGGACAGGAAGGTCGCGACCTGGTGCCCCTCCCGGGCGAACCGTTCTTCCAGCGCTATACCTACGACCCACTGGGACGCCCGCTGGAGCCGCCGCCGCCGGGTGGACCGCTATCAGCCCTGCCCGGCAATCCACCGACGGCCGGCCTCCAGGCCGACCCGCCGGGAGCGGACCGAAGCCTGCCGGGGCCGGGATCGCGACCGGCACAACCACCCCCGCCGGTCACCGGGCCCGTCCTGCCCGTGGTTCCGCAGCAGGCCGCCGAGGCGGCGAGTGACAGCCCTCCGCCACCGTCTGGCGGCGGTCCGATCTTCGCCGGGCCGTACGCCGCCGCACCGACGGCGGGAGGTAACTGATGCTCACCCGATTGATCAAGGTCCAATTGGTGATCTTCACGGTCGTATCGATCATCGGCGTGCTGGTGATGGCCTTTACCTACATCCAGGCACCCACTTTGCTCGGGGTCGGTCGTGTCACGGTGACGTTGAAGTTGCCGTCGTCCGGTGGCCTCTATCGGTTCAGCAACGTGACCTACCGCGGTGTCGAGGTCGGCAAGGTCACTGGCGTCTCACTCACCCCCGATGGTGCCGAGGCGACGATGTCGATTGCGTCGTCACCGAAGATTCCCGCCGACCTGCAGGCGGAGGTTCGCAGTATCTCCGCAGTCGGCGAGCAATACGTCGACCTGCGGCCGCGGACGGACTCGCCGCCGTACCTGCAGGACGGTGCCGTCATCACGGCGGCGAACGTCACCATTCCCCAACCCGTCGGCCCGGTGCTGGACCGGGTCAGCACGTTGGTCGGCACGTTCCCGAAGGACAGGCTGAGCGCCCTGCTCGACGAGACGTACAAGGGATTCAATGGCGCTGGTGACGATTTCGGTTCGTTGCTCGACTCCGGCGCCACACTGAGCGCCGACCTCAATGGCGTCGCCGATCAGGCCCGCGCCCTCGCCGACGACAGCCGTCCGCTGCTGGCGTCGCAAGCCGACACCGTCGACTCGATCCGAACGTGGGCGCGTAGCCTCGCGGGATTCACCGGGCAACTCGCCACCAACGACCCGCAGTTCCGTGCCGTGCTGCAGAAGGGGCCGGCCTTCGCGGACGAGGTCTCGGGTCTGCTCACCCAGATCAAGCCGACGCTGCCGGTCCTGCTTGCAAACCTCAGCACCGTCAGCGAGATCCTGATGACGTACAACGCGTCGATCGAGCAGCTCTTGGTACTGCTGCCACCGTATGTCGCTCAGCAACAGGCGTATACGACCTCCAGCGACTCGACCGGTGCCGCCCGGGGTGACTTCGCGGCCACGGTGAGCGATCCGCCGCCGTGCACGGTCGGCTTCCTGCCGCCATCGTCGTGGCGCTCGCCCGACGACACGTCCGACATCGACACCCCGGATGGGCTCTACTGCAAATTGCCGCAGGACTCGCCGGTCGCCGTACGCGGTGCTCGCAATTACCCGTGCATCAGGAAGCCGGGCAAACGCGCTCCGACGGTCGCAATCTGCAACAGCGACCAGCCGTTCACGCCGCTGGCGATGCGACAGCACGCTCTCGGCCCGTATCCGATCGATCCCAGCCTGATAGCCCAGGGCATCCCGATCGACGACCGGACGACTCTCAAGGACGATATCTACGCGCCGGTGGGGGGCACGCCGTTGCCGCCAGGGGCGGTTCCGATCGGAACGCCCCCCGGGGCGCCACCCGGTGCACCTCCAATCTCGCCACTGGAGGCTCCCTTCACGCCGTCTGCGATTCCGCCACCGCCGCCGGAAGGCAATTCGCTCAATGGCCAACCGATTCCGCCGCTTGGACCGCAACCCGGTCCCATGCCCGAGACAACGCCGCAGGTTGCTGCGCCACCATCGGAGGCTGTACCACCACCCCCCGCGGCGGACGGTTCGGCGCCGAGTGTTGCGCCTAGTTCATTCAGTACCGGCGCGCCCGGAGCCGTTCCCAAAGTCGCCGTCGCCGAGTACAACCCGCGCACGGGCGAGTACATCGGGTCCGACGGCAAGCAGTACAAGGTCACGAACCTCGCGGCCAATGCTCCAATTCCGAAGACGTGGCGGGACATGCTGCCGCACTAGGGCTCACATGCGAACGCCCCGCCGGTGGCCGGCGGGGCGTTCGTGAATCGGTGTGGGCGGGCGGTCAGTCGATCTTGGTGATCTTGACGGGCAAGGTGAGCACCAATGAGCGATTCCGACCACAGTTGCCACTGACGCCGGTCGTCTTGTCCTCGCCCGTCAACAGGTTGGAGCCCTGTTGTGCCCCGCCTTCCTCGTTTGCGTGGATGAAGCGGTAGACCTGAAGCCCGGGGGCTCTGGTGCCGTCAGGACACGGGATCCAGTCGGGGACATAGTGTTTCACGTACCACATACCGCTAGTCGTATAGATGTCCTCGGTCCAGCCCAAGCTGCTGGTGACCTTGCCGGCACACGTGATGGCGGTGGAACAGGTGCTGCTCACGGTCCATGTGCTGCGCACCGTCGGCTCATCCTGATAGCGGTCGTTCATGGTGGCCCACTCGCCGTTCGAGACGACCGAGAAGGTCCCGTTGATGGCGTAGTCACCGTCAGTGGCGATTGCCGTTGGCGCAGTTGCCAATCCGATCGCGGCCACGATGAGCGACGCGGCACCTGGGATCAGCTTCGTTGGGCCCATGACGTGCTCCTCGATGGTCGAGCTGCGTGCCCACCATCAGGGTGGGTGCGGGCAGGGCAATGCCATTCTTAGGCAGGAGAATATCACCGCGACTGCGTGCCAGGGAGGTGTTCGAGCGACGTCGGCAAGGTATCGCGCATGGCGCTCACCAGCAGGCTCGTCGCACCGCACCTTCTCCGATCGCGAGAATTTTGCTCTCCATCGTGCGAGAGTGACTTTCGTGCGTATCGTCCTCGCTGCCGTCTCCGGCCTCTTGGCTGTCGGGCTCTTGACCGCACCGTCCGCATTGGCGGATCCGGCTGACCCGGCGCCGGCCGACGATCCGACGTCGTGCAATGAACCCGCCTGCGTGCCGGGCATCATGCCGGGCGCGGTGCTCGGCGCGCCCTGTGAGCAGACCACCTACTACGTCTTCGGGGTGACCGACTGGGGCAGGGTGGTGTTTTGCGGATCGCCGCGGCGCAAGGACCCACGCTGGTTCCGGTCGACCGAACTGCGCGGGGTGAAGTTCGAGGGCGACAGTTGCTCCGGGCGCGACGGCGAGATGGCCCAGGCTCCCGACGGACTGTTCCTGTCCTGCGACGCGCGCAATGGCGTCAGTGTCTGGACGCGCGGCGATCTCTAGACGCCAGCGCGTCGGCTCACGGGATCAGTACCGTTGCAGCGCAAAGGTGTATGTGCTGGTGCCGCCGGGCGCACCGTAGCAACCGGCGTCATACGTCGACACGATCGTGCCGGCCAATGTCGCGGCGTCCCAGGAGTAGACGTCGTGTGACGGCAGGTTGAAGCCGATGCACCGCACCCCATCGATCACGTCGACGGTCAACGTGTACCGGCCGTCGGCGTAGAACGCCGTGTTCTGGAATCTCTGGCTCTTCGGAGGCCGGGGAATGGCGATCACGTTGAGATTGTCGGTGGCGGGCGCGATGATCGGGTCGACGAAGTAGGTGCCGCACTCGGGGTCGTTCTTGCACGAGTGGGTGACCGACCAGATCCACGAATGATCATTCCAGCGGTCGGTGAGTACCTCGTAATTCCCGATCTTCATGGCGGTGGCGTTGGCCGTCGGAGCGCACACCATCGCCGCAGTCATGAACGCAGCGCCCACCAACGGCATCGCTGCCCTTGCCCGTGTGGCCATGACCATCTCCCGTCCTAGCGGCTTGGAATGCCCTCGCAGCCTATCGGCACCGAGACCCGCGGACAGCCGGTTTGGTGACGGCACTTCTCTACGCGTTCAACGGATTCGCTCAAGCGTGCGCGTTACGTGACGGGTGAGAATTCGATGTTGAGCTCGGTGAGGCCGCGGAGGATGAACGTGGGCTCGTAGGTGTAGCGCCGATCGTCGGCGGGCCCGTGCTTGTCCTCGTCGATGGTGATGTCCGCCATCCGGTCCAGGATCCGCTCCAGGGAGACCCGACCCTCGATGCGGGCCAGTGGACCACCCGGGCACGAGTGCACGCCGCGACCGAATGCGATGTGCTCGCGCACGTTCTTGCGGTCGAGGCTGAACTCGTGCGGGTTCTCGAAACGCACGGGGTCGCGGTTCACCGCACCCGGGCAGACCATCAGCGTCGTCCCCGCGGGTACGTCCATGTCGCCGACGGTCGTGTTCTTCTTGGCCAGGCGGAACTGGCTCTTGACCGGGGCATCCATCCGCAGCGCTTCCTCGACGAAGATCGGGATGCGGCTGCGGTCGGATCGTAGCGCGGCCTGGATGTCCTGGCGGTCGCCCAGCACCTTCAGCGATGCCGACAGCAGCTTGGTGGTCGTCTCCTGTCCCGCGGCGAACAGGAACGTCGCCGAACGTGCGACTTCGAGAACGGGCGGGGTGGAACCGTCGGGGTACTTCGCCGTGGCGAGCGCGGTGAGCACGTCGTCCCGCGGAGCCGCCCTACGATCCTCCAGGTAGGCGACGAACTTCTCGTCGAGCCACTCCAGAGGGTTGCTTCCGACGGATTCGTGATCGAGGGATCCCACCACTGAACCGGGGCGAGGTGACCCCAGGACGGTGCGGAACTCGTCGTGATCCTCGTGCGGGACCCCGAGCAGATCGGCGATCACCAAGAGGGAGAACGGTTTTGCGTAGGCGGAGAGGAATTCGCACGCGCCGTCGGCGATGAAGTCGTCGAGGCACTCGTCTGCCAGGCGCCACATGAAGTCCTCGTTCTCCTTCAGCCGGCTGGGGGTGAGCAGCCGGTTGAGCAGCGAGCGGGCGTCGGTGTGCTCGGGTGGATCCATGGTGACCATGTGCTCGAACATCGGCATCAATGAGCGATGGGCGGTGATCTGTTCGGTGATGTCGTCGCCCTCGGGTGTGAAGGGCAACGGCGGGAACGGCCCGGCCACCGAGATGCACGAGGAGAACGTATCGGTGTCCTTCAAGACCGCGTTCGCTTCGTCGTACCCCGTGATCGCCAGTACTCCGTAGTGGGGCTCGCGCACCACGGGGCATTTGCTCCGCAGATGGTCGAAGTAGGGGTGCGGATCGGGGACCAGGGACTGATCGGTGAAGTAGTCGACGGTGTCGAAATCGGCGGCGAAGTCGGCTGTCATCTCGTGGGATTCCTTCCAGAATGTGCTGAGCACCTGCTTAGCATGGGCTAGTGTCGCGGTCAAGGTCGTGCGGTCGGCCGGCGTCTACGATTTGCCTGTCGAACCGCTCGAGCCCACGAAGGAAGGGTTGGCATGGCATCGGACCGGAGGATCGGAGCGCCGGACGCGAAGAACCGCGGTGTCCTGCTCGACGCCGCCGAGCAACTGATGCTCGAAGACGGCTACGCGGCCGTGACGTCGCGGCGGGTCGCCGAGCGTGCGGGCCTCAAGCCGCAGTTGGTGCACTATTACTTCCGCACGATGGACGACCTCTTCATCGAGGTCTTCCGCCGTCGCGCCAAGCAGGGCCTCGAGGCTCAGGCGCTGGCACTGGAGTCCTCGCAGCCGCTGTGGGCGCTGTGGGAATTCGGCACGGACCCGGCAGGCACCCAACTCACCATGGAGTTCATGGGGCTGGCCAACCATCGCAAGGCATTGCGTGCGGAGATCGGTGTCTTCGCCGAACGCTTCCGCGAGCAGCAGGTCGACGCGATCACCACGGCATTGCGGCGCTACGGCTTCGACACGTCCGACGTGCCGCCGGTGGTGTGGGCAGTCTTCGCCACGAGTGTCTCCCGAGTCTTGATCATGGAGCAGGCACTCGGAATGTCGGCCGGTCACGGCGAGATGCTCGCGTTCTGCGAGGAGTGGCTGCACCGCCTGGAGGGTGAACGGATACCCGCGTCAAGCCCGGCATCGGCCTGACCCGCGCCCAGACGCGTCACCAGTTGCGAATCGAGCAGAGCGCTCCCTTGGGCCCTTCGTTCGTGGCGACCACGTTGCCGTCCACGGCAATCACGCAGTGAAAGTTGGGTCGTTTCGGAGAGTCGAGGCTGCTCGCCGTGACCATGGCCCACTGGTCGGGATTGGCGAGCATCACGTCCATCGTCCACATCTGGCTCGGCCCGACGTCCGCCTCGACGTTCGGGCTGAACTGATACGGATTGTGGCTGTAGTCAGCCCAATTCGGCGGATCGACCTCGCGGTAGTAGATCTCGGCGTTCCGGAAGGGCGTCTCGGCGAACACGGTGTACTGGACGTGGTGCAGCGGCGGGCTCGGAGGCAGTGGATCGTCGTCTGCCGTGGCCACGCCGACGCCGAACATCAGGTTTGCCACCGCAGTCAGCGGGACGAGCCCTGACAACGTTCGGCGGGTGGGCCACTGATGTCCCGGAAAGATCATTTCCAGATATTAGAACCTGATTACCCTGGGGTGGTGAGAATGGCCGACAAAGAAGGGGACCCGATGGCGACCGTGACCGCTCCGCTGCCCGGCCCGATCCGGCAGATCGGCTACGTGGTTCGCGATCTCGACGAGGCGTTGTCGGGCTGGATCGCGGCTGGCGTTGGCCCGTGGTTCGTCGTTCGCGAGTACACGCAGCAGGTGATCCATCGCGGCCAACGGTGCGAGGTGACCATCTCGATCGCACTCGCCAACTCTGGTGACCTGCAGGTCGAGTTGATCCACCAACACGGTGACACCCCGTCGATCTTCACCGAGTTTCTGGACTCCGGTCGCGAGGGATTTCACCAGTTCGCCTGGTGGGCAGAGGATTTCGAGTCTGCAGTGGCAGCAGCTTCAGACGCCGGGTGGCCGGTGGTGTGGTGCGGTGACGAGGACTCGGCGACCCGTTTCGCCTATGTGGAGCCGCCGCCCGGGGGGCCGGCGACGATCTTCGAGATCATGGAACTCACCGACGTCACCGGTGGCATGGCCGAGTTCGTCCGGAATGCGGCGAGGGACTGGGACGGTACCGACCCGGTGCGGACCGTCGGCGTCTAGTCCGACCGCCTGACGCGGTTCATCACCCGGTCCGCGGCGGCCCAGTGGTCGTCGGACACCCAGAGCGTGGCGAACGCACCGATGGCCTCCTCGGCCGACGCACCACCGATCACGGCCTTGATGGACGCGACTGGCGGCGCCGCGAGCTTGCGCGCCAACGCGCGCCACTCATCCTCGAAGGAGTGCCGGGGTACGACGACGTCGAGCAGGCCAAGCCGCTGAGCTTCGACCGCGTCGAGCACGGATCCGGTGCCCGCCAGGAGCAGAGCCCGGCCCTTGCCGACCAGGGTGGCCAGGCGCTCGGCGCCACCCCAGGCGGGCATGATCCCCAAGGAGACCTGATTGAAGCCGATCTTCACGTCGTCGGCGGCCAACCTGATGTCGGCGGCCACGGCGACTTCAGCGCCGCCGCCGAGGGCGTGGCCGTTGAGCGCTGCCAGCACGGGGCCGGGGAAGGCCGAGATGCGGTCGCACACCCCGCGCATGCGCCGGGCCATCGCCGCCGCCTCGGCCTCCGTCCTCAGGGCGCTGAGTTCCTTCAGGTCACCGCCTGAGACGAAGGCCTTGTCGCCCGCACCCTTGATCACGAGCGCGCGGGCGCCGTGTGCGCCATCCAGGGCGTGGTCGAGCTGATCCATCGTCTCGAGCGAGATGGCGTTGCGCGCATGTGGCCGGTCGATGGTGACGACGGCCAAGCCGTCCTCGACGTCCAGGTCGACCATGTCTCCTCGTCCCACCGTTCTCTCAAAATGATATTGGCATTCTCGTTTTGGGAGAATAACATCGCCGTGTGGTCGCCCACTCCTTGCGAATCATCCCTCCCGAGCTGGCAAGACACTATGCGGAGCAGGGGTGGTGGACCTCGGACACCCTCGGCATCATGGTGGCGCGGGGGCTGGACGCCGCGCCGAATGCCGGGTTCCACGTGCACTCCGCGCATCGGCCGTGGGCCGGCTCGTTCCGAGACGTCGAGATCGTGGCGCGGCGGCTCGCGGCGGGTCTGCGCAGGCGGGGTGTCGGACCCGGTGACGTCGTGGCCCTGCAGTTGCCGAACTGGATGGAGGCCGCGGCGGCGTTCTGGGCGGCGGCATTACTCGGGGCCGTGGTGGTGCCCATCGTCCACTTCTACGGCCGCAAGGAGGTCTCGCACATCCTGGCGGCCGCGCAGCCGACGGTCTTCGTGACGACACGTCGGTTCGGTCGGATGGCCTTCGAGCCGGACCTGTCCGGGCACGTTCCGATCGTGGCGCTCGTCGGTGACGGCGATGAGCGCGTGCGGGAAGCGAACGTCGTGAGATTCGAGGATCTTCTCGACGACGTGCCGATGGCGGGGACCATCGACACGGATCCGGCTGCGCCCGCCCTGATCGCGTTCACCTCCGGCACCACCCGCGATCCGAAGGGCGTCGTCCACAGCCACCAGACGCTCGGCTTCGAGACGCGCCAACTGCTGGAGAACTACCCGTCGGACCGCGGCAGGCAGCTGACCGCCACGCCCGTCGGTCACTTCATCGGCATGATCGGCGCCTTTCTGATTCCCGTTCTCGAGGGTGCTCCGATCGACCTGGCGGACGTGTTCGAGCCCGCCGCGGTGCTGGCACTGATGAAGTCCGACGGCATCACCATCGGCGGCGGTCCGCCCTATTTCGTCACCAGCCTGCTGGACCATCCCGACTGCACCGAGGAGCACCGCAGTCGCATCACGACGTTGGGTCTCGGCGGCTCCACGGTGCCGGCCGCCGTCACTCGACGACTGGCTGACCTGGGCATCTTCGTGTTCCGGTCATACGGCAGCACCGAGCACCCCTCGATCACCGGCTCGGGTCCCGACGCCCCTGAAGACAAGCGGCTCTACACCGACGGCAATGCGCGACCGGGTGTCGAGGTGAAGCTCTCCGACGAGGGCGAGATCCTCAGCCGCGGTCCGGACCTCTGCCTTGGCTACACCGATCCAGACCTGACCGCCAACGCCTTCGACGAGGACGGTTGGTATCACACGGGCGACATCGGGGTCATGGACTCGGACGGCTACCTGACCATCACCGATCGCAAGGCCGACGTGATCATCCGCGGCGGCGAGAACATCAGCGCGGTGGAGGTCGAAGAGGTACTGCTCGCCATGCCGCAGGTGGCAGAGGCGGTGGTCGTTGCCGCGCTCGACGACCGTCTCGGCGAGCGGACGGTAGCGGTCCTGCGGATCAGGGTCGGACACGTGCTGCCGACGTTGGACGACGTGCGCGCCCACTTCGACCAGGTCGGGGTGGCACGGCAGAAATGGCCCGAGGACGTGCAGCAGGTCGACGACTTCCCCCGGACCGCGAGCGGCAAGGTGCAGAAGGTACGCGTCCGGGAGGCAGTGCGGCAGCGGGGCCGCGAAGCCAGTGACACCGTTGCCACGCGACGCGTATGAGAATAGGATTCTCGCAATAGGAAAAGGAGTGTTTCATGGGCCAGCTTTCGCACCGGGTCGACGTACCCTTCCCGCTGTTCGACGCGGACAACCACCTGTATGAGCCGCCGGAGGCGCTGACGAAGTACCTGCCGAAGGAGTACAAGGACGTCGTCCAGTACGTCGAGGTCAACGGGCGCACCAAGATCGCGCTACGGGGTCAGATCAGCAACTACATTCCGAACCCCACCTTCTCGGTGGTCGCCAAGCCGGGCGCCTGGGAGGAGTACTTCAAGTTCGGTAACCCCGACGGCAAGTCCAAGCGCGAACTGTTCGGCGAGCCGATGAAGGCCATCCCGGCATTCTTCGAGCCGGCCCCGCGCCTCGAGAAGATGAACGAGTTGGGGCTGGACCGCTCGCTGATGTTTCCGACGCTGGCCAGTCTCATCGAGGAACGCCTGGCCGATGACCCGGTCGCCATCCACGTCATCGTGCACGCGCTGAACGAGTGGCTGCACGAAGTGTGGGGCTTCAACTACCAGAACCGGATCTACACCACGCCGGTCATCACGCTGCCCATCGTCGAGAAGGCCATCGAGGAGCTGGAGTGGGCGGTCAAGCGCGGCGCCCGCGCCATCCTCATCCGCCCGGCGCCGGTGCCCGGCTACCGCGGCCCGCGGTCGTTCGCGCTGCCCGAGTTCGACCCGTTCTGGCAGAAGTGCGTCGAGTACGACGTCTTCGTCGGCATGCACTCCAGTGACAGTGGCTACTCCCGCTACACCTCCGAATGGGATGGCGCCGCGCAGGAGATGCTGCCGTTCCAGACCAACGCGATGTCGATCCTCAACGAGTGGCGTCCCATCCAGGATGCCGTGGCCTCCTGGGTCATTCACGGTGCGCTGTTCCGCTTCCCGACGCTGAAGGTGGGGATCGTGGAGGCCGGGTCGAAATGGATGTTCCCGCTGCTCGATTCCATGACCGAGGTGTACAAGAAGGCGCCGGAGGCCTTCCTCGGTAACCCGATGGAGGAGATCAAGAACCGCATCTACGTCAGCCCGTTCTACGAGGAGGGCATCGACGAGCTGATCAACTTGATCGGCGTCGACCAGGTGCTCTACGGCTCGGATTGGCCGCACCCGGAGGGGCTGGCGGAGCCGACGCACTACGTGACCGCACTCGAGCATCTCTCGGTTGAGGATCAGGCAAAGATCATGGGCGGCAATCTATCCCGGCTGATCACGGCTTGACCGCACAGTCATCCGCCTGGCAGACCATCCCCGAGATGGTCTTGAGTGCAGCGGACCGGTTCGGCGATGCCGAGGCGGTCGTCGACGGCCCGCTGCGCCTGTCCTACGTCGAGCTCGCCGAGCGCATCCGCAACGCCGCGGGTGCGGTCGCCGGGCTCGGCGTCGGCAAGGGCGACCGCGTCGCGCTATGGGCGCCCAACTCCGCGGAGTGGATCATCGCGGCGTTCGGGATCATGACCGCGGGTGCGGTGTTGGTGCCGGTGAACACCCGCTTCAAGGCCGAGGAAGCCGCCGATGTCGTGTCCCGAAGCGGCGCCAAGGCGGTTCTGGTTCAGCAGGGCTTCCTCGGGCAGGTCTTCGGCACGGCGCTCGACGTGCCGACCTTCGATCTCCAGTCGGACTTCCTGACGAGCGGGTCGCGGTTCGCGCGCGAGCCGGGGGAGTGGCTGGACGGGACGGACGTGTCCGACGTCATCTACACCTCGGGCACGACGGGCCGGCCCAAGGGCGCGATGATGAATCACGTTCAGACGCTTCGGATGTACGAGGAGTGGGCGACGCTCGCCGATCTGCGCGAGGGCGACCGCTACCTGATGATCAACCCGTACTTCCACACGTTCGGGTTGAAGGCCGGTCTCGTTGCCTCCCTGCTGCGCGGCGCCACGATGCTGCCCGTGCCCGTCTTCGACATCGATCGTGTCGTGGAATTGATTGAACGAGAACGCATCACGATGCTGCCCGGCCCGCCGACGCTCTATCACTCACTGCTGACGGTCGCAGACAAGGGCAGGTTGTCCACGTTGCGGGCCGGCGTGACCGGCGCCGCCGACATACCGGTCGAGCTGATCCGGCGCATCCATGACGAGCTGCCGTTCCAGACGCTGATGACCGGCTACGGGCTCACCGAGTGCGGCAACGTGACGCTGTCGCGCCCTGGCGACTCGTTCGCCGACGTGGCGACCACCGCGGGCCTTCCGTGCGACGACATCGAGGTGCGCGTCGCCGAAGACGGCGAGGTGCTGGTGCGCGGCTACAGCGTCATGCAGGGATACCTCGACGACGCGGCCGCGACCGCCGAGGCCATCGATCCCGACGGCTGGCTGCACACCGGGGACCTCGGCGAGTTCACCGACTCGGGCCGGTTGCGCATCGTGGGTCGAAAGAAGGACATGTTCATCGTGGGCGGCTTCAACGCCTACCCCGCCGAGATCGAGGGCTTCCTGGCGGAGCATCCGGCGATCGCGCAGGCAGCGGTCATCGGCGTGCCCGACGATCGCCTCGGTCAGGTGGGCAAGGCGTTCGTCGTGCGACGGGCGTCCGCGGAACCGATCGGTCAGGACGAACTGATCGAGTGGAGTCGTGAGCGAATGGCCGGTTTCAAGGTGCCGCGGTATGTACAGTTCGTCGACGACCTACCTACGAACGCGACCGGCAAGGTCGTCAAGGACCGTTTGCGCTGAGCGCCCGCACAGTTCGGTAACAGCATTTCCGCAGGATGGAAGGCAAACCGGACCCTGCAGGCGATGCGGTATCGTCAGGGCGATACTCAAAAGTGGAAATGACATTCTCATGATTTTCGACGCTGCACGGACAGGACGGGAAGCCCCATGCCGCCTCACGAGCGAGCCTCGTCGGTGCTGAACGGCGACGCTCACCACGACCCCGAGGACAGCCCGGCGGAGCTCGACGTGACGGCCGAACCCGACGACGCGCTCATGCTCGCCGAAGAAGCCGAGGCCGAAGCCGAAGCCGCGGAAGCCGCCGCGGCCGCCGCGCGCGCCCGGGCGCGCGCCCTGAAGTTGCGCAGGCAGGCCGAGGCGGCCGCCGCGGCGAAGGCGGTTCCCGCCCCGATCGTCGCCATCCCCGCGCCGGAGGCGGCCCCCGTCGAAGACGTCCCCGAGACCGAGGCCACTCGGGACGTCGAGACCGACGAGGTCGCCGAACCACTCGTGGACCCGCTGCCCGCCGGGGATTCGGACCCCGACCTCGCGGAGGTGGAGGAACCCGTCGAGGAGCCGGCCCCCACCCGTCGGCGCAGGTTCACGATGCCCCGCATCAGGCTTGCCTGGGTAGCGGCAGCGGTGGTGGTCGCGTGCACGATCGGATTGCTCGGCGCCAGCGCGTACATGGTCGTGCACCACCGTCAGGTCGCCGCGGAACAGCAACGCTCGGCGGAGTTCGCCGCCGCGGCCCGCCAGGGCGTCGTGACGCTGATGTCCCTGAACTTCAGCACCGCCGCCGACGACGTCAAGCGCATCATCGACAACACCACCGGTGACTTCAAGAAGGACTTCCAGGGCCAGGCCGACGAATTCACCAAGGTGGCCCAGGCATCGAAGGTCGTGACCGAGGCCACCGTCAACGCCACCGCCGTGCAGACGATGACCAAGGACACCGCCACCGTGCTGGTGGCGGTGACCACGCAGGTCTCCAACGCCGCCAGCAAGGAGCAGCAGCCACGTTCCTGGCGGCTCCGCGTGGACATCGCCCGCGACGGCGGACAGCTCAAATTGGCGAAAGTCGAGTTCGTACCGTGACCGAGAAGGACAGCGACGACGTGACCGAGGTGACCGACGTGGTCGCGTCGGACACCGACACCGACACTGACACCGACACCGACACCGACACCGCGGACGACGCCGTCGATGCAGACGGCTCCGTCGAGGAGGCGCCGGCCGCCACGGACCCGACGCCGAAAGGTGCTCGGTTCACGGGCATGCTGCTCCCGCTCGGGCTCGCGGTGGCGCTGCTCGCGTCGGCCGGTCTGGCCGCCTGGCTGTACGTGTATCAGTACCGACCGGACAGACAATCCGACTCCTCGGTCGCCGCCCAGACCGTCAAGGCGGCCTCCGACGGTGCGGTGGCGCTGCTGTCCTACGCGCCGGAGACGATGGACAAGGACTTCGCTGCCGCCAAGACTCACCTCACCGGGGACTTCCTGAACTACTACAGCCAGTTCACTCAGGACATCGTCACCCCCGCGGTCAAGCAGAAGTCGGTGAAGACATCGGCGGCGATCGTGCAGGCGGCGCCGTCGGAGGTGAAGCCCGACTCCGCGGTGGTCCTGCTGTTCCTCAACCAGACCACGACCAGCAAGGAGAACCCGGACGGGTCGTTCACGGCGAGCAGCGTGAAGGTGGGCCTGACCAAGGTGAACGACGTCTGGCTGATCTCGGCCTTCGACCCCGTCTAGACGTGCCCGTACCGTCGTCTTCGTGACGAACGTCAAACGCGCCGACCTGGTGCTCTCGGGAGGTGGCGTCAAGGGTGTCGGCCTGGTGGGCGCCGTCGTCGGACTCCTCGATGCCGGATACCAACCGCAACGCGTCTCCGGCACGTCGGCAGGATCCATCGTCGGGGCCATCGTCGCCGCCGCGGCGCACACCGGCGCGATGACCGGCGCGCAGGTCAAAGAGCTTGCCTTGCAACTGGACTACCGCAAGTTCCTCGACCCCGGCCCCCTGGAGCGCGTGCCGCTGGTCGGCCCGTCGCTCGCGCTGCTGCGCGGATCGGGGATCTACCGTGGCGACTACGCGCACGAGTGGGTACGAAGCCAGTTGGCCGCCCTGGGCGTGACCACCTTCGGAGACCTGGCCCTCGACGACGACGAGTTGCCGCCCGAGCAGCGCTACCGACTGGTCGTCACCGTCGCCGACGTGACCATGGGTCAGCTCGTGCGGCTGCCCTGGGACTATCGCAGGGTCTACGGCCTCGACCCCGATCAGCAGTCGGTGGCCGACGCCGTCCGCGCGTCGATGTCCATCCCGTTCATCTTCCGACCGTCCTCGCTGACCAGCACCGCCGGTCTCACCTCCACGCTCGTCGACGGCGGGTTGCTGTCGAACTTTCCTCTCGATTCGCTCGACCGGACCGACGGCCGGCAGCCACGCTGGCCGAGCTTTGGCATCACCCTGTTGCCCAACCTTCCCGACGGCAACGACAGCGTCATCCCGGCACTTGGAGCGCTGCGCCGATTGGGAGCACCGCACCTGCTGGAGGACGTCCTCACCACCATGCTGGTGGGCCGGGACCAGGCCTACCTGAGTCAGCCGTGGGTCAACGCCCGGGCGATCCGGGTGGACTCGACCGACGTGGGGTTCCTCGACTTCGACATCACCGAGAACGAGGTCGAAGCGCAGTATCTCAAGGGTTACGGCGCGGCCGAGGAGTTCCTCGCGGGCTGGGACTGGGCGGCCTACCTCCGCCGGTTCCGTTGAGGCCGACGATGACGGAGTGCGCCATCGTGCCGCTGGCACACGCAGACGAGCTGGTGGCCGCCACCGCAGAGGTGGCCGGGGAGGCGCCGCTGGTGCGCGTGGTGCGGTCGTTGCTCGGCGCGGTGGCCGAGGAAGGCGTCGTCGTGGCGACGGTGCCGGAGATGGCGGCAGGCGTGCGGGCCTGCCTGCGGGCGGCGGGGTTGGCAACGGCGGTCGCCGTTGCGCAGGTGGCGGGCTCTCGATCTCAGGTCATCGTTGCGGGACTGGAATACCTTGGGGCCCAACGGGATACGTCGTCGTTCGTGCTCATCGGCGATCACCGGTACCCCCTGTCACCCGCCGAGGTTGCCGACAGGGTGTTGGTGGCCATGGGCCAAGGGCATGACGTGGTGGTGCCGATCCTCGCCGTGACGGACACCGTCAAGACCGTCGACGAGCGGGGTCGCGTGCTCAGCACGGTGGACCGTGCCACGCTACGGACGGTGCAGTTTCCGCGTGGCTTCACCGCGTCGGCGCTGTGGAGGCTGGCGTCGACCGCTACGTCCGAGGACGTCGACGAGTTCGACGCCGCGCTGCGGGCCGGTCTCGACATCGGCACCGTGGCCGGCGACGCCAACGGCTTTCGCGCCGAGCTGCCGCGTGACGCGCGTCTGCTCGACGCGGTCATCGGTAGTCGTCGCGACTGATCCCGTGCTGGAGGAGACGCTCCGCGAGCGGCACGTCGGGCGCGAAGGTGACCTTGAGATTGGTT
This sequence comes from Mycolicibacterium sp., assembly GCF_016462545.1. GTDB lineage: Bacteria > Actinomycetota > Actinomycetes > Mycobacteriales > Mycobacteriaceae > Mycobacterium. The sequence goes on along the minus strand of NZ_JAEMTA010000029.1, from coordinate 19,988 downwards.
GGTGCACCAGGAAATACGCGGACCTCGGCGTCGGTGAACGCCTGTACGCACGAGGCGGTGTCCGTCCCCTCGAAGCCGCCGGCCGCCAGGCGGTACGCGGTGAGCAGCGGCCGAGCGCGAAACGCCTGCGGGGTCTGAACCCTGACCAGGGTGCCGTCTGCCGGTGAGAGTTGGCCGGCGGCATCGGTTGTCAGCACATCCTCGGCCGGGAGTACCGGGATGGCGCCGCCGTACGCGCGGGCCGTCGCCAGCGCGGTGTCCATCATCGCGGGCCCGGCGAGCGGCCGGGCCGCGTCATGGATCAGCACCACGTCGATGTCGCCCGATTCGATGTCGGGTGCCAGATGCCGCAGGACGTTCTCCTCGGAACCGTGGCGGGTATCGCCTCCGGAGACGAGTTCGACTGGTACGTCGGGAAGTTCGGTGGCCATCGTGCGTGCGGCGAGGTCATGTTCACCCCGGCGGAACACCAGCACGGTGCGGACGATGTGCGATGAGCGGGCGACCGCCTCCACCGACCACGACACCATGCTTCGCCCCGCCAGCGGAAGGTACGCCTTGTTTCCGTCGGCCCCCACGCGGGTGCCCATCCCGGCGGCCAGCACCACGCCGACCGCTCCGGGCCTCGTTTCCATCAGCCCACGCTAACCTGCGAGCAGGCGCGCCTTCTGGGCGGCGAACTCGTCCTCGGTGAGGACCCCGGAATCGCGCAGCCGTCCCAGTCGTTCGAGTTGCTCGAGCACGTCGACGGTGGGGGCTGCCGGCGGCGGTGCCGGCACGGGCTGGCGGGGCTCGGCAGCCGCGGTAGCCCACCGGTCGCGCTGGCGGCGTTGCACGCGACCGTGCACCGAGCTTGCGACTGCCACCCGGCTCATGGAGCGAAGCAGGCTCATCGTCAGACCCCTTCCAGTGCCGCGTCGATGTCGTCGACGTCGACGGGCCCTTCGGAAACCACTGTCGCACCGTCGTTCTCCCACGCGGCGACGACGTCGAGGATGGCGAGGTCTTCGTAGATCAGGACGGCCGCGGTGGCGCCGGGGGCGAGTCGGGTGGCGACGTCATCGAGATCCTCGCGATCGAGCAGGCCCGAGGATGCTCCGTCGAACGTGCCTAGTTCGACGGCCACCTCGGACGCGTGACGCACGCGCGCGGCGCCGTCGACGGCAGTGACGAACTCCAGATCCAGCACCCGGATGAGTCCCGCGTCCACGAGTGCGAGCAGGCGGGTGAATCCATCCTTGACCGTCGCGCCGTCGGTGAACTCCACGACGACGTGTGCTGTCGCGCCGAAACGGTCCTCGTGCATCGCTACGTTCTACCACCAACCACGCCGAGCGGACGATCGCGTCAATGTCGCGCAGTGGTGATGAACGGGATCACTTGGCGAGGTCGAACGCCTTGATCACCTTCGTCGGGCGGATTCGCACGACGAGTTCACCCGGGACCCCATTGCGGCGCCCGTACTCGTCTGCCCGTTCCGCACCCATGTAGCGTCCGCCGGTCCGGGTCGCGATCTCGAGGAGTTCCTCAGGATCCTCGCTGACCTCGGCAATGCCCTGCACCTGCACGAAGGAGTACGGCGGATGGGGATCGTCGACGCACACCACGACTCGGGGGTCTCGCGCCAGGGCCCGACCCTTGGCGGTGTCCTTGGCGGTGTTGAAGACCAGCGTGCCCTCGTCGACCACGAACCACACGGGTGCGACCAGCGGTCTGCCGTCGCTCGCGAGGTAGCCGAGCATCGCGGTGCGGGTGCCCTCGGACAGGAAGGCGATCACGTCATCGGAGAATTCGTCCACGTCGACCACGGTAGGCGTGGACGCGTCGACGGGGCGGGGAGTGCGCACCTCCAATTGACATGAGACAGTTTGACGGCCTAGATATATGTCACGCGGGGTGCCGTCTGGCACACGACCGCAATCGGACCGACGGCGTCGGTGTAATCGGGAAGGGCCAGGTGAACGCGTATGAGCAACGCGGGAAGCGAACCCTCGAAGATTGCACGCACGATTCGTCGACTCGCCGTGCCCATCATCATCGGCTGGCTCGCGCTCACCGTCATCACGAACGTGGCCGTGCCGTCGCTGGAGAAGGTCGGCGAGGCGCACACGGTGTCGATGAACGCCAAGGACGCGCCATCGATGATGTCGATGGAGAAGATCGGCAGGACGTTCCAAGAGTTCACCTCCGACAGCAACGCCATGATCATCCTGGAGGGCGATCAGCCGCTGGGCGCCGACGCGCATCAGTACTACGACGGCATGATCAAGAAGCTCGAGGCCGACACGGAACACGTCGAGCACATCCAGGACTTCTGGGGTGATCCCCTCACCGCGTCGGGTGCTCAGAGCAACGACGGCAGGTCCGCCTACGTGCAGGTGTACCTGCGCGGCAACATGGGTGAGACCCTGGCCAACGATTCCGTGAAGTCCGTGCAGGCCATCGTCGCCGACACTCCGGCCCCGCCCGGCGTGAAGGCATACGTCACCGGCGGAGCGCCGCTCGTCTCCGATCAGAGCGCGGCCGGTAACAAGACCATTCTCATCGTCACGCTGATCACGCTCGTGGTGATCGCACTCATGCTGGTGCTCGTCTACCGGTCCTTCGTGACGATGATCCTCATCCTGCTCATGGTGTTCGCCGAACTCGGTGCCGCCCGTGGCATCGTGGCCTTTCTCGGATACTACGAGGTCATCGGGCTCTCGACGTTCGCGACCAGCCTGCTCACCCTCATGGTCATCGCTGCCGGCACGGACTATGCGATCTTCCTCATCGGCCGCTACCAGGAGGCCAGGGGAGCGGGCGAGGACAAGGAACAGTCGTTCTACTCGATGTTCCACGGCACCGCCCACGTCGTGCTCGGCTCCGGACTGACCATCGCCGGCGCCATGCTCTGCCTCAGCTTCACCCGGCTGCCGTACTTCCAGACCCTTGGTGTGCCCTGCGCGGTGGGCACGCTGGTCGCCGTGTTCGCTGCGCTGACCCTGGGTCCCGCGGTGGTCGCGGTCGGAAGCCGCTTTCGCCGGATCTTCGAACCCAAGCGCCAGATTCGATCGCAGGGCTGGCGCCGGGTGGGCACCGTGGTCGTGCGGTGGCCGGGTCCGATCCTGGTGTCCACGATCGCGCTCGCACTGGTCGGCCTCCTCGCGCTGCCCAGTTACAAGACGAGTTACGACAACCGTCTCTACCTGCCCAAGGACATGCCTGCCAACGTCGGTTACGCGGTGGCCGACAAGCACTTCAACGCCGCCAGGATGAACCCCGAGCTGCTGATGATCGAGAGCGACCACGATCTGCGTACCTCGGCGGACTTCCTGGTCATCGACAAGATCGCCAAGGCCATCTTCCACACGCCCGGCATCTCCCGCGTGCAGACGATCACCCGGCCCGACGGCAAGCCCATCAAGCATTCGACGATCCCGTTCCAGATCAGCATGCAGGGCACCAGCTCGAAGATGAACGAGAAGTACCAGCAGGATTCGTTCGCCAACCTGCTCAAGCAGGCCAACGACATGCAGACCATGATCGACACCCTGACGCGCATGCTGGCGTTGATGGGCGAGCTGTCCGACAACATCACGGACATGGCCACCAAGATCACGAACTTGGCGGCGACGGTGGGCGAGCTTCGCGACAACATCGAGAACTTCCAGGACATGTTCCGACCGCTCAAGGCGTACGTGTACTGGGAGCCGCACTGTTACGACATCCCGCTGTGCGTGGCCGGGCGGGGAATCTTCGATGCGCTCGACGGCACGAGCTCGCTCACCGACCAGATTGGCGGGCTGGTCAATGACACGCAGAAGCTGGCCGCGCTCACACCGCAGTTGGCCGACTCACTGCGGCCGCAGCTGGCCCAGCTGAAGTCGGTGAAGCAGATGCTGTTGACCACCTATCAGACCCAAAAGGGCTTCCAGGATCAGCAGTCGGCGATGTCGGACAACTCCACTGCGATGGGCGACGCGTTCGACGCCTCCCGCAACGACGACACGTTCTACCTGCCGCCGGAGATCTTCGACAACAAGGACTTCAAGCGGGGGATGAAGAACTTCATCTCGCCTGACGGTCACTCGGTGCGGTTCATCATCAGCCACGAGGGCGATCCCGCCACCGTCGAGGGCATCTCGCACATCGACGCGATCAAGCAGGCCGCGAAGGAAGCGATCAAGGGCACCCCGCTCGAGGGGTCCACGATCTACCTGGCCGGCACCGCAGCGACCTACAAGGACATGCGGGACGGGTCGTTCTACGACCTGCTGATCGCTGGATTGTCCGCTGTCACACTGATCTTCATCATCATGCTCGTCATCACCCGCGCGGTCGTGGCGGCGGCCGTGATCGTCGGTACCGTGCTCCTGTCGCTCGGTGCGTCCTTCGGCTTGTCGGTGCTGCTCTGGCAGCACATCATCGGTCTCCAGTTGCACTGGATGGTGCTGGCGATGTCGGTGATCCTGCTACTAGCGGTGGGTTCGGACTACAACCTGTTACTGGTGTCCCGCTTCAAGGAAGAACTTCACGGCGGCCTCAAGACCGGCATCATCCGTTCCATGGCGGGTACCGGTTCGGTGGTGACGTCGGCGGGCCTCGTCTTCGCCGCGACCATGGCCACGTTCGCATTCAGCGACCTGAAGGTGATGGGCCAGGTGGGTACCACCATCGCACTCGGCCTGTTGTTCGACACGCTGATCGTCCGGACGTTCATGACCCCTGCGATCGCAGCGCTCATGGGCAAGTGGTTCTGGTGGCCGACGATCGTGAGCCCGAAGGTGGGCAGGTATCGACCGCGTCCGACGGATCCGGAGCCGGCCACCGCGGCGGCGGAGCGCTAACCACCCGTCCGGGCGTCTACTCCGACCGCACGCGCCGGCGATGGTCCCGATACCAGTCCGCCGCACGCTGAATCGACTCGTGGATGGGTCGTGGTTGCCAGCCGAGTTCGCGCTCGGCCTTGCCGTGGTCCATGGCCGACATGATGTGCATCAGTCGGATGCTCAGGGTCGAGATTTCGATGTCGCGGCGCAGGATCGTCGCGGCGAGGTCACCCACCCTGCCCATCGCCGTCATCACGGGCAGTGGGATGCCCCGGCGGGGCGGGTCGACGCCACCGGCGGCGGCTGCGGCACCGTAGAGATCGCGGGCGGTCATGAACCGCTCGGAGACGATGTAGCGCTCGCCGTTGCGGCCTTTCTCCGCAGCGAGGAGCAATGCAGCGGCGGCATCCTCGATGCCGACCACTTCGCTGGCCGTGTCCTTGACGTAGACGGGCATCCGGCCCGCTGCGGCGGCGGCGAGCATGCCACCGTGCGGAGTGGGCGCGTAGTCGCCGGGGCCGTAGGTGTTGGCGACGCACATCGCCACTGCGGGCAGTCCGCGCTCGGCCGCGAAGGTCAGCACCAGGTTCTCCGCGGCCACTCGCGATTGAATGTAACCGCCGCCCCGATCGGCCCAGTTCATCGTGTCCTCCTCGGTGGCGAGCCGGTCGTCTGCGGGAATGCCGATGGTGCCGATGCTGCTGGTGAAGACGAACCGGTGCAGGTCTGCCTCGACCGCGGCATCCAGAACATGTTGCAGCCCTTCGACATTCGTGCGGAACAGGGGAGCGGGGTCGCGCAGCCACGCCCGCGCATCGACCACGCAGTAGAAGACGTCATCTACCCCGGACATCGCCGCTCGCAATGCGTCGTCATCGAAGACGTCGCCGTAGTGTCGTTGCACGGGCAGGTCGTCGATCGCCGTGGTGGAGCTGGTGTTGCGCACGAGCACCCGCACCTCGTCACCGCGGGCGACGAGCTGACGGGTGACGTGTGAGCCGAGGAAGCCACTTGCGCCGATGACCAACTTCGTCGCTGCTGCCGTGGGGGACATGGTCGCGAATGTAGCGGCACCAACCGGTATTCGGTACCGTCAACCGCCGTCGGAAGGAGCTTGCGCGTGAGTGAGTCGAAACCGTTGACGCCCGGTGTGGTTCGCGCGCATCGCGTACGACGCATGGCGGGTCGCGATCCGCACGAGCAGCACAGGGTTGCTACGCCGCTGGAGCTGTTGTTCGACCTGACGTTCGTCATCGCCTTCGGCGTCGCGGCCTCCGAGTTCTCCCACGCCCTCGCCGCCGGTCACGTCGGGGTCGGATTCACCGGCTTCATCTTCGCGACGTTCGCGACGTGTTGGGCGTGGATCAACTTCACCTGGTTCGCATCCGCCTACGACACCGACGACTGGCTGTACCGGGTCCTGACGATGGTGCAGATGGTCGGCGTGCTCGTCCTGGCGCTCGGCATCCCGCCGTTCTTCGCCTCGATCGAGCACGGGGGACACCTGGACAACGCACTGATCGTCGCCGGCTACGTGGTGATGCGGGTGGCGATGGTGGCGCAGTGGTTGCGTGCGGCGCGCCAGGATCCCGGGCGCAAGGCTGCGAGCCTGACGTACGCCACGGTGATCACGATCGTGCAGCTCGGCTGGATCGCCTCGATCTTCCTCCCGCTGTCGGTGTCGTCGGGACTGGTCGTCTTCGCGCTGCTGGCGGTCGCGGAGATGGTCGGGCCGTGGCTCGCCGAGACCCGCCGCGGCGGCACCCCGTGGCATGCGCATCACATCGCGGAACGGTATGGGCTGCTGGCGATCATCGCCCTTGGCGAGGGCGTCGTCGGCACGGTGGCCTCCCTCACCGCGGTCGTCGGTGAGCACGGGTGGACCCCGGATGCCGTCATCCTCGCCGTCGCGGGTACCGGGCTGACGTTCGGCATGTGGTGGATCTACTTCGCGGTGCCGTCCGCCGATCTGCTGCACGCTCACCGCGAGCGGTCCTTTCCCTTCGGGTACCTGCACATCGCGGTCTTCGGGGCAATCGTGGCGACGGGTGCCGGGCTGCACACGGCCGCCTACTACGTCGAGGAGCAATCGGTCCTCGGTGCGGTGGGGACCGTCCTCGCGGTGGTCGTCCCGGTCGGGGTCTACATCGGGCTGGTCTTCGTGCTCTACGGATTGATGGTCCGGACGTGCGATGTGTTCCACGTCCTGCTGGCGGTGTTGACGGTGGGCGTGCTGGTGGGGGCCGTGGGGTGCGCTGCCGCGGGCGTCCCGATGACGGCGTGCCTGCTGATCGTCACTCTCGCGCCCGTGGTCAGCGTCGTCGGATTCGAGGTGCTGGGACACCGGCACGTCGCCGTGGCCATCGCCGCCAGCCTCGAGGACAGCCGGTAGCCCGCGGATTCGCGGCGTCCGCCGAGGGGTATTCACCCCCGGCGAAGACAGGAGTCCACGATGCCGAAGATCGGTGAGAACGGCCGGGCCAAGAAGTCCGAACTGCCGAGCACCCTGCAGAAGTCACCCGCAAAGGCCCAGCAGACCTTCGCCGCGGCACACGACGCTGCGGCCGAGCAGTACGGCGACGAAGCCCGCGCCCATCGCGTCGCATTCAGCGCCGTCAAGCACAGCTTCGAGAAGGTCGGCGATCACTGGGAGGCCAAGGACGAGAAGGGCCCGTCAGACGAACGGGCCCGGATCGGCGGACTCAGCGGCAAGGGCGATACGGCCGAGGGAGTCGACGCGAACGCGACGAAGAAGCATTTGATGGATCTCGCCAGACGCCTGGACGTCACCGGTCGGTCCACGATGACGAAGGACGAACTGGTCGAGGCGCTTGTGAAGGCCAACCGCCGGATCTCTGCCGAGCGCCGCTGAGGTCACCGCTCGCGAGCGTTCACGTCGAACGTCTCCAGCAGAGAGCGTTCCTGCTCGGCCTTCATCAACGTGCGGGCCTTGCCGCGGGTGATCAGGATGCCGACGACGGCGAGCACCCAGATCGCATACTGCACCGTCCACGCCAGCCGGAACGACTCGAACGAGTAGCCACCCGCCGCGCCGAGGATGATGCCCATCGCCTGCATGACCAGCAGCGAAGCGATGAAGCCGCCCATGTTGACCATGCCCTGGGCGGTACCGAGCGTGGCACTCGGGTTGAACGTCCGCGCGAAGTCGAAGCCGACCATCGAGCCGGGACCGCCGACGGAGATGACCACGATCAGGACGACCAGCAGCCATAGGGGCGCTCGGCCGGGCAGCGCGAGCACGACGGTCCACACCAGCGCGTTGCTGGCGATGATCGCCAGCACGATCCACGACCGCCGGTGCGGATACCGTCCGGTGAAGATGCCGATCAGGATTCCCGCCGCGATCGCGACGGCCACGGACGTGGTCAGCAAGGCGCCCGCAACGTGCGTGGACTGTCCTTGGGCGACGGTGAGGTACGGGACGCCCCACATCAGGCAGAACACCGTCACCGAGAACTGCGTGCCCATGTGCGTGAAGAAGCCGAGTCGAGTGCCCGGCCGCAGCCATACCGTCTTCACGCTGGACAGCACGGCTCGTGCCGACAGGTTCTCCGCCGCGACCACGCGGCCGTGCGGCGTGTCCCTGACCAACGCCAGCACCAGCACCATGGCGAGCACGCCGAACGCAGCCACCGACAGGTAGGCGGTCGCCCACGTCGTTCCGGTGAGCAACGCCAGGAAGGGAAGCGCCGAGAGCACCTGTCCGAGCTGGCCGCAGATCCCCGTGAGCTGGGTCAGTAGCGGCACCTGTTGCGGTGGAAACCAGTGCGGCACGAGTCGCAGCACCGAGATGAAGGTGACGGCATCACCGAGTCCGACGATGGCACGAGCGCCGATGGCCAGCGGCAGCGACTCGGTCATGGCGAGCAGGAGTTGGCCGCTCGCCATGAGTGCGGCACCGGTGACGATCAGTACGCGGGAGCCGTAGCGGTCGAGGAGCACGCCCGCGGGCACCTGGGCGCCGGCGTAGACGACGACCTGCAGTACGACGAACGTGGACAACAAGCTGGGGCTGGCGGAGAAGCGGTCGGCTGCCTCGAGCCCGGACACGCCCAGCGTGGTGCGGTCGAGCACGGCGACGATGTAGGCCAGCAGTCCCGTCGCCCAGACCATCCACGCACGCACTCGGTCAATCGTCGCGCACAGTGGTGTCTCATGGCCAATCGATATTCCGAACATGACGTCGACATGCAAATCTCGCAAACTCGGACAGCGTCTACAGTAGATTTCATGGTGTTCGCGGAGTCGCTCTCGGAATGTCCGTGACCGGCTATTTGGGGGAGTAGCACGTGCGTGAATATCGTCTGGACGAGCTGTCAGTCGTCTCTGGGGTCAGTGTCCGCAACATTCGCGCGTATCGCGAACGAGGTCTTCTCGATCCGCCTCGCCGCGAAGGCCGCTCGGCCTACTACGACGACCGTCACCTGTCGCAGCTGAGGACCGTCAACGAGCTGCTCCGGAAGGGATTCACCTCCGCGCACATCGCGGAGTTCCTATCGAGCACGCGTCAGGGCCACGATCTGGCCGACATCCTCGGTCTCCAGCAGGCCATCTTCGGTGGTCCGAGGCGTAACGGTGCGGTCACACTCGCCATCGACGCCGGCAGCGACGAAGCGCAACGTCTGCTTCAGTACGGGCTGGCCGAGGTCGTCGATGGACAGCTCACCCTGGTGAACCCCAACATCGCCGAGGTCGTCGGAGGCGCCACCGAACAGTTGCGGTACGTGCGGACGATTCTGCGGGTGGCCGACGGCATCACCGATCTGCTCGACGAGTTGGCGAAGTCTGTCGTGGCTGCGCTCTCGGAGAGCCTCTTCGATGGCTTCGACCGCAGTGACGTGCCGCGGCCAGAGGACTTTCCCGAGCTACGCCGACTGGTCGACGACCATCGAAGCCTCGGGGGTCGGGTGGTCGCCGACCAGTTCGAGGATGCCCTACGGCGGCAGCTGGTGACCGCGGTGTCGGACTACACGACCGAGGTAGCGTCCGGCGGTGAATGAGGTGCGCCAGAGCGCTGACTCACACCCGCGTCGTCGCGGGATCGCCGCCGAACCGCTGGGCCAGCCACACGGGAATGATCGCCAACACGGTCAGCGCCGCGGCGACCACGTTGATGACGGGAGCCTGGTTGGGGCGGAACAGGTTTCCGAAGATCCAGATCGGTAGGGTCTGGACGGCGGGACCCGCCGTGAAGGTGGTCACCACGATCTCGTCGAAGCTCAGGGCGAAGGCCAGGATCGCGCCTGCGACCAACGCGCCGCGCATCAGCGGGAACGTCACGAACCGGAACGTCTGCCACGGCGACGCGCCCAGATCGGCCGACGCGTCCTCCAGATCGGTTCCGAGCCTGCGCAAGCGCGCCTGGGTGTTGTTGAAGACGATGACGATGCAGAACGTGGCGTGGCCGACGATCACCGTCGCTAGGCCAAGGGTCACGCCGAGCGCTGAGGTGAAGGTCGCGTTCAGCGCAATGCCGGTGACGATGCCGGGAAGCGTGATCGGCAGGACGACCAGGAAGCTGATGGTGTTGCGGCCGAAGAACTGGTGGCGCTGTACGGCGAACGCCACCATGGTGCCCAGGACGAGGGCGATCGCGGTGGCCCCCAACCCGACGAGGACCGAGTTGGCCAGTGACGTCCACATCCCTTCGCTGTTCCACGCGTCGGCCCACCACCGCAGCGTGAAACCGCTGGGGGGAAACGCGAACGTCCGCGACGAGTTGAACGCGTTGACGACGACGAGAAGCAGTGGAGCGTAGAGGAATACCACTACCAATACGGTCCACGTCCGCACCGCGCGGCGCGCGCCCCTGGACAACATCAGACGTTCTCCAGCGCGCCGGTGCGCCGCATCGCCAGCAGGTACAGGATGACCGCGGCCAGTGGAATGATCGACAACGCCGCGGCCAGGGGCTGATCGTTCGCGGTGACCAGTTGTCCGTAGATGATGTTGCCCAGCATCTGGGTCTTGCCGCCGACGATGGTGACGGCGATGTAGTCACCGAGCGACAGCGAGAAGGTGAAGATCGACCCTGCAGCGATACCAGGGAACACCAACGGCGCGACCACCATTCGCAGTGTCGAGAAGTCCGAGGCGCCTAGGTCCGAGCTCGCGTCGATGAGGTGGTTGGGCACGCGTTCGAATGCCGCGAACACCGGAATGATCATGTAGGGCAACCACAGGTAGGTCAACGTGATGACGGTGGCGGTCAGACCGTAGCCGGGGCTGTAGCCGGTGGCCCACGACAGCGGGCCCTCGGGGGAGAGCAGCACCCGCCACGCGTATGCCTTGACCAGGTAGCTGGCCCATAGTGGCGTCGTGACCGCCACCACCATGGCGAGGCGCACCCGTGGTGAGGCGATCTTCGCCATGTACAGCCCCAAGGGGACGGCGAGCACCGCGCACAGCACGGTGACGAGCACCGCCACCCCCACGGTCCGCAGGGTCACGGTGCGGAACACCTCGTCGGTGAGCACCCGGACGATGTTGTCGGTCGTGACGGTGCGCACCACGGCGCCGGTGAACGAGTTGGTGGTCCACAGGGCCGAAACCAGAAGCACGGCAAGGGAACCCAGGTATGCAACCACGAGCCACGCCAGCGGCGGCACCAGCAGCAACGCCAGGCTCAGCCGCCCCCGCCGACGCCGCCCCGGCGCCGAACTCCGTGCCGCCGTGGTGTCGGTGGCAGCTTCGGTCACCCCTTGATCTGCTGCCACTTGCTGACCCACTCGTCGTAGGCCGTGCAGTTGTCGCCGCTACCGTCTACGCACTGCTTCTGCGGCGTCGTCCAGTAGTGGAGCTGCGAGGCGTACGCCTCGTCGGTGGCGTGGTAGATGTCGCAGAAGTCCTTCTGCGAGGTGAACTCGCACGCCTTGGTCTGCGCGGGCGCCTCGCCGAAGTACTCGGCAACTTGGGCGTTGACCTTGGGCGAGGTGATCCAGTCCATCCACTTGTACATGCAGTTGGGATGCGCCGCCTTCGCCGCGACCATCCACGTGTCGGACCAGCCCGTGGACCCCTCCTTCGGAAGCACGGTGTTGACCTGCACCTTGTTATCGGTGCCGATGGTGTTGGCGATGACCTGCCAGGTGGTCCCGATGACCGAGGTGCCCGACTCGAAGGCTTGCACTTCCTTGGTGTAGTCCGACCAGTACTCGCTGACGTCGTCCTTCTGTGCCTTGAGCAGTTCGACTGCGGCGTCGAGCTGTTCGCTGGTCAGTGAGTACGGGTCCTTGATGCCCAACTCGGGCTTGGTCTTCATCAGGTAGAGAGCCGCATCGGCGATGTAGATCGGCGAGTCATACGCCGTGACCTTGCCCTTGTACTTCCCGGAATCGGTGAAGACCGCACCCCACGAGTCGGGCGCATCGGTCACGACGCCCACGTTGTACATCAAGAGGTTGGCGCCCCACCCGTGCGGGATTCCGTACATCTGGCCGTCCACGGAGTTCCACGGCTTGTCCTTCAGGAAGGTCGAGATGGTCGAGTAGTTCGGCACCAGTGCGGTGTTCACCGGTGCGACGTCGCCCGCGTAGATCAGTCGCAGGGTGGCGTCACCCGACGCCGAGACGCCGTCGTACTGCCCGGTGCGCATGAGCTGAACCATCTCGTCGGACGTGTTGCCGACCTTCACGTTGACCTTGCAGCCGGACTCCTTCTCGAAGGGAGTCACCCAGTCCACCGTCTTGTCGTTGGACCCGTTCTCGGCGTAGCCGGCCCACGCGATGAGGTTGAGTTCACCCTCGCCGTTTCCGAGGGTGCCGAGCGGCTCGATCTTGGGGGGTGCGGTTCCCGCGTCGCCGCCGCCGGATTGCGAGCTGGAACAGCCCGTGAGGGCGAGTGCGGCACACGCGGCGATGGTGAAGCCGATCCGCATCGCGGTGAGTTTCATGAACGCTCCGTTCAGGTCGATTCCGTTGGCTGTCAATCGTTTTCAGTTGGTCAAATCGTGTACGGCGCTGTCGGGCCAGGTCAGGGTCACCGTGGTGCCGTGGCCCAGATCGTCGGGCAGCGAGGTGGCGGCGTTGAGGACGGTCGCGGTCAGCGTGACGCCCGGCTGCCCGAGGACCTCGGCGACGGCCGCCACGCGCGTGGTGGGTCCCGCGTAGATGATCTCGGAGACGGTGGCCTCGACGGTGCGACTGCCGGGCGCCGCGCCGCCGCCGGCGGCTAGCACCGAGATGCGCTCGGGACGCACGGCGAACATGCCGGGCCGCCCGACGAGCGCCTCGGCGGCCGCACCGTCGAGCACGTTCGAGGTGCCCACGAAGTCGGCCACGAAGCGGTTCACTGGATTCTCGTACACGTCACGGGCCTTGCCGACCTGCTCGATACGCCCGTCGTTGAACACTGCCAGTCGGTCGCACAGGGTGAGGGCCTCGTCCTGGTCGTGGGTGACGATGACGAAGGTGATACCGACCTCGCGTTGAATTGCCTTGAGTTCAAGCTGCATCTGTTCGCGAAGTTTCAGGTCGAGCGCTCCCAGCGGTTCGTCGAGGAGAAGGACTCTCGGCCGTCCCACCAGGGCGCGCGCCAGGGCGACGCGCTGACGCTGGCCACCGGAGAGTTGAGCGGGTTTGCGCGGTCCGTAATCGGCGAGCCGAACCATCTCGAGCGCCTCGGCGGTGCGCGCTCGCCGTTCTGCCCTGGCCACGCCGCGGACCTTCATGCCGTACTCGACGTTCTGGGCGACGGTCATGTGAGGGAAGAGCGCGTACTCCTGAAACACGGTATTGACGTCGCGGCGTCGCGCCGGAAGTTCGGTGACGTCGATGCCACCGAGCGTGATCGTTCCCGCGGTCGGTTGTTCGAAGCCGGCGATCATCCGGAGCACGGTGGTCTTGCCCGAGCCGGAGGGGCCGAGGATCGCGAATAGTTCGCCGTCCTCGACGGTCAGGTCGGCGCCTGCCACGGCGACGATCGACTCTCCGAACACCTTGCGAACGCCTGCCAATTCGATTCGTGGTTCGCCGGGGCCCGATGGCATGGGCTGAATCGTATGGATCCGTCTCCTCCTGCGCAGCGCAACGTATGGATTTCGTGGAATCGGGGTCTGTGGCCGACGGTTTCCGCAGCTGCGGCGCGTGAGCCGGCGGCGAGAAGTGTGTTGCAGATGTGGTCAGTGGCGTTGATGAGGATATTGGGGCAGCTGTCATATTCTGTGCTCATGGCGATGTCCCGGCGAGACGTGCTGAAGTACGCCGCCGTCGCGCCGGCGGCCGTCGGACTCGGTGGCGTGCTGGCTGGTGCGGTGTCGGCCGCCCTCGCGCCTGCCACCGCGTCGGCGGCTCCGCTCGGCGTGCTCCTCGATTACGCGGCCGGCGTGATCCCCGCCACGGCCATCCGCGCCTCCGGCGCGTCGGGCGCCATCCGCTACGTGTCGGATCGTCGTCCGGACGGGGCCTGGATGCTCGGAAAGCCGATCCAGCTACCCGAGGCCCGCGACTTGTACCAGAACGGGCTGAAGATCGTCTCGTGCTATCAGTTCGGCAAGCAGGACACCGCCGACTGGCTGGGCGGACGGAACGCCGGCGTGCAGCACGCCAAGCGTGGCTGGCAACTTCACGTCGCCGCGGGCGGGTCGTACGGCGCCCCCATCTACGCCTCGATCGACGACGACCCGACGCCCGAGCAGTACAAACAGCAGGTGGCGCCGTATCTGCGCGGGTGGGAGGCGGTGTTGGGGCACCAGCGCGTCGGCGTGTACGCGAACTCCAAGACCATCGACTGGGCCCTGCAAGACGGTCTCGGCGCATACTTCTGGCAACACAACTGGGGTTCGCCCAAGGGCTTCACCCACCCCGCAGCACACCTGCACCAGGTCGAGATCGACAAGCGAAGCGTCGGTGGGGTTGGCGTCGACCTCAACCAAGTCCTCAAGCCCCGGTTTGGGCAGTGGGACTAACATTACCGATCGGTAAGTTTATCCAGCAAACTATTTTCCGCTCTGAGGCGCGGCGAGTAGACACTGCGGGCCTTTGTGTCGACTTCCGCGCAATTGTGACCGGCGGGCGCGGGCTCGAAGAATTCGACATAACGATTCGATAACAATACTGCCTTGATCTGCGCTGTTATAGCTACTCAACCGTAACCACCCGCCAACAGGACGTTTGTCCGGTGACTCTCGAGGGCGCCGCGGAGTCCGCGTTATCGAATGCGTGGTTACCCGCGCGTAGAACTCGCCAGTAACCATTTGGAGGGCGAAAATGGGGCAGGTTCTTATGACACTCTTATAGCGGTTGGCCTGCACGCCAAGGCCCATCCAGAAGTGACTTGAGCCCGTCGGGACACGACCCCGACTCGAAGACCGCGGAATCCCGCAGGGGCGCGGGGCCTCACCGCCGAGGACGCACGCAGCAGACGACGCTGCGCACACGTGAGAAGCGATACAGCGCAGAAGCGCACGAGGAGATGGCAAGACGTGACGATCAACGAACACGACAGAGTGACCACCGGCCGCAAGGGTGGTTCATCGGATGGCTCCTCGCTGCAGGCGGGTGCGCACGCGCTCGTCGACCAACTCAATGCGGGTGAGCCCTACGCCGTCGCGTTCGGTGGACAGGGCGGCAACTGGCTGGAGAACCTCGAGGAGCTCATCAGCTCTGCGGGCATCGAGTCCGAGCTGAGCGAGGTCATCGGCGAGGCAGCGCTGCTGCTGCAGCCCGTCGCCCGTGAGTTGGTCGTGGTGCGGCCCATCGGCTTCGAGCCCATGCAGTGGGTGCGCGCGCTGGCCGCCGACGAGCCACTGCCGACGTCCAAGCAGCTCACCACCGCCGCGATCTCCGGTCCTGGCATCCTGCTGGCCCAGCTGGCCGCCATCCGCGCCTCCCTGCGCCAGGGTCTGGACCTCTACGACACGCCACCGGTGGCCATGGCAGGCCACTCCCAGGGCATCGTCGCGTGCGAGTCGCTGAAGGCCAAGGGCACCAGGGATGCCGAGCTGCTCGCGATGCTCCAGCTGATCGGTGCGGCAGGCTCACTGGTCTCGCGCAGGCGCGGCATGGTCGGCCGCGGCGACAAGTCGCCGATGGTGTCGGTCACCAACGTCGACCCCGCCCGCATCGCAGAACTCCTCGAGGAGTTCTCCACCGACGTCCGCACCGTGCTTCCTCCGGTGCTCTCCATTCGCAACGGCAGGCGCTCGGTGGTCATCACCGGCACGCCCGAGCAGCTGTCCCGCTTCGAGCTGTACTGCAGCAAGATCACCGAGAAGGAAGAGGCGGAGCGCAAGAACAAGCTCCGCGGCGGCGCGGTCTTCAGCCCCGTGTTCAACGGCATCCAGGTCGAGGTGGGCTTCCACACCCCGCGTCTGGCCGACGCCATCGACGTCGTCGATGCCTGGGGTGCCAAGCTCAGCATCGACTCCGAGCTCCTGCACCACTTCGCCAAGGCGATCTACACCGAACCCTTCGACTGGGTGGCGGAGATCGAGCGCCTCCACGAGTCGGGTGCGCGCTGGATCGTGGACCTCGGCCCGAGCGACACCATCACCCGCGTCACCGCGCCCGTCATCAGGGGCCTCGGGATCGGGATCGTCCCCGCGGCCACCAGGGCCGGACAGCGCAATCTGTTCACCGTCGGGGCGGCACCCGAGGTTGCACCCGCGTGGTCGAGCTACGCCCCGTCGGTCATCGAGTTGCCGAACGGGCAGACCAAGCTCTCGACCAAGTTCACCAGGCTCACCGGACGCTCGCCGATGCTGCTGGCCGGTATGACGCCGACCACCGTCGACGCCAAGATCGTCGCGGCTGCGGCCAACGCCGGCCACTGGGCCGAGCTCGCCGGCGGCGGGCAGGTCACCGAACCGATCTTCGACAGGCGCATCGCCGAGCTGAAGACACTGCTCGAGCCCGGCCGCGCGGTCCAGTTCAACACCCTGTTCCTCGACCCGTACCTGTGGAAGCTGCAGGTGGGTGGAAAGCGCCTGGTGCAGAAGGCCCGTCAGTCCGGTGCCCCCATCGACGGTCTGGTCGTCAGCGCCGGCATCCCCGAACTGGACGAGGCCGTCGCCATCATCGAGGAGCTCAACGAGGTCGGCATCGCCTACGTGTGCTTCAAGCCGGGCACCGTCGAGCAGATCAAGTCGGTCATCAAGATCGCCGCCGAGGTCCCCGACCGCGAGGTCATCGTCCACGTCGAGGGCGGCCGCGCTGGCGGACACCACTCGTGGGAAGACCTCGACGACCTGCTGATCTCCACCTACGGCGACATGCGCAAGCTCTCCAACATCACGCTCTGCGTCGGTGGCGGCATCGGTACCCCCGAGCGCGCCGCGCAGTACCTGTCCGGGCAGTGGTCGGCGGCCTACGGCTTCCCGATCATGCCGGTCGACGGCATCCTCGTCGGCACGGCGACGATGGCCACGCTGGAGGCCACCACCTCGCCTGCGGTCAAGCAGCTGCTGGTCGACACCACCGGTACCGAGCAGTGGGTCGGCGCCGGAAAGGCCCAGGGCGGCATGGCATCCGGGCGCAGCCAGCTCGGTGCCGACATCCACGAGATCGACAACGCGGCATCCCGCTGTGGTCGACTGCTCGATGACGTCGCGGGTGACGTCGACGCCGTGGCCGAGCGTCGCGACGAGATCATCGCCGCGATGGCGCTGACCGCCAAGCCGTACTTCGGCGACGTGGCGGACATGACGTACCTGCAGTGGCTGCGGCGCTATGTCGAGCTCGCGATCGGGGACGGCGACAGCACCGCCGACACCAAGCACGATGATTCGCCGTGGCTCGACGTCAGCTGGCGCGACCGGTTCTCCGAGATGCTCACGCGCGCCGAGGCTCGCCTGCACCCGCAGGACTCCGGTCCGATCGAGACGCTCTTCACGGCGGACGCGAACGGTGAAGCGCTACTGGAGGATCCGGAGCGTGCCCTGCAGGCACTGCTGTCGCGGTACCCGGACGCCGAAGACGTCAAGCTGCACCCCGCCGACGTCCCGTTCTTCACGACCCTGTGCAAGACCCTGGGTAAGCCGGTCAACTTCGTGCCGGTCATCGACAAGGACGTCCGGCGCTGGTGGCGCAGCGACTCGCTGTGGCAGGCGCATGACGCGCGGTACTCCGCCGATCAGGTCTGCGTCATCCCCGGCACCGAAGCGGTCGTCGGGATCACCCGCGTCGACGAGCCCGTCGGTGAGTTGCTCGACCGCTTCGAGAAGGCCTCCATCGACGAGGTGCTCGCCTCCGGTGCCCAGCCGGTGTCGGTGGTCTCCCGTCGCCAGGCCCGCGCCGACGTCACCGGACCCTTGGGCGTCGTGCTCGATTCGCCCGACGTGTTGTGGGCGGGCCGCGCCTCGATCAACCCCGTGCACCGCATCGGTGAGCCGCGCGAGTGGCAGGTGAACGAAAATCGTTCTGCGACACACCCATCCACCGGCGCACGGCTCGAGCTCGACGGCGAGAACGTCAACCTGAGCGTGCCGCTGTCCGACATCTGGATCACCATCCGCTTCACGTTGCCCACCGCCACGGTCGACGGCGGTATGCCGGTCGTCACCACCGAGGATGCCTCGGCGGCCATGCGCGCGGTCCTGGCGATCGCTGCGGGCGTGGACGGGGTCGACACGCTGCCGACCGTCGTCGACGACAGCACGACGGTCACCGTCTCCTGGGATCCGGAGGAGGTCGCCGACCACACCGGCGTCACCGCGACGTTCGGCGCCCCGCTGGCGCCCGGCCTGACCCTGGTGCCCGACGCGCTCGTCGGTCGCTGCTGGCCCGCCGTGTTCTCGGTCATCGGAGCCGCTGTCACCGAGTCCGGTTTCCCGGTCGTCGAGGGCCTGCTGAGCCTGGTGCACCTCGACCACGCCGCGCACCTGCTGGCGCCGATGCCGACGGCGAAGTCCGAATTGACCGTCACCGCAACGGCTTCGGTCGCGGTCGACACCGAGGTCGGTCGCGTCGTCCCGGTGTCGGTGACGATCAGCGACGGTGACGGCACCGAGCTGGCGAAGCTCGAGGAACGGTTCGCCATCCGCGGGCGCACGGGTGCCGTCGCCCTGACCGATCCGGCCCAGGCGGGCGGAGCGATCACCGACAACGCGACCGACACACCTCGTCGCCGCCGTCGCGACGTCACGGTTACCGCGCCGACGGACATGAGTGCGTTCGCCGTCGTCTCCGGTGATCACAACCCGATCCACACCGACCGTGCCGCCGCGCTGCTCGCCGGGCTGAAATCGCCCATCGTGCACGGCATGTGGCTCTCGGCCGCGGCACAGCACGTCGTCACCGCCACCGACGGCCGGGCCACGCCGCCCGCCCGTCTGGTGGGCTGGACGTCACGCTTCCTCGGGATGGTGCTGCCCGGTGACGAGATCGACTTCCGCGTCGACCGCGTCGGAATCGACCGTGGCGCCGAGATCATCGAGGTCACCGCGAAGGTCGGCACCGACCTGGTGATGTCCGCGACGGCTCAGCTGGCCGCGCCCAGGACGGTCTACGCATTCCCCGGCCAGGGCATTCAGTCCAAGGGCATGGGCATGGAGGTCAGGGCCCGCTCGAAGGCCGCCCGCAAGGTGTGGGACACCGCCGACAGGTTCACCCGCGACACCCTCGGCTTCTCGGTGCTCCACGTCGTGCGCGACAACCCGACCAGCCTGATCGCCAGCGGTGTGCACTACCACCACCCCGAGGGCGTCCTCTACCTCACGCAGTTCACCCAGGTCGCGATGGCGACCGTGGCCGCCGCGCAGGTCGCGGAGATGCGTGAGCAGGGTGCGTTCGTCGAGGGCGCGATCGCCTGCGGTCACTCCGTCGGCGAGTACACCGCGCTGGCCTGCGTGTCGGGCGTGTACCCCTTGGAAGCACTGCTCGAGGTGGTCTTCCACCGCGGCAGCAAGATGCACGACATCGTGCCGCGCGACGAGAACGGCCGCTCGAACTACCGACTGGCCGCGATCCGCCCCTCGCAGATCGACCTCGACGATGACGACGTCACCGACTGGGTCGCCGAGATCAGCGAGCGCACAGGCGAATTCCTGCAAATCGTGAACTACAACCTGCGCGGATCGCAGTACGCGATCGCCGGCACGGTGCACGGTCTGGAGGTCCTGGAGGAAGAGGTCGAGAAGCGTCGCGAGATCTCCGGCGGCAAGCGGTCCTTCATCCTGGTGCCCGGTATCGACGTGCCGTTCCACTCCGAGGTGCTGCGCGT
>NZ_JAEMTA010000028.1:48899-66872 GCF_016462545.1 Mycolicibacterium sp. | reverse complement strand
GCGGCGGCGCGACCGGCGGCGGAGGCGGGGGCGGAATGTCTGGAGCGAGCGCAGGTGGTGGCGGCGGCGCAGATGGCGGAGCATCCGGGCCGAAGCAGTTCGGATCGTCGGGCTGGATGGCGCACGACGGATCCGCCGGATCGGTGGCAGGAACGTAGGGGCCACCGAGACACTGCGGATACCACGGGGTCACCAGACAGGCAGGATCGTCCGGGCCCGTGGGTACCGCAGGGGCAGGGCTCGCATGTGCCGTCGACGCCAATGCCACGACGGCAACTGCCCCGACGCCGACAGCGGCCGCTCTGATGATTGCGCCACTCACTGTCACGGTCCCACCCCTCACTCCGCGCTGTTTGCTACCGCTGCGGCCCATGGTCGCATGTCCGCTCCTTGCGCACCCTGAAAAGGGACTTCTGAGCGTTGCTGCGTTCGGGCCCGACCCGCGCGGTGAGCCAAACTGTTGCCGATTCGCCCGCGAACCTGTTCCGTGTATCAACGATGAAGGACAACGTGCTCCTCGTGCACTGGCACGATCTCGGTAGGTATCTCGGCGTCTATGGGCACGCGGACGTACGCAGCCCCAGACTCGATCGGCTCGCTGCCGAGGGCATCCTGTTCACCCGGGCCCATGCCACCGCCCCACTGTGCTCGCCCTCGCGGGGGTCGCTGTTCACCGGGCGCTATCCGCAGAGCAACGGGCTCGTCGGGCTCGCGCATCACGGCTGGGAGTACCGCGCCGGCGTACGCACGCTTCCCCAGATACTGGCCCAATCAGGCTGGTATACAGCGCTATTCGGTATGCAGCATGAGACGTCCTTCCCCGGCCGGCTCGGATTCGACGAGTTCGACGTCTCCAACTCCTTCTGCGAGTACGTCGTGGAGAAGGCCAACCGGTGGCTTCGGGACGCGCCGGCGACCCCGTTCCTACTGACCGCCGGCTTCTTCGAGACGCACCGACCGTATCCGCGGGAGCGCTACGAGCCCGCTGACCCCGACTCCGTCGAGTTGCCCGACTACCTGCCCGACCTACCCGACGTCCGTGACGACCTCGCCGACTTCTACGGCTCGATCACGGTGGCCGACGCCGCCGTCGGTCAGCTGCTCGACACCCTGGTCGAGACAGGGCTGGACTCATCGACATGGGTGGTGTTCCTCACCGATCACGGACCGGCTCTGCCGCGCGCGAAGTCGACGCTGTACGACGCGGGAACCGGAATAGCCATGATCGTGCGGCCACCAACGCGATTCGCCGCGCCGGGCCGGGTGTATGACGAACTCTTCAGCGGCGTCGACGTGGTTCCGACGCTTCTCGGGGTGCTCGGGCTGCCCATTCCCGAAGACGTCGAGGGGCTCTCGCATGCCGCCAACGTGCTCGACGGCATCACCGATCCCGCCCCGGTACGAACCGAGGTCTACACGACGAAGACCTATCACGATTCCTTCGATCCGATCCGTGCCATCCGCACGAAGGACTTCAGCTATCTCGAGAACTACGCGAACAGGCCGCTTCTGGACCTCCCGCTCGACATCGAAGCCAGCGCCCCCGGTCGCGCGGTCGCGCCACTGAGCGCCGCGCCCCGTCCCAGCCGGGAGCTCTACGATTTGCGCATCGACCCGACCGAGCAGAACAATCTTCTGACGGGTGTAGTGAGCAGCGAAGCGGAGTCGATCGCCAACGAGTTGGCACTGCTTCTCCACGAGTGGCGAGAGAAGACCCACGACGTCATTCCCTCCGAGTTTGCGGGGACCCGCATCTCAGCCAGGTACACCGAAACGTACATGCACATCAACGCATTACAGTTGCCGAGCCGCTCCGCCCTGGCAGCCGGGCGTGGCATTGCAGATGACGTCAGCACGGCGCAATAGTTGCGCTCGTGACGACTCAAATGGTGTCGTCATCGACGAATAGGCGACGCGAATCGCATCCGGTTAGGCTCTCGCACATGGCCACTCAGCCCGCGTACCTGGTACTCGCATCGCAACGCAGCGGCAGCACGTTGCTCGTCGAGTCGCTGCGCGCGACGGGCGTGGCAGGAGAACCGCAGGAGTTCTTCCAGTACCTGCCCACCACCAGCCAGTCACCTCAACCTCGGCAGTGGTTCGAGGGCGTCGAGGACGAGTCGATCCTGCGACTGCTCGATCCCCTCGACGAAGGCAAGCCCGACCTCGCTCCGCCCGAGATCTGGCGCGATTACATCCGCACCGTCGGCCGCACGCCGAACGGGGTGTGGGGCGGCAAGTTGATGTGGAACCAGACACCGCTGCTGCTGCAGCGCGCAAGTGGCCTCCCCGACCGCTCCGGAACCGGCCTGCTGTCGGCGATCCGCGACGTCGTCGGCACCGACCCGGTGCTCGTCCACGTCTACCGACCGGACGTCGTGTCGCAGGCGGTGTCATTCTGGCGAGCGGTGCAGACCCGGGTCTGGCGCGGTCGACCCGATCCCGTTCGCGACTCGCGGGCCGAGTATCACGCCGGCGCCATCGCCCATGTCGTGACGATGCTGAAGGCTCAGGAGAACGCGTGGCGGGCGTGGTTCGCCGAGGAACACATCGACCCCATCGACGTCTCCTATCCGGTGCTGTGGCGAAACCTCACCGAAGTGGTGGGTACCGTCCTCGAGGCACTCGGTCTCGACCCGCGACTCGCCCCGGCCCCGGTTCTGGAACGGCAGGCCGATCAGCGGTCCGACGACTGGGTCGAGCGCTACAAATCCGACGCCGAGAGAGAGGGGCTGCCGCTGTGACCGCCGTCGCCGACGACACCCACGTCGAAGAACTGAGGCTGCTGGAAGCCGAGTCCGTGCACATCATCCGGGAGGTGGTGGCCGAGTTACAGCGTCCGGTGCTGCTGTTCTCGGCGGGCAAGGACTCGATAGTCCTCCTTCGCTTGGCGGAGAAGGCTTTTCGACCCTCACCGCTGCCCTTTCCCGTTCTGCACGTCGATACCGGACACAACTTCGACGAAGTCATCGAGTTTCGGGACCGACGGCTCGGAGACCATGGCCACAAGCTGATCGTCGGCTCTGTCCAGGAGTCCATCGATTCAGGCCGCGTGCCCGATCCCGGTCCCGCGGCGTCGCGAAACCGGCAGCAGACCCGCACGCTGCTCGACGCCCTGGAGGCCGGCGGCTTCGACGCCGCGTTCGGAGGGGCGCGTCGCGACGAGGAACGCGCCAGGGCCAAGGAGCGCATCCTGAGCTTCCGCGACGAGTTTGGCCAGTGGGACCCGCGGGCGCAGCGTCCGGAGCCGTGGTCGCTCTACAACGGCCGGATCAAGAAGGGCGAGCAGGTCAGGGTGTTCCCCCTGAGCAACTGGACCGAGCTCGACATCTGGCGCTACATCGAGCTGGAAGGCCTTGAGCTGCCGTCCATCTACTTCGCCCACGAGCGCGAGGTCGTCGCCCGGGACGGCATCCTGCTCGCCGTCTCGCAATACGTGCAGCCGACCGGTGACGAGACCGCCGCGGTCGAATGGGTGCGCTACCGCACCGTGGGTGACCTGACCATCACGGGCGCGGTGCGCTCGCACGCCACCGACATCGCAGGTGTCATCACCGAGATCTCCGCGGCCACGGTGTCCGAGCGCGGTGAGACCCGCGCCGACGACCGCACGTCGGTGGCGGCCATGGAAGACCGGAAACGCGAGGGATACTTCTGATGACCCGCCAACTGCTTCGCATTGCCACAGCCGGGTCCGTCGACGATGGCAAGAGCACCCTCATCGGTCGAATAATGCACGACACCGACAGCCTTCCCCTGGACCACTTGGAGGCCGTCACCGACGAAGAAGGCATCGCCGACCTGGCTGCCCTTTCGGACGGTCTGCGGGCCGAACGGGAGCAGGGCATCACGATCGACGTGGCGTACCGCTTCTTCTCCACCGAGACGCGTAGCTACATCCTGGCCGACACCCCCGGACACGAGCGGTACACCCGCAACATGTTCACCGGTGCCTCCAACGCGCACGTCGCCATCCTCCTGGTCGACGCCCGCGCGGGTGTGCTGCGCCAGACCCGCCGTCACGCCAGGATCGCAAAGCTGCTGGGGATCAAGCACTTCGTGGCCGCGGTCAACAAGATCGACCTCGTCGACTTCGATCAGAAGCGCTTCGACGAGGTGGCCATCGAGCTGCAGCAGATGGCGGGCCGCCTCGGCGGGGCCGACCTGTCCGTGATTCCCATCGCGGCCAAGCTCGGCGACAACGTCGTGCACCGGTCGACCAATACGGACTGGTACACCGGCCCGACGTTGTTGGAATACCTCGAGGCCGTCGAACTGGCAGCGCCGCAGCCCGAGCCGGGCAAGCTCCGACTGCCCATCCAATGGGTGTCACGCCCGACTTCAGACGAGCGGCGGCGCTACACCGGTCGCTTGGCGGCCGGAACGATCAGCGTCGGCGATTCGGTGGTGTCGCTGCCTGCAGGCACCAGCTCCACGGTGACTGCCGTCGACACCCTCGACGACGATCGCGCGACGGCCGTTGCGCCACTCTCGGTTTCGATCGAACTGGCTGACGACATCGACGTGGGCCGCGGCGACGTGTTCGTCAGCGGCGCGGAGGACGCCACCCTTCCCGTCCTCGCCCGGGAACTCGACGCGACGGTGTGCTGGTTCGCCGAGACGCCGCTGCGGGCCGGGGACCGAGTCGCCTTGAAGCAGACCACGAAGACGGTGCGGGCCACGGTGCAGGCTCTGCACAGCCGGCTCGACCCGGAGACTCTCGACGAGCTCGACGCTCCGGTCGAATTGGCGCTCAACGACATCGGCTCGGTGACGCTGCGGACCAGTTCCGTCGTCATCGCCGACTCGTATTCCGACAATCGTGACAGCGGCGCCTTCATCCTGATCGATGAGACCTCGAACGAGACCATCGGCGCAGGCACCATCCTCGAACCGCGCGAAGTCAAGCCGGGTGCGCAGACGCGCAACGACATCCGCTGGCACCCTTCGGCTCTCGACCGCGATCACCGGTGGAAGGCGACCGGCCAGCGGGGTGCCACCATCTGGTTCACCGGCCTGCCGGCATCGGGCAAGTCGACGGTCGCCGTCGCCGTCGAACGCGCACTCGTCGAAGCGGGTGACGTCGCCTACCTGCTCGACGGTGACAACATCCGCCACGGTCTGTCCGACGATCTCGGCTTCTCGGCGGGTGACCGCGCCGAGAACATCAGGCGGGTCGGCCATCTCACGCGCCTGTTCGCCGATGCCGGCGTGGTCGCGCTGGCGTCACTGGTGTCACCGCTGAAGTCCGACCGCGAGATCGCGCGCGCACTCAACGACGCCGCCAAGCTGCCATTCATCGAGGTGTACATCTGCACATCCGTCGAGGAGTGCGAGAAGCGCGACCCCAAGGGTCTTTACGCCCGCGCACGGGCCGGCGAGCTCAACGGACTCACCGGCGTGGATGCCCCCTACGAGGCGCCTGAGAACCCCGATCTGGTGCTCGACACCACCGGCGCCGACATCGACGATCTTGTGGCCAAGGTCCTCGAGGTGCTCGAGGCCAAACGCCAAGTGTCCTAGCCCACCCGCGCGACGACGAAGATCCGGCGGAACGGGAAGAAGGTGCGTCCGTCGGGTCGGGCCGGGTACCGCTCGTCGAGCATCGGGATCAACTCGGCGCGGAACCGCTGCCAATCCTCCTCGCCGAGAGCGCTCTTCACCGGTGTCAACGCGGTGCCGGTGATCCAGTCCAGAACCGGATGCTCACCGGTGAGCTCGTGTACGTACGTCGTCTCCCAGGTGTCGACGGTGCAGCCCGCGTCCGTGAGCAGCGCGGCGTACTCGGCGGCCGAGTCGACCACCTTCCCGACGCGAAACGGAATGTCGCGCAAGCTGTCCAGCCATCTCGGACTGCTCGCCAACTCGCGCACCGCAGCGTGTGAGGGGGCGTCGAAGTTGCCGGGCACCTGCATCGCGATCCACGCGCCGGCGGGCAGCTCGCCGCTCCAGCGGACCAGCAGCTCCCGATGGCTGGGCACCCACTGCAAGGCTGCATTGCTCAACACCACGTCGGTGTCCGGCTTGGGCGCCCACGCCTCCAGTTCGCCGAGGCTCGCATCCAGCCCACGCCCGCGGGCCGCATCGACCATCTCCTGCGAGCTGTCCACCGCCTCGACGACGGCGTCCGGCCAGCGCTCCGCGAGGGTGAGCGTCAGATTTCCCGGCCCACAACCGAGGTCGACCACGCGCCGCGGCGACTCGGCGCCCACCCGTGAGAGCAGGTCGTAGAACGGACGCCCGCGGTGGTCCGCGAAGGCCAGGTAGACATCGGGATTCCACATGGTGGCATCCTGTCTGACGATGGACGAGTCAACGGCCGTACGGTCGATCTGGGAATCGCTGGGGCTGCCGGGCATCGTCGACGTGCATACCCACTTCATGCCCAAGCGCGTCATGGACAAGGTGTGGCAGTACTTCGACAGCGCCGGACCGCTGGTCGGCCGGACCTGGCCGATCGCCTACCGCACCGACGAGGCCGAACGGCTGGAGACGCTGCGAGGATTCGGCGTCCGTGCCTTCACCTCGCTGGTGTACCCGCACAAGCCCCAGATGGCCGCCTGGCTCAACCAGTGGGCGGCTCAGTTCGCGTCGTCCACGCCGGACTGCCTGGCCACCGCGACGTTCTACCCCGAGGCGGGCGCCGAGGAGTACGTCACCGCCGCGATCGACGGCGGCACCCGGGTGTTCAAGGCCCACGTCCAGGTCGGCGGCTACGACCCCACGGACCCGCTGCTCGACGGGGTGTGGGGAATGATCGCCGAGGCCAGCGTTCCCGTCGTCATCCACTGCGGCTCGGGTCCGCAGCCCGGGGCGCACACCGGGCCCGAGCCCATCCGGGCGCTGCTGGCGCGCCACCCCCGGCTACGGCTGATCGTCGCGCACATGGGCATGCCCGAATACACCGACTTCCTGGACCTCTGCGAGACGTACCCCGAGGTGCGACTGGACACGACGATGGCCTTCACGCCGTTCGTCGAGGAGATGACGCCCTTCCCACCCGCAGATCGACCCCGCCTCGTGGCGCTCGGCGACCGCATCCTGTTCGGCAGCGACTTCCCCAACATCCCGTACGGCTACCTCGAGGCCATGCAGGTGCTGACGGCGCTGGACGGTGTCGACGACGAATGGCTTCGCGGGGTGTTTCACCACAACGCCGCGCGGCTCTTCGGACTTCCGTTCCACAGCTGATTGGCAGCGACGCGGGGTTGGCTGAATCCGTGACAGCCCGGTGGCCACGCATCGCGCTCGCTGCGCTGCTGTCGTGTACCGCCGCGATGTACCTGTGGAAGCTGTCCGCGTCGGACTACGGGAACGCCTTCTATGCCGCTGCCGCGCAAGCCGGCTCGCAGAGTTGGTCGGCATGGTTCTTCGGGTCGCTGGACGCCCGTGACTTCATCACGGTGGACAAGCCGCCGGCGTCGCTTTGGGTGACTGGTCTGTCAGTGCGTCTGTTCGGCATGAACAGCTGGTCGGTGCTGGTTCCCCAGGCGGTGATGGGCATCGCCGCGACGGCGGTGCTGTTCGGGGCCGTCCGGCGGGTGATCCCCGATCCCGACCAGGGCGCCGCGGCGGGTCTCATCGCCGGCGCTGTCCTGGCGGCTACGCCCGCGGCGGCGCTGATGTTCCGCTTCAACAATCCCGACGCACTGCTCGTGCTGCTACTGGTGGTCGCCGCCTACTGTTTGACCCGCGCGGTGCAGGCGGCGTCGTGGCGGTGGCTGGCGGTAGTCGGCGTCGTCTTGGGCGTCGCGTTCCTCACCAAGATGCTGCAGGGATTTCTGGTACTGCCGGGCTTTGCCATGGCCTATCTGCTGGCCGCACCCACGACGTGGCGACGTCGCGTGTTGCATCTGCTCGGAGCCCTGGCAGCGTTGATCGTGTCAGCGGGTTGGTGGGTGGTCACGGTGCAGTTGACCCCTGCGACCGCACGGCCGTACATCGGGGGTTCGACGGACAACTCGGTGCTCGACCTCGCCTTCGGTTACAACGGGATGAGCCGACTACTCGGCCACGAATCACGCTGGGGCGCAGCGACGGTCGGCTCCATCAACACCTCGACCGGTCTGCACCGGTTGTTCACCACCGAGATGGGCAACGAGATTTCGTGGCTGCTGCCCGCCGCCGTGGCCGCCCTCGCATTCGGCGGCTACCTTGCCGCGCGCCGTCGACTCGGCCGCGACGAGTGGGCAGCGCTGGTGTCATGGGGCGGTTGGCTGGTCGTGACGATCATGGTCTTCAGCTACATGCACGGCACCATCCACCCGTACTACACCGTGGTGCTGGCTCCGGCGATTGGTGCCCTGCTCGGTCTGAGTACGGTCTGGGCCTGGCGCCTCAGGACGGCGTGGGACGGTCGACTGGCGATGGCGGCACTGGTGGGCCTGGGCGGCTGTTGGTCCTCGGTCCTGTTGCGGCACAATCACTTCGGACCGCAGTGGCTGTCGACAGCAGTCCTGGTAGTGACTCTGACCGGGGTGGTGTGCATCGGGATCGGACGGCGGTGGCCGATGACCTCGGGGCTGGTGGTGGGCGCGTCGGCCGCGGCGGCGGGCACGGTCGCGTTCTCCCTCGCGACGGTCGCCACACCGCATCACGGCGCCATCCCGAACGCCGTGAGCCTGGTGCGACCGGCACCGGGGCTCGCCGAGCGGGTCGCCGTCGGCGGGTGGACCGGCGATGAAGCCACCAACGGCGACCTGGCGGCGCTACTCACCGCGACGACGACGCCATGGTCGGCCGCCACCAACGGGTCACAGTCGGCTGCGGCACTGGAACTCGCGACTCGGACGTCGGTGATGGCGATCGGCGGCTGGAGCGGCGACCCGACACCCACCCTCGAGCAATTCGTCGATGACGTTCGCGCTGGCAGGGTCGCCTACTACATCGAAGCCGGCCGCGGCGGCGCGGCGCAACCTCGGGACCGGGTGATCCGATCGGAGAACCACAGCGCCTCGCACTCCAGGGAGATCGCGGACTGGGTGGCCGCTCACTATCCGGCCATCACGATCGGCACGTCGCTGGTGTACCGCCTCGGGTGAACGAGCGCGCGGGTTAGCATCGCGCGTGTCCAGTTCGCAGTCCGACGTCGCCGCCCCGGTCGATCCGCCCATCCCCGTTCCCGACGTCGCAGGCGCCGACGCCACCCTCGGTGGCCTGCCGCGGCGCGTCGACCTGACCGTGCAGCAGAAGCTCATCGTCGACTCCTCTGCGGTCGCCGACGTGGGGCTGCGGACGGCCATCGCGTCGCTCGTCGGCGCCGCCATGTTGCCCCGCGTCGTGGGTGCGGCCCTGCGGCCCAAGGACACTCGCGTCGAACGCGACGCCATGAGGTTCTACGCCGAATTGGGCGCCGCGCAGGATCCGGAGCTGTCGTTTCCCGCGCCGCGGGAACTGCCGCGGGTCGCCTCGCGACCCGCCAACCCGGTCGCCGAGTGGACCGCGCACGGACCGGTGCACAACATCAAGTTCAAGAGCAGCTTCGAGGCGATCAATCCCGCGGTGCGCGAGAAGCGGCGCGGATACGAACGCAACAACGTGGTGCACGCCCAGCACTGGCAGCACGGCGACGGACCGCGGCCCACGCTGTGTCTGATTCACGGCTTCATGGGTTCGGCGTACCTGTTCAACGGGCTGTTCTTCTCGCTGCCCTGGTTCTACCGCTCCGGGTACGACGTGTTGCTCTACACGCTGCCGTTCCACGGGCGTCGCGCCGAAAGGTTCTCGCCCTATAGCGGTTACGGCTACTTCGCCGACGGGATGTCTGGTTTCGCGGAGGCGATGGCGCAGGCGGTCCACGACTTCCGTTCAGTCCTGGACTACCTCGAGCACACCGGCGTCGACCGGATCGCGCTGACGGGCATGTCACTCGGCGGGTACACCTCAGCGCTGATCGCCGGGGTCGACGACCGGATCCAGGCCGTGATCCCCAACGTGCCGGTCGTGACTCCGGATGCGGCATTCGATGACTGGTTTCCGGCCAACCTGCTGGTGAAGTTGGGCAATCGGGTGACCGGCACCGACCGCGAGCTGTCCGCCGCCGCGTCGGCGTACCACTCGCCGCTGAACTACGCGCCGCTGGTACCGAAGGACCGACGGCTCATCATCACCGGCCTCGGCGACCGCCTGGCTCCCCCGGAGCAGGCCGAACTGCTGTGGAGGCACTGGGATCGCTGCGCGTTTCACTGGTTCCCCGGCAACCACGTGCTGCACGTCAGTCAGCCGGACTACCTCCGCAGGATGACGCGCTTCCTGCGGCCGTTCATGTTCTCCTGACGATCGGTCAGAGCAGCCCACCCAGACCGTGTAATCCGCCTCGCCCGTTGGATCCATCGACGGGACGCTGATTCGGAAACGCCGGTGGATCACCTCTTGACGGCGCTCACCAGACTGTTCGCGGCCGCCATGGGACCCGCATCCGGATCCTCGGGCGGCACCGGCCTCCCGACCTCGGCGAGATAGCCGGCCAACGGCGTGGGCGTGGCGCTCCACCCGTGGGCGTCGAACCACTCGTCGGCAGGCGCGATCTGCTCGTTGTAGATGAGAGTGAAGAAGGTGCCCGACTGGCCGGCATCGCGTTCCTCCTGCTGCTTGGCCGCGAAGACCTGGCTGGGCATGGGCCTGCCCTCTTCGATGGCGACCCAGCTGCCGGGACTGGACAGGGCGTCGATGCCGGCGAACAGCTGCTCCTGAGCAGTCGCGGGGAGATAGATGAGGAGGCCTTCGGCGATCCAGGCGGTCGGCACTGAAGGGTCGAACCCGCTGTCGGCGAGCGCCTGCGGCCAATCGTCGCGGAGATCCACGGCGATCTCGCGCCGGTCGGCCCGCGGGAGGTCCCCGTGTTCGGCCAGCACGTTCCTTTTGAACTCCAACACCTTTGGTTGGTCGAGCTCGAAGACGACCGTCCCATCCGGCCACGGCAGCCGGTACGCCCGCGAGTCGAGGCCCGCGGCGATGATGACGACCTGGCGCACACCGGCCTCGACCGCCTTGGCGAAGTATGCATCGAAGTACTTGGTGCGGGCGCCCTGGAACGATGTGAAGTGGCCGCCGAATTCCGTCTCGAGCAGCTGCGCCCCTCGACTACCCGAGGCCCTGCCGTCGAGCACGTCGGCCCACTCTCCACCGGCGGCCCGGCAGAAGATCTCGGCGTACGGGTCCAGCGCCAGCGGCTCGGGCTTCTGCGCCTCCAATGCCCTTGCGGCCGCGACGAACAGGGCCGTCGAGCCGACACTGGTGGTGATGTCCCAGGTGTCTCGTCCATCTCGGTTGGGTCGCACGTCTGCCGACCCTACGCCCGAAACCTGAACCGGCTACACCAGCGGGCGGCCCGTCCTGATCCGCCAGTCGAGATCCTTGAGTAGGACGTTGAAGGGAAACTGCCTAACGAACTTGGGCGAGAGGTGGGTGGCGGTCTTCAGCACGGCCATCAGCCGGTCGAAGCGGCGCTGCCGGGCGGCATCCCACGACAACCTCATCTCGTCGCGGAAGCGTTGCGGCAGAAAGCCCGTCGTGATCATCAGCGCGAGGTCCTCGTTCCAGCGCTGTAATGGCCCCGGCAGCCGGGCGCCGCGAATTCGACTCACGGCGATGGGGTACAGGTAGTCCCGGACGGTGTCGTCGATGTGCACCTTGGCGAGCTGTTCCTCCCAGTAGACGTCGAAGGCGGCGCGGTCGGCGGGCCACATCTCCGGCGGCACCTGCAGCGTGGTGCCCAACGTCATGCCCTCGGCGTAGTGCCGATCCGCGGTCTCGTCGTCCATCTCGCCGACGAACGTCCGGTAGGAGTCCACGGCGCCCTTGTAGAGACAGGCGGCGACCCACATCTGAAGGTCCTTGTCGAAGGCGTTGTACTGCACCGGGCTCTCGTCGGTGGAGTACACCTGCGCATGCGCCTTGTTCACCGCGCGCCGGAACGCGGCCTTCTGGTCGTCGCTACCGCTGCCCGCCACGGCCAGGTACGTGAAGGTGGTGCGAGCCCGTTTGATCGGGTGCAGGTCGACCCGGCCGCTCTCGACCCGGCTCTCGAGGACTCCGTAGCCCACGCCCGGCCTGGCCAGCTGCATGATCACGTTCGCCGGACCGAGCAGCAGCCCCACTCCGAGCAGACCCTCGTCAATGGTGGGTCCGCGCCTCAGCGGTCTGGTGTCCCGGATCGCCATCGATCAACCCCTCATCCGCTAATCTGATCACGCGTGTTTCCAGATATTGCACCGCTGCCTGACGGGTGTCAAGATCGACGGCATGGCGAACGTTCGCCCCTACGGCGGGGTTCAGGCAGGCGATCGGGTGGCGCAGCGCCGACGTCGACTCCTCGACGCAGGCCTACAGCTTCTCGGCGGGGTCGACGAGCCGGCCGAGCTGACCGTGCGCGCCGTCTGCGCCGAGGCGGCCATCTCCGCCCGTTACTTCTACGAGAGCTTCACCGACAAGGACGCGCTGGTCGCCGCGGTCTTCGACGGGGCGATCGCCGACATCGCCGCGACCACTCAAGCAGCCGTTGCCGCGGCCCCGCGCGAGGAGCAGAACCGGGCGGGCCTGGCCAACCTCGTCCAGGCGATCGCGGAGGACGCCCGCATCGGGCGGTTGCTGTTCAACCCCCAGCTCTCCCATCCGGTGCTGGCTCGCAAGCGCGCTCAACTCGGCGGCGTGTTCGCGCTGCTGTCGGGCGAGCATGTGACGAGCACCTACCGGCTACCTCGGGACGAGCGCGTCAAGGCCCTGTCGCACTTCGTGGTGGGCGGCGTCGGCCAGACCATCAGCGCGTGGGTCTCCGGTGACCTCGCGATGACCCAGCCCCAACTGGTCGATCACCTGACCCACTTCGTCGACGACCTGGCGGTGCGTACTCTCGAGGGGGCCTAGCGCCCCGGCGGTCGCCGATCCGCATCGGTCTTGGGCACCGTGACCGTGTCCTCATCGGTGAATTCCTTGGTCCAGCAGGCGAACTCCAGGGTGATGCCGTCGGGGTCCTGGAAGTAGAACGAGCGGACGTAGACACCGGGATGCACCGTGGCGGACACCTGCGCCGGGCTCTCGTCGTGATTCAGCACCGGACCGACCCGAACGCCCTTCTCCTTCAGCCGCTTTCGATAGTCGTCGAACTCGTCGGCAGGCACGTGGAAGGCCAGGTGATTGAGCGACCCGACGGCGCTGACGATCTCGCCGATACCGGGGATCGCCGCAGGTGCCGAGATACCGGGCACGCCATCCGGGGCCTCGGCGAACCAGAAGAACGCCACACAGTCCCCGTTGCCCGCGTCGAAGAAGAAGTGCTGGCCCATGCCGCCGGGCAGATCGAGCGACTTGACCAATGGCATACCGAGGACGCCGCCGTAGAAGGCGACCGTCTTCTCCATGTCGGAGCACACCAGTGCGGCGTGATTGATACCGCCCAGCGTGAATTCCGAATTGGTGTTCCTGGGCTTGATCATGGCTGGACTCCGGTCTGGTCAGAGAACGAAACTGAATCTAACATCGACGCCGAGTACGACGAGGGGGCTCAGCCGTGGTGACACCCGGGGTGACGCGCGAGTTCATCGGCGTGGACTCCCCCACCGCGCGCCGAGCCGGTTCGGGTGGGCACCCCTGCCAGGGGATCTACTACCGGGGAGTGGGCCGCAAGCCGAAGGTGGCGATGATCGCCACGCACTACCAGATCGACTTCTCCGAACACTATCTCGCCGACTACATGGCCACCCGTGGCATCGGCTTCCTTGGCTGGAACACGCGATTCCGCGGCTACGAGAGCAGTTTCCTGCTCGACCACGCCCTCGTCGACATCGGCGTCGGCGTGCGGTGGCTCCGAGAGGTCCAACACATCGAAACCGTTGTGCTGCTTGGCAATTCGGGCGGCGGGTCGCTGATGGCCGCTTATCAGGCGCAGGCCGTCGACCCCCATGTGACGCCACTGGACGGTATGCGGCCCGCCACGGGACTGGGCGAGCTGCCTGCAGCCGACGGATACATCGCCAGCGCGGCACACCCCGGCAGGCCCGAGGTGCTCACGGCGTGGATGGACGGATCCGTGGTGAACGAGGGCGATCCGGTCGCCACCGACGCCGCCCTGGACATCTTCGACGAGCGCAACGGCCCGCCGTTCTCGGCCGACTTCGTCGAGCGCTACCGAGCCGCCCAGATCGCGCGCAACCACGCGATCACTGACTGGGTCATAGATGAGCTGAAACACATTCGAGCAGCTGGCTTTTCGGATCGCCCCTTCACCGTCCTACGGACCTGGGCCGATCCGCGGATGGTGGATCCGACGCTCGAGCCCTCGAAGCGCCCGCCCAACACCTGCTACGTCGGACGGCCGGCCAAGGCCAATCGCTCACCGCACGGCATCGCGGCGGCATGCACACTGCGCAGCTGGCTGGGCATGTGGAGCCTGCGGACCGCGCAGACCGGCGCCGAGCCGCATCTGGCCCGCATCGACTGCCCCGCCCTGGTGATCAACGCCGAACAGGACACCGGCGTGTACCCCTCGGACGCCCGCCGCATCCACGATGCCCTGGCCAGCGCGGACAAGACCCTGCAGTCGATGGACACCGACCACTACTTCACGACGCCCGGCGCGCGCAGCGAGCAGGCCGATACGATCGCAAAGTGGATCGCGAAGCGGTGGCGCTGAAGGTACTCGCCCATTTCACCCCGGGTGACAAGGTGCACGAATACTTGTCGCCCCAACGGGATTGGCTGGACATCCGCTATTGCGGCGAGGACGACGAGGACACCTTCTACCGCGAGCTGCCAGAAGTCGACGTCATCTGGCACGTCCTGCGCCCCTTGTCGGCCGACGATCTCGAACGCGCCACACGATGCCGGTTGGTGCACAAGCTGGGCGCGGGCGTCAACACCATCGACGTCGCGGCAGCCACCCGGCTGGGCATCGGCGTGGCCAACATGCCCGGCGCCAACGCCCCGTCGGTCGCGGAGGGCGCGGTGCTGCTCATGCTCGCCGCGTTGCGCAGGTTGCCCGCCCTCGACCGGGCGACCCGGAGTGGCCGGGGTTGGCCGTCGGACCCCACCCTCGGTGAGACCGTCCGCGACGTCGGGGGCTGCACGGTCGGGCTGGTTGGCTATGGCAACGTCGCCAAGAGGGTCGAGACGATCGTCACCGCCATGGGGGCGACCACTCTGCACACCAGCACCCGCGACGACGGCACCCCGGGCTGGCGCACCCTGGCCGAGTTGCTCTCATCGAGCGACATCGTGTCGCTGCACCTGCCTCTGACGGAGCAGACGTCGGCCCTGCTCGATGCCACGCGGCTGGCCTCGATGAAGCCCGATGCGGTTCTGGTCAACACCTCGCGGGGGGCGATCGTCGACGAGTCCGCGCTCGTCGACGCCCTACGCGACGGGCACCTCGCGGCGGCGGGCCTGGACGTCTTCGGCGTCGAGCCCGTGGCGCAGGACAATCCGCTGCTGTCGCTCGACAACGTCGTCGTGACCCCGCACGTCACCTGGTACACGGCCGACACGATGCGTCGCTATCTCGCCGAGGGCGTCGCGAACTGTCGCCGACTGCACGACGGGGACGACCTGGTGAACCTGGTGAATCAGGTGGCCGTCAGGCAGCCGTGACGCCACGGTACGCTCGGTCCCAACCCACCGGTTGATACAAGGAGTCCAGCGCATGCCCATCGCGATCCTTTCCGAACACAACGACCTGGCCGACTCCGTCCGAGACCTGGTCAAGCGCGTCGCCCCGTCCGAGGTGCTGCACGAAGCCCTCGAGACGCCGATCGCCAACCCTCCTACCTACTGGAAGTCCGCGGCCGAACAGGGCCTGCAGGGCCTTCATCTGTCGGAGGACGTCGGTGGCCAGGGCTTCGGCATCCTCGAGCTCGCCATCGTGCTCGCCGAGTTCGGTTACGGCGCCGTTCCCGGCCCGTTCGTCCCCTCGGCGATCGCGAGCGCACTGATCGCCGCGAACGATCCCCAGGACAAGCTGCTCGAAGGCCTGGCGTCCGGTGAGACGATCGCTGCCTACGCGATCGACTCCGGTCTGACGGCCACCCGTCAGGGCGGGGGCTTGATCATCCGCGGCGAGGTCCGCGCCGTTCCGGCCGCGGCCCAAGCGTCGCTGCTGGTCCTGCCGGTATCGATCGACAGCGGCGAAGAGTGGATAGTGCTCGACGCCGACCAGGTCGAGATCGAGCCCGTGAAGAGCGTCGACCCGCTGCGTCCGCTGGCACACATTCGCGCCAACGCCGTCGAGGTCGCCGATGACCGCGTTCTGACCAACCTCAGCCGCACGCTGGCGCGCGCCCTGATGTCGACGCTGCTGTCCGCCGAGTGCATCGGCGTAGCTCGCTGGGCGACCGACACCGCGTCGGAGTACGCCAAGATCCGCGAGCAGTTCGGCCGCCCCATCGGACAGTTTCAGGCCATCAAGCACAAGTGCGCCGGAATGATCGCAGAGACCGAGCGCGCCACCGCCGCCGTGTGGGACGCGGCCCGTGCCATCGACGAGGTGCAGGCCGGAAAGGCGGACTCCGCCTACGAGTTCGCCGCCGCCGTCGCCGCCACCCTGGCGCCGGTGGCCGCCCAGCACTGCGCCCAGGACTGCATCCAGGTGCACGGCGGCATCGGCTTCACCTGGGAACACGACACGAATGTCTACTACCGCCGCGCCATCGTGCTCGCCGCGTGCTTCGGCCGCGCCGCCGCCTACCCGCAGCAGGTGATCGACGTCGCGACCACCACCGGGATGCGCCCCATCGACATCGACCTCGACCCGGACACCGAGAAGCTGCGCGAGGAGATCCGCGCGGAAGTGGCTGCGCTGAAAGCACTTCCGAGCGACGAGCGCGTCACGGCGATCGCCGAGGGCGGCTGGGTGACGCCACACCTGCCCACGCCGTGGGGTCGTGCCGCCGCGCCGATCGAGCAGATCATCATCGCCCAGGAGTTCTCGACGGGGCGCGTGAAGCGGCCCCAGATGGGCATCGCGGCGTGGATCATCCCGTCGATCGTGGCGTACGGCACCGAGGAGCAGCAGCAGCGCTTCCTGCCGCCGACGTTCCGCGGCGAGATGATCTGGTGCCAGCTGTTCTCCGAGCCGGGCGCCGGATCAGACCTCGCCAGCCTCACGACGAAGGCCACCAAGGTCGACGGCGGCTGGCGAATCACCGGCCAGAAGATCTGGACCACCGGCGCGCAGTTCTCCCAGTGGGGTGCACTGCTGGCGCGCACCAACCCGTCGGCTCCGAAGCATGCCGGCATCACCTACTTCCTGCTGGACATGGCTGCCGAGGGCGTCGAGGTGAAGCCGCTGCGCGAGCTCACCGGCAACGCCATGTTCAACACCGTCTTCATCGACGACGTCTTCGTGCCCGACGAGATGGTGCTCGGCGAGGTGGACCGCGGCTGGGAGGTCAGCCGTAACACGCTGACCAACGAGCGGGTTTCGATCGGCAGCAGCGAGCCACCGTTCCTCGCCAGCCTCGACCAGTTCGTGGAGTTCCTGAAGGACGGGCACTTCGACCAGATCGAGCAGAACGAAGCGGGCCGCCTGATCGCCGAGGGTCACGCTGCCAAGCTCTTGAACATGCGCTCGACGCTGCTGACCCTGGCCGGCGGCGATCCGATGCCCGCGGCGGCCATCTCGAAGTTGTTGTCGATGAAGACCGGTCAGGGCTACGCCGAGTTCGGGGTGTCGTCGTTCGGTACCGACGCGGCGATCGGAGATCTTGGCGAGCTCTCCGGCAAGTGGTCGGAATACCTTCTGGCCGGGCGCGCCACGACGATCTACGGCGGCACGTCAGAGGTGCAGCTGAACATCATCGCCGAACGACTGCTCGGACTGCCGCGCGATCCCTAGGCGACACAGTTCACTTCGCCGAGTTCTGCGCTATGGTCGCGATTCGTTGACAGTCACGACCTCGGTGCAGAACTCGGCGGCGGATTCCAGCCGCGACGGGCACATGCCGTCCGCACCCGATCGAGGATGAACCGTCGACCGTGTTCGGC
>NZ_JAEMTA010000028.1:0-48799 GCF_016462545.1 Mycolicibacterium sp. | reverse complement strand
GCACCCCACCTCTTCGCCGAGTTCTGCGCCATGGCATCGATTTCCCGACATTCACGACCCAGCCGCAGAAATGGGCGGGCACGCGCAACGGCGGCTTATCATCGCCGGACAACCCGATGGAGGTCGTCCGACGAGCGCCGAAGTCACCCTGCGCCAGCTGCGCTACTTCGCCGTGCTCGGCGAGGAGCTCAATTTTCGACGCGCCGCAGAGAAGCTCTTCATCACCCAGCCCGCCCTGTCGACGGCGATCAAGGCCCTCGAGCACCAGACCGGGACAACGCTGCTGCGGCGCAACACCCGCGGGGTGGCACTGACCGAAATCGGAGCGGCCTGGCTGCCCAAGGTGCAGGAGGCGCTGCGCGGCGTGGACGGCGCCGTCGACGATCTCGTCGCGATGTCACGCCGCGACCGTCGTATCCGACTCGGCTACCTGATCGGCACCGGAGCCGACGTGCTGTTCCGCCTGGTTCGCCACTTC
Organism: Mycolicibacterium sp.; assembly: GCF_016462545.1. GTDB lineage: Bacteria > Actinomycetota > Actinomycetes > Mycobacteriales > Mycobacteriaceae > Mycobacterium. The sequence continues at coordinate 48,321 of NZ_JAEMTA010000028.1, read as the reverse complement.
GAGGGCGCCTACCCCGACATCAGCGTCGAGCCAAGGGAATTCGACTTCACCGATCCCACGGCCGGCCTAGCCGACGGCGCCACGGAGGTGGCGATCATCCGACCACCCGTCGACCTGCCGGAGCATCGGATGCTGATCCTGGACGCCGAGAACTGGGTGGCCTGCCTGCCGCGGGATCATCGACTCGCGCAGCGGGACGACGTGAGCATCACCGAGCTGCTGGAGGATCCGATCGTCGTCGCTCCCGGCAGCGCGGGTCGGTGGCGCGACTACTGGATGGCGATGGACGCCCGCGACGGCAAGCCGCCGACGATTGCGGCGGTCGCGGCCACCTACGAGGCCGAGACGACGACCATCGCGCGAGGCCTCGGCATCAGCTTCACCAGCGAGGCGAGCGCCCGACTCTATGACCGACAGGGCATCGTCTACGTCCCGATCACCGACCGGCCGCGCAACTACACCGCCCTGGCCTGGCACCCCGGAAACCTGAGCGACGACGCGGCGGCGCTGATCCGCCAGGTCCGCGACGAATGGAGTTTCGGCGAAGGACACTCGCTGGAACGTCCGGCCACCTACTACTGATAACCGGAAGTTATCAGTAGATCAGAATTCGGAACTTCCGACTCCAGCCCCACAGGGGTTTCCTCTTCTACATCCGACGACGAGGCGGAACCTCACCCGAGCACTCCTGACCTCCTGACCTGGAGCACCCATGACCGACACCGCATCACCCACCGGGACATCATCCATCGACGACGAAGACGCCAAACTGGCGCAGTTCGGCTACTCCCAGAAACTCGACCGCTCGGTCGGCAGGCTGGCGTCCTTCGCCATCGGGTTCGCCACCATCAGCGCCACCACGGCCGTGTTCACCGGCTTCGGCGCCGGTTACTTCACGGCAGGCGGCCCCTTCGTGTGGACACTGCTGCTCGCCGCGGCGGTGTTCGTGATCTGGACGTTGATCGCGGCCGACCTGACCGCCAAGATCCCCCTCGCCGGCTATTCGTATCAGTGGACCAGTCGCCTCGTCGGCTCGACGATGGCACTGTTCACCGGCGTGCTGGCGCTGGCCGGCTGGATCTGCGGCATGACCGGCGTCGGTTTCATCCTGTCCGGATACCTCGGCAGCCTGTTCGGCTGGAACATGAGCCAGACCGCGCAGATCCTCGTCGCGATCGGCGTGATGGCCGTCTGCATGCTCATCAATCTGTACGGCGTGCGGTTCGCGACGATGGTCAACAACATCGGTGTGAGCCTTGAATTCGTGATCACGGTCGGCGCCACGATCCTCGTCGCGATCGTCGCCTTCTCCTCGCCGGACAACCACCAATCCATCTCGGTGCTCTTCACCGGGGGAACGTCGGACGGCAGTACTCCATACGTCTTGGCTTGGCTGGCCGCATCGCTCGGCCCCTTCTTCGGGCTCATCGGAGTCGAGGCCAGTGCGGACATCGCCGAAGAGACCGTCAACGCGCGACGCGTCATTCCGCGCACGATGTTCTACGCATTGACCGCCTCGATCGTCATCGAGTTCGGCATGTACGTCATCTACGTTCTTGCGATCAAGGATGCGAGCGCCGTCGAGGCGGCATCCGCTGCCCCCATCGAGGAGATCATCACCCAGCAGGTCGGTCCGGTCATCAGCAAGATCGTCGTCGCCGTGGCACTGACCAATGTGCTCGCCTGCATCCTGGCCAACATCCTGGTCGCCACCCGGCTGACCTACTCGATGGCCCGTGACAACATGCTGCCGTTCTCGCACATCTGGCGGCACGTGTCCCCGTCGAACCGCACGCCCACGTACGCGGTACTCGGAATCTTCGGTTTCTCGACGATCCTGCTGCTGTCGGCACTGGTCAGCGAGAAGGCGTTCTTCCTCATCCTCGGACTCTCGTCGCTGGCGGTCTGCGCGATGTACCTGCTGCAGACGATCGCGGTGATGATCGCCACCCGTCGCGGAACCATCCCGGCGCCCGAGCCGGGCACGTTCGACCTCGGCAAGGCGCGCGTTCCGGTGGCGGTGGTCGCGGCCATCGCCTTCACCCTGGTGTGCGCCGCGCTGATCTTCCTCCCTCAGTTCGCAGGCAACGGTTACGTCTTCGCAGGCCTCGTCGTACTAACAGCCCTCTGGGCGGTGACCGGCCTGCGCAAGCGGTTGGCCACCGGCGAGGCCGGCCCTGACTACGCCAAGACTCACGCATCCTGAATCTCGAACCACCACAACGTCTCTGGAAAGGACGAACACCATGACCGTCACCACCAGCACCAGCCTGTCGAGCAACCTCGTCGCCGTGGAACCCGGCGCCATCCGGGAGGACACCCCGCCGGGTTCGGTGATCCAGTACAGCGACTACGAACTCGACACGTCCAGCCCGTTCGCGGGCGGGGTGGCGTGGATCGAGGGCGAGTACATGCCCGCCGAGGAAGCCAAGATCTCGATCTTCGACACCGGCTTCGGCCACTCCGACCTGACCTACACCGTGGCACACGTGTGGCACGGCAACGTCTTCCGGCTCGGCGACCACATCGACCGCCTGCTCGACGGCGCCGCCAAGCTGCGCCTGGACGCCGGGATGGAGAAGGCCGAGATCGCCGAGATCACGAAGAAGTGCATCTCGATGTCACAGCTGCGGGAGTCGTTCGTCAACTTGACCGTGACCCGTGGCTACGGAAAGCGCAAGGGCGAGAAGGACTTGTCCAAGCTCACCCACCAGGTCTACATCTACGCGATTCCCTACCTGTGGGCCTTCCCGCCCGCTGAGCAGATCTTCGGCACGACCGCCGTCGTGCCGCGCCACGTCCGCCGCGCGGGCCGCAACACCATCGATCCGACCATCAAGAACTACCAGTGGGGCGACCTCACCGCGGCCAGCTTCGAAGCCAAGGACCGCGGCGCCCGCACGGCGATCCTGCTCGACTCCGATGGCTTCGTCGCCGAAGGACCCGGCTTCAACGTCTGCATCGTCAAGGACGGCAAGTTGGCATCGCCGTCCCGCAACGCGCTGCCCGGCATCACCCGCAAGACGGTCTTCGAACTCGCCGATCAGCTGGGCATCGAGGCCACGCTGCGCGACGTGTCCAGCCGCGAACTCTACGACGCCGACGAGATCATGGCCGTCACCACCGCCGGCGGGGTCACCCCCATCAACTCACTCGACGGCGAGCCGATCGGCGACGGTAGCCCCGGTCCCATGACCGTCGAAATCCGAGATCGCTTCTGGGCCTTGATGGATGAGCCGAGCCCCTTGATCGAGGCGATCGAGTACTAGACGCGCTATCCCAGCGAGACGAGGTCTTCGACTGAGTCGATGGGCAACATGCCCTCGACCCAGGCGTTGACGTTCATGCTGGTGAGGTTGATGCCGCCGCCGTGGTTGTCCAGGAACGCGGTGTCGGCGGCGTCGCGGCCGGTGGCGATGCGGACCATCGACTGCCGCGGCGCCAGGCACGTGGCGTCGACGACCCGCCACAGTCCGTCGACGTAGGCCTCCGCGACGGCGTGGAAGTCCATCGGGAAGCAACCCGGTGCGTAGACCGCCACCAGGCGGGCGGGCACGTTGACCGCGCGCAGCAGAGCGATCACCAGGTGCGCGTAGTCACGGCACACGCCTTGGCCCGCCAGCACGGTATCGGCCGCACCGTCGATGGGGTCACTGGAACCGGGCACGTACTGCAACCGGGTCCCGACCCAGGAGGACACCTTCTCGAGCAGGGCTGCCGACTTCGCGAGGTTGCCGAATTCCGTTGCCGCGAAACCATAGAACTTGTCCGCCTCGGCGTAGCGGCTGGGCCGCAAATACGTCGAGAGGTCGATCTCGGTGACCGGAGCCGGCTCAGCCTGGCCGATGATCGTCGCCGAGTAGTTGGCCAGCACCGTGCCCTTGCCCGCCTCGAACTTGTGGATGCGGGTGCCATGCTGGCCGACGAGCTCGATCGGCTCAACGGGGTTGCCGTTCAAGGTGAACGACAAAGATTCGGTCACCTCGGCGCCCGGCTGGGGTGCCACGGCGATCTGGAACTCCAGAGTCGTCGAATCGAAGACCTCGACCTGGAGCTGCGCGCCAACTTCGCGTCTCATGGCTCACCACTACTTTCCGTACGTTTCATCGGGGGGAGAGACGCGGCAAGCGCATCGTGTCGGCACATCGTTACCCGGCGAAAGCGAGAGCCAAACGTCACCGAAGCAGACGTCGGCCTAGCTCACACCGACGTGACGTCTCGAAGTTTAAGGGACGATCGAGTCGATGTACCCACCGTCGACGCGGACGGCCGCCCCTAGTCGGCTCCGCCGACCTCCATGTCCTTCAGCTCGCGCTTGAGGATCTTGCCCGTCGGGTTGCGCGGCAACTCGTCGAGGAAGATCACCTCGCGGGGAACCTTGTAGCGCGCCAGGTTGTCCTTCACATAGGACTTGATCGCATCCTCGTCGACCGAGGCGCCTTCGACCTTCACCACGAAGGCGCGCAACCGGTGACCCCACTCCTGGTCCTCGACGCCGAGCGCGGTCGCCTCGACGACGTCGGGGTGCCCGCTGATGAGGTCCTCGACCTCGGCCGGGAAGACGTTTTCGCCACCACAGACGATCATCTCGTCGTCACGGCCGCTGACGTAGAGGAGTCCGTGCTCGTCGAAGTAGCCGACGTCACCGGAGGACATGAGGCCGTCGATGATCGCCTTGTGACCGCCGCCGGTGTAGCCCTCGAACGGGAAGGTGTTGCCAACGAAGATCCTGCCGACCTCACCCTTGGGCACCTCGTTGCCGTTGTCGTCGAACAACTTCACCTTGACGCCCTTGACGACGGGGCCGACGGTCGACGGGTTGATTGAAAGATCCTTGGGGCGGGCGATGGTCGCGAAGGCGATCTCGGTCGAGCCGTACAGGTTGTAGACGACGGGACCCAGATCCTTCAGGGCGCGGGTGGCGAGCTCGCCGCCGAGTTGCGACCCCGACACGAACACGATGCGCAGGCTCGACAGGTCGGGTTTCGGGCTGGTCTTCTCCAGCTCGTCGAGGATGCGCGACAACATCACCGGAACCACGACCATTGCCGTGACCTTGTTCTTCTCGATGTCGGCCAGCACGGTGGCCGGCTTGAACCGTCGGCGCAGCACCAGGGTGCTGCCCAACATCATCGCGATGGTCGCGTGCAGGAAGCCCAGTGCGTGGAACATCGGCGCGGGCAGCGACGTCACCTCGCCGGACTTGAACGGAACGTGCGACAGCACGCCGCCGATCGGCGCGAGCGACGGCGGGGTACTGCGGTTGGCACCCTTCGGCGTTCCGGTGGTGCCGCTGGTGAGGATGATGATCTTGGAGTGCGCGGAGGCCTTCGGCGGCGGGGCGGACTTGCTGCGCGCGATGAGGTCGGCGAGGGTCTCGTCGGTGCTCTCCGACGGGGCGTCGTTGTCCGGGTTGGTCGGCAAGGCACGCAGCTTGCCCAGTTCAGGGCTGGCTGCGGAGCACGCCTTCGTGTACTCGTCATCGTGGATGATGAGCTTGGCGCCCTCGCGCTCGGAGACCTCCTTGATCTGCGGGCCGGAGAACTCACTGTTGAGCAGGATGAGGCGGACCCCGACCTTGGCGGCACCGTAGAGCGCGATCAGGAACCAGCGGTGATTGCGGATCAGCAACGCGACCCCGTCGCCACCGCGGACGCCGAGCGCAAGCAATCCGTTGGCGACGGCGTTCGCTCCGTCGTCGAGTTCCTTGAACGTCAGCTCACCGTCGTCGTCGACGATCGCGATGCCATCCGGATTTCGGCGCGCGTTGAGCGCCGGAATCATCCCGAACTCACCCCATCGCCTGATGTCGGCGAGCATGGCGGCGACGTTCTGCGGCGGCTCGAGCTTGAGGGCACCGGCTTCGAACATCTTCCTGGCGTAGTGCAGTTCGGCCGATCCGCGCTCGAGGTATTGCTGAATCTTGGCCGCTGCCTGCAGGGGAAGCTCGGTGAGGTTGGGCATGGCCCCACAATATGTGACGCCCGTCGCACGTGGGACCGGTAGTACCGCACATCTACCATGGACGGCATGGCGTCTGCGCTGTCGATGGACATCGATGGCCGGACGCTGCGGGTCACCAATCCCGACAAGATCGTCTTCCCGGATGCGGGCGTGACGAAATTGGCTCTGATCGAGTACTACCTGTCCGTCGCCGACGGCGCCCTGCGCGGCGTTGCGGACCGCCCGATGATCCTGAAGAGGTTCGTCAAGGGCATCTCCGAAGAAGCCATCTTCCAGAAGCGGGCCCCCGAGAAGCGTCCGGACTGGATCGACGTCGCCGAGTTGAAGTACGCGTCCGGCACGTCGGCCAAGGAGGCCGTCCTGCACGACGCAGCCGGCCTGGCATGGGCGGTGAATCTCGGCTGCGTCGACCTCAACCCCCATCCGGTCCGCGCCCACGATCTGGAGCACCCCGACGAGTTGCGCGTGGACCTCGACCCGATGCCCGGCGTGGAGTGGGGGCAGATCGTCGAGGTGGCATTGGTGGCCCGCGACGTGCTCACCGACTACGGGCTGACGGCGTGGCCGAAGACCTCCGGATCGAAGGGCTTCCACGTATATGCCCGCATCGAGCCGCACTGGCCCTACCGGCAGGTGCGGTTGGCGGCCGAGACCATCGCGCGTGAAGTCGAAAGGCGCGCACCGGATTTGGCCACCAGCCGCTGGTGGAAGGAAGAACGCCAGGGCGTGTTCGTCGACTTCAATCAGAACGCCAAGGACCGGACCGTGGCATCGGCGTACTCGGTGCGCTCGCGACCCGACGCCAGGGTGTCCACGCCGTTGCGGTGGGACGAGGTGCCTGATTGCAGGCCAGAGGCGTTCACCGTTGCGACGGTGCCCGGCCGCTACGCCGACATCGGCGATCCATGGGAGGGCATGGATGATGCCCGCGGCGGCCTCGAGGGCCTGCTCGCGCTGGCGAAGGAACTGGGTCCGGCGGACAAGGCCCCCAAGGGTGCGCGCCGAGAACATGATGGACCCGGTCACAGGGTTTCCGCGATGCCGTTGATCGAGATCGCCAGAACCAAGACCAAGGACGAGGCAATGGCGGCACTCGAGACGTGGAGGACGAAGTACGCCGCGGCGGCCGACCGACTGGAACCGATCGACGTGCTGGTGGACGGCATGCGCGGCCCCAGTTCCATCTGGTACCGCGTCCGCATCAACCTGCAGCACGTGCCGGAGGATCAGCGACCGGCACAGGAGGAGCTCATCGCGGACTACTCCCCGTGGGCGAAGTATTCGGGCGCGCAGTGGCGTCCCGGGACGGCCTAAACCCCTGCGCCATATGAGATCAATAAGAATTTGCTACCCACCCCGGCAACACTCTTAACGATGTTTTAGGAGTTACTCCCCGGTACCTTATTTTGGGCGCTTACCTTGGGATTCACGTCGAAGTGACGGCATCGCCGCCGCCTCACTCGGCAATCACCGAAGGGAGGCAGTGCCATGACCGTTACGAGCACCAGCTCAGTATCGAATTCCCGTTTCCGCTATGGAAATCCGTCGGTCGAGTGCAATGGCGCCGAGCTTCACAAGCAGTGCCGGCAACTGGCCACCGTGCTCACCATCACCGGTGCGATCGACGAGGTGAACGTCGAACTCGTTGCGGCACAGGCAAAGGGCTGCATCATCGCGGAGAAGCCGTTCATCCTTGATCTCAGCGGCGTTACCACATTCGCTGCACAGGGCATCGCCCTTCTCGACGCGATCGACGAAGCGTGCCTCGCCGCGGGTGACGAATGGTCGTTGATCGTGAGCCAGCCCGTGTCCAGGACTCTGCGCCTCTGCGGTGTCGACGACATCTTCCCCGCGACGCCGTCGGTTCCCGACGCGCTGCACCACTTCTCGGACGTCGCGGGCGAGCGCCGGCGCATCCTGCCCATCCTCACCAAGTCCGCCTGAGCGCAAGGAATACCGACATGCTGATCGACGTCCGCTGGCTCCGCTTCCTCACACACCGCCATCACAAGCCCGCGCAGGCCGCCCGCTGACCGTGGGTCGGCGATAGACCTAGCTTGGTAGAAGCACACCTCCGCACGGAATCCGTGCGGAGGTGTGCTCTTTCAGCGGTCGTCCAAGGGCGCGCGGCGACGGCAATCGTCTCGGAGTCCACGTTTGACGTGAGCTGACGCCGGGGTAAACGCACACGGTGACCGAACGCGATGACCTGGTCCCCACGGAACTTCGTGATACCGGAAGACCGAGTCCAGTGATACCCGCCAGCGGTGATCCCTCGCTCGAACTCTTTGGGCACGGCTGGACACCCGACCACGGGACCACAACCGATCGTGACTCCTACCGTGGTCGGCACCGCGCCGAGGATCTCTAACGAAGTCGCGCCGATAGGTAGGGCGCGGTCCTGCTCGCCGGAGAGGTCGCCACGTCCGCCGGTGTGCCCGCGGCGACGACGCGGCCCCCGGCGTCACCGGCGCCAGGACCGAGATCGATCACCCAGTCCGCATCCGCGACGACACCCATGTCGTGTTCCGCGACGACGACGGTGTTGCCCGCGTCGACCAGTCGCTGCAACTGGCGCTGCAGCAGTTCGACGTCGGCCGGGTGCAGACCGGTGGTCGGTTCGTCGAGAACGTAGAAGGTGTGTCCGCGGCGAGCCCGCTGCAGCTCGGACGCCAGTTTGATGCGTTGCGCCTCGCCACCGGACAGTTCGGTGGCGGGTTGGCCGAGCCTGAGGTAGCCGAGTCCGACGTCGCGCAGCGTGCCAAGGCTCCGTACTGCGCCGGGTATGTCGGCGAGGAAGTCGACGGCCTCGTCCACGGTCATCACGAGAACGTCGGCGATCGTCCGGCCGCGGTAGTGCACCTGCAGGGTCTCGTCTGAATAGCGGGCGCCATGGCACGTGGGGCAGGGCGCGTAAGTGCCTGGGAGGAAGAGTAGTTCGACGGCGACGAAGCCCTCCCCCTGGCAGGTCGGACACCGGCCGTCGGCGACGTTGAAGGAGAAGCGACCCGCGCTCCACCCGCGGCGCCTGGCCTCGTCGGTGGCTGCGAACGCCTTGCGGACGGCGTCGAACATGCCGGTGTAGGTGGCGAGGTTCGAACGTGGCGTGCGACCGATCGGCTTCTGATCCACGGTCACCAGTCGATCGATGACCTCGATGCCCTCGGCCGTCACCCCGATGCTCGCATCGAGGTCGGCGTCGGTGATCGTGGCGTCGGAGTCGGCCGATTCGGTGTCGTCTGCTTCGACGCCGTGGGCGCCGAGGTGGCGCGCGATGACGTCACCGATGACCTTGCAGACCAGGGTGGACTTTCCCGACCCGGACACCCCGGTGACCGCGGTCAACACTCCGAGGGGGATCTCGACGTCGAGGTCGCGGAGGTTGTGGAAGCACACTCCCCGCAGCCGCAGGTTGCCCGACGGCGTCCGCTTCGGGCGCACGCCGGCCGCCGCGTCGTCGAAGAGATAGCGCCGGGTCACCGATGCGGACACATCGGCCAGCCCCGACACCGGGCCGCTGTAGAGCACCTCCCCACCGAGTTCTCCGGCACCCGGTCCGACGTCGACGATCCAGTCCGCGCGTCGGACCACGTCCATGTCGTGCTCGACCACGAACAGCGAATTACCCGCTCGCCGAAGACGATCCAAGACTTCGAGCAGCGGCTCGGCATCGGCGGGATGCAGACCGGCCGACGGCTCGTCGAGCACGTAGAGGACGCCGAACAGCCCAGCCCGCAATTGGGTGGCCAGCCGAAGGCGTTGCAGCTCACCGGGTGACACGGTCGGCGTCCGGCGGTTCAGGCTGAGGTAGCCCAGTCCGAGATCGACGAGGACCTGGATGCGCGCGACGAGATCCGCGGCGATGACCGTGGCCACCTCGGTCAGCTCGCCAGACTCGGTGGACTCGTAGGCCGCCTCGGCATCGACGCGGGTGGCAGCGGGTTGCAGTGCCGCCGCCAGATCGGTGAGCGGCATGGCGACGAGGTCGGCGATCGACTTTCCGGCGAAGGTGACGCGCAACGCCTCCGGCCGCAGTCCAGAGCCGCCACACACCGGGCATTCGACACTGTCGACGAACTGCAGCACTCGACGACGCATCATCGCGCTCTGCGAGTTGGCCAGGGTGTGCCGCACGTGGCGTTCGGCACTGGAGAACGTGCCGTTGTAGAAGTAGTCCGCCGTCACCGGGTGCCGGCCGGGATCGATCTCGACTGTCGGCTGGTCGTCGGTGAACAGGATCCAGTCGCGGGTGCGCTTCGGGAGTTTTCGCCATGGCTTGTCGATGTCGTAGCCGAGGGTGATCAGGATGTCGCGAAGGTTCTGCCCCTGCCAGGCACCTGGCCATGCCGCCACGGCACCCTCGCGGATGGTCAGCGACGGGTCCGGGACCAGTGTCTGCTCGGTCACCCGATGAATCCGGCCGAGACCGTGACACTCCGGGCACGCGCCGATGGCGGTGTTGGGGGAGAACGAGTCCGAGTCCAGTCGTTCGGTGGCGCCAGGCGGGTATGTGCCTGCCCGCGAGAACAGCATCCGAAGCAGGTTCGACAACGTGGTCACGGTGCCGACCGTGGACCGCGACGTACCCGCTCCCCTGCGCTGTTGCAGCGCGACCGCCGGCGGCAGGCCGGTGATGTCGTCGACCTTCGGCGCCCCGGCGGGCAACAGCAGGCGGCGCGCGTAGGGAGCGACGGACTCGAAGTAGCGGCGTTGCGCCTCGGCATAGACGGTGCCGAAGGCCAGTGACGACTTGCCGGAGCCAGACACCCCGGTGAAGGCGACGAACGCGTCGCGGGGAGCGGCGACGTCGACCGACCTCAGATTGTGGACGTGCGATCCGCGGACACGGACGAACGGATCGACGTCTTCCGGCGGCGTGGACACCCCCTCAGTGTGGGTCCATCCCGGACGACGACCAAACCCCGAAACGGGCCGTCGGACGTGGTGCGCCGCCTGAATCTCCGCTCTGGCAGCTGTTGGCAAGGCGTTACGCAGGCTGAGCCACTGGTCGCCGTGCCACCATCGCGGCCATGCCATCGACGATCTCGGCCCTTGCGATCATTCCGCACGGCGGACCGGCCATTGCGATCGTCGTCGGATGCATCTTCAGCGCGGTGATCGCAGCGATCGTCGCACTGGAGATCCACCGCCCCGCCGTCCTCTGGGCGGTGATCGCCTTCGTCGTCTCTCTCGTGGTGCTCAGCGGCGCCGTCGACCTCCTCACGGGCTGATCACCCGGGTGAGATGAATCACGGCCGGTCATCGTGCGGGGTCTGCTCTGATCCACCAACGAAAATGCCCACCTGCGAGCGATTTTCGCTCGAAGGTGGGCATTCGTGTCAGAAGCCCCCGCGACGGTCGATCCCGAAGGACCGCTACGTCAGTACTTGTTGCAGCTGGTGGCGACCGACTGGATCAACCCGTTGAACTGCGCGGCCTGCGGGAAACTGCGGACGAAGTCGATCTTCTGCTGGCGCTCGGCCGAGCCGGGAGGCGAGGCGATGAGGCCCTGCAAGAACCCATTGGCCGCCGGATCGCTCTGCAGCGCACTCGTGGCCGCCGGATCCTGAGCGTTGGCCGCGGCAATCACCTGGGGGTACGTGCACGTCGAGTTCAGGATCACGGCATCGCCGGGAGCCGCCGAGGCAATCCCGCTTGCAGCCATCAACGCCGCGGCCACACCACCGAGGCCTGCGGCCACTTTTGCTGTCAAAGTCATTTCGTCCACCTTCCGACACATGAATACGACGGCATCATCGAAGTGTCGTCACAGAGTTTAACCGTCTGGGAGGCCGCCGGCGTTACATCATCGCTGCCGGCGAAATCCCCACTCGTCGCTGAGTGCCGGGCTTAGTTAGCCAGCATACCTATCCGAATGCGGGGCGGTGAGCACAACCCCAGCGGATGGGCACCGCCACGATTCGCTCGATTCGACGTCGGCGTGGCTACTCGGCCTCGAGGTCGTGGCTGTCGACGAACATCAGGTTGTCGTCGTCGAGCATCACGGCCCACCGACGGGCCGGCCCCGCGATGCGGTTGCCACCGATTTCGACGGGAATGCCGATCGAGTCCCCGAAGTCGTCGACCACGACGCCGTGTACTTCGCGGTCGGAGCCTGGAAACACGCGCACGCGTGCGGTGATGGTGACCCCGGCAGGCGCGCTGCCGTCCTCGTTGGCTGCGACTTCACTCATGGTCGTTCCCCGTCCGTGTGCGTCCCCCGACGAATCGCCATTGTCGTTCACCACCCAACGGCGCACGGGCACTTCGCCAGATATTGACACATTCGTCACGAGAGCGTCTAGCGACGCGGGCTCACTCCGAGCTCGCGCAAGCGTGCGCGGTAGACGTCGACACTTGCGAGCTTGACCTCTTCGTAACCCCTGACCAGATCGGGGAGCGCTGCCACCTCGACCGCCCGGTCGTAGTCGATCGAGCCGAGGTCTGCGGCCAGTCGACCGACGACGTCGGCGTACTCGGTGATCAGATCTCGCTCGATCCGGCGGACGTGTGAATGCCCGAACGGATCGAACGCGGTTCCGCGGAGCCGCTTCCCCTTGGCGAGAATGCGCAGTGCGACGTGGCTTCGCGGTCCCAGGCCGATCTTCTTCGTCCTGCCCAGCGCCTTCAACATCGGCGGGTGCAACTTATAGGTGAGGTTCGCGCCGTCCGGGATCTCGGATCGGACGTGCTCGACGAACTGCGGATCGGTCAGCAGTCGCGCCACCTCGTACTCGTCCTTGTAGGCGGTGAACTTGTAGAGACCCTTCGCGACGGCTTCACTGAAGTCGGTGCGATCGGTCACCGCACGTTCGGCGGTCCAGATCGACTGCAGCACCATCACGTACCGTCTGGCCACCTTCGAGCTCTGGAACCGAACCAGGTCCGCGGCCCGCCGGGAGACGAGATCGCCGAGTCGTCCGGTGAACGTGGTGTCGGCCAGGACGTGCGCGGGCGGTGGGAGCGGAGGTCGATCGCGTGCGGGTGAGACGGCGTCGCCGAAGCGGGTGGGATCGGCGATGGCGACGCGACCCCAGCGGAAGGCAGCCCGGTTGGCGTCGACCGCGACCCCGTTGATTTCGATGGCCTCCTCGATGCATGCAGCCGGAAGGCCAAGTGCCCCGGTCTGATACGCGGCTCCGACCAACAGCATGTTGGCTGCGGCGGTGCTACCGAACAGACTCTGGGCGGCGGCCAGCGCATCGAAGGAGTGCAGGCTGCGCGACACTTGACCCAGCCGGTTCAGCAGATAGGGAGTCTCGGGATACGCGATCGTCTTGTCGTACACCATCTCTCCGGTCGGCGTCTTGCTGGTCGACGCGACACAGACCGTCTTGCCGGGGTCGCCGTAGGCGAGGTTCCCACCGTCGGCGGCGGCCAGCAGATCGAAGGCCACGACACAGTCGGCGCTGCCCGGCGTCAGCCGGTTGGACGGATCGAGCCCACCGGGGGCGAACCTCAGATGCGACACGACGGGCCCGGCCTTCTGGCTGAGTCCGATCTGATCGAGACCCTCCACCTCGTAGCCGGCTCGCAACGCCGCCGTGGCCAGCACCTGGTTCACCGTGACGATGCCCGTTCCACCGATGCCTGCGAAGAAAACGTTGTGCGTGGACGTGATCGGGTCGACCTCGACGTCTGCCAGAACTGGCGCCTCCGGGGCGCGGCGTCGGCGCGGCGTCGGCGCCGGTTGCACGTCGACGGTGACGAAGGACGGGCAGTTGCCGTCGAGACAGCTGTAGTCCGTGTTGCACGACGTCTGATCGATGCGCGTCTTGCGTCCGAACTCGGTGTCCACCGGCTGCACCGACAGACAATTGGACTTGACGCCGCAGTCCCCGCAGCCCTCGCACACGGCTTCGTTGATGATCACCCGCGTGGTGCGCGTGGGTAGGGTGCCGCGTTTGCGTTGCCGGCGCGCATCGGCCGCGCAATGTTGGTCGTAGATCAGCACTGTCACGCCACGGACGTCGCGGAGTCTTCTCTGGGCGTCGTCGAGCCGGTCCCGGTGCCATACGACCGTCCCCTTGGCCATGGCCCGCTTGTCGTGCCGGCGGGGTTCGTCCGCGCAGACGATGATCTGCTTGACGCCTTCGGCCCTGAGCTTGTGGGTCAGCGTCGCGACGGTGAGGGCACCCTCGGCGTTCTGAGCGCCGGTCATGGCGACGACCTCGTTGTAGAGGAGCTTGAAGGTGATGTCGACGCCCGCGGCGATGCATGCCTGTACCGCGAGTTGGCCGGAGTGGAAGAACGTGCCGTCGCCGATGTTCTGGAAGAGGTGGCCGACATCGGTGAAGGGCGCCTGACCGATCCATTGGCTGCCCTCACCGCCCATCTGGGTGAGACCGACGACGGCGCTGTCCTTGCGGTCGGACATCGTGACCATGGTGTGGCAGCCGATGCCGCCACCCGCCATCGACCCCTCGGGGACGGCGGTGGACCGGTTGTGCGGGCAGCCGCTACAGAAGTACGCCGCGCGCTTCGCCGGCAGCACATCGAGCGTCAGCGCCGGCGGTGGTGGCGTCTTGAGCTCGAGTCGGTCCTTGAGCACGCGACGCAGCGGGGCCAGCAGCCGACCCGCGGTGAGTTCGCCACCGGCGGGTATCAAGAGCCGACCCGAGGCGTCCTTCTTGCCGATGATGCGCGGGGCACCCGTTGTGCCGTAGAGGATTTCACGCATCTGTGTCTCGATGAACGCCGTCTTGTCCTCCACGACGAGGACGTCGTCGAGTCCCTCGGCGAACGAGCGGACCGCGTCCGGTCCCAGCGGGCTGGGCATGCCGATGCGGAGCAGCCTGATGCCCGCTCCGTGCAGTGCAATGTCGTCGGCACCGAGATCGCCGAGCGCTTGGCGCACCGAGTCGAAGGTGGGACCCGAGGCCGCGATGCCGAACGTCGCACCGGGAGGATCGAGTTCGAGGACGTCGAGTCCGTTGGCGGAGCCGTAGGCGCGCACCACCTCGGCGCGGGGCCCGTAGAGGTCGGCCTCTGCGTCCAGACTGTCGGCCGGCGCGGCCATCGGTCGCTGCCGGTAGACGAACGGCCTTCCCTCCCAGGACACCTCGGGGACGGTGATGTCGACGTCGGCCATGCTGCCGTCGACGGACCAGGCACCGTCGGCCACGTCGGCAACGATCTTGAGTGCGACGACGCATCCCGAGGCTCGTGACATCGCCACGCCGTGCATGGCCATGGTGACGATCTCGCGGGCGTTGCGCGGGAACAGCACCGGTATCCCGAGGGCGGCCAGCGATCGTTCGCTCACGGCCGGGACCGTCGAAGACTTCGACGCCGGGTCGTCGCCGACCAGGAGTAGCACTCCCCCATGGGGATTGGCGCCGTACATGTTCGCGTGTCGCAACGCGTCGGTCGCCCTGTCCAACCCCGGCCCCTTGCCGTACCAGACACCGATCACCCCGTCGTGGGTCGGCGTGCCCATGGGCAGCACGGCCTGGCTGCCCCACACCGAGGTGGCGGCGAGTTCCTCGTTGAACCCGGGAACGAAGGTGATGTCGTGCGCCCGAAGCACGTCGGGCATGCCGGTCAGCATGCGGTCGACGCCGCCGAGTGGGCTGCCCTGGTAGCCGGAGACGAACGTCGCCACCCGCAGGCCTGCGCGCACGTCGCGTTCGTGCTGTTCGACCAGTGCCCGGGCAATGGCCTGAACGCCGGTGAGCACCACCGCCCCCGATCCGGAGCGGTAGCGGTCGCCCAGTTCGTAGGGCTGACGGTCCGGGCGGCGGACGTCGAGAGCCGTCATGGGACGTGCCACCTCCTGATCGAAACGGGCTTACTGCTGACACCAGCGAAGCATCGGTAAGCAAGATGAGCAAGCAATGCGGCCCCACTTGAGCATGTTGCCCATTTTCTCAGTAGTGTGACGTGCGATACTGAGCGACATGACGAGGCTTGATCGCACCGATGCGCGACTGCTCCTGGCGATGTGCGATGCACCGCGCGCGACCGGGGTGCAGTTGGCGGCTGCCCTTGGGCTTGCGCGCAACACCGTTCAGGCTCGCCTGTCGCGCTGGGATCAGGAGAAGGTGCTGGCACCGATCGACCGATGCGTGTCGCCGCGCGACCTCGGTTATCCGCTGAAGGCGTTCATCACCGCGGTGGTCGACCAGCACCGACTCGACGACGTGATCGCCGAACTCGAGACCATCGCGCAGATCACCCAGGTGACCGGACTCTCGGGTGCCGCAGACCTGCTAATCGGCGTGGTCGCCACCGACGCCGACGATCTCTATCGCGTCGTCGGGTTGGTTCTTGCGGTGCCGGGGGTCGAACGGACCACGATGTCGGTGGCGATGCACGAGGTGGTTGCCTACCGCACCCGGCCACTGCTCGAGGAACTCGCGCGCAGGTCCTAGGCCTTCGCCAGGTCCTCGATCCGCTTGAGCGCAATGGCACAGACGGCCAGGTAGAGCGTTGCCCACGTCGGCACCCCGAACGACACCCGGCACCCGTCGGGCACGGTAGCCACGGTGTGACGGGTGGCGGGCACGCCCAGGACCTTCCACGCCCACGAACGGCCGTCGTCGAACTCGGTGATCTCGAACGGCACCGGCACGCCGAACGGCGTGAAGATCTTCCCCGTCGATCCCAGCCGCAACGGCCCTGGACCGGTCAGCTCCGCACCCGTCACCGACGGCCCCCACTGCGGCCATGCCTCGAGGTCGGTCAACACGCGCCACGCCGCCGACGGCGGAACCGCCATGGTGCGAGCAGTGGTCAACATTCGATGCGGTTCGGGGTCATGACACGCGATTATCCCCTGGTCGCTCGAGGCCCAAACCCTTCAGGCTCGTCGCTTCGTCGCGCACGCGTCACCGGAGGCGTCGCCGTCATCCCACGCGGCGAGGTACCGGCGAACCCACTCCGCCGAGACGAACTCCCCGAATTGGCGTGGATCGTCGACGACGACGCGATCCCAGTGCCCGATCTCGTCGCTGCTGGTCACGACGACGGGGCCCACGAAGATGTTCCCGCCGAAATCGAAGTGGCGAATGCCGCCGCCGCGCGTGGTGATGTCTACGGAATAGCGGACCTGTCCCGCCTCGCCCGGTATCCGCCGGATCTGGTGCACTTCTCTCACGTTCAGCAATCGCCTTCCCCCCGGCGCCCTACGATTCGCGATCCGCAAGCTAACGTCAACGGTGTTGACGTAAGGAGTGGGGGGGCATGTCACAACCGCGACGGCAACAGGCCTCGGGACGGCGTCGGCGGCGTACGCAGGCAGGCACCGAACTGTCGCGCGACACCTACGTCGACGCGGCTGTCAACCTGATCGAGCAGCGGGGCGCCGCCGTGTTGAGCGCTCGGACGCTCGCGGCCGCCGTCGGCGCCGATCCGTCGGCGCTCTATCGCCACTTCACTGGAATCGACGGCGTGCTGCAGGCGGTGGCGGACCGGATGATCGGCATCGGGCTGGATCGGTGGTCGCCGGGGGCGGACTGGCTCGAGTCCCTAGCCAGTCTCGCGCGCGCCCTCTTCGCCGTCTACGCCCATGACTTCCCGCGGACCGGGTTCGCGGTCGCCAGTCGAACCACCGGACTGCCCAACGAGATTCGTGCCGTGGAACTCACGCTTGGATTGCTGAACGAGGGCGGCTTCGACGATGCATCCGCCGCGAAGTGGTTCGTGTCGCTATCGGACTTCATGCTCGGCCAAGCGATGCTGCACAGCGCGTCGGTCATCCTTCCGTCGAACGTTCAGGACGCCGACAATGCGTCATGGCTCGAGTTGGCGTCCCGTCTCACCGAGGATGCCCATCCTCACACCGAGGCTGCGGCACCGCATCTGAGCTCACTCAAGGTGCGCTCCTCATTCGAGACATCGCTGGAACTGATCCTTCGAGGCCTCGCCGCATCCTCGCGTCATTGAGCGGCGCCGACGGTCAGACCGCGGCGGCCCGGTGCGACCCGTGGCGCTCCCGCGTCGCGGCGAGGAACGTCGCGACCTCGTCCGCGCAGCGTCTGGCGTGTGCGGCATCGACTAGATCGAAGGCATGCCCGGCGCGCGGCACTTCGGAGTATTCGACCGTGTTGCGCGACTGGGCGCTGAGCGCGGTGCGAAACTGCCGTGCCTCGTCGACCGGAATGATCGCGTCGTGCTCACCGTGGATCAGGAAGAACGGCGGCGCGTCGGCATGGATGCGCGCCATGGGTGATGCCGCCTCGTAGATCTCGGGATGGCGAGACTGACTGCGCCGCACCACGACCCGCTCGAGAAACCCCTGGAAGTTCCGCCGGGTCGGGGTCGAACGGTCCTCCCAGTCGTAGCGGCCGTAGATGCCGACGACCGCATCCACCGACGTGTCGGCGTCCTCGGCGAGTTCACCGCGGAACCTCGGATCGCCAGGCGTCAGCCCGGCAAGGGCCGCGAGGTGGCCGCCCGCCGAGCAGCCAGCGATGGCGACGAACTCACGATCGCCGCCGTACTGGTCGATGGTCGCGCGGGTCCACGCGATGGCCGCGTTGACATCGGCGATGTGTCGGGGCCAGCGGTGCACCGGTGACACCCGATAGTCCATCGTCACGCAGACCCAACCCTGCTCCACCAGATGTGACAGCAGGGTGTGCCCCTGCAGCACGCGGGTGCCCTGCACCCAGGCGCCCCCCGGCACGAACAGCAGAACCGGTGCGTCGGGCGGCAAGTCGGGGCGCCGCCACACGTCGAGGAGCTGCGCCGGGTGATCGCCGTAGCGTATCGAGCTGCTGTACAAGCACTTCCGACGTTGACCGCGGGCGCGTAGGTACGGCGGCACGTACCCCGCGGGGACCTGGCCGCTGGGACCACTCGAACCACCGGCGCGGCGATCCCGCGCCGCACGCAGAGCGGCGGGCGCGTAGTGGCCGCCCCAGAGCGCCAGTGCCGTCAGACCCGCGAACGGTTCCAGATGCTTGCCCACGACGGGCAGTGACGAGTACATCCTGGTCGAGGCCAGCAGCACCTCGATGGGGTGTAGGCGAGCAATTCGGCGCTGGAGGGACGGCGATCGCGGGGCGGCGGTTGCGGCCTCCCCAGGGGCGATCGTCACGGTCACCGCTGAGCCGCGTCGCGGGCGGTCGTGTCGTCGGGGCACGCTGAGCAGTCGGCGGAGTCGATGCTGAATTGCCCACACGCAGGGCAGATGAACGGAATCATGGCGCGCGTCTTTCACTAGCAGGAGCCCGGACGCCGACCTTGCTGCAGCGTTGGCGCCTCTGTACCCGCAACCTCGTGAGGGTAAACACATTGGTGCGTAGGCTCGGATCGTGAGCAACGGTCGCACCAGGGTGCTGGTCATCGGCGGCGGATTCGGCGGGCTGTTCTGCGCCCGCAGCCTGGGCAACGCCGACGTCGACGTGACGCTGCTCGACCGAGCCGCGTGCCACGTATTCCAGCCACTGCTCTATCAGTGCGCAACGGGCACGCTCAGCATCGGGCAGATCAGTCGCTCACTGCGCGAGGAACTGGCCAAGCACCGCAACGTGACCACCCTGCTCGGCGAGGCGGTCGAACTCGACGCCGACGCGCGCCGAGTGACCGCGCGTCGGCCCGACGACACGACGTTCACCCTCGACTATGACGTGCTCGTGGTGGCCGCGGGAATGAGGCAGTCGTACTTCGGCCACGAGGAATTCGCGACGTGGGCACCGGGCATGAAGACGCTCGACGATGCGCTGAGCATCAGGCGCCGTCTCTTCGCCGCGTTCGAGATCGCCGAGACGCTCGCCGCAGGCCCCGAGCGCGACGGCTGGCTCACCTTCGCGATCGCAGGCGGCGGGCCGACCGGGGTGGAGTTGGCCGGCCAGATCCGGGAGATGGCAACCAGGGCGCTGGCCCACGAGTTCCACAGCATCGAGCCCGAAGAGGCGCGGGTGCTGCTCTTCGACGGCGGCGATTGCGTTCTCTCCGGCTTCGCGCCGGGACTGTCTGCGAAGGCCGCCAAGATCTTGGAGCGGTTGGGCGTCGAGCTGCACATGGGCGTCCACGTCACCGACGTCCGCCGCGAGGGCATCACCGTCACCCCGAAGGCAGGCGGGTCGACCGAGGAGTACGCAGCACGAACGGTCCTGTGGACGGCCGGCGTGGAGGCGGTGCCGTTCGCGGGACATGTCGCCGAAGTGCTCGGCGCGACGTCGGATCGTGCGGGGCGCATCGCGGTCGACGCCGATCTCTCCGTGCCAGGGCATCGTGAGGTCTTCGTCATCGGCGATCTCGTCGGGCGCGACGAGCTGCCAGGGGTGGCCGAGAACGCCATGCAGGGCGGTCTGCACGTGGCCTCCTGCATCCGCCGTGATCTCGCAGGCAAGCCCCGCAAGGACTTTCGCTACCGGGACCTCGGTTCAGCGGCCTACATCAGCCGAGGGCATGCGCTCCTCGAAGTCGGACCGATCAAGTTGGCCGGGAAACTCGGCTGGCTCGGGTGGGGATTCATCCACATCGCGTTCCTCACCGGCGTGCAGAACCGGATCAGCACCGTCGCCACCTGGCTGTCCACCATCGCCAGGGCGCGACGGACCGACCGGACCTTCATGCTCGGAAGCCCGACGACCCAGGAGCAGCCGTACACCTGGTCGGCTTGCGGGCCGCTGCCGTCATCCGAACGGAAACCACTCGTCACCTAGGGGGTTGACGCCGGGTCGCGGCGGGTACATGGCCCATGCAGGCGGAGGTCGATCCGCCCCTACGGAAGGCTCGGGCCATGGACGTCATCGTCGAGCGTGGTACGGCCCGATGCCCTCGCTGCATGGCTCAGACCGATTACTGCTTCCACGAACGCGACGGCGGATTGCTCCGGTACGAGGTGTCCTGCGCGCCCTGCGGCTTCCTCTACGTCGAAGACTGCGTGCCATCATGTCAGGATGCGTCCGCCGCGTAACGCCCGAACGGAGCCGTGATGGCCGACATCACCATGCTGATCCTCGCCGACCACGAGTGGTTCCGGAAGCAGTTCGCCAAGCTCGACTATCTGCAGGCTGCCACGCCGGTGAAAACCGAAGCACTCGAAAGGGTCTGGCGACCGCTCGCCGACAAGCTCGACGTGCACGCCTACATCGAGGAGTCGATCTTCTACCCTCAGCTGCTGCAGCGCGGCGTCGACGATCCAGAGGGCGAGACGCTCGACGCGATCGGTGACCACAACGACATCCGCGACGGCGTGCGGGATGCCGACGCGGCCGAGATCGGCAGTACCGACTGGTGGTCGGCGGTAGGCCGTGCCCGGGCGGCCAACGACGAGCACATGGGCGAGGAAGAGCGCGAGGGCTTGTCCGACTTCCGTCGGCACGCGCCCGCCGGACTACGTGAAGCAGTCGGTCGTCAGTACGCCGAGTTCATGGCCCAGCATCCGACGACCAAGGGATTGACCATCGTCGACCGCGACCCTCAGCAGTACGTCGAGGAAGCCAAACCCGGCCCGTCGTCCACACCGAGAGACACCTCGCTGGGCATCGGCAGCCTCAAGGGACGCTAGTGGGGCGTCGCCTTCACGGCGGGCACGGCCTTGACCGGAGCGATCGTCCCCGACGAGTACGTGAGCGTCGTGGTCTCGCCGGTTTGCATCGACCCGCCCGACACCAGGGCCGTCTTCGGTTCGATGGTTCCACCGGCGGCGCCGGCGATGATGCCCATCGCGAGCAGCGCGGTGCCGCCCAGTAGTGCCGCCTGCGCCCTGCGGCGGTCGGTCAGCCTCATGTCACTCCCAATCGTCGTCGTTCACGTAAACGTCAATTAGGCGCGTCACTCAGCCCTCCTGGGCACGTGCCAAGCACATTCACAGGACGTTGGCACGAGAGGGCCAGCCTGGATTCAGCCAGCCCGACGACGCAGGCTAGCCGCGGCCGAGTGCACCGCCTCGGTCACGGCGTCGACGACGAGACTGTTCAGCTTCCAGCACTGCCAGAACAGCGGGACGTCGAGATGCATTCGGGCGATCCGCACGAACGCACCGTCGGCCAGTTCTCGCGCCGCCGACTGCTCCGGGTACATCGCCCAGCCCATATCCGCGAGCACCGCCGCCCGAAAGCCCTCGGCGGTCGGCACTCGGTGCACCGGCCGGGTGACGACACGCCGAAAGGCCTTGCGCATCATCATGTCCTGCAGCGCATCCTCCCGATTCCAGGCGAGCGAGGGGGCCGTTGCCGCGGCGGCCGCGGTGAAGCCCTGTCCCAGGTGGCGTTCGACGAACCCCGGGCTCGCCACCGGCAGGTACCGCATCACGCCGAGGGGCTGCACCCGGCAACCGGAGACGGGGGTGCGTTCGGTGGTGACCGCGCCCATCACCGCACCCTCCCGCAGCAATCGCGCCGAATGATCCTGGTCCTCGATTCGAATCTCGAACAACACATCCGGCAACCGGGCGAACAGCGCGGTGAACCACGTTGACATCGAGTCGGCGTTGACCGCGAGTGCCACCCGGGTACGTTCGCGCTGGCCGCCACCCATCTCGGCCAGCGCCTCGGACTCCAGCAACGCCGTCTGCGCCGCCAATCTCAACAGCGGGACGCCCGCATCTGTTGGTGCACATGGCTTCTCGCGCCTCACCAGCACCTGGCCGACGTCGTGTTCGAGGGCTTTGATGCGCTGGCTGATTGCCGACGGCGTGACGTGCAACCGCGACGCCGCGGCATCGAAGGAACCCAACTCCACGACTGCGGCGAACGCGGCCAACTGTCGGGCGTCCAGACTCACATGAACGATTCTAATGCAGGCGACGATTCGTTAGCCGTACTGCAGCGACGCCGCGGCCTTGGTTCGGGGTGGCATTACATCGCCCGCCCGCTTGCACAGTGAGCGAGGGCAGGATTACGCCCCTTCAGCCGTTGGATGGCAGGCACGGATGGCCGAGGCGCTCCTCCTGAGCGGCAACATGCTGTCCGACCGCGGCAGTCAACCGCGCAATTCGGCGGCGCGCCATCAGTGCGACCGCTCCCTGCCATATCGCGAACGATGCGAAGAGCGCGACCAACCACCACTCGTGGTCAATGGCCTGAAGCACGCCGAGTATCGCAAACACGCCAACAGCCGACGGCGCGAATCTGTTCGATTGGCTGCTGGCCGCCAGCCAGCCCTGCCATGTGGCGGGCTCGATCTCCCTGGGCAGCTCACCCGTGCGCAGCGCGCGCGAATAGAGAAGCGCGCGTTCCGTCGAACCGTAGGTGCGGCGCATGCGGCGATCACCCAGCGCCACGCTTGCAACGCCAGTGACCAAGCCGGCAATCGTCGACACGACGAGCCGGGCCGTCACCGACTCGTGAGGATCGTCCCAGGCGGCGGAAACGGTGAAGAGCCACATCACCGCGAAGATCGCAACGGCCGACAGCACGCCGGTCACGAGTGCGCGGATTGCAGCAGGCAGTCGACGGAACCAGGTTTGCACGAGTGTCTCCTCAAAAGTCCTCACGCGGCCGAGCGTCGGCCGCACGGGTATGAGTACTGAGCCCGCCTTCCGGGGACACTTTTCGGCCGGCCGACGACAGCATGCCGAACCTTAGTAATCGGGTCGCGGAAAAGTGTCCCGCGAGACCGCGGTCGCGGCCCCTACCTTCAGCGCGGTCAGAAGGCTCGCGCAGCAGAACGAAGGGAAGAGCAATGAGGACAAGAGTTTTGCGGGTCGTGACGGCAGTGCTGGTCTCCGGTGGCATCGGGCTCACCGGCATGGGGCTGGCGAGCGGGACGGCGCACGCCGAACCGCACCACCCGCCGTCCTACCACTGGTGCCCCGGCGACTACTGGGATCCTGGCTGGGGCTTCAACTGGGAATGGCTGCTGTGCCACGACGACTGGCACCGAGACACCGACGGGGGCTGGCACGGCCGCGACTTCCACCGCGACGGCTGGGATCGCCGTGGTGGCGGCTACGACTGGTGACGTCACGGTCACCGAGCCGACTCATCGACAGCAGTGAGTACGACGAGAAAATGCCTTGCTGACCCGCGCCCTCCAACGGCTACCACCACGCCCCGATAACCACCACCGAACCAATCAGCCATCAGTTTCGTATACGTGTTGGAGCCCGGCGCGACCTCGGTCGGCCGGGTCTTCCACGCGAGGCCCGAGAGGGCGATCGACCTCAGTCTGGAGACCCATGTCCATGTCGGCCAAGTTCGACTGGAACGTCGTATGCGACGCCGAGTTGGTCGGTGCCGCCATCGCGGGCGATACGGCGGCCTTCGCCGAAATCTACGACCGATACGCCAACCGACTCTATGACTTCTGCGTCGGCATCGTAGGCGACCGAGACGCGGCCGATTGCGTCCAGGAAGCGTTCTGCAACGCCGTGGTCGACCTTCCGAAGCTGCGTGATCCCGACAAGCTCCGGCCGTGGCTCTATGCGATCGCCCGGCATCAGGCGTTTCGGACGTTGCGCGCTCGCCAGCGCGAGACGGTGTCCGACGATTTGCCCGACGAGCCGGACTCCGGCGCAGGTCCCGACACGCAGGCAGCCCGCAACGAACTGGCGGCGTTGGTCGCGCACGCCGAAGGTGGACTGTCGCAGCGCGATCGCGAGGTTCTGGATCTGGCGTACCGCCATGGCCTGACCAACGTCGAAATCGCCGAGACACTCGGTGTCAGCAGCGCCTCGGCCAAGAAGATCGTGCAACGGCTTCGCGACACCATCGAACAGTCGTTGGGTGCGCTGCTGGTAGCCCGCCACGCCGCTGCGGGCCAGAACCGCTGTCCGGAACTCTCTTCGGTCATCGCGGGCTGGGACGGACAGTTCACCATCCTGGTGCGCAAGCGCATCTCACGTCACCTGGCTTCGTGCCCGAACTGCGACGAGGACCGGGGCAGGCTGGTCAATCCGACTGCGCTCCTGGGAGGCGCGCCCGTGCTCATTCCCGCCCCCGAATGGTTGCGCGAACAGACGCTGAGCAACGCGTCGCATTCTCCGGCCAGTGCAACTGCTGCGGCAGCGGCGGCGGGTCACGTGGTGAAGCACGTCCCGGCCCAGCTGTTCGCCTTGACCGGTCGTCTGACGTTGTTGGCGGCGTCGATCGTCGCTGTCCCGGCGGTGATCTGGGGCATGACGACGGGCGCGCCCGCTCCGCAGGACACACAGGTTACAGCCGTCACGTCCGCGACCTCTGTCGAGCTCAAACCCGTTGTGCCGAGCACGATTCCCGCGCTGCTGTCCAGCAGTACCCCTGCGCCGCAACCCAGTGTCCCCGCGATCGAACCGAGTGGATCGGTACCACCGTCGTCAGGTCTGATGACCACGGACGCGCCGAATCCCGAGAATCCGGGAAACTCGCCCATCGAGCAGGCACCGCCACCGCCTGAAACCACCGCGGCGGCTTCCTCGAGTACTCCGACGGTAACGCGGATCACTCACGTCGCCCCTGCGTCGTCGGAGCCGAAGGCTCCGTCGGCCTCACGCCAACGTGCACCGCAACAGCCTCCGGCCAAACACTGCCCAGACGGGAGCACCGTCGACAACGGTCAGTCCTGCCCCACCCCTCAAGCGCCCAGCACGCCGAACTGTCCGCATGTTGCCGTGCCGAGCAACCCGATCTGCGGACGGACGGCAGACGGCAAGTGAGCACGACGGGAGAGACCGGTGCTGCTTTCGCATTCGAGTCGGACCCTCAAAGGCGAGGAGCACCATGAGCTTTGAAGGCTACGCAGACATTGCAGTACTGGCGGCTCTGGCCGTGGGCCTGCTCTTGATCGTCTACGGGACGGTCGTCAAGAACGAGTGGGGCATCAATCTGCGCCGCGTGGCATGTCCGAACTGCGGTACGGAGGTCGGTCGGGTACGAACGCCGAACTCGGGCAAGCAGGCGGCGTGGGGTGGCCACACCTGTCCCACGTGCCTCTGCGAGATGGACAAATGGGGCCGAACGCAACCGTGACCCGATCCAAAAACCCTGGCCCAGAATCATTCTCCAAAAAGTTGTCCCTCCTGACCGGTGTCGCTGCCCATACATACAGCGGGGCCGTCCGGCCGGCGCTCGAGAAAGGGACACAGTCATGAACACCAACCACGACACCAAGACACAGCGGCTCATCGCGGCATGGGGGGTCGCGGCCGTCGCTGCGGTGGCACCCGCCCTGCTGTTCGCCGGCGCAGCCACCGCGCACGCAGACGAGTGCTCCAACGACGCGACGTCGTGCTCCCCGTTCCCCACGATCAGCGACAGCGACCTGGGTTCGGTCTACGCCTCGCCAGGCTCCATGGGGGGCTACAACGCACCAGCCCCTCAGCCGCTGTGGCCGCAACCGCAACCCGTCCCTGGTGCCTCCGCGTGGAGCAGCCTGCCCCAAGAGAACCCGATCACCGCCGTGTTCGACAGCCTCGGGATCGACCGCGGCTGGTGACGGGCTGCCTGGGCGGACCGTCCTGACGTGCGACCATGGTCCCGATCCCTTGGAATCCACGGGATCGGGACCATCGCATGTCGGGGTGTCGACGACGTGGCCTTGATCCCATTGGCCGCCTGAACCGTAACCCGTGGCCCTACCCATAGGTGTCAGGTTCAAGAGCGCGAGCGCAACACTCGCTGTCCACCAATGGAGTTCGATCATGAAGACGTTCATCACCACGACCGCTGCCGTTGGCGCCCTGGTCGCCGCCACCCTGGGACTGGCCGGCCCGGCCACCGCAGCCGCCACCGGCCCCGGTGACGCCCAGGACACCGTCGGATCCCTGCAAGCCCAGGGTTACAGCGTGCAACTCAACGGGCCGGCGGCCAGTGTCCCGCTCTCGCAGTGCACGGTCACCGGCATGCACGGAATGCCCAGTGCCAGCGCCGGTACCACGCAATTCACCACCGTCTACGTCGACGTCTCGTGCCAGGACGATTCCTGAGCACAGCCTCCTGTCCGTGCGACCCCGTGCGTTCGATCACCGGTTCCGCCGGGGCGTTCAGATCTGATTTCTCCACTCCCGCAGCGATTCCGGTATCGCCGGTGTCGGCACCGATCTGCTGACGACAGTGACCGACCGAACGGTCTATGCCGACGTTCGGTAGCCGTCGCCCAACAGCTTTGGGCATGCGTCGCGGCGGTGTAACCCGCCGCCCTATCTCTAGATGAGCGCTCCGCAGTCGCCGGGCGCTTCCACGATCATCACGGAAGGTGGACCCCGTCTATGTCCTCTCGCATTGTTCGCATGCGACCTGCGCGGTCAGGTGCCGCGTTGGGGGTACTCGCGGCGCTGACTGCGGCGGCCTCCGTGCTGCTCGCCGGCTGCTCCGGCTCTGGTAGTGCGCCCCTGCCCGACCCTTCGGTCACCTTCGGCGCGCAGACCAGCACCACCCCGGGATTCGCCGGAAACGGGACGGCTGGCCCGGCGGCGCCAGCACCGGGAACCAGCGCGGGCACCGCCGGGACGGGCGCTCCGGCCGGCGGCCCGTCGATCGGCATCGACAACTTCATGTTCGCCCCGGCAACCCTGACCGTGCCGGTCGGGTCCACCGTGACGTGGACCAATCACGACGGGGAGCCCCACACCGTGGTGGCCAACGACGGCTCGTTTCACTCCCCGGGCATGGACACCGGTGCCTCCTTCAGCTTCACCTTCACCGCTCCCGGCAGCTTCGACTACATCTGCTCGATCCACCCGTTCATGCACGCCACCGTGGTGGTGACCAGATGAGCGGCGACGACAACGATTCGCAGGGCATGACGCGGCGCCAGTTGATGCGGCACTCCGCCTGGTTCGGAGCGGCAGTCGTGCTGACCGTGACCGGAGGCGAAGTGATCTCCCACATCGCCGGATCCACCCTCGCCGGAGCCGCCCAACCCGTCGGCCGGCCCGCGCTGCGCTTCGTGCAAGTCAGCGACAGCCACATCGGGTTCAAGGGCACTGCCAACGCCGACGTCACCAGCACCTTCACCCACGCCATCGACCAGATCAACGGCCTGGGCTACGACCCGGACTTCGTGATCCACACCGGCGACTTGACGCATCTGGCCACCCCCGACCAGTTCGACCAGGTCAAACAGATGATGACCGGTCTGAAGACGCCACACGTGTTCACCGTCCCGGGTGAACACGACTCGATCGACGACGGCGGCCAGAAATACCGGGCCGCGTTCGGCGCCGGCACCCTGGGCGCGGGGTGGTACAGCTTCGACATCGCCGGGGTGCACGTCATCGGCCTGGTCAACACGCTGAACATGACCAAACTCGGCCACCTGGGAACCGATCAGCTCGACTGGCTCCGCAAGGACGTTGCACCGCTGTCGGGTGACACCCCGATCATCGTGTTCAGCCACATCCCACTGTTCGCGATGTACCCGGACTGGGGTTGGGGCACCGAGGATGCCGCCCAAGCCCTGAGTCATCTGTCCCGGTTCTCCTCGGTCACGTGCCTCAATGGCCATGTGCACCAGCTGTTCACCAAGACCGAGGGCAACGTCACGTTCCACAGCGCCACCACCACCGCCTACCCGTTGCCGCACCCCGGTGATGGCCCGGCGCCCAAACCGCTGACGCTGCCTGCCGGGCAACTCGCCGACGTGCTCGGCATCCGGGAGGTCAGCTACATCAAGGGCCAACAGAACCTCGCGCTCAAAGAGGAGAAACTGCAATGACACTCACCGCCGCCGGGCTCCCACTGCGAATGGCAATCAGTGCGTCCCTGGCCGTCAGCGGAATAGTCCATGCCTACTTGTACGTCGACAGCTACCGCTACATCCCGATGATCGGCCCCTCGTTTCTGCTGCAGGCCAGCGTGTCCTGCGCGTTGGCCATGCTGATCCTGGTCGGCGGGCCGGCGTGGTTGCGCATCGCGGCGGCGGCTCTGGCCGTCGGTGCACTGGTCGCGTTCGGGCTGTCACGAACCGTCGGGGTGTTCGGGTTCGTCGAGATCGGCTGGGACCCAGCCCCCTACGCCGCGGCCGGTGTGATCGCCGAGATCGCGACACTGGTCCTGTGCGCGGTCGGGTGGATCAGTACCCGACGGACAGGGCGCGCCCACGGCTCCCCGGTGCTCTCCACCCTGCCGGTGTAGGACCTCATCGCTAAATCGCCAGTCTCACTGCATGTCACATCGAGTTCGAGTCCACATCTGCTATGCCGCGATGTTTCACAACCGCAACGACATTCGATCCTCGCTCTGCACCTGCGACAGTGATACGGCACGGGTCGGCGCTGAGCCGTAGCACTCAACAATGCAGTGCCAGAGCGCATCTCGCGCAAACGTAACCCTCGTGCCTACCTATTCGTAGGAGTCCATCGTGGACTCCGTGACGGCAAGAAGCGCGAGCGCCGTCGGCGCACGAATATGAAGGATTCCGATGAAGAAGAAGGCCACGTTACCCATCGCCACCGTTGCCATGATGGCAGCTGCCGCCTTGGGATTGGCGGGTCCGGCAGGGGCGGTCGGCGGCCCGGGAGGCTATGGCAACGCTCAGGACACCATCAATGCCCTCCAAGCCCAGGGCTTCAACGTGCAGCTCAATGGGGCTGCGGTGTACCCGCTCTCCGGATGCAAGGTCACCGGGATCGAGGGAATGCACAACGACAACATCAGCTCAGCGGGGACCCTGATCGATCCGACGAAGTTCACCCCCGTATGGGTCGACATCTTCTGTAAGGGAGGGTGATTCGGCGACTGACGCCTCGGAGACGAGCTGCCCTACCTGCAATGCGCACGCACCGGAAGCGCATTCGGATCGTCCAGGGCAGCTTCGGGCACGCCACCAACCCCGTTTCGGTCAACCCCGCTTTTAAGCAGAAAGGATTGGAGCTCGACGATGCGCGACCCCATTGCGTCGTCGTACCACCACATGAACGAATCAACTACTCAAGCCGAGCCCCGCACGAGCCATCCGGCGTGCGGCCCGAACTGCCATGACGGGACCGGGGTCGCGGTGCACACCGTGCGAGTTCAGGTTTCCGCCGCCTGGCGTCGGCGGCGCCACGCCGAGTGCACCTGCGGGTGGGCTGCCTCCCGGCCGCTCATCAGTGCCGTCGCGACCCTCGATGCGCTTGACCACGCCGCCAGGACCGGACACGAGCCGGGCTGGCCCCTGATCGTCAGAAGCCGGATTCACGGCCCAGTGAACGATTGGGGCGCGCACCGGCCAGGCGACGGGCGTCCAGACACGCATGAATGATTCTAATGCAGGCGAAGAATCATTAGCTGTACTGCAAGTTCAATCGGCCCTAGCGTCGAAGGCGTGAACTCACCCGTCGTCATGGGATTCCTGGCATCCTTCGCCCTGATCGCCGCCATCGGCGCGCAGAACGCGTTCGTCCTGCGCCAAGGCATCCGGCGTGAGCACGTGCTACCCGTCGTCGCGATGTGCACCCTCTCGGATCTCGCCCTGATCGTGGCGGGCATCGCTGGTGTCGGCGCTCTCATCGCCGCGCACCCCAGCGCCATCACCGTCGCGAAGTTCGGCGGCGCCGCCTTCCTCGCCGGCTATGGCCTGCTGGCCGCGAGACGCGCATGGCGGCCAGCAGCGTTGACGCCGTCGGACGCGGCGCCCGCCCGCCTGGCGGAGGTCCTCGTCACGTGCGCCGCGCTGACGTTCCTCAACCCGCACGTATACCTCGACACCGTGGTGCTCCTCGGCGCGCTTGCCAACGAGCACCGCGACGAGCGCTGGCTGTTCGGGGTCGGGGCGGTGACCGCAAGCGCGGTCTGGTTCGTCGGCCTAGGACTCGGCGCCCGCCGGCTGTCCGGACTGTTCGCCAAGCCGGTCACCTGGCGGGTGCTCGACTGCTTCATCGCGGCCACCATGATCGGCCTCGGGGTCACGCTCGCGGTGTCCTGACGCGTCAGGGTCCGACGAAGCCGCCGATGATGTTGCCGGGAAAGCACACATTGGCGTTGCACCACGACCCGTAGGAACCGAGGTCGGGCATCGCCGGGGGCGGCGCGTCCGTTCCGCGGATGTCACCCTGCGCGCACACGACCGTTCCGCTGGAGTCATTGCAGCCGGCCGCCGCCGCAGGGGCACCGGCGACGCCGACCATCGTGAGCGCGGCCAGACACAGGGTCAGCCCAACGGACGGGGTCAATCGCGCGGACATTCGCATGGTCTACTCCTCGTGGTGCCCCTCAAGCATGCACCCGCACGAGACATCATGGTGAACATGAGTGCTCCCAAGTCAGTCTTCATCACCGGCGCTGCGGCAGGCATCGGCCGCGCGACCGCTTTGTCCTTCGCCAGGAACGGCTACGTCGTCGGCGCCTACGACATCGACGAGGTCGGGTTGAAGACCCTCGCCGACGAGATCGACGACCTTGGCGCGAAGGCGTTCACCGGACACCTCGACGTCACCGATGCCGACGAGATGGCGCAACGCGTCGCCGAGTTCGCCACGGCGGCCGGTGATCGCCTCGACGTGATGATCAACAACGCGGGCATCCTCATCGCGGGGCGCTTCGAGGAGATCGACGTCAAGGCGCACCACGAGGAGATCGACATCAACACCAAGGGTGTCGTGAACGGTCTGCACGCCGCTTTCCCGTTCTTGAAGTCGACCCCTGGCGCTGTCGTCGTCAACCTCGCGTCCGCCTCGGCGATCTACGGTCAGTCCGAACTCGCGAACTACAGCGCGACGAAGTTCTTCGTCCGCGCGATGACCGAGGCGCTCGACATCGAGTGGAACCGTTACGACATCCGGGTGATCGCCATGTGGCCGCTCTACGTCCAGACCGCGATGACCGATGACATCTCGACGGGCAGCACGGAATCGCTGGGAATCCGCCTGACGGCCCAGGACATCGCCGACGACATCGTCAAGGCCGTCGACCCGTCATGGCCGCGGCGGCTGATCCATCAGGTGCACTTCCCGGTTGGTCGGCAGGCGAAGACGCTGGCCGTGGGTGCCCGGTTCTCACCCGCGTGGCTGACGCGCTGGACGAACAAGCGGATCGCACACGGCTGAGGACGTCAGCTCTTCTTGCTGGGGATCACCACGACGACGATCAGCGTCAGAATGCTGAAGAACAGACCGAGGATTCCCCATCCGAGCGCGCTGCGACCCTTCGTCGCTGCGATCACGGCACAGACGATCGCGGCGATGATGCTACCGATCGCGACGAAGATTCCCTTGATGCCGCGGAGGATGAAGCCCGCCGCTACGACGTTGTCCGAAGCCACGAGTACGACGTTGTGCAGCATGGGCCGCCACCTCCACGGTGAAAGTCGATCCGGCGACGTTCGCCGATTTCTCTGAGGTACCCCGGGGATCGAGATCGAATCACGATCCGAACCGCTCACGGCGAATCGTCAGCCATCGCACAGCGACTTGAGAGTTCACGTCGCCGTCGGTAGCCGTTTGCCGTTGCGCCCCTCAATGTTTCGCCGCCGCCTGCCAACGATCGGCACCAGGCTGCGACAGGATGGCGAGGTGACCCACACCGACGTGCGCATCCTCGACGTTCCACGTGAGGCGCCGCCAGATCCAGAGGAGTACCTACGCGCTGCGATGGCGTGGCACTTCGGCCCGGACACCGGCTCGCCGTTCTGGTTGCGCGTGGCGCAGGAGCTGGACTTCGATCCGCGTACCGACGTCCGCACGCATGACGATTTAGCGCTGTTCCCGAATCTCACCGACCAATTGCGAAGCGTGCCAGTCGAAGACCTCATTCCGCGCGGGTATGGATCGCCGCCGCCGGTCCCCCGGATCTACGAATCGGGCGGGACCACCGGCGCGCCGAAGCGAACCGCGCAGCTGCCGGACTGGGTCGAGCAGGTCACCCGCTGGCAGGTGGAGGACTTCACCGCGGGCGGCTTCGTGCCCGGCGGTGGCCTGCTCGCCATGATGCCCAGCGGCCCCCACGGCGTCGGACACTTCGATCGGGAGGTCGCCGAGCGGCTCGGCTCGACCTTCCACTCCATCGATCTGGATCCGCGCTGGGTCAAGAAGCTCGCGGCCAGAGGGGCGACAGCTGAGGTGGCGGCCTACGTCGAGCACGTCGTCGAACAGGCGCGGTTCGTCCTCGAGACCCAGTCCGTCGCCAACCTGCATGCCACACCCCCGCTGCTGGAGGCCCTCTCCCGCGACGACCGACTGGTCGACCTCGTCACCGAGAAGATCCGCTTCATCCTGCTCAGCGGTGCGCACGTAGACGCGGACACCCTCGACGTCCTGCGCGACGTGTTTCCCCAGGCCACCGTCTCCACGGTCTTCGGCAGCACCATGATCCTGTCGCAGGCCGCCACCCGAATGTTCGCTGACGGCGACGCCGTCTTCGATCCGCGATCGCCGTACGTGGTGTTCTGGGTCGTCGATCCCGACACCCGAGAGCGGGTGCCCTTCGGCGAGCGGGGCCAGGTCGTGATGAACCATGTCAGCAAGGGCATGTTGATCCCGAACAACCTGGAGCGCGACACCGCGATCCGCACCCCCGGACCCGGTGGTCACGTCGGCGACTCCCTCAGCGCGGTGGCGCCGGTGGCCGTCTTCGACGGCCGAGCCGTCATCGAGGGCGTGTACTGACCGTGGCACTCATCGCCCTCGACGCGCTCGGTCCGGCGGGCGAATACCGCACGCGCAAAACCGAACTCATCCTCGACACCCGCGGGATTCCCGTCGCGGAGCTCAGCATGGTGCCCCGGCTGTACGTCACCCGCTCCGTCAGCGCACAGCGAGCAGTGCGCCCGCTGCCCCTCGCGGAGCGCGAGCCGGCCCTGGCCCGGGCATCGGAACTGTTCCTCGACTCGCGGATCGCGGGTCTCGACTTCGCCGAGTACGTCACGCTGACGTGCCGGGTGACCGGCCTTCCGATGGGCGTCGCGCGGGCCGGTGGGCACGCGGTGGCGACGGCACTGGACGAGACGTTCGATGCGGTTCGGCCCGCCCAGCCCGCCGGGGCGAGGTTGGATTGGCGCGACGTCGACGCACGGGGTGGCGCGGTGTGGGCCCGCCGCGGCGACGTGCTCGCGGTGCTCGCGCCCGGCAACGCGCCCGGGGTCCACGGACTGTGGCCGCAGGCGCTCGCGCTGGGCTACCGCGTCGCGGTCCGGCCGTCGAGGCGCGAACCGTTCACGGCGCATCGGCTCGTCATCGCGTTGCGCCAGGCAGGATTTCGCGACGAGGACGTCCTGTTCCTGCCCACCGAACACTCCGTTGCCGACGAGTTCGTCCGCGCCGCCGACCTCGCCATGGTCTACGGCGGTCACGACGTGACCGCCCCCTACGCGTCCGACCCCGCGGTGCTCGTCAACGGTCCCGGCCGAACCAAGATCGTCATCACGGCCGACTGCGACTGGCGCGACCACCTCGACGTCATCGTGGAATCGATTGCCGGATTGGGCGGGATGGCCTGCGTCAACACCACTGCGGTGCTCTGTGAAGGCGACCCCGAACCGCTGGCCCGCGCCATCGCCGAACGGCTCTCGGCCACCGTGGCGCTGCCGAACGTGGACGAGGCCGCCACGCTGCCGACCATGCCGCTCGCCGAGGCCCGGGCGCTGGCCGAATACCTCGGCCTCCGAAGTCGCGGCACCGAAGCGATTCTCGGCGCCGATCAGGTGGTCGCCGACCTCGGCGACGGCTACGCCGCACTGCGTCCTGCGGTCCATCTGCTGCGTCGGCCAGACGTCGAGGTGATCAACGTCGAACTGCCGTTCCCCTGCGTCTGGGTATCCGGCTGGTCCAGAGCCGACTGCCCTGGCCCGCTGCGCAACTCGCTCGTGGTCAACGCGATCACGACCGACGACGACCTGATCGACGATCTCCTCGCCGACCCCACCGTCACCAACGTCTTCAGCGGACGGCACCCGACCCAGTACACCTCACCCCGGATTCCGCACGAGGGCTACCTGGCGGACTTCCTCATGCGGAACAAGGGCTTCATCCGGAGTTAGGCGGCACCCCTGGCATGGGCCGGCACCTCGGCGTCGTCGTCCTTCTTGCTGACGCGACGCAGGAAGCCCGCGGCCTTGGCGAGAGCTCGCGACACCCTGGTGGGCCGGCCGCCGTGTCGGCGCTCGAGGAACGCGCCGATCTTGCGAAGGACGAAGGCGAGGGCGGGGATCAGGAGCGTGATCAGCAGGAACCGGCGGACCGGGCTGCTCAAGAGCGCCAGCATGTCAGCGCTTGGTCGCGGTACGGCGACCAACGAGGCCGAGGTACCCGGCGATAAGCACGATCGCGAAGATGATCCCGACGAGGAACGGGATGATCTTGAACCCGCCGTTCTGGTTGGAATAGCCGAGCTTGTAGGACACCCAGGTGCCGAGGAAGGAGCCCAGCGCGCCGAGCACGATGGTGACGATGACGCCGATGTTCTGCTTGCCCGGCATCACCAGTCTGGCGAGGCCGCCGACGATGAGGCCGATGACGATGGCGCCGATGATGGTTCCGATCACGGGTGAATCCTTTGTTCAGGGCACCGGACGGTGCTCGATCTCATTACCCCCGTGCCGAACGGTTCAATCGCCACCCCGAGGATTCATCCGCGGTTGGCCTGCGCGCCCGCCGCGAGTCGATCGCGGCGGATGGACTGGTCACATGACCGCGCTGGAAGGAACCGACATGCCAGACCACGACACCACCCCCGCTGAAGACGCCATCCCCGCCGCCGAGGCGACGACCCCGGAGGCAACCCCGGGAGTCGTCATCCGCCATGTCCTGGAGCGCCAGCTCGTCGCAGGTCAGGGTCTGGGCACCCAACTCGTCGGCGCCTCCACCGAGATATCCGTTGCCCTGGTTCACGCACCGGTCACCGTCATCGACGAGATCCGCAGTGGGGCAACGCTACCCGCTGCCCTGGCGCAGACCCGTTCGGAGGTTCAGGTGGCCCTCAGCGGTGCCGGCACCAGGGTTCGTACCGCGATCGGTGAGTACGTCTCGGGACAGGCCACCCTGCCGCATGCCGTGGTGCGCGGTGCCGCCGACGTCGCCGAGGCCGTCCTGCGCGGACAGGGCACCGTGGCCGGCTCGGCCCTCGACTCGGCCTTCACCGTCGCGACCATCGCCGCTCGCGGGGGCGACGTCGCAGAGGCACTGGACCGCGAACGCCGCGACGTCGCCGCACACGCCGACGCAGCCCGCACCGACGTTGCCGAGTCCTGGGAACGCGCGGTCGAGGAGATCCGCGGCGCGGTGAAGGATTACGACGAGGAGTAGCCCGGGTTCGGCGGCCGGGTCACCGGATACCGATTACGCTCGGCCGCGTGCCATCAATCTGGTCCCGACGGAGTTTCCTGGCCATGACCGCGGGCCTCGCATGTGCGACGGTGGCCTGCAGTTCGGACAAACCGGGCACGGTTGCCGGTGACGGGTCCGTCACCGTGAAGCACGCCTTCGGCGAGACCAAGATTCCGTCGGCGCCCAAGCGGGTCGTCAGTGCCGGATTCACCGAGCAGGACGACCTGCTCGCGCTCGGGGTGGTGCCCATCGCGATCACCGACTGGTTCGGCGGCGAGCCGTTCGCCGTATGGCCCTGGGCCCAGCCCAAACTCGGCACCGCCCAACCCGTCGTGCTGAACCTCTACGACGGCATCGAGGTCGACCAGATCGCCGCGCTCAAGCCCGATCTCATCGTCGCCACCAACGCAGGCCTGGACCAGGACACGTACACGAAGCTGGCCGCCATCGCGCCGACCATCGCGCAATCCGGCCAGAGCGCGTTCTTCGAGCCGTGGAAGGACCAGGCGAGCGCCATCGGTCAGGCCGTCTTCAAGTTCGACGAGATGACCAAACTCGTCGCCGACGTGGACGCCAAGTTCGCCGAGATCGGAAAGAACAACCCCTCGTTCACCGGCAAGAAGATCGTGATCACGAGCGCCACGACCTACCAGGACCAGTACGACGTCACCCCGCCCGGCTGGCGCACGGAGTTCCTGACACAGATGGGCTTCGCCATCCCCGACAGCGTCACCGCCGTCGTGAAGGACGACCGCGCCCAGGTCCCGCGGGCCAAGCTGGCCTCGGTTCTCGACGCTGCCGACGTCGTCGTCTGGACGACCCAGAGCGACGACGAACAGGCCGCGCTGATCGCCGACCCGACGTTCGCCGCGCTGAAGTCGACGCGGACCAACCGCAACGTCTTCACGGGCAAGGAACTCGCGGGCGCGCTGGCGTTCACCTCGGTGCTGTCCTACCCCGTGGTGGCCGACCGGTTACCGCAGATGATCTCCAAGGTGCTCACCTGACAAGATGACCGGGTGAGTAGCCAGACGCCCGAGAAGTCCGACCTCCGCACAGCATTCGCACAGGTGGGATCGGCCTACTATCCGATGCTCGTCGCGGTGTTCACGGCCCTGGTCATCATCTCGAACGTCACCGCCACCAAGGGTGTGGCCTTCGGACCGATCATCACCGACGGCGGGTTCATCGTCTTCCCCCTGACCTACGTGATCGGCGACGTGCTGTCCGAGGTGTACGGATTCAAGGCGGCGCGGCGCGCGATCGTCCTCGGTTTCTCGATGAACGTGTTGGCGGCGCTGGCGTTCTGGGTGACCATTTATCTGCCCGCCGCCGATTTCTACGAGAACCAGGCCGCGCTCGAGAACGTCGTCCATGCCTACACCCAGCTGATCATCGCCGGGCTCGCCGGTTTCATCGTCGGGCAGACCATCAACGCCTGGGTCGTCGTGGCGATCAAGGAACGCACCAAGGAGAAGCACCTGTGGGCGCGTCTGGTGGGGTCGACGTTCGCCGGTCAACTCGGCGACACCCTGGTGTTCTGCAGCATCGCGGCGAGCGCCATCGGTATCACCACCTTCCGCGACTTCGCCGTCTACACCGCTCTCGGCTGGCTCTACAAGACCGCCGTCGAGGTGGTCATGCTGCCCATCACCTACCGCGTGATCGCCTACATCAAGCGCAGGGAGCCGACGTACGCACCCGCAGTCTGAATCGACGAACGTGATGTCCCTCGGCACCGTGCACGACTACGGAGACCGGGCACTGCTGCTCGACGTGGACGACACCGACGACGTACTCGCCTGGTGCAACGCACTTCACGACGCCAACCTGCTCGGCGTCCTCGACGTCGTCCCGGCCTCCCGCACGGTGTTGCTCCAGCTCGCCGGTCCCCAGTATCAGGCGGCCGCGCGGGCCCGCCTCGGCCAGCTTCGCGTCGAGAAGACCGCGGCCGACGCCGACACCACGACGGCCGACGTCACCATCGACGTGGTCTACGACGGTGAGGATCTCGACGAGGTGGCCCGGCTGACGGGCTTCTCCCCCGCCGAGGTGGTCGCGGCCCACACCGCGGCGCCGATGCGCGTCGGCTTCAGCGGCTTCGTCCCCGGTTTCGCCTACCTCGTCGGGGGTGACGAGCGACTCCACGTGCCACGCCGGGCCGATCCCAGAACCAAGGTGCCCGCCGGATCCGTAGGCCTGGCAGGCGAATTCAGCGGCATCTACCCCAGAGAGACCCCCGGCGGCTGGCAGCTGATTGGTCGTACCGACGCGGTCCTCTGGGACGTCGAACGCGATCCGCCCGCGCTTCTCGTGCCAGGCGCCCGGGTCCGGTTCCGAGCGATCGGATAGGCGTCGTGGCAAATCTCGAGATCGTGACCACCGGCCCCCTGGCCCTAGTCGAGGACCTGGGTAGACCCGGTCTGGCGCATCTGGGCGTCACCCGCTCGGGCGCCGCCGATCGTCGCTCGCACACCCTGGCGAACCGACTGGTCGCCAATCCCGACGACCGGGCCAGCATCGAGGTCACGTTTGGCGGGTTCTCCGCGCGGGTGCACGGCGGTGACGTCGCGGTCGCCGTCACGGGCGCCGACGCCGATCCTGCGGTGGATGGACTTCGGTTCGGCACCAACAGCATTCACCACGTCCACGACGGACAGGTGATCTCCATGGGTACGCCGCGCACGGGCCTGCGGAGCTACCTCGCCGTCCGCGGCGGCATCGACGCCAGGCCGGTCCTCGGCTCCCGCAGCCACGACGTGATGTCGACCATCGGCCCGGCGCCGCTGATGCCGGGAACCGTACTCTCCATCGGCGAGCACACCACCGACTTCCCGGAACTCGACCAGGCGCCCGTCGCCCCCATTTCCGGGGATCTGCTCGAGCTGCTCGTCGTGCCCGGCCCACGCGACGACTGGCTCGCCGATCCGGACGCGCTGGTGCATGCCGACTGGGTGGTCTCGGATCGCAGTGACCGCATCGGAATGCGCATGACGGGGCGTCCCCTGCAGCACCGCTGGCCCGACCGGCAACTCCCCAGCGAGGGCGCCATCCGGGGAGCGATTCAAGTGCCCCCCAACGGTTTACCCGTCATCCTCGGCCCCGACCACCCGGTGACCGGTGGCTATCCGGTGATCGGCGTGGTGGTCGATCGAGACGTCGACCGGGTGGCGCAGGCGCGGCCTGGTCAACGGGTTCGGATGCACTGGTCACGTCCGCGCCGACCGTCCGCCTGGTAGGAACGAGGTGTGCTCCACACCGCGCGCTTGGTTCACACGTCCGATCTCGACGGCGAGACGCGCGAGGACGCCCGCCGCATGCTGGTCGACACCTTCGCCGACGGCGAGATCGATTTCACCGCTGCCGACTGGGAGCACGCACTCGGCGGCATGCATGCGCTGATCTGCGTCCGCGGCGCACTGATCGCCCACGGCGCCGTGGTGCAGCGTCGGATGCTCCATCAGGGCGCAGCGCTGCGCTGCGGCTATCTCGAGGCCGTCGCGGTGCGGGAGGACTGGCGCGGCCAAGGGCTCGCGATGGCGGTCATGGACGCCCTCGAACAGGTGCTGCGCGGCGCCTACCAGTTGGGGGCGCTCAGCTCGTCGGAGGCGGGCAGACACATCTACGGCTCGCGTGGCTGGCTGCCGTGGCAGGGCACGACCGCGGTGCTCGCCCCAGCCGGGGTGACGCCCACCCCCGACGACGACGGCTCGATCTTCGTGCTGCCGCTCAGCGTCGACCTCGACACCGCCGGGGAGCTGACGTGCGACTACCGCGACGGCGACGTGTGGTGACTCAGGTCGACGTTTGACTCCCTGTCACTAAGTGACATACCGTCATGATGTCACTAAGTGACAGAGGGGGTGACCGTGGACCACCAGGATCAGACGCGGCTCACCATCTCCAGGCTCGCCGCCGGGCTCTTTTGGGAACGGGGTGTCTCCGCGACGAGCGGTGATGACATCGCCAGGGCGGCAGGGCTTTCCACGCGCACGATCTGGCGTTACTTCCGGACGAAGGAGAGCTGCGTCGAACCGCTGCTGGCGAAATCGGCAGGACGTTTCATCGCGATGCTGGATCGTTGGCCGTCCGAGCTATCGCTCGGCGATCACCTGGCCGACGACGCGATCGCACACCCGCTGACCCCGCAGGACGTCGACGACGAGATCAGCGCGATGCGGATCAGCACCATGACGGCGACGGAGCCCGCACTGCGGACGGCCTACCTCATGGTCCACGACGACCTCGAACGAGGCTTCATCCCCGTGATTGGCAGACGGCTGGGCCTGCCCGACGACGATCTCACCGTGCGGCTGTGCGCAGCCGCCGTCACCGGTGCCTTCCGCGTCATCGACGAGGACGTCAGCCGCACGATCGTGGTCGACGGTCGCGTGGTCACCCAACAGGAGGCGCTGGCGCTGATCGATCGCGCCATCCTCGACGCCACCAACGGACGCCTGGGCGGCCCGGTCACCCCGTAGGGCACCCACGGACAGTACGGCTCGTCGCACCGACGTGCCGCGACAAGACATGCGAAAGGACCATCATGGCTCTACCCGAGCACATCTCCGTCGAGGACTTCTTCAGCTCACCCGTCCGCGCGGGGGCGACGATCTCCCCGGACGGAACGAAGATCGCCTACCTCGCGCCGTGGAAGGACCGACTCAACGTGTGGGTCGAGAGTCTGGACTCCGACTCCGACGGCGCCTCGGATGCGCGGTGCGTCACCGCCGACGAGAACCGCAGCATCGTGGCCTATCACTGGACCGACGATCCACGCTGGATGCTGTACGCCCAGGACGACGACGGCGATGAGAACTGGCACGTCTACCGGGTGGACCTGCAGAATCCGGACGCGCCCGCCATCGATCTGACCCCGTTCCCCGGCGCGAGAGCCCTGTGCCAGATGACCTCTGCCCGCTCGGGAAAGGTCATGGTCCAGACCAACCACCGCGACGCCACCTTCCTCGACGCCTACGAACTCGACATCGCCTTGGGCGAACTCACCCTGCTCGCCCAGAACCCCGGAACCGTCGCCGGCTGGCTGTCCAGCCGCGACGGCACCCTGTTCACCACCGCGACGACGCCCGAGGGCAACGCCGTAGTGTCGCAATGGGATTCGGACACGGCCACGTTGCGGACTGTCGCGGTGTGCGACGGAGCCGACTACCCCATGGGCATCTACCCGATGGAGATCACCCCGGACGGGACGGGGATGTGGATGGGGTCCAATCGCGGAACCGACCGCACCCGCCTGGTCCGTCTCGATCTCACGACCGGCGAGGAAGTCGAGGTCGACAGCCATCCCGAGTTCGACCTCGGTGGGCAACTGGGCCTCCCACCACCGCTGATCCTCGACGAGCGCACGGGAAAGCTCATGGGAGCGCGCTACTTCCGCGAACGTCAGGTCATCCATCCTCTCGATCCGCACTTCGCCGACGTGCTCGAGAAGCTGACCGAACTGTCCGAGGGCGATCTGCAGGAGGTCTCGTGCGACGACTCCGGGCAGCGGTGGGTGGTCAGCTTCATCCATGACCGGGACCCCGCTGTCGCCTACTTCTACGATCACGCCACCGGAGAGAGCCGACTGCTCTTCCGGCCCTACCCGCACCTGGATCCCGACGCGCTGGCTCCGATGCGGCCCGTGACGATCACCTCACGCGACGGCCTACCCCTGCACTCGTACCTCACGCTGCCGCTTGGCGTGGAACCGACTGATTTGCCGATGGTATTGCTGGTGCACGGCGGCCCATGGGCGCGCGACGCCTGGGGCTTCCACCCTGACGTGCAGATGCTCGCCAACCGTGGATATGCGGTGCTACAGGTCAACTTTCGCGGATCGACCGGCTACGGCAAGGCCTTCGTCAAGGCGGCCATCGGACAATTCGCGGGCAAGATGCATGACGATCTCGTCGACGCCGTGGCCTGGGCGGTGGATCGGGGCTACGCGGACCGCGACAGGGTCGCCATCTTCGGCGGGTCCTACGGCGGCTATGCCTCCCTGGTCGGGGTCACCTTCACCCCCGACCTCTTCGCCGCCGCCATCGACTACGTCGGCATCTCCAACCTGGCGAACTTCATCCGCACGCTGCCGCCGGTGGTCCGTCCCCAGCTGACGAACAACTGGCACCTCTTCGTCGGAGACCCGTCGGATCCGCACCAGGAGGCCGACATGCTCGCCCGCTCGCCGATCAGCCGCGTCGATCAGATCTGCACGCCACTGCTGGTCGTCCAGGGCGCGAACGACGTCCGGGTCGTCCAAGCTGAGTCCGACAACATCGTCGAAGCGCTCCGCACGCGCGGGGTCGATGTCGAGTACATGGTCAAGGAGGACGAGGGACACGGCTTCCTCAATCCCGACAACTCGATCGACATGTACCACGCGGTCGAGCGCTTCCTCGCCAAACACCTCGGGGGACGGTGATGGACCCTCGCCGAGACTACGGTCGTTGACGGAAATCGCGGCGAAATCGCGCCACGACCGTAGTCTCGGCGGTGGGATGAAGAGTTCGGTGCTGGACACCTACCGCTATCTGCGCGGCGGCATGGCGGTGATGATCGTCCTGCTCGGTGCGGCAGTGCTCATCGAACGATCCACCGCCACGTGTTGGCAGACCTCGATCAGCGCCTACTACTTCACCTCGGCACACGGCGTGTTCATCGGGGCGCTGTTCGCGCTCGGCGCGATGCTCATCGTGTACAAGGGCAGCAACGACACCGAGGACGTGCTGCTGAACCTGGCGGGCATCCTCGCCTTCGTCGTCGCGATGGTACCGACGACACGACCCGTATTACTCTGCGGCAGAGCAGATCTGAACATCGGCAACCAGTCGGCCATCGCGAACGTCTGGGCCGTCGTCATCGCCCTGATCGTCTCGCGCGCCGCGTCGTGGTGGATGTACCACCGCACCGGAACGGCCTCGCGCCGAAGTGCACTCGGCACCGTGGCCGTGCGGGTGCAGAGAGTTCTGTTGGCGATCGGACTGGTGACGCTGGTCGCGGCGCCCGAGTGGTTTCGCGTGAACGCCCACGGCATCGCCGCCGTCGCCATGTTCGCCGCCATCATCCTCACTGTCGTCATCACCGCGTTCGTGACGGGCAGTCAGGATGCCGACAAGTGTCCGCACCGCAGGCGATATCAGCTCATCTACCAATCGATCTCGGCGGTGATGGTGCTGACGCTCATCGCGGCGGTGTGCCTTCATCAACTCCTCGACGGGTTCAACCACGCGGTGATCGTCGTCGAGGCGGCACTGATCGGGGAGTTCGCCCTGTACTGGGTGGTCCAGACCATCGAACTGTGGGGTGCCCCCACCCGGGCGGGCTTGATGGCGGCCGGCGATCGGGCCGGCGGCCGGATGCTTCGCGCCCTCTAGGACCCGATCCCGACCCGTGCGAATTCAGACGTGTCCCGCGTTGGTCGGTGTCGTGGTGCCGTACGGGTTGGGGATGGTGGTCGGCGTCGATGAGGTGGGCTCGTCCACCGACGGTTCGACGGTGCTCGGTGCGTCGGTGGTCACGGGCAGCCCGGCGTCCTGGCTGGTCTGCACGCTTGGCACGCGGTAGCTCGTCGTCGACGACGAGGACGTGGTGTACGCGGAGGCCGACGAGGTGTCCACCGCCGGCGCGGGCGGCACGAACGCGGGCGCATGCGACGAGTCCGACGTCCGAATCACCGCCACCACCAGCAAGATGAGGAGTGCCGCGGCCGACGCCCCGGCCGCCCATGTCACGCCGGGATGATCGTGCCAGTCCCACCGTTCGTGCTCGTCGTCCACGCACGGATGCTAGAACGACGAGCCGAACGGCAGTTGAACGCCTCAGCGCCAGCGTGCCAGCAGCGTTTCGGCGTGCCCGGACAGCACCCGCTGGAAGAACGGCCCGAAGCTGATGCGGCCCACCCCGAGCGGACCGAACGATGCGGGGTCGTCGGTGTCGGGCAACGCGATCGCGTTGACCGGAAGCGGCAGCTCGGACGTCAACCGACGCTGCGTCTCGTCATCGTGGCGGCCCACCGGATACAGGCTGTCGGCACCGGCGTCGGCGGCGAGCTTCAGCCGGGCGATGGCGCGATCGACGCGGTCGGCGTCATCACCGTCGTTGCGGACGAACAGGTCGGTGCGCGCGTTGATGACGACGTGCACGCCCGACGCGTCGGCCGCCTTGCGCAGTTCGCCGACCAACGCGGCGTGTTCCTCGGGCGTGCGCAGCCGCTTGCCCTCCTTGTGCACGGTGTCCTCGATGTTGAGGCCGACCGCACCCGCGGACAGGAGCCCCTCGATCAGTCGCTGGGGCGCTTCGCCGTAACCCGATTCGACGTCGACCGAGATCGGTACGTCCACGGCTCCGGTGATCTGGGCGACCCGGGTGGTCAGGTCGTCGAACGACATCCCCTCCCCGTCCTCCTTGCCGACCGAGTCGGCCACCGGGTGGCTACCGACGGTCAACGCGGCAAAGCCCGCGTCGACGGCCAGCTTCGCGGACCAGGCATCCCACACCGTGGGTAGGACGACGGGATTTCCGGGCACGTGCAGCGCCTTCAGCGCCGCCGCGCGCTCCTGCAGGACCTCTTTGGACATTTGCCAACCTCCTCGTCTGACGTGACGCGTGTCACTCTGAACTCGTTCTGTGACTAGCATCGATTGCGTAATGTGATCCGTGACA
This sequence comes from Mycolicibacterium sp., assembly GCF_016462545.1. Lineage (GTDB taxonomy): Bacteria > Actinomycetota > Actinomycetes > Mycobacteriales > Mycobacteriaceae > Mycobacterium. The sequence goes on along the minus strand of NZ_JAEMTA010000028.1, from coordinate 3,641 downwards.
CCCTTCAGCCCAAGGAGGTCAACTCCGTTGTCCACAACCACCGAACTCGACCAGCTCCACGAGTTGATCGGCGGCCTTCGCCGCTGCGTGACGTCACTTGCCTCACGCTACGGCGACAGTACGGCGATGCGCCGCATCGTCAACGACGCCGAACGCATCCTCCTCGACATCGACCGTCTCGACATCGATGCCGAGGACCTCAATCTCGCCCGCGGGGTGAGCCAGCACCACCACACGCTCGAGAAGATCGGCATCCCAGATACGCAGTACGCCAGTGATTTCTGGCAGGACGTGGACGACGAAGGCCCGATCAGTCCGTCGCCATTCGATTGACGGACACCAACCGCCCGGACACATTACGACCGAAGTGAGGCAAACTCCTTGAGCGCACCCACCGCCGACCGCCGCGGCACCGGTGTCTTCTCGCCGACGCGAGCTCAGATCACGCAGCGCACGCTACGCACCGATGCGTGGTGGAAGTCGCCGTTGCTGACCGACCTGGGCTTCGCCGCATTCGTGATCTACGCGACGGTGCGGGCGTTCCAGCAGGACCACTTCTTCGTGCCGGCGTACCACTACCTGACGCCGTTCTACTCGCCGTGCATCAGCACGGGGTGCGGGGAGGCCAGTGGCTTCTGGCCGCAGATCCTGCCCAACGTCTGGTGGCTGCCGTACGCGGCGGCCTCGCTGCCGTTCCTGTTGCTCTTCCGATTGACCTGCTACTACTACCGCGGGGCCTACTACCGGTCGGTGTGGCAGTCGCCGACCGCCTGCGCGGTGGCCGAACCCCGCGCGAAGTACACCGGCGAGACGAAGTTCCCGCTGATCGTGCAGAACACGCACCGCTACTTCTTCTACATCGCCGGGATCATCTCGGTGATCAACACCTACGACGCGATCGAGGCGTTCCACTCACCGTCCGGCTTCGGATTCGGTTTGGGCAACATCGTTCTCATCGTCAACGTCGTGATGCTCTGGGTGTACACGCTGTCCTGCCACTCCTGCCGCCATGTCGTCGGCGGACGGCTCAAGCACTTCTCCAAGCACCCGGTGCGCTACTGGCTGTGGGGACAGGTGAGCAAGCTCAACACCAGGCACAAGCTGTACGCGTGGATCACGCTCGGCACGCTGATGCTGACCGACTTCTACGTCATGCTGGTGGCCAGCGGCACCATCACCGACCTGCGATTCATCGGCTGATTTCGATTGACTAGCAACGATATTCACGAAGTGAGGGCACTGATTCATGGCTGAACTCGAGCGGCACGAATACGACGTGGTCGTGATCGGCGCCGGCGGGGCAGGACTTCGCGCGGTGATCGAGGCACGCGAGCGTGGTCTGCGTGTGGCCGTGGTGACGAAGTCTCTGTTCGGCAAGGCGCACACCGTGATGGCCGAGGGTGGCTGCGCCGCCGCGATGCGCAACGTCAACACCAAGGACTCCTGGCAGGTGCACTTCGGTGACACCATGCGCGGCGGCAAGTTCCTCAACAACTGGCGGATGGCCGAACTGCACGCGCAGGAGGCACCCGACCGGGTGTGGGAGTTGGAAACCTATGGGGCGCTGTTCGACCGCACCAAGGACGGCAAGATCAGCCAGCGCAACTTCGGCGGACACACCTACCCCCGACTGGCGCACGTCGGCGACCGCACGGGCCTGGAGATCATCCGCACGCTGCAGCAGAAGATCGTCTCGCTACAGCAGGAGGACAAGGCCGAACTCGGCGACTACGAGGCCCGCATCAAGGTCTTCCACGAATGCTCGATCACCGACCTGATCAAGGATGGCGACCGCATCGCGGGCGCATTCGGATACTGGCGCGAGAGCGGCAATTTCATCCTGTTCGACGCCCCCGCGGTGGTGCTCGCGACCGGCGGCATCGGCAAGTCGTTCAAGGTGTCGTCGAACTCGTGGGAGTACACCGGCGACGGCCATGCCCTGGCGCTGCGCGCGGGTTCCAACCTGATCAACATGGAGTTCATCCAGTTCCACCCGACCGGGATGGTCTGGCCGCTATCGGTCAAGGGCATCCTGGTCACCGAAGGCGTGCGCGGTGATGGCGGCGTGCTGAAGAACGCCAACGGCGAGCGCTTCATGTTCAACTACATCCCTCCGGTGTTCAAGGGCCAGTACGCCGAGACCGAGGAAGAAGCAGACCAGTGGCTCAAGGACAACGACTCCGCCCGTCGCACACCTGACCTGCTGCCCCGCGACGAGGTCGCCAGGGCGATCGTCGCCGAGGTCAAGGCCGGCCGCGGCACCCCGCACGGCGGGGTCTACCTCGACATCGCCTCGCGGATGCCGACCGAGGAGATCAAGCGTCGGCTGCCCTCGATGTACCACCAGTTCATCGAGCTGGCCGAGGTCGACATCACCAAGGACGAGATGGAGGTCGGCCCGACCTGTCACTACGTGATGGGCGGCATCGAGGTCGACCCCGACACCGGCGGCGCGGCTACCCCCGGGCTGTTCGCGGCCGGCGAGTGCTCCGGCGGCATGCACGGTTCCAACCGTCTCGGTGGCAACTCGCTGTCCGACCTGCTGGTGTTCGGCAGGCGCGCGGGCCTCGGCGCGTCGGACTACGTGCGGGCACTCTCCGACCGGCCGACACCGCCGCAGGACGCCATCGCCAAGGCCACCAAGATGGCCTTGGCGCCGTACGAGGCGCACGAGAGTCCGGAGAACCCGTACACGCTGCACGCCGAACTCCAACAGTCGATGAACGACCTCGTCGGCATCATCCGCAAGGAAGACGAGATCCACGAGGCGCTTGCCAAGCTCGACGAGCTCAGGGGCCGGCTGCAGAACGTCGCCGTCGAGGGCGGAAGGGTCTACAACCCCGGCTGGCACCTGGCGATCGACATGCGCAACATGCTGCTGGTCAGCGAGTGCGTGGCCAAGGCGGCACTGCAACGCACCGAGAGCCGCGGCGGACACACCCGCGACGATCATCCGTCGATGGACGCCAACTGGCGCAACAAGCTGCTGGTGTGCAAGACCACCGAGGCGGCGACCAGCGAGGCGATGGTCCCCCGCGTCACCGTCGTCCCCGAAGAGCAGGTCCCGATGCGACCGGATCTGCTCGAGGTCTTCGAGCTCTCCGAACTCGAGAAGTACTACACCGACTCCGAACTCATCGAGCATCCCGAACGGAAGGGCTGAAACATGGCTGCCTACGACGCAAGTCTTCGGGTTTGGCGCGGCGACGACTCCGGTGGCGAGCTGAAGGACTACACCGTCGAGGTCAACGACGGCGAGGTCGTGCTCGACATCATCCACCGGCTGCAGGCCACCCAGGCCAACGACCTCGCGGTGCGGTGGAACTGCAAGGCGGGCAAGTGCGGATCGTGTTCGGCCGAGGTCAACGGCAAGCCGCGGCTGATGTGCATGACCCGGATGTCGACGTTCGACGAGGACGAGACCGTCACGGTCACGCCGCTGCGGACCTTCCCCGTCATGCGCGACCTGGTGACCGACGTGTCCTTCAACTACGAGAAGGCCCGCGAGATCCCGTCATTCACCCCGCCGAAGGACCTGCAGCCCGGCGAGTACCGGATGCAGCAGGAGGACGTGAACCGGAGCCAAGAGTTCCGCAAGTGCATCGAGTGCTTCCTGTGCCAGAACGTCTGCCACGTGGTGC
>NZ_JAEMTA010000086.1 GCF_016462545.1 Mycolicibacterium sp. | reverse complement strand
CCGATCCACGACGTCGAGTACTGGAAGAAGGGGTTGCGGCACAGCGTGTACTTCACGCACGGCATCCGCAACGCCGTCGACAACGGCCACACGACGTTCCTGGAGTTGGCGCCGAATCCCGTGGCGCTCATGCAGGTTGGACTCACCACCGCGGCGGCTGGATTGCACGATGGGCAGCTGATCCCGACCCTGGCCCGCAAGCAGGACGAGGTCGATTCGATGACCACGGCCATGGCGCAGCTGTTCGTCCACGGCCACGATCTCGACTTCCGGACTCTGTTCTCCGCTGGTGACTTCGCCCCCATCCCGCCGACCAAGTTCCGGCGCAAGCCGCACTGGCTCGACGTCCGGTTCTCCGCGGACGGCTCGGGCATCCTGCCGGGCACGCACGTCGCGATGCCCGACGGCCGTCACGTCTGGGAGTACGCGCCGCGCGGTGCGACCGACCTGGCCGGGTTGGTGAAAGCCGCTGCGGCAGCGGTCCTTCCGGACGCGAAGCTGACGGCCTACGAGCAGCGCGCGGCTCCGGCCGACGACGCACGTCTGGTGACGACGCTGAGCCGGCACCCCGGTGGCGCGACCGTGCAGGTGCATGCGCGGATCAACGAGTCCTTCACGCTGGTGTACGACGCGATCGTGACCCGCGCCGGTCAGGCGACCGCCCTGCCGACCGCGGTCGGCGCGGGCGCGGCGCTGACCGAGGTGGCCGTCGTCCCGCAGATCGTCGAGGAAGAGCCCGAGGACGACGCGGCGATCCTGCAGGACAACCTCACCGCGGGTGCAGGTCTCGCGGCGGGCTTCGCGAAGTGGTCACCCGAATCCGGTGAGCCGATCTCCCAGCGGCTCGGCACCATCGTCGGCAGCGCCATGGGCTACGAGCCCGAGGACCTGCCGTGGGAGGTGCCGCTCATCGAGCTGGGCCTGGACTCGCTGATGGCGGTGCGGATCAAGAACCGCGTCGAGTACGACTTCGACCTGCCGCCGATCCAGTTGACGGCCGTACGGGACGCCAACCTGTACGCGGTGGAGAAGCTGATCACGTACGCGATCGAGCACCGCGATGAGGTCCAAGAGCTCGCCGAGGTGCAGAAGACGCAGACCGACGAGGAGATCGCGGCAGCCCAGGCCGAGCTGATGGGCGGGGCGACCACGGTCGCCGAGCTCGAGGAGATGCTCGCGCAGAAGGCGGCCGAAGCCGAGGCACCGTCCTCGGCGCCCGTGGACACCGCGGGGATCGTGCCGCCCCCGCCGCCGACCAACCCCGCGGGGCCGTCGGCCGAGACGACCTCGCCGAACCTGGCCGGTGCCGCACAGGTGCTGAACCAGAAGGCGATCTCCGAGGCGCTCAACTCCGACGTGCCGCCGCGCGACGCCGCCGAACGGGTCACCTTCGCGACGTGGGCCATCGTCACCGGCAAGTCGCCGGGTGGCATCTTCAACACGTTGCGGTCGCTGAGCGACGACGAGGCGCAGAAGATGGCGCAGCGCCTGACCGAGCGTGCCGAGGGCACCATCACGGTCGAGGACGTGACGAAGGCGCAGACCATCGAGGAGCTCGCCACGACGGTGCGCGAGTTCCTGGAGGCGGGTGAACTCGACGGCTTCGTCAGGACCATCCGGGCAGCCGAATCCGACGACCAGGTGCCCGTGTACGTGTTCCATGCCGCGGGCGGTTCGACCGTGGTCTACGAGCCGCTGCTCAAGCGACTACCTGCGGGCACGCCGATGATCGGCTTGGAACGGGTCGAGGGCACCATCGAGGAGCGCGCGGCGCAGTACGTACCGAAGCTGTTGGAGCTCAACGGTTCTCGTCCCTTCATCCTGGCAGGATGGTCACTCGGCGGGGCGCTGTCCTACGCCTGCGCGATCGGGCTCAAGGAGGCCGGCGCCAACGTGCAGTTCGTCGGGTTGATCGACTGCGTCCGCCCGGGTGAGCCGATCCAGCGCACCCGGGAGGCGACCCGGCAGCGCTGGGACCGCTACGCGAAGTTCGCGGAGAAGACGTTCAACGTCGAGATCCCCGAGATCCCGTACGAGCAGCTCGAGCAACTCGACGACGCGGGTCAGGTCGAGTTCGTGCTGAACGCGGTGAAGGACGCGGGCGTGCAGATTCCCGGCGGCATCATCGAGCACCAACGGACGTCGTACCTCGATCAGCGCGCGCTCGACGTCGCCGACATCAAGCCCTACGACGGGCACGTCACGCTCTACATGGCCGACCGCTACCACGACGACGCGATCACCTTCGAGCCCGCGTATGCGACCCGTCAGCCCGACGGCGGCTGGGGTGAATTCGTCTCCGACCTCGAGGTGGTGGCCATCGGGGGCGAGCACATCCAGGCGATCGACGAGCCGTACATTGCGAAGGTCGGCGCGCACATGAGCGAGGCGATCAACCGGATCGCCGCGCACGCAAGGAGCAATTCGGCCGAAGCGGAGGGCAAGTGACTCAGAAGACCACGGCCGAGAAGCTGGCCGATCTCCACGAGCGGCTGGAGCTCGCCAAGGATCCCGGCGACGAGAAGGCCAGGGCCCGGCGCGACAAGAAGGGCATCCCGTCGGCTCGGGCGCGCATCTACTCGCTGCTCGACCCGGGTAGCTTCCTGGAGATCGGCGCGCTGGCCAAGACCCCGGGCGACCCGGGCGCGTTCTACGGCGACGGTGTGGTCACCGGGCACGGCACCATCAACGGACGGCCGGTCGGCGTGTTCAGCCACGACCAGACCGTCTTCCAGGGCTCGGTCGGCGAGATGTTCGGCCGCAAGGTCGCCCGGTTGATGGAGTGGGTGGCCATGGTCGGTTGCCCGATCATCGGCATCAACGACTCCGGTGGCGCCCGCATCCAGGACGCCGCGACGTCGCTGGCCTGGTATGCCGAGCTGGGCCGTCGCCACGAGTTGCTGCGCGGGCTGGTGCCGGAGATCTCGCTGATCTTCGGCAAGTGCGCGGGCGGTGCGGTGTACTCGCCCATCCAGACCGACCTGGTGATCGCGGTGCGCGATCAGGGCTACATGTTCGTCACCGGGCCCGACGTCATCAAGGACGTCACCGGTGAGGACGTCTCGCTCGACGAGCTCGGCGGCGCCGACGCGCAGGCCAAGTACGGCAACATCCACCAGGTGGTCGAGTCGGAAGAGGCCGCGTTCCAGTACGTCCGCGACTACCTGAGCTTCCTGCCCGCCAACACGTTCGACTCCGCGCCGATCGTCAACCCCGGTCTCGAACCCGAGATCACCCCGCACGATCTGGAACTCGACACGATCGTGCCGGACTCGGACAACACCGGCTACGACATGCACGAGATCCTGTTGCGGATCTTCGACGACGGCGACGTGTTCGAGGTGGCCGCGAATGCGGGACCGGCGATCATCACCGCCTTCGCCAGGGTCGACGGTCGCCCGGTCGGCGTGATCGCGAACCAGCCGTTGTACAACGCGGGCGCCATCGACAACGAGGAGTCCGACAAGGCGGCCCGGTTCATCCGGTTCTGCGACTCGTTCAACACGCCACTGGTCTTCGTGGTCGACACCCCCGGCTTCATGCCGGGTGTCGGACCGGAGAAGGGCGGAATCATCAAGCGCGGCGGCCGATTCCTGAACGCGGTCGTCGAGGCCGACATCCCTAAGGTGACGATCACGGTCCGCAAGTCCTATGGCGGCGCGTACGCCGTCATGGGCTCCAAGCAGCTGACCGCTGACCTGAACTTCGCCTGGCCGACGGCCCGCATCGCGGTGATCGGCGCCGACGGTGCCGCCCAGTTGCTGGTGAAGCGCTTCCCCGATCCGACTGCACCCGAGGTGCAGAAGATCAAGGCCGACTTCATCGAGGGCTACAACCTCAACCTGGCGACGCCATGGATCGCCGCGGAGCGCGGCTACATCGACGGGGTCATCGAGCCGCACGAGACGCGGCTGCTGCTGCGCAGCGCGATCAAACTGCTGGCCGACAAGCAGATCTCGCGCGTGCAGCGCAAGCACGGCCTCACCCCGATCTAGCCCACCCCCCATCCGCGAGCGTGCGCGTCGGTACGCGACACGCCGAACGAAACTGGCACGACGCGCACGCTCGCGCGCGTTAGATCGGTGCGAACCCCAGCCAGTCGTCGACCTCGAACCGGTCGCCGCGGGCCACCAGCGTCGCCCCTCCGTGTCCCGGGTAGTGCGCTGGCACCACCGTGGCCCGCGACCGCGACGCCTCGGTGAACACCCGCTTGCGGGTCGCAGCCGCGGCGACCGGGTCCACGTCGAATCCGCACGGATCGTCCGGTCGTGGAATCTGGATGGGGCAGTGCGTGAGGTCGCCGACGAAGACCGCAGGCGCGCCGGCGTCGAGCCACAGCACCGACGAACCGGGGGTGTGGCCCGCGGCGGGACGAAGCCGTAGTGATTCGCTGAGCTGGAGATCGCCGGACCACAGCTGCATCTGGTCGACGATGGGAATGACGCTGTCGCCCATGACGATTCGCATGCTGTCCGTCGAGCCTGGTCCGTCGGGGGCGAAGTGCCGGTAGTCGGCCTCGGGCACCAGATAGCGCGCATTCGGGAAGGTCGGCACCCACGCACCGTCGACGAGGGTGGTGTTCCAGCCCACGTGATCGGTGTGCAGGTGCGTATTGATCACGACGTCGACGTCGGCGGGCTCGACACCGGCACGTTGCAGGCCGCCGAGGAAGTCGGTCCGCAGCCCCGAGAGCACCGGAAGGTGTGGCCGGTCGCGGTCGTTGCCGACGCCGGTGTCCACCACGACTGTCAGCCCGTCGACCTCGACCACCCAGCTCTGCATCACCACGCGCCACCGCTGCGTCGCGGGATCGAGGAACGTCGGAACCAGGAGGTCGGCGTTGTCCTGCCACGCCTCGGGAGGGGTCGCGGCCATCATCGACGTCGGGATGTCGAACTCGAACTCCACCACGCGGGTGAGGGTCGCCGTGCCAAGGCTGATGCGGTCGGTCATGCGTCGACACTACGATGCGAGGGTGCCTGACCTGCTCAAGCTCGTCGAAGCGTTGCCCGTGGTGGGGAGTCCGCTGCGCCGCGGCGTCGACGCCGGCGTCGGGCAGCTCAAGGCGGTGGTGTCGGCGGTGGGCTCTCAGGTGGTGGGGCTCGTCCTCGACGAGATCGATCTGACCGCCCTGGTGCGCGAGCGGGTCGACGTCGACGCGATCGCCGCGGACATCGACATCGACGCGATCATCGCCCGCATCGACCTCATCGGGTTGGCCAACCAGATCATCGACGGGGTCGACCTGCCGAGGATCATCCGCGAGTCGACGACGTCGGTGACGGCGGAGGTGATGACCGACGTGCGTACCCAGGGGCAGCGCGCGGACGATGCGGTCTCCGGTTTCGTCGACCGCATGTTCGGACGCGACCGGACACCGAATTGACAACGCAGAGAAACGATTCCGCGGACCTGGAGGTCGCAGGGATCGTCAGCCGAGGCGTCGCAGCCCTGATCGATCTGGTCGTGGCGGGCGCCATCGTCGGGATCCTCTACCTCGGTGTGGCGCTGACGCAGCTGATGTTGCAGCCGGCGGCCTTCCGCTTCCCCGCGCCGAGTGTGTTCTTCTCGACGACGGTGATGTTCGCCGTCGCGGTGCTGTACCTGGCTGGGTGCTGGGTGACATCGGGCTGCACGGCGGGCGCGGTCGTGATGGGCCTGCGCGTGGTGGGCCAACGATCGACTCGGGTGTCGCTCGCAGTAGCCCTGCTGCGGGCGGTGGCGTGCGTGGTGTTCCCGATCGGACTCGCCTTCGTCGCCGTGGACAACCGGCGCCGGTCGGTGCAGGACGTCGTGCTCCGCACACGGGTGGTGTACGCGCGGCCGGTTTAGGAGTTTGATCGTGACATGTCGAACCACTTCACCGGATTGAGCCTCGGACCACCCTTGGGCGACCAACGGCTGGACCTCTGCGACCTGTATGCCTTCCAGTCCCCGGCGGATCCCACCCGCACGGTGCTGATCCTCAATGCCAACCCGAACGCCGACGCCCTCCATCCCGACGCGATCTACCGTCTGGCGGTCGACAACGATGGCGATCTGCGCAACGACATCGCGTTCAGCTTCGTGTTCTCCGCACCCGAGGACGGACGCCAGACGGTCGACGTGTTCCTCGCCGTCGACGACGAGGCCGAGGAACCGGAAGCGGTGGGGGAGAAGATCTTCGGCGGTGTCGACGTATCGTTCGGCAAGACGCCGACCATCGCGACGTCCAATGAGTTCACCTTCTTCGCGGGTGCCCGAAGCGACGCGTTCTTCTTCGACTTCGACGGGATCAAGAACCTGTTCGACACCTCCGGCGGCCGAAACTTCACCGCCCTGCACCCCGCGGGCGCCGCGCCGTGGACTGGCGTCGACTCCAACGCCACGGCCAACGTGTTCTCCATGGCGATCGAGATGCCGACCACCTTCCTGGGCGCCGCCCCCGACGTCAGGATCTGGGGGCGTTGCAGCGTGCGTCGCGACGGTGAACTGTTGCACGTCGACCGGGCCGGCCACCCATCCGTCAGCAGCTTCTTCAACACCGACGACACCAAGGAGGAGTACAACGCCAGCGAACCGATCCACGACCGTGAGCGGTGGATCGGACAGTTCATCCATCTGATGGGCCACACTGGCGGCTACTCCGACGACGAGGCGATCGCCGCGATCGACGACGAGGGCACGCTGCCCGACATGCTGACGTTCGATCCGTCGAAGCCGGCGAAGTACCCCAACGGCCGGTTGTTCACCGACGACGTGATCGACTACCGCCTGGGCTTCCTGTCCAAGGGTGACATTCCGCCGACCGGACTCAGTCCGCACACCGACACGCTCGACGTGTTCCCGTATCTCGGTACGCCGCACTGACTTACGGTGTGCCCGGCTAGACGAGGTCGCCATCGCCGACGATCTCGGGCTACGGCTTGATGCGGATCTTGCCCGGCGAGAACAGCCCGCTGTGGGTCGCAGTGCCGAGGTCGATCTGCGCGGGTTGCGCGTCGACGACGGTGTCGAACTTGCGCAGCGAGCCCCAGTCACGGCCCCAGTCGCGCGACAGGTAGGTGGCCATCACGTTCTGGCGCAGCAGCAGGTCGCTGATCCCGAGCAGTCCGCCGTTGAGACCGTCCTGCCAGGTGTCGGTGTCCTTGCGCTTGGCGTTGTAGTCCGGCGTGATCCTGAATCGGGGGACTTCGGTGACGCCGTTCGAGTGCAGCATCGGCTGCTGGCACGGGAAGGCCAGGCCGACGGCCCAGTCCATCAGCACGGGTTGCTCCGAGCCGACGTACTGCTGCACGGTCTTCAGCTCGGGGACGCGCGGCGGCGTCACGGCGATCCAGTCACCCGGTGTCAGCGACAGGTCCTCGGCGACGATGCGCACCGTCGTGGCATCGGCCGGGATCTGGGCGCGCTCGAAGCGCAGGTTGCGCCATGACGGGATGGGCCCGATGTCGAACGGCGTGACGCGGCCTGCGGCCACCGGTGCTCCGTCGGGTCCCGTTCGGGCGTACTCCAATTCGACGGTCTGGCCGTCGGTGCGGCCGTTGAACACGCTGTTGCCGGTGATGCTGCCGGCGGCGGTGACGACCACGAGGGGGTGGGCGTCATCGGGGGCAGGCAGTTGGTACCACGCCGACGTCAGACGGCTCTGCTGTTGGGCCGGGCCGGGGACGTAGCTGCCGGCCAGCGGCACCCGCTTGGGGTCGAGGCCGTAGGGCAGGGGAACGGTCGAGCCGTTGACGCCAGGGGCCGTCAGCTTGACCGGCGCATCCCAGTCGTAGTCATTTCCCGGTGTCGGTAGGTCGTTGCGGATCGACTCGGCGACGATGTGTTCGGGCATGCCATTGGGCGTGAACCCGACCGCTCCGACGCCGCCGAGCGGGCCGAGCGGACCGTAGTTCCCCGGAAGTGCGCTCAGGAAGCCGGCATTGGTGTCCGGTTCGACGAGCACGTCGTCGGCGAGGCCGCAGCCGCCGGCGAACGCCGCGAGGTTGGACGACCCGTTCGAGTAGGTCCCGTACTGGCGCACCACGCCTGCGAGCATCGATCCGACGAACACCACGACCATGAAGCCCGCGGTGATCGGAATCGGCGCCGCAGTGACCAGACGCACCAGTCTGCTCTCCGCGCGGTCGCGCGCGAAGTGCAGCCAGAATGCCCATACCGCGGCGACACCGAAGAGGGCGAAGAAGATCGTGCTGACGGTGACGCCACCGATCTTCGGCAACGCGTTGTTGAACGGGACGCCGTAACTCGAGACGTACCACCAGCCGTTGGTGGAGGAGAAGGTCAGGGCGATGATGAAGAGCACCGCGGCGGTGAATGCCATCCGGTTGCGGGCCGAGCGCAACACCTTTCGTGACACCAGCACCGTGGCGACCGCCGCCATCGCGGCCCCGACCGCGGCGAACAGACCGAAGTGGTGCACCCACTTGGTGGGGGTGAACATCAGGAAGAACATGGTGCCGAAGATGATGCCGACGAGGCGCCACACCGGCCCGCGGGCGACACCGGGGACCCGCCCGCGCCGCAACATGATGAACAGCGACGCGAACAGCGACAGCGCGGTGATCATGAATCCGAAGCGGCGCGACAGCGAGCCGTCCACGGTGGGCAGAATCAGGTAGTAGTAGCGCAGGTTCTCGGTGTACCAGGCCTGGCTGGGACCGATCGCGGTGCGAATCCTGGTGGCTTCCAACACCGTTGCCAACGTCTGATCCGCGAAGACGACGGTCAGGATGATGGTGCCCGCCGCCAGCAGGGGCAGTACCAGCGGCCAGGTGCCGACGACGCGATGCCTGCGCACCAGGATCCGCAGCAGGGGACGACCGCCCGCGAGCAGTGCGGCCACCGCGATGAGGCCGGTCGGCTGGATGCCGAGCGTGAAGGCGGCGGAGACGATCGCCAACGCGGCCGGAGTGAGACGACCGGAGATGATCGCCCGTTCGATCAGCACGTAGGTGATGAGGGCGCCGGTCGCGATCTGGCCCTCGGGGCGCAGCCCGTTGTTGAACGGCATCCAGGCCGCCATCAGGACCAGGCCCGCGGCCCACATCGCGGAGCGGCTCGACGACACCGCCGGACCCAACCGGGGCAGCACCTCTCGCGAGAGCAGTAGCCAGCACACCAGCGCGCAGATCAGGTCGGGCAGCCGCATCCAGATGCTGGCGTCGCTGACGTGCGTCATGAGCGCGAGCACGTTGTAGAACCAGCCGAACGGATCCTCGGGGCTGCCGAACCACCGGAAGTAGTTGGACATGTAGCCCGCGCGGTCGGCGACGCGAGCCATCTGCAGGATGTAGCCGTCGTCCGACGAGTTCGCACCGATGACGTGCCAGAGCAGGAACCCGCCGACCACGACGACGTCGGTCGCCGTGAACGTACGCCAGCGCGACGGGATCACCCGTTGCATGCGCCGACCGTCGAGCTGGTCGAGTCGCCACAGCGCGACGAGCGCGATGACGGTGGAGACCATCGCCAGCAGCATCGCGCCGAGCTTCAGCGCCGTCGGCTTGGTGGTGAAGCGGGTGTCGACGGTGGCCGAGACCGAGAGTCCCTGCGGCGCAGGCCCGGTCAGATCGGTGAAGATGCCGACGAAGTTCGGTCGCAGGTTGGGATCGGCGAACCCGGTGCGCAGCTGACCACCGTCCGGACCCTTGAGGCCAACGAACGTGGCGAACGTGCCCGCCTCGTCGGACACGATCTCGATGCGCTCACATTGCGGCGAGATCACCTGTGCGCGAGGCGCGCTGGCCACCACCACGTTGCGGTCGGTGACGTTGACGCGCGTGCTGCTGACGTTGACGAAGAGCGCGTTGAGCGCGGCGTCCTTGGTGTCCTCGGGTGCGGTGCCAAGCACCAGACCGCCGGCGGGCGGCATCTGGCGGATGACCTCGCACGGCACGGTGGCCGTCATGGTGACCGGCGTCAGCGTGATCAGCGGCGCGGTCACGTTGCCGACTTGGCCGCCCTGTGGCCAGTTCACCGTCGCGGTGGTCTGCACGACCGGCAGCAGCGGCGTCAGCACCGAGAGAACGAAGCCGATCAGGCCGGCGATCATCGCCACCCATCGGGTGGTCTTGGCGGTCGTCACGAGTCCGTCTCCAGTGGCAGGGCGCGGATCGGGCCGCGGCGCGTCCAGCCGAAGACCGTCTCACTGCCCTGCTCGACGGTGACGACGGGCGCGGACGACGCCGGCACTATCCGGTCATAGCGCTCGATCGAACCCCAGTCGCGGTACCAGTCCCCGCTCAGGTACGACGGAATCGTCGACGTGCGCAGCAGCGCTTGGATGTAGAGGAACGGTCCGCCGTCGTCGGCGGCCTGCCATTGGTTCGACGAGACGACGACCTGCTTGGCATTGGGGAGGATTCGGTAGTCCGGGAGTTCGGCGATGCCGAGATGCTGGGTGGCCGGGCGCTGGCAGGGAAAGTTCGCGGCGGACGCGATGTCCATCAGCACCGGCGTCGAAGAGCCGAGGAATTGCTGCGCGGTCTGCAGGACCGGGACGCGCGGTGGTGTGAACGCGAACCACTGGTCGGTCGACAGGTTCGGATCGTCGGCGACGATGCGCGCCACGTTGGCCTCCGGCGGCGCCCAGGCCAGGGGGACGCGCAGGTTGCGCCACGCGCGCTGCGGCACCAGCGGATCGATCGGTTGCACCTCGCCCAGTGGGCGGAAACTGCCGTTCTGATCGCGTACGCCCCACTGCAGTTTGAGCGACTGGCCGTAGTTGAAGCCGCCCTCTTCGTCGGTGGACCAGATGGCGCCTGCGGCGGCGATGGTGACCACCGGCCGGTCGGGCGTACGAGGCGGCAGTTGATACCAGGCCGACGTCGCCTTGGCCGCCGCAGTGTTCTCGTCGTAGCTGCCCATCACGGGCGTGCGCGCGGGATCGAGCCCGAACGGCAGGAACACCCGGGAGCCGTTGACACCCTCGGGGCCGTAGCCACCGCCGGTGCCCGCCGAGAAGCCGATGCCGACGTTCGGCTTGTCGGAGGAGCCGGGGGAGTTGACGGTGCCGGGGTTGGCGGTCACGGGTTCGGGCGGCAGCAGGCTGTCGCTGACCCCGTTGGGCGTGAACCCCTGGGGATCGGTACCGCCGAGTGGTCCGGCCGGTCCGAACTGCTGACCCGGAACAGGTTGCAGCAGTCCGGCATTGGGGTCTGCTTCGACCAGTACGTCGTCGGCCATGGCGCAGCTGGTGGAGCCGAGTCCGGAGCTCAGCGCTCCGACGTTCGCCGCGGCCGTCGTGTAGTTGGGGTAGCGGCCTGCCGCACCCTTCACCATCGACCCCACCTCGAGGAGCACCATCAACGTCGCGACCACGAGCAGCGGCGTGGAGGCCAGCACACGGTTGCGGCGGGTGTTCTCCACCTCGGTGTGGCCGGTGTAGTCCATGCGGAAGTGCAACCACCCGGCCAGCAGACCGGTGGCGATCGCCAGCACCAGGAACATCGTGGTCACCGGCTGGCCCGCGATCACCGGTTGCCTGTCGAACCACGGCACCCCGTAGTTGCCGACGTAGAACCAGCCGTTGATGCCCGAGGTCGCCCACGCCAGGACGAACAGCAGCGCGGTGACGTACAGCGCGAGGTTGCGTCGGCTGTGCAGCCCGACGCGGGAGAACGTGAATGCCGTGACCGCGCCGAGCGCGCCGCCGAGCCCGGCGAAGGCTCCGAACTGGACGGCCCACTTGGTCGGGGTGAACGTCAGGAGCAGCAGCCCGACGGCCGTCGTTCCGAGGAGGCGCCAGACCGGCGCGGTGACCATCCCGGGGAGGCTGCCGCGTCGCAGGATGACCGCCAGCAGACCGAAGAGACACAGCAGCAGGACCAGCACGGCGAACCGCCGGGTCAGTGATCCGTCGACGCTGTCCTCGACGGTGAGGAAGTAGTAGCGGAGGAACTCCTGGTACCAGGAGATCGTCGGGCCGACGGTGTACTTGATGCGGGCGGACTCGGCGACGGTGGCCAGCGTCTGGTCACGGAAGACGATGACGAAGACCAGCGACAGCGACGCGGCGTAGGCGGCGAGTGGCGCCAGGAGTCCGCCGCCGTCGTCGGCGCGCCTCCTCCTGGCGATCCCGTAGATGCCTCGGGCACCGACCAGCAGCGGTGCGATCGCGATCAGACCCTGAGGTGCCAGCGTCACGCTGAACATCGCGACGACGATCGCGACCGCCGCGGGCCACAGCCGTCGTGCGCCGATCGAGTACTCGACCAGCACCCACGTCGCGAGCACACCGAAGGCGATCAGCGGCTCGGGCCGCAAGCCGTTGTTGAATGGCAGCCAGCTGGCCAGGAACACCGCGGCGCCGGTCCAGACCGCAACCCGGTTGACCGCGAGCCGCCTGCCCAGTCGGGGAAGCACCCAGCGACTCAGCAGCAGCCAGGTGGCCACACCCGCGAGCAGGGCGGGCAGCCGCATCCACACCCCTGCGGTGCTGATGGCGGCGAAGTGGGCCAGCACCGACTGGTACCAGTCGAACGGCGCCTCGGACGCGCCGAAGTAGCGGTAGTAGTTGGCGACGTACCCCGCGTCGCCCGAGACCCGCGCGATGGCGAGGTTGTAGCCGTCGTCTGACGAGATGGCACCGACGACGTGCCACAGCAGCAGGGCGGCCACGACGGCGGCGTCGGCCAGCCACGTCGCGATCCCGACGCGCCAGAACCGGCGCCACGCACCTCGGACCCGTCGGCTGTGACCGCGGGCATCCAGGACGGCCAGCGCCCCGATCGAGGCGATCGTCGCCAGCACGCCGAGCACCATCAGCGCGGTCTTCAGCGCGGTGGGTGCAGTGACGAATCGGGTGTCGACGTCGATGCGGGCCGACAATCCCGGCTGGGCCGCGACCTTCAGGTCGGTGAACACGCCGGCGACCTGAGGCTTCTTCTCCGGGGCCAGGGTGCCGGTGGCCCCGGGGATGCCGACGAAGTCCGCGCCGACGCCACCGACGTTGGCCCAGACGTGTAGCGAGCTGCAGGCGCCGGAGCTGACCGCTGCACGCGGCGCGACGGCCGCCACGGAGTCACGGAACGCGACGATGACGCTGTCCGCGGTAGCCCGCACGAACAGACCGTTGCGGCCGGCGTCGATACCGCCGTCCGGAATGGTGGACAGCACGGTTCCGCCCGCGGCGGGCAGCGTCGAGACCGCCTGGCAGGGGATGGTGGCGTCGAGCGCCAGCGGTGCGCCGGACACCAGCGGAGCCGTCACGTCGGTGACGAGACCGTCGGTTCCCACGCCCTGCGGCCACAGGATCGCGGCCGTCGTCTGCTTCACCGGAAGTAGCGGGGTGAGCGCGCAGAGGAGGAGTCCGACGACCCCCGCGACGATCGCGATGAGTCGGAGGGTCCTGGCGGGCACGAGGTTCGATGCTAGGCGACGTCCTCGTGTGCGCTGCGTCGCCATGCGGCGGCCCCACCGTTTTCGGTGATCAGCCGGCGTCTCAACTCAAGCGCAGGGGGCCGGGCGTCCACAGCCCGCTGCGTGTGGCGGTCCCGAGATCGAGGCGCGCGGGCTGGGCGTTCGGGTACCACGGTGTCAGCTTCTGCAGTGCTCCCCAGTCGCGGAACCAGTCGTCGGCGAGATAGGTCGGTACCGGCTCGGCGCGCACCAGCAGTTCGGTGATGCCCAGCGGGCCGCCGCCGAGGTAGTCCATGACGGGCGAGTTGGCCTCGGCCCCGAAGCGGTCCGGCAGGATGCGCCACTTGGGCACCTCGGTCACGCCGTTCTGATGGCCGAAGGGTCGCTGGCACGGAAAGGCCAGGCCGACCAACCAGTCCAGCAGTACCGGGTCCGTCGATCCGACGACGTCCTGAAGAGTCTGCAGGCGCGGAATTCGAGGCGGTGTGACGGCGATCCAATGCTGGGGTGCGAGGTCTTCGTCGGAGGCGACGAGTCGGATCTGTGTCGCGTTGGCCGGGATCGCGCTGAGTGGGACTCGCAGGGTGCGCCACGCCGGCACCGCGCCGACGTCACCGAAACTGACACTGCCGCCAGGCTGTCCGGCAGTGGCCTGTTCGTCGGTCGCCCACTGGACGACGACCTCACCGGGATCGAACCGTCCGGCAGCGGTGACCACCAGCAGCGGCCCGGCCTGGTCGCGGGCAGGCAGCCGGTACCAGGCGGAGCGCAGCTGCGAGGGCTGTTGCGTGCCGGGCCGCCAGCTGCCCATGACGGGTGTGGTGGCGGGGTCGAGGTTGTACGGAAGGCGTGCGCGCGAGCCGTTGACGCCTGCGGCGGCGGTGGTGCCACCCTCGGTGCCCGGCTCGCTGCCGGTCACCACCGAGCCGTCGGTGTCGGCGAAGTTGCCGCTGCCCTGCGGTTCCATCACGGGGTCCGCCGACAGGTCGGCGGGAATTCCGTTGGGGTTGAAGCCTTGTGCCAGCCCGGCGCCGAGGGCGCTGCCCAGCGGGACGCTCACGGGCTGCAGCATGCCCGCGTTGGGGTCCTGTTCGACCATCACGTCGGTGGCCAGCCCGCAGGTCTTGCCGCCCAGCGCTTCGAGATTGGACCGGCCGACCGACCACGCCGGGTACTGCTCGACCATCCCGACGGTCAGCGACACCACCTCGAAGACCACCAACGCCCACACGGCGATCGTCAAGGGCGCCTGCGCTATTCGCGACCAGCGTCGCGGCTTGCTCGGTGGCGTGCTGCCGCGGTTGGTGAAGTGGAACCATGCAGCCACCAGCAGAGCGACGACCGACAGTCCCAGCAGGATCGTGGTGAACCCGAACTTGTACTGCGGGAACTGATTCGACCACGGCACACCGAAGTTCGAGACATACCACCAGCCGTTGACGCTGGCGAACGAGAACGCCGTCATGAACAGGACGACGGCCGCGAAGATGGCGCGGTTGCGGCGGGACGTCATCGCCGTGGCCGCGACGGCGACGGCGGCCAGCGCGCCGAGCGATCCGGCCAGGCCCGCGAAGACGCCGAAGTGGTGCGTCCACTTCGTCGGGGTGAACATCATCATCAGGAACGAGATGATCGTGATGCCGATGATGCGGCGACTCGGGCCGGCGGCCGTGCCGGGAATTCGGCCCTTGCGCAACGACATTGCGACCGACACCGCCAGCGCGAGGAGGAGTGCGAGGACGGCGAAGCGGCGCGCCACCGAGCCGTCGGGGCTGGCCATGAACAGACGCTCGTACCGGATGTGCTCGTCGAACCAGGCCAGGCTGGGACCGACGGCCGACTTGAACGCGCTGGCCTGGATCTCGCTGGTGAGCGTCTGGTCGCGGAAGATCAGGAAGATGGTGACGGTGCCCGCAGCCAGGATCGGCGCCAGCAGCGCGAGGTATCCGAAACGCGAAGTATGCGCCGCCACGATGGTCTTCAGCGGACCGATGGCGACGAGTAGCGCACCGACCGCGGCGATGCCCGTGGGCCCGGAGAACAGCGTCAAGGCGCCGATGATGATGGCGATCGCGACCGGCAGGAGCCTGCTGGTGGCAACGCCGCGTTCGACGGAGCACCAGGTCAGCAGGATGCCGAGCGCGATGATCGGCTCCGGCCGCAACCCGTTGTCGAGCGGCAACCAGAAGGCCAGGAACATACCCGCCGCGGTCCACGCCGCAGCCCGACTGGTCTTCACTGCATGCCCGAGACGCGGGATCACCTCGCGGCTGATCACCCACCAGCACGCCAGCGCCATCAGCAGGGTGGGCAGACGCACCCAGACGCTCGCGGTGCTGACGTGCGCCCACAGCGCGAGCAGGTCGTAGTACCAGCCGAACGGCGCCTCCGGGGTGCCGAACCAGCGGTAGTAGTTGGCCATGTAGCCCGCGTGCTCGGACACCCGCGCCATCGTCAGGATGTAGCCGTCG
The DNA here is from genome assembly GCF_016462545.1 of Mycolicibacterium sp. GTDB lineage: Bacteria > Actinomycetota > Actinomycetes > Mycobacteriales > Mycobacteriaceae > Mycobacterium. The sequence goes on along the minus strand of NZ_JAEMTA010000086.1, from coordinate 3,100 downwards.
TCGGAGGTGTTGGCGCCGACGAAGTGCCACCACAGCAGGACGGCGGCGACGACGCCGTCCAACGGCTTCATCGACCACCATCGCGGCGGTAGGAACCGTCGATGTCTCATGCCGTCGGCGGTGTCGAGGACGTGCAGCGCGCCGAGGGCGACGACGGTCATCGCGATTCCGACGATCATCGCCAGCAGCTTGAGCACCGTCGGCGACGTGCTGTAGCGCGAATCGATGGTGGCGGAGAACTTCAGGCCGGGCGGGGCGGGGCCCGAGAGGTCGGTGAAGACGCCGACGATCTGCGGCCGGAAGTCGTAGCCGCTGCGCTCGCCGCGTAGCGGATCACCGGGCTTGGCGCGACCGTCGGCGTCGGGTCCCTGCACCAGACCGACGAACTCGCCGGTGACCCGGTCGGCGTGCGCGGTGAACGTCAACTGCTGGCAGGCCGGGCTGAGCACCTGACTCAGCGGCGCGGTGACCACCGGGGTGTTCCGAACGATGACCAGGAGGTCGCCGCCGACGCGCTCGATGAGAAGCCCGCGGTCGACGGCCTTGGGCGCCTGCTTGGGGACGGTGGACAGCAACACGGTCCGACTCGCGTTTTCGGGACCGACCAGACCCGCGGCCGCGCTGCACGGGATCGAGACGTCGAGGTCGGTCGCCACGTACCCGATGAGCGGCGCGTCCACGCTCTGCATGACGCCGTTCTGGGGCCAGTTGAGCTGAGCGGTGGTCTGCGTGACCGGCAGGAACGGCGTCGCCATCGCCAGGACGGCGCCCAGGAGTCCGGCGACGATGGCGACGAGGCGCGCGGTTCGGTGGTTGGTCCCCTCGCGGCTCACGGGGCTAGATGTTAGTTGTCCGTCTCGTGGCACTTCACCGGTCACGGCGACCTACTTCCGGATTGCCAGGACGAAGGGCCCGACGTCGGACACGTCCCACCGCGGATCGTCGAACAACGCGGCGTCCAGTGCCACCTGATAGCGACGGACGTTCGGCTGGTTCGGGTAGACGTCGCTGGCAAGGCGCAGGGTGTAGGTGTCGTTGGCGCCGTGGCGCATGAGGAAGACGTTCGGGGGCTGCCACGGCAGCGCGTCGAGCGCGGCGATGAACTGGTCGGGTTTGGTGATGGTGGCCCAGCCCTCGATGGCCGCCGAGCGCTCCTTGAACTGCGCGAGTGGGTTGGCGTAGTGCGAGGTCAGGCCTTGAAAACCGTAATAGGGGTAGTACGCGAGGAAGCTGTAGTCGGCGGTCATCACGACCGTCTCGTGGCGGGGGCGGCCGGTGACCTTGCCGATCCTGGCGTCGATGTCGCGGTAGTACTGTTCGGCTCCCGGCGGCCGACGATCTGCGCGCTGGCCGTTGCCGTCGGTGTCGGTGTAGGCCACGACGATGTCGGGCCGCAGCACGTCGGGGATGTCCTGGACGAACGTCATGGCCCCGAGCGCACCGAGCGCGGCGCCCGCGGCGACGACTCGTTGGCCCGTCCGCGGGGTGTACTTGGCGGCGATCGCGATGGTGGTCTCGATGAAGCCCAGCGCGCCCGCCGCCGTGAGCAGCACCGTGAGCGTGGGTTGCAACCGGAAGGACAGCAGGGTGGTGCCCACCAGCGTGGTCAGCATCGACAGCAGGGACCACGCGTAGACGGAGAGCACCGCGACGGCCAACGCGCCGGCGCGGGTCGAGCTGCGGGCGTAGACGACCAGCCACAGCGTGCCTACCATGCAGAGGGCGCCGAGCAGGGTGACGTCGAGCATCGGGAACGTCAGCTGGGCGCCGTCGGAGGGCAGGTAGTGCTGGGCGGTGCCGGTGTCGGCGGGCGCGCCCTTGGCTGCGGCCACCAGATAGGGACCCCAGCCGAGCAACGCGATGGCGCCGGAGATGACGGCGATCACGCCCAGCCGAAGCAACGGGTCCCAGTGACGTCGGGCAGCCGCGACGAGCAGCGCCATGATTACCAGCGTGAACGCCGCATAGCCCAGGAGCAGGGTGTAGAACAGGGCCGCCACCCCCAGGAACAGCCCGACGCCGATCACCGCCGCCCAGCCGCCGTGTCTTTTTCCCGGGTCGCTGCGCTCCTGCCCGCCGTGTCTGTCCCCGCCCCGCAGCCCCGACCACGCCAACACGAACACCGGCGGCAGCAGCATCGTGATGATCGCCGCATAGGGCTCGGCAGGTGCGTACGCCAACGTCGCTGCGGCGGTGGCCGTCGCCACCACCAGCGCGTGCTCGAAGCGAATCATCCTCGCCCACAGCACGAATGCGACGACGATTGCGGCGGTGATCGAGATGATCGACCACGGCTTGAACATCTCCCACGCCGGTATGCCGGTCAGGTCGGCGAGCCTGCCGCCCAACCAGAACCAGCCCGGCGGGTAGTACGGCGGGAGGCCGAGGTAGGTCATGTCGTGTGGCGCAGCGGTATCGGTGAGCCGCGTCAGGTACTCGGTGCGGAACTGCTGATCGACCGACACGCCGAAGAGGTACAACTTGGTGGCGCCCAACGGCATCGCCAGCGTGACAGCCGAGAGCGCGGACAGGAACAGTACGGAGACGACGTGGGCCGCGGTGCGACGTCCCCGCCGCCAGAGCAGGCCGCCTGCCAATAGCCCTGCCAGACAGACGAACTGGCCGACGGTGGTGAGCGCGTGCAGCTGGTTCGACGAGTTGAACGCCGGCCATTCCACCCGGGCGATCGCGGCCAGCGACACAGCCGCCACCACGACCGCGATGGCGCTGGCCGCCGCCATGTAGGCCACCGTTCGCAGCGCCATGGGCACTCGGGTCATACTCAGATCGGCAGCTTGCGGAAGATCGGCCGGGGCACGTGCCGCAGCACCATCATGACGTAGCGGAACGCTCCCGGCGCCCACACCAGATCCTTGCCCTTGGCCGATGCCGTGACTGCGAGATCGGCGACGTACTCCTTGTCGACGGTCATCGGGGCTTCCTTCGCGCCGGTGGCCGCCAGATAGTCGATCGTGGTCTTGGTGCGCACCTGGCCCGGCCGTATGACGAGCACGTGAACCCCGAACTCGCGCAACGCTTCTCCCAGCCCGAGGTAGAAGCCGTCGAGACCGGCCTTGGTGGAGCCGTAGACGAAGTTGGA
>NZ_JAEMTA010000085.1 GCF_016462545.1 Mycolicibacterium sp. | reverse complement strand
CCCGAACCCCAAATCAACTGATCAGCACTGTCTCATTTGACTTGACAAATTCCGGCCCGGCGGCATCTCCTGGCCAAGGGGATCAACAATCGATTTCAGCATGGAGCGTTTAGCCGCTGGGCTGACGGCCTCTCGAGCGAACAACAAGTACACGGCGACGATTTCGACGACGAGCCACCGCACATCCTGATCGGCGGTCTCGAGCTGGGCGGCAAGTTTCTGCCCGAAGCTCTGATCGGCGCCCACCAACGGGTTCATGATCAGCCGCTCCTGGAAATCTTGCAGATTGGCTGTCGTCCACAACTGCCGTTCCTCGCCGAAGACCAGGGAACCCGACTCCAGCAGACACTGTGATTTCCACTCATCGACCAGCGCGTCGATCTTGACGCGACTATTTCCCGGATCCACGAATCGCGCCACGGACGGGAGTCTAACGAGCGGATCAGAGGCGATCGCGGGCATCCAGAGATTCTCATTTCCGTGTCATCGATGACACAGCGATGACATCAAAATTGAGAAGATTACATCACGTTTGAGAACCGACAACGGGTGTAGGTTCTCGATCTCCATGACATTCGGTCACCATCTGACCTCCATTGATGCCTGTGACGTGTTCCCGGTGATTGAGTCCAACTCAGTAACGGGGACTCGCCAGTTGACGGATCCCAGAACGGCACGGTGGTGCTGGATCCAAGACGCAGAGCGGTCGACGATGAATTGTCGACCCATGAGTCGCCCGCCGTGCCGGTGGCGAGCGGGCAGGGAAGGGAACAGGCGTGACGTGAGAGTTGTAGCAGCACAAATCTATCCATTCCTAGCAGTCATGGATGGTTACCATCATCAACGAACTTGACTGCCACCCGCCCATGGGTCTGCCGCTTTGGGCAGCCTCGGACGACTGCGTTCTCGTAGCCCGGTGCTGTTGCAGCGAATTCGTCTTTGACGGAGCGCGGCGACCACCATGGCGCGCACTCGCGCAAAAGCTCTATTTCGTTGCGCCTAAAGGCATCAAGCCCGGGCACCGTTCGCTTGATCGCCAACCTGTCGCTATGGCCGACGAGTAACGGCTGACGACCTCGTGAAACAGCGTTTGCGTTGGTTGGCGCGGCGGATCCTGCCATTCAGCGGCAGTTCAGGAAGGGCGGTCCATGCTTGCCGTCGAATCTATCGATGGAGGCGACCACGATGTACAAGCTCATCTTCGCGTTCGTGGCCGCGGTCGCTCTGGCCGGCTGCGGTTCGGGCTCGACGTCGGCTGGCTCGGATTCTGCCCCGACTAGCGGGACGGCGCCGATCGCCACCGGCACCACGGCGACGCAGCAACCGCCACCCGAGTGGACGGTTCCCTTGGCGCAGAACCCGTACCAGCCCAAGGTCGATCCGGCCCAGTTCACGGACAAGATCACCAACCGCTACTTCCCGCTCGTTCCGGGGGCCGTGATGGTCTACGAAGGAACGCGGGATGGGGTTCCGCTGCGGATCGAGCTCACGGTGACCAACGAGACGAAGGACATCATGGGGGTGCGGACGGTCGTGGTGCGCGACATCGTCTCCGGGGCGCTCGACGAGCGCACGTCGGACTGGTATGCGCAGGACACGGCGGGAAACGTCTGGTACTTCGGCGAGGACACCAAGGAGTACACCAACGGTGTCGTATCGAGCACCGCGGGTACGTGGGAGGCGGGCGTCGACGGAGCGCTGCCCGGCATCATCATGCAGGCCACGCCGGTGCAGGGCCAAGCGTATCGACAGGAGTACCGGCCGACGCATGCGGAGGACGTGGCCATGATCAAGCAGCTCGGCTCCTCGGCCGAGGTCCCGGCGGGCCGCTACTCCGACGTGCTAGTGACCAACGATCGAGACCTACTGGACCTCAACAAGGACGAAGACAAGTACTTCGCACCGGGTGTCGGGATGGTCAAGCTCGGCGGTCTCGTGAACAGCCACCGAGAAGACGTGTGGCTGGTCTCCATCCTGGCGCCGAAGTGAACGAAGTCCGAACCGGCCCTGCACTGGAAGCTGTTGGGCTGTACCACATCTACCGCGAGGCCGACGTCGAGACCATCGCGCTTCGAGGCGCGGGGTTGACCCTCGAGCCTGGCACGTGGACCAGCATCATGGGACCGTCCGGAAGCGGCAAGAGCACGCTCGTCTACGTGTTGGCCGGGCTCGTCGCGCCCACCGGGGGAGCGGTGCTCGTCGACGGTGCGGACCTCACACGTCTGCCTCCGCCCGCCCGGGCGCGCTGGCGCCGGCAGCGGCTGGGTGTGGTGCTCCAACGGGACAACCTGCACCCGCTGCTCAACGTCGCCGAGAACATCGAGCTGCCTCTGCGACTGGAGGGGCGAGGACGCAACGAGATCCGGGCCCGGGTCGACCAACTTCTGGACGAGGTCGGTCTTGCCGACCGGCGCCGACACCGTGGAGGCCAGTTGTCCGGCGGCGAATCGCAACGGGCAGGCATCGCCGTCGCGCTGGCGCCGCAACCCCGGGTGCTCCTGGCCGACGAGCCGACCGGCGAGCTAGACGAGTCGACGGCCGCCGACATCCTCGACCTCCTCGACACCCTCCGATCCCGCGAGGGCGCCGCCATTCTGACGGTGACGCACAACCCGCACGTCGCCGAGCGGGCCGACCGGCGACTCACCATGCGCGACGGCGAGATCCTCGATGCCGCCTGAAGCGCCGCCCATCGAGGCGCTCGACGTGAGCCGTACCTACCGAGGTGGTGGACACGAGGTTCGAAGCGTCGACCACCTGTCGCTCGCCGTCGCCCGCGGTGAGGTCGTAGCAGTGACCGGCCCGAGCGGCTCTGGTAAGAGCACGTTGGTGTACCTGCTCGGCGGACTCGATGTGCCAGACGAGGGACACGTGCGGGTCACGGGCGTCGATTGGGAATCGCTTCGGGGCGGCATGCGCGCCCGATTTCGTCGGCGAACGTGTGGTTTCATCGTTCAAGGTCTGGCGCTCCTTCCACCGGCGACGGCCGCGGAGAACGTCGAGGTGCCCTTGCTGCTCGACGGCGTCGAGGCGACGGAACGGGGTCGCCGGGTCGCCGAGGCGCTCGAGCGAGTAGGACTCGCGGAGCATTCGCTCAAGCTGACCGACCAACTCTCTGGTGGCCAGCAGCAACGGGTCGCGATCGCCCGGGCGTTGGTGGCCGAGCCCGCGGTCGTCCTGGCCGACGAGCCGACGGGAAGCCTCGACTCGGCGACCGCTCAGGACATCGTCCGACTGCTCGTGGCCACCGCGCGCGAACGTGACGCGGCGGTGCTCGTGGTCACGCACGACCCCACCGTCGCAGCCCATGCCGATCGCGTGGTCGCCCTGCACTCGGGGCGGCTGCAGGCGGGGATGCCGGCCGACGAAGCTCGAGGAACGGGCCCATGATCAGCTGGCTCACCGCCCGCACGATGTGGCGTGCGCCGAGACGTCTCGTGCTCGGCGCCCTGGGGGTCGCGTTTCCCGTCGCGATGCTCGCGGCCACGTTGCTGTTCGTCGATGACGCCGACCACGCGATGACACGGGTGGCACTACAACCGGTGCAGGTCGAGATGCGGGCGCTGGGCACATCTCTCGACGTCGACATGACGTCCATCAGCCACGATCTGGGCACGGTGCCTGCGGTCGCCCACGCCGAGCCCTTCGCCGCGACCGACGTTGTGGTGGAAGCACCGGGCGCCGGCAAATGGACAGCACGCCTGATCGCCGTCGACCCCTCCTACTTCGCCGGCCGACCGTGGCTGCGTGTGGTGAGCGGCACGCCGGGCGGCGGCGCGCTCTTGGATGAGGCGCTTCGCAACACTCCCGGATTCGCCTCGGCCGGCAACGTTTCGATCGCGCTGCCCGGCGATGCCCCGAAACTCTCGCTTGCGCTCCCCGTCACCGGAGCGGTCGATCTGCGCCAAGCGACCACGTGGTTCTCGATCCCCTCCGGAGACGTGCAGGGAGATGTGGTCGCGGTTCCGCGCGCAATCGTCATCGACTTCAGCACCTTTGCGCGCGAGGTCCTGCCGGTGCTGCAGGTTTGGGCGACCCACGGGGGCATCTCACCAGTGTTCGATCCCGGTTCCACCGATCTCCCACCCGTGAGCCTCGAATCGCACGTCAGCGTGGACCACAGCGCATATCCACCCAACCCGAGTCGCGCGACGGCGTGGTCGGGGCAGCTTCGAATGGTCCTGGAGCGCCAGGCCGCGGGCTCGATTCTGGTGACCGACAATGCCGCCGAGACGTTGGTGCTGGCACAAGCCGACGCCACGAACGCGAGGATCCTCTTCCTCCTGCTGGGGATCCCGGGAGTGCTCGCGGCCGGGGCACTCGGTCTGGCTGCCGGGTCCGCCCTCGCCGAGGCCAACCGCCGTGAGGCGGCATTGCTTCGGCTGCGGGGTGCCACCACCGGGCAGCTCATTGGCGTGGCGGCGGCCGACGCGGCGCTCGTGGGCCTGCTGGGGTCGATCGTGGGACTCCTCGTCGCCGCCGCCGCCGTCAGCGTGGTGACCGGTGGACCGGTGTGGAGCGGTGTCGCCGCGGGACGGCTCGCCACGACGGCGATCCTGGCGCTCGCCGTCGGCGCCGTGACCACGGTCATCCGGCTCTTCCGCCTCAGAAGCGCAGGACGCAGGTCAGAAGTCGCCGTGGAACGCCGTCTGCTGGAGCGGGGGTGGAGGCCGCTGTGGAAACGGGCCTACCTCGATCTGGTCTTCATCGCCCTGGGCCTGAGCATCCTCGGCATCAATCGCCTGGCCGGCGGGTTGTCGCAGACCCCGATCGAGGGCACGTCCCTGGCGCTGTCGTTCTATGTGCTGCTCGCACCCATATTCCTATGGCTCGGGGCCACCTTCCTGGCGGTCCGCGTTGTGCTGGCGATGTTGCGTCGACGGGCTGATCGGGGGCGGTCTAAGCCGTTGCCGTCTTGGCGCGCAGCGGCCACCCGATGGACGGGCCGCCGTCCGGCGCGCATCGCCGTGGCCCTCGTGCTCGGAACGCTGGCGGTGGCATTCGGCACACAGGTGTTGGCGTTCGCGGCGACCTATCGGACCGCGAAACTGACTGACGCCCAAGCGGCTTTGGGCTCCGACCTGCGCCTCACACCGGTCGACGTGACCTACGAGCTACCCCCGCTCGGCCCCGGGATCGCCGCCGTCAGCCCTTTCCGGCTCGTGCCCGCGCGCGCGGGCAGCGATCGCAAGACGATCATGGCGATCGACCTGCCCACTGATTCCGCGGTGTCCACGATGGCACCCCGGATGCTGGAGGGTCAAGGCCCGGAAGCGCTTAGGAGCGACCCGCGGGGAGTTCTCCTGCTCACAGAGCTCGCTGTCGATTTCGAGGTCGGGCCCGGCGACACGCTGCCGATTACGATTTTTCCCGACGACTACGAAAAGAGCACGAACCTGAAGCTCCACGTCGTCGGCATCTACGGCGCCTTCCCGCCGACGAGCCCGCCGCCCGATCAGCCAGCCGAGCTCGTCATGTCGGCGGCCGCGATCCCGCAGACCGTTCCCGCGCCCCCTGACTTCTACCTCGCCCGCGTCGATCCCGGGCGCTCGGTTGACACGCTGGCCGCCGAACTCAGAAGAACGTTGGCCGATCGATTCGACGTGACAACGATCGGAGACCCGTTCCAGCGCGGCCTTACCGCGCTGAACCTGGCAGGGCTCGGTCGCATCGAAGCGTTCGGAGCCGCGCTGATCGCCGCTATCGGAGTCGCCGTCCTCGGGGCGTTCCTCGTTCTCGAACGCCGCCGCGAGTTCGCGATCCTGCGTGCCGTCGGCGCGGATACGCCCCAGGTCCTCGTAGGCCCGGCTCAGGAAGGCGTCGTCGTTGTGCTGGGAAGCGTGCTGATCGGCGTTCCCGTCGGGCTGGGGCTCGCGCTGCTTGAGGTTCGGGTGCTGTCGCTCTTCTTCGCCTTGCCCCCACCGCTGCTCACAGTCCCCAATGGCGCCCTCGCGGTGTTCATCGTGTTCATGGTGACGACGTCGGCCACCGCCATGGCCGCGGCGCTCGCTGCCGTCACACGGGTGCGGCCCGCTTCGGTGCTGCGGGAGCCCTAACCATGACTCAATGGCCACGCTCGCCAAGCGTATTCGTCCTCACGGCAGGCTAACTCGGGACAACGCGTCACCACCACCGTGTCGCCCGTCGCGCCTGACGAAAATCACCTACGACGGAGCCCGCCCATCGGCGTTCGACGTCGCAAACACTGCTTAGGTGGGGCCGTCGTTCACGGGCACGGCATGAGTTCAACGGTCATACCGATGAAGACCGCAAAGGAATCGATCCTGTGTCAGCGGGCGTGCAGTCCCCTGACGGCCTCAACGAGTGTGGCCGCAGCACGAAGGACGGCCGACAGGTCTTCGTCGTCGCCCGCACGCCTAAGCTCCTGCAGCGCGCTGTCCATCGCCGCAGCCTGCTCGACGCCGGGACGGGTGCGCTTCCAGACCTGTTCCAGCGCCGCCACATCCCCCAGCACCGCTCCCGTGTCGTCGGCTGTTACATCGACCGGGAGCTGGTCTGCCCACAAGGCCAGCCGACCTCGGTCGACATCGATCACCGGTTGGTAGAGCAGCCGCAGATCGAGCTCGTTTTGCGCGATGCGCAGCGCAGCCGACTGCGCGGCCCCCCAACCCCTGACGTCTGTGGCGGTGGTGAGCTCGCCGATGTCCCTCTTCATCTGCGGCTGCATCTGCGGCGGAATGCCCTTGGCAAGCACCGCCCCCCACGCCTGATTCAGCGCCGCGGCTGCTTGTTTCGCGCGTTCGGCATCAGAAGCCGCGACGGCCTCGAAGACCCCTCGAGCCGCGGTCGAGAGCGCGCCGAACTCGGCGGGAGCCGGATCGGGCCTCCGGTCGGTCGGCGACGCGAGTGACACGGCCTCGAGGTCCCCGCCCGGCTCGCCGGTGGAGAACTCGCCGTATCCCGGGGCGAAGGTCTTCCCCTCCCGGGTGCCGTCCATGTGCAGCTCATTGACTTCCATTGCGCCGCTGATGTTTCCGCTCGGGCTGGCGATGTTCATGTCGACCTTCTCGACGCGCACCTCCTCGAACACGACCTCCGGGACGTTCTCCGGGCGATACACGTTGCCGACCCGAGGTTGGGCCGGCATGATCAGGGCGGCCGGTATCTTGTCGTCGACCACCCAGGTCCCTTCGGTGTCGGTGACCTTCCCGTCCTCGTAAGCGGAATAGTCCTCGCCGAAGTACCACACCGAGCCGTCGTCGGCCTGCGCGTACCGATCGATGGCCACCTCTTGGAGGCGGCCGTCCAGATATGCGACGTACTGGATCAGAGCCGTGTCGACCGTCGCGCCGCGATACGGCGTCGCCTTCGTCTCCGGCAGTAGGGTCACCTCGGTGCGGAATGGCTTGCCGTCGACGTGACCGCCGTAGATGATCTGCTGAACACCGCTGGTCGGATGTAGCGGATTCGTGATCGGGGTCGGGTGGCTGAACGTCGGTGAGCCCAGATCGACGCGTTCACCATCCGGCGCGACGGGCAGGCAGTCATTGGTTTTCTCACCGGATTCGGCGACAACCTTGATGCACTCCGCCGCCACCTGCGTTGACCCGCCGCTGCACGCCACGCCGAGCGTGGAAACGATCGGTACCCAGATCGCCAGCGTGACGAGGCGGCGAACCGCGCCGGTGTTCACCGCGGCGATCCGTTAGTTGCTGCCGTCGCCGTCGGGCGCACCGGGCGTGTCGTCAGTGCCGGGCCCGTCGGTCTTGGAGCCGACCACGACGAAGTTCGGGTCGAGCTGAACGTCGACCTGGCTGCCGTCGGAGAGTGTCACCTCCACTTCGTAGAGACTTTCCTCGTCTCCGACCTCGGTCTGGGTGACGGTTCCACCGCCGGTGAAGGCCAACGCGGCCGCGCTGGCCTTGCCCAGCGCGTCGCCGGTGATCGGTGTTTCGCTGTCATTGGGTTGCGCCACGGCGACAGCCGTGCCGACCGCAACCGCCAGGGCGCCGACGGCGGCGACCGCACCTCCGACTTGCCTGAACCGCATGATGAACTCCTCCGCTGTGACCGTTGATCCGGGTAAGGCTGACTCACCGAACCTGAATGCAGCCTGAACGGGCACCGAGCCGTGCTCAGACGTCGGCGGCGGGCAGTGTCACCGCGATGTGCACACCGCCGAGCGGCGATTCGGAGATCGATACCGACCCGCCGTGCGCCCGGACGATCTCATCGACGATGGCCAGGCCCAGACCGCTGCCCCCCTGATCACGGGAGCGCGATTCGTCGAGCCGAACGAATCGCTGCAGCACTCGTTCCCGTTCGAGTTCCGGGATTCCGGGTCCGTCGTCGTCGACCGTCAACAGCACCTCGCTGCCCCGCTCGGCGAGCGCGATGTCGATGCGGGTCGTCGCATGCCGGGCGGCGTTGTCACCCAGGTTGCGCAACACTCGCCCCAGCGCGTCGGCGTCCCCGTGCACCCGCGCCGCCACGACGCCCGCTGTGTCGACGTGCAACGAGGTGGTCGACCGAAGGTGGCGTGCCTCCTCGAAGGCCAGGTCGTCGGCGTCGACCGGCACCCGCGGCGACCGGACCTGTTCGTCGGCCCGAGCCAGCAGCAGCAGGTCCTCGACCAGGCGTTGAATCCGCAGCTCCTCGGCCAGCACCACTTCGGCCAGCTCCGCGGTGGGGGTTCGGTCCGGGTAGGCAAGCGCCACCTCGGCGTGCTGGCGAATCGTGGTGATCGGCGAGCGCAGCTCGTGCGAGGCGTCGGAAACGAAGCGCCGCTGACTGTCTCGAGCGCTTTCGAGCCGGGTCAGCATCCGGTTCATGGTTGCAGCGAGTCTGCCGATCTCGTCGGTGGTGCTGGGTTGCGGCACCCGGCGATGCAGTTGTGCGGCCGAGATCTCGTCGACCTCGCGCCGTATCGCCTCGACCGGAGCGAGGGCGCGGCCGACCATGACCCAGGTGGTGACGGCGACCACCAACAGCAGCAACGGCAGTCCGATAACAAGCAGCCCGGTGACCACCGCGGTGGTCTCGAAGACACCGAACAACGCCCTGGCCACCAGCACCGTTCGTGGACCCGTGGGGGTCTGTGCGCCTTCCGCGACCGCAACGAAGTCTTCGTTGTCCAGCGGGGTGAGGACTTGCGCGGACTCGCCCGGCCGCAGTCGCGCCACGGAGGCTTCACCGGTGACGTTGCGGCTCGACGCGAGCACGGAGCCATCCGGGCCGAGCACCTGAATCAATTGCTCGTCGCTGCCCGCTACCTCCAAGGTCGGCGGCTGGCCAGCATCGAGTTGGCCCGCCACCTCGAGCGCCTGCGCCTGGGCGGCATCCTTGACCTCGTTTATCAGCGTGCTCCGTAGCACGGTGAGAAGCACCATTGCGCCGGCGACGAGTGCGATGGCGACGATCGCGGTCGCTACGGCAGTGGTTCCCGCCCGAACCGTGCCGACGCGGGCACGTATCCGGCGGCGGGTGCGGCCAATCCGCTCACGAACCATGGAAAACCAGCCGATACCCCGCGCCGCGGACGGTCTCGATCACCGGCCGCTTCGTGGGCCCGCCGAGCTTCGTGCGCAGCCGCCCCACGTAGACCTCGACGATGTTCGGATCGCCGTCGAAGTCGAAATCCCAGATGTGGTCGAGGATGTCCTTCTTCGACAACACTTCGCCAGGATGGTGCAGGAAGAACTCCAGGATCGCGAACTCGCGCGGCGTCAACGCGATCAGCTCTCCGCCGAGCCAAACGCGGCGTTCAGCCGGATTCAACCGCAGATCGCCGACCTCGAGCACGACCGGCCGAGGCCGTGCGCCCCGGCGTAACAACGCCCGCAGCCTGGCGACAAGCACCGCGTACGCGAACGGCTTGGACAGGTAGTCGTCGGCGCCGGTGTCCAAACCCTCCACCTCGTCCCAGACTCCGTCTTTGGCGGTGAGCATCAGGATCGGGGTCCAATTGCCCTCATCGCGCAGGGTTCTGCACACCTGGTAACCGTTCACACCGGGCAACATGATGTCGAGAACGATCGCGTCGAATGGGTTTTCGCGCGCCATCCAGAGGCCGTCGGTGCCGTTGTGCACGACATCGACGGCAAATCCCTCTGCCTCGAGCCCATTGCGCAGCCCTGCGGCAAGACGCTGCTCGTCTTCGACCACCAGTAGACGCATCGTGCAGGCAATGATCGCAGCCCGAAACTGAATGACAGCTGAAACGCAACGGCGATGACGGAACTGTCAGATTAACGGTGGATCCGACCTTGGCATCTTGTTAGTTGCCAATCGGAATGATCCGGCGTTCGAAGGTGATGGCGAACGCATTGAGCGCTGGCTTCGTGCGCCGTGGGGCGCTGTGATTCGAGTGGAGGTGAGAGACCTTTGCCGTCGGGTCGTCGCAGCGTCCCGATCGGAGCTGGGGGCAGCCCAAGCCGGGAGGTGCCGGGGAGGGTGGGAGCAGCCCTGACACAGCCGGGGCGTGTCAGCACTGCCAGATGGTGCGGGTCAACTGAACTCGGGGCAGTCACGTTCGGCGAGCAGGATCGAAAGGAGTACGTGAGGAACCGATGTTGTAAAGCCCCTCAACGCTATACCGACTCGAACCCGGTGGATGTGGGTCGGGAGTGGCGCATCCCGAGGTGTGTAGGAGCCGAGGGAACTTTCCGGGCCGGTGAAACCCACGTCTGGAGAGGCTGCGGAGAAGGTCTGCGGCGTAACCGCAGCGAGGCCGCAGGGGCAGAGTCGGGCTCCTCCTCGATCGAGCGAATCACAGTGAACACGGGAACCGTTGCGGGTCCGCCGTTTCCGAGCGCAGCCAGCGTCTCGGGTGGGGCTGGGCGCACCGTCGGCCGATTGGCTCGCAGCGGGGCGCCAGCAGCTGCTCGGCGAGCTGCCGTTGATCCAGTTCAGTCGCCGCGGGATCGAGTGTTTCTGACATCGTCAGTCCTTCCCGCCAAGCTCACGCTCGGCGTGTCAGACCTAGATCAGATCCACCGTTGTTCTGACAGTCCCGCGATGACCGCCAGAGCGTTGCCGCGGCCTCCTTGATACTTCTCGACTGACTACCAATGTCTCTGAAGGTGGCCGACAGGGTCATGCATCAGGCGCCGATGCAACCGGGGGGTCCCTGCGGTCTTCGGTGTCGGATGGCAAGGCGCTCGGTCGTGGCTGCGGATTTCTGTTCACCTAGGTCGATGTGTTGCAGGCATTGTTCTGCCGTGCAAGTCTGCCGTGTTGCTGGCGGTTTGGGCGACTCGCCCCGGGCACGTGGTCATCGACAGTTCCCGAGCCGGGATGAATGACACTGAGCGGCAGGTGAGTTGGCGGGCCGCGGCGGGCCGGGTCGGTGAGAGCGGGCCGGCGGCCGAGCGGGCCTGACACCGACTTCAGCTTCGTTCAGCTCACCGTCAGGACCCGTGGCGCACGGTCGGACGTGTTCAGTTCACCGAGGAGAAGAGGACGACATGAACAGTTTCGCCATCGCGACGCTCGCGGCAGGCGCGCTGTCGGCCGCAATGCTGGGGCTGGCGGGTGCCGCGGCAGAGGCTCCGTCGGGTCCCCGATCGCCGACCGACACCATCCGGGGGCTGGAGTCCCAGGGCTATGAGGTCATCGTTACCACGGTCTCTCGAGGCGACCCGCACGGTTGTTCGATCACGGCGGTGCGTCCGGGCCAGACCATCGTCAGACCGTCCGGGGAGGTGCCCATCATGCACAAGACGATGTATGTCGATCTGCGGTGTTGACCACGCCACGACCGCGGCACCAGCCGCGGTGACTCGGCCCGTGCCCGAGCGTCATCGACCTGCCTAGAAACATCTGCCCGCGAGCCCGGTCGGAGCATCGCGCTTCACGGATACCGTCTGTATTGAAGCAACGATCTAGGACAAGGGGGAGGGCGCCGTGCGCATCCTGCTCGTCGAAGACGAGCCGCGGCTGGCTGGACTTGCCCGCCGCGGGCTGGTCGCCGAGGGCTTCGTCGTCGAGGTGGAGCACGACGGGCGCGCCGGGTTCGAGTTCGCCGACGTCGAACAACCCGATCATTCCCGCCGCCTCTGCGTCCTTGTCCGCCTTGGCCACCTGCGCCTGTCGCATCATCTCGGGCTCACGCTGCGCAGCCTTGTTGTACAGATGCCGCATGATCTTGTCGCCGGCGTCGTGGTCAGTCGCAAACCACATGTCGAAGATCGTCATCTTGGTGGTCGACATGGTCATCGGGATCCGGTGGACCGCAGGCGGTCCACCGTCGGTCCTCAAGTTGGCCCGTCAGCGCCGCATATGGTCCCTCATCTGGATCGCCGGCGACGACGGGGGTGTGAGAATCGTGATGTTCGGTGCGGCGACGATGTCCTCGGCGGCCTTTTCGAGCATCGTCGTGGCGGCGGACGCCATTCGTTCGCTTGGTCTTTGCCGACTCATCCCTCAACGGATGCCGACGCTGGACACCAATTAACCTGCCACCCCAAGCATCTCGCCACGACGGGCGCACCAGCTTTCCCGGACTTCGTCGTGCCAAGATCTGCTGCCTCGGATGCCGGCGCGTCGGCAGTGCGGGACGAGGTTGCTCGCCTTACGCGTTGAGGGTTGCAACGACTTCGTCGTAGTCACCTCGCGCCTCGCCGTAGCGCAGGAATTTCACCCGCTCGACCTGAATCTCCGTGACGTCCGGTTGGGTGTCCAAGATGTCGATGACCTCGGTGACGAATTCGTCCAGCGGCATGGCGGAATCGCTGTCGGCCTGGCCGGGTAGCAGATCGGTTCGAACCGATGGTGGTTCCAGTTCCAACAGTTTGACGGTGCTATCGGCGAGCTGAAGACGGATTGACTCGGTGAGCATGTGGATGGCGGCCTTCGATGCGTTGTAGCTGGGCGTCACTTTGAGCGGGGCGCATGCCAGGCCGGAGGACACGGTGATGATGGTGGCGTCGGGCTGACCCTGTAGGTGCTCGATGAATGCGGCGATAAGCCTCATTGGGCCAAGCACATTCGTCGTGACGACTGTTTCTGCAGATTCGAGGAAGGATTCGGGGTCGTGCCAGGCCTCGACATGCATGACGCCGGCCATGGTGATCAGAATGTTGAGGTCCGGGTGTTTGGCGAGCACCTGTTGTGCGGCGGCCTGGATGCTGTACGCGTCGGTCGTGTCGATGGGCACGATGTCCAGAGCAGGGTGCTCCTCAGCGATCTGTGCAGCAACTCGTCGCGTCTGCCCCCGATTATGACGGTGTTTCCTTTAGCCTGCAGTTGTACCGCCAGGGCGAGGCCGATGCCGCTGGTGGAGCCTGGAATGAAGATGGTGTTGCCCGGGACATTCATGTGACTGTCCTTCGTTGGTCGTGTTGCCGTCTAACCCTCAGGAGGGGAGGGTGATTGCGCTTGCTTGGACTAGTGGGCGACAGACCTTGCGAATCCACTTGAACCTAACTCGACTCAGCGATCGGGGGACCATCACGCTCCCTCGGCGTGGATTTTGTCGATGCTGATGGTGACGATGGCGCGGGTCTGGTCTCTGCCGCCGTACCAGGGGTACGGGCCACCGAGGTATTTTTGTGCGAGTGACTCGATGTGCTCGGCTCCGCCCGCGGTCGTGATGTCGATGACTCGACCTCGTACGGTGACGAAGCGCACCGGGGTGGCCGGGTCGGACACGGCGACGGCGACGCGCGGGTCACGTTGCATATTGCGCAGCTTCTGAAACCCCTCAACGGTGTTGATCACGATGTGTTCACCGTCGGTGTCGACCCAGAGTTGGGTCAGCTGCGGGGAACCGTCCGGCATGAGGGTCGTGATGTAACACATGCTGGGGCCGCGGAGCAGCGTCATCAGTTCCTCGGTCAGATCTTGCTTGTTGGGCTTTGTGGTCATGATCATCGCTCCTCGTTTGGTTCTGGTGCTGGGGTGGGACGTCCGTCGGCGGCACGGATCTGCCATCGGGGGTCGGTGCTGCCGTCCCAGGGCGGTCGTGGTCGTAGTGCTTCGATCTCGCGCCACACCGACAGCGCTGATGTCCCGGGTGGGGGCATGACGACACGCGGGGCAGGGACACCGTGCTCGCTGATGCCGTGGTCGAACCCGCCCGGCACCAGGGTGTTGAACACGCGTCCTACCTCGGAATCGCAGCGAAAGCCGTGCACCGTGCCCGGCGCGATGTGGATGTAGGTGCCGGGCGGGGCCTCGATCTCCTGCTCGCCGAGCAGAAAGACCAGATTGCCTTCGAGGACGAAGAACGCTTCTTCTTCCTCGTGGACATGGGGTGGGGCCACGACGCCGGGTGGGCAGAGCTCCTCGAACGTGGTGGATCGGCCGTCGGTGGTCGCCTCGGTGGACAGCAGCCGCCAGTAGGTTCCGACGTTCCAGAACGCGGGCGCACCATCAGGTGCCAGGGCCCAGCCCTTGGTCCAGTCCGGGTGTTTGCCGGTGAACTGTTCGTGTGCGGGATCCATGGGAGAACGTCCTTTTCGTAGGTGCGTCGCGGCCGCGGGCGGCCGGTCAGTGGGATGCGGGGGTGTGGCGCTCGTCGGCGAGCAGATCCTCGGCCTCGGTGGGGCTGAGCCAGCGTTGGGTGTTGAGTTCGGCGGATCGGGTCAGGTACGCGGTTTCTTGGTCCGGACTGAGGGCCCGCTGTTCGCCGTCGCGGGGCAGCCGCAACTCGGTGGCCGGTGTCCCGAAGTGCGTGGTCTGTTCGACGAAGTGACCGGGTGTGTAGAAGTTCAGCGCCCGCGCCGTCTCCGAGACGATCGCGAAGCCGTGCACGGTGTTCGGCGGCACGGACACCATCGCCCCGGCGGAGGCGGTCATGAGTTCGGTGCCGAGCTGAAAGCGGATCTCTCCGTCGAGAAGGTAGAAGTACTCGTGCAGCCGCTCGTGGACGTGCGGCGGCGGCCCGCTATGGCGGGGCATCACCTGATCCATCAAACTGAGCGCGTTTCCGGTGGTCTCGGCGGTGGCCAACACCGTCCACAGCGAGTCGACGAGCCAGAAGCTGGGCGCCTCCTCGCGGGTCATCACGAACGGCGCTACGGCGGGGGCGCCATGCTGGTTGTAGGCGTTGCTCTCCATGGGTGGGTACTCCTCGAGGTTTGGGTGTGTCAGTGATGGGTGTGTCAGTGATCGGCGGACAGGTGACGGGTAGTTCGTTGCGCTACTCCGGGATCAACGTTCGCCGCCGTCGTCGGCACGGAATGTCAGGTGGTGTGGTGCACGTCTGTGGGCGTGCGTGGCCCTGCTGCCGGTCTGCGGTCATGACTGACTGCTGGGGAGGTGCCCGGTGCTGAACCGGTCTCGGAGGGTGGTCCAGCGCAGGTCGGGGTAACGGTCGTTGTCGAGTGGTCGAAGGCGGGCATCGCCGGTGAACATGTCGCGGGTGTACTGCATGCCCTGCCACGCGGGGAACACCGCTGTTCGTTGCGGTGCAACGGTTTTGGCGGCGCGGGCGGCCGCGGCGAGTACCCCGACGGTGCCCGCCCACAACGGGCGGTACGTCTGTCGCGACAACTCGGTCATCAGGTGGGCGACGTCGCGGGCGCTGACCGTATCGCCGGCGACGCGCAACCGGCGCGGGGTGGTTCTGTCCAGTGCGACGGCCGCGGTGAAGGCCGCAGTGTCGTCTCGGGTGGTGAAGTCCAGCGGCTGATCAGCGCTGCCCCAGTACAGGACGCGGTGTATCCGTGGCTGGATGATCGGCATCTCGGCGCCGAGCATGTCCATGAATGCGCCGTTCATGACCGAGGTCACGCTGATCGGGGCCCGGTCCGCGCGGCCCATGAATTCACGTCGCAGATCGAAGTTGCGGTTGTGCCCCGGCTCGGTCTTCGTGTAATCGGAGCAGAAGTCCGAGGAGATGAACCTTGGTGTGCCTGCACGCACCGCGGCATCGAGGAGCACCGATTGTCGGTCCAGGATGACCTCGCGTAGCCCGCTGAGCGCGGAGACCACGCAGTCCGCGCCCGCACTGGCGTCGGCGACCGCGCCGACGTCGGAGGTGTTCACGCCCACCGGGGTGGCGCCGAGTGCCTGGATCCGCTCGCGGTCCTCCTCGGAGGCGTCGAGGCGTTGCAGTGCCCGCACCGATGCCCCCCGTTTGACGAGGTGTTCGGTGATCCGTCTGCCCAGGTCGCCGGCGGCGCCGGCGATCACCACCGTCACCGGTTGGCGCGCAGGGTTGGTCGAGCTCGCGTTCATGTGCCGTCTCCTTGAGTGTTGGTGCGCAGCGCTTGTCGGTCGTACCGTGACGGTGTCTGCCGTTGCGCCAGGTCAGCGTGGGCTCGCATGTTCCTTGGCGAGGGCTTTCCCGGCGACGTCGCCGAAGGTGTCGGCGCTGATGTCGGGGTAGCGACCGTTCTGCGCGTCGGTGACCGCGGTTTGGCCGTTGGTCATGTAGAGCGCGTAGGCCATGCCGACCTGGGTGTTGAAGTCACCGCGGCTGCGGGCATCCTCGAGCTGGGCGCGTATCTCGTCGACGCTGCCGCGGCTGTGACGCTGGTAGCGCGCCCGGGTGATGGTCTCGACGATGTCGGTCATCCCGCGGGGGCTGACCCGGTCCCCGACGATCGGGAGGGGACCGCTGACGAGGTCGGTGTCCAGGGCGGCGCGGGCGGTGAAGCGGGCGGTGTCCTCCACCGTGGTGGCTTCGAACACGTCGTCCCCGGTGCCCCAGTAGGACACGGTGCGGGCGTCGTGGTCGAAGCCCATGTCGACCATGCCGTCCAGGAACGCTCCGTTGAGGACGTGGACGTGCTCGATGCCTAGCTCGGCGATGGCGTCGTCGGCTTGGCGGCGTAGATCGAATAGGGGGTGCTCGCCGGGGGTGGCGGCGAACAGGTTCAGCGCGAAGTCCGACGGCAGGATCCGCCAGGCCCCCTGTTCCCGGGCGGCCCGGGCCAGCGCGATCTGGCCGTCGACGATGATCTCCGGCCCGCCCTGCACGGCGGAGACGACGATGTCGATGTTCTCGGTGGCGCGGGACAGCGAGTCGGTGTCGGTGACGTCGCCGCTGACGACGGTTGCCCCGCGGGCCTGCAGGGCTGCGAGCGTCTGCTTCTTGTCGGGGTCCGAGGAGGCTCCGTCGCGGACCAGCAGCCGCACGCTGACTGCGGGCTGAGCGAGCAGGTGGTGGGCGATGCGGCTACCCAGCATTCCCGTCGCCCCAGCCAGCAGGACCGAATGGTGTTCGGCGGAAGGGTCTTTGGTGCTCATCATAATTCCTCTCGGGTGGGGCTTCGTGGTTGGGCTCTTGGTGGCCGTGTGATCGACGTTAGGCACTCGACCCCATGAGCGGAAACAATTGTTTACGATGACTGATATCAGTCATGTCGATACATGAGGAGAGGTGCAGGTCTGGTGACGATGCGCAACTTCGACCTCAATCTGATTCCCGCGCTCAACGCATTGCTGGAGGAGCGCAACGTCACCCGCGCCGCGGAGCGATTGTCGTTGGGGCAGCCCGCGATGAGCGCGTCACTGGCCCGGTTGCGGCGCCACTTCGACGATCCGCTGCTGATCCGCGATGGCCGTGTCCACCAGCTGAGCACCTTCGCCGAATCCCTGATCGAACCGGTGCGTGACGCGATGGACGCCCTGGCCGCCGCGACCGCGTCCCGGCGGGGGTTCGATCCGGCGACCGACAGCCAAACGTTCACCATCGCCACCAGCGACTACGCCGCCCTGGTGTTCCTGCGGCCACTGCTCGCCCAACTTTCACGCGAGGCGCCTCGGGTGCGCCTGCGGCTGGTACCCATCACGGTGAACATGGGCGACGCGTTGCGCCGCGGCGCGCTGGACCTGGTCATGCTTCCCCTTGAACTTGCCGGCGAGCTCGAGGGGCTGCCCCGCAAAGCGTTATTCCAGGACCGGTTCGTCCTGGCAGCCGATCAAGACAACCCCGCCCTGGCAGAAATCATCGGTCTCGACCATGAGAAGAACGATGCCGGCAGAGGCGTTGACCTCGACCTGATGACTCGCCTGCCGTTCGTGGCCATGGCCGGTGAGATGCCACCACTGGTCGACCTGCGGCTGCGCGAGCAGGGCGTGCAGCTTCGCATCGACGTCAGCACCGAGGCCTTCGTCATCGCCCCCATGCTCCTGCAGGGGACCCCCCTGGTGTGTCTGGTGCAGGAACGACTCGGCCGCCTGGTCGCCGACCAGGCCCAGCTACGGCTCTACCGCTCCCCCATCGACGTCGGTAGGATCGTCGAAACGATGTTCTGGGGAGCACGCCGCACCGACGATCCCGCCCACCGCTGGCTCAGAACCCACTTCATCGCCCAAGCACAACACCTGTGACAGAAGCCGACGAATACCCCTGCCACAGAATGGGTTTCAGCCAGTAGATGCCGCGTCCCGATGCGAGCGCCGTGACGGTCGCTTCCGAACACCGACGTGAGATGGAAGCGATCCCGATCTCGCTGGATCGCGTGCGCCTATCCATGCTCAGGCGCGGGTCGTGGCACTTGTAGATTCTCACATCCAGCTGCATCTACAGGTGCCGCTGACCTGGGCCTGCGCGAACTGTCTCACAACTGTTGCGGCTCAGTTTGTCTCACGAAACGCTTCATTTCCTCCACGTCGCTCCGGCTATGCCCGCGCCTGCGGAAAGAGTTCCGGCGTCGTCGGCGGCACATCATCCAGAAACGCGCTCACCATCGGCACCAGCGCTGCTGACTCTCCAGAGATCCCAATGTGCGACGTCGCCGGCAGCACCACCAAACGCGCGGCCGGAACCTTCTGCAGCATTCCCGAGGCCGCCGCTTCCACATCGCCGCCACCGCGTAGCTTGAACATCGCCAGCGCATGCTCCGGGTTCACGCCATCCGCATCGCCGACGATGACCATCGTCATCGCAGAAATCGAACGCATCTGTTCGTCGCTGATGTTCTGGTCATCGATGTTCAAGACCTTCATCTTCTCGAGGTAGGCATCGAACGCCTTGGCATCGGGCGTGTGCGCCTTGAACGCGTTCTCTACGGGCGTGCCGGCAAAAGCCTCGGCGCCGAGCCCCCCGATGGCATCGAACACCGATGGGTACCAGCCGTCCTTGCGGTAGGTGGCGGATAGCGAGACGAGCTTGCTGACCAGCGATGGGTGACGGATCGCGAGTTGCAGCGCGACACCGCCGCCCTGCGAGTACCCCATCACATCGGCGCGCTCGACCTTCAAGGCACGCAGCAACGCCGCAGCATCGTCGGCGAATTGCTCGTAGGACATCTGGCGCGTGGTATCCGGGGTGCGGCCGTGCCCTTGCTGATCGAACACGATCACCGGGCGCTCGCTCGCGAAGGCGTCCACCCACGACGTCATCGAGTCGGCGGCCATGAAGGCGCCCGGGATGATCAGCAGCGGCGGCAACTTCGACGTATCGAACTCGCCATGCACCTCGTGATAAAGGTGCAGGCCGTTGATCGGCAGGTGACCACTGCGCGCAGGCATAGTTCCCATCATGCAACTGTGGACCGCGGCGGCCGGCAAAACTCATCGGTGTGGACCGGCGGCGCCAACATCGCTGGCCGTCAGAAAGTGAGGAGGGCTATCGATGTTGTCAGACAATGAGCACGCTCTTGTCACCAATCTTCATTGCATCTCGAAAACAACAGTACGTGCGCGTGTTGTGCGTGCGCATGTATGTTCTGAGAACGTGCCGTACCCCTCTTTGTCAGGCTGTGGTGAGACACTCGGACTTCCCCGAGTTCACTTCCTTT
>NZ_JAEMTA010000084.1 GCF_016462545.1 Mycolicibacterium sp. | reverse complement strand
GCGCCCGTAGCTCAACGGATAGAGCATCTGACTACGGATCAGAAGGTTAGGGGTTCGAATCCCTTCGGGCGCACTCAATTACTCGATACGTCTTCGCAGCTGGGGAGGCGAACCATGCGGGTGCTCGGCACCATCGGCGTGCTGCTTGCCGTCGCTCTCGGCGCGGCGCCATCTGATCCACCACGTCCGCGGATCATCCTCGCCGACCACACCGTCGCGATGGATCCGCCCGCCGATCCGGGCAACGGAGCGCTGCCCGACGACGATGCACTCACCGCGTTCGACGTCGGCGACCCGGCGGTCGGACGCCTCGACCCCGCATTGTTGAGCGCCATCCAGCACGCCTCGACCGCCGCCGCCGCCGCCGGCATCACCATGACGATCACCTCGGGCTGGCGTTCGCCGGAGTTTCAGCAGCGGTTGCTGGACGACGCGGTGCAGACCTATGGCAGCTTCGCGGCAGCGCGGGAGTACGTCCAGACCCCGGAGATGTCCAAACACGTCGTCGGGGCGGCGGTTGACGTCGGCGGGGTTGGCGCCGATCAGTGGCTCATCGCGAACGGCTCCCGTTTCGGCCTCTGCCGGATCTACGCCAACGAGCTGTGGCACTTCGAGCTGGCGTCCGACGCGAACGGCAACTGCCCGGCCCTGCTTCCGAACGCGGCGAGCTGAGGCGGGGTCTCGCCGGTATCGATCTCGAGATCGGTCGAATTCGCGCAATGGCCACATTCCTTGGAGTGCAACTGAACTACTTCGCGTGGGCATTCGCAAGATGAATGTCTCGAAGCGTCCTTCGATCGGACGACAGCGTTAGCCACCGAACCCGCAGTCGCACGTATTGCGTTGACGACCAACGTATTGGGTAGCGACGGGCTGGCGTGTCGTTTAGCCAGATCGGCTGGAAGGAATCGTCGACATCGATGGTGGCAATTCGCTATGCGCATTCGCTGCCATCGGTATAACTTGATCCCGAAGAATTAACGAGGGGGTCAGATAGTGACAAGAGGTCAGGCTAGCAGCCACGGCAGGCATCGTGCTCGTCGCTCGGAAGGCTTCGCCGTACGACGCTGGCTGGCGGTGGGTGCGGCGTCGGCCGGTGTGAGCGCGGCACTGTTCGGCCTGTCGTTGACCGGCCCGCAGGTGGGTGTCGCCGCGGCCGACGACTCCGGTTCGGCGACGTCCTCGCCGTCTGGTGCCAGTCAATCCGGTTCGGAGACTTCGGATTCGGCCGCTAGTACGCCGACGAATCCTGCGACCGTCGCGGAGGGGCAGAGCACGGGCGGGTCGCCGGCCTCGCCTGCGTCGCCGCCCGCGGGGTCCTCGGCGACCACGGCCTCCTCGTCGTCGAGCACGTCTACTTCGGCAACGTCTACGACTGATGCCGACGACAAGACGACGGTCACGGCGCAGACCAACAAGGGCTCGTTCACCTCGAGTAGCGCGCCGACCCACGATTCCGCCACGTCATCTTCTGCGGTGTCCCTTCCGTCGCCGAG
Organism: Mycolicibacterium sp.; assembly: GCF_016462545.1. Classification (GTDB taxonomy): domain Bacteria; phylum Actinomycetota; class Actinomycetes; order Mycobacteriales; family Mycobacteriaceae; genus Mycobacterium. Next base: position 18,387 of record NZ_JAEMTA010000084.1, on the reverse strand, counting down.
CAATGCGGCGGTCGGCGGCTCGCCGACCGAACCGCAGAAGTCCGTGGCGGCGGTGGCCGCTGCCTCGCCGGTGGCTGCTCACACCGCTGCCTCGCCGGTGGCTGCTCACACCGCGGCCCAGGTGGCGGATCCGGTGCCCACCGCAGCCGTGGCCGATCCGGGCACCCCGTGGGCACTTCAGGTCTCGGCGCCAGTGGACCCGCGAAAGCAGTTCATCGCCGATCAGCTCACCGCATGGACGACGTCATCGCTGGGGTGGATCGCCGCGTTGCCCGTACCCGACGCACTCAAGGTGAATCTGGAGGGGACGTTGTGGACGTTGCGGCGAGGGGTCTTCAACCTCGCCCCCACGGTCGCTCCCATCACGCTGACCGGGCTGTCGAGCGCGCCGGTGGACGCGCGCGTCGATGCGGTCGATCCCGAGGGGGATGCGATCACGTACCGATTGGTCAGTGGTCCGAAGTCGGGCAACGTCCAGCTCAACTCCGACGGAACGTTCACCTACACCCCCGGCGCCGGATTCGACGGCGTCGACTCGTTCGTCGTCGTGGCGCAGGACGGCGGGCTGCACATCAATCTGGTCGATCCGTTCCGTGGCGCAGGCACCGGGGCGGGGGCGTTGTTCAACCAGGGCGCCATCAAGTACTCGTTCAACTACACGACGGGCGCCGAGTACTGGTCGACCGACGCCCGCGCAGCACTGCAAACGGCGGCGAACACCCTGTCGGCGTACTTCCTCGTGACCGCCCCGGTCGTCGTCAACTACGACGTCACCGGGATCAACGATCCGACCAAGAGTCTCCTCGCGTCGGCCGGAAGCAATCTGATCTCCCAGAATCCCGGCTACTGGCAGACCGTCGTTCAGAACAAGCTCCTCACCGGCGTCGACTCGAACGGCGCCGCGCCCGATGGCGGGATCAACTGGAACTGGTCGCACTCCTGGTCGCTCGGCGACACCGTCGACGCCAACAGCTACGACTTCAAGTCCACGGCAATGCACGAGCTGTTGCACTCCTTCGGCTTTCTGTCCTACGTGGACAAGCCCGGGTCCAACACCGACAAGGAATGGACGCTGTTCGCCAGCTTCCTGGTGACCGCCGCAGGCACCAAGCCGATCGGTTCCGACTACGCCTGGAGCAGTGACTTCGATCCCTATCTGACGGGCGCCTACGGCGGGCTGTACTTCGACGGCGCCAATGCCGTTGCCGGCTACGGCGGGCAGCTCGTGCCGCTGTACACGCCGAACCCATGGGAGGACGGCAGTTCGATGTCGCACCTGGACGATGCCACCTTCACGGGCGCGAACCAGCAGATCATGAACGCGACGACGGACACTGGGTTGGGTATCAGGGTTTTGAGCCCAATCGAACGCGGCATCCTCAAGGACATCGGGTACACGGTGGTGATTCCGCCACCCGGGACGTAGACACTGCGAGGATGGGCGCATGACATCCACCGTGATCGAGCGCTGGCACCACTTCATCGACGGCGGTCATGACCCCGCCGTCCTCGACGCCCTGCTCGACGACGACGCCGTCTTCTATTCGCCCGCCGTCTTCTCACCGCAGGAGGGTCGCGCCAAGACTGCGACATATCTGCGCGCTGCCGCGAAGTTGTTCGGCGGCACCGACTTCCACTACGTCGAGGAGTGGGTGGGTGAACGCTCCGCGGTCCTGGAGTTCGCCGCGACGATCGACGGGATCTACGTCAACGGCATCGACATGATCGCGTGGAACGACGACGACCGGATCACCTCGTTCAAGGTGATGATGCGGCCGTTCAAGGGCCTGCAGGTGATCATGCCCAAGATGGCCGAGTTGTTGACGGCGTAGGGACACCGTCGGCGGGCACCGAGAGCCCGATACCGAGTCGGATCGCCTCGGCGGGCACGGGCGGGCTGAAGTAGTGACCCTGCGCGAGGTGGCAGCCGAAGGACGCGAGCAGGTCGGCGGTGGCCTTGTCCTCGACGCCTTCGGCGACACTGGTCACTGCGAACGTCTCCGCCAGTTCGATCACGGAGCGCACGATGGCGGCCGCGCGTTCGTCGTGCAGGATCGGTGCGACGAACTGCCGGTCGAGCTTGATCTCGTCGATGGGCAGTTCGTGGAGGTAGGTCATCGCCGCGTAGCCGCTGCCGAAGTCGTCGATGGCCACCCTGATGCCCGACTCCCGCAGCTCGTCGAGCACGGTTCGGGCCCGAACCACGCTGGCCAACAACACATCCTCGGTGATCTCGACGGTCAGCGAGGCGGGCGACAAGCCATGGACGGCGAGCGTGGACAGCACGCGGGCGGGCAGTGTCTCGTCGTTCAGCGACGGCGCCGACACGTTGATCGCGACGGGAAGCTCGACGCCCGCCGCGTGCCAGCTGGCGGCGTCCTCGACGGCGCGGGAGAGGACGAGGTCGGTGACGGCCTCCATCAACCCGTTCTCGCGGACCAGTGGAAGGAAGTCGGCGGGTTCGAGGAGCCCGAACTGGGGGTGCGGCCAACGGAGCAAGGCTTCGACGCCAACCGCGAGCCCCGTCGTCAAGCTGACCTTCGGTTGATAGACCAGATCGAGCACACGGTCGTCGATCGCCCGACGGAGATCCTCCAAGAACTGGATGCGCGCAACCCCGCTGCGTCGTCCCGTCCTCTTCTGCTGACTGGGCAGATTCAACTCGGTTGCGTCGAGCCGCATGTCGGGGGTGAATCTGCGAGCCCCGACGTGAGCACGCTTGGCGGAGTACATGGCGAGGTCCGCGCGCTTGAACAACTCTTCTGCCGAGACGTCGGCGTCGCCGACCGCGGTCGCCAACCCGATGCTCAGCCGCACGGAGATCGGCCGACCGGCCGCCATGAACGGCGCTTCGAAGGCCTGCACGATGCGTTCGGCCATCTGATCGACGATTGCGGGCGAGTCTTCGACGAGGATGGCGAACTCGTCTCCGCCGAGGCGGGCCACGGTGTCGCCGGCGCGGATGCTGTCGCGGATGCGGTCACCCACTCTGCGCAGGAGATCGTCGCCGACGGGGTGACCGAGGCTGTCGTTGATCAGCTTGAAGTCGTCGAGATCGGCCAACAGCACGCCAACTGCGGCCCCGTTGCGCTCGCGGAGTTGCATCGCATGCGCCAGTCGATCGGCGAACAGGGTCCGGTTGGGCAAACCCGTCAACTGGTCGCGTAGGGCAATGTCGGAGACGGTGGCCAGCAGCTGACGGTTGTCGGCGAGCAGCAGGAACTGGCTGACCAGTGCGGCGGAGAGCAGGACGAGACCGGCGATCAGGATCGTTGGGCTGTGCCCGGCGAACACCTCCCGTGCGCCGAGGACGATCGCGAAGGGTACGGGTGCGTACGGCAGCCAGAGCGCCGCCCACGTCGGCGCCGGGCTGGCCGGCATCCGCGGGACTCCGACGCGACGCGAGGCGAGCGCGCTGAGTCCGATGAGGTAGATGCCGACCGCCCAACCCAGGATGACGAAGGCATTGGGTCCCATCGCGCGGGCGCCGAGATCGAGGAACGCGATGTCCGACGCGGCGATCGCCACCAACCCGGCGGTCACCAGGATCGGCGAGAGCCGCAGTCCGGGGTGTGCCCGTGCCAGGAACATCGCGGCGATGGTGACCATGGCGACGTCCGTGAAGACGTAGACGATGGAGAGCGCCATGGACGACTGGAGCGGGCTTCCGACGTCGACCAGATCATGGAGCGCGAAGTGCCAGGCGACCACGAACAGCGAGGTGGCCGTGATCATGCCGTTCAGCAGCACTCGAATGCCGGAGCGCAGGCCGCCGAAGGGGACGAACAGTGCCCCCGCACATACGCTGATCGGCAGCAAGAGGTAGCCAAAGCTGAAAACGGTTGCGGCGGCCGCCGACGTGCGTCCGACCAGGTGGTAGTAGAGAGTGGCCAGGTCACCGGCCAGCCAGCCGACGAGCCCCACCGTCAGGCACGACCAGGCGAGCCTTTGGCGTCCATCGGAATGCCTCGCCGCGCGCAGACCGCAGCCCATCGCGAAGACGACGCTGAGGATCGAACCGACGAGGCCGACCACATCGGTGACCGCGGCACCGCCCCAGCCCGCCAGCATCCAGATGGCAAACACGGCGAGGCCGGCGGAAGTCAGCGTGATCACCCAGTGCCGCGACCAGGTGGCCATGGAACCTCCCGGGGTGGTCTGGGATGTCACGGATGCCACGGGACACCCCAATGGTCGTCGTCAGCTTACGTCGTACATCGAAGGCGAGTACTAGCAACGTGCTGTCAGCCTCTGGCATGCACCGTCTAGCGTGGTGGAGTGGAATTGTTGTTGATCGCAGACACCCATCTGCCGAAGCGGGCGCGTGACCTTCCCGCGTCGGTGTGGGAGCAGGTGGCCCGGGTCGACGTGGTGTTCCACGCGGGCGACTGGGTGGAGCCGCCCCTGCTCGACGAGCTCCAGGCCAGGGCCACGCGATTGGTGGGCTGTTGGGGCAACAACGACGGCGAGGAACTGCGGCGTCGGCTACCCGAGCGGGCCGACGTCGAGCTCGAGGGAGTGCGCTTCACCGTCGTGCACGAGACCGGTGCCTCGGCGCGTCGCGAGCAGCGGATGGCGGCGTTGTACCCCGACGTCGACGTTCTCGTGTTCGGGCACAGCCACATCCCATGGGACACCACGGCGGCCACGGGATTGCGGCTGCTGAACCCTGGCTCGCCCACCGACCGCCGCAGGCAACCGTTCTGCACGTACATGACGGCGACGGTCCGCGAGTCGGTCCTCTCCGACGTGGAGCTGCACCGCGTCTGACGACGTCTCCGACGCGCCAGCCGCTAGGGGCCTGACTGCCGGGTCGACTGGATCTTCAGGGTGCGACCGGTCCGCCTGCGGTAGACCACTTCGAACACGAAACTCAGTGCCAGCGCGGCCAGCAGGGTGATCCACGTGCTCGCCGGGCCGGTGTGGATCGTGTAGCCCAGCAGGAGGAGGAACAGCGCCGCGTTCAGGACGACGGCGAGCACCAGCAGCCACCGTTTGGCTCCGGTCTCGCGGTATACGCGGAGGTGCCCGGCACTGACGGCGCCGTAGACGATCAGGAAGGCGAGGCTGGCCATCGAGCCGACCGCCGCCAAGGGGAAGAACACCACGAACAGCGCCGTCAGCACCGCCGCGACCACGAGGCCGACGTTGCCGCCGCGCCACACACCACGCGTGAAATCCCTTGGCAATTCTCCGGACTTGGCGACCACGTAGGCGAGGTTGGCGTCACCGAACATCGTGGCGTTGACCCCGGAGGCGGTGGCCAGCAGAGCAGCGACGCCGATCACGACGAACCCGACGTGACCCAACGCTGCGGCCCCCGCCTCCGACAGCACGTGACCCTGGTTGGCGTCCATCGACGGCAGGCTGAGCGTCATCACCGCGATGGTGCTGATCACCACGTAGACCACCACGACGATGCCGAGGGCGGCGAACATCGCGCGCGGCAACTCCGTGGCGGGGTTCGCCATGTCACCGGCCGAATTGGTGACCACCCCGAAGCCTTCGAAGGTGACGTACAGCAGGCCGGCTGCGAACAGGACGCCGAGCCAGTGCTGGTCACCGTTCTCGGACAACCGGGCGGGATCGGCCTTCATCGCGCCGAACACGGCGAACACGGCGAGGATCGCCAATTCGATGGTGACGACGAATAATTCGGATCGACCCACCAGCTTGGAGCCCACCATGTTGATCAGCACGATCGAGATGATCAGCACGATGCCGATCACCTTGTCCGACCATGCCGGAGTCTCCCAGGGCAGCAGCGCCCGGACGTAGCCCGCGAACCCCGCACAGTAGAGCGCCATCGCGATGATCCAGCCGAGGAACTGAAATACGTTGAGCCCGCCCGCGATCACTCCATCGCCGAAGCATCGGATCAGGAACTGGGCGGCGCCGCCGCGGCTGGGATAGGTGACGCCGAGTTTCGCGTAGGAGTAGACACTGAAGACGGAGACGGCACCCCCGACGAGGAACGCGGCGGGCAGCCACACCCCGGCCGTGGTCGAGGCCAGGCCCAGGAGCGTATAGAGGCCGGCGCCCATCATCCCCCCGACGCCGATGGCGGTCGCACCGGAGATGGTGATCGCGCCCTTGCCAGGGGTTGCGCTCATCGCCACAGTCAACCATCTCCGAGTCGTCTCGATCGGCTCCGACGAGGGTGCGTTGATGGCACGCTCTTCGGCATGGATCAGAAGCCCCCCACCGCCGTCATCGAGTCTGCCCACGCCGAGCACCTCGAGGGCTTTCCGTTCGCCGACACCCGCGACTTCGCCGACGCCGACCGCGGATTCATCGCAGCACTCGAGCCGTGCGTGGTGAAGGCCGCCGACGGACGCGTGGTGTGGGACAACGACGTCTACGGATTCCTGACCGGTGACGCGCCCACCTCGGTGCACCCCAGCCTGTGGCGGCAGTCGACGCTGGCCGCCAAACAGGGGCTCTACGAAGTGGTCGAGGGTGTGTACCAGGTCCGCGGACTCGACCTGTCCAACGTCAGCTTCATCGAGGGCGACACGGGGGTCATCGTCATCGATCCGCTGGTGTCCACCGAGACGGCCGCCGCGGCGCTGGGGCTCTACCGCGCGCACCGCGGGGACCGGCCCGTCGTCGCGGTCATCTACACCCACAGCCACGTCGACCACTTCGGTGGCGTGCTCGGGGTGACCACTCAGGCCGATGTCGACGCGGGCAGGGTTGCGGTGATCGCGCCCGAGGGTTTCATCGAGCACGCGGTGCAGGAGAACGTCTATGCAGGCACCGCGATGACGAGGCGGGCCGCCTACATGTACGGCACCGTGCTGGCGCGCGGTCCGCAGGGCCAGGTCGGCTGCGGCCTCGGGCAGACGCCGTCCACCGGTGAGGTGGCGATCATCGTGCCGACCGTCGACATCGCGACGACCGGTGAGACGCACACCGTCGACGGCGTCGAGATCGAGTTCCAGATGGCGCCGGGCACCGAGGCGCCGGCCGAGATGCACTTCTACTTCCCGCGCTATCGGGCGCTGTGCATGGCCGAGAACGCGACCCACAACCTGCACAACCTGTTGACGCTGCGGGGTGCGCTGGTGCGCGATCCGCACGGCTGGTCGGGCTACCTCACCGAGGCGATCGAAAAGTTCGCCGACCGGACCGACGTGGTGTTCGCGTCGCACCACTGGCCGACCTGGGGTGAGGAGCGCATCGTCGAATTCCTCTCCCTGCAGCGGGATCTCTACGCCTATCTGCACGACCAGACGCTGCGGTTGATCAACCAGGGGTACACCGGCATCGAGATCGCCGAGGGATTTCGGATGCCACCCGCCCTGCACGACGCGTGGCACACCCACGGCTACTACGGGTCGGTCAGCCACAACGTCAAGGCCGTCTATCAGCGCTACATGGGGTGGTTCGACGGCAACCCGGCGCGGCTGTGGCAGCATCCGCCGGAGGCGATCGGGCCCCGCTATGTCGCGGCGATGGGCGGCCTCGACAGCGTGGTTGCGACTGCACAGGCTGCCTTTGACGAGGGCGACTTCCGTTGGGCAGCAACGCTACTCGACCATGCGATCTTCACCGACGAGAATCACGAGGGCGCCAGGACGCTGTACGCCGACACCCTCGAGCAGATGGCCTACGGTGCGGAGAACGCCACCTGGCGCAACTTCTTCCTCGCCGGCGCCACCGAGCTGCGGGAGGGAAACTTCGGCACCCCCGTCCAGACGACCTCGCTGTCGCTGGTGTCTCAGTTGACACCGGAGCAGATGTTCGACAGCTTCGCGATCAGCATCAACGGGCCCAAGGCCTGGGACCTCGACCTCGCCATCGACGTGACGTTCGCCGACGTCGACACCAACTACCGGCTCGCGCTGCGCAACGGAGTCCTGGTGTACCGCAGGGTATCTGCGGATTCGGCCACCGCAACGGCAACGGTCACGGTGGCGAACAAGCTGCGGCTGTTGACGTTCGCGGCGGGGGACACTTCGTCGCCGGGGATGGACGTCGCGGGTGACGCCACCGCTATGTCGAAGCTCCTGGGCGTCCTCGACAAACCCAACCCCAGCTTCAACATCGTCACCCCCTAGCGCCCACCCCCCTAGCGCGATTTGTGCACGCGGAGTTGCGATCAGCGCAACTCCGCGTGCACAAATCGCCGAGGGAGCTAGGGCATGCCGCCGTCGACCCGGACGATCGATCCGCTCGTATAGCTCGAGGCATCCGACATCAAGAACAATGCGGCGCCGATGATCTCGGGCGGATTGCCCAGCCGCTTGAGCGCGAACCCCTGCACTCCGGCTTGGGTGGCCTCGAGGTCCCACGCCTTGCTGACGTCGGTGAGGAAGGGTCCCGGCATCAGGGTGTTCACCCGGACCGTGGGGCCGTAGGCCAGCGCCAAACCCTCGGTCAGGGCGTTGAGCCCCGCCTTCGACGCCGCGTAGGGCAGCATGTGCTGGTCCGGTCGCCGGGATCCGCTGGTGCTGACGTTGATGATCGAGCCGCCGCCGGCCGCGACCATCCGCTCGCCGACGAGCGCCGAGAGTCGGAACGGACCCTTCAGGTTCAGGTTGACGACGGCATCGAAGAGCTTCTCGCTCACCGACGTCAACGACTCGTACAGAGGCGACATGCCCGCGTTGTTGACGAGGACGTCGACCTTGCCGAAGCGGTCGTAGGTGGCATCGACCAGCCCGTCGAGCTGATCCCATCGCCCGACGTGGACCTGATACGGGAAGGCGGTCCGGCCCGTCGACGCCGAGATCTCCTCGGCCGTCATGACACACGACTCGAGATCGCGGCTGGCGATCACGACGTCGGCACCCGATCGGGCTGCGGCGAAGGCCATCTCGCGGCCCAAACCACGGCTGCCTCCGGTGACCAGCACCACGCGGTCGGTCAGGTCGAACAGCTCATCGCCGTAACCCATGTGTCTGCTCCTAATCCCTTGCGGCGCGCGCCGTCTCGCGAATGACACGGTGGACGAAACCGAGCTTCTCGGCGACGGCCGGAGGAATCTCGAACGGATACAGGGGGCCCTTGCCCATCGCGGTGTTCACGCGGTTGAAGAACATCGACATCCACCGCCAGTCGAACAGCATTCGCTCGATGGGCTGATCCGCGTAGCTCTCGAGCGGCACGATGTCGCGGGGCGCCGCGAAGCGGACCCGTTCCGCGAGTAGCACCATGCCCGCCTCACGGCTGGTGTCGATGGTGTCGGCGATGTGCAGGTAGTGGGCGAAGCACTCGGCGAAGTCCTCCCACGGGTGCATGGTGGCGTACTCCGAGATGAACGACTCGCCCCAGCCGGCAGGCGCGCCGGAGCGGTAGTGCCGCGAAATCGAATCGGAGTAACTCGCCCGCTCGTCACCGAAGAGCGAGCGACAGTCCGCGAGATACGTCGTTGCGCCAGAGCCGGTTTCGACGAGCACATTTTGGTAGTAATGGCCCACCTCGTGGCGGAAGTGGCCGAGCATCGTGCGGTACGGCTCGCCGAGTTCGACCCGCAGCGACTCGCGGTAGTCGTCCAGCGACTCCACCACGTCGATGGTGATGACACCACCGGCGTGGCCGATGACGACCTTCTCGCCGGTGGTGTAGCTCGACAGCAGATCGAACGCCAGCCCGCCGTCGCGACGCCAGAACGGATCGACGGGCAGGCCGATGTCGTCGAGCTGATAGACGAGCCTGCGAAGCGCCGCCGCGGTGGGCACCAACTTCTCCCGCGCGAGGGTGTCGTCCGCCGCGGGTTCGCGGCGGATCAACGAGTCCGCGAGGCAGCGGCCGCGCTTCTTGAACTCGTCGTGCTCCTCGTCGGCCAGCCAGTTGCAGCCCAGCGACGCGTGCTGGGTGCAGCGCACCCACCGTTGCCCGTCGAGCACCGCCGCCCCGTCGACGAGGGCCACCATCGACTTCGTCGGCAGGTGAAAGCCAAGAATGGTCTGACAGGTTGCGCACCGATCGCCGTCGAACGCGGCGAACTCGCTGCACACAGGACAAGCGAAGGCGCGCACGAGCAATATGGTGTCACGGTGCAACTGCTATTGGTCCGACATGCGCTACCACTTCGCAGCGAGCCCGGTGAGGGTTCGGATCCCGACCTGTCCGCCGAGGGCATCGAGCAGGCGAGGCGACTGCCCGCCGCGCTGAGCCGCTTCCCCGTCAGCCGCTTGGTGAGCAGCCCGCAGCGCCGGGCGATCCAGACCGGCCAGCCGGTGGCCGACGCATTGGGTCTGCCGATCGACGTCGACGAGCGACTGGCCGAGTACGACTACGGCCTATCGCACTACACGCCGATCGAAGAGGCCTCCGAGGAGGACCTGAAGCGCCTCATCAGTGGCCATCTGCCGGGCGAGGTGGACGAGGCCGCCTTCATCACCCGCGTCCGTGCGGGCATCGACGACGTGGTCGGGGCCGCCGGGCACGACGAGACGGTGGCGGTGTTCAGCCACGGCGGTGTCATCAACGCCATGGTGCACAGCATCATGAAGACCGAACGGCTGCTGTGCGTTCAGGTCGACTACGCGGGCGTGACGCGGCTGCTGAAGTCCCGCACGGGAGGACTCGGCGTCGCGTCGGTGAACGGTACGGAACACGTATGGGATCTGCTGCCGCGAAACCTGCGGTGGTAGACAAGTCCGGTGACTTCGACACTGGACGGATTGGACCTCGGTGCACTCGATCGGCACCTGCGCTCGATCGGCATCCCGCGCGACGGTGAACTGCGCGGTGAACTCATCGCGGGCGGCCGGTCCAACCTGACGTTCCTGGTCTTCGACGACGTCTCCAAGTGGGTGCTGCGACGGCCGCCGCTGCACGGACTGACGCCATCGGCACACGACATGGCTCGCGAGTACAAGGTGGTCGCGGCGCTCGAGGACACCGAGGTGCCCGTCGCTCACGCCGTGACGATGCGCAATGACGACTCCGTGCTCGGAGCTCCGTTCCAGATGGTCGACTTCGTGCCGGGTCGCATCGTCCGTTACTCCGCGGAGCTCGCCGCGCTGGGTGACCAGAGCACCATCGACGCCTGCGTCGACTCCCTCATCAAGGTGCTGGCCGACCTGCACGCCCTGGATCCGGAGGCCGTTGGTCTCGGTGACTTCGGCAAGCCGACGGGCTATCTCGAGCGCCAGGTGCGGCGGTGGGGTGGCCAGTGGGACCTGGTGCGCCTCGACGACGATCCGCGCGATGCCGACGTGAAGCGACTGCACACGGCGCTGGGCGAAGCACTGCCGCCGCAGAGTCGGACGTCGATCGTGCACGGGGACTACCGCATCGACAACACCATGCTCGACGCGACGGACGCGACCGTGGTGCGGGCGGTGCTCGACTGGGAGATGTCGACGCTCGGTGACCCCCTCAGCGACGCCGCGCTGATGTGCGTGTACCGGCATCCGATGTTCAACATGGTGCACGCCGATTCGGCATGGTCGTCGTCCCAGATCCCGGCGGCCGACCAACTGGCGCAACGGTATTCGGTCGCGGCTGGGCAACCGCTGGACCACTGGGATTTCTACATGGCGCTGGCGTACTTCAAGCTGGCCATCATCGCCGCGGGGATCCAGTATCGCGATCGGATGGGTGGCGGCACCGAGTACGGCGACGAGGTGGGGGAGGCCGTCGCGCCTCTGATCGCGGCGGGCCTGGCCGAGCTGGGTTAGGGTGCTGCGCTACCGCAGCGCAGCCTTGTAGTTCTTCTTGGCCGCGCGTCGCAACTGCACGATGCGCACGATGCCGGCGAGCGTCGTGATGAGACCGCCGAGCACTGCTGCGGCCAACAGCGCGACGCCGAGCGGCAGGCTCCACGACCAGCCCAGGAAGTGGAACGTCCCCGAATCGGTGTTCTGTGCGATGAAGATCAGCAGCACGATGAGGACGAGGAAGCCGACGATCAGCGCCGACCACAGGGCCGCGGCCCTGGTGAAGTGGACGGCGTTCTCGGGCGTCGACGGCTCGACAGTCGGGGGCACGGGCTCGACCGGCTTCACCGGGCCGGGTTGGCTCGATTCGACGGGCGGAAACTGAGGGTCGGTGCTCATGGGCACATCCTTGCCCCTTTTCGTCGAGTTGGAAACTAGCGGTACTGGGTAATGACCAGCTAAAGCCGAGCGACATGTCGGCAAGCTGGTTAACCTCGCACGAGGCATGTGACGCCGAAAGGACTCCCCGGTGAACTCCGCACGACGATCCAAGCGCAGAAGAACATTGGCCGTAGTGGCCGCGATCCTGTCCCTGTCGACCGCCGCGTGCGGCAGTTCCAACCCGCTGGGCGGCGGTGAGACATCGGGTGATCTGAAGACGATCGCGATCGGGTCGGCGGACTTCACGGAGTCGACGATCATCGCCGAGATCTACGCACAGGCGTTGGAGGCCAACGGTTTCGAGGTCAGCAGGAAGTTCAACATCGGCAGCCGTGAGGCATACGTGCCCGCCGTCCAGGACCATTCGATCGACCTGATCCCCGAGTACACCGGCAGCCTGTTGCAGTACTTCGACCCCAAGACCAAGGCCACCTCGCCCGACTCGGTGGAGCTGGCGCTGACCAGGGTCCTGCCCGGCGGCCTCTCGATCCTGACGCCGTCGGCGGCCAACGATCAGGACACCGTCGCCGTCACCGCAGAGACGGCCCAGAAGTGGAATCTGAAGACCATCGCCGATCTCGCACGGTATTCACCCGAGGTGAAGTTCGGCGCGCCATCGGAGTTTCAGAGCCGCAAGGAAGGGCTGCCGGGTCTCGAGGCGGCCTACGGATTGAAGATCGCACCGGGCAACTTCATCGCGATCAGCGACGGCGGCGGACCTGCCACCGTTCGCGAACTCGTCGAGGGCAGGATCACCGCCGCGGACATCTTCAGCACCTCGCCGGCGATTCGCCAGAACAACCTGGTGCCGCTGCAGGATCCGAAGAACAACTTCCTGGCGGCCAACGTCGTGCCGCTCGTCGCCTCGCAGAAGATGTCGGATCAACTCAAGACGGTGCTCGACGCGGTGTCGGCCAAGTTGACCACCGAGGCGCTCATCGAGATGAACACCGCAACGTCGGGCAACGGCGGGATCGACCCCGACCAGGCGGCCAGCAAGTGGGTCAAGGACAACGGGTTCGACAAGCCGGTTCAGGGATAGGGCGCGAATGATCACGTTCGACGGAGTGACCAAGAAGTATCCGGACGGCACCGTCGCCGTCGACGATCTCACCCTCGAGGTACCCGACGGCACGCTCGCCGTGTTCGTGGGCCCGTCGGGATGTGGCAAGACGACGTCGATGCGGATGATCAACCGAATGATCGATCCGACGTCGGGCGTGCTCACCGTCGACGGACAGGACGTGACGAAGGTCGATCCGGTCAAGCTGCGACTGGGCATCGGCTACGTCATTCAGAGCGCCGGGCTGATGCCGCACCTCAAGGTCATCGACAACATCGCGACCGTGCCCGTGCTCAAGGGTGAATCCCGCCGCACGGCCCGCAAGGCCGCGCTCGGGGTGATGGAGCGCGTCGGGCTCGACCCGAAGATGGCGAACCGCTACCCGGCGCAGCTGTCCGGCGGTCAGCAGCAGCGCGTCGGGGTGGCCCGGGCGCTGGCCGCCGATCCGCCCATCCTGCTGATGGATGAGCCGTTCAGCGCCGTCGACCCGGTGGTCCGCGAAGAGCTCCAAGTCGAAATCCTGCGGCTGCAAAGCGAATTGCGCAAGACCATCGTCTTCGTCACCCACGACATCGACGAGGCGCTCAAGCTCGGCGAAAAGGTCGCGGTGTTCGGCCGCGGCGGGGTGCTCCAGCAGTACGACGCGCCGCGGCGCCTGCTGTCGAATCCCGCCAACGACTTCGTGGCCGGCTTCATCGGAGCCGACCGCGGTTACCGCGGTCTGCAGTTCTCCCCGGGCACGGGTCTGCCGCTGCACGACATCAGGACGGTGGAGGAGGCGGGCGTCGACGCGCTGGACCTCGCTCCTGGCGACTGGGCGCTGGTCACGAGGCCCGACGGCTCGCCGTACGCTTGGATAGACAACAGTGGCGTAGGCCTGCATCGGCAGGGAAAGTCGTTGTACGACAGCACCATTGCAGGCGGCTCGCTGTTCCTCCCGAACGGGACCATGCGGTTGGCCCTGGACGCCGCGCTGTCCTCGCCCGCGGGTCTCGGGGTCGCCGTGGACGACCGAAAGCAGGTCATCGGCGGGATCAAGGCCGACGACGTGATCGCTGCGCTTAAGACCAAGCGGAAGACCACGTAGGTGCAATACCTCTTCACGCACCTCGACAAGGCCGGGCAGTTGACGCTCATCCACCTGTGGCTGTCGTTGCTTCCGCTGGTGCTCGGCCTGCTGATCGCGGTACCGCTGGGCACGTTGATCCAGCGCAAGACCGCGCTGAGGCGGATCACGACCATCACGGCGAGCATCATCTTCACCATCCCGTCGCTGGCGCTGTTCGTGGTGCTGCCGCTGGTCATCCCCACGCGAATCCTGGATCAGGCCAACGTCATCGTCGCGTTGACGCTGTACACGGTCGCGCTCCTGGTGCGCGCGGTGCCCGAAGCGCTCGACGCGGTACCGCCCGCCGTGCTCGACGCCGCCAGCGCCGTCGGTTACAAGCCGCTGACCAGAGTGCTCAAAGTGGAACTACCGCTGGCCATTCCGGTGCTCGTGGCAAGCCTTCGGGTCGTCGCCGTCACCAACATCTCGATGGTGTCGGTCGGTTCGGTGATCGGCATCGGCGGCCTGGGCACCTGGTTCACCGAGGGATACCAGGCCAACAAGAGTGATCAGATCGTGGCGGGCATCATCGCCATCTTCGTGCTCGCGATCGTCGTCGACACGTTGATCATGTTCGCAGGCAAGGCCGCGACACCGTGGATACGCACCGGTCGCCGCGAGAAGGCCGGTGCGCGATGAACTTTCTGCATCAGGCGTTGGCCTACATCTTCACCGCCGAGAACTGGGGTGGGCCCGCGGGCCTGACCATGCGAATCCTGGAGCACCTCCAGTACACGGCCGTGGCGCTGGTCTTCTCGGCTCTGATCGCGATCCCCATCGGCATGATCGTCGGGCACACCGGTCGGGGGACGTTCGTCGTCGTCGGCGGGGTGAACGCCCTGCGGGCACTCCCGACCCTCGGCGTCCTGCTCCTCGGCGTGCTGCTGTGGGGTCTCGGGCTGGTACCGCCGACGGTCGCGCTCATGCTGCTGGGCATCCCGCCCATGCTCGCCGGCACCTACTCGGGGATCGCCAACGTGGACCGGGCGGTGGTGGACGCCGCACGGTCGATGGGGATGACGGAGCGCAGGGTCCTGTTGCGGGTCGAGGTGCCGAACGCGATGCCGCTGATTCTCAGCGGGGTCCGCACCGCGACGCTGCAGATCGTCGCGACGGCGACGGTGGCGGCGTACGCCAGCCTTGGCGGGCTGGGCCGCTACCTGATCGACGGCATCAAGGTGCGCCAGTTCTATCTCGCGCTGGTGGGTGCGCTCGTCGTGACCGCGCTGGCGCTGATCCTGGATGCCGCCCTCGCGTTCGCGGTGTGGCTCTCGGAGCCGGGCACTGACCGATTCCGTCGGATGCCGCAGCCGTTCCTCGGCGATGAGGTCGCGTTGGAGTCGGGCTCCACGTCACGATCTGGCGGTCTTTCCCAAGGCGGCTACGAAGCACGGGGGCCGTCGCCTACGGTAGGGGCATGAGTGAAGCAGACCGCTCTGAGTCGCAGGACAACTGGCCGGCAATCCTGACGTGGCGCGCGCACGACGTGCCCCGCATGGAGTCGGTGCGGGTCCAGCTGTCGGGCAATCGGATAAAGGCATACGGCCGGATCGTGGCCGCCGCCACGCCGTCACATCCGGCATTCAGCGCGTCCTATGACCTGGTCACCGACGACAGTGGCGCCACCAAGCGCCTGTCGCTGACGGTCACGCTGGCCGAACGGGAACGCCAACTCAGCATCGCCCGCGACGAAGAGAACATGTGGCTGGTGCAGGACAAGCAGAATCAGGGCATGCGCCTGCCGTACGGCGGGGCTCTCGACGTCGACGTGATCTACAGCCCGTTCTTCAACGCGCTGCCGATCCGCCGCACCGGTCTCCATCAGCGAGCCGAGTCGATTTCGCTGCCCGTGGTCTACGTGCGCCTGCCGGAGCTGACGGTGGAGACCGCGACCATCGACTACGAAGCCGACCGGACCGCGCCGAAGTCCATCAAGCTGAAGTCGCCCGTCGCCGAGACCACGATCACGGTCGACGACGACGGGTTCATCCTCGACTATCCCGGACTTGCAGAGCGGATCTGAGCACCGCACCGGCACGTCCCGCGACAGCGAGGTCCTGACGCCAGCCGTCCTCACCGACGGTGATCGTGGAGATCGGCGGTCGCTCGAAGTCGTCGTACCTCACCCGCGCCTCGTGTCCCGCCGCGACGAGTGCGGCGACGGATCCCGTGCCCGCCAGGTCGTCGCGGGCCTGCGTCAGTAGGTCGATCGCGCGGCCCAGCACGGCACCCAGCGGGCCGGAGTTCGCCTCACACATCGCGCGCACCAGGTCGGGCGCGGTGGCGGCCACCCGGGTGCCGTCCCGAAACGACCCCGCAGCCAGTGCGAACGCCAGCGGGACGTCGGCGGCGGTGGCGGCCAGGGTCTCGGCGAGCAGGTGCGGCAGGTGCGAGATGGCGGCGGCCGCCGCGTCGTGTTCGTCGGAGCGCGCGGGGACGACGACGCTCCCGCAGTCGAGCGCGAGGTGCATGACCTCGGCCCACACCGTCGGGTCGACGTGGTCGTCGACGCTGAGCACCCAGGGTGCGCCGACGAACAGCTTCTCATCCCCCGCGGCCCAGCCGGAGTGTGCGGTGCCGGTCATCGGGTGCCCCCCGACGAAGCGGTCGAGCAGACCATGGTCCCGAACGGCTTGCAGCACCGCCACTTTCACGCTCGTCACGTCGGTGAGGGGACAGTTCGGCGCCGTCGTACGCACCTGCTCCAGCATGCTGGGCAGGGCAGGCATCGGGACGGCGAGCACGATCAACGCGTTCGTCGCCGCAGCCCGCTCCAGAGCCTCGGTGAGGTCGGCGGTGGCGTCGAACCCGTCGAAGCGGGCGGCCTGCACGCCGTCGATCGAGCGGTTGTAACCGAAGGCCTCGCGCCCGGCAACCGTGGCCGCTCGCAGCAACGATCCGCCGATCAGCCCAAGGCCCAGGACGCACACCGGTAGCGACACTCAGCAAGGTTGACACATCGGCTGCGCCGCGTGAGTGTCAGGCGTGATCGTGATCGTGATCGCTGGTCAAAGCGCGTGATCTGGGACTACCGTGACTTTCATGGGAGCACAGCGAGCGCAGGCGCAGAACGGGGCCGCAGATCTCCCGGACGGATTCGGTGTCGCAGTCGTTCGCGAGGACGGCAAGTGGCGGTGTTCGGCGTTGCGCAGCAGCGCGTTGACCAGCCTGACGGCAGCCGAGACCGAGCTGAGAGAGCTGCGCAGTGCCGGGGCCGTGTTCGGGCTGCTCGACGTCGACGACGAGTTCTTCGTGATCGTGCGGCCCGCACCCGCCGGTGCACGGTTGTTCCTGTCGGATGCGACCGCGGCCGTGGACTACGACATTGCCCGGCAGGTGCTCGAGAAGCTCGACGCGGACATCGACCCCGACGACCTGGAGGACGAGGACCCGTTCGAGGAGGGTGACATCGGCGTGCTGTCCGACATCGGCCTGTCCGAGGGCGTCCTGAGCATCATCCTCTCCGAAGACGACTACGCCGACGAGCAACTCTCACGCATCGCCCAGGAGATGGGTTTCGGCGACGAGATGTCGGCGATCCTCGACAAGCTCGACCGCTAATGCCTTGGGCGACGAACACCTGATCCGCCTCGCGCTCGAGGCTGCCTCCGCGGTCGGCCCTCGCGACGTGCCCATCGGCGCCGTCGTTCTCGGTTCCGACGGCACCGAGCTGGCGCGAGCGGCGAATGCCCGTGAGGCCCTTGGCGATCCGACGGCGCACGCAGAAATCCTGGCACTGCGGGCAGCAGCCCGGGTCCTGGGTGACGGCTGGCGGCTGGAAGGCGCGACGCTGGCGGTCACCGTGGAGCCGTGCACGATGTGCGCGGGCGCGTTGGTGATGGCGCGCGTCGCCCGGGTGGTGTTCGGCGCGTGGGAACCGAAGACGGGTGCGGTGGGCTCGCTGTGGGACGTGGTGCGCGACCGCAGGCTCGCGCACCGGCCAGAGGTGCGGGGCGGGGTGTTGGCCGACGAGTGCGCAGCGCCGCTGACGGAGTTCTTCCGCGCCGAGCGTGCGGCCACTGCGAAGGAGCCATCGACATCCCGCGGCGACGGTGCGCTCGACGGCGATTAGGGGCGGTGCGGGGGTTCCCGGTAGGCTGCCCGACGGTGGCGTGTCCGAGCGGCCTAAGGAGCACGCCTCGAAAGCGTGTGACGGGTAA
>NZ_JAEMTA010000004.1:181488-197734 GCF_016462545.1 Mycolicibacterium sp. | reverse complement strand
CCAGTGAGACCGATGAGCGGATGGTGGTGCGGTTGTTGGCGTTTGGGCTGCGCGCTCACCGGCTCAGTGACGTCGACGGTGAGTTGGCGTTCGGGGCGGGCCTGTCCACCCCTGGTGTACCGGACCTACGGCTCGCGGACTACACGGGCCGCATCCTGGAGTGGATCAACGTGGGCCAGCCCGATGATCGCGCCTTGGGCAAGGCGGCAGGCCAGGCCGACCAGGTGCTGCTGTTTCCGTTCGCCGCCGGCGTGCCCACCTGGTGGCGCACCGTGGGACCCAAAGTGTCGGGGCTGTCGAACCTGTCGGTGGTGCAGATACCGCACGCACCGGTGCAGCAGCTGGCCCAGACCGTCGATCGACGAGTCGCGGCGCAGGTGATGGTGATGGAAGGTCAGGTGACGATGACCGTGGGCGATGTCGACGTCACCTTCACGCCCGAGCCATTGCAGTGAACGTCTGAGCCGTCAGATCGATAGCGCGGTTGTCCTTGGTTCGCCTCAGCGGTATCCATACTGGCGTTTCGTCACTTGACAGGGAATGCCATCTCGCCCATTCGCCAGCCTAAAGTTGTGCAACAGCAACCAGTTTCATGCCCGCGTCCATGAATGGTAGTTCACGACAGCATTGCCGAATGTTGCCTTGGTTGAATCACCGGGTGGAGCGCTGGCGGCTCAGATCTTCGTCGCCGTGTTCTGCCAGTAGGTGTCGCGGATGCGGCGTTTGAAGAGTTTTCCGGATTCCTCGCGTGGCAGGGCGTCATCGAACACGATGACCTTGGGGACCTTGAACCCGGCGAGCCTGCTGCGCAGGAACGTGCGGACGTCGTCCTCGGTCAGACCAGCGGCTGCGTAGGCCTCGATGTGGGCGGCGAGGGTCTCGCCGTACTCCTCGTCGGGGATTCCGAATACCGCGCAGTCGCGCACGCCCGGCAATTCGGACAGCACGGCTTCGGTTTCGGCTGGGTAGATGTTGACTCCACCGGAGATCACCATGTCGCTGGCCCGGTCCGTCAGGTATAGATAGCCGTCCGCGTCGACGCGACCCATGTCCCCGACCGTGACGAAGCCGTCGAGTTCCATGTCGCGTCGCTTCTCCTCATCGCCGAGGTACGTGAACCCGGGCCAGTAGTCGGCGGGCTTGAGATAGATCACCCCGACCTCGCCGGTGGCTGCCTCGCGCCCATCGGAGTCGACGATGCGAACTGCAGCACCGTCGGCAGGCGCGCCGACGGTGCCCGGGTGGGCCAGCCATTCTTCGGCGGTGCACCACACGATGGGCCCAGTCTCCGAGCCGCCGTAGTACTCGGAGACGATGGGGCCGAGCCAGTCGATCATCTCTTCTTTGACGTGTCTGGGGCAGGGTGCCGCGGAGTGCACTACCGACCGCAGCGAGGACAAGTCGTAGGAATCACGCACCTCGCGGGGCAGTCGCAGCAGTCGGGTGAACATGGTGGGCACCATCTGGACCTGCTCGACGCGATGTCGTTGAACGGCGGCCAGGAACTCTTCGGGATCGAACCGCGGCAGGATGGTGGTATCCATACCGAGCCGAACGGCGAAGGTGCCCATCGTATTTGGCGCCGTGTGATAGAGGGGGGCGGGGATGATCGTCCGGGCGCCCGGGGCCAGACCCATTCGCGTCATCATGGCTGTCGCCATCGTCGACATCGACTCGGCACTAACCGATTCGCGCACGATCCCCTTCGGCTTGCCGGTGGTACCGGAGGTGTAGATGGTGCCGAGTCCGGCCGCCGCATCCGCAGTGTCACCACGAGGTTCGATTCCCGCTAGCCAGGATTCGTACTCCCGGTGGGAGCCAGAAAGTGCCGTGTGGCCAGAGGCGATCTCGATCACTTCGACGGCGTCTCCGGCGGCCTGCGCCACGGTGGCGAGGAAGTCGGCGTGGGCGAAGACGACGCGACTCCCACTGTTGTCGAGCAGGTAGCCGATCTCCTCGCGGCGCCAGTGCCAGTTGACGGGCACGGGGTTTGCCCCGACTGCCGCGATGCCAGCGCTGACCTCCAAGAAGTCCACCGAGTTGGCCATGACCAGCGCGACGTTGTCACCTGGGACCACCCCGAGCGCCCCCAACCCCGTGCTGATGCGCGCCGCCCGTTCGGCGAGTTCCGCGTGAGTACGTTCGACGGTGCCGCATCGGATCATCGCTGTCTCGGACATGACGTCCCTTCTTTGCTATGTGGATGTGCGAGTTCGACGTTAGGTAGCCGACGGCCCGACTGCCAGTGCCCGGCCGCTCGGAGTGTGTGACCCAAGCGCGTCCCAGCGGTCCCCGCCGTCGGTGAGCAGCACCTCGGCCAGTGCGACGCGCGATCGAGTCACCGTAATGCATTTGGCCACAAGGTAATCAGCCGTCATCGAGGCTCCGCTCGTCGCATGCCTACCACGACGATCCTTCCGCCGCGACGTTCTGGGCGTCATGATGGCCACGGATGGAGATGTGTGCCCGCTCCATTCTCACCCCCGTCGGTAATCGGGACGGTGATGGCCTTGGCGTATTCAGGACGTGGCGCGTTGACGAAGAGGAGCAGCCGGTGGTGACGTTGGATCGGCTGGTCAACGTCCTGGGCGGTTTTGGGGTCCGGTTGCGGTTCTGTTCGATCTCGCGGACCACGGAGGTGAGCAGTGTGGTGCTGCACGAGGCGACCGAGCATCGCACCGCCGTCACCGGGGATGTCTTGTTGGCGATGGACGCTGGGTCGATAGATGAAGCCGTGCAGTGGGCGGTGTCCGCGCGTGCCTCGGTGGTGCTGGTGCGCGGTGCGGAGGACGAACTCGCGTTCGTCGACACCGACGCTGCGGTGGCGGTGTTGATGGTCGAGCCTGCGGTGGCGTGGAGCGAGTTGGCGGCTGTGGTGTACGGCCTGGTGTTGGAGGGCCGCGAAACCGAGTCGGGTCGGGGACCCACCGATCTATTCGCGCTCGCCGACAGTGTTGCCGATGCCGTCGGTGGGGCCGTGACGATCGAGGATCGACTGTCGCGGCTACTGGCCTACTCGCGGTTGCAGGAGCACGCCGATCCGGCGCGGGTGGAGACCATCTTGGGTCGTCAGGCGCCGCAACGGCTGCGGGCGGAGCTCGAAAAGCGAGATGTATTCCAACATTTGGTCGAATCCGATGAACCGCTGTTCGTGTGCAGTGACGCCGAACTCGGTTTCACCGGGCGGATGGTCGCCGCGGCGCGGGCAGGTCGACGGTTACTCGGCTCGGTGTGGGTGGCGACGCCCAACCCGTTGGATGACGCGCACCGAGCGGCCCTGGCCGATGCGGCCCGAACCGTCGCGTTGCATCTGTTGCGGTCGCATGCCAGCGCCGATCTGGAGCGCCAGGTGGAATCCGACCTGGTGCTCCGACTGCTGCAGGGAGCCCCGGACTCCGCCACCGCTGCCAGCAAGCTCGGATTGCCGCCCGGCGGGCTGCGGGTCATCGCCATGCACGCACGCGTGGACGGCGATCGCGATGCCGCGCTGCTGGTGCTGTTCGAACGAGCCACGTCGGGCTTTGGTTGGTCGCGCCCAGGCCGCAGCGCACTGTCCGGCAACACCGTGTACACCGTGCTCGCCGCCGAGGACGCCGATGCGGTGCGCCGCTGGATCAGTGCCCTGCACTCGGCACTGCCCGAGCACACGATCGTGTCGGCCGGAATCAGTGCTGGCGCGTCGGCCACCGAACTGCCCGTGGCGTGCCACGAAGCCGACGAATGCCTGGCGCTGCACGAGGTGCGGGCCCCCGATGATCCAGCCCCTGCCTACGACGAGGCGTGGCAAGACATCTTGCTGCAACGGTTGCGCGCTGCGGCGCAGTCGGCGCGCACCCCGACCCGCGGGCCGGTGGCCGATCTTCGCCGGCACGACGACGTACACGGCACCCCGTACGTCGCCACCCTGCGAGCGTTGCTGGAAGCGATGGGGGACCTCGCCGAGGCCAGCGAACGGCTCGACGTACACGAGAACACCGTGCGTTACCGGATGCGCAAGATGGCCGAGGTCACCACCCTGGATCTGCGCGACGCCCGGATGCGAGTCGCCACGTTGATCGAACTGGCGGCCACCGATTCCACGTGAGCAGGCGCGCCGTTGTGGAATGCCGACAATTCTGCCCACCTCCATTGTCGGTTTGCGCCCAACGCGGTCGTCTCCCCCGGCTCCATGATGGGGACATCGCCAGCACGTCTCTGGCGGCTGCAACGGAATGGAGGGCACGTGATGGTCGACGCCGAACGAATCGACGGTGGGCCACGCTCTGCGATCGTCATCGGAGCCGGCATCGTCGGATTGTCCACGGCCTGGTTCCTGCAGGAACGCGGCGTCGAGGTCACCGTCGTCGACCGCACCGGGGTCGCCGCCGGCGCCTCGTGGGGCAACGCCGGATGGGTGGCACCGGGGTTGACGATTCCGTTGAACCAGCCCGCGGTTCTGCGCTACGGCATCTCGGCGCTGCGCGACCCCCACGCCCCACTGCACATCCCGCTGACCGCGGACAAGTCCTTGGCGATGTTCCTGCTGAAGTTCGCGACACAGTGTCGCGGCGCGTCGTGGCGGCGGGCCATCGCCGCCAACGTGCCACTCAACGACGAGTGCATCGAGGCCTTCGACGTGCTGACCGCAAACGGTGTCGACGCACCCATGACCGATGCCCCGATCACCGCCGTCTTCCGCACGTCGCATCAGGCCGAACACCTGTTGGAGGAACTGCGGCACATGCAGCACGCCGGCCAGACGGTGACGGTTACCGCGTTGGCAGGCGAGGCGCTGCACGAACAGGTTCCACTGGCGTCTGCGCAGATCACCGCCGGGCTCAACGTCCACGGTCAACGCTTCATCGACCCTGGCCGGTTCGTGTGGGCCTTGGCCCGCTCCGTCGAAGCGCGCGGCGCGACGATCCACGTGGGCGATGTCGCCGACGTGCGCAGTACCGCCACCGGAGCCCGGGTGTCGAGTCGGAGCGCTGCGCCGCGGATCGCCGACGTTGCGGTCCTGGCCACGGGTGCCTGGCTCGGTCAGCTCGTCGGTCGCCGGGTCGGTGTTCCCGTCCACGCTGGGCGCGGCTACTCCTTTACCGTGCCCGTCGACCGACCGATGCCCGGCCCGATCTACCTTCCCGACGTGCGCGTGGCCTGCACCCCGTATCACGGGGCCATGCGCGTCGCCGGGACGATGGAATTCCGCGGTCCCGATGAACCGATCGCACCCAAGCGGGTCGATGCCATCGTGGCCTCCGCCACCGCACTGCTCGACGGAGTCCGCTGGGAGGAACGCAGCGACATCTGGGTCGGGCCCCGCCCAGTCACCCCCGACGGCCGGGCGCTGATCGGCGAAGTCGACCGCGGCATCTACGTTGCCGGCGGTCACGGCATGTGGGGTTTGGCCCATGGCCCCATCACCGGCCGTCTGCTCGCCGAGCTGATCACCACCGGCAAGCAGCCCGACGCGCTGCGCCCGTTCGACCCCCTGCGCTAGCCGGCTCCCCCGACGCAGGGAGCACGTCGAAACAGACCATGCCCCAACGCTTTCGGGGCTCACCAGTCGTCAGGGGCGGCGCAGTCCCGCCCCTGACGACGAACCCCGCGCCGCGTCGTCGGTGGACCTCGACGGGCATACACGCAGAACCCACCACCACGACCGCCCAAGCGGTCAGATCCCCTTCGAGAGGAGAACGCCATGAGCGCACCCACGCAGGTATGGATATCGGAGAACGCCCATCAGCGTCTGCGCGAGGAATTGCGTGACCTGCGTGGTCTACTCGACCGCGCCGCCGACGACGACGCGGACGACGAGAACCTCATCGCCATCAGACGCGCCCAGCAGAGACGCATCCAACAGATCCACGACCTACTCGTCAATGCCGTCATTGGTGAAGATCCGCCCAACGACGGCATCGCCGAGCCCGGCATGGTCCTCACCGTCCGCTACGACGACACCGGCGACCACGAAACCTTCCTACTTGGCGTTCGCGGCACCGAGCACGACGGCATAGAGGTTTACTCGCTGCAATCCCCTTTGGGCCAGGCCCTTCTCGGCGCCCAGCCAGGTCAACGGCGCACGTACTGCACACCCACCGGCGCGAGCGTGGACGTCACGCTCCTCGCCGCCGTCCCCCACGGACTGCACCAGGCCCATGACGCGACGGTCGAGCGGCGCGGCTCCGCTTCAGCTCCGTCCTGACGAAGTGGTCACCACGCGGCATGGAACACCCACACCACCTCCTAGGTCCGAAGCGCCAGTGACCCATCGGGCGCCAGAACCGCGCCAGCTCCGACTCGTGCTGATGGAGCAGCGCATCGTGACCGCTGGCGACGTGCGGTACTCCTCGCTAGTAGGCGAATTCGGTGCATCGGAGATGACGGTCGACGACTGTACGTTCTCAAACGTCGTGTCCAGTCGCGGGACCGCTGAACAGCGGGGACACGTGGCGTCTCACGTCATGTCCACAGCGGTTTGTCTCACATTCGTGTCCACAAATTCGGCATGACACCGATGCCCGGTAGCAGATGCATGCATAGGCGCTGACGCTCACCCGATCTCTTCTGCCCTTTTCGTCACGTGACATCGCCTCGACGTGTGCTATATACCGGTAAACCGCCATATTCGATCGGGGCGTATTCGTCCGACTCAGAGCGTGCCACCGGCCGCTCTCGCTGGCGGCGGTGGAGGTTTGCGAGCGGGTCAGTGCAGTGGTCGGACGAAGTGCATGTCCAGCAGGGGCGTTGGTTGCTGGCGCGCTCGTGAACCCGCAATAGAATGTCGTTTCGGTTTGACCGGTAAGCGCTGATTGGCAGTGGGGGTTGCCCCGTCGTCCGATGCCGGAGGGGAGATATCGCACCATTCCTGTTACGACGCCTAGCCTTTAGGCTCCGCCACCATCCGTATGCGTACCTCCGGGGCGACGCCTTTGCGTGACACCTCGGTGAAGCCAAGCCGCCGGTAGAGACGATAGGCCCGGGTGTTGACTTGCAGCACGCTGAGTCCTACCCGCTGGCCCTCAGCGAAAGCGGCATCGAGCAGGGCTTGGATCAGCCGTCCCCCGATACCGTGTTCCCGATTCTCGGCGGCGATTTCGATGAGGACGAGAAAGCGCTCATCGCCGCGATCCTCGACGTCGAGCCTGCCGACGTCGGCACCGTCGACGACGATTACCTGGGTGCGTGACAGGACTAGATTGCGCTCGAGGTAGGCGCGCTGGTCATCGTCCTCCCAGCCCCACACCTGGTCGACGTACGGACCAAGAGATTCCTTGTGCAGGGTGAAGAAGAACGCGAGGTCACCGGCCGTGGCGGGACGCAGCGTGATCTCTTCCATACCTAGAGCCGCTCGATTTTGGTGGTTGCTGCCTTCGTTACGTAACGGGCCCAGGGCTGTGCTGCGATGTCGGCGTGAAGCTGAGCTGTGCCGTAGCTGTAGCCGAGAAGCTCGGCGACCACCGGCGGGGGTGCCGCGCCCACGAGGCTTTGCAAGGTGGTGTTTCGTGCGCCGAGCAGGTCGATGCCCAGCCGTTCGAGCCTTTCCCTGATCACTTCTGGGGCCACGTGCCGGCCGGCGCTGAATCCGGGAAACAACCATGGGCTGGTGGCGATCCCACCGGCGGCTCTGAGACTAGGCCGGCTGCCGACGTGGTCGATGAGCATCTCGGCGAACGGCTGCGGGACGGGGATCGGCTCGCGGCCCAGTGAGATCTGCACGTCAACGTCGGTGATCGTGATCGCCGATGTCGGCAGCGCCGCGATCCGGGTCAGGGGCTGAGCGAACAGCAGCAGGATGGTCCCGGCGACGCGGTAGGCCAGGGTTTCGCAGTCTCCGGTAAGCAGTTCCCGCAGCCATGCCAGGCGCTGCTCCTGGGTGAGCGAGCGGCTGGGAGGAGCCTGCCGGTAAGTGACGTGCACGGACCCGTTCACCCGAGCTTTCTTCGCCCAGGCCAATAGGTTTCGGATCTTTAGCCGCGTCGTGGGACCCGATGCCAGCCACTCATCGACATCGGGCTGCAGACAGCTGGCCAGGGTGCGGCGATGGGTACTGTGCAGCCAGGTCAGAAACTGAATGGCCTCAGTGACTTCCTGTTTGGCGTAACGCACGGCGGCCGCGGAGTCTTGGCCGGGGACCGTCGTCTGGCGCAACCGGCGAAGGTGATGCCAGGTGGCGAACTGTTCGACGGGTCCGCGCACCGCCGGCTCGATGAGGGCCTCGAGCTTGGCCTCGAGCCATCGTTCGAACCGGACCAACGGTTCATCGCGGGCAGCCAGCACGCCCGTGTGTTCAAGGATGCTGCGCAGGTGGTTGACCCCTCTGTCGGCACCGGCTCGGTCGAGGCCATCATGGGTCAAGCCGATCTGTCCGTTGGCAAGAGCGGTCAGCAGTTCGTGAACGCGGGGTGTGCGTTTCCACTTCAGGATGCTTTCGGGCCGATCGGCCCGGCACAAGGCCTCCACGATGGGGGCCATCACGTCTGGGTGCTGAGCACCGTCGATCATCAACGCGGTCAGGTCCTGGCGAAGGGAGCAGCGGGCGCACGTCCCCTGCCGGTAGAAGCCGCCCTCGACACCGCAGCCTCGACAGGCGAAATCGCCGGGAATCCTCGCGCATGACAGGCAGATGGGCTGCCTGTTGGGGTCGTCGGCGAGTCCAGGGAGGATGCCATCGTGGCTGCACTGGGGGCAGATGCCGCGGGTATTCATCGCTGCGTAGAAGCAGCTGTAGCACAGTTGTTCGTCGGGCCAGGATGCTCTGCGCTGGTTGGCCATTCGTTGACATCGGCTGCAGCGGAACGCACCATCAGTGACGAGTGGGCGGCCCCGTTTGGTCGAGCGCCTGTTAGGGCTAACCGTCATCGTCGATCACCCTGGCTCGCCGAGGTCGCACCGCCTTGTTGAGCTCGACGACGTTGGGTTTGACCGGGGCCTGCGGGCCCGAGGACACTTTGCGTCGACGGACGTCGCTGGCGGTCACGGTCACCAGGTCTTCCACCCCGCAGCCCAAGATGTCGCATAGTGCTGCCATCATTTGCAGGGAGATCCGTTCGGGGCGTTGATGAACCACCCGGTACACCTGTGGTCGTGACAGTTGAATCCCCCGTTCCAACAGCAGCGGGATGAGCTGCGTGCTGGTGTGCATTCCGCGGGCGGCCATGAGTTCGGCCAGTCTCCAGGTGTAGTCGACTTGGCGTTGCATCATTCCTCCCGGCCCAATGAGAGGGCGCTCGTAATGGTGGCATCCAACGCCCGGCGCAAGGTGCTGACCCGGTAATCGCTGGACACGCAGGTGTAGAGCGACGTCGTGCTGGCATGGTCGTGGCCCATCTGGTCTTGGACGAACTTCGCGTCCCAGCCGTCTTCGATCAGGTGGGTGGCATAGGAGCGGCGCAGCGAATGCAGATCCAAACCTTCTGGCAACTCAAGGTCGCGGCAGTAGCGGCGGAACCGGCGCAACAGGGTGTTCTCGGCGACCAACGTGCCGCGTTCGCTGGGGAACAGATCCAGCCCGGCGCCCGTGCACGCCTGCCCGTGGGCGAGCCAGTCGGTGATCACCTCCGGAGTCCAGCTGAACACCGTGAGGACCCCGCGGCGTTTGGGCGGGGATCCCTTCTTGGCCTTGCCGTAGCGCACCTGCACGACGCCGTGGCGGCCGAACTCGCGGGCATGGGCGTTGCGGGTGAAGTCCACCGTTTGCAGATGGCGTAGTTCGTTGAAACGCAGCCCGTAGGCGTAGGCCACCTTGAACATCGTGGCGTCGCGGTAGGCCGGCAGCCAGCCCTTGCGCGCCGAGGCCGCGATCACCGCGACTTGGTCGTCGGCATGGTCGAAGAAGTCTTGCAGCTCGCGCTTGGTGAAGGCCCGCTTCGTCGGGGACTGCTCGTTGTCTTGAACGTGGGTGGCGGT
The DNA here is from genome assembly GCF_016462545.1 of Mycolicibacterium sp. Lineage (GTDB taxonomy): Bacteria > Actinomycetota > Actinomycetes > Mycobacteriales > Mycobacteriaceae > Mycobacterium. Next base: position 187,846 of record NZ_JAEMTA010000004.1, on the reverse strand, counting down.
GTTCCAATCGAAGAACACTTGAGCGGGGTGGGTGCCGAATCGCTGTTCGCAGACCCGGTCCCACCCGTAGTCGGGATCGCTGACGTAGGAGCAGAACATTCGCAGCGCGTTCTGGTAACCCCGCACCGTGGACTGCCGTCGCCGCTTCACCGAGCGCAGATCGCTGAAGAAGTCCTCGACCAGGGTCGGCGTCCAAGTCCACGGGAATTCGTTGGTCGCCTCGATGAAGCGCTCCACCAGGCGTGCACGGCCCGCCACCGTGTCACCGTCCAAGTTGCGGCACAGTTGCTGATTGCGCCACCCCTGGAGCATCTCGTTGACGGTCTGGGCCTCTGGATGGAGCACCGGAACCGAACCGATGACGTACACGCGACCACTCAGATCGACGGGCAAGACGGACCTCCAGACGGTCTCATTCAATGATTCAATGAATCATCTCCTGAATCATTACCACATCGGCGCAGTTAGGTGCATCACCTTCACGCCACTCAGTTCGGCGTGTCGGCCCCATTCGGCAGACGGGCGATCCCCCACCCGCATCCATTTATCCCAAAAATGCTTTCCAACAATGGCTTTGACAATCACGCCATAACGCCGACGACCGCAACCGGGCTCCGAGCCATGATTCATCTGATGAGAATGGAGGAGTTGATCGTGGATAACGAGTGATATCCACTAACAACTACTGCATATTGCTGCGTGAGGTCCGAATGAAGCACGCAGTCGAGTCCGGCGGTCCCCATCACGACGGGGCACAGCCCGATGCGTGGGTTTGATATTGCGTTGATGAGTCCGCTCGCCGATGAACTGCGGATCGATACCTCCGAGCGGGGCACCCAGGTCTCGCTGGTGTGGACCGACCTGCACTAACCCGCCAGACCCGGCTGGTCGCGGCAACAGTTGCCTTGCTGTCTCAGTTCTAGAGAAACGAGCACCTTCTGAGGCCGCCACTTCCCACCATGTAGTCCCAGGTCGCGGTAGTCCCAGGTCGCGCTGTCTCATTTCTTATCTCGCATCGCAAAACCGCGCCAAAGGCATCACCGCGCGTTTTAAGCCGCCGTCCGTCTCGTTACGCAGGTTGCCGAGGCCGCGGGCCTTACGTGGGTGACAGATCGGTCCGTAGTCCCACTTCGGGTTGTTTGAGGAATCGGGTCGCCTCCGTCATGGTGTTGATCAGCCGTATGGCTCGAACTGCCGAGTCGTCGCGGAGTTCGTTGAGGTGACGCAAGTCTGCCCAAAGGATGCCTTGAACGATCATTTGGTCGAGGTCGGCGCGGAGGCGGGTGATGGCTTGTTCGATGTTCTGTGGGTCGGGAGTCTCCTCATCATCGGTGTCGTAGGGTGTCGTGCTGCGCGCGAGAACCTTCTGTAAGTCATCTAACTCGGTGATCGCAAGTTGACGAAGCGTCTTGGGTGCGCCGGCGCTGCGCTGCCAGTCGATGGCCCGTTGATAGAGACTTCCGGCGCGCTCCATGAGCTTGATGCGCCGCCGTTCCTCGCTGCGGTCTGTCACCGACGGACGGAGCTCTGGGCTACTTCCTGTGCGCAGATAGTCCGTCGCGGAGTAGTGGTTGTCGTGAGATGACTCGCCCGTGGCGATGGTGGTGAGCATCCTGGCGACGAGCATTTCCCCTATTCCGCGGAAGCGGAGGATCCGCAGCGCTGTTGGCGGGTTGACGACGAAGTCGGGGCGGCGAGCTGCCGTGAGGAGCGAGATCACGTCGGCGCGATCTTGGGTCACCGATGGATCCAGATCGGGGTCGATTACCTCACGGAGCGTCTTGGCGCAGTTGAGAATTCGCTCCCGGAACTCGTCTCCGCGTTCGACGTCGTCGCCGAATATTCCTGGCGAGGTAGGTGTTGGGGCATAGGCCACCAGGTAGCTCGCCAGGCGAGCAGCGACCTCGATCAGCTTCGCGCTGGCGACGGCATTGCTCGGTGGCGCCCCAGCGGACAGGCGATACACGTCGTCGCGGATGGCGAAGGCTCGGCATCCCGTCAACGTCTCGAGAAGGCTCTCAGTAGCTTTCAGCTCATTCTCGGCGGCGGCGTCGGCCCGGCCGGTCATGAGTGCGTCGGTATGGGTGATGTTGTAATCGACCATTGCGCGGCCGGCCTCGGTTCTGACGCTCTTGGTGAGTTGGGCGTCCTTGCGTCGCAGTTTGAGCAGTAGGTAGAGCTCGGCATATTGCCGCTCGCCGTCGCGGGACAGGAGTCGGCGCGCGTCGACGGTGTGGTCGATGATGGCGGCGCAGTTGCGCCGAACTTGAATCGCGAGTTCTTCGCGTCGGGGCCAGATCAACTCGTCGATGACGCGTTCACTGATAACGCAGATGGATTCGCACGCTGCCACGGCATCATCTCCGGTGAGAGCAAAATCGTTTGGGCCCCATAGTGAGTTGACCATCAGACGATCGTGCAACCGTTTGATGTAGACCCGCGCTGCGGTCGTTAGTTCGAGGACGTCGGTGTCGAGATCCGCGTCGTCGATGATCTCGCGGAGATCATCGGTGTCCTTCAGTTTGAGCTCGGAGAGTTCGAGGACGTTGGCGTCGACGCGTGCGTCGTCGGCGTCTGGTACGTGGAGCTGTTGCGCCTCGGCGCGCCAGTGTTGATATTGCGAATGAGCGTTGCGTAGTCGCTGCGGCGGTGGGGGATCTTCTCCGGGAACGTATTTCTCCATAGCCATGAAACACAGTGCATGCCAGGGACTTCCGTGACATTCATTGGTCTTGAAGTACACCGACGACAAGGTGTTGCGGGAGGGCATCCCTTTGATCTTGGCCAACTCGCGATACCCCAGGGCGGTGTCGGCACGGTCGGGTTGTTCGAGAACCCATTTCTTAAAAGCCATGACCGCGTTGTCGCGATTGCGGGTCAATGTTGAGCTGGTCAGCCGATAGGGGACGAGGGCGACGGCATCTGAGCGCGTACCGACTCCGGTCGCGGAGGGCCTGGGCGGGGTCATAGCGGTCAATTAAACCGGCCACAATGACGGCGGCGCCCGGTGGCCCAGTATTTTCTGGGCCAAGGCCGGCGTGGCCCAATTTTGACCAATAACCGCAGTTCAGTGGTGTTTTTTCTCGACAGAGTCCACAATTATTAGTGGTCTCGGAAACCTCTGAGACTGTGGTTCCGGACGAAGTGCCCTGAGAAAGCATTTTTCTTCGCCCGGCGCCACGAACACACCCCGAGAGCCGGGGCCGTCTAGAGAGTATAGCTCTAGGCGGCCCCGGATCTTCAAATCGACGGGATTTGCTGCCATGAGTATGAACACCTTCAATCACCACCACGACGACGACTTTGCCCATGCGCCGCCCCAGTCGGCACGCGAGCAACTCGCCCTATGGACGACGATCCGTCCTGGACTGGGCATGGACCGCGTGCCGCACATGCGCACGCGTCCCCTGGGTCCGGTGAGCGACTTCGTCTGCGAGTCGATGGCCGACCGCTTCGAGGCCGTCGACGCGCACAAGCTCAAGCCGTCGGCGTTCTTCGACGAAGTCGAAGACCTCATGCGTGCGGTGTCCACCGACACGATCGAGGCCCTTGTCGCCACCCCGGGCAGCACGAGCGCCCGGGTGGCGGGCCTGGACTTGATGTTCGTGGAGCGGAGCCTGTGCGTCGCGCATGGCGGTCCGAGTCAGGACTACCGAGCACGGCGCAGCCAGTCGACGTTCTTCCGGACCTCACGGCGGTTGGCGCGGTCTCAGCGCCGCCCGCTCTACCTGGGGTGGGTCGACATCGCCAACTGGTACCCGGTCTACGACCCGCGGGCCTTGGTGCCCGCGGGCGCGGCACGAGACCAAGAGATCCTGCTCTACCGCATCCAGCATGGGATCGAGCGGACCTTCCAGCGCATCGTCGTCGAGTGGCCGGTGGGTTACATGAGCCCGAAGATCGCCGAGCAGATGATCACCGACCTCGACGCGGCGGTCGCGGCGATGCTGCATCTTCGTCTGGTGCGTGAACACGGCGAATTCGACCGGCTCAACCGGTTCCTCACGCCGAACGGCGAAGCCGTGGGGCACGCGACGGGGTCGTTCTCCGCATGGACGATGCTGGCGGACTACGTGCTCACCGGACACCTGCCGCGTCGGATGCTTCTGGAGGAGAACCGCTCGGCCTACGACCCGGACGCGGTGCCGTTCATCGACGCGGCGGCTGCCGGTGAGATCGTGGCCCTCCCCGGGCTGCGCGGCGTCGACGCCGACGGCGCCGACATCGAGAAGTTGGTCCAGACTTGCATTCGCCAGTTCGGACGCTTCCTCGAGGTGCACCGGGGCGCAATTCGGTCACAGGCTTCAGCCGCCCTGGCGGAGCAGGCGCCCTCCAACGCCGAGGTGACCAACCTTGAGTCCATCAACGAGATCATCGCCAGCACCAAGGGTTTCGTGTGGACGTCCGATGATCACCCCATCAACGATGACGACGACGAGGATGATCCCACGGTCGGCAAGAGCGACGGCAGCGTCGCCTAGCCGGTCGCCTGGCACAGAGGCCGGGGTCGCTACGGCGACCCCGGCCTTTGCTATGTGCCCGGACTTGACGCACAGGCCTGGTGGGGCTCGAAGCCTCAGCACTCTTCGTAACACCTTCGACCGATGAAGGTCCAGAGCAGCATTACATCGGATAATGAAGAGAGTCCCAGGTAATGGCCTCACGGGCTGCCTAGGCTGCGACGGTGACCGGCGACCACTTCCCCGTCTCGCGCCCGACGACGCATCCGGTCGCGGTGGTCGCCGACCAGACCCTCACCGCCGACGAGGCCCGTTACGTCGACGCGGCGCGGGCGGCGAACACCGTGCGCCGGCTACCGCGCCGACTGGACTGACTTCACCACCTGGTGCCAGACCGCCGGCCATACTCCCCTGCCCGCGGACCCGGCCACCCTCACCAGCTACCTCACCCAACTCGCCGGACGCGGCCTGAAGATCGGCACCATCAGCCGGCGGCTGTCGGCGATCACCTTCGCCCACACCGTGGACGACCTGCCCGACCCCACCGCAGGCGCCCGCGTCCTGGCTGTCTGGGAAGGCATCCGCCGCACCCACACCACCCCGCCAACCCAAGCCCTCCCGTTGATGCCGCCGCTGCTGCACGACGTCCTCGAGGCCTGCCCGGTCACCCGGACATGGGCCTCAGCGACCCGCGACCCGGAACCCGACCTCGCTGGGCTGCGCGACCGCGCCCTGCTCCTGGCCGGCTTCGTCACCGCCCTACGCCGCAGCGAACTCGCCGCCCTCGACGTCGACCACCTCGCCGAGCACCCCCGCGGCCTGGTCGCGACCATCGGCCGCTCCAAGACCAACCAAACCGGCGCCCAGCCCGAACTGGTCGTCGTCCCCCACGGCGGCAATCCGCTGCGCTGTCCCGTCACCACGCTGCGCACCTGGCTCGAGGCGGCGGCCATCACCACCGGACCCGTCTTCCGACCCGTCTCCAAGGGCAACCGCGCCCTGGAGCGCCGGCTACACCCCGAATCGGTGAACACGTTGGTGCGCAACGCGATTCAGCGCGCCGGGACCGACGTGAGCGGCTACAGCGCCCACAGCCTGCGCGCCGGCTTCGTCACCCACGCATACCTCCGCGGCGCCACCGACCGCGCCATCGCCCACCAAACCCGCCACCGCTCCCTGGCCACCCTCGGCACCTACGTCCGCATCCACACCGTGTGGGACGACAACGCCGCTACTCAGTTAGGGCTGTAGATCTAGCCCGGCCTGAAAGGCAAACGCGCTGGGCGTCAGCAGGCTCATTTGCGATCGCGCAAGACCAACGCTGTAACAAGCGCAACGACAATCTCTACCGCGGGCAACGCCGAATCGAACCCTTGCAGGTGGAAGAGCAACACGACCGGCAAGAAGCTAACCGTCACCAGTACGGCTACGAGATCCCTTGCGGCTAAAGGCCATTTCGTAAAATCGACCACAGTCTCAAAAAAATCCGAATTACCGTAACCGGGTGCAAGAGGGTTCGTCGCGACAGGCAGCGTGCTGACAGAAAGTTTGGGGACATCAACAGTCTCATGGCTGGGGGAAATCTCCTCGACGAGACTTGTCGGTGATAGAGCGTCGTCGAGAAGGGAGCCGTAAGTGCCACCTCCCCCAAGGTGCTTGATCCACGGGGCGCCGATGCGGTCCTCAACAGATTTCAGTGCTGTGGAATCGAGAAAGGAGCCGAGGCCTGCGCCGTAGTTCTTCGGCCCCAGGTCGCCAAGGGTGCTGGTGCCACCGAAGGCGTCGGGTCCAAAGGCATTCCGGCCGATATCGGCGAGGGCGGTGCTGTCGCCGAGGGCCTTGCGGCCAATGTCGGCGAGAGCGCCGTAGGTGTCGGGTCCGAGTGCGGTCATCCAGGA
>NZ_JAEMTA010000004.1:0-181388 GCF_016462545.1 Mycolicibacterium sp. | reverse complement strand
GGTGTCGCCGGGTTTTGGTCCCAGGGTGTCGATGAAGGCGGTCATGCCGGGGCCGGCGCCGGGGGCGAGCCCGAACTCCTTGATGCCGAGCCCGTCGAAGTTCTTCATTCCCAGGACGGTGTCGGCGATGGTCGACAGGGCGCCGGGGGCGTAGGTGTCGGGTCCGAGTGCGGTCATCCAGGAGGTGTCGCCGGGTTTTGGTCCCAGGGTGTCGATGAAGGCGGTCATGCCGGGGCCGAAGGTGTCAATGACCGGCGATGACAGAGCGTCAGGCATCTTGCGTGCCGCGTCGCGGTGGGGCGTGTCCGTCATCTTGCTCCCTAGCTGAGGCGGTCGCACAGGTTTTCGATTCGGTCCAGTCTACGGCTGCCCTCCGACGGCGCCCGGCGTGTTGTTCGCCGTGTCTCTAGTTGCCGATTAGATGGCGCGACGTGCTGGGGCCTAGCTCAGCTCACCTTCGGTGAGCGTCGGGCAGTGGCGGTCGGGGTTTTGGTCTTTGTAGACGGGAGGGCTCTCCGAGCTGTTCCTATCGCCTTGGCTGACTTGGTCTCGGCGAGCAGGGCTGAACCGGTAACGGCGTAGATCTTGCGGACACGTTCGACTGCAAAGCTTCTGCCGGTCGTCGATATCGACTTGCGGTGCACGGTTAACAGGCCAGCATCGACGAGCTCTTTGGTCCCTCGAGAGCGAGTCGCTGGAGACAGTCCGAACCGACCGGGAAAGCGGGTGGTGGACCACCACACCGTGGCGCCGGGGTGGCTTTGGTCGGTCAGGACGGCCATCAGCATGGCTAGGCCGGGAGCCGAAAGCCGCTGAATGTCGCCGTCCAACCATATTTGGGCGGGTATTTGGAAGTAGTGGTCCCCCACGCCGCCACGTGGAAGTTCATATGCCGCACCACTTCCCGACTCGTGGAGCAGTGTGATGCGTGACGGTTCTCCGGGTCGGGACTCCACGGAGATCAGCTGATGCGCTTCCAAGGTCTTGATGGCGTCAGTGACGCGTCGAGCCCCCCCGTGCGCAGGATCGGGGAGGGCAAGGAGTTCGGCCCATTTGCGTGCCGGAAGGGCCGAGTCGAACGGTGCTGCCGAACTGCGCCAGATCAACGCGACATAGAGCTTGAGCAGTACCGCACCCCCCCGGCCGCCCACCCGAACGAGTTGGGCCATGGGCGCCGCAGCGTCTTCGGCCAGGTCTCTGCTGAAGACCGACCGGATGGGCACGCTGCGTCGCCGCCCAGACGATTGATCGATGTCACCGGCATGCTGCCGTGACAACTTCAACAGCTCAGGCTCGGCCCCTACGTTCGCCGACACCACGACTCCTCGCTAGTGTTGTGAGCAGGATATGAATCAGGTCCTACATACTTCTTCACGCAAGACCCTCCTAGATCATCTGAATAAGGCAGAGCAAATCGTCTACAAAGCAGTGGGCTAATCATCATCCACAGTACATTCTAGTCAAAAGTAGGACATCATCGTCAATGAGACGACACAGTGTTCAAGACTTGACCAGCGTAAATCCGATTCACGTGCGCCGAGGCGACCTGTTGCCTTCTCCCCGGCCGAACTGTACTGTCATCAACAGCAAGTCGTCTGGAACGTGGCCACCTTTACGGGACCAGGCGATGAGCTACCAGGTAAAACGGCGTCACCTCTGAGCAGAGGTCGTCGAGGATGCTGAAGGTTGGGCCCCGCCGTCTACGGGTCGCTTGACTTGCAGCTCCTACCTGGGGCCGGTCCGGTAGGGGATGGAACCCCTCCGGGCCGGTTTTCATTTCAAAGCCCTCGACGCGACGCTGAGATCGACACCGTGGTGTCGCCGTTGTCCCCGATGCCGCGGTCGCTGCCATAGCTGTAGCGCCCAGCAGGGATGATCCAGAGCCTCAGGATCATGAACCGGCCTGGCATTTGCAGGGGTCAGGCGGTTCACGATCCAATCGCGAAAAGATGCCTCTCAATCACGTCGGGCTCGGTGTCGAACTCGTAGGCCCAATCCTTGGCTAGATCGATGTAGCTCAGGTAGGCCTCCAGTGAGGCTGTCCATGGGCGGCCAGTGACTTTCGCCAGGCCGGCTATCACGTTGTCGTCCATGATGAGTGGTTGAGACATGTACGGTTTGGCGCCGTATGCCGCGAAATACATCAGCTTGGTGAAGTAGGACGGGCCCAGTCCGGATACCCACAGCCGCTGGTGTCGGCTCAAAGCCTTGTACGCGCTGGCCGGCCCTTCACCTCTCACCACCTTGACCGCCTCGGTCAAGTGCGAGGATGCGCTGCTCTCGGCCAGCGGCTTGGCGGCACGTGTCGTCGACTGCCCCGGCGGCGCACCCCAGAACGTAATGGCCGCCTGCAACTGCGTCGCCGACCACGGATTCTCAAGCTCGTTGACCGCACGGTCGGCGATGACGAACACCAGCTCACGGTCGATGCGAATCCGACCAGTTGCGTCCACGGCGAGCTGGTCGAGTTCATCCGGCCACATTCGCGCATCGGGCAGTACACCCTTGCAGTAGACAGGATCACGCGTAAATCCCTGGCCCAGAACATAATCCTGGCGCAGCGGCGGGTCCTGACCACCAAAGAGATCAGGAACGGACTCATCAGCCACTGTCATACCTCCCCCCTGATCAGACCACGAACCCGCCGATTAACAGCCTGACGGCGTTGCGTCTGCACCCATCGTTACCGGGCCGCAGTGGTCAATCTGGTGGTCGGCCACACGCCATCAACGTGGTCCGATCGTCGGCAACGTCGCGTGTCGAAGAGGCCACGGCGAGTCGCCTCCTCAGCGCTCGTCCAACGATCTACCGACACGGACAACGGTCCGGCGTTGTGACTGGGGCAGCGAGATCCGGGACCATCAAGACCCGGTCTACGCGGTCCGTCGCACCGGCCGACTGACGTCCAACTGCTCACCGCCGACTGGGTCGGCTGGCACAACACCGACCCTCTCATGTACCACCTGAGCCGCATCCCGCCGATCGGGTACGAAGCCAATCACTACGCTGAAACCATGGTCCGATCCGGGGCTGCACACCAGTGACTACGTGTGCAGGGCGGTTCATGGTGGAGCGGTTGCGTCCTGTCCGGTCGGCGCGTCTCCGCCCTCGTGAAGGGACCTCCCGTACGCTGCGGTGATGCGAACCTCCAGCGCGCGAGCACTTTTCGCGCCCATGCCACTGGCATGAACCCTATCGAAGGGCCGGAGTTCGCATACATAGATGAGACAGGCGACATCGGCGCCGTCGACAACGGCGGATCAACGACCTACACATTGGGCTGCGTCCTTGTACCAATGCATCGGTGGACCGAATCGCTGGACGACCTCGTCAACCTACGGCGATCGTTGAAAGCCGACTACGGCTTGAATGTTCGGGAAGAAGTGAAGGCAAACCATCTCGTCGGTATAAAGAAGGTCTACCGGGATCTCGGCCTCGGCGACGGCCAGGTCCGCGACATCTACCAACGACATGTCGACACGTGCGCGCATCTGTCGAGCGGAGTGTTCGGCGTGATGATTCACAAGTCGCTCGTCAAGAAGCCAGATCCGGACTTCTTCGGGTGGTCGTGGGAATACCTGCTGACGAGACTGCGCAAGCGCACCGAAGCCACCGGACAGCCAATACTCATCGTCCACGACGACGGCGAGGCCGCTCGCGTACGAACGCACTTGCGACGGTTTCGACGCCACAACTGGCAGGGCGGTGGCTACGGCGGTGCGCCGTTGCTCGTCGAGGACCCGGTTCCTCGTAACTCGGCTCATTCGGTCTTCATCCAGCTCGCTGATCTCACGGCCTATGCGGCTTCGCGTTATGCGGTGCCGGTGCAAGGCCGAACGACTCGCATTTGCGACGCGACGATGTGGAACCGGCTCGAGTCCGTGCATCTCCAAGCGGTCAGCTTGCGCCGTGATGGCATATACAAGTGGCCAGCAAAGTGAAGGGGAGGCACCCCTGGGGGTGCCTCCCTTGACGGCTAACCTACCCCGATCACGTGATCGGCTCAGCTAGCTCCTTAAGTATGCACAATCTAACGGACTTCTGTCACCTCTTTGTGATAACGGCCCTCATGTCGGGTTGGGGATCCTGACCAGCGCTTCGCCAGGGGCGACACCGTGACTGGTCCGGGCTATGTCGATGTAAGCGTATGCGCACTGTGAGGCGACGATGGCGCGGCCAGCGTTCGCATACTTCCTCCCCCTCGCATCGCCTTGCCCTTTCGGCCAACACAGTCTCCCGCCGTCGCTGAGATCACGCCCAACCAAGTTGATCGGCCTCGCGCAGGTGACGTGTACGGGTTCAGGACATCTTTGACCGGTTGTCATCGGGACATGGTTGACCGGCAACCCTTACCTCTAACGGTTTCGCGGTGCCTAACCCAGAGCTCCCTGAGTCTGATTCCGACGTAGCGGCCCGTTTCACTGTTGAGATCCGACTGCGCGCTGCCGCTGAAGTCAACGACGGCGCTCCCGTCGGTGAGGTCGCCGAACGCTACGGCGTCTCGCGGCAGACGATCACGGCGTGGCGCAAACGCTACAAGGCCGGCGGCTTGGACGCTCTGGCCGATCAGTCCCGCCGCCCGCATTCCAGCCCCGGCCGGATCGCTCCTGACGTCGAAGCGTTGATCTGTGAAATGCGCCGCCACCACCGACGCTGGGGTGCCCGACGAATCGCCTACGAACTGAAGCGTGAAATCGGCAACCAGGCTCCGTCGCGGTCCACCACCCACCGAGTCCCGGTGCGCAACGGACTGGTGAATAGCCAAGAACAGCAACACAAACAAGTCTACAAACGGTGGGCACGGGAAACGCCGATGCACCTCTGGCAGCTCGACATCATCGGCGGGGTGTTCCTGGTCAACGGGCGCGAACACAAGATGCTCACCGCGATCGACGACCACTCCCGGTTCGTCGTCGCCGCCACCGTGCTGCCGCTGCCGTCAGGTCCCGCGGTGTGCGACGCATTCCTCGCCGCGATCGCCCGCTGGGGTGCACCCTTTGAGGTGCTCACCGACAACGGCAAACAGTTCACCGGCAAGTTCACCAGGCCGCTACCGGTCGAGGTCCTCTTCGAGCGGATCTGCCGCGAACACGGCATCACAGGCCGGTTGACCAAGCGCCGCTCACCAACGACCACCGGCAAGATCGAGCGGTTCCATCGCACGTTGAGACGCGAACTGCTCGATGAGACAGGAGCATTCGAATCGATTGAGTCCGCCCAAACAGCGATCGACGAATGGGTACACGCATACAACACGGTGCGGCCCCACCAATCGCTGGACATGGCCACCACAGCGACCCTGTTCCGCAGCCGAGCCACCGAACCCGACATGCCCTCGACTGCCGACGCTGCACGCCCCGACGAAGACACCAGTTCCCGCCCGCTGATGGCGCCACGGGCCCTCAACACAGCGTCCCAGCCGATCGAAATGGAAGCCCGCGTACCACCGTCGGGCGTCATCGTCATCGCAGGCCTACAGCAGCTTTGGGTCGGCAAGAACTACGCCGGACTAACAGTGACACTGTGGATTCACCTGACCAGCATTCACATCCTGCTCGCCGAGGACGTCATCAAGACCGTCCCATCTCGGGTGACCACCGCTGATCTCGAACGCCTCTCTCTACGCGGAGTGAGAACCGGGCGACCGGACCCCGCGGCTGCGCCTACCGGCGTCAACGTGAGCAGCCGCCCGACACCCATCGAGATCGAGCGCACCGCCAACCGCGACGGCATCGTCGTCGTCCGTGGTCAGGAACTGGCGCTGGGCACTGGCATCGCCGGGACCAGAGTCACACTGCGATTCGACGTAGGCCTCATCCACGCCACAGCAGGCAACATGCTATTCAAGACCCTACCGAATCCATTGTCGTGGAATGAGATTCGCCTGATACGAGGAGCCCGTCCCGTGACGTCGGCACTTCCCGCGCCGCCGCCAGCTGGACCGCAGAGCGTGCAGCGGCGAGTTCCCAAAGACGGTGTCGTCATGGTCGCCGGGCAGCGACTGCGAGTCGGCCGGACCCACGCCGGGATCATCGTCACCGTCGTGGTCGAAGATCACCACTTCCAAGTGCTCGATGGCATCACAGAACTTTCACTGCACGCCCGAACATCGACCAAACCCATCCGCAATTTCAACGCCACCCGCCTCCAAAAACGGTAACCATGTCCCGATAACAATGCGTCACCCATGTCCCGAGACCACACACGTCACAGGAACGCAGATAATTGAGATCATGTCTTCATTAAACGGACATATGGTGGATATCCGTAGTTATCCACGACACCGGGCGGATTGCTGCGGTCCGACGGCGGGTCGCCCTCCCGGGGAGAGCCGCTACGCCGATAACTATGTGATATGTCAGTCGTCCCGAAATGCTCTGCTACACAGTCCCGGTCACTCGGCTGGGGACGTCGTGGATACTAGTCATTATCCATAAGGTATTGCCGCAACGGGCTTCGCTCGACTCTCTCATGGTCATAGTCGACGGAGAACGCCGTCGGTGGTGTAGTCCTCATATCCAATCGAGGCTTGCGCGTCGAGGTGTTAGCGCCGCCGAATCTGGTCGGACCCAACTTCGTCTCGATCACCGCCACATAGCGGGTTCGCGTGTCACCGTTGATACCCGGAGCGGTTCCCGGCGAGCAGGTGGTGATCAGGCGCCAGGAGTCCTACTCGGCACGAACGTCTGTCCCCCGGACCTGGCGCGTGGGATCGTGAACCCCCACCCGCTGGCCCCCACTCCGCGCCTGCCTCGATAGGGACGCTTTCCTGCCCGCGGAGGTCGGCGGAGTTGACACCACCAGACGCCACGCGGTCGGTCGTGTCAACCCCGACCTACCGACGCTTGTTCCTCGCGCAAGGTTCGAAGAATGCCGTCATACGCCAAGTCAGCGGCAGTCTGCCAGCGTGGTCCAACGTCGGTCATGACAGCGGCAGTGAAGAATGCGCTCAGCTGGGCTGCAACGGTTGCGCCCAACATGGCGGGAGCGTCGCCGAGACCCCCAACAGCGTGCCAGAGCTTCCGAGCAACCCCGTTCATGTCCCTGCGGCGGGCTCGGCGCAGCTTGCGCTCCATCGTCGCCAATTCTGGTGGCAGGTCGGACCGCCAGGTGAGTTCGAAGTAGCCCAGGCCGATGGTGGCGTTCATCCGATGCGTGGCGTCGCACAGCGCCCGAAGCCATTGTTCGAGATCGCCATCGTAGGTAGGAAGTTCGCGACCGAAGTCGGCCATGCCCGCAGCAAAGGACGCAGCAATCAACTTTTCGCGGCTGTCGAAATAGCGAAATAGCGTGCGACGACTGACTCCGGACGACTCGGCGATCTGATCCATCGTCGCATCGAGCCCGCTGACGACGACGAGTTCTCGGGCGGCCGTCAGCACGTGATCGATTGCGGCCTGCCGCTTCGCCTCGGCAGCGGGCCGGACGAGTTGAGGCATCACAGAATCATAGCTGCCGGCTCGAACCCGGATGTGAGCACAAACGGACCGCGACCCACGCCTTTCGCCGGGCCGCGTTGCGGACGCGGACACGGTGTCATCAACGCCAATTGATCCACCTCTTGACACCCATGAGTGCCATATCGGAGACTAGGAGTGGACCGTGCGACTAGTGCCCCGCGTCACGCCCGCCCGAGAGGTTGTGGTTGTCATCAACATGCACGGAATCACGTGGGACGGAACGCGATCGCGCCAGGCGACCGATTTAGCCCATTGTCTCTACCCGATGGCGCTGCCACCGTGGGCAACCCGACGCGCTACCTTCGCCCTACAGGAGATCGCATGACATTCCGGGTTCTCGACGGCCACGGGAAGCCTGAGGCGCACACAGATGAGGTGTCGGACGAGATTCCACGGTATCGAGTGGATGTCGTCACTCACAACGTTGCCGAGGCGGTGATTTTCGTAGGCGGGTGGGCGTACGACATGGCCATGGCCGGGTGGGACGTGCGAACCCTCACCGCCGATGACACCGACGATCGACCGCTTCGCATCCTCGGATCTCGTGCCGTCGAATTGGCGACGCACCTGTCGTCGAACGGTCCAGCCGAGATCATTGCGGTCTCCTGTGGTCTCCTCGCAACTGACTCGCACGTACGCGATCATGTGGCGGCTGCAGTCGGTCGTTTCGGGACTGAGGTGATCATCTGGGGCACGGAGCGGCCGGAGAGGCCGAAATCCAATGATCCAAGCCAACATCGGTTAAGCATGGCAGCACGTGTCTTCAAGACCGAGGCGCTCGCGGCGACGGGTGCACCACGGACGCCATGTGGGAACGTCGAGAGATTCTGGAGATACCCTTCGTCGGTGCCCCAATCGTCGACGGTGACGTCTTCGGCGCGCGCACGGCTCATCGGGACCGGAAGCGATCCGTGCACGGCATAACGCAGAACCACCACTGCCGGTTGATGATTCGGATAGGAGGGACGGTATCGAACTCATGGCCGTCTGAGCAGTCAAGCGCCCCGAAGACCGACGATTGACGTCGAGGTGTTCGGTCTTCGACGGCCGAAGTCCTTCGCGACCTGTCGGATGGAGGGCGTCACCCTTGCGGGCCAAGCTCGAACTACACCAGGACGTCGGATATCGGTGCGGCTGCGGCGATCTTCGCCCTCGCCTTCATGACCTTCCCAGGCATCCCGGCGCCGACGACCCCGGCCACTACGCCGTCGCGTTCGTAGAAGGCCAGGAACTTCCTTCCATCGTCTGCCACGACGTGGACGGTGTCGCCGGCTTCGGGTTCGCCGAGACACTGGATTTTGACGTCGTACTGGTCGCTCCAGAAGTACGGGACGACCACGGGCGCGGAGGCGTCTTGTCCAAGCATGGCGGGCACCAGGATCCGCGCCTGCTCGGCGACGTTGCTCCAGTGTTCGGCCCTGGCCTGATGTCCATTGGCGTCCGGCCAGGACGCGACGTCACCCAGTGCCCACACGTGAGCTGCGCTGGTGCGTCCGGCGCCGTCGCAGACGACGCCGTTGTCGACCGTGACGCCACTATCCTCAAGCCATCCGACGGCCGGCACGGACCCGATGCCCACGATCACGAGGTCGGCATCCAGTTCTGTTCCGTCGGTGAGGAAGACCTTCTCGACGTGCCCGGTATCACCGGACACCTCCGAGACGCCGACGCCGGTCCGAACGTCGACGCCCTCGGCCCGGTGAAGCCGCGCGACGAGGGCGCCGATCGTGACGCCGAGCACCGCGGCGAGGGGTTCTGGCTGCGGCTCCACCAACACGACCTCGAGGCCGAGGGCACGAAGGCTTGCCGCCACCTCGCATCCGATGAATCCCGCACCCACGACGACGGCACGTCGCGCCGACGACGCCTGCTTGCGAAGTGCCAAACTCTCGTCGAACGAACGCAACACATGCATACCGTCGAGATCGGGAAACGACGGAATGCGCCGGGGCCGAAGACCGGTCGCGATCACCAGCTCGTCGTAGCCGATCGTCTCGCCATCATCGAGCACCAAGGTCCGCGAGGTGGTGTCGAGGCTCTTCGCCGCAACGCCCAGGCGCACGGTGATGCCAGCGTCTCCGTAGAAGCTCGGAGGTTTCAGCGCGACGTCGTCGAGTTCACCTCGCAGCACGTCCTTGGACAGCGGCGGTCGGTCATAGGGCAAGTGGGGCTCGTCACTGACGATCGTCACAGCGCCTGCAAAGCCCGAGGTCCGCAGGAGCTCCGCGGCGCGGATAGCCGCCAACCCGCCGCCCACGAGCACCACGTTCTCGATGTCCCGTGCGCTAACGGTCATCGTCGTACTCCTCTTGAATGCCGGTGCGGCAAGCGGTTTCAGTTTCGGCGCCGAAACTGCTTCGGCGTCGAGATCGGGCTCAGGCGGGGCTCAGGTGACTCTCGGCATAGCGGCGCGCCCATTCCTTGCGCGGCCTAATGGACACGTCGACATCAGTCGCCGTCGCGCGCAACGCACCTGAAGTCGCCTGCTCACGTGACTTCTTGGTGAAGGGGTCCCAACCGAAGAACCGGCACGAGTTCTGCCAGGTGATCTTGTCAATGTCGGCGTCATCGGCGCCCGCGGCGTTGAGCTCGGCGAGCACCTGCTCCGGCGCGTCTGGCCAGAAGCAGTCCGAATGCGGGAAGTCGCATTCCCACGCGATGATGTCGATGCCGATCTCGTGCCGCAGCTTCAACGACGTCTTGTCGGTCACGTAGCACGCCAGCGAATGCTCGCGGAATACGTCGCTGGGCAATTTGTCACCGAAGTCGCGTCGCAACCACTTCTGATTCGTGTAGTGCCGGTCGCTGCGATCGAGATAGAACGGGATCCAACCGATTCCACCTTCGGAGAAGGCGAACTTCAGATCCGGATAGTTACGCATGGCAGGGCCCCACAACAGATCCTGAGCGCACATCGCCGACACCTGAGTGGCCAGGATGATCAGGTTGTCGATCGGCGCGTTGGGCGCCATGCTGATTGCCCCGAAACCGGTGCCGATGTGCAGGCACATCACCACGTTCTCTTCCGACAACGTGCGGAACACCGGACCCCAGTAGTCCTCGTCGTGGTAGCTCGGTAGGCCCTCGAGGTGAGGGAGTTCGGGCATCGTCACGGCATGGCAGCCCTTGGCTGCCACCCGGCGGATCTCGGCGCACATCGCGTCGGGATTCCACGTCGGCAGCACCGCGATGGGGATGAAGCGGTCGGGGTAGGAACCGGCCCACTCGTCGATGTGCCAGTCGTTGTAGGCCGACACCATGACCAGGGTGACGTCTTCACGGAACTGATTCAGATGCCGAGCCGAGAACCCGGTGAAGGTCGGGAAGCACATCGACGCGAGGATCCCGTTGCGGTTCATGTCGCGCACCCGCTCGTGGACGTCGTACACGCCCGGCCGCATCTCCGCGAAACCGGCGGGGTTCATCGCCCACTCCTCCGGCGGCCACGACACCACGGCATTGAGGCCACTGACGCCCTGGGGCTTGCCTTGGTACATCCACTGGTCCACGCCTTGGGCGTCGGTCACCACGATTGGCGCTTGGTCCACGTACTTGGCCGGAACGTGGCGCAGGAACATGTCCGGCGGCTCCACCACGTGATCGTCGATACTGACCAATATCAGGTCGTCGACATTCATCGGCACTCCTCAAATCGACTTCGCTCCGGTGGCGGACCGGCACTCACCGACCCTCTGCGCTGGACCATGACGGCGGGCCGATCCCCTATTGGTCGAGCGTGACAGATTTACTGCATTTTGTAAAGTGGAACGATGTCGCCTCGACGCGCGCGACAACGGGAATGTGCTATGCACCAACGTATTACACCGTTTAGCTTCTAGGACTTCGAAGCGGGCCAACCAAAGGTCGAAGAGACCTCAGCCAGACCGCCCGGTCCTTCACAAGCGGGAACGAACGTCGATCGTCGCATCGGCTTGCCGCAACGGGCGAATGAGCCCCTCTTGGGTAAAGGACGCAATCAGATCGCCTCCTTCGGTGTGCACCGATCCCCTGACATAGGACATTCCGGCGCCGACTTGCGTGCTCTCGTGGGTGTAGAGGAGCCATCCTTCCCAACGGCCGGGTTCGTGGAAACTAATGGTGACGGTCATTGGGGCCGTAGAAACAGTGTGATGTGCTTGAGACGTGCCGATGTCGCGGTGCGCGCGCATCGTCGTCGAAATGCCGAGATGGCCCGTGAAGTAGGCCAGTAGCGCCTTCCTCAGCTCATCGCGGCGGGGAACCTCCTCGTAGTGCAGCCAGGCGAACAGTTCCGGCGGTCCGAACTCGTCGGGGCTGTTGATGTCCGTTACGTCGACCAGCCGCAACTCGCGCCCAATCATCGGCATGGGCGATTCGTTGGCCTCCATGGGCGATGCGACGTCGGGCATCGGCGCCTGATGGCGAATGACGTCTGCCGACGGCACGTCGACGAGAATCGTCATCGTGATGCAGCGCCGCTCATTCTGCGCCGCCGACACCACCGCAGCGGCAGTCGATCGACCCTCGTGGATCACGTCGACCGTGAGCATGACCGGAGCGCCGACGACGACCGCTCGGGCGAAAACCGCGTGGGCCGAACGTACTGACTTGTCCGGGAATCGCTTCGCCACCGCGACGATCGCCTGTGCCAGAATCTGGGTACCCTCGACCACCTGTCGGTCATCCTCATTCGCCAAACCCGTCGGCCCGACGAACAGGTCACCGTGGGACGCCACGTCGAACAGCCCCAGGAGTCCGTCCACCGTCCACTGCACATGCTGTGACTCTGATGTCATTACTTCATCTCGCTTTCCTCGGACTGCACGATGTAATGCCTTCGGAGATCTCTGCGCACTAGATCCCTTCCGGCTGAGACGCGGCCTGTGCCGATCGCACCGCATCGATGACGGCCCTAACCGTCCTCCGACATCGGCCACACTCCGCACCCGCTCCACACGACCGCGCGACCTCACCCGTGGTCGCGGCGCCTGCGAGCACCGCTTGAGTCACGCACTGCTTGGTTATTCCGGCACACAGACACACGTACACGAGCTGTTCCGCCTACCGTGGTTCGGAGTCGATCTGCAACGATTGCAGGAACTGCCCCACGAAGAGCGGCGGGTACGCGTCGGCGCCGGCATTTCCCATCCAATCGGCGACCGCATCAGGATGATCGATCCACCGGCGTGCGGCGTCTTCGGAGTCGATCTCCTGAACGAACAGCAACTCGAGTGGATCGTCGAAAGCTTCGTAGATCCAGAGCTTTCGGAGCCCGGCGGCGCCAAACCGCCCGAGCCCGTCGTGGATTCTGGCGACGATCTCCGGTACATCGGCGACTCGCGTCATAGAGGCCACGATCACCCCCGGTGGTCGTGCGACCGTCGAAGGAATCACGTCGATCTGTTGAATCATCTGCCCGGCGAACACCCCTGGAATGTCGGTGACACCCACCAAGTCGAACCAGTCGAAGAAGACACGCGATCGCAACAGGTCGACGATGGGCTTGTGGTTGCGTACCCAGATCAGTACGAGGACTCGGCCAGGGTCGCGAGTCGAGGCGTACACCAGAACGTGGTGCGCGCCAATCTCTGACAGGGCGTCTTTGCGGCCCGCCAGTAGGGACACGACACGCGCAGGGTTCTCGACGCGGTAGTCCGAGGCAAGGACCAGCATCGGAAGCGCACTGCGGTTCACGGCGAAACTTGTTGAAAGACAATGCCTTTGGCGCCCAAGTGTTCAGTCGCTCGCTGGCAGGGGCTTGGCGGACTTGAGCACCAGGGGTGTGCTTCCCACGGTGATCGAGCCGGCCCCGGCTTTCGTCACCAGCACCTCGGCCCCCAGGTCGTCGGTATAACGCTTACCCATCGAGTTTCCATCAGCGAACGCCGGATCCAGCGTGGCAGGCGGTGCCGGTGCCGCATCCATTGCCACCACCGGAAGTCCCCCTACCCGTAGGTCGTCGAGACTCTCGGCTGCTCGAACGACGATGAGTTCCGTGCTGCATACCTGACTACGCAGGCGAGTGCCATTCTTGATCATGATTTCCTCCTTGAGGATGTGTTCGGGAGCGAGACGTCAGCCGCGGCGTCGACCAACCGGCCCGTCGATCATCTGGTCAGGATCGCGATTCGGCGGCTGGCGAACGACAATGACCCGTCTTCGACTGTGACGACGTCGTCGTAGTACAGCCCGCCGACCGATGACCCCGTCCGCCGGTTGAGGAAGATCCACGAACTGGTCACGCTGAGCCGACGGCATTCTGGCTCAACGACTTCCACGTCAGGGTTTCCCGTGACGTGAGTACCCTTCGGGGCGTCGCGGGCGAACGCTTCCAGCTCCGTCCGGCCCTCGGCAACCGCGCCGCCGATGACCTCCAGCCGGGCGTTCGGGGTGAACAGTTCGCTCCACTGCTGGTCACATTCGCGGTCTAGAAGACTGCCGTACCTGGCGAGCAGGCTGTGCACTGCCATCAAGTCGGGGGTAGGACGATTGACGGTCACACGCCCGTCCACGGTTGCGATTTGAGGTAGGCGCCGCCATCGATGCGGAACTGTTGACCGGTGATGTATCGGGAAGCATCCGAAGCGAGGAACAAGACGACCTCGCTGACGTCCTCTGGTTCTACGTAGGGAATCGGCATCGCCTGCATCATCGGGAAGGACAGCTCTGCATCCTCCCGGGTCGGGTTCTCCAGGTCGGGACGGAACGCCCGATACATGGGCGCACTCTGCAGCATGTCGGTGTTGCAGTTGGTGGGGTGGAGGGCATTGACCCGGATGCTCTGCGGTGCCAGTTGCAAGGCCAGGTCGTTGACGTAGTGGGCTACGACCTGCTTGGCGAAACCGTAACCGGCGCCGCCAGGTCCAGCATTCATTCCGCCAGAGGTCGATGCCGCGATGTAGGCGGCGACGGAGCCGGTCGCGATGATCGACGCCCCTGCGGACAGGTGCTTCAAGCTCGAATGCACCAGGTTCAGCACACCCACCAGATCCACGTCGACGGCGTCGACGAATGCCTGCGTCGGGCCTCCCCTGGTCAGTGGCGCGATGCCGGCGTTGGCGACGACTACGTCGAGGCGCCCAAGCTCGGCGACACCGGCGTCGACGGCCGCGCTCAGCGCGGCCCGATCCCGGACGTCGGCGATGGCGGTGTAGGCGACGCGCCCCTCCTTCTCGATGAGCCGCGCCGTCTCGTCGAGATCCTCCGGGCGAGCCAACGGGTACTCGTTGCTGTCGATGTCGGCACAGATGTCGACGGCGATGACGTCGGCGCCCTCTGCGGCAAGCAGTAACGCGTGTGAGCGACCCTGACCCCTTGCAGCTCCGCTGACCAGGACTACCTTGCCCGATACCCGACCCATGACTACTCCTCGTTGGTGATGCACGTAAACCGCGAGTTCGCGGTCACTGGTACCCGATGACCTTGGTCTGCAAGTGTTGCTCGAAGCCCTCGATGCCGTTCTGGCGACCGAGACCGCTCTGCTTGTAGCCACCAAACGGTGAATCGGCGCCGTAGAACACTCCCTTGTTGACGTTCACCGTGCCGGTGCGCAACTGCTGAGCGAAGGCCATGCCCCTCTCGAGGGAGGAAGAGAACACCGATCCGGACAACCCGTACTCACTGTCGTTGGCTATCGCCAATGCCTCGGCGTCGTCGCGGTACGGCAGCACGACCAACACTGGACCGAACACCTCTCGTCGGGCAATCTCGGCTGAATTGTCAACTCCCGCAATCACCGTGGGTTGGTAGTAGTTACCACCGGCCAGCTCGGGGTCGGCCATCTCAGCGACGTGTCCGCCCACCGCGACCTCTGCACCAGCGTCCACGGCGCGTTGCACGAACCCGGCGATCCGATCGAGTTGACGCCGGTTGATCACGGGCCCTGATACGGTCTCGGGCCGCGCGGGATCGCCGGGCGCGATCATCCCGAACAACCCCGTGACCTTCGTCATGAAGTCGTCGAATTTGTTGTGCGGAACCAAGACTCGGGTGGTGATGGCGCAACCCTGTCCGGAGTGCAGGCACACCTGGGCGGCGTTGGGCAGCACGGTGTCGAGGTCGGCGTCATCGAGGATGACCATCGCCGACTTGCCGCCCAGTTCGAGGAACACCCGTTTCAACGTCGGCGCACCCTTGGCGGCAATCAAGCGTCCGGTGTCGGTGGAACCGGTGAAGGAAATCATGTCGACCCGGGGATCGAGGATCAGCCGTTCGGCGATCGCATTGTCGGGGGTCGGCACCACGTTGACCACACCGGGCGGAATATCGGTGTTCTCGGCGATCAATCGCCCGATCCGAGTCGCCGAC
The DNA here is from genome assembly GCF_016462545.1 of Mycolicibacterium sp. Lineage (GTDB taxonomy): Bacteria > Actinomycetota > Actinomycetes > Mycobacteriales > Mycobacteriaceae > Mycobacterium. The sequence continues at coordinate 165,642 of NZ_JAEMTA010000004.1, read as the reverse complement.
CACGGGGTGTTCGGATCCGGTTTGACCACGACGGTGTTCCCCGTGGCCAACACCTGGCCCAGCTTGTTCAACACGATCTCGAAGGGGAAGTTCCATGGTGCGATGACACCGACCACGCCGGTCGGCTCCTTGATGACACGACGGCGATTGTCTCCGCCGACGGCACTTCCGGCCCCGAGTTCCCTTTCCCACTCGAAGGACTCGATCAGCTCTGCCGGAAAGCGCAGCGCGTCTGCCAGCGGCCACTTGAGCCCCGCGATGTTCGTCGTCATGACCGGCGCGCCCACTTCGGCGATCAATTCGTCTCGCAGATCCTCCTGCTCGCTCTCCAAGGCTTCTTGGAGTTGCAGGAGACAACGCTTGCGCAGCGACCGGTCGGTGCGCCAGGCCGTGACGTCGAACGCGGTCCGCGCGGCGGCGATGGCATCATCCATGTCGTCGGCCGACGCAGCGGCGGTCGAGCCGAGGACCTTACCGGTCGCCGGACTCGTGTTGTCGAAACGGGCACCTGTGCATGCTTCCCGTAGCACGCCGTCGATGAGCAGCCGTGGCTCGGCGCGGCGGCTCGCGCGTTCGTTCACCAGCGCGCTGGTGGTCACCGTGTCTGTCGGCATGTCGGTGGAACTACTCGCTTCCTCTGATGAACGGCGCGAATCAGCGTTCGGCCGGACGATAAGCGGTCACCACTACGGCGCCCCCGAGCCCGATGTTGTGTTGCAGGGCCACTTTTGCACCGTCGACCTGCCGCTTGTCAGCAGTTCCACGCAGCTGCCAGGTGAGTTCGCTCGCCTGAGCAAGACCGGTCGCACCGAGGGGATGCCCCTTGGAGATGAGGCCGCCGGACGGGTTGACCACCCACCGGCCGCCGTAGGTCGTCTCGCCGTTGTCGACGAGCTTGCCGCCCTCGCCTTCCGCGCACAGCCCGAGCGCCTCATAGGTCAGGAGCTCATTGACCGAGAAGCAGTCGTGCAGTTCGATGACGTCGATGTCCTCTGGGCCGATCTGGGCTTGGTCGTACACCTTTCGCGCCGCGTGCCGTGTCATGTCGGCACCGACGATGCTGATGGCGCTCTTGTCCGCGAAGGTGGACTCGAGATCGGTGACCATGGCTTGGCCGACGATCTCGATGGCCTGCGCGGATAGCCCGTGTTTGTCGACGAACGCCTCGCTGGCCACGATCGCGGCGCCGGAGCCGTCCGAGGTCGGCGAGCACTGAAGCCGCGTGAGTTCGGCAGGCGGGTAGACCATCTTCGCGGATTTCACCTCGTCGAGGGAGTATTCGACCTGAAACTGTGCATACGGGTTGTTCACCGAGTGCCGGTGGTTCTTCTCCCCGATCTTGGCGAACTGCTCGGTGGTCGTGCCGTAACGCTGCATGTGTTCCGCACCAGCGGCACCGAACATCCACGGGGCAGCCGGGAATGCGAATTCGAACAGTTCCGCCTCGGCCTGAATATGACGCATTAGCGGTTGCTCCCGATCGGAGTAACTACCCGTCAATGAACCGGGTTGCATCTTCTCGAAGCCCAGAGCCAGTGCACAATCCGCCAGTCCACCTCGCACGGACTGCGCTGCCAGGTAGAGCGCCGTCGAGCCCGTCGAACAGTTGTTGTTGACGTTGGTGATCGGAATGCCGGTCATTCCCAACTCATAAACCGCCCGCTGGCCACAGGTCGATTCCCCGTAGACGTATCCGACGTGAGCCTGCTCGACCTCGTCGAACGATATGCCCGCGTCTTCGAGCGCCTTGGTTCCCGACTCCTTCGCCATCGCCGGGTAATCCCAGCCCTCCCTGCTGCCCGGCTTCTCGAACTTCGTCATACCCACGCCGACGACGAAAACCCTGTTCTTGCTCATGATGTGGACTCCTTCTCAGGGAGGGCCAGTGCGTGCCGTCGTCGCGAGCAGCGTTTCGGCGCGCGCGGGGTTCTGCTCGCAACAGACCTTCTGTATGGCGGGGTAGACCGACCGCTGTATGGCGGGGTAGACCGACCGCTACCTGTCGGCCAGGACCAGCGCGGGCACGTCGGGCTTGTGCACTATTTCGTTGGGGACCTTGAACAGATCGACCATGTTGGCGCCCATGACCTTTCGGACACCCTCCTCATCGAGCCCGTGGGCTTCGAGGTCGGCGACCAAGTTGATCGGATCGGCCAGACCCTCCGGGTGCGGCCAATCGGAGCCGAAGATGACGCGGTCGATACCGCACAGGTCGGCCATCTGTTTGAAGTCGTCCTCCCAGAACGGTGCGACATACACGGCACGCTTGAACGCCTGGATCGGATCCTCGGGGAACGAGTCGGGCATCTTCGAGAAGACGTCCTTGAATTGGTAGAAGAGATATGGCACCCACGAGGCGCCGTTCTCCACCGACAGGATGCGGAGACCCGGGTTGCGGGTCAGCGCGCCATGACAGACCAGGGCAGCCATGGTGTCTTCGATCGGGCGCTTGCCCATGGCGACCATCCGGAAGGACGTGGGCGCGAACGGCTTGAACTCGTCACCGGGCTCCCAGTCGTTGAGGTAGTTGGAGTAGCCGCTGTCCGAGGCATGCATCGAGACCGGGATGCCGGCCTTGACGCAGGCCGCCCAGAACGGGTCGAACTCGGGCACACCCATCGAGCGACTGCCGCGGTAACCGGGCACCGGCGCGGGCCGCACCAGGACGGTCTTGGCCCCTCGCTCGAGGCACCACTCGAGTTCCTCCAACGCTCGATCCACGTTGCCGAGGTTGATGACCGGGGTCGAGAAGATGCGGTCCTCGTAGTTGAACTGCCACGTCTCGTACATCCATTGATTCAGTGCGTGGACGATGTCGAGAATGAGGTCCGGGTCGTCCTTCAAACGCTCTTCGACGAGGCTGGCCAGCGTCGGGAACATCAGCGTGTAGTCCAGGCCCAGCGAGTCCATTACCTCGAGGCGGGCGCCAGGCTCACGGAAGGCGGGGATGGCCTTCATCGGCTTGCCCATCACCTCGCGATAGGACTTGCCGCCGCTACCGTGGCGAAAGTAATCCTCCTGCGCACCGGGCTTGGCAACGACCTCGAAAGTCGGGTTCGGAATGTAGTCACTGACCTGATTGCGGACCATGATCTTGGTCCGGCCACGCACCTCGATGTAGTCGATGACGCCCTTACGGTGGTCCGGCAAGAACTGGGTTAGCGCTTCCTTGGGCTCATAGAAGTGATTGTCGGCATCGAACACCGGATATGAGAGATTCCGTGATGGCATGAGCATCCTCCTGGAGGTCGAACACGGGTCGGTGAGGCTTATGCCCAGCGTGACACTTCTGGCCAAATTTGTAAAGGCCGCGAATCGGGCAGCACGCCCACTTGGTCCGAGCCCAGCCTAGCCCGCAGCTTTACAGAATCTGGGTAAACTGTCACGCCGGCCCTGTCCTGCCATGTGCCGATGATGGGGTGCCGGGCGGTGTCCAACGCGAAGCGGCGTTCGCATCTTCAGGCCGCCGCAGGGAACCTGTTCCCCTTTACAGATTCGTCCCCGAATGTCACGCTTAGCACGTGAATCACCGCCGGTCTGAAGCATCTCCGTTTAGTCGCGTCGATTCGCCGGGGTTCCTTGCCAACCCGCCCCACGCCCGACCCATCGGTGTGGATGAAACCCCACAGGTCGGGAAGGCTGGTTCCATGACAGGGGGGCGGCTATGAAGATCAACGTCGACTTCGGTGTGTGCGAGAGCAACGGAGTCTGCATGGGCATCGACCCGGAGGTCTTCGAACTCGGCGACGACGACAACTTGACTGTGCTGATGCCGGAGATCGGTCCGGAACGCGAGGCGGCGGCACGGGAGGCCGCGCGGCAATGCCCACGCCAAGCCATCAGCCTCGACGAGGCTCTCCCACCGCCGGCGTGAATGCCATCCCGCACGTGCACGAGATGTTGCCTGTGAAGCCGAGGGGTACGTGACTAAGCGGGCTGCCGAGTTTCACCCCGATCTACGCACGATTGGACGGGTGCTGCCGCGGCAGATGATTACACCGTCCACGTTGCATTTCGCCCGTAACCTGTTGCGCTTGCAAGAGCTTCGCCAACCCCGCGACGTCGAGGTGCTCACGCTCACCAGTGGTGTCCGAGTCCGACTCCACCGCCCTCCGAACACAGGACGACCGGCACCGGCGCTGATCTGGCTGCATGGCGGAGGTTATGTCTTGGGCACCGCACGGCAGGACGACGACCTCTGCCGCCGATTTTCTCGTGCGCTGGGCATCACCGTCGCGGCTGTCGACTACCGCTTGGCCCCGGAGCACCCTTATCCCCTGGCACTCGAAGATTGCCACCAAGCCCTCGAGTGGCTCGTACGACTGCCCGCGGTCGACCCGGCACGTGTCGCGATCGGCGGCGGCAGCGCTGGAGGCGGCCTGGCAGCAGCACTGTCGCTGATGGCCCGCGACCATGGCGATATCACGCCAGTTTGCCAGGTGCTGTCCTACCCGATGCTGGACGATCGAACCGGGTCGACTGTGGACGTCGATCAACGAGGTCAGCGACTATGGAGTCGATCGAGCAATCGTTTCGGCTGGAACTCGTACCTGCGCGACGCAGACCCGAGAGTGGCAGTCCCCGCGCGCCGCGACGACCTGAGTGGGCTCCCACCGACGTGGGTCGGCGTCGGCACCCTCGACCTATTCCACGACGAGGACGTTCGCTATGCCGAGCGTCTTCGCCGTGCCGGCGTGTCATGCGAACTTCGAGTCGTTCCGGGCGCATTCCACGCCTTCGATCTCGTTGCGCCTCACGCCTCGGTGACACATTCATTCTTCGCCAGTCAATGCGCCCACTTACGACGCGCATTCGAGCAAGGCTGACGACGTAAGCAAGCGGAAGGGACCCGGAATGCTCCGAACTGGATATCGCGAGGGCCGCGGCCGATCGTCGAGCAGGGCAGACATGAAACGCCTGTCGATCGGCGCCGCCCTATTCGTCGCCTTGGTGTCACCCGCTCCTATTGCGCGGGCCGACATGCCGTTGGCCAATTACGAGCTGCAGATACCGGATCGGTATGACTTCCATACGTGGATTTGGAGATTCAACCCTTGCGATGGGGCCTGCGTCCATGTCAACGCGGTACCACGCCCCGTTGCCAAGGCCTTCCCGTACCGAGGGGACGCCCAGCTCATCGATGGCCGTTACGTCCTCACGGTGGACGTTCCGGACGGTCTGCGTTGCGGCAACGTGTATTACGGCCCCACGATTCCGACGCATGACGTCTACACCTGGGATCCCGTGACGCTAACCGGGTCGTTGGACTCGTCGTCCGACGCCGGGTGCGACGGCCTGCCCGGAGGAACGCTGACGTACCCGTTCACGCTATCGCGGACGTAGCGAGTCGACATCGAAGGCGCCAGCTCTGCAACGGGCCTGCCGGTTCAGACCTCGACGACGACGGCCCCTCCCTGACCGCCGCCGGCACACATCGCAGCGACTCCGACACCGCCTCCGCGCCTGCGTAATTCGTAGATCAAGGTCGTCAGCATCCGGGCACCAGACGCTGCGATCGGATGACCCAGGCTGCACCCGCTACCACTGGTATTGACGAGGTCCGGGTCGATTCCGAGCTCACGGCATGCCGCGATGGGCGTCGAGGCGAACGCCTCATTGATCTCCCAGAGTGCGACGTCGCCGACGTCGAGCCCGGCCCGGCCGAGCACCTTCGGAATCACCTTGAAGGCAGCAAGACCGGTGTCTCGGGGGTCCACACCCAAGGCTGCCCACGCCCGGATCGTGGCCATCGTCTCGATTCCGTCACGCCCGGCGACCTCAGGGGCGACGATGGCCAGCGCGGCGGCTGCGTCGTTGATGCCGCTGGCGTTACCAGCGGTGATCGAGAACCCGTCGATCTCCGGATGCAAGACCTTGAGGCCGGCCAGTTTTTCGGCGGTCGTCCCGCGCCGAGGATGCTCGTCGACGGCGAACTCGAACGTCGACCCGTCCGGGCCCTGAACCTTCAACGGCACTATCTCGTCGTCGAACTTCCCGGAATCTATTGCGCTGATGGCGCGCTGATGTGAGCGCAGCGCCCATGCATCCATCTCTTCTCGGCTGATGCCCAACGCCTTGGCCGTGTTCCACCCGACGGTGATCGACATGTCGAGAGTGGGCGCATCGGGTGTCTCCACATGCGTCGGCGGTTGCCACCGTTCCTGGAAATCCCCACTCCCCGGAATGCGCCACGTCATTGAAGGCGAGGTCGACAACGACTGAACCCCGCCCGCGATGATGGCCGTCTCCATGCCCGACTTGATCTGGGCGGAGGCGACCGCCACCGCCGTGAGACTGCCCGCGCAATGACGGTTGACCGCGTGACCTGGTACCCCGTTCAGACCCGCCGCCGTAGCGGCGTAACGGGCGAGATCGCCACCCCCATAATTACTTTCGGCCAGGATGACGTCATCGAGCGACGTCGGATCGAGGTGAGACCGGCGGAGCGTCTCCACGACGATCGTGGTTGCCAATTCCTCGGCGGGGACGTTGACCAGGGAACCCTTGAAGGCGGTACCGATTGCCGTGCGAGCGGCTGCGACGACGACTGGATCAGGCACGATGCCCCGTTTCTTCAGGAACCCCAGCGGGTGACGCTCATCCCCCGAGGTGCGGTCGACATTGACAATGGCGTATTCAGAGCGTGACACTTACGCCGTGTTTTGTAAAGTCGCGAGCTCGGCTGACGCGCTCCTTGGTGAGGCCGACCGCGCTCGCGTCGACGGCTCTGCCGCCGCAGGTTGGTTCATGGCTGACCGTGCGTCATACATGGCCCGATGATGAAATCAACCGTCCAGCAGTGAGACTCAAGGAGACCAATGGAAATCAGCGGTAAGAACGTAATCGTGATCGGCGGCGGCTCCGGCATGGGGCGGGCCAGCGCCGAGCTGTTGGCGGCTCGCGGTGCCAACATCGCCATCCTCGACCGAGAGGGCTCGAGCGGCAAGGAGGCCGCTGCTGCCATCGGCGCTTCCTTCTACCCCGTCGACGTCACCGACTTCACCGGCACCGAAGAAGCGCTCGATGATGCCGTCGCTCAGTTGGGGGGCCTCCACGTCACCGTGACGACCGCCGGGGGCGGCATCGCCGAACGGACACTCACCAAGAAGGGACCCCATGCCCTCGAGTCCTTCCGGGCGGTGCTGGATCTGAACACGGTCGCAACCTTCAACATCAGCCGCCTCGCGGCGGCCCACATGAGCAAGAACCAACCCGAGGACGATGAGCGCGGCGTGATCATCAATACTGCGTCCATCGCAGCGTTCGAGGGCCAGATCGGACAGGTGGCCTACTCGGCGGCCAAGGCGGCCATCGCCGGGATGTGCTTGACGATGGCCCGCGATCTGGGTTCGCTCGGAATCCGCGTCCTTGCCATCGCACCAAGCCTCTTCCTGACTGGACTGACCGCCGTCGTGTCGAAGGAGATGGAGGCTGCACTCTTGCGCGATGCAGCCTTCCCCAAACGAATGGGGCGCCCCGAGGAATACGCAAAGCTGGTCGCTGCCATCGTCGACAACCCCATGCTCAACGGGCAGTGCCTGCGACTCGATGCAGGGCAACGATTCGCCCCAAGGTGATCCAGCGGTGTGACGGGAACCGCAGGCCTACAGCAGGATTCGGACTATGAGGGGACACTTCACATGAAGATCGGATTCGTCGGTCTGGGCGATCAGGGCCAGCCGATCGCACGCCGGATTGCGCTCGCCGGGCATCCATTGACGGTGTGGGCACGCCGTGCTGAGCAATGTGAACCCGTGCGGGTCGATGGTGCGACGGTCACCAACACGCTGGCCGAGGTTGGAGCGAACAGCGACCTGGTCGGCATCTGCGTCTTCGGTCCCGACGATGTACGGAACGTCCTGTTCGCGGACGGCGGGATAGTCCCGGCGATGAAGCCGGGAGGGTCGGTCGTCATCCACAGCACCATCTCCCCTGCGGACATAATCGACATCGCCGCGCGCGCAGCCGAATACGGCGTGACCGTCATCGATGCGCCAGTGAGCGGTGGCCGCCCCGCGGCCGAATCCGGTGAACTCGTGCTCCTGCTCGGCGGCGAACCCGACGCACTCGATTCCTATTTGCCCGTCGCCGAGACCTTCGCCAATCGCATCTTCCGACTGGGCGACGTCGGATCCGCCCAGTCGGCGAAGCTGATCAACAACGCACTCCTGGCCGCACACATGGCGATCGCCGACGATGCGCTCGCCTTGGCACGCTTCCAGCACGTCGACGTCGGCCAATTCGCCAAGATGACCGGCCAGGGCAGCGGGCGCAGTTTCGGCCTGGATTTGGTGATGGGCTCCAAGGGGCTCGAGAACATGGGCTGGTTTCCCGGCACGGCACCGCTCGGAAAGGACGTCGACGCTCTTCGCAATGCGCTGTCCAACGCACCGACGCACGCGCCCGCGCTACTCACTGCCGCACAGGCCGGAATCGATCGGCTTCGCGGCGCTGTTTAGCGCCCCGTCGAGTCGATAGCCCCCTACGTGAGCGACAACCGTGACTACTGAGGCCGACTTCGATCGATTGCAGGGGCTGCGCCGCCTGGATCCAGCGCTGCGGTCGGCCGCAATGTCGCTACACGCCAGCGAGTTTCTGTCCGACACCGTGGTCGGAGACCGAGACCACGTGAACGCACGCAGCGCCCGCCTTGCAACGGGCATCGACACCTCGGGGGTATCCGTCGAACCCCGACGAATCGTCGGTCCCCGCGGTGATGCCTTGCACGTGCGGATCTACCGCAGCCTGGCGAGCGGTCCCCTTCCTGTCGTCATCTACGCCCATGGCGGCGCATTCGTCACCGGCGACCTGGAGACCGATCATCCGTCCTGCATCGAGTTGGCACGGGCAGCCCGGTGCGCAGTGGTATCGGTCGATTACCGCCTGTCACCCGAAAGTCATTGTCCTGCTGCCCTCGACGACATGGAAGCTGCGTTCTATGACGTCATCCAGCACGCCGACGACCTACGCTTCGATCGCGAACGGGTGGCCGTCATGGGTCGCGATGCCGGCGCGGCGCTCGTCGGCGGTCTGGTGCACCGCGTCTTCGACGCCGATGGTCCACGCATCGCACTTCAGGTGCTCCACCAACCGATGCTCGACTGCGACATGACGGTCTCCAGGCGCGAATTTCACCGCACGCCAGGCCTTCACGGTCTGGCCGTGAGCCGCGGCTGGGCCCACTACCTCGGGACGACGGCCGTTTCGGGACGATCAGTGCCGGCGTACCGAGCCAATCTCGAGGGGCTACCCCACACCTTCATCAGCTGCGCCGAAATCGACCCGTGCCGTGACGAGGCGATCGAATACGCCAGCCGGCTGCTCGCGGCTCACGTACACACCGAGTTGCACGTCGTATCGGCGACGTTCCACGGCTTCGACTCGGTCGTTCCCGACTGGGAGATCTCGAAGGAAGTGCGTCGACTCCACGCTCGGTTCCTCAACAGGTCATTCGGCGCGATCTGACTGCCTCGGCACGGCCCAGCGGCCGGTGAAGGCCGGCTCCCCCGTTGAGCAGTGCCTTGGTTGCGCCGACAGCGACTGGTGGCCCCGCAGCCAATCGACGGGAGAGTTCGCGAACGAATTCGGCTATCTCCGTCCCGTCACAGGATCGCGCCGGTTTCCTTCGCTTCGGCGATATCGTCCCAATCCACGTTCAGCTCCATCAACAATTCCTCGGTGTGCTGGCCGTGCTCGGGAGCACGCGCTGGCAGCGGCGGCGTTTCGTTGAATTGAACTGGGGCCGCGACGATCCGGTACTCGTTTCCTGCGTCATCGACATTGGTGACGACGAACCCGTTGGGCTCGACCTGCGGGTCGGCGAGAACCTCCCGCGGCGTCGCCAGAACAGCCCATACCCCGGGTTCGTCCTTGAGTGCCCGCTGCCAGTAATCCAGGTCGTGTCGGGCGAATACCTCAGCGACGATCGAGGTGGCCTCGGCAGCATTGGCGATGAGGTTGCTCGACGGTACGAAGCGTTCGTCGGAGGCTAGTTCGGGCAACCCCACCCGTTCACAGAAGCCGGCCCAGAAGCGGTCGGGCTGCAAGAAGATCAGCTGCAGCCATCGCCCGTCCTTCGTCCGATACCGGTTTACCAGTGGGTTGATCGCCGTTCCGGGCGGCAGCGACGGAATGCCGTCGACGTCGAAGAAGTCAGAGGCGCAAATGGCTGGGGCGATGGACCACATCGCCTGCGCCAACAGAGACGAGTCGACGATCGTCGGCTCGCCGGTGCGCTCGCGGTGGTACAAGGCGGCACATACCCCACCGGCTAGCGTGATACCGGCCTGCAGATCACCAAATGCCGGGCCCTGTACGGCCGGTTGCTCTGCGCCGGGCGGGGTCAGCGTGGAAGCAACGCCGCCACGCCCCGTATACGTCGCGCCGTCGAATCCACCCTTGTTGCGGTCGGGTCCGCGAACGCCGTTTCCAGATCCTCTGGCGATGATGATCTTCGGATTGAAGCTGCGGATGTCCTCGATACCGAGCCCGGCCCTCTCGAGAGCTCCGGGCAGCCAGTTCGTCAGGAGGACGTCGGCGGTTGCGAGCAACTGCCCGAGGAACTCTCGACCCTTCGGTGATTTGACGTCGACGGCGATGCTGCGCTTGCCCCGGTTGCCCAGTTCGAGCATGAAGTCCGCGTCGACCCGAGCCGCTTCGCGGCGGAGCCCGCCGACGACGAGTGCCCGCGCTGGATCACCCCCTGCGACCGATTCGACCTTGATGACGTCAGCACCCCAGTCCGACAGCGCGGCGCCGGCCGCTGGCACATAGGTCCACGACGCCAGTTCCACGACCCTGACGCCATTGAGCACTCCAGACATCACACCTCCATCTCGTTGTCGCTTCTCAGTACCAAGCTGTCGCGTCAAGGGGACTACTCGGGTGGACAGCGTGACATTTTTGCTCATTTCTGTAAAGCTGGCACTGAGGGAAGGTACCTCCGCCAGGCCGCCAAGGACGTTCACCGTGGGACGGGCCGAGATGGGTGAGGATTCGATATGACTGAGCCGGCGGCGCTCGCCTTTGAGGAGTGCGAATACACCGCGTCCGAACTCGATGCGCTAAGCGGTGGATTCGCGACTGCGCTCGAATTGCGCGGTGTTCGATCAGGTCAGCGCGTTGCTCTCATGGGTTCGAACCGGCCGGAATTCATCGCTGCGCTGCAGGCCATCTGGAAGCTGGGGGCATCAGCGGTCCTGATGAGTACGGCTTGGAAACACGATGAGGTTGCGCACGCGCTCGCCGTCACGCAGCCAGCGCATGCGATCGGCGATCAGCAGGTACTCGCCGAATCGATGCCCATGCTGCATTTCGATGAGGCTGTCAGTCCGGGCCGACGGCTCTTCGAGACCCCCCGGCTCGATTCCGAGGCCCTCCTGGTCTTCAGCTCCGGCACAACGGGGATGCCGAAGGCCGTGCGCCACACCCACGGCTCCTTCGGAGCCGCGGTCCGGCACTGGCGGACCGCTCTACAGCTGACCCCATCGGACCGGCTGCAGATCGCGACGCCGCCCAGCCACATTCTTGGGCTCCTCAACATCGTGACGGCACTGGAGACCGGCGCCTGGATTCGGCTACACCGCAGGTTCGACATCGACGTCATGCTGCGTCGCATCGAAAGTGATCGCATCACGATCGAAATGGCGGTCGCACCAATCGCTTACGCGATCGCAGCCCACCCCGAGCTGGAATCCTTCGATCTGACCTCCCTTCGATACATCATGTGGTGTGCAACGCCGGTTACCGCGAGCGTCGCCGAGGCGGTCACCCGGCGCTGCGGGGTCAGCTGGGTGGCCGCCTACGGCACCAGCGAACTGCCACTCATTGCGTGCAACCCCATCGAGGGTGGCCGCCTCGATAGCGTGGGGCGGGTGGTTCCCGGGGTTCGCCTTCGGGTGGTTTCACCCGAGACCGGGCAACCGGTGCTGCCGGGTGAGTCTGGCGAGATCCAGGTCCGCTCCGAATCCTTCATGGCTGGCTACGTACCCGCCGTCGCGATGGCTGACGCACTCAGCGACGGCTGGTACCGCACCGGTGACATCGGTCATCTCGACGACGACGGGTGGCTGCGAATTACCGACCGGCTGAAGGAAATGATCAAGGTCAAGGGATTTCAGGTCGCCCCCGCAGAAGTCGAGGCCGTCTTGCACGATCACCCAGCAGTACGCGACTGCGCGGTGTTCGGAGTGCCGGATGCGGCCAACGGGGAAGCGGTCATCGCGGCTGTGACGACGTCGACGGCCTTGGAGCCCACTGAACTCATGGCCTTGGTGGACCGCCGGCTGGCGTCCTACAAACGCGTTCGCGAGGTCGTCTTCGTAGACCACATCCCGCGCCTACCGTCAGGGAAGGTCTTACGCCGCCAACTCAAGGAGAGCTATGGATGCACGTCTGACGAGTGAACAGCGTCAATTGCGAGACGCTGCAATCGAACTGGCAACCGACCTCGGACCGGGGTCAGTCGCCGATCTCGACGACCACGAGCGCGTCGCGCGGTTGGAGAAGACCGTGACCACGACGGGTTGGCGGTCACTGCGATCCGATGAAGCCTCGGGTGTCGAGGTGGCGATCGTCGCCGAGGAATTCGCTCGCCGACTCGTCGACGTCCCGTTCCTATGGCCGGTACTCGTCGACGACCTCGGTCGCCGACTGGGGCGGTCGGTGTCGATTGCGGACGCCGAGGAAGCGTCGGTGGATCTGACGAGGAGTTTGGCGGGCGTCGTCGAGGCACCGTCAGATCTCGCCGACCTCGACGACGAGGACTCCGGTCGCTGGTACGCCCTGGCCCTGTCCGCGACGACGGCAGACTTGGTCGGCTCAGCCCGTGGAACCCTCGACTTGGCAATCGAATACGCCAAGGTGCGGGAACAGTACGGATCGACGATCGGGTCCTATCAAGCGGTCGGACACCTGCTGGCGGAGAGTCGAGCCCTGATCGAAGGCTGCGTCAGCCTTTCCCGGCACGCCGCCTGGGCCGTCGATGAATTACCGGTCGACGAGGCCATCGAAGCCGGCCGGGTAGCCAAGATCTACTGCGCGCGTTCGGCACTCACCGTATGCGAGACGTCGATCCAGGTGCACGGCGGCATTGGGAACACCTGGGAATGCCTCGCGCACGTCTACCTGCGCCGGGTACTCGCGGCCACCGAGTCGTGGCCGGTCACACTGAAGGAGCTGACCATTGGACTTTCGTGACTCCACGGAGGAAGCCGCGTTTCGGGATCGGCTGCGCAGCTGGCTGGCTGAGCAGAGCGGCAAATTCCCCACCTCTGGTGACGAGTACTGGGCCGCGGCAGGCAAGTGGCACCAGGCGCTGTACGAGGCGGGCTTCTTCGGCACGTCATGGCCCGCGGAGTACGGCGGTCAGGACCTGCCGCCTGTCTACGACGTCATCGTCGACGAGGAAATCGCCAAGGCCGGTGCGCCTGCCCGGCCAAGCCTCGGCTACCTCGTCGTCGGTCTGCGCCACCACGGCAACGAGGAACTGTGCCGCAGATTCCTGCCCGGCATGATCGCAGGCACCGAGCGCTGGTGCCAGGGATTCAGCGAGCCAGGGGCAGGCTCGGACCTGGCGTCGCTGACGACCACGGCTACCCGCGACGGTGATGATTGGATCATTCACGGCCACAAGGTCTGGACCAGCTATTCCGACGTCGCCGACTGGTGCCTTGTACTGGCGCGCACTGACAGGGATATAGCCAAGCACAAGGGCATCTCGGCGTTCATCGTTCCGATGCATCAGGCGGGCATCGTCCAGCGGCCACTGAAGATGATCAGCGGAGTCACCACGGAATTTGGCCAAGTCGAATTCGACGGCGCACGGGTGTCGGCGGAGAACATGGTCGGCGCGCCGGGCGACGGATGGAAGCTGGCGATGACCATCGTCAGTCACGAACGCGAACCGTCGACCCTGGGCTACTCGGCGCGTTACGGAAAACTAGTGCGTCATCTCAACTCTCGGGCCGATGGCGCGCCGCCTGACGAATTGTCCTGGGCATGGGTGCAGACCGAGATGCTGCGGTTGCACGTCCGGCGGCGACTCTCCGAGCAACTGGACGGCACGACCCATGGCCCGCAGGGGTCATTGGACAAGCTTCTGATGACGTGGGTGGAGCAGTCCGTCGGGCACGCAACGCTGGCCACCGTCGGTACCGGTGATGAGGAGATGTTCGGCGCCTACATGTACAGCCGTGCGCAGAGCGTCATGGGCGGTACCTCGGAAATTCAGAAGAACATCATCGCGCAGCGAATTCTTGGACTGGGAGCGCGATGAGCGCTCATTCACGAGGCGAAGGACTTGAAATGTACGACATGCCAGCTGAAATCGACGTTCGCGCCGATGGTGCGCTGCGAATCATCACGCTCAATCGACCCGACGCGCTGAATGCGGTGAATGACGCACTACACGTGGGACTCGCGAAGTTGTGGGATGCCCTCAGCGAGGACCCCGACGCTCGCGCCGCGGTCATCACGGGTGCGGGGCGGGCGTTCTCGGCAGGTGGTGACTTCGCCTATCTCGATGAGTTGCGTCGTGACGAGGCCCTGCGGCAGAAGACCATCAAGCACGGCCGCGAGCTGGTGATCGGCATGGTGCGGTGTCGCATCCCGGTCATCGCCGCCGTCAACGGTCCCGCCGTGGGGCTGGGTTGTAGCTTGGCCGCGTTGTCAGACATCGTCTACATCGCCGAGACTGCGCACTTCGCCGACCCGCACGTGCAGATCGGCCTGGTGGCAGCCGACGGTGGCCCGCTGGTGTGGCCGTCGCAGATCAGTCTTTTGCAGGCCAAGGAGTTCGCGTTGACGGGCGTGCGGATCAAGGCCCAGCGGGCGGTCGAACTGGGGCTGGCGAATCACGTCGTGGCGGATCCGCTGGCCGAGGCCATCGCGTGTGCGAAGAAGATCATCGAGCTTCCCCAGCAGTCCGTCGAGGCCACCAAACGGCTGATGAACATCCAGCTCGAGAAGTCGGTGCTGGCGTCGCTGGATTACGCCAACCTTGCGGAGTACGTGTCCTTCGGAACGGCTGACTTCAACAAGATCGTGGATGGCCTGATCGCGAAGAACCAAAGCTAGCCCGTCGAGCTCGCGAGCGGCATCACGGTCGCGACCTGGGTGAGGTCGCTGCCGAACCCCGCCGCGACCCGTATCTCAGCGAATGCGTCGATCATCGCATCGGTTGCCTCGTGGGGATCGTTGCACGTCTGGTCGTCGGTCAGAACCGAGATGTTCAGCTGGTCGACGTAGCTCCACACGGTGATGTTCATGCCACTGCCCGCTACGAGTGGTCCGACGGAGTAAATCTCGCTGATCGTCGCTCCGCCGATACGTCCCAGTTCCCTTGGCCCTGGCACGTTCGACACGGTCAAATTCATGATCGCACTGGAATCGACGCGCTTTGATTGCGCGCGGAACGCTGCCGGAGCGAGCATGGGAGGGAGATAGGACAGCCACGACGCGATGACCGTAGGCCCCAGCAGGTGGAAATCCTCCTTGGCGATCTTCGTCGATAGCGCCGTGAGCCGTACCCGTTCCAGCGGGTCCTCGATGTGGACGGGAAGTGACGGCGTCATGTAACTGTATTCGTTGCCCGCCAATCGATCTGGCGAGGTATTGAAGCTCACCGGCACACCGGCGATCAATGGTGCTTCGGCGTGACCGTCGTAGGACAACGACAACTCGCGCAGCGCACCCGCAGCCATCGCAAGGACGAGGTCGTTGATGGTGACCCCAAGCCGTTTGCTGGTCTCCTTGACGTCGGCAAGGGACAACGGCGCGGTCGCGAACCGCCGCCCTGGCGAGACCACATGATTGATGAAGGTCCGCGGCGGCGCGAAGTTGCGGGCCAGTTCGGGGTTCGCGTCCCGGGCCCGCGAGCTCCGACGAACTCGAGCGACTCCACCGTGGGTCTCGCGCATCAGGTTCGGCAGGCGTCGAATTTGTCGGAGGTGGTCGCGCCCCGCGGCCGAGATCAGGCCCCGCGCCGTTACCGCCTCACCTCGTGGTCGGCGCGGTTCGTCGTCATGTAGCGGGTTCTCCGCCTGGCTCATGGCCAGGGCCATCTGGTTCGCCGACGCGACACCATCTGCCAACGCGTGGTGCACCTTGTGGACGACGGCCACACGATCATCCGACAGACCCTCGACGACGTACATCTGCCACAGCGGGTGACGCCGATCCAGAGGGGTGCTGGCGATCTGGCCGATCAGTTGGTCCAGTTCACGCCGCCCACCGGGCGCGGGTGCCAGCAACCGCTGTAGGTGATAATCCAGATCAATGTCGGGGTTCTCCTGCCACATGGGGTGATGCAGCTTGAGGGGTATGTCCACGAGCTGATAGCGCAGCGGAGCCAGCGCAAGTAGCTGCGCATACGCCACGCGGCGGAACGATTCGAAGCTAAAGCCGCCGTCGACGTCCGCGACGTCCAGCACCCCGATCTTCAACGTGTGCATGTGAATCTCGGGCGTCTCGCTGTACAGCAGCATGGCATCCACGCCGTTCAGCCGTTTCACACCGATCACGCTCCGATCAATAGGACTCGTACATCGTCCTATTTGACCCCGTCGAAACGGATCGCACGCGACTTCAGCGAATTCGGCCCTGACCTCGACGGTCGTCTTTACGTTCCAGTGTGGTTTCGTATCGCAGAGTGCGTCGACCAACCCCCGGGGTGAGCTCAGGGCAGCCTGCGTATCAACCAGCCGGCTGGACTGGAGGCTGACGGCAAGGCCACTCGTCCCAACGCCCATATTTCGTGTATTTGCCTGCGCGCCAACACGTTAACCTCGTTCCGACGGAGGCTCGGGTCAGCGCACCGAGGCCTTGATGATTCTGTCTACGATCGTCCTCGGCAGTACTTCCACTGCCCAGTTCTGCAGGCTCCCGCCATTCACCAGATATCGGGGCCTGGGCCGTTCGCTCGTCACGGCCCGGAACACAGCGTCGGCCAGGACACCGGGGTCTCGTGCATTCTTCTCGTCCTTGCCCGCCATCTTTGCGACGAACGCGACCAGTGGCACGAAAGGCGAACCCGGAGGCGCGGACGCGCCCAGCTTCGCAGTGATGCTCTGACTCATCGGCGACCGGAAGGAGCCCGGCTCGATCACGATGACAGGAACGTCGACGAACATCAGCTCCTGACGCAACGCATCCGAATACGCCTCCACCGCATGCTTGCTCGCTGCATAGGGGCCCGAGGTCGGGCCGGCCCGAAACCTTCCCGCGGCCGAACTGATGTTCACGATCCGTCCACCGCCGGCGCGAATCAGCGAAAACATCGCCCGGTTGACCCGGTGGGTGCCGACGACGTTCACCGCGAGAATGCGCTCCAACCGCTCCTCTGAGACCTCCATCATCGGGCCGAGGTCCAACAGACCGGCGAAGTTGATCACGGCACCCAGTCCGGCGGTGTGGGCCCCGATCTCGCGAGCCGCTGCAGCGCAGCTGTCCGAGTCGGTCACGTCGATGGCGATCGGCGTCGAATTGGGGCTATCCGCCGTCGGCGCGGTGATGTCGGCCGCGAATACGTGCCACCCTCGTGCGGCGAAGGCTTTCGCCGTGGCTGCTCCCAACCCGCCCGCGGCACCCGTGATGAGGACGGTCTTATGTCGTGGCTGCAGTGGCATTCTCGGCCTTCATCCCTTCCAGTCCCACCAGCACCGGCCATCCCGTCTCCGAGATCGCGTTCCCATGGCCCAGCGTGTGGACGTCGAAGACGGCCTGCACGGCGGTGGTGAACCCCTGAACGTCGAGGGTCTGATTGACCGCGCGCTTGGCCATTCGCAGTGCGTAGGGATGACGCGTCGCGATCTGCAGAGCAAGCTCCCTCGTGGCGGCGTCGAGCTCGGCTCGCGGGACGACCCGGTTCACCATGCCGACGCGCATGGCCTCATCGGCGGTGATGGAGCGGCCGGTGAACAGGATCTCCTTGGCCAACCGCGCGCCCAGCTCCCAGGTGTGGCCGTGATACTCGACCCCGCCGATACCCATCGCCACCACGGGATCGGAGAATTTCGCGTCCTCCGAGGCAACGATCAGATCGCAAGGCCACGCCAAGAGCAGACCCCCGGCGATGCACGCACCCTGGACCGCGGCAATGGATGGCTTGGGAACGTTGCGCCATTTGAGCGAGTAACCGACATAGCGCTGGGTCTCGTAGGTGTAGATGTCCTCGACGGTCATCTTGCTGGGTGCGCCACCGCCCCGGATGTCGTGCCCCGATGAGAAGTGTTTACCGTTGCCGCGCAACACGATGACCCTGACGGACGGATCCCCCGCCGCCGCCATCCATGCGTCATCGAGTTGATCTAGAAGGTCTGCGTTCTGCGCGTTGGCCGCCTCGGGCCTGTTGAGGCTGATCGTCGCAACGCCGTCGGACACGTCGTAGAGAACGAGATCGTTCGTCACGTAGTTACCTTCTTCGGCGGTGAGTAATTGGGCCGGCCAAGTCCGAGCTCCTGTTGCGCGATCATGTTGCGGAACACCTCCAGGGTGCCGCCGTAGACACCGGTGGGGGCCGCGAGCCGGAACAGATACTCGACCGCTCCGTCTGCGATGGCTCCCTCGGTGTCCACCGGCAGGCTCGACGCGGTTCCGAGGACGTCCATCAGATCAGGGGCTATGTCGCGCATGGTCTGAGCGACGGCAACGCGTCCGAACATCCCCGGGGCACTCAGCGCTGCCTCCATCCGTGCGACGCTTCGGCCGAGTCGGTATCGGACGGCCTCGTCGTCGCGGGGGCGTCGACCGTCGAGCCGAACTGTGGTCACGGCTGCCGCGACGGTGTCAACGGCCTCGGCCATCACGGTCCCGTGATGGAACATCGAAGACAGGTTCTGCAGGCCGTCAGCGCTGCGTTCCACCGTGCCGTGCTCGGACTTGAGCGCCTCCCTGAGTACGGTCCATCCGCCGTCGACCTCCCCGACGCGGTACCTGTCGTCGACCCGCGCATCGCTGTAGAAGACGATGTTGGTGCGGTCGCCGTCCACGGTGCGGATGCCCTGGATCTCGATGCCAGGGGTGTCGAGCGGCACCAGAAACATCGTGAGGCTCTTATGTTTTGGGGCCTCGGGGTTGCTGTTGGTGACCAGGAAGACGTACTGACTGTTGTGGGCGTTGGACGTGAACATCTTCGACCCGTTGATGAGCCAACCGTCACCATCACGGACCGCGCGCGTCTTGCACGTTGCAACGTCGGAACCGCCGTCGGGCTCGGTGTAGCCCAGGCAGAGCCGGGTCTTGCCGGAGAGCACCCCGGGCAAGACCTCCGCAACGAGTTGGGGGGATGCCAGGCTCTCGACGGTCCGAGCGATCATCGCGGTGGTGCCCCAGTGGAACCACGGTGTGTGGGCGCGTCCCACTTCCAATTCCCATATGCGCCTGTGCAGCGCGGTGAAACCGCCCTCGAATTCGGTCCGGTAGTCATTGGCCAAGTACCCCTGGGCGCCGAGCCCTTCGTGCACGCCCTCGTCGAAGTTCTCACCGGTTTCCCGATCGCGCCTTTTGACCTCGTCTGTCACGTGGGTGCGCAGAGACGCCCTGAGGTCGTCCCGAAAGACTCGGTCGTCTTCGGATAGCGGCAGTCGTGAGAAGTCCACGCTCAAGCTCCCAGGTCGTAATTCAGGCGCTCGCGCGCAGTGACGATGTCGGCGACGTGCTTGGCGCTCGCCGCGGGATCGCCGCCAGCCAGCGGCCATCCCCTGGCCCGAACCAGATACGCCGAGGCAGCCGCCTCCACGGACACTCCGAGCCCGCCCTGGACGTGCACGGCCATCATCGCTGCCTTCGCGGCCTCCTCCGCCATGAAGACGAATGCCGACGCCGCCAACTCAGGTCGCTCGTCGGGTTCGTTGTCCAGGAACCACGCTGCGCGGCGGACCAGATTACGCCCACTCTGCACGGTGATCGCCATGTTGGCCAAGGGGTGTGAAATACCCTGCAACGTCGAGATGGGCACGCCGAGGGTGTAGCGGTTCTTGGCGAACTCGGCTGCGACGGTCAAGGTTTCGTCGACCAGACCCACCAGGGCGGCAGCCGTCAGCAGTCGCCATTCATCTAGTGCCCGTTGATAGCTCGCCATTGACTCTGGGCCACTGGCGAGTACGGACCGCGAATCTGCCGCGGCAGGATCGACCCAGGCCATGGGGAGCTTGCCGAGATTGTCGACCTTGGAACAGCGGGTGTCGAACGTCAACCTGTGCACGTCTCGGCCGTCGCTCACGATGATGTCGTCGGCGATGGATCCCGAGGGGATGAGTCGCACCCCACTCGGCCCACCGAGGTGTGGGTCCAGACCCGCAATCAATCCCCCGCCGATCAGCGCGAGGGTGTGTTCCTCATTGGACGGCAGGGCGTCCAACCGGGCGAGCAACCGGGTGGCGCAGACGTGATCGATCCACGGCACCGGCGCGATGGCCCGGCCCACCTCCTCGGCGACCAATGTGAGATCGACCAGGGTGGCTCCATCGCCACCGTGGGACTCCGGAACCGCCATCGACGTCGCGCCCGACGCGCACAACCGCTCCCACAGGCTTTTATCGAATCCGGTGGGCTCCGCAGCGCGCGCCGTGTCGAGCGAGCAATAGGCCTTGAAGAACTGCCGGTACGCCGACTGCAGATCTGTGTGGTCCTCGGACAGGGTGTAGTCGAGCCTGCGCAATTCGTAGCGGTCCATCGTCACGATCTCCAAGAACGGGCGTGGGTGGCTATCGGGTGCGCCTCTGACGGGTGGTCACCGGGAGTCGGCCGTCGCATGGGTCGAGCGTGACACTTTCGGCTGCTTTTGTAAAGCTCGAACAGTCGACTACGTCCACCGGTGAGTGTCCGCACTCCTGGGCCCGGCACGCTCCTGGCGATGCCAAAGATGAGGGCAATCGGAGGAAGACGTGACACTTTGCGTCGAATCTGTAAAGCTGACCGGGCAACGATCGGCATGCCCGGTCGCGCGGCCCTCCCCGCAGACCATCGACGTGGCGGCGCCGCGCGACCGACCACAGAGAGGACACCCCGTGGGAATCGTCACCACGAGTTCGGAAACCGCCTTCACGCAGTCGGCGGAGACCGTCTATGACTTCGTCACCAACCCCGTGAACTGGACTAAGACATACCCCGGTAGCGATCACGTCGGCGAGGTGCCGACCAGCCTGCCGCTGAAGATCGGTGACGTGTGGACTGAAGCCGGTCCGGACGGCAACCGCGTCTACACATGGCATTTGGCGATCGCAATGCGCCCAAAGATGTGGGTGTTCAACTCGGTTGGTCGCCTTGGTCACGACCGCGAGGGGAACGGGGGGATGGAGGGCCGCATCACCGTGCAGTATCAGTTCACCCGACCCGGCGCAGACATAACGCTCTTCACTCGGACGATGACCATCGAGGCGTACAAGGATGCACCGTTACCGGACAAGCTCTTCGGGATCGTCAATCCCGCCAACATCGACAAATATCACGCTGCCGTCGCTCGCGAGCTGGCGAACTGACCAGTGCCTGCCCAGGTCGACTTGAAAGCCGAAATCCGTTGCAGCACGTGACGAGACGGGGCACCCACCCTCCCTCACCCCAGGAATCGGAGCGCTACCGCCAGGCTGGACACTGGCTTCCTCCTCGTACCGCCGCCGAACACGTTCTCGACCTGTCGACGGGCGGTTCCCGGACTGCAGTGGTCGACGACGCATCGGCCTGGACGTACGCACAGTTGGCTGCCGCAGTGGACAACGTCCGTGGGCTCCTCGCGCAGTCCGACGTGACGGCAGATGACGCAGTCTTGATCGTCGCGCCCCTGCGGAACGCCGCCGTGGCCGCCTACCTGGGTGCGCTCTACCACGGTTGCGTCGCAGTACTACTCGACAGGAGAACCGGAACGGCCGACGTCGCCAACGCCGTCGCCTCAGCACAGCCGCGTGTGGCGTTGGCCTTCGACGACGACTCGCGTCGCCTCGGCCTGCCACGCCATAGCCGAGTGCTGTCCCTCGACGGCGTGGTCGCGCAGCCGAGCGGTCTGAGCGCTCCCGATAGTGCCGTAGACCCGGATGCAACGGCGACCGTGGTCTTCACCTCCGGCACCACGAGTGCGCCAAAGGGTGTCGTACACACGATCAACAGTCTGCGATGCGGCGCCGCCAACATGGTCGAAGCCCTGCAGATCGGTGCTGACGACGCGTTCTTCCTCTCTAGCCCCCTGGCGAGCATCACCGGTGTGCTGCAACTGCATTCAGCCATCACCGTGTATGCGAAGGTCATCCTCGAGGAGAACTTCTCGGCAGCCTCGGCGTTGGACCGGGTGCGCGATCATGGCGCCACGGTCATCGGCGGCGCACCGGTCATCGCCGAGACGGTCTTCGCCGAAGCCGAGCGCCGCAACGAGTCACTGGACCTTCGTTGCATAGCGGTCGGCGGGTCGATGATTCCGCAGGCGGTGCTGGCGAGCGCCGCACGATTCGGCGTTCGAGCAGTGCGAGTCTATGGGTCATCGGAGGCACCGTTCTCCACGGCGACGGCACTGGAGGGCGCCGACTCAGCCGCTGATGACGGTGTCCCGATGGCAGGTGTCGAGATCGCCATTCGTGACGCCGGCGATACCGATGAGCTCGTCGTCCGAGGCCCGCATCAGTTCCATGGATATCTGGACGCCAGTCAGAACGCGGACGCCTTCGCCGACGACTGGGTTCGCACAGGCGATCAGGCCGACATCGAATCGGGCCGGATGCGGATCAAGGGTCGCCTGAAGGAGGTCGTCGTCCGCAAGGGCATGAAGATCTCGATGGCCGAGATCGACGGTGCGGCATCGGGACTGGGCGACTGCGTCGCATTCGGAATGGCCGACGAAGAGACCGGGGAGCGACTGGTACTGGCGATTCGCGCCCCTGCGACGGCCGAGGTCGGCTATGCCGACGTGGTGGCACACCTGATGGGGGTCGGTTTGGCCAAGTGGAAGCTGCCCGAGCAGATCGTCGTGTGGGACGGAGCCTATCCGCGTACCGCGAGCGGCAAGATCATCCGGCAACGGCTCGTCGACACGAGCCGACACATGCGCACCTTCTATGCGCCGCGCATTTCCGGTAGCTGAGGGTCAACCGCCGGATGAAGGGCGGTCCGCAACGCCTCGCCCTGAATCATGAAGAGCGACTGCGCCAATCGGCCCTCCGGCACCATCGAGTCGTAGCCATGGCAGGTCCCCGGGATCACCTGCAGATTCGTCGCGACGCCAGCCCACATGAGGCGCTGCGCATAGGCGATGGCCTCATCTCGCAACGGATCCAGCTCGGAGCACGTGATGAGGGCGCTTGCGAGCCCGGTCAGGTTGGAGGCCCGCGCAGGGACGGCACCGTTCGGCACCGACTCACCGGCCAGGTAGTGGCGCCACATCTGCTCGACCGCTGGTCCGTCGAACCCAGGAGTGGCCAGAAATTCTTCCTTGGATGGAGTTGCACGATCGTCGAGTACCGGTTGGTGCAATAACTGGAAGACGACGGATGCCGTTGTCTCGGCTGCACGTTGAGCCGCCAATGCCGCGAGCGCTCCGCCGGCGCTGTTGCCAGCCACCGCGAATCGGGTGACGTCGAGCCCAAGCCTCTCGGAGTCGGCGGCCGCCCACGCCAGCACCGACATGACGTCATCGATCGCGGCCGGGAAGGGATTTTCGGGCGCCAACCGGTAGTCGACGGCAATGACCGTGCACCGCCCACGCCGGGCGAACTCCACGCACTGTCGGTGGTCGGTGTCCAGATTGCCGAGGACGAACGCTCCCGAGTGGCAATAGAGCACGGCGGGTGCCGGGGCGGCAACGCCGCCGCGGTAGATGCGCACCGGTACACCGCGGCGAGCCGACGAGCCGGACCGTGGTGCCTCGGCATCGACGACGTCCACGTCCAACGGGTCCAACGCTCGGGCCATGTCGTCGCGGCGCCGATCGAGCGACGAGCGGAGGTTGCCGAGGCCCTCAGCCGACAGGTCGGTTCGGGCCTGGGCGAGATGCCACAACTCCGAATCAAGTCGTTCCGCAATGCGGCTGGCCGAACCCACGGTCGTCTAGCGCTCCGCCGCGGCGCGTAGCGACGCGTTGACGGAGCGGGTACCGGACGGCGAATCGAAGGTGTAGTCGGCCGCCTTGAACCGACGCGTCATGGTCCAGAACACGCGTGCACTGCGGGGCCACTGCGTCACCACGCGACCGTTCGCGGCGCGAAAGTAGTTGTTGCAGCGCGTAAGCCACACGGTTCCCTCCATCCACCCGTCGATCTTGGCGATGAAGGCGGTCATGGCTTCTGGACGAACCGCAACGTAGGACTTACGCCTTCGGCGCATGTACTTCAGCGCCCGCACGACGTAGTGCGCCTGCGCCTCGAGCATGAAGATGACGCTGTTCGAGCCGACGTTGGTATTCGGTCCGTAGAGCATGAAGAAGTTGGGGAAGTCTGGAACCGCCATGCCCATGTATGCCGACGCGCCCGTGCTCCAGGTGTCACGCAGCGACGCGCCGGACTGTCCGACTACCTCGATCTGGCCGAGGTAGTCCGCCGCCGCGTAACCGGTTGCGCACACCACGACGTCGACGCCGAGTTCGCTACCGTCCTCGGTCACCAGTGAGCGGGCCCGCAACGAACGGGCCGGGCTGGACACGACTTCCACGTTCGATTGCGTGAGTGCGGGAATGAAATCCGATGAGAACACCAGACGCTTGCAACCCAGCGGATGGTCGGGCGTCAGCTTGCGCCTAAGCTCTTCGTCGTCGACCTTCGCTTCCAGCAGATTCAACGCAATTGCCTTGAACTCCTGGGTCTTGTCGCTGCCGTTTTCGATGACGGAGATGTTCGACTCGCTGCGCAGCCACAGCCGCGTCCGATAGAACTTCTTGGCGAACGGGACGTGCTCGAAGGCCCATTTCTCGCGGGCGGTGTACGGCCGGTCCGGCTTCGGCAGGATCCAGGTGGGCGAGCGCTGGATTGAATAGACCTTCTCGGCTACCTTCGCCAACTCGGGCAAGACCTGCGATGCGGTGGAACCGGTGCCCAGCACCGCGACGCGGGACCCCGCCAGTTCGACGGAGTGATCCCAGCGCGCCGAGTGCATGACGGTTCCCGTGAAGGGTTCCTCCTCGAGCAGAGCAGGCATCGTCGGCTGGGTGAATAGCCCCACCGCCGAGACCACGACGTCGAAGGAGTGCGTGTCGCCAGCCGACGTCGTCAGCTGCCAGGATTCGGAGCTGCCGTCCCATTCCGCCGAGACGACCTCGGTCCCAAGTTTCAGATGCGGGGCCAATCCATAACGCTGAGTGCACTTCTCGAAGTACTCGAGGATCTCCGGCTGCTTCGACCACAATCGCGACCAGTTGGCGTTCAGATCGAACGAGAACGAGTACAGGTGTGACTTCACGTCGCAGGCCAGTCCCGGATACGTGTTGATCCGCCAGGTACCACCGACCCCATCTTCACGATCGAAGATGGTGAAGTCGCGAAAACCCGCCTTCTTGAGGAAGACTCCCAGCGCTAGCCCTCCGGGCCCTGCTCCGATGATCCCCACCGTGAGGGTCTTGGACATGGTGTTCATCCAATCTGCAGGCATTGCCCGCCGTCGACGATGAGTTCGGAGCCGGTGATGAACGATGCGCGTTCGCAGACGAGGAACGACACTGCGTCGGCGATCTCCATCGGCGTGCCCAGTCGACCTATCGTGGCTCTGGCCGCCAGCCGACTCTGCGTCGACTCATCGAGCATGGGCGTCTCGATCGGCCCTGGGAACACCGCGTTCACCCTGATGCCCGAGCTGGCGAGTTCGGCGGCAGCGACCTGGGTCAGGCCGCGCAGCGCCCACTTCGACGAACCGTAGGCGGCGTGGTTCGGGAACGGTCGAATCGCCCCGGTGCTACATGTATTCACGATGGACGCACCATCGGCGAGTCGGAGTTGCCCCAGCGCCGCCTGGATGCCGAGGAACGGTCCGAGACAGTTCACCCGCCAGCTCGCCTCGAAGCCACCGGGGGTTTCGTCGTCGAAGGATGCCCGGTGCAGTACGCCGGCGTTGTTCACCAAGGTGCTCAAGGCGCCGAATCGGTCGATGATCTGATCGATCGCAGCGCT
Organism: Mycolicibacterium sp.; assembly: GCF_016462545.1. Classification (GTDB taxonomy): domain Bacteria; phylum Actinomycetota; class Actinomycetes; order Mycobacteriales; family Mycobacteriaceae; genus Mycobacterium. Next base: position 139,570 of record NZ_JAEMTA010000004.1, on the reverse strand, counting down.
CCACCGATCCGGCGACGTGACGTCGAGCTCGATCGCGATGACCGCATCCGAAGCGAGCGCGCCCACGGTAGCCGCGAGCTCATCGGCGAGGACGTCACAGGCGGCGACGCGGAAACCGTCCTTGGCCAAGCGAGCCACGATGGCCGCACCCTGGCCACGCGCAGCACCTGTCACGAGCGCAACGCGGTCCTTCGAACTCACTGAGTCTGCCCCTCCTGCCCAGGGGTGTCGGACAGCCCGCCGCCAGTAATGAATTGGCAACGGCGGCGGCGAAATTGCCACCGGCCCGTCGTGTTGGTCAGCTCGTCGTCGTACAGCGCGGGCCGCATGTCGTGCGTGGCTGCGTCGACGAAGAGCACCTGTGACCGAACCGCAGCCACGGAACCACGAACGTCGATGTGGGTGGCCCCAATGAGATGTAATCCGCTCGGCGCCCGGGTGAACATCCGCCCGATCTTGTCCCGCCCGGTCAGCGTCTTGCCGTAGACGACGAATTCGCCATCCTCGGTGAACAATTGGACGCAACTGTTGACGTCGTCGGCGTCGAGGGCGAGTGCGTACTCAGCGAGCAGCTCTCGAATCGCGTCCTGCTCAGCCTTGAGATCGGTCCCATTTCCAGCCACCGTCATCACATTCCTCCGTCACTGCGTTCAACACCCGAACCGTCACATCGCCGAACTACCAAGATCGGGCAAATCCGAACAACTGAGTGGCGAGGACATTGCGGACGATCTCCGAGGAGCCGCCCGAGATGGTCAACGCCCGTGACCACAAGAACGCCTGCTGCCAGCGTGCGTACACCTCGGCACCCTCCGGTCGCAGCCGTCCCGAAGCAGCGAGCTCCATTGCGTAAAGACAGAGTGCGACGTTCAACTCGGTGTAGGCCAGCTTGGCGATCAAGGCGTCGGCGGGCACGTCGGTCCCGTTCGCCACCCGGTCAACCGCGCGGCGCGCGATGCATTCCACGCCCGCGACCCGAGCGTGGTGGTCGGCCAATGCTTCGCGCACCACCGGGTCGTCGATGGCAAGGCCGGCTGGGTACTCGACCTGGCGCGCAAGTTCGACCAGGTCGTCGAACAACAACTCGAGCATGACGGTGTTGGCTCCGACGTAGGCGCGTTCCGAGGCGAGGCCCGTATTGACCACGGCCCAACCCTTGTTCACCTCACCCAGTATCTGGTCGGCAGGGACGATCAAGCCATCGAGATAGACCTCGCAGAATTCGTCGGACCCGGTCATCTCGCGGATCGGCCGGACGTCGATCCCGGGGCTGGCCATGTCGACCAGGAAGACTGTCAGCCCGGCGTGCGGTCGGACGGCGGGGTCGGTACGGGCCAACAGGACACCCATCTGGGACCACTGGCCGTCGGTGGTCCACACCTTTTGGCCGTCCACGCGGAAGCTGCCGTCCGGCAGCTGCACGGCCTTGGTGCTCAGCCTTGCCAGGTCGCTGCCTACTCCGGGTTCACTGAACAGCTGACACCAGATGTCCTGCGCGGAGCGGATACGCGGCAGATATCGAGTCCGTTGTCGATCGGACCCGAACTCGATGATCAGGTGCGCTGCCAGCAGGACTTGGTCGATGGGCCTCGGAGCCCGGGCCCGCACGATCTCCTCCATGACCACCGCGTCATGGTGGGGCGAGTGCCCCTCGACGCCGCCGTACTCCGCTGGCCACGAGCCGCCCATCATCCCGGCGCTGAACAGTTCCGCGTACCAGTCCCGCACCGTGCGTTCGGTTTGCGCGTCGCGCGGAACCCTGATCCCGTCGTACCAGGACCCGGCTGGCGCCTTGCGGTTGATGAAATCGCGTACGTGGGAACGAAATTCGTCCTCGGTCGCCGCGGAACCTGCAAGCCTGTCTACCATTGCGCCTCCTGTGCAAGTCGCTGGGCAGGGCGCCCGCGCCCGCCTGCCAGTGATGTGTTCTGAACCACTCGGCGCAGGTAGAAGTGATGGCCGAACTCCCAGGTGAATCCAATGGCGCCGGCGAGTTGGACGCAGTCACTGATGATTTCGCTGCTGCGTCGGCTGAAGAACGTCTCGACGGTGGCAACCTGACGGGCCACGTCGGGCGCACCGTGGTCGAAGGCCGCCGTGGCACCATCGAGCAGGAGTCGCATCTGTTGCGTGGTCACCGCGTGATCGACGAGGCGGTGTGCGACGGCCTGGTACGTCCCGATTGTCTTGCCGAACGTCGTTCGCTGCGTGGCGTACTCGGCCGTGCGCTCAAGGACGCGGTCGACGCAGCCGAGAGTATCGGCACAGTACAGCAGGGTCTTCACCAAGCGGCCTTCGACGGACAGCCGGGCTGCCGACGCCGACTCGACGGTCTGGGGCTCGTCGAGCAGTTCCAGCTCGACGACGTGGCGGCTGACGTCGAGCGACGGCGTTTCGCGAACGTTGGCGCGGGCTGCCGAGGCGAAGGCGAGGCCGCCGTCGTTCGTCGCGACGATCAGGGGCGTCTCGGGTAGCCCGGACACCATGGGGTCCAACCGTGCGGTGATGGAAGGGGCGGCGGCGATCTGGGCGGTGTTCGTCGTCGTATCTTCGGTGGCGAACAACGCAGGCGCTCCGCCTTGACCCGCGCCGGGCACCTCGGCGCCGTCCTCCAGTCGGCTCAGGACGTAGGTTGCTGCGAGCACCTCGCACGACGGACCCGGGTACAGCACGCGGCCCAACTCCTCGACGACGGCCGCTGCGGTTGCCACCGACCCGTCGACCGGTTCGATGGTCGACCACAACCCCTGCTCGGTCAGCGCGTCCCAGTGTGTCGGCCAGGATTTCTGCCATTGTTCGTCGGGTTGGCCCGGGTAGAGCGACTGAAGCGAATCGCGGACCGACTCGCGGAGCATGGCGATCTCGCCTGCCGTCGGCGTTGAATCGGTAACGATATTGGTCACTGGTATCCCCCCGCTGCCGCTCCGTTGGACACGGCCTGGCCGGCGCCGTTCGCGACGGCCTCCTTGAGGTGCTCCGTAGCACCGCGTCGTAACGCCTGCGATTCCGACGCAAGCGTCAGCATCTGAAATCCCATCTCCGACAGTCTTCTTCCGAGCGCGCCGGTGCCGGCGTGTGCACCGCTGACGAGCCCGGCCGCCGACGCGGCGGCCTGAACCCGACCGATCGCTTCGAGGACCTCGGGAGCCGCCCATGCTTCGCTCACCGCGTATCCGAGCGAGATCGCCAGGTCGGCGGGTCCCACGTACACGCCCGTCAGTCCGGGCACGGCGCAGATCTCGTCGACGGCCGCCAACCCCGGCGCGGTTTCGATCATCGCGAACACGCTGACCCGCGATTCCAGGGCAGCGGTATCGACGCCGAGGCTGGCGCGCAACGGCCCGAAACTACGCACCCCCGTGGGTGCGTACCGGGTCGCGGCAACCGCAGCGGCGGCCTGTCCGGCCGACTCGACCATCGCAATGATGACCGCGTCCGCCCCGGCGTCGAGCACCCGGCCGATGGGACCGGGATCCACCGATGGCAGTCGAACGGCTGTCGCAATCGGGACGTATTCGAGGCGGTGCAGCAGCCGTGCGACGTCTGCGTCGTCGAGGTAGCCATGCTGCACGTCGAAGCCGACGTAGTCATAGCCGGCCTGGGCGTAGGCCTCCGGACCCAGCACGGTGGGTCCCACCACCCAGCCGCCCCAGACTCTTTCCTTGCCGGACAGGGCTGCTTGCAATCTGCCCGTGGCCACTCCCGCGGCCGTAGGTCCGTCGGCTGAGCCGGTGGTCATGCGACGATCGCGATCTTGATTCGTCCCGGGGTGGGGCGAGCGGCGAGGTCGAACGCCGCCTGCGCGTCGCCCACGCCGAAGGTGTGGCTCAGGTAATTGGTGAGCAATTCCGGGTGCGCGCGGGCGTACTGGTCCGCGGTGCCCAGCACGCGCCGCCGGTCGAGGGTGATGCCCGACTTCAAGGTGAGGTTGTTGCGCAGCATCGTCCGGATGCTGATCGGGTAGCAGTCGTCATCCGGAACGCCGAAGTAGAAGACCGTGCCGCCGAACGCCGTTGCCTCGACGGCGTGACCCAGCGTGGCGACCTGATGTCCGACGGCCTCGATGACGAGATCGGGGCGGTCCGTCGGGGCAAGCTGACTGACCCACCTGTCGCTTGTCGCCTGCACGACGGCGTCGACCCCGAAAGTCGTTGCCACATCAGAGCGGTCGACCGGGTCGACACCAGTCACGTGGGCAGCGCCGGCAGCCTTGGCCGCGTAGGAGAACAGCAGTCCGATGGAGCCCTGACCGATGACCGCAACGCGAAGGCCCGCCACGTCAGGGAGCTGCTCCAGTGCGTAGAGGACACACGCCAGCGGTTGCAAGCCGACGGCCAGCTCGGGGGTGAGCGCTGGGTCGTACGGCGCCAGTCCGTCACCGTCGGCCACGACGAGTTCCATCAGTCCGTCGAATCCCGAGGCCCATCCGACGACTCGGTCACCGCGACGGTGTGCGGGGTGTCGGCTGGCCTGCACCTCGCCCACGATCTCGTGGATCGGGTAGCCCTCCTTCTCCGCAGCGCGGGCCCCGGTGTCACCCGGGATGCGACTGCGCGCGCCGCGGAAGGCGGGCATGTCACTGCCGCATACTCCGGCTGCGAGGAAGCGCAACAGCACCTGACCCTCGGCCAGCGATTCGGGTGACGTGTCCGGGAGGCTCGTCCGCTCGAACGTGTACGGCGCGACGAGGCGCTGAGACCACATGTCAGACCTCCACGGGGATGTTGTTCCAGCCCCATTGGAAGCTCGACGGCGGACGCGACGCGGCATCGGCGTCGATCCGGTACTCCGGCACCCGTTTCAGCCACTCCTGCACCATGATGGCGATCTCGAGACGGGCCAGGTGCACACCGAGGCAGAAGTGCTGACCCCGGCCGAAGGCCAGTAGGCGTTCGATGGGCCGATCCCAACGGAAGGCCTCAGCGTCGGGGTACTCGCGGTCGTCGCGGTTGGCCGATCCGATCAAGGTGATGATGCGCTGTCCCGGTTCGATCGTCGTACCGTGAATCGTGAACGGTCGGCGGGCGGTGCGGGCGAACCACTGAGCCGGGGCACAGTAGCGGATCATCTCCTCGCGGGCGCGAAAGACGTTGGCGTCCAGATCGGCTCGAACGGCGGCCAACTGGTCGGGTCGGCGGCCGAGCTCCCAGAGCCCGTGCGCGACGATCTTCGGCACGGTCTCGGTGCCGCCGATGAAGACCCCCAACATCTGGACGGCGGCCTCGGCGTCGGTGAACTGCGAACCGTCGGGCAACCGATAGCCGATCAGTCCGTCGACGATGGGCAGCTCGCCGTCGGCTGCGCTGGCGCGTCGCTTCTGCACGATGGGGATGAGATATTCGAGGTAGCCGGGTCGGGCGTTGGCGGTGTTGACGCCACTCCCCGGTTGGGCGAGGCTACCGGCGTTGACGGTGGCGAGCACGTCGGCCGCGAGGTCGGTGGGCAGACCCACCAGTTCGCACACTATCGACGCCGCCACGATTCCGCCGTAGTCCTGCGTCAGGTCAAAGGTGCCGCGCGGCAACAAGTCATCGAGCCGCTCGTTGGCGAGTCCACGGATGCGCGCCTCGAGCTTCGCAACCGACTTCGGCCGCAACGGCCCTGAATGCGACCGGCGCACACCGTCGTAGATCGGAGCGTCGAACTGGGCGTGAAATGGCATCGGATGCAGGGGGGGATCCGGCACCGGCCCCTCGTTGTGCTGCGCCAGGACCGCTGCGGCCGGAAGGGTTCCCTCCGATGCGACGAAGGTTCCGTCATTGATTTCGAGCACATTCCAGATGTCGGAGAACCGGGACAGCACGAAGGTGTCCCACTCCTCCATGTAGTACAGCGGGTGCTCATCGCGCAGAACGCGATAGTACGGAAGCGGGTTGGCCATCACCGCGGGGTCGAATGGGTCATACGAAAAGGTCTGCATCACAGGGCTTTCCATTCTGATGTTCGCTGTAATGGTGACGGCGGGAGCGCCTGCAGAATCGAATCCTCCCAGCCGTCTCGCAGTGCTGGCGCGACGCTCATCCAGGTGACGATCTCGGCGGGCGGGGTTTCCTTCCACGACGGGTAGTGCTCGGCGAAACAGTCCCAGCCGCCGTCCAGCGCCCAGTAGTGGATGACCTCGTTGAATCTGAACGTCGTGATGAACGATCCGAGCCACTTCTTGCCCGTTCGTTCCGACCACGGCACATACAGGCGTTCCAGCTCGCGAATGTAATCGTCCTGGCGGCCCGGTTTGGTCTGCATGATCTCTTGGATGACCAGCCCCGCATCGAATTTCGCGTCACGTAGTTCCGCGAGCGGCCTGTTGCTGCGGCCGGCATACATGACCCTGCCCTCGCCGGAGGCACCGGTCTCGGCCAAGTACGCCCGCCATTGCGCGGCCACCGACGCGTGGCTGCCGCCTCGGCTCTGCGCCGTTCCTATCCGGGCGTAGTCGCTGAATGCGTCGATCTCCCAGACGATGGTGACCTGGGGCCAGTGGCCGTTGAACGGGGTGGATTCCCAGATCGCGAAGAGTCGTGCGCCGAGTTGATCCATCATGGGGCGATAGAGCGTCTCGAACGCCTCGGTGAACGGCTCACTGACTCCGGATCCCAGGTCGATGGTCTCGTGCAGGTAGAGCAGGGTGTGGCCGTGATACTTCTTCATCGTCACCGTCGGTGCTCCACCCGCGACGATCGCACGCAGCAGCGGGCGGTTGACAGTGACACCTAGCGAGCGTGACACTTGTCCCGTGTTTTGTAAAGGTGGGAATCTAATCCATCGGCCCGCGAACAGGTGACTCCGCGACCATTGACCACAGGTTTTTGCTTCGGGGAGGGACCCCGCTGGTTCGACGGGCGGCTGTGGTTCTCCGACATGCTCGGCGAAGCGGTGCACACCGTGACCATGGCCGGTGAGACGACGACGCTGCCGCTGACGGGCCATGCGCCTTCCGGGTTGGGGTTTGCGCCCGACGGCGCACTGCTGATCGTCTCGACCGAGGCCCGTCAACTGTTGCGACACGATGGCGCAGCCCTCGGCGTCATCGCCGATCTGGCCGACGTCGCGCCGGCGAACCTTGGCGACCTGGTGGTCGATCACGCCGGACGTGCCTATGTCGGGTCTCAGGCGCGAGAGGACGGCGTGATCGTGCGCGTCGATCCCGACGGCGGCACGAGCGTGGTGGCCGACGGTCTGGACTTCCCCAACGGGATGGTGATCACTGCCGACGGGTCGACACTCATCGTCGCCGAGTCGACGGGGCGGCGACTCACGGCCTTCACGGTCGACGACGGCGGTGGTCTCATCGACCGTCGAGTGTTCGCCGACGGCCTCGAAGGACCACCCGACGGCATCACCCTCGATGCCGACGGTGGCGTGTGGGCGTCGATGACGTTGGCCCACCAGTTCCAACGGATCGTGCCGGGCGGCGAGGTGACCGACCGCATCGACATGGTCGACCGGATAGCGATCGCGTGCACGCTGGGCGGGCCGGATCGTCGGACGCTGTTCCTGCTGTCCAGCACCGAGGCCTACCCGGAGCGGCTGATCGGCACCAAACTCTCCCGGGTCGATGCCGTGACGGTGGCCACGCCGGGCGCCGGCTTGCCCTGACCCATCTTCAACACTCACCACGACCCATGGAGGTTCTCCCGTGCCCGACGCCTACTACGAACTGATCGACGGAAGCCATCCGCTCGGCGAGCATTTCACCGCAACGGATTTGGTCCGCAGCACGTGGTCACCCCTGCTCCAGCACGGAGCGCCTCCGTCGGCTCTCCTGGTTCGCGCGCTGGAGCGGTGCGCGCAGCGGGACGACACTCGTCTGAGCCGGGTGGTCGTGGACCTGTTGGGTCCTGTACCGGCAGTCGGTGGCCTGTGGGTCACGTCCCAGGTCGTCCGTCCGGGCAAGCAGATCGAACTGGTCAGCGCCGAGATGCTGGCGCTGGGGCCGGACGGTCAACCTCGTCCGGTGGCCCGCGCAAGCGGGTGGCGCCTGAAGACCCTGGACACGATTGCCGTGTCCTCTGCGTGCGCGACACCGTTGCGCCCCGTCTCGGCAGCCGTCAGTCACGACCTGGCCAAGGACTGGGACCTCAATTACGTACACAGTGTGGACTGGCGCTGGTTGACCCAACCGCGCAACGCGGGCCCGGGGGAATCGTGGATCAAGCCCATGGTCGCACTGGTCGCGGGTGAGACCCTGTCGCCGTTGGAGCGGCTCTTCACCGTCGCCGACGACGCGAACGGAATTGGGACGAAACTGGACATCACGAAGTGGACGTTCCTCAACACCGATCTCGTGGTGCACGTGCACCGGATACCCCTGGGCGACTGGATCGGCATCCGCGCGGAGACCGACTACGGACCCGACGGTATAGCAACGACTTTCGGAACGCTCTTCGATGAGCAGGGGGCAATCGGCGGCATCCAGCAGTCAGTTCTGGTGCGGCCTCGCTAGAACATCTGCGAAGCCCGCCGCCCGCAGCCGGAGATTGCTCAGTCCACCAAACGCAAGGCGGCAGCCGGACACTGCGTCACCGCCTGCTGGAGGCGAGCACGGTCTGACTCAGGCCGTTCCGCCTCGTGGATCGTCAGACTGCCGTCATCCTCGAGTTCGAAGACGTCATCGGCGATCGACTCGCAGATGCCATGTCCGGTGCACTTGTCGACATCGACCTCGACCCGCATGTTGACTCCAGTCTGACGGTTGGCGGCGGCGCCCCGGTGTTGCAGGGTAGCCAACATCACTTCTTTTCAGCGTGACACTTCGAGGTAAATTTGTAAAGCTAGCAGGATGCCGCAACTCGCCTCCCAACCGTGGGGGCTTCAACACGCCCCCCACGACAACTCGACGCGTCTGCGGATACTTGCTGCGACCGCGGAAGTCATGGGCCGACACGGCATGACGAAACTCAGCCTGACGGCGGTCGCACTCGAAGCAGAGGTCTCACGGCCCACGCTCTACCGCTGGTTTCCCACCAAGAAGCTTCTTCTCGACGCATACGTTGCATGGGAGAGGTCGCTCTACGAGCGCGCCGTCGCCGAAGCTACCGCGGGGCTGCCACCCGAGGAACGGCTGGACGCGGCGTTGCGCGTCATTGCGCAGGGTCAGCAGTCCTACCCGGGCCTGCGCATGGTCGACATCGAGCCGGCGCTGGTCATCGACCGGCTGGCGAACGTCATCCCCAGCATGCGCGCGGGACTCGAACGCCTGCTACCCGGACCTGATGGGGCTCAGGCAGCGGCAACCGTTGTCCGCGTTGCCATTTCGCACTACCTAGTTCGAGGTGACGACGCAGACGAATTCCTGAACCAGCTTCGGCACGCGGCCCGGACACGTCGCCCCACGCCCAAGGTCGTCACCGACCAGCAGTCCGCCAAGTCGACGTGAGTTCCAGACGGCCGTAAGCCGATGCGCCGTCAGTGCGTCGCCGAAACCCGTGACTCCACCTCGCGAATGCGCTCCTCGCGGATCTCGACCGGACCCGTGTCGAATTGGCCGTCGACGCCGAGGTCGGCCAGCCCCAGCAGCGGGAGGATCGGTACGGCGCCCGCAGCCACCACCAACTTCAGGTCATCGGAATCGCCGCCGTCGAACAGCATCGCGCCGATGAGGCAGATCACCGCCATCTTGAAGGCGTTCAGAGCGCGGTACCAGTTCCGATTCGTTACGGTGATGCCACTGGCCGCTTCATAGCGTTCCAGGAACTCATCGATACTCAACGCCGCCGGATGGCTCGTGATGCCTACGGGCTGCATCCAGAGCAGTTCCATCCAGCCGATGTCGCTGAGCGGATCGCCCAATGTGGTCATCTCCCAGTCGAATAGGGCACTAACGTCCGCACCCAGGAAGGCGAAATTACCGGGCTTTGCGTCGCCATGGACCAACGTGACCTTTGGATAGGGCGCCGGTCTAGTCTCTCGCAGGGCAAGCAGGAGTCGCTCCAGCGCCGGGAGGGTGCCGCGCTGGACCCGGTGCATTTCATCGGCCCAGTGGTCGATCTCGCGATCCAGGTGGTCTCGTCCGTCACCGAGGAAACTCAGGTCCACAGACGTCAGATCCACCGAGTGAACCGCGGCGAGCTGCTCGGCCATCCCCGTGCACATGCTCCGGATGCATTCCGGGGAGCCACTCGGTCCGTCCGGCGTCTCCATCTCGTAGACGTCGCCGCCGACGCGTTCCATCACGAAGAAGGGGCGACCCAGCACTTCACCTGAATCCTCGAGCCACAACGCGCGCGGCACCCGCACCGGCGTGTGCTCCAACGCCCGCAGGACGTCGAACTGCCGCTTGAGGTCGTAGGGCTCCAGTAGCGCGGGCGGCGGCGGGCGCAGACGCAACACCACGTCCTGCCGGCTCTCGTCGCCTTTACTTTGCGTGACGATGGTGAGGACCATCATCTCGGCCGAGTGGCCGAACTGCACACGGTCGAGACCCTCGATCCGCACCTCATCGGCCTCGGGAATTTGCGTACCCAACCAGTCGCTCAAACGTTCGGCGACGTCATCGGTTCGTGTCATGTGAACTTCCCTCCGCCATCAACTGTTTCACTGATTGCCCGTGTGGTCTGCGGGCAGTCGCTCCGCGGGCGAGGTGTCTTGCTTGAACGCCGACATGTCCATCGGCTGCCAGTTGCCGTATCGGGGATAGCCGTCGCCACCCATCAACAGCTCGAGGATGCCCCAGCCGGTCTCGCCGTCGAAGTCGAAGCGCATGAGCTGGTCGAGCGCCATCGACTTGCCCTCGGTCTCGGCAAGCTCGTCGGGATCGTTGCTGTCCCATGCGTAGTGGATGAAGTAGGCGCCTGCGCCCAGGTCCTCGAAGTTGCACTTGGCAAGCGGGAGACCGTAGTACGCCTGGACGTTCTCGTGAGGCGAGTCCGCGGTGACCCGGTAAGTCGCGCCGTCCTCGTCGGTGAAGACCAACGTCGCGCGGACGGGTCGTTTGAGTTCGCCGTCGAATTCCACGTCATGCTCGAATTTGACGAAGCGTTTCGATAGCGTCCCGTCGGTGTGGGTGATGCCGCCGTCGACGTACGTGACCGTGCCGTCGGATGATTCGAACACCCACGCCTCGATTGCCTTGTCGTCGAAGCCTGCGTCGAGCCAGAGCCAAAAGTCGATCTCGTCGGAGACGCGTGACCCGAAGGTCCGGTCACGCCCGCCGTGGAACCCGTCGACCGAGATGCGTTCCCCGTCGATCTCGACCCAACCGGACCACGTCCCGGGTTCCTTGATGTGGTACATGTCGGCGATGAGCTTGTCGCCCTTGCCCTTGACTTTCAGAGGCAGAAGTTCCCACATTGGTGCGCTGGGCTCGTAGTACAGCTCCCAGGAGATGCCGGAGTCGTTGGGCGCCACCTCTAGTTTCCACCGCTTGAGCGGCTCGACACAGGTCCAGCGCATCGGACCCGCGCTGAGGTCGGCTCGATCCGAACTGTTCACCGGCCTACCGGCCATCAGTTCCCAGTGCCGGCCATCGGCGAGGCTGACCTTGACGTAACCCAAGCCGCTCTTCGTGTTTGGGTTGTTCCCGTAGCCGGTGGCCAACAACATCGTGCCGTCGGGTGACCCTGCGAAGAAGTAGCAGCGATCCGACCACGACGCCTCGTCGTCGTGGACCTCGTCGAAGGGCCTGGGCAGCTGATGGGTGAAAGACTCGTCCGCGGCGGAATAACCCACGGTCTAAAGACCCATCTTGAGGCCGGCGCCGGCGTCCACGAACAGTTGCTGTCCGGTCACGTAACGGGATTCGTCGGACGCCAGGTACACGACCGCGTGGGAGATGTCCGCAGGATCGACGTAGGGAACTGGCATGGCCTGGAGGAATGGGAAGGTCAGCTCTGCTTCTTCGCGGGTCGGGTTGGGCAGGTCGGGCCGGAACGTGCGGTACATCGGCTCGTTGTGCAGCATGTCGGTGTCGACGTTGGTCGGGTGAATTGCGTTGACCCTGATGCTTTGTGGGCCCATCGCAAGAGCCAGCGACTTGGTGTACTCCTTCACCATCGTCTTGGCCAGACCGTACCCGGCCCCGCCGGGACCCTGCAGGCCTTGGCCGTTGATGCCGGTCTGCGGTAGGAGACCGGCGATCGACCCCGTGACGATGACCGAGCCCCCGGCCTTGAGGTAGGGAAGGCCGACGTGGACGGTGTTGACGACACCGACGAAGTCGACGTCGAATGCATCGATGAAGCCTTGTGCGGGAACGTGATGGCCCAGCGGACAGATCGCCGCGTTGGCCACGATGACGTCGAGTCCACCCAGCTCGGCAACTGCATCATCGACGGTCTTCTTGAGTAGGACGCGGTCGCGAACGTCTACTTGAGCCGAGATGACGCGGCGTCCGGCCTTCTCGACCAACTCCGTGGTCTCCTGGAGGTCGGCCTCGGTTGCGAGCGGGTACTCGTTGGACTCGATGTCGGCGCAGATGTCGAGCGCGATGATGTCGGCGCCTTCATCGGCGAGATGTACGGCGTGGCTGCGGCCCTGGCCGCGAGCCGCACCGGTGATGAGGACGACCTTGCCACTGAGGCGGTTCATGTGATGGAGCTCCTTCGTTGAGTTGGTCAATCGACGACGCCGCGGAGGGCGTCCTCGCCGAACATTGGCCCGACCAGCGACGAGTAGTCGGGGCCCCGGCGCAGCGCTTGCCCGCCGTCTACGTTGATGATCTGGCCGGTGATCCAGCTGGCGGCATCGCTGAGGAGGAACAGCGCCAGATTGGCGATGTCGGAAACCTCGCCGACCCGTGGCAGCGGAGTATTGATCCGATAGTCCTCGGCCAGCGGCTCGAGGGTCAGAACGGGCGCGACCATTTCGGTCCGAGTCAAGCCAGGCCGAATTCCGTTGACCCGCACCGACGATGCGCCCAGTTCGTCTGCCGCCAGCATCAGAAGATGGTCCAGCGCAGCCTTGCTCGGACCGTACGCACCGAACCAGCGGTGCGTGTTGGATGCCGCAATCGACGAGACGCCGACGAAGGAACCGCCGCCGGCCCGGACCATGTTGCGCGCCGCATGCTTGAGGACGTACATGGTGCCGTTCACGTTCAGATCGACGGTGCGGCGCCACCCATGCGAATCGACCTGGGTGATCGGCCCGAGCGTTTCGGTACCGCCTGCGCAGTGCACCACCCCGTCCAGCCGACCCGTCCAAGCCGTCGCGACCTCGACGGCTTCGACGACCTGCTCCTCGTTGGTGACGTCGGCGCTGACGTGTTTGACGGCCCCGCTGCCCACGGCAGCGTCGATCTCGCTGACCGCGGCCGTCAACCTCTCGGCGTCACGGCCGACGATGAGCACGTTGGCTCCCGCCTCGACGAGCGTGGTCGCCACGCCCCTGCCTATGCCGCTTCCACCACCGGTGACCAAATACGTTCGGCCACCTAAGGACAAATCCACTGAGGCTCCTTCGATATTCATGCGAAACGGTCTGCGGTCTACCGCAGGGGCTTGCTGGGAGTGAAGACCACCGGCATCTTCTCCAAGCCGCTGACGAAGTTCGCCGGGCGCAGGGGCAGCGGGTCCCCGGAGGCCAGGCGAAGATCCGGCAACCGCTCCAGCAGCCGTTTCGTCATCAGCGACAACTCCAACCGAGCCAACTGATTTCCGAGACAGAAGTGGGTGCCGAAGCCGAAGGCGACGTGGTTGTTCGGATGACGCGTGATGTCGAACTTCTCCGGCTCGTCGAACTGTTGCTCGTCGAAGTTCGCCGACTCGAACAGCAACATGATCTTCTCGCCCTCCTTGAGGGCGGTGCCATGAAAGTCGGTGTCCGCAGTCAGCGTTCGGCACATGTTCTTCACGGGCGAGGTCCAACGCAGCATCTCCTCGACGGCGCTCGCGATGAGGCCGTCGGGGTCGCAGCGCAAGGCGTCGTGTTGGTCGGGATGGCCGAGGAGCTGCGCGGTACCACCACTGAGCGTGTGCCGGGATGTCTCGTCGCCCCCCACGAGAATCAGCAACGCGTCCTGAACGATCTCGTCATCGGTCAGCCGCTCACCGTCCATGACTCCGTGCACCAGCACGCTGATCAAGTCTTCGGTCGGTTCCCTACGGCGTTGGCCAATGAGGTCCTGGGTGTACTCGGTGAACGCGACGTAGGCATTCAACGTCACCTCGAGGTCCTGCTCGGCCATTCTGGAGCTGAGGCTGGTGACGAGGTCGTCGGACCATTTCAGAAACATCTCGCGCTGATCCGGACGCACTCCGAGCATGTCGCCGATGACGGCCATCGGCAGCGGCGCAGCCAGGTCCCAGACGAAGTCGCATTCGCCCCGTTCGCACACCGCGTCGATCAGGTCGTCGCACAGGGTTGCGATGGAATGGCCGAGGTTGGTGACGCGCTTCCGGGTGAAACCTGCGTTCACCAGCTTGCGGCGACGCAGATGAGCCGGGTCGTCCTGGTCGATCATCATCGGCACGGGCGGCACGTAGTCCGGACGAATGCCGCCTGCGTTGGAGAAGAGTCCCGGGTTGCGTTCGGCTTCGATCACGGCGCGGTAAGTGGCCGCGCCCGCAAGGCCGTCGCGGTCGCGGAAGATCGGTTCATTGGCTCGCATCCAGGCATAGGCTGCGCGCGAATCGCCTGCGTAGAAGTGGCCGTCGGCGAGGTCGATGTCGGGCCGGGTCGTCAGGTGAACGTCAGTGGTCATCCGTCACGCCTTTCGCAGGTGGGCGGTGCGGTGGGAACAGTCATCGCGCGCCTTGAGGGGGTTGTCTTGGTGAGGCGGCTGCCGTCGGCCCCGCGATGTGGGACGGGTAACCGGGCCGATGATCGTATGACGCGACTCACAAGCCTAGCGTGACACTTTCGTCGCGATCTGTAAAGCTAGCGAGGAACACTCCCGACGACGCTGGAGCCCGACCCGCTCCGAACGCGTCGGGAGTCAGCCAATTTGATCGAACGACCCAACGACGGACTACCAAGGAGTGTCGAATGCAGACCACCGATCAGATCTACCTGGGCGGCAAGTGGATTGCGTCGTCGTCCGACCGCACCATCGTCGTCGTCTCGCCGAGCACGGAGGAAGCCGTTGCGCGCGTGCCCGATGCGAGTCTCGCCGACGTCGACGCAGCCGTCGACGCAGCTCGTTCGGCGTTCGACCACGGCCCGTGGCCCCGGCTCACTCCGGCAGAACGCGCCGACGTCATGGAAGCACTGCTGGCAGAACTGACCGCGCGGGCGGATGAACTCGCCCGAGTCATCGCCACCGAGAACGGCACGCCGTTGATGATGGCGCGGCCGGCCCAGGTCGACAACGGATTGCACGTCCTGCGGTACTACGCCGACCTGGCAAGGACATTCGAACCGGGGTCCCGACGCGAAGGCGTCTACTCCCCTGCCATCGTCCGCCTCGAACCCGTGGGCACCGTGGCAGCAATACTCCCCTGGAACGTGCCGTTCTACCTGGCCATGCTGAAGGTGGCGCCGGCCATGGCAGCCGGGTGCACGGTGGTGGTGAAGTCCGCGCCCGAGACACCTCTCAATGCCAATCTGTTGGCCGAGGCAGCGGATGCGGTCGGCGTTCCCCCCGGTGTGTTGAACGTCATCTGCGCGGGCCCGGAGGCGAGCGAGCGGTTGGTCACCCACCCGGGGATCGACAAGGTCGCGTTCACCGGCAGCACCGCGGTCGGCAAGCGCATCGCTGGTCTCGCCGGGGCGCAACTGAAGCGGATGACGCTCGAGTTGGGCGGCAAGTCGGCCGCCATCGTGCTCGACGACGCCGACCTGGGTGCGACGATGCCGCAGTTGATCGGCGTGAGCATGTCGTTGACTGGACAGTTCTGCACGGCGCAGTCGCGCATCCTGGTATCGCGCGACCGCTACGACGAGGCCGTCGCGATCTACGCCGGCGTGGCCGCCAGCCTGCCCGTTGGCGGCGCGTTCGACGAGGGTGCTTTCATCGGCCCGCTGATCTCTGCGCGGCAGCGCGAACGCGTGCTCGGCTACATCGAGATCGGCAAGCAGGAGGGGGCGGTGCCGGTGGCAGGCGGCGGGAGGCCGGCGCATCTCGATCGAGGCTGGTTCGTGGAGCCCACGGTTTTCCGAGACGTCAAGAGCGACATGCGGATTGCGCAGGAGGAGATCTTCGGCCCGGTCGTCGCGTTCATTCCCTACTCCGACGAAGAAGAGGCCATCTCCATCGCGAACGACTCGGCGTTCGGTCTACACGGGACGGTGTGGACGACCGATGTGGACAAGGGTGTGGGGATCGGACGTCGCATCCGCACGGGCACCTATTCGGTGAATGCCATGTCGCTGGACCCCGCGGTGCCCTTCGGAGGCGTCAAGGACTCCGGCATCGGTCGCGAGATGGGCCCAGAGGGTCTGGCGGCCTACCTGGAGCCGAAGACCATCACCGTTCCCGTATAGGGCCGAGAGGGTCGGCGGCCTTCGCGATCGCCCACCAGTTTCGCCAAAGTGCATTACACATCCTGAACATTTTGTAAACTGACCACGTACGTGCCGAACGAGGAGGCCATTCAGCGGTGACGAAGCTATCGGACGTTTCAACCGCAGCCGCGCAGAAGGCGCGCGGCATCGCGCCAGTGCTGAGCCTTGGCGCTCACCTCGGCCGCGGATTCCGACGTGTGGCGGCAGACGCCGTGATCGGTCGAGCACGGTCGGTTCCGCAGCGCATCGAGGAACTCGATGCCGCGTATCTCTCGACCGTCATGGGCCGCACCGTGACGTCGGTGTCCGTGATCGGGGGCGACGCCGGAACCTCCTCGCGGGCACGGCTCGCCCTCACCGGCGTCGATGTGCCCAATTCTGTCTTCGTGAAGATGCCGGCGGAGACGGCGGCCACCCGGCTGATGGGCGAACTGGGCCGACTCGGCGACACCGAGGTACGTTTCTATGGCGAATTGTCATCCCAGTTGCGCGGCGTGCCAAAGGCTTACGGCACCGCCTTCGATTCGTTGACTGGCCGCTACCTCATCGTTCTCGAGGACCTGGCAGTCGAGCAGTGCATCTTCCCCGACACACTGCACCCGCTGAACCAGGACCAGGCGAGCCTCATCGTCGAACTCCTCGCCCATGTTCACGCCACCTTCTGGGGGCGACTACCGAGCAAGACCGGCGTGGGCCCACTCGGGTGGCTGTACTCGCCGTCGGGTGACAGCACGTCGATGCTTACCGGGCCGTTGTTGAACACCTCGGCGCGCAAGCTCGTCGGCAAGACCGACATCCCGATCGAGGACGGTCGTTTCATCATCGACAACTACCGGGCCGTCGCCACGCTCATCGATGCCGCACCCAACACGGTCATGCACGGCGACGCGCACCCGGGAAACGTGTACTTCCGCAACGGCGAGGCCGGACTGCTCGACTGGCAGGCGGTTCGACGCGGGCACCCTTCCCGCGAATTGGCTTACACGCTGATCACCAGCCTCACGACCGCTGACCGGCAGGCCGGCGAACGCGAACTCCTCGATGTCTACCGCCGTGCGCTGGCGGCTGGCGGCGGTCCCGAAATCGACCGCGACGACCTTTGGAACCGGTACCGGCAAGCTGCCCTTTACGCTTACGTAGCACCGCTCATCACCGCTGGTATGGGCGGCATGCAAGAGGGGGGCATCGCCATGGAGGGCCTGAGGCGCGGTGTCGCTGCGCTAGGAGATCTCGACACGGTGGCGCAACTCCAGAGATCGCTGTGACCAACGATGAATGAACCAGTTGGTGACATCGAAGATGGAGGCGTGGGCCTCGACGACATACCGACACGCACTCGAATCCTTGCCGCCACCGCCGAGGCGCTCGAACGCAGCGGCCACACCAAGTTGAGCCTCTCCGAAGTCGCGCAGCAGGCGGCGGTGTCCCGACCCACGCTCTACCGGTGGTTCGCATCGAAGGAGGAGCTACTCGTCGCCTTCGGTGTCTACGAGCGGGAGATGTTCGACACCGGCCTTGCTCGTGCCACCTCGGGATTGCACCGCGCCGAAAAGCTGGATGCCGCTTTGCGTTTCATCGTCGCTTACCAACAGTCGTACTCTGGTGCGCGCCTCGTGGACGTCGAGCCCGAGGCAGCCATCGCCCAGTTGGCCGAAGGAATTCCCCTCATGCGGGCAGGACTGGAGCGCCTCATCGCCGGACCCAATGCAGCTGTCAAGGCAGCAACGGCGGTTCGTGTCGCGGTGTCGCAGTACATCGTGCGCAGCGACGACGCCGACGAATTCCTCGCTCAGCTTCGCCACGCGGTGGGAATCAAGCCATCGGGGCCGAACAGTTGAGCCCCGATCCCTCGCGCCCCGGCCACGCCGTCGATGAACGCGAGACCGCACACGCGTTGGCACTCGCTGAAGCCGACGAGGCGGAGGCCGACGCGGCGGTAGCCGAGGCGCTTGCGACAGCCGCGCGAGCCCGGGCACGCGCGCTGAAACTGCGACGAGACGCCGAGACCGATTCGCCGGAGCAGGTCGATGCCGAGGGGGATTTCGACCAGCCTTCCGCGGACGCGTCGGAGGAGGCCACCCGGGAGGATCTGCCTGGCAAAGACGAGTCAGCACGCGAGCCCATCGCTACAGGACCCAGGAGACTCCGATGGCGCCGGCCTCGGCCACGCGTCGTCGCGACTGCCGCCGCAGTGCTCGTCGCGTGCGCGATGGTGGGTGCCAGTGGGTTCATCCTCTGGCAACATCGCGAAGCCGGTGCTGAACAGCAGCGCGCCGCGGAGTTCGCAGCCGCAGCACGGCAAGGCATAGTGACGTTGATGTCGATGGACTTCGCGCATGCCAAGGACGACGTTCAACGGGTCATCGACAACTCCACCGGGTCGTTCAAGGACGACTTCGTCAAGCAGGCAGCCGATTACACGGCGACCGTTCAGCAGTCGCAGGTCACCACCGTGACCACGGTGAACGCCGTAGCCGTCAAGTCGATGGCAGCGGACTCGGCCGACGTGCTGGTCGGGGCGACCTCCGAGGTCACCAATGCCGCTGGCGCCAAGCAGGAACCGCGTGCCTGGCGGCTCGCCGTCACCGTGACCCGGGATGGCGATCAGCTGAAATTATCGAAGGTGGAGTTCGTACCGTGAGCAAGGATTCAAGCCCGACCGTGGTAGCCGACCCCACTAGAGAGGCCACCCCGGCCGAGGAACCCGAAGCGACTTCGGCCGCGTCTGTCGAACCATCGCAGCCAGCAGGGGACGAGGCAGTCCGCCGACGGGGCGCATGGCCGCTGACGATCGCGCTGGCGATCCTCGTCGTTGCTTCCACGGCGGTGGCCGCCAGCCTGTTCTACTTCCAGTACCTGCCCGACCGCGAGACCAACGACTCCGCGGCGAAAGCCGCAATCTCCGCTGCTTCCGACAGCACCGCGGCCATCTTGTCTTACGCTCCCGAAAGCCTCGACGCTGACTTCAGCAATGCGCGCTCACGGCTCACCGGTGAGTTCCTGACTTATTACGGAAAGTTCACCGAGCAGATCGTCGGACCTGCTGCCAAGCAGAAGCAGGTAAAGACCACCGCTGCCGTGGCGCAGGCCGCCGTGTCAGAGCTTCGCTCGGACTCTGCCGTCGTTCTGGTCTTCGTCAACCAAACCACTCAGAGTGCGGAAAGGCCGGACCCGTCGATCACCGCCAGCAGCGTGCTGGTGAGTTTGACCAAGGTCGACGGCGCCTGGCTCGTCTCTCAATTCAACCCGATCTAGGACCGGCCGTGTTCGGCAACCTCGCGCAGTCCTCAGTTGAACGGATCTCGAATATGTCGAGTAATACGTTGTGGCGGAATGGATCAGCCGCGTTACTCATGATCGTGGCCGTCTCGTGCCCGACGGGCACTGCGCGGGCCGAGGGCCCACCTCTGTACCACGTGCGGTACACCGTTACCGCAGCCGAGCCCTTCTATGCCGACATCTACTACCGCGACACCGATCCTCCGAACTTCGCCGAGTACAGCCACGATCCCTACGTCTTCAGTCCGAAGATCGAGACGGACGTCGGTCCCGACACGCCATGGGTGATGGACGTGATGCTGGCCGACCCCTACCAGTGGGCAATGGTCACGGCAACGAGCGGACTCTCGCCGTCGTCCCCGAAGTTCCATTGCGAACTAGCGGTCGAAGGGGTCGTCATCGCCACCGACGAGGGGCCCAAGGGTGCGCTGTGCTCACGGCGGGCCTGGTGAGCAACCTCGCAGATGTCTGGCACGGCCCGATATTTCTAGCGACCCGTGTTCTGCCACGACGCGACTCGGCTGGATCGACGTTCGCAACCGCTCGGCTATGTGTCGCCGCGAATCCACGTCGCCTGACCGTCTCGCACGCCGCAGGACAGGAAGAGTCCATCCGGTGCCTGCGCGACCGCGTTGGAGTATCCGTCACACGAGGTGTTCTCACCCTTGACTCCCATCATGGGAGGGGACCGGAAGTAGCGGGGCTCATAACGTCTCGGGGAACCGCAGAATACGAGCCTCCCCCGCGACGTGGTTCCGAAGACGTAAGTCGTCGCGTTTGCGCACGGAGCGCCGAGTTCGACACCGGCGGCAATCCCGGGAACGCAATACGGGTCGTCACATGACGCTGGCTCCGCGGCGGCGGCCGGTGCCAACCACCCCGAGATGGCGAGGGTCGCGGCTGCCGCTACAAGTGTCGAACGCACCAGTTCATCTTCACACACGGAACAACCGTGCGGCTAGTTCTGGGCGGATCCGATTCTCGGCCGATTTGCCTTGGGACTCGCTCTGCGACAACAGGACTCTGCATCCCCACGACCTCAGCCAATCGAATCAGACCTGCCTGCGAGGAGCGCACCATTCCCGCGCACGATGAGCCGACGAGCAGCGATGCGGAAACCGAGGCGAAACTGGCCACCGAGCGGGCCGAACAAGCCAGGTTGCACGCAACCGCTCTCCGCAAGCGCGCCGATTCGTTGGCCCAAGCGGCGCCGATAGCAGACCCGAGCCCTGAGTCATCCCAAGAGCTCTCTGCCCCATCGGAGCTGGTCGCCGGGGCGGAAACCATTGCTAATCAAGCGTTGTCAGCGTCGACACCGGCCCGCCGAAGAAATGCCCCTCGCGCGTGGCGGGCCGTGGTCGGGGTCGTCCTTGCAGTCTTGATCATCTGTGGAGCTGCCGGCATCAGTGGTTCGATGTGGTGGACCCACCGCAATGTCGTCGAAAGGCAACAGCGCACAGCCGAATTCACGGCTGCCGCGCGGAGCAGCATCACGGGCTTGATGTCCATCGACTTCACCAACGCCAGAGACGACGTCCAGCGAGTCATCGACACCTCCACGGGTCAGTTCAAGGATCAGTTTCAAGCCAGCGCCGATGACCTGATCGCCGCCTTGGAACAATCGAAGGTGAATACGACCGTCACGGTCGACGCGGTAGCCGTCAAGGAAGTGACCGATGATTCGGCGGTCGTGCTGGTGACGGCCACCTCGCGCGCATCCAGCGTTTCGGGTCCGCATCGGGATCCGCAGATCTTCCGGGTCGTCCTAACCCTCGAGCGCGACCGTGGTCAACTCAAGATGTCGCACGTCGAGTTCGCGATATGAACAGTCCCCGATGGACTGGGACTTGGTTGCTGGCAACCCGATTCGGCTACCTTCGACGGCCCGTCAATGCTATTCTGGAACGACGCCAGAGTGTCTTTGCGGGCTCATGGACGAGGGATGCCGGCGGACGAGGATCGACGCTCACAAAGCCAGTCGGGCCTCGATTATGTTGAGAGGCAGGCGGATGCTCGTGAATCACATGAGGCTCGGTTGGGCAGTTGGAGCAATGTCGGCACTTTCAATCATGACTGTGGCACCCATGGCTTCAGCAGATTACGACAACTACGCCATCAACGGGTCGTTCGTCACCACCTCGAACGGTGAATGGGCGCAGATCCAACAGCAGTATCACGACGTGCCCGTAGTGCGCAGCGTCTGGACGTTCTCCACGACGTGCCGCACGGCGACCGATTGTGTCGGCACGGTCACCAGCGACCTCGGGTGGACCGCGAAAGCCGAGAGTACGAACGGCACCTGGTACGTCCAGCGTGATATTCCCAGTTTTCAAACGTGCCCCGACGGCAGCCCCGCGCACGGTTTACAGACCTATATGTTCTTCCCGGTGGACTCGACCGGCTACGTCGACCACGATTCGACGACGTTTGCCGGCAAGGACAAGACCGTTGGCGACAGCGGTAATTGCGGCGAGAGTAAGTGGTACGTCATCGAAATGCCGTTCAAGATGGTCAAGGCTGCCTGAGTCCCAAAGTCATCCGGGGTCGCTCTTGCGGCGGTTTGACTCGCCTGTCGGGGTTCTTCCCGACCTACGAGGTCAGCATGTCCTTCCAATTGCGCGCCGCCGCAGGTGCCGTCAAGTCCGCCTGCGTGTACATATGGCCGTCGGGACCTACGTAACGACCGGTCCGCGGGTCGTAGTGGACTACCGCCACCGACGGACCGCCACCGGAACCATTGCCACTGAACGAACTGGGCGCGGCCGCCGGAGGATCCCCAGGAACAGCATTAGGGGCCAGTACATCTGACGGAGCCACGGGTGGACTACTAGGGATCGGCGCTTGCGCCGGGGTGGGTTCTGTCGCGTCCGGCGGTGTCCCCGACGGCCCGGGCGACCCCGGCGGGAGCGGAGATCCCTCTATCGGGCCGTAGATGTTGGCATCTGGATTGACGCGGGAGTCGGGCGGAACGCCCTGCGATATCAGGTTGGGGTCTATGGGATATGGCCCCAGGGTGTGCTGACGTTGCGCCAATGGTTCGTAAGGCTGGTCGCTGTCGCAAATTTCGACGGTCGGTGCGCGTTTCCCCGGGTGACCCATGCACGGGTAGTTTCGCGCACCACGGACTGCGATGGGCGAATCCTGGGGCAGTTTGCAATACAGCCCGTCCGGGGTGTCTAGCGTCGTGGTCTCCTCGGGCGATCGCCAGGCTGACGGTGGCAAGAAGCCAACGGTGCATGCTGGCGGATCGGAGATTCCTATCCCGAAGTCTCCCAACGGAATTCCTTCGCCATTGTTCCGCACCAGACCCGTGGTCTGAACCGCGGCCACGTAGGGCGGCAACAACACCAGGAGCTGTTCGAGCGACGCATGGTAGGTCACACCAATCTGGCCGATGGTCGTCAAATTGGCAAGAAGAATCGGCAATGTGGGCTTGACCTGATCCAACAGGCTCGAAACCTCGTCTACAGCACCTGGTCCGGTCTGCAGCAGCGTGCGTAATTCCGGGTCATTCTGCGCTAGCTGACCGGAAAATCCCGCGAGGCTATGCGCCCAACTCCGAATCGAGTCCACGGTTTGGGCTTGCGTGTCCAGGAGCGGTCCGGCATCTTCGACCAGCGTCCGGGTCTGGTCGGACACGCGGTTCAGATCACCGATGACAGTCGAAGACGAATCTAGTAGCGATCCGAAGTCGTAGCCGGCGCCGTTCAGGCCCTTATAGGATTCGTCTAGCAAATCGCTCAACTTGTCCTTCGGAATGCTGTCCACCAGGGAGCTCACCTGGTCCAGCATCGGGCCGACCTCTTGCGGAACGGTGGTAGCTCCCTTCGCGATGACCGAGCCGTCGTGAAGGAAGGGCGGCGCATCGCTATTGGGCACCAGGTCGACGTACTGCTCCCCGACGGCCGAGACGCTGTGAACCTCGGCCTTCAGGTCGGCTGGAATCTGGGGTGATGTGTCCAACGACAAGGTGGCAATCGCACCAGTGCGTCTCACGTCGACCCCAGTCACCGTGCCAATCTGCACGCCGCGGTAGGTGACGTTGCTGAAGCGGTACAGCCCGCCGGAGGTGGGCAAATCCAGTTTCACCGTGATCCGACCGACTCCCAGCAAAGTGGGCGCCTGCAGATAGCTGAACGCCATCACGGTAATGCCGACGAGCGAAGCGACTGCAAAGATGATCAATTGGATCTTGATGAAACGGGTCAGCATCAGCCGTCCCCGTTCGTCGGCGCAGGCTGACCGGGCAAGGGCCCAGGCAGCGGACCGGCCCCGTCAGCAGGTGGCGTGTCCGCGGTGGACGGCACGGGCGAGATGCCTACCGCCGGTGGGGTATTCGGCGGCGCTTCCGGGAGTCCCGCTTGCGTACTGGGGGGCACAGGGCCGGTGGAGTCTGCGGCAGCGGGCGGCGGCGACATGCCGACGCTGAGAGGGTCATAGCTGTATTGCTGAAACAGCGGGTCACCTGGCGCAGGCACTAGCGGGGCGCCCTGCTGCCCGAAACGGGTGCCCAGGAACAAGGTGCGCTTCAATCTGGGAATCGTGAGGTCGATGATCGTGAACAGATTCACGTAATCACCCCGGACGCCACGGTCGATGAGGTTCTGGCCGTACGGAAACAGGGGTGCGAAGGCAAGGGCCTTGTCCAGCGGCGGCCCGACGTCGGCGAGCCCCCGGAAGGTGGGCTCCAAATTTTGCAGATTCTTGACGAGGTCGGCTTGGACGTCGTTGACGACGCCCGTCGCGGTGTCGCTGAAGGTGCCGAGTTGCTTGAGAGCGGTCGTGATCCGCGGACGCTCGCGTACCAGCACGTCTAGGGCTGGCGGTAGTGCTTGCAACGCCCTCGACAAGATGGCGTCGTCATTTGCGAACGTGCCCGAGAGTCGGGCCAGCGCCTGGGTGGTCGCGACGATGTTCTCCCGATTCGCGTCGATCGTTCCGACGAACGTGTCGAGGCGTGTCAGCAGATCCCGGATCTGTGGCTCACGGCCAGAGAATGCCTCGTTGAAGTTGTGAACGACGTCGCCGATCTGACCAAGGCCGCCGCCGTTGAGAACGACCGACAGCGACGAAAGGGTTTGCTCGGTCGACGGGTAGGTCGATGACTGGTTGAGTGGGATCGTCGTTCCCGCCATCAGCTTTCCCGCCGGTTGCTGTCCAACCGGCGGGTCGAGCGCGACGTGCATTGATCCGAGCAAACTCGTTTGGCCGACGCTGGCTACGGCATTCGCCGGCACCACGACGTTGGGCTCGACCGAGACGTCGACCACGGCGTGCCAGTCGTCCACCGAAATCTTGGCGACACTGCCCACCACGACGTCGTCGATCAGAACGGGCGAGTTCGGTTCCAGAGTGGCAACATTCGCGATTTCGACGCGGAACGTCTGGGCCCCCGAGCCACGTCCGACCGCCCCGGGGAGTGGAAGGGAGTTCACCCCATTGAACGCGCACCCGGTAACGGCCAGCATCACGACGCTCGCCGATACCGCCATTCGGCGCAGTGCTCTCGATGTCGTCATGACGGCGGCGTCCCTTGAGTAGGTTGCGGAACCGAAGCCTGCGGTACCGCATTTGGAAGCGGCGCCTCTGCCGGCAGCAACAGATCAGGCAGAGTGGTACCTCCCGTAGGCGACTGGTCGGCCACACCCGGTGGTATCGGTGCGCCCGGGTACAGCGCGGGCGATGGTGCCGCAGGGAGGTGATCAGGCGCACTCGGACCGGGAGGGAAGGGCGGTGCCGCTTGCGCGGGCGCCGGGAATGGGTTGTCGGCGAGCCCGGTGTACGCCGAGATGGCAGGCGGGATATCCGCCGGCCCCGCTTTCGGGCCTGCGCCACCGGGTGCCAGCCCAGGCTCGGAGTAGATGATGTTCTCCGGGCTCGCGGACTTCATCAGATACGGGTTGAGCGGGATGGGGATGTTGTTGAAGTTGAAGAGCCGCAAGGCGGGGCCGAGGTATTGGGCACAGAGCTTGGCCGTCTCCGATGCGGTGGCATTCTGGATTGCGCCAAGTGCTGAACAGATGAAGTTGGTGGGATTCGACAGGTTGTTGACGGAGAAGGATCCCAGGAAGCTGCCGGTGTCGGGGTTGTAGATGTTGTAGCCATTGGAGAACGCGTTCGGGGCCGCATGCAAGACGTTCTGCAGTGCCATCTTGTTGTCTACGAGGTTCTGGGTGACGTTGGCCAACCGTTGAATTTGCTCGGCGGTCTTGTCGCGAGTACCGGCGATGAAGCGCTGGACGTCACCCACGGCCGACGAGAGGTTGGTGAGCGCGGCGTCTAGGTCCGACTTGGATCCATCGAGTACGCCTGTGAGGGTGGCGAATCGGTTCTCGAATTCGACGATCTGTTCGCCGCTGTCGCGGAGCGCGGTGACCAGGGTCTGCAGGTTGGTGATGACGTCGACGATGTTGCCGCTGCCGTCGGCGAGGATGCGACCGAGACCCGACAGTTGAGACAGGGTCTGCCGCAGCTTGTCACCGTTGCCGCCGAGTGCGTTTGCCGCACTGTCGATGAATTGCCCGACCGAGCTCGAGGACACCCCGCTCTTGGGTCCGAGGTCGGTCGCCAGCCGACTCAGCTGCTCCTTGACCTGGTCCCATTCGACGGGGATGGCAGTGCGATCCACGGGAATGGTTGCACCATCGGCCATCGTCGGCCCGCTGTCCTCGTAGGCCGGAGTTAGTTGCACATAGCGTGCCGCGACCAGGTTCTGGGCGACGATGATCGCCTGAGCGCTCGCCGGGATGGAGATGCCTTGGTCGATGTCCATGGTGAGCTTGGCCTGCGTACCCTCTGGCGCAATGGATTTGACCGTCCCGACCTTGACCCCGAGGACCCGTACCTCATCACCTGGGTAGATGGCGATGGTCTTGGTGAAGTACGCGGCAATCGTGGTACCGAAGTTCACCTGATGGACGAGAACGGCAGCCCCGGCGACGATCAGCGCAACTAGGGCGGCGGCAGTCCCCCGAGTCAACACACTCCGGGTGATCATCGCGATCCTCCTGGAATTCCATTGAACGGAAGGGGCAGCGTTGCGCGCGGGCCAGCATTGTCCGGCGGCTGACCAGGAGCTCCGTGCGCCCGGAAGCCGAATGCATAATCGAGGAACGGCTGCAGCAGCGCTGGCGTCGCCAGGTTGGCCACGAATGCGTTGTAGTAGAAGCCATTTGAGACGGCCTCGCCGAGGGTCATCTGATACTTGGCCAAACCCGGTATCGCCTTGGCGATGTTGTCTCGGTTCTTCTCGAGCAACGCCGTCACCGAATTCAACTTGTCCAAGGTGGGTGCGAGTGCCTTCTCGTTGTCAGCCACCAAGCCAGAAAGCTGCTTGCCGACGACTGCGGTACTGGCCAGCAGCGAGGCGATGGCATCGCGCCGTTCGACGAGAACGCCAAGGAGGTCATTGGCATTGAGGATGAGCGCGTCGATCTTCTGACTGCGCTTGGACAGGGTCTCGGTCACGTCGCCAGCGTTCTTCAACAGCTCGCTCAGCGAGCGGTTTCGGCTGTTCAGTGACTGGGACAGCCTGGATACCCCGTCGAAGGTGGGTCCGAGTTGCGGGGCGATCTGATCTAGCGTCGCCGACAACGTGTCCAAGGACTGATTGAGCATCGCGGTGTCGGTTCCCGCGGTGTTGGTCGTGAGGTCGCTGACGGCGTCGGTCAGCGAGTACGGCGACGAGGTCCGCGAGATGGGGATCACGTCAGTGGAGCGCAGGACGCCGTCGCCGGCGGGCTCCAAGGTGACGACCCGTGCCCCCAGCAGCGAACCCGTGCGAATGTGCGCGGTGGTCTCGGACCCGAGCGGATACTTGCCGTCGACCTGAAAGGTGACGAGCACCTTGCCTTTTTGCAGCGAAACGTCGGACACGGTACCGACCTTCAGACCGGACATGGTGACCTTCGCACCCGTGGTCAGGCCGCCGGCTTCGGCGAATAGCGCCTGGTGTCTGATCGACGTCGCCCACTGTGCCAACCGCTCCGGCTGCAGTCCGATGGCGATCACCATGACGATGAGGGCGACACCGATGAAACCGGACCGAACGAGTTTGGAGCCCCTGTACTTAAGCATGCGGTTCCGCGCACCTCCCGCCTTCTTGCTTGATCCAGGGGAAGACGGCGGTCCGGCCCTGCAAATCCGTCACTCGAACGGTGATTCCGCAGATGTAGTACTGCAGAAAGCTGCCGTAGGCGCCGACGCGGGCCATCTTGCGGTAGTCCTCCGGCAACTTCTGCAGAACCGCGTCGAGTTGTCCTTTGTCGCCGTCGATCAGCGGTGCAAGCCGGCTCAACTGGTCGATGCTGCCCTTGAGCGGGGGGCGCACGTTGTTCAACAGATCAGCAACCGACGCGGTGCCGTTGCTCAGCGACTCGATTGCGGTGCCGATCGGATCGCGATCGGATGCCAGACCGCTGACCAATTGTTCGAGACGTTCGATCGTGGCGCCGAACTGACCGTCGTTCTTGGAGAGCGTGGCGACCACGGTGTTCAAGCTGTCGATCATCTGCTCGAGCACCTGATTGTTGTCAGCCAGCGCCGTCGAGAAGGATGAAGTATGCGAGAGCAACGACTCCAAGGTGGCGCCTTGGCCTTGAAACACTTGCAGCACAGATGATGTCAGGGCGTTGACATCCTTGGGATTCAAGCCTTGAATGACGGGCTTCAGGCCCCCGAGTAGCAAGTCGAGGTCGAGCGCGGGCTCGGTCCGGTCGACCGGAATTTGTGAGCCGCCGGGCAGTTTCCGCGTCGACCCTGGGCCGTCGATGAGCTCGAGGTAGCGATCCCCAACCAGATTGAGATAGCGCACGGCAGCCTTGGTGCCGGTCGAGAGCACCACGTCGCGGTCGGCGTCGAACTGAACCACCACATCGTGATCGGCTTGCATCGCGACGTCTCCGACGGTCCCGACGCGCACACCCGCCACCCGCACCGAGTCACCCGGCTTCAGCTCGGATGCGTTGGCGAAGACGGCTGAGTAACCGGTGGTCGTTCCGGTCCGGTACTGGCCGAAGATGAGGACCAGGAAGCCTGACAACACCACCATCACGGAGGCGAAGGCGATGAACTTGACCGCTGTCACTCGGCGGCCGGTCATCCTGGTTGCCCGGTCTGCGAGGTGTTGCGGGGCGGTCCGTCGATGGGGCCGTACAACAACTGCTTGAGCGCATCGGAGTTCAGCAGGATCCCCTGGTTCCCGTACTGCCAGGGGTTGGCCCCCGTGTCGGCAACGACGAACGGGGCGGTGGTCTCAGGTGCGACCTTGGGCAGGGCCGCACACTGCGGGCCGCCTGTTGCAGCGACTTTCGGGAGGTTCTTGGGGTATCGATACCGCTCGATACCAAGGGTGAATCCGACCGAGTCGACGACGCCGGGCTCCGCCAACTGGGGCCCGGAACCGAGGTAGGCCATTCCTTGCAGTCCGCAGGTGAGGGCTGGCGCGTACTCGTTGGTCAAGTCCGTCGTCGGGACGAGCAGATGGAGGACGTCTGTCAACGGTGCCCTGTTCTCACTGAGGACCTGATTGCCGATGTCAGCCAGGCCGGTGACGCTGACGAGCAACCTGTCCAGGTTGTCCTGCTGGTCGACGATCGTCCCGCTGATCCGGGTCGTGTTGTCGAGAACCTTGACCAGGTCGGGGGCTGCGTCAGCGTAGGCATTCAGCACGGCCGGCGTCACCTCCAAGTCGTGGCTGAGAGCGGGCAGGCTCGGCTCGAGTTTGGCCAGCAACGCATCGAAATCCGTCAGGGTCTGTCCGAACTCGGCGCCGCGGCCGTTCAACGCCGACGACAACGCTCCAAGGGTCTCGTTGAGCTTCTTGGGTTCGATCTTGGACAGCACCGAAACCAGCTGCTGGAAAACGGTATTGATCTCCACGGTGACGTGCGAGGCATCGAAGGTCTGCCCCGCTGCGACAGCTTGCGGCGAGGGCGCGGCGGGCGGCACCAACCGCACGAACTTGGACCCGAACACCGTCGTCGAGGCAATGTCGACGTCGACGTTGGCGGGTATCTCTGCCAGCTTGGCCGGATCCATCGCCAAATGAAGGGCTGCTTGCCCGTTGGGTAGGTCGTCGATCGACTCGACGTAGCCGACCTGCACACCCCACATCTTCACCTTGGCATCGGGGTTCATCACCAACCCCGCGCGGTCGGCCAGAACTGTGACCGGAACGGTCTTGGTCAGGTCGCCACGAAACATGGTGATGCAAAAGGCGACCACCGCTGCGATCATCACGGCGGTCGTCAGACCTACCAGTGTGCGGACGGTCGCGGGCTGCATTGGCATGTCGTCCTAACCCGAGAGGTTGAAGTTGCCGTTGGAGCCGTAGACCGCCAGGGATACCAGCAGGGTCACCGAGACGACCACGATGAGTGAGGTCCGCACCGCATTGCCGACGGCGGCGCCGACTCCGGATGGTCCACCAGTGGCGTAGAAGCCGAAGTACGTGTGGATCAACAGAATTGCCAACGCCATGAGTGTGGCTTGCAAGAAGGACCACAGCAGGTCGATGGGATTCAAGAACGTCGTGAAGTAGTGGGTGTAGAGACCGGCGGACTGCCCGAACAGGACGACGGTGGTGAACTTGCTCGCCAGGAACGAGAGCGTGACCGCCACGGCGTACAGCGGCGTAATGGCCAACATTCCGGCGATGATTCGGGTGCTCACCAGGTATACGACAGCGGGGATTCCCATGGTCTCGAGCGCATCGATTTCCTCGTTGATGCGCATCGCACCCAGTTGCGCGGTCACGCCCGCGCCGAACGTAGCCGCCAACCCGATTCCAGCGACCACCGGTGCGGCGATGCGGACGTTGATGAAGGCCGACAGGAATCCCGTCAACGCTTCGATGCCGATGTTGCCCAGCGAGCTGTATCCCTGGATCGCCAGCGTGCCGCCGGTGGCCAAGGTGAGGAATCCGACGATCACCAGCGTTCCACCGATCATCGCCAAAGCGCCAGCACCCATGCTGATCTCGGCGATGAGACGAACGATCTCGCGCTGGTACTGCTTGGCCGCGTAGGGGATTCCGGCAATGGCCCTGCCGTAGAACATCACATGGTCGCCGAGACCGCCCAGCACGGACGCGGGTCGCCGCAACTGTCGCGTCAGACGCGGGTAAGTGGCTGCCAAAGTCATGAGTGGCGCCTCACTTGACCGTCAGTCGGATGCCGATCGCGGTGACCACCACGTTGACGACGAAGAGCGACATGAAGGCATAGACCACGGCCTCGTTGACGGCATTGCCCACCGCCTTGGCGCCCCCGGTGGTGATGGACAGCCCGCGGTAGCAGGCAACCAACCCGGCAATCAACCCGAAGAGCATGGCCTTGACCGACGAGATGATCAGCTCGGGGATGCCGGTGAGAAGCGTGATCCCTCCAGCGAACGCACCCGGATTGACGTCCTGGACGTACACCGAGAAGAAATAACCGCCCAGAATGCCGATTATGACCACCAGCGAGTTGAGCAGCAACGCCACCAGCCCCGACGCGAGCATCCGTGGCGTGACCAGACGTTGCACGGGGTTGATGCCGAGGACCTCCATCGCGTCGATCTCCTCGCGGATAGTCCGCGATCCGAGGTCGGCGCACATCGCAGTGGCCCCCGCACCGGCCACGATCAGCACCGTCACCAAGGGTCCGACCTGGGTCACCGCACCGAAGGCGGCCCCCGCTCCGGATAGATCCGCCGCCCCCAACTCTCGAAGCAGAATGTTGAGGACGAAGCTCACCAGCACGGTGAACGGAATCGCGACCAGCAACGTTGGGGCCAAGGAGACGCGGGCGACGAACCACGACTGATCCAAGAACTCACCCCACTGAAAGGGCCTCTTGAACATGAACTTGATCGCGTCGGCCGACATGGCGAACAAACCGCCGATGGCGCCCATCGGACCGGAGAATCGGTGCAGCAAGGGAACGCCTGCGGTCCACCGCGCCGGCCGGGTCTGAACGGCGGTCACGGGCGCCTCGGTGACGGGTGGGCGACGACGTCATCAAAGGGCGTCGACGGAAGAATGGGGGTCAATGGGCTTCGGGGCAACCGGTTCGAAACCGCTTTCACGCGGCGGTTGTCACCGGTCAGGCTGTCGTACGCTCCTGCAGGGCCGAAAAATTCAAGTGGAACAGTCATGACGCTGCGGCCCCCTTCCATGATTCGGTTCGTGCCCTACATGTGATGTCAGTCTCATCCAGACTCTAAACATTGGCTGCGCCACAGCGTGACACCTTTGGCAAAATTTGTAAAGCGGGTCCGCCGTCAGAATCGCTGCGACTCCATGACATCTTCGGGAAGATTCGTAAAGTCGAGTCCCCTGTCGGAACTGCTGCGACTTCGTGACTACTCGGAGGGCTCCGAAAATGGTGCCGCGTCGACGACGCTCGATCCCAGCGATCACCGCACGGGTCGTTGCAGGATCGGCCGATGGTTCGCACGGACGCGGAAACCTCGAACAAATCACGCGTGGGGTGGCTCGACCCGCTCGCTGCGCGGCTCGGTTGCATCTGGGGCCGTAGCATCTGCGGCGTGGAGTCGGTGGGTCGCCGGTGGGGAGACGAACGAGCGCTCTTCGACGACGACCAGGCTCGGCGTCGGCTGCTCGAGGCGGCCAGCCGGTGCATCGCCCGCCACGGTGACACCCAAGTACGGATGGCCGAGGTCGCCGACGAGGCCGGCGTAGTTCGCTCGACGGTGTACCGGTACTTCGCAACCCGCGACGAGCTCCTCCTAGGGCTTCTCCTGTCGCGCACCGATGCCGCCATGGACACCGTGGTGCGGTCGCTGGAGCACCCCTGGGACGCGAAGCTGTCCATCCCCGACCTCATCCTCAAGCCGATCAGTCTCGTCGGGGGCAACGCCCTGAACGAAGCGCTGTTTGCCAGCGAGAGCACGGCCCTCGCCTCCGCTCTCCAGTCTGGCTCGGAGGCTGTAATCGACGTGCTACTAAGCCATTTCGGACCGCTGCTCGAACGATGGCAGACCGACGGTCAACTGCATTCCGACCTAGACCTCCGGGAGACGGTCCGCTGGATGCAGTCAGCGTGGTTGTTCCTGCTGTCTCCGGCATGGCGTCTCCGGTCAGCGGCGGACAAGCAGCGGTTCGCCGAGCACTATTTGGTTCGCGCTCTTGTCGTCACCCAAGATCGGACATAAATGCCCTATTGTCCGATCATCGGACAATCGGCTACCTTTGTCCCGACGCGGTGTCTGGGGTCGTGTCCTGGGTAAGTACCCACCCACTGAGGAGCTAGCGCAATGAAATTTGGACTCTTCTACGAACTTCAGCTGCCCACACCGCACGACGACAGCGACGTGACCCGCAAGTTTCGGGATGGGCTGGAGCACGTCGAACTCGCCGATTCCCTCGGCTTCGACTGCATGTGGGCCACCGAGCATCACTTCCTGGAGGATCACGCTCTGTCGTCGGCCCCGGAGGTATGGCTGGCGGCCGCCGCAGCCCGGACGAAGCGGATCCGAATCGGGCACGGGGTCGCGTGCATACCCCCCGGCTTCTCTCACCCGGCCAAGATCGCCGAACGCATCGCCACCCTGGATCAGGTTTCCGGTGGCCGCGTCGAATTCGGCACCGGCGAAAGCTCGTCGCGGATGGAACTCGAGGGGTTCGGCGTCGACCTCGACACCAAGCGCAGCGCCTATCTGGAGGCCTTGGAGCAGATCTGCAACATGATGACGATGACGCCCTATCCGGGCTTCGCGGGCGAACACTTCTCGATGCCGTGCCGCAACGTGGTCCCCAAGCCTGCACAGAAGCCGCACCCGCCGCTGTGGGTGGCCGGCAAGCCCGATCTCGCCGCCAAACTTGGGATGGGCTGTCTTGGCTTCAACGCCGTCGGCGGTCGGCAGGCCAAGGTGATGGTGGATCAGTACTACCGGACGCTCGTGGACGAGTGTGTCCCCATCGGTCACGCCGTGAACCCGAACATCTCGGTACTGGCCCAGATGCACTGCGACCCCGACGCCGACGTCGCCCGCCAGCGAGGTGCCAATCTGCAGTTCTTCGGTTTCACCGTCGCCAAGTACTACCTGCACGGCGAAGTACGACCCGGACGGACCACCTCCTGGCAGGAGTTCGAGAACGTTCGAGATCAGTTGCCCGACACCAGCGATAGCCCGACTAGCGCGATCGGTACACCCGAGACGATCCGCGAGCATCTGAGAGCACTTCAGGGTGCCGGCGTTGATCAGGTATTGCTACTGCACCAAGGCGGCAAACTCGATCACGAGGCAAACTGCCGTTCATTGGAGTTGTTCGCCAAAGAGGTCATGCCCGAGTTCGCCGAGAACGAGGACCGTCGGGAAGCCGAGAAGGCTGAACGTCTGGGCCCGGCCATCGAAGCTGCGCTAGCCCGCAAGCGGTACCTGCCGATGCCGGAAGAAATCGCCCCGGTCCTCCCGTACGGCCACTTCAGCCACATGCCGACCGCGGAGGACATCGCGATCGAGCACGGGACCTCCGACGCGACGGCCGGCGCCCTCGGCCTGCGGTAGGTCTGCTGTTCAGCTGTCGCGGTAGAAGCGCACAGGAGGCAACGCTCGAAGGTTGCCTCCGAAATTCTTGGCCGCGAATCGGACTCCGGAAGCGGCGGAAATCTTCTCCCCCACGGTGATGACGCCGACCTCACGGAAGCTTCCTACCGGCGGGCTCACCAGGAAGGCCAGCTCGGCGCCAACGGACCCGTCGGACCCGGGTGCCTCGGGCCTAGCGTGTGTTCGCACCCCGAATAGGACCGGCACAATCCCCGCCAGGTACAGCCACAGCGATGAATAGAGTTGTGCGGCATCGGTCTTCACCGGCAGAGCGATGTGGTGCAGGGGTGCGCCATCCGCCGAGGAGGCAAAGAGGAAGTCTTGGTCCTGCCCAGATCCGTAGAGATTGGGGAACTTGACGCATACCGAGCCGATGCCACTGTCGTCGGGTGGCGCGAGTCTGACGACGATCTCGCAGCTCCCACCGCGACGCGTCAATTCGGCGGCGCCGGGAAACCGCGCCTGATCATCGAAGCGCAGTGTGGCGTGACACAGCTGACCGGTCGCCGGGAAGAGTGCCCCGGACCAACCGGCTGCGGCGGCAAGCGACGATCGCACGACTGACACGGCGGTACTCGACGACCCCATCAGATGGCCAGCAGTGTGGCTGCGGCTGTGCCGGGAGCGCCATACACCTGTGCGAAGCCAACTTTCGGGCTTCCGGGGACCTGATGCTCGCCGGCCTCGCCGCGGAGTTGCCGGACGAGTTCATGGACTTGGCGGAGCCCGGAGGCGCCGATCGGTTCACCGTTGGCGATGAGCCCACCGTCGGTATTGATCGGCAGCGAGCCGCCGATCTCCGTGGCGCCGTCGGCGAGCAGACGTTCCTGGCCACCGTGCTCACAAAAACCGGCCTCGGCCATGTGAATGACTTCGGCCCCTGCATCGGTGTCCTGCAGTTGAATCACGTCGACGTCCTTGGGTTCCATCCCTGCAGCCTCGAAGGCAGCTCGAGAGGCATACACGGTCGGTGAGACGTCCTCGTCGACGGGCGCAGAGGTGGCATGCACCTCATAGGCGCCGAAGCGCCTGGTTCGGATCTCGATGGCCCGCACGTGCACAGGCTTGGCGGCGAACCGGTGCGCAATGTCCGCACGGCACATGATCACCGCCGCTGCTCCTTCGTCGGGTGTGCAGAACATGTACTGAGTCAGTGGATAATTCAGTACCGGCGAGTTCAGGATGTCGTCTTCGGCGATGGCCTTGCGACGGAATGCATTCGGGTTCAGAACGCCGTTGCGCATGTTCTTCGCGGCGACCTTCGCGAGCGTCCGCTGGGAGATGCCGTGATCATGCAGATAGCGGTTGGCCTTCATACCAAAGAATTGGGTGGTGACGAATTGCCCGTTCTCGGCATACCACTGGGGTAGCGCGAACTTGGCAGGGTCGTCGGTAAAGGCGCCACGCGGATGTTTATCCATGCCAATGGCGATGCCGATGTCGTACTGGCCCAGCCGAATGGTGTTGGCGCACACCTGAGTCGCCGTGGCGGCGGTGGCGCAGGCGTTGTACACGTCGGTGAACGGTAGGCCCGTCACGCCCACCAACCGGGTCACCGCATCCGGATTCGATACCTCGTAACTTCCCCCGACGGCGAACTGCACCTGCGTCCAGTCGATACCCGCGTCGACCAGAGCGCTCTGGATGGCGTCGGCACCCATCTCCATGGCCGACTTGCCGTCGAATCGTCCGAAGGGATGCAGCCCCACGCCGATGATGGCGACATCGTTCATCGTGCGACCTTCTCTCCGTCGGCGCGCGCAAACGCATGGGTGAGAACGTCTTCACCGTCGTCATCGGTGGTCAGCGGCACGAAGGTCAATTCCACGGGCATGCCGAATGCCAGCTTGGCGGGGTCGTTCTCGGTGAGCCTGCTCTCGACGCGGACGACGTCGCC
The DNA here is from genome assembly GCF_016462545.1 of Mycolicibacterium sp. Taxonomy (GTDB): domain Bacteria; phylum Actinomycetota; class Actinomycetes; order Mycobacteriales; family Mycobacteriaceae; genus Mycobacterium. The sequence continues at coordinate 103,461 of NZ_JAEMTA010000004.1, read as the reverse complement.
GAGTTGAACCAGCCCGACGCCGAACGGAACGAAGTCCTTGCCCGTTGGGCCGGCGTAGGGAGCCCCTGGAGCGAACCCTTGAGTGGTCCAGGCAATCAATGTGCCTTGGCGGGGCAGCAACACATCCGACGTGTCACCCCCACCGCACCGCGGACAGCGCTGCTGAGTGGGAAATGCCGTCGCGCCGCATGCTGCGCACTGGGTACCGATCAACTGCGGGTTCTCCGCGGGCCAGGTGGACGTCTCCGGCGCGAGCGCTCTGGGCATGGGCGTTGTGCTCCGTGATTCTCTCGGGTGAGTGCTTCGTGCGGGTTTTGAGAAACGTGCAGCGTTCGACCTGATTCGAACGCGATCGGTCCAATTGCCTACTTTACAAAACAATCGCGATTTGTCACGTCCGGCGTGAGTGGCGGTGTGCCTTCAGGAAGGTGGTGCGAGCACGCCGTTGCGCGTCAGATGGGCCACGACGTGGTCGACACCGGATACGAAGTGCGCCGACATCGCCGCCCTCGCTTCGGCAGCGTCACCCCGTTCCAGCGCCGCCAGAATCCGCCGATGATCGGCGATCGCCCTCTGATCCCAGCCATCCAGCGTGGGAAACACGCTCTCGGGCACGTAGCGGATGACGTTGGACATGAATTGGGTCAGTTTCGGGGACGCAGCAGCGTGGTTGATCAGCCGGTGGAATTCGTGGTTGAGGCGAACGGCGCCGTCCGCATCGCCCGTCGCGAACGCCGCCTCCAGACTCGTTTCGATGAGGTGCAGCCGTGCCAGGCCGGTCGAGTCCAACGCCTTCGCGGCTCTCTCGGCGAGTTGGCCTCCGAGGTAGGCCTGTACGTCGGAGACGTCGCGAACGTCCTGCTCGGTGACCGGCACGACGACGAAGCCGCGGCGAGGCTGCTGTTCCACGAGGCCCTCGCCACGCAGCGTCAGCATCGCCTCGCGAACGGGTGTGGAACTGGTGCCCAGTTCCTGGGCGATCTGCTCGATGCGGACGAATTCACCGCCGGCGAGACTGCCGTCGAAGATGCGGCGCCGGATGTGGCTGGCGATGTCGTCGACGAGTTGCGGGCGGCCGAGGACGGGACTCTGTCCCGTTGGTGCCTCCATCGTGCCCATCTAACTCGAGTTTCTGTTGGCCTTGATCAGGCCCCGCCCGATGATCAGTCGCTGGATCTCACTCGTGCCTTCGTAGAGCCTCAACAGCCGGACGTCGCGGTAGATGCGCTCGACCGGAACACCCCGCATGTAGCCGGCTCCGCCGTGCACCTGAACCGCGAGGTCCGCGACCTGGCCCACCATCTCGGTGCAGAACAGTTTCGCCGCGGATGGGGCGATGCGACGGTCCTCACCGCTGACCCAGGCCCGGGCAGCCTCCCGCACCATGGCCCGGCCGGCCATCACCCCGGTCTGCATGTCGGCGAGCATGGCCTGAACCAGCTGGAAATCGCCAATTGGCTTGCCGCCCTGGGTCGCCTCGGCGGCGTAGGACACCGATTCCTGAAGGGCCCGTTCCGCCGTGCCGACGGACAATGCCGCGATGTGCACCCGGCCGCGTGCCAATGACGTCAGGGCTGCTCGATAACCGACGTCCTCGCTGCCGCCGACGAGCGCTGTGGCCGACACCCGGACGTCGTCGAAGTGGACGCCCGCTGTCCAGGCACCCTCCTGGCCCATCTTCTGGTCCTTGGGACCGACCTGGACGCCCGGCGCGTCCGCCGGAACAAGGAACACCGCAATGCCCTCGCCCTGGGAATTAGCCGGCCGAGTGCGGGCGAAGACGATGAACAGGTCGGCGGTGGGCGCATTGGTGATGTACTGCTTGTCGCCGTTGATGACCCAGTGTTCGCCGTCCCGGACCGCCGCAGTGCGCAGCGATGCGGGGTTCGATCCGGCGCCGGGCTCGGTCAGCGCGAAGGACGCCACGACGTCGCCGGATGCGATCCGTTCGACCCATTCGGTCTTCTGCTCCTCGGTGCCGAACCCGACGAGGACCTGTCCGGCGATGCCGTTGTTGGTTCCGAACATCGATCGCAGCGCCAGGGTGGTGTAACCGAATTCCATTGCTAGCTCGACATCCTGCGCGAGGTTCAATCCCAGGCCGCCCCATTCCTGCGGAATGGCGTACCCGAACAAGCCGAGGTTCTTGGCCTGCTCTCGAATATCGTCCGGGATCTTGTCGCCATCGACGATCTCCTGCTCGCGCGGTACGACGACGGAGCGGATGAATCGCCGGGTTGCCAACAGGATGTCGTGGAAGTCCTCAGGTCCGACCTCCGCGGCCGTGGCCGTAGCGGGCGGCGTCGTCACGGTTGTCATCTAAAACACCTCTTCGTCTTTGTCCTTGGAGCCGTCAATGCGGACGTGATACAACATTATGCACGATATATTCCAGGAATCAGCCCGGGAGGCTTGGAGTGACGACCCTCCGCACATACCGACCTGCGGGTCCACGTAGTTCGTAGGAAGGTGGCACGTCCGATGCTCGAGGCGATGATCTGCGAGCCGGTCCGCACCCCGATCGGCCGTTACGGAGGCATGTTCGCGTCGTTGACGGCGGTCGACCTCGGCGTCTCGGCACTGAAGGGATTGCTTGAGCGCACGGGAGTGGCGCCCAAAGACGTCGAGGACGTCATCCTCGGACACTGCTATCCGAGCATGGAGGCCCCGGCGATCGGCCGGGTGGTCGCATTGGATGCGGGACTGCCGGTCACGGTGCCCGGAATGCAGGTTGACCGCCGTTGCGGCTCGGGGCTGCAGGCCGTCATCCAGGCCTGTCTACAGGTCGGTACCGGGCAGAACGACCTCGTCATCGCCGGTGGGGCCGAGTCCATGAGCAACGTCGTCTTCCATTCCACCGACATGCGCTGGGGTGGAGCGCGCGGCGGAGTGACCGTGCACGATGCGCTGAACCGTGGTCGCAGCACCGCAGGCGGGCGCGATTACCCGGTCCCTGGCGGCATGATCGAGACCGCCGAGAATCTCCGGCGGCAGTACGGCATCGGGCGTTCGGAGCAGGACGAGTTGGCGGTGACCTCGCATCAGCGTGCGGTCGCCGCCCAGAGGGGCGGGCTGCTGACCGAGCAGATCGTGCCGGTCACCGTCCGCAACCGTGCGGGCGCTGAACTCATCGACACCGACGAGCACCCCCGTGCGGACACCACCGTCGAGTCCCTCGGCAGGCTGAAACCCATTCTGGGCAAGCATGATCCGGAGGCCACGGTGACCGCCGGCAACGCGAGCGGGCAGAACGACGCCGCCTCCATGTGCATCGTGGCCACGCCCGAGAAGGCGGCCGAGCTGGGGTTGACGCCACTGGTCCGACTGGTGTCCTGGGGGGTGGCGGGGGTTCCGCCCAACGTGATGGGCATCGGCCCGGTGCCCGCGACCGAGGTCGCACTGGGCAAGGCCGGGCTCTCGCTGGCCGAGATCGACCTGATCGAGCTCAACGAGGCCTTCGCCGCCCAAGCACTCGCGGTCATGCGGGAGTGGAAATTCGACGACGCCGATCGGGAACGCACCAACGTACAGGGTTCTGGCATCTCACTCGGTCACCCCGTCGGCGCGACGGGCGGTCGCATGCTCGCGACGCTCGCACGCGAGATGCACCGCCGCGACGCGCGTTTCGGGTTGGAGACCATGTGCATCGGAGGCGGTCAAGGACTCGCCGCGGTCTTCGAGAGAGTCACGTGACGGCAAGGACCGAGAGCAGCGCAGCGCAGCCCCTGGCTGGGCTCCGCGTAGTGGAGATCTCGAGCTTCGTCGCCGTGCCCCTGGCCGGCATGACATTGGCTCAACTCGGTGCCGAGGTGATCCGGGTCGACCCCATTGGCGGTGCCGCGGATTACCACCGATGGCCAATCACCGATGACGGCGCCAGCATCTACTGGGCCGGTCTCAACAAGGGCAAACGTTCGGTCGCCGCCGATCTACGCTCTCCCGAGGGCCAGGACCTGGTGGCGCGACTCATCACCCAGAGCGGATCAGGTGGCGGCATTCTGCTCACGAATGTGGCTGGCCGTCATTGGCACTCGTTCGAGACTCTTTCCGCGGCACGTCCAGACCTGATTCACCTCGAGGTGCTGGGCCGGGCCGACGGTTCCACCGGCGTCGACTACACGGTCAACGCGGCCACTGGGTTCCCGCTCATCACCGGCCCCGCGGGACACACCGGCCCGGTCAACCACGTGCTGCCCGCCTGGGACGTGATCTGCGGTCTGTACGCAGCGCTGTCCATCACTGCCGCGCTGCGCCACCGCGACGCCACCGGCCGCGGCAGTCGAATCCGCCTGCCGCTGCAGGACGTCGCACTGGCCACCGCCGGGAATCTCGGCTTTCTGACCGAGGTCATGGTCACCGGAACGCCCCGTGAGCGCCTTGGCAATTCAATATTTGGCCAGTACGGCCAGGACTTCGCCAGCAGTGACGCAGTGTCCTTCATGTTGGTGACGCTGACCAGTCGACATTTTCGCGACCTGGCCGGTGTCACCGAAACCGTCTCTGCGGTCGAAGAACTCGCCCGCACTCATGGCGTCGACTTCGCTGACGAAGGCACGCGTTATCAGCATCGCGACGCACTCACCGAGCTCTTCGCGGGGTGGTTCCGGGAACACACCGCCGAGCAGATCACCGCGGCGTTGTCCCCGACGTCGATTCTCTGGGAGCGCTACCGGACGTTCGCCGAGATCGCCGCCGATCGCTGCGTCACCGACAATCCCATGTTCACCGCGCTGCATCAGCCAAGGATCGGCGACTACCTCGCGCCGGGCCTGCCGATGTCCATCGACGGCCAGCACGTTCCCGCTGTCGCCGCGCCCGCGGTCGGCGACCACACGGCCGACGTGCTCCGCGAGCGATTCGGATTCGACGACCACGACATCACTCGACTCATCGCAGACGGCACCGTCGCCACGACGCCTACCACGGAAGAGGCACACCCATGACCAAGCTGGCCCAAACCTTGGGTTTGACCGAGGTGCAGAGCGAGATTCTGTCCGCAGTAAGGACATTCGTCGACAAGGAGATCATCCCGAACGCCCAGGAACTCGAGCATGCCGACGCCTACCCTCAGGCCATCGTCGATCAGATGCGGGAGATCGGATTGTTCGGCCTGATGATCCCCGAGGAGTACGGCGGCCTCGGCGAATCACTCCTGACCTACGCACTCTGCGTCGAAGAACTGGCCCGGGGCTGGATGAGCGTCTCCGGGGTGATCAACACGCATTTCATCGTCGCCTACATGATCCGTCAGCACGGTACCGAGGCTCAGAAGCAATACTTCCTGCCCCGCATGGCCACCGGTGAGATTCGCGGCTCGTTCTCGATGTCCGAACCAGAACTGGGCTCCGACGTCGCGGCCATCCGTACCAAGGCGGTCAAGGACTCCGACGGCGACTACCGCATCACCGGCGCCAAGATGTGGCTGACCAACGGCTCTACCTCCAATCTCGTTGCCACGCTTGTTCGTACGGATAGCGGCGGTAGCCGCCCGCACGACGGCCTCACCGCCTTCCTCGTGGAGAAGCCCGTCGGATACGGCGAGGTCGCACCGGGCCTGACCGTTCCGGGCAAGATCGAGAAGATGGGTTACAAGGGGGTCGACACCACCGAGCTCCTCTTCGACGACTATCACGCGAAAGCGGACACCATTCTGGGGGGGCAACCGGGGCGGGGTTTCGCTCACATGATGGATGGCGTCGAGGTGGGACGGGTCAACGTCTCGGCCCGGGCATGCGGCATCGCCATCCGCGCGTTCGAACTCGCGGCGCGCTACGCCCAGCAGCGGTCGACGTTCGGAAAGCCCATCGTCGAACATCAGGCGATCGCCTTCGCACTCGCCGAGATGGCTACGAAAGTCGAAGCGGCACATCTGATGATGGTGAATGCTGCCCGGTTGAAGGACTCCGGCGAACGCAACGACGTCGCGGCGGGGATGGCGAAGTACCTGGCGAGTGAATACTGCTCCGAGGTCACCCAGGCGAGCTTCCGGATCCACGGCGGTTACGGCTACTCCAAGGAGTACGAGATCGAGCGACTCATGCGTGAGGCACCCTTCCTGCTGATTGGCGAGGGCACCAGCGAGATCCAGAAGATCATCATCAGCAAGGGCGTGCTGCGCGACTACCGGTTGTAAGCACTCGCCGGACCACGCTGCCTTGCATCACTTTTCGGCGGTTGCATCGGAGAGGCTGGCGATGATCTCGCGGCGGAGCAGCTTGCCCGTCGCGTTGGTGGGCAGTTCATCGCGGAAGACCACCCGATCAGGTGTGCGCGACCCCCGCAAGAGCGCGCGGACGTGCTCGCGCAGGTCGTCGGCATCCGGGCTGGTGCCCTGCTCGGGTACCACGACGGCCACGATGGCCTGGCCCCACTGAGCATCCGGGACACCCACGACCGCCACCTCGTGTACGTCGGGGTGCTCGACGAGGACGTCCTCGAGTTCGGCAGGCGCGATGTTCTCGCCACCGCGGATGATGGTGTCATCAGAGCGACCGGTGATGAAGAGGTACCCGGCATCGTCGAGTGTCGCAATGTCCTTGGTGGCGAACCAGCCCTGCTCGTCGAGCACCGAACCGACGCCCGTGTACGTGCCGGAGACCTGCTCACCCCTCACGAACAACTCACCGGCCTGCCCTGCGCCGAGCACATTGCCGTCGTCGTCGCGAATCTGCAACTCGATGCCGGGCACTGGTTGACCCACCGAACCCAACCGCTTCGCGACGACCTCGTCGGCGTGGCCGTGCGCCTCGCGGTGATCATCAGGCGTCAGCACGGCGATGGTGGAGCTGGTCTCGGTCAGACCGTAGGCGTTGACGAAGCCGACGTGTGGCAGCAGGTCGAGCGCCTTGCGCACCAACGGAAGTCCCACTTTGGACCCGCCGTAGGCAAGGTTGCGGAGCGACGTCAGCTCGGTCGGCTCGTGCTCCAACGCCGTGACGATGCGATCCAGCATGGTGGGGACGACGGTTGCGGTCGTCACGCTCTCGGCGGCGATTAGACGCACCCAGTCACCGGCGTCGAAGTTGGTCAGGTAGACCATCTTTCGGCCCGCGTACAGGTTCGACATCGCGGCGTTGACCCCGGCGATGTGGTAGGGCGGCACGCAGATCAGCGCCGCGTCTGAGGCTTCGGCCGAGTCGAACTCGACGGTACCGGTGATGTAGCTCGTCAGGTTGCCATGGGTGAGCTCGACCGCCTTGGGCTTCGACGTGGTGCCAGAAGTGAAGAGCACGATCGCGATGTCGTCCGGATCGGCGAACTCGCTGACCGGCTCCGCCGTCTGCGCGGCGGCGACGAATTGCTCGGAGGTCATCAGGCGCTCGCCGCTGGCGACCATGTCGCCGTACCGGTCATCGACGATGACCAGCGGATCGGGAAGCCGTTCGACTAGGTCGCGGATGGCGTCGGAACTCAGCCGGTAGTTGATGGGCGTGTACGGCTTGCCCGCTCGCGCCGAGGCGAAGATCAACAACGGTTGCATCATTCCGCCGGAGCCGACGTAGACCACGTGCTCGGCACCCGACGCGGCGACCACACCCGCTCCCCCGTTGGCGAGCGCATCGAGTTCACCGATGGTGGGCTGATCGACGCCGTCCACCAGCGCAACCCGATCCGGGTCGCCGGACGAGGCCATCTCCAACAACAGCGAGATACTCAATGTCTTCCTCGGTCTCCTTGGGCTCCGCGCCGCCCACTTCGTATCCACCGACGGTCACCCGTCGGGCGCTTCTCACGCAGTGAACGGCTATCCGGCACGCCGGGCCAGCCGGCGCGGGTCGCCGATCACCAGACTCTTGCCCGACGTTTGGATCCACCCGCGGTGGACGAAGTCGGCGAGCGCCTTGTTGACGGTCTCGCGGGAGGCGCCGACGAGCTGGGCGATCTCCTCCTGCGTCAGGTCGTGCGTCACGCGCAGCGCGCCGCCCTCCTGAGTACCGAATCGCTCGGCGAGCTGAAGAAGCTGTCTAGCGACGCGGCCCGGGACGTCGGTGAAGATCAGGTCGGCCAGGTTGTCGGTGGTCCGCCGAAGTCGACGGGCCAGCACCCGCAGCAGCTGCTCGGCGATCTCCGGACGGTCGGCGATCCAGGTTCGCAGGGCATCTCGGTCCATCGACGCCGCGCGCACCTCGGTGATGGTGATGGCAGACGATGTCCGCGGGCCGGGGTCGAAGATCGATAGCTCACCGAACATGTCCGATGAGCCCAGGATGGTCAGCAGGTTCTCCCGGCCGTCGGGCGACCGACGGCCGATCTTCACCTTGCCGGAGATGATGATGTAAAGCCGATCACCGGGCTCGCCCTCCGCGAACACCGTGTGCCCGCGCGGAAAGTCCACGGGCTGAAGCTGCTCTGTCAGCGCCGAGACCGCGCTCCGTTCGACGCCATGGAAGATGCCGGCCCGCGCACGAGCCCCGTGTTCGCCGGTCTCACTTGGATCTAGCGCCCGTTCACTGCTCGAGCCCGAACCCAGCGCCGAGCTCATCTGTCGACGAAGATGTCGAGGATCGGATTGGGACCACCGCCGTACCGGGATAGATCGGTGACTCCGGAGTCGGCTAGCACGTCGACATCGATATAGCACTGTCCGTTGGCCTTCGAGGGCGGGAGGGCCAGAATTGCCGCGGCGGAGTCGGCCATGATGTCGGGGCTGCGTGACGCCGCCATTGCCTCCTCGGCGTTCGCGGAATTAGCCACCGCCGTGGTCGCGACGTAGGTCTGCGGCCACAGGCAGCTAAAGCCGATGTTCGCGTCGGCGTACTCAGCCGCCCAACCAAGGGAGAGGAGTGTCATTCCGTACTTGGAGAGAGTGTAGGCGGGGTGCGCGCCAAGCCAGTACGGGTTCATGTTCAGTGGTGGTGCGATCGTGATGACGTGCGCGCCCGGTGACTGGCGCAGGTGCGGCAGACATGCCTTGGTCAGCAAGAACGTGCCACGAATGTTGATGTCCTGCATCAGATCGAACTTCTTGGCCGAGAGCTGCTCGGTCGGCTCGACGGCGATGGCGCTGGCGTTGTTGATGCAGATGTCCACGCCGCCGAAGTTGTCGACGGCGGCGTCTATCACACGTGCAACGTCTTCTTCCTTGCGCACGTCGCCCACTACAGCTATCGCCTTTCCGCCGACAGCCTCGACGTCGGCCACTGCGGTGTACACCGTTCCGGGCAACTTCGGGTGCGGCTCGGCTGTCTTCGCGAGCAGCACGACGTTGGCCCCCAACTTTGCGGCCCCGATGGCGATGGCCAGACCGATGCCCCGGCTACCGCCGGACACCACCAGTGTGCGATCGGTGAGAACTTTCTCCGGCGTGGACATTCGGTCTCCTGAAGGTTGGTCGGTCAACGCTGGACTTTGACGGGTACGTTCTCGTAGCCGTTGACACTCGTCATTGCCACCCGCGTCAGTAGGTCGTATTCGACCTCGAACTCCGGCATGAAGTCGAGCAGATGGTCGAGCGCGATCGCGCTCTCCATTCTGGCCAAAGCCGCCCCGAGGCAACTGTGGATGCCGTAACCGAAGGCGAGGTTCTGCGCCTCCCCGCGGTCGCGGTCGATGTCGAAGGTGTCGGCGTTGGTGAACGCCCGCTCGTCCCGGTTGGCGGCGGCACCCAGCAGCATCACGGCGCTGCCCGCGGGGATTGTGGTGCCGTGCGCATGCACGTCGGCCATTGTGTAGCGGCAGTCGTACTGCACTGGACCCTCGTGCCGTAGCACCTCTTCGACGGCCGCGGGGATCTTGCTGCGATCGGCCCGAAGTGCCTGCCACTGCTCGGGATGACGGGAGAACAACACCATTGCCGTCCCCACCCACTTGGCCACGGTCTCCGCGCCTGCGCCACCCAGAAGGGTGCAGAAACCACTGATCTCGACGTCGTCCAGACTCGTCCGCGTCCCGTCCTCACGATCCACTTCAGCCGCGATGAGAGCGCTGATCATGTCGTCCTGGGGATCAGCGCGGCGCTGCTGGATCAAGTTGTAGTACATCAAGCCGGTTTGCATCATGGCGTCTATGCCGGCCCGCGCCATGCGCATCTGTCCCGGTCTGCGCTTCAATGCGATGTCGAGCCAGAGCCGTACCTGCTGCTGATGCTCCTCTGGAACGCCGAGCATGGTGGTGATGACTTCGACGGGAAACAATGCCGAGAATTCGGCCACGACGTCGAACCGGTTCGGGTCGACCTTCGCCAAATGGTGCTCGATGCGTTCATGCACGACGGCGGTCTGCGCAGTGATGGCCCGCGGGGTGAATACCTTGTTGACGAGACTGCGCATCCGGCGGTGCGACGGCGGGTCCATCCAGATGATCGACTGGTCGTGCTTGTGGTCGCCGTACTGTATTTCTTCCAGAGTCACCCCCCGCGACGAGGAGAAAGTGGCGAAGTCCTTGAACGCCGGCGCCACATCCTCGTGTCGGCTCAGCGCGTAGAAGTCGTATTCCTCGCTGTAGTACACGGGCGCCTCGTCGCGCAGACGACGATACGTCTCGTACGGGTCGTCGTAGTGCTCTTCTGAGAACGGGTCGAACACCAACTTGGATGTCGTCACTGACCTCACCTCCGCCTTCATCGTCGTGTCGACCTACGCCGCCTCCCGGCCACACCGCTCGCGATATGGCCTCGATCGACGTGCGTATGACGCAGCCCGCATATCTTTACATTAATGGATTAATCTGTAAAGCTGTCCAGAGACCGCGGAGGCCCGCTCAGCGGGGCTTGCCAGCACCGTCATGGCGCTCGGCTCGGCGCCCCGTTCAATGCGGTGGCAAGCAGACTCCATCCAATGGCAGCGTCAAGGAATGGGAACGGCGATGGCAGACAACGACGTTGACGGCGACGCGCTGACGAAGTGGGACCCCGCCCTTACCAAGCGTCTCGTCGACGTCCTGCGCCCCATCGTGAATCGGTACTTTCGATTCGAGGTGCACGACCTTGGCCGAATTCCCGCCAGCGGCGCCCTGCTGGTCTCCAACCACTCCGGCGGAACCGTAGCCACCGACATCCCGACGTTCTCGGTGGCGTTCTACGACCAGTTCGGTTACGAACGGCCGATCTACACGTTGAGCCACGACATATTGTCCGTCGGATTGACCAAGGATTTCTTCCTGCGAGCTGGCTTCATCCCCGCCAGCCGCGACAACGCCGCCCGCGCGCTGGCAGCAGACGCGGTGGTGATGGTGTTCCCCGGCGGGGATCACGATGCCATGCGACCAACGTTGCAGCAGAACGTCATCGACTTCAAGGGCCGGACGGGTTACGTCAAGACGGCGATCGACGCCGGCGTCCCAATAGTTCCGGTGGTGTCGATCGGCGGCCAAGAGACCCAATTCTTCCTGACCCGGGGAACGTGGTTGGCCAAGCGACTGGGATTGAAACGGCTTCTGCGCAGCGAGCTGTTTCCGATCTCTGTGGGCTTTCCGTTCGGGCTGAGCGTAGGCGCGGTCAACTTGCCACTACCGACCAAGATCGTCACGCAAGTGCTGGAGCCGATCGACATCGCCGCCGAGTTCGGCACCAACGCCGACGTCGCCGCTGTCGACGCACGTGTTCGGGACGTCATGCAGACCGCGCTGAACCGGTTGGCGAGTGAGCGCCGCTTCCCCGTTCTTGGTTGACGGCTCGCGCGATGGCAACGGGCAACCCGTGATGGCTGACCGCACCGTGATGCCCGTCGGCCTTGGCCTCTGGTCGGGATTCCTCGATCGGTTGCCAGCCGCCGCCGCCATCGCGGCGGTCAAACGCATCGAAATGTCAGGCCTGAGCACGATTTGGCTGCAGGAGTACAGCGGCGTCGACCCGTTCATTCGGGCGGCGCTTTATCTTGAGGCGACCGACGAAACGACCGTTGCGCTGGGCGTAGCCACCATTCATGCGCGCGATCCGGAAGCGATGGTTGCCGCAGCGACGACCCTTCACGACGCGTTCCCCGGTCGTTTCGTACTGGGCCTGGGAGCCAGCCATGGTCAGCTCACGGCGGCCCGCGGAGGCAGTTACACCAAACCGCTGACTACGATGCGCGACTACCTCGCGGCGATGAACACCGCAGCGGGCCGGCGGCGCCTGCCGCCCCGCTTCCTTGGCGCGTTGGGACCCCGAATGGTGGCCCTCGCCGGTCAGGCGACGACGGGGCTGCACACCTACTTCTGTCCCGTATCGCACTCCGAACGGGTTAGATCGGTTGAGGGCGAGCAGGTTTGGATTGCATCATCCCAGATGGTGGCCGGCACGCCAGCCGACCCCGAGGGACGCGACGCCGCACGACGATATCTGCGACTCTGCCTCGGCATGCCGAACTACCGGCGCAATCTGAAGCGGTTCGGTTTCGACGTCGATGACATCGACACGGTATCGAACCGCCTGGTGGATGCGCTCGTGGTCCGCGACGACCCAGATGCGCTGGCGGATCGCATCCTCGCGCACCGCGTTGCTGGTGCTGATCACGTTGTCCTGCAGTTCATCTCGCTGCCGGACGCGGAGGCCGTCTTGACGCGCATCGGCAACGGCTCCGGATGGGCGTCAGCTGATGGCGACACGACGATTCGCGCGGGTGGTAGAAGGGTACGTTCGGCAATCAGAATGTCAACATCACCGGAGGTCTCATCCCCCATTCCAAGGCGGTGTCATGACGCCGCCTGCTGACGAACTGGTGGCCCATCTTCGACAGGCCGGTGTGACGGACGTCGATCAATCGACCCGTCGACGGGCCGAATACTCAACGGACGCATCGTTGTACCGAGTGGTGCCCGATGTCGTCGTCTTCCCCCGTCATGCTGATGAAATTCATCCCATCGTGGAGCTCAGCAGATCCGCACGCGTGCCGCTGACCGCTCGCGGCGCCGGCACGTCGATCGCCGGGAACGCCGTCGGTCCCGGCATCGTGGTGGACTTCTCCCGGCACCTGAATCGCATTCATGGCATCGATCCTGCGTCAGCCACCGCCGTGGTCCAGCCCGGCGTCGTCCTGGACGACCTACAGCGCGCGGCCGCAGCCCACGGGCTTCGTTTCGGTCCTGACCCGTCCACACACAGTCGCTGCACGATGGGCGGGATGATCGGCAACAACGCCTGTGGTTCCCGCGCTCTCGGGTATGGACGCACTGCCGACAACGTCATTGCGCTTGACCTCGTGACCGGTGCGGGCGAGCGATTGCGGACGAACCCCGGTGGTGGCGTCGGGGCATCTCCCACGCTGGCGGCACTACGCGGCATCGTCGACTCCCGCCTCGCAGTGATCCGTACCGAGTGTGGTCGATTTGGCCGTCAGGTCTCGGGATACTCGCTCGAACACCTGCTGCCCGAGAACGGATTCGACGTCGCGAAGGCATTTGCTGGAAGCGAGGGAACCTGGGGCCTGATCCGTGAGTCGACGGTGCAATTGGTGCGCACCCCCGCGGTCAGCACCCTGGTGGTCATGGGCTACCCCGACATGGCGACCGCCGCCGACGCCGTCCCTGCGCTGTTGGCCCATCGACCCATCGCCCTGGAAGGCCTCGACAAACGGATCGTCGATGTGGTGATCAACAGGAAGGGCCCCTCCGCGGTGCCCGACCTCCCCGCGGGTCGCGGCTGGCTGTTCGTCGAGTTCGGCGGCTCCGAGTCTGCCGACGTCATGGCACGTGCGGAAGCGGCACTCCGTGTCGGAGGTTCGAGCGATGGATGGATCGTGCGCGACGCCAATGCCGCCAAGGCATTGTGGAAGATCCGAGAGGACGGTGCCGGTCTGGCCGCGCGCGCGACCGATCCGCCCGGACTCTCCGGCTGGGAGGATGCCGCCGTGCCCCCTGCCCACCTCGGCAGCTACCTGCGTGACTTCGAGGCGCTCATGCACGACCGCGGACTCACCGGTGTGCCCTACGGCCACTTCGGCGACGGATGCATTCATGTCCGTATCGACTTCCCCCTGCACCGACCTGGCGGCCAACACGTCTTCCGCGAATTCCTCACCGAGGCTGCCAGACTCGTCGCAAAGTATGGCGGCTCCATGTCCGGCGAACACGGTGACGGCCGAGCCCGCGGGGAGCTACTGCCGTTGATGTACTCCCCCGAGGCGATCGACGCCTTCGCCGCCGTCAAGCACGTCTTCGATCCCGAGGACGTCCTCAACCCTGGAGTCATCGTCCGCCCGCGCCCCCTTGATGCCGACCTCCGCGCGGTCTCCGCCCGCCCGTTGTCCAAGAGCCTGGCATTCAAATTTCTGGGTGACGGAGGCGACTTCACTGCCGCAGTCCACCGCTGCACCGGTGTCGGTAAATGCCGGGTGGACAACGGCCCCGGCGTCATGTGCCCGTCGTATCGCGCAACCAGGGACGAAAAGGACTCCACCCGCGGAAGAGCCCGCGTCCTGCAGGAACTCGCCAACGGATCCTTGATCCAGGGGTGGCGCGCCCCCGAGGTCGTCGAGTCACTGGACCTGTGTCTGTCGTGCAAGGCGTGTTCCTCGGAATGCCCTACCGGCACTGACATGGCGACATATAAATCCGAGGTCTTGCACCAGCGCTACCGTCGGCGTCTGCGGCCGGCGGCGCACTACTCGTTGGGTTGGCTACCCCGTTGGGCGGCGCTGGCGTCACGGGCACCGCGTGTCGTGAATCGTTTGGCCGCAGGGCGGTTGGCCAACGTCGGCAAGCGGTTGGCTGGTGTCGATGCCCGCCGCGACCTGCCGGTGTTCGCACATCAGAAGTTCCGCGATTGGTTCACGAGCCATCCCGTCGCCGGCGGCAAGCCGGTGCTCCTGTGGGTGGATACGTTCACCAACCACTTCACTCCTGAGGTCGGCATCGCTGCGGTGAACGTGCTGGAGGACGCCGGCTATTCCGTCCGAATCACGGAGCGTCGACTGTGCTGCGGTCTGACCTGGATCTCTACGGGCCAGCTCGACACGGCTCGAAGAATCCTGCGCCGTAGCGTTCGCAGCTTGGCGGAGACGGCCGTCGACGGCATGCCGATCATCGGCCTCGAACCGTCCTGCACCGCGGTATTCCGCAGCGACGCAGTCGAATTGCTCGGCGCCGACGGTAACGCGACTCTCGTCGCAAACTCGATGAAGACCGTTGCAGAACTGCTCGCTGCCACCCCCGATTGGCAACCGCCCGATCTGACCGGTACCTCGGCCGTAATTCAGCCGCATTGTCATCACCAGGCAGTCCTCGGGTTCGATGCCGATCTGTCACTGCTTGGTCGCGCGGGGGTCCGGACGAGCGTCGTCGATGGCTGCTGCGGTCTGGCCGGCAACTTCGGCGCTGAGCGCGGTCACTATGACGTCAGCGTTGCGGTTGCCGAGAACGGGCTCCTCCCCGCGACCAGGAACGCACCCGGGGCGCACGTTCTGACCGACGGATTCTCCTGCCGTACGCAACTGGAACAACTTGCCGGCCGTCAGGGCATTCACCTCGTCCAGCTCCTCGACGAGGCACGCGGCATGGAGACCGGACCGGAGTAGCGCGTGTGACCCATGTCGTCCTACCGGTCGGGGCGACGTCCATACTGTGGCATTGGTAACACAGGACGTGACACTTTAGTCCGAATCTGTAAAGTCTTCCTGGTGTGGTCCGGCGTGTCCGTCGCGACGCAATCACTGGCAACGGGGGACTTCATGGCGACAGCACGGCTCGAGACCGACGAGGTCGTCAAGTGGGACCCGGTGCTGACCGAGCGTGTCGTCGGCCTCCTCCGACCCGTCGTCAAACGCTACTTCCGTTCGGAAGTGAGGGGTTTGTCAAGCATCCCGGCGGGAGGATCGCTGCTCGTGTCGAATCATTCCGGTGGCATGATGAGCACCGATCCGCCCTGCTTCGCCGTCGAGTTCTACGATGAGTTCGGTTATGCACGACCGCTTCTCACTCTTAGCCATGACGTCTACTCCCGGGGACCCACCAAGCAGTTCTTCCTTCGTACGGGGTTCATTCCCGCCAATCCGGTGAACGCTGCACGGGCCCTTGCCTCCGACGCTCTGGTGATCGTGTTTCCTGGAGGCGATTTCGACGCCATGCGGCCGACGTCAAAGCGAAACGTCATCGACTTCAACGGCCGAACCGGCTATGTGCGTGCGGCGATCGAGGCCGACGTACCGATCGTGCCGATGGTGTCCATCGGCGGGCAAGAAACGCAGCTGTTCCTTTCGCGTGGCACGTGGCTTGCGAAACGCCTCGGGCTCAAGGAGCGGTTGCGCAGCGACCTGGCACCGGTGTCCTTTGGCTTCCCCTTCGGTTTGACACTCGGCGGAATCAACTTTCCCTTGCCCGCGAAGCACGTCACTCAGGTATTGGCGCCGATCAACATCCGAGAGCGGTTCGGCGAGAACCCCGACGTCGACGAGGTCGACGTCCATGTACGCGCCGTGATGCAGACGGCGCTGAGCGCATTGTCCGCTCGACGGCGGTTGCCAGTCCTGGGGTGATGCCGGTGGACGGCAGGGGGACGCCTCCGAACGCTCTCAAGGAATTCTTCGCGTCTATTTACAATATCCTCTGATAATGTAACGCTGGTGGCATCCGGCGTCACGGGATGGGTCAGCGTGAAAGTGGCTGTTGGTCCGCGAAGAAGCAACCGGCGTAGCCCGATTCGGCTCAGTGTCCATCACCGTGCCCGTCGGAACTAGCCCTGAGTGCGGGAGTGTCATGAGCAGCGCGGTGAAGTTCGATCTGTCCTCGGTCTTCAGGACGGTTGCCTCGGCCATACCCGACGCGACGATGATCGTCTGGCGGGACCGGCGACTCACCTACGGCGCGATGGATGCGCGCGTCGACGGCGTGGCCAACTACCTCGCCGCCGCGGGTTTGGGCTGCCATTCCGAGCGGGACGAGCTGGCTGGCCACCAATCTGGTCAGGATCATCTGGGTATCTACCTGCGCAACGGAAACGAATACCTGGAGTCGATGATCGCAGGCTTCCGTTCCAGGGTCGCCCCGTTTAACGTCAGTTATCGCTACGTCGAGGAAGAACTCGTCTATCTGTTGAACGACGCCAAGGCTGCCGCGCTCGTCTACAACGCTGAGTTCGCACCCCGCGTTGCCTCGATACGGCACCGCCTTCCGCATCTTCGGGTGTTCATCCAGGTAGCCGATGACTCCGGGAACGAATTGCTTTCGGGCGCTGTGGATTACGAGTCCATCACCACGTCGACTGCACAGGCCGGATCTTCGCCGACGCCGACGGGTGACGACTTATACATCCTGTACACGGGCGGGACTACCGGAATGCCGAAGGGTGTGCTGTGGCGTCAGCACGACATCTTCATCTCTGCGATGGGCGGCCGTCCAGTCGGTGGTGATCGACAGCTGCAGTCCTATGAACAACTCGCAACGCAGGCTCAACAGTCTCCCGGCTCGATGTCCCTGCTGATGATTCCCCCCCTGATGCATGGCGCCGCACAGTGGGGAGCGTTCACCGCGATCACGATGGGTGGACGGCTGGTGATTCCCGATGATGTCGAGCGGTTTCGTCCTGCCGATGCGCTGGCCCTGGCAGCGCGCGAGAAGGTGATGGGAATCCTGACCGTCGGAGACGCCGTCGCCCGTCCCCTCGCCGACGAACTCGAGCGCACCGACTACGACCTGGCCGGGTTGATCACCATCAGCAACGGTGGGGCTCCTATGACATCCGTTGTCCGTGAACGGCTTCGGGCGGCGTTACCACATGTCATCCTGTTCGATGGCGTCGGGTCGTCAGAGTCCGGGATGCAGATGAGCGCCGCCGACGTCCCCGGGTCCACGGTCGACACCGCCACCTTCAGCCCGCAGCCGGACACAACCGTGGTCGACGATGAATTCAGTCGCGCGCTCGCACCCGGCGACGGGGAGGGCTGGCTCGCGCGGCGAGACTTGATCCCGCTGGGCTATCTCGACGACGACGCCAAGACTGTGCGCACCTTCCCGACGATCGACGGCGTGCGGTGGTCGATCCCCGGTGACAGGGCCAGAATCTTGGCGGACGGGCGTATCGAGTTGCTGGGCCGAGACTCCATGACCATCAATTCCGGAGGCGAGAAGATCTTTGCCGAGGAGGTAGAGCGCGCGATCGCGGCCCATCCCGACGTCTACGATGTCGTGGTAGTCGGCCGGCCGTCAGAACGCTGGGGCAGCGAAGTCGTTGCCGTCGTGCAGCTGGCCGACGGCAAAACGGCATCCGACCCCGAACTCGCGGAGGCGTGCCGCACTCAGATCGCCGGCTACAAAATCCCGAAGGCGTTCATTCGGACACCCAAGGTCGTACGCTCACCCGCCGGAAAGGCGGATTACCGCTGGGCTCAAAAAGTAGCGGCATCCGTCGGCGCCGAACAGTTGACCTGAACAGGAGATGCACACCATGGGCACGAGCACTTCGGAGAAGATCCAGATCGGCATGGGAGCGATCATGACGGCCGTCGGTGTCGCCGGTATCGCTGCGCCAGCACGTCTTAGCACTTCCTCCAGCGTGGGCGGCGCCGGGGACGAGAGCCGGTATCAGGTACGGCTGTGGACACTGCGGGAATCCGCGTTGGGGCTGATCCTGCTCGGCACGCGAAAGTCGCCGCAGAGGCGACCTGTGCTCGGCGTCGTCGTCGGACTCGCCGCCGCCGAGGTGGCCGCGAGTATCCAGACCCCGGCCCTGGCGGGCCAATCCAAGTGGAGCGCAGCGGGCAGTGCGGCGGTCTTCGGCGGGGCCAGCCTGCTGGCCCTGCTCATCGACTAGGGCGCACTGCGACTTTCGCTCTCGATATCTCTGTCGCACAGGGCAATTCGTGAGATCCCCGTTGCACCCTTGTCGAGGATCAGCTGCCTTGCGGTGGCCATCCGGGACAGATCCGACGACGGCCACACGGTCGCGTCCAGATCTCGTCGGGCTCGGCGATTCGAACGCCGGGAAGCGCACAGTTCGTCGCGCGCCAAGTCACGTGCGACATCGCGCTCCGAAACGATAAACCACCTAAGCGATGTCGTCATTCCTCTCGCGGCGGTGCTGTCTGCGTGTCGAGGGCCCGCGCAGTTGCACATGGTATGCAACGGCGACCGTCTCTGTTGACTTGCGCATACGGGTCTTCAGCGGCTGATAGATCGGACGCGAAGGGCCAGCTCCCTTGCGCCTACTTGAAGCAGTGCAGCAAACTTCATTGCAGCGAACGCAGTGCGTGTCGTGTATCGCAATGCCATCTGCAACCGAAAGTGCGGCGGTCACCATGAACCGGTTCACGGCGAATCGGGCCGGACTGGCAGATACCCCAAGCCGTCGGCGCAACTGCCGCACAACGTCTTCGCCCAGTACCGGGTTCTCTGCAGTACTCCTGGTTCGCCGCATCGTTCGCAGGTGATCGCCGAGGCACGTTGGGCGTCGTCGGTGATGGCGTCCATGGCGTCGAGCAGCTCGGGGCTGGCGTCCTCGCTGCTGGGCCAGTAGTAGTAGCGCAGCGTGCCAAATTTCTCCTTGATCTGGTGGACCCGGTGGGCGGGATCAAGCGCGGCCAGCCGAGCGTCGGTGGCGATGACGAGGGGGTACCAGCCGGCGTCGACGCTGATCCAGCGACCCCAGCCGTCGGGGATGCGTCGCAGGATGGTCTCGATCGCCGCGGCATGCTCGCCGGCATCGGCCGGGATGTGCAGGGCGTTGCGACGCTTCTTGGGGTCGATGTCCAGGGACATGAAGCGGGCGAACGCTCCTTCGACGTCCTCGGGTGTGGCGGTCCCGTTGCGCAACGCATCACCCATGGCAGCGAAGTCCGATTCCGTCGCTTGAATGCGGAGTCGCTCCGATTCGGTCAGCTCGGGAATGTCCCCGTCGCTTTCACTCATCAGAGGTACATGCCGTTCGGGATGGTGGCGCGGTAGCGTCCGCTGCCGACCTCGGCGAGCAGGTCCGCGGTGGACAGCCGACCGGTGTCGTCGGCGGACAGGACTGCCCGACGGACGATTTCGCGTAGATCGCTGCCGCTGGTCTGCTCCGGCACGGCGGCGGCCACTGCGAGGGTGTCCACGGTGTCGGTGCCGGGGAGCCCGGCGATCAGCGCGGTCAGGATGCGGGCGGCGTCGGTGCGGGTGGGGTAGCCGACCCCGACGATGGCGTCGAAGCGTCCGGTGCGGATCGCGGCCTCGTCCAGGGTGGCGGCGTCGTTGGTCGACGCCAGGGTGAGGATGCGGGCCTCCGCGGCGATGTCCATGGCCGCCAACAACTCCGAGAGCCCGCTACCGTATCCGCCGAGGCGGCTCTGGCACCACAGATCGACGTCCTCCAGGACGAGCAGGACGGGCGCACCAAGACGTTGAGCCTCCTCGACCACCGCGGTCAACAGGTGCTCGCCGGCTTTGGCTTCGACGTAGATGACGGTGAACGCTCCCACCACCTCGGCGGCGATCACCGCCGACACCGCGGACTTCCCGGTGCCCGGCGGCCCGCACAGCAGCACCCCGCGCCGGGCGCCCAAGCCATGGTTGTTGAGAAGGTCGTGGCGGTCGCGCACAGCGGTCAGGCCGAGGTCGATCTCCCGCCAAATCTCGTCGTCGAGGATGACCGTGTCGCGTGTCAGCGTGCTGGGAAGGTCGATCACCGACAGGTGCAGGCCGCCGGCCACCAGTGCTATCGCTGGAGGCTCGATGGGCGGAGATCTCATTCAAATGTCCAAGTGGACAGCAGATGGACATTTCATTTGAGAATTGGACATCAAAACTTGAGAAGCCACAGCAGCGATGTCGAGATGCAGCGAAGATTGACAAGACACGCCTGCCTACTTTGACAAGACTCGGGCGTGTCGCGAGAGGTTGTTAATCTTCGTCGCAAAAGACCAGGTGAGCGGGCTAAATGCAGCGTGAACGGTCAGATTGCGTTGGCGCTCGTTGCAACGCCGTTTAGCGCCTGGCTCTGCTGCCTTCAGGCTCCCACTGATCGCGTACGGGGACTTCATGCCTCCATCAACCTCGTGCTCGGAAGTCTTCCGCTAGCCGCCAGCAACGAGGACCGGCTTCATCGGCCCAGCGCTCGAACATGACTACCCGCTGACACGACTGACTCGAACGACCTGCGCACGCACTAACCAGCGACATGCTGGGGCACGCTAGCTGGCAGGATGGAAATCAAAGAACACGGGTGAGATTGGGCCTCCCCACGCCATGGATTGTGAAGTAGAGTGTGAAGCATGGCTGCATCAGCCGCTGATCACGGCCCCTTTGCCCTTGACGCCCCCCAATCAATTCATCTGCAGAACGCGCCTTTGGACAGGGTGCTGTGCCAAGTCCGATGGCCTGAGTTGACCGGTTTCGCGCAACGCTTCGATGCGATTGGCGAATCGCTTGGGAGCGCTTTGGCGAAAGACTACCCATTATTTGCTAAGAGCCAGGAAACAAACTTCGTCATCGGGCCGAACGGCATTGCCCCACAGCCGGGCACCTTCGTTTATCAATGGTCGTCAGCTGATGGACAGTGGAGCGTCCACTTCGCGGCGACGTTTGTAACAATCGAAACAGCGCGTTACACAAGTAAGGAAGACTTACTGGGCCGACTCAGATTTATCCTGTCGTCACTTCAAGAGCAAGTGGCAATCCCGTTGTACACGCGCATCGGATACCGATATACGAATCGCGTGTCGACAGTGTCTGACATTAACAGTCTTATTAAGCCCCAGGTGCGCGGCGGGGGTGCTGTACCGGTTCGCGAGGGTGCGTTTGTGGTTCAGAGCGTGACCGAGACTCTCTACAGCGTCGATCAAGACAAGTTGTTGGCACGCTGGGCTCAGCTACCGGCCGGAGCAACCGTGGATCCCGCAGTCCAGCCGTTGGATTCGGAAAGCTGGGTGCTTGACCTTGATGCCTTCACGGAGGCGGGCGCCGGATTTCATCCGGACGAGATTGTCGACACTGGCCTCCGCTTGGCCAGACGCGGGTATGCCTTTTTTGTTTGGAGCGTCACTCCGCAGTTCTTGAAAACTTTTGGAGCGGAGGCCAAATGACCCGACTTTCTCCTGCGTCTTCTCTCAGTTCAGGTGTGCATCCATTGGGCACCTGGTACGAAGACTCGACAAGCAGCGCAAGTATCGACTCGCGACTATGGACCTCTGCATGGCGTTCACGGCAAGCGCAGGCTTCCATTGTGCCTCCACTAATTGAGCTCTTCAATGCTTATCTCGTTGCAGACAGAGCGGCCCCGCTTCCACTAAGAGTTGAGAACTTGGCTCCAGAATCGGGTATCGAGCCCGTGGTCAGTGACGGACTGACGGCGAAAGCAGTACGGAAGGCACATGAAGATTCCGGACTTACGTGGGAGCAGCTCGCTCGCGTGTTCGCGGTATCCCGGCGTTCGCTTCATTTATGGGCAAATGGTGGGAGGATGAACGCTGCCAACGTAGAGATGCTGATGGACTTTGTGGACCTCGTAAACCATATGAATGCCGCGACTCCAACAGAGCGCCGAGCAGCCCTGCTGGCCCTCGGCGAGAACGGGCAAAGCGTGCTGGACGAGTTTCGGAATCAATATTCCGGCCGTCGTGGAAGCTTGAAGGCCGAGCAGAGGCCTGAGGACTTCCTTGGCGCACTCCATGGAGATGTCTCCACGTAATCATGTACCCACGTAGAAGGCTGCCAAAAGGACGGAACGACCGTTGAATTCGCCGATTCCCGAGTCTGTTGACGGCGGAAGCGCGTTGCGGTTACTCGGGTTCCAGCAAGGTGATGTGCTACCGGCGGTACATGAATTGGCCGTCCAAGGCGAAGGCGGACCCGAGGCTGTGAATACTCCATTGGGGGTTGTCATAACCACCCAAACATGCGACGTCATCCGCGACGGCTTGCCGTATGTTCACGTGGCGCCCAGGGTGCAGCTGGTCGACAGCGCAGCAAAGCAGGCGGCAACGGGACGTCGTCCGCGCTATGCGCACTTACCTGCGCTCGGTGGCGGCAATTTCGCAGACCTCACACATATGTCCTCCATGCGAAAAAGTCACGTGGCTCTGTTGGAGAGAATCCCCGGCGTTGTTTCCGATGAAGAAATCAGCAAGTTCGGCAAAGCCGTCGCCCGACATTTTAACCGCTTTGCGTTCCCTGGTGTGGTCAGCGAGTACCTCAGTCCCTTTGCTGACTCCATCCAATCCAAGGCGGGCAAGCTCGAAAGCTATGAAGGACAGGCAATCGAGCGCGTGCTTCAATTACGGCTTGAATCCATCAACGGATGGCGGCAACCCCCTTACGATCTGCGTCTTCTCATCATCGTCGAACCCGGAACCCTACCGATGTTCGCCGGCGACGAAATACCTGTTTTCGACGACGAGCTCTATACCTGGCTTTATGACGCCGAAGCCCAGGTCCGTCGCAGCCCGCATGAGATCGCGCAGAGACTAGAAAGCGAGCAGTCGGCAGCAAACCGTTACTACCTCTGGTCAGGTCTCGGTGATGCGTGGGTCGCCCGATGTGGGGCAGGAATGTCAAATGCCGATTCCGATCACACGACCGCACCAGCTATCACCTCGGAAGTGATCTCCGCGGACGAGTTCTCACTCACGCGGATGCTGACTAGTGAGCTGCTGGACCTAGACCACCTGTCGCGTGCCGATGGACAGCCGGTCTGAGATTTGAACCTGTGGGCCCGCGCTCATCGCCGCTCACCACCCTTCGGCCGATTTTTGGCGTTCCGTCAGCTTCACCGCACAGTCGCCCGCATCATCAGTGGTGCGGCGATTCGCCGATAACACCCGATTCTGTCGGCATTGGCCGACCCACCTGCGTTCTCGGGCAGCACGCTCGCCGTTGTTCGGGACTGCCCCGTGTGACGGGACAAACAATGCTAAGTGGTCGCACGCTGACTGTGCCGTGACGGTGGGCGCTGACGTACCTCAGACTTCCCAAATCAGAGGAAGGGTCGTCAGGCCCAACTGGCCACCGGCCTCCAGCAATTCAGCGTTGGGGTCGAGTCGGTAGTTCGGGATGCGCTTGTGCCATTCCTCCATCGCGATCTTCAGCTCACGGCGAGCGAGGTGCGAGCCCAGGCAGCGGTGGGGTCCCGCACCAAAGGCAATGTGGTTGTTGGGTTTGCGTTCGATGTCAATCGTCCGGGCATCGGTGAACGCAGCGTCGTCACGGGTGGCGGCGTTGAGTGGGATGTTCACCATGTCGCCGGCCTTGAAAGGACATCCCTGAATCTCGATGTCCTCGGTGACCTTGCGGGCCGGGATGACGATGGCGTAGGCGCGGACGAATTCCTCGACGGCGGTAGGGATGAGGTCGGGCTGCTGCAGGATCCGCTCGCGGTCCTCGGGGGTGCGGGCCAGATGTAGGAAGATCCAACCGAGGGTGGCTGACACCGTGTCCAGTCCGGCCATGAACATCAAGAGGCAGAAGGACAGTAAGTCGGCGTCGGTGACCGGTTCACCGTCGACCTCGTAGGTGAGGGCCTTGCTGACGATGTCGTCGCGGGGCTCGATGCGACGTTCGGCGATGATGGACGCGAAGCGCTGCATCACGGCCATGGACGCTTCCGCTCGCTGCTCCAGTCCCTGTTCATCATTGGCGATGTGCAGGATGGCATGCTCCCACTCCATGAACTGATCCAGTTCCTCGACGGGTAGACCCATCATCTCCAGGAAGATGGAAGTGGGGAACTGCTGGGCGAAGTCGGCCATGAAGTCGCAGGAACCCTTGTCGACGAGCGCGTCGATGAGGTCAGTGGCTCGTTGTCGGACCGCGTCGTCGAGGCGTTCGACTGCCCCCGGAGAGAACAGCGGTCCGAGTTGGCGTCGCCACTGCTTGTGTTCGTCACCGTCAAGCATCTCGGGAATCCACTTATATTGCGGATCGGGGTCGAGCGCCGTCACGACGCTGTTGGAGAAGACCTGGGGGTTCTGCAGGATCGCCAGAATCCCTTCGTGATTGACGACAGTCCAAAACCCGGGGCCGAAATCGTTCCGGTACCAGGGGAATTGGTCGCGCAGCTCGTCGTAGGTGTGCATCCAGGTGCCGGCGGGCTTGGTCTCGGTGTAGTCGAAATTCAGCACTGGGCACTTGTCGGTCTGGTTGTCGGTCGTCGTCACGATCGGTCCTCTTCTTCCACGTCGTTGTCTCTTACGGTGTTGGCTGAAGTTCTGCGTTGACCAGAGCCGCGATGGGGATGGCGTCGACGAGGTCGTCTGGGACCGGGCGGCCCAGTCGTGACATCTCGTCGCGGCTATCGGTGGTCATGACTCTCCAGCCGTGGTCGACGAGGAGTTCGGCGACGTCAATCGGGTCGTCGTGTCGGGTCAGCGTCGTGACGTCGACCCCGACGCCGAGTCTTTCGCGGATCTTCCTGGCGTTCTCCCGCCAAGCCGCCATCCGCTGCGGGCTGAGATGTGTCGTCGCGGTGGGATAGGTCTCGGCTGCCAGCCGGCTTCCCGGCGCGCTGAGCGCGGTGAGATCCGCTATCAGCCGATGCTGTGCCGCCGACGGGACGTAGGGCAGCAGTCCTTCAATCAGCCACGCCGTCGGCGTCCAGTACTCAAAGCCGTGCTCGATCAGCGCACTTCCCCAGTCCTCACGCAGATCGACACCGACAGGCTCCACCATGGCGATCGGTGGTACGTGGCGTGATGCAAGGGTGGCGAGCTTGAACTTCAGCACTTCCGGTTGATCGATCTCGTAGACCTTGCACTCGCGCAGACACTCCAGACGAAACGCCCGTGCGTCGAGTCCGGCGGCGACGATGACCACTTGCAGGACACCCGAGGCAACCGCGTCTGCGCAGAACCGGTCGAAGTACAGGGTTCGTGCGGCGACGAATTCACGCGAGGAGATCATGGCACGTCGTCCTCGGACGTCGTCGTCGTCCTGCCACGACATGTCTGCCTGGGCCAAACGATTCCAGCCCGGCATCCCCACCGCGCTGACCAAGATCGACGCCATCTCATCGCGGATCAATGCATTCGGTTGGACGGTCTCCGCGGAGCGGTAGGCCGCAACGCCGATGGCTGTCGCGCCGAGGCTGGTCGTGATGTCCCACGTGTTGCTTACTTTGTCGGACGATCGCATGGTGCTCATCCGTTGCGGATCGCCGCGGCGAGCTTCTGCGGTGCGTCGATCATGACGAACGTGGCGCAGTCCGGGACTTCGGTAAGCGCGGCATTCGGAAAGGCGTCTCGGAGGCGTTCGGCGTGCGCGATCGGGAACAATTCGTCGTCGGTGCCCCAAACCAGGGTGACGGGCTTGTCGAACGCTTCGATCGCCGGTGCGGCACGCAGAGTGAGCGCCGGGTCCAGCGACGCGGTCACGGTGACAGCGTCGCGCCGGGCGGCCGCGCTGGTAGCGAACGCCCCGAAGATCTCCCGCTGCCGCTTCGCGGTCGGAGGGTGCTTGGACACGGCCTTGAGGAAGAAGCCTTGTCCGGGCCCGGTGGCCAGTAGACGCACGACAGCGCCACCGATGGCGGAGCTGAACCGGCATAGCTTGACGATCTGCGCGAAGGCGCCAGGTGGAAAGTGTTCGTAGCTATCGCAATTGGTGAGCACCAGGCGTGCGATCCTGGACGTGTCCAACGTGGCATCGCCCAGCGTCGCGAGCACTAGGCCGCCGCCGGTGTCGTTGGCCACGATGATGACCCCGGTCAGGTCAAGCGCCTCCATGAAGTGCACGATGCGCCGCGCGGCGGCTTCTGCGCCGATGTCGGCGCCGTCGGTGGACGTGCTGTGGGCACCTAGCGGCCAGGTCGGGGCGATGCAGCGGAAGTCGTCGCCGAGTTCGGCGATGACGTCATCCCATAGGGCGCCAGTGACGTAGACGCCGTGCACGAACAGCACCGTCGGTCCACTCCCGGTGTCGGTGTAATCGACGTCCAGCCCGTCGACGGGGATGGTGTGGTTCGTCATCGTGACCCTTCTTTGTTCAGATTGGGCAGTTCGAAGGCTCGAACTGCGTTCTCCCACAACATGGCAACCAGGACCAGACCGAGATCGGGGATCACGTCGATGTCGGCGGGCCCTGACGTCGGGGGGAAGTCGTGGATCAGGCGGGGCCGACCATCCTCGTCGATGAAGAAGAGGGCGCCGTTGATGGAGTCAGTGACGAGGTATCCCCCGGCCGGGTGTGCGGCGAGCCCGTCGAGGTGACCGATCGGTGTGCCATCGCCGATCGGTGTGACGGTGCGGTCGGTGAGGCCGATGGCACTGAGGGAGCCCGTCTCGGGGTCATGGGGGTCGGTGCGGAACGGACCGAGCCCGCCGAACCCGACGGCGACGAGGCGATCGTGATCGGCGATCAGGCCGTCGGGGTGATGCAGGAGGTGAGACTCCAGCCACGGTGCCCATGCGCCATCGGCGCTCAGCCGCCAGATGGTGTTCCTGCCAAGGTCACCCACGTAGACGTCACCATCGGAATGCACGGCGACACCGTCGATGTACATGGACTCTGGGGCGTCGTGGCGTTCGACGATCGACGCCGATTCGATGTCGATGACCACCAGTGCGTACGAGTCGGCGACGTAAAGGTGATCACCGGCAACCGCGATGTTCTTCACCTGGTCGAGCCCGGTCACCCACTTCGGTTCGATGATGGAGCCGTCGGTGGCGAGCGTGCTCAGGAACCCGTTGCCGTGCTTGGGCACCGGAATGGTGCTGTCGGTCATGTTGGACACGTAGACGACGTCGCGTCTGGGGTCGTATGCCGGTGACTCGGGCTGGGCGAAACCGTCGGTCACCCAACGCTGGGTGAGTTCAGGCATCGCAGGACGAGGCCACGGCCGGCGTGTTGAACCGCATGGGGACCGATCCGAACCCGTAGACCAGGCCGACGTCGGAGTGCAGATGAAGAGCGCGTTCGTCGATCTCGTAGTCGGGAATGCGGTGCAACAACTGCTGGAGCATGATCGTCATCTCCAGGCGGGCGAGGTGCGCGCCGGAGCAGCGATGGATTCCGCGGCCGAAGGACAAGTGCCGGTTGTTGTTTCGGCGCAGATCCAGCCTCGTCGGATCGTCGAAGATCTCCTCGTCGAAGTTTCCGGAGGCCCAGAGCATGAAGACCCGCTCACCGGGTTTGACCGTGGCGTCGCCGACTCGGGCCTCCTCGCGAGCGGTGCGGCGGAATCCTTGGACGGGACAGACGTAGCGGAGCAGCTCTTCGACGGCGGACCCCCACAGCGGATCGTCGATCGACGTCCGGGCGAGTTCGGCGCGCAGTTCGGGGTGGCGTTGCAGTTCGACCAGCGAGTTCGCAACGGCGTTGGTGGTGGTGTCGAGTCCGGCAAAGATGACGACCGCGACGATCTGCAGCAGTTCAATGTCGTTGAGAAGCGCCCCGTCCACTTCGGTTTGGGACAGCGCGGTCAGCACGTCGTCGCGGGGATTGGTCCGTCGGTCCTGCACTTCGGCGAGCACAGCCGGTAGATCGATCTTGGACGGGTCCGGACCGGTCTGCCCGGGGTTGTCGAACTGCGACAACACCGCATCCGACCACTGCTTCCAGCCCTCGGTCGGTAGTCCGAGCCAGTCGAGCACGACGATTGCCGGTACCGGTGCGCAGAACGCACCCACGACCTCGCACGACCCCGAGTCGATGAACGCATCGATGTGCTCATCGGTCACCGCCCGGATGTAATTCTCACGGCTGCGAACGGCTTTCGGCGTGAACAACGGGTTCAACGCCCGCCGGTACGCGCCGTGCAGTGGTGGATCGAAGAACACCGGGGGCGCGCTGCCCTTCCCGCTCTCGAGCAGGGCGAACCGCTCCTGCTCCGGGAGTGCGTCGGGGGCGTGCGGCACCAGGTTGCCCAGGGCCGATGAGAACGTCGCGGCGTCGTCGGCGACACGGACGATGTCCCGGTATTTCGAGGCGATCCAAAAGCCGCCCTCCGCGTCGCTCCACGTCACGGGGCAACGTGCGCGTATTTCGGCGTAGACCCTCTGTGGAATGCCTTCCTGCGCGAACTGCGGTGCGTGGTGGTCGAAGTGCTTCACCATGTCGCGCACGACGTCGGGGGTCTCCACCTTCGGCTCCTCGTCAGCACGGGTACAAATCAATCGGTCAGCTCGGGCGCTCGCCGCACGCAGCCGGTCAGCCAACGGCTAACGGCTAACGGGCACCTTGACATACGGTCTGTATGCGGTTCGCGTGCATGCAGTATGTTCAGACGAGCGCGAAGCTGTCAACCGTTCGGCCGTAGTCCGTCCAAGCTGCGACCGCCCGCCACCGCAGATCGGCCAAACTCACTGCAGGGGTACGGGAAGTCCCAATCCGGCCAGCAGCTGGCTGATGGCGGCGATGCCTTGATCGCGGGCGGCTACCGGTTCGGGCGAGTTCGCGATCACCAGGGCGGCTTCGTCCACCGCCGCCAAGAGGACGTGAGCCAGAACGATCAACGGTTGCGCCGGTAGCGAGCCTTCGAGGACGGCGCGCTCGAGCAGCCCGTGGATGGCCCCGACGCCGTAGCGGCCTTCGAGTTGACGCCAGGTCTGCCAGCCCAATACGGCGGGACCGTCGATCAACAAAATGCGCTGGACCTCGGGAGTAAGTGAAGCATCAAGAAATCTCAGGAGGCCCGAGCGTAGCCGCCCGAGCGCGTCGCCGGTGTCATCCATGCCTCCGGCCGCGGCAAGCAGGTCCTCTTCCACCTGCTCGAAGACCGCCTGGAAAACAGCGCGCTTGTCACCGAAGTGGTGGTACAGAGCCCCGCGGGTGCCAACGCCGGACGCGGCGACGATCTCCTCGGTCCCGGTGTCGAAGTAGCCCTTCTCCACGAACAGTCGACGTGCCGCGGCAATCAACGCCGCGCGAGTGGCTTCGGCCTGAAGCGCGCGCGGAGTCTTCGCAGCTTTCGCCGACTGTTGACCTCTAGGCACGTGCTCAGTATATTCCCATACAGCCTGTAGGTGTAAAGCATTCAAGCTGTACGCCAATCTGTTCCGGGAAGAGGTACGCCATGACCGACCCGATCGACATCGTCAGCAGCTTTTGTGGGCTGATGGAGCACCGCGACGCAGCTGCCCTTAAGCACTATCTCGGTGAGGACGCGGTGTATCAGAACGTCGGCATGCCAGCAACGGTGGGCGCCGACGCCATCGTCGCGAACCTCGGCCAGCAGTTCGCCGTGTTCCCCGATTCCTACGCCTACGAGATGATCAACATCGCTGCCTCCGGGGACACCGTGCTCACCGAACGCCTGGACATGATCAAGACTCCGGCCGGCGAACTGGTAGGTATTCCCGTGATGGGGACGTTCGTGGTGCACGCCGGCAAGATCGCGCGCTGGACCGACTACTGGGACACCAGCCTGCCGATGAAGATGATGACCGGTGAAGACGTGGCCGGCCTGCTCCCCAGCGACTACCTGTCGGTCTGAGATCCGTAAGCGCTGACGTGATCGACAGACCCATTCGACAGCCGTGAGAGGCGCAGAACACGCACTCGCATTCTTGCGCCGATGGATTGCCGCCGGAGACCTGCCGACGCCTCATGCCGTCTGCCCCACTGAACCGACCCGTCCTACGACCGAGAGGAACACCCATGGAACGCGACCCCGAGGTGCAGCGCCTCATCGACGAAGCGGCCATTCGTCGTCTGCTGGCGCTGTATCCGCGCGCCATCGACCGTCAAGATCACAAGCTCCTCGCGTCGCTGTTCCACCCGGACGCGATCGATGAGCATGGTCCGATCAACGGCCCTGCAGCCGATTTCGTGAATTTCATGGCTACCGGAAGCGTCCCCGGGCACCACTGGATGCACCACAACGGAACGCAGCTGATCGAGGTCGACGGCGACGTCGCGCATACCGAGACCTACACCCTGGCCTTCTACCGCGAACCCGACGCCGACGGTGGCCAGAGCGATCGGGAAGTCTTCCTGCGCGTGCGTTATCTCGACAGGGTGGAACGTCGGGAGGGGCAGTGGCGCATCGCGCATCGCAAAGTAGCTTTCTCCCCCTGCCACGTGCTCACCGTCACCGAGGAGTACCCCATGTGGGAGGGCACGATCCGTGAAGACATGGTCGGCGCCGACGTCAGCTACCAGCACTAGGAGATCATGATGCAGACCACGACCGATCCTCGGCAACAGTCGGGTTTCTATGAATCTGCGCCGATGGCGCTAGACCGCAGTGCCGGGTGGCGCTACGTGAGGGACCGCGGTGACGTCTTCGAAGCGGACGGTATGTGGTACCTGACGAGCTTGGAGGCGGTGCGGTTCGCCCAGCACCACCCCGAGATCTTCTCCTCGGCCGGCGGATACGACGTTGGAAGCCCGATCCCCATGGTGCCGTTGATGATTGATCCTCCCGACCATGCCCGCTACCGGCGCCTGCTGGACCCGATGCTGTCACCCCGCGTCATCAACGCGCTCGAAGACGACCTACGCAGACAAGCAGCCGAACTGGTCGAACCCCTTGTTGCCCAGGGACGTTGCGACGCCATCACCGACCTCGCCGAGCTCTTTCCGACGCAGGTGCTACTCACCTTGTTCGGGTTGCCGGTCGCCGACCGCGACAAATTCAAACTCTGGTCAGACACGCTGACATCCGACGCGTCCAAGAGCGAGGCCACCCCCGCCGCGATGGAGGCCGGCGCAGCGTTACTCGGTTACCTGCAGGAGCATGTCAGCCTGAAGCGTAGCCACCCTGGCACCGACGACATGATTGGCCGCCTGCTCGCAGTCGCCGACGACGAAGGTCTCACCGACCTCGACATCCTGGGCATGTGCTTCCTGTTCGTCCTGGCTGCACTGGACACCACCACCGGCGCCATCGGATTCACCATGTACCACCTAGCGCGACGTCCAGACTTACGACGGACCGTGATCGATGACCCCGCCTTGATCTCACCGCTCGTCGAGGAGATTCTCCGACTCGAGTTGCCCGCACCGATGGTTCCCCGGCGAACCACCCAACAGGTCGACGTCGCCGGTGTCACCATCCCAGAAGGAGCGATGGTCCGTATTTGCATGGCCACCGCCAACCGCGAAGCCAACGATGGCGCTGCGCCGGACGGGATCGACCTGTCAGCAGCCGGACGCGGCCATTTGAGCTTCGGCGGTGGCATCCATCGCTGCCTCGGGTCACATCTAGCCCGTCGTGAACTACGATTGATCGTCGAGGAGTTCCACGCCAGGATTCCGGACTACGAGATTGTTGACGGATTCGAGCCCCGAATCGCCTGGCCTACGGGGACTTACCACTTGGAGAGCCTTCCCCTGGTGTTCGGCGGACCGGGCACATGACGACGGTCCAGATTGATCTCACCCGCTGCATGGGACACGGCTTGTGCTACTCGGAGGTGCCTGATCTCATCGACGACGATGACCGTGGCCTGGCCCATGTTCGTGGTGACGGCGACGTCCCATTCGATCGCCTCGATGCGGTCCAGCGCGCCAAGAGGCTCTGCCCTGAGCGGGCGGTCGTGCTGTCCGACTCGACCGACGACCCTCAGCGGTAACCCGGCGCGAATCGTCCCGAGCCTGCACCGGTGCCGGCCTACAGCGGCCGCCGACGAACAGCTTCGACCAGCCGCGCGGTGGCGCCACATATATAACTTAGTTTACCTTTATTAGGTGGACCATGGACCCCAGAACCCGGCGATCGGATGACATGCGCGCGGAAGGCGAAGCTCCTCCCCATCCATCCCGTACGAGTGCACGGCGAATGACGGCGACGACGATGACCGCACCCGCTGAGGTTGACGCAGAGGTCGACGACGGCCTGCCGTTGCGCGGAGTTCGGGTGATCGACCTGACCGACGGCGCGGCCGCTTCATCGACGCGTTTTCTTGCCGAACTGGGCGCAGACGTCATACTCGTCGAACCACCAGAGGGCGTGGCCTCACGTCGCGCACATCCCCGACACGACGACATCGGCCTTCCATTTCTCACCGCGCACGCGAACAAACGAGGTGTCGTCCTCGATCTGACCACCAAGAGCGGCCGTGACGACTTTCTGAAGTTGGTGGGTGGTGCCGACATCGTCGTCGAATCCATGCCGCCCGGGCGACTCGACGATCTGGGTGTGGCCCCGACACTGATGCGCAGTCACAACCCCGCATTGGTGGTGGTGTCCGTCAGCCACTTCGGCCAGAGCGGGCCGTATCGGCAGTGGCGCGCCGATGAGGCCGTCCACGCGGCGATGTCATCGGTGTTGACCCGTTCCGGTGCCGCGGACCGCGAACCCCTCCTGCCCCCTGGACCTTTCACCACCGAAGCCGGTGCCGTCCAGGCCGCCTTCGCCACGCTCCTCGCCTACTACTGCGCGCAGCAGACGGGGACCGGCGCATACGTCGACTGCGCCCTGCACGACATGGCCGTGCAGGGACTCGATCCCGGCTTCGGCATGGCCGGCACCGCCACCATGGGTCGACCACTCTCGAAGCTGCCACCGGGACGTCCAGACGCGCGGATGCTCTACCCGATCTTCGAGTGCATCGATGGTCACGTCCGACTGTGCCTGCTGGCGCCCAAGCACTGGCGTGCGATGTTCACCTGGCTCGGCGAACCCGCCGAGTTCGCAGACCCGTCCTACGAGCAACTCGCCACCCGAATCAAGTCCTGGGACACGCTTCGCGACGTGATCGCCAAACTGTTCGCCGATGAGACACGTGACGACATCGTCACGCGGGCAGGTGAACTCGGCATCCCCATCGCCAGTCTGAATACCGCGGCCGAAGCTGCCTGCAGTGATCACGCGACGGCCCGCCGATCGTTCGTCGACGTGGAAGTCACCCCGGGACTCACCGGTCGAGTACCGAACGGCTACCTCGAGATCGGCGGACGGCGGGCCGGCTTCCGATTCCGCGCGCCAACCCTGGGAGAGCACCCTGACAGGTTCGCCACCGACGGCGACGACGACCTTCGGACCGTCGCTTCCAAGACGACGTCGGCCGAACCCGTCCGCCCGCTGTCCGGGCTCCGGGTCCTCGATTTAGGGGTGATCGTGGTCGGCGCCGAGACGGGGCGCCTGCTCGCCGATCAGGGGGCCGAGGTGATCAAAGTCGAGAACCGGGCCTTCATGGACGGTGCGCGCCAGGCCGACACCCCGACACGGGTGAGCCACCCGTTCTCGGTGGGAAATCGCAACAAGCTCAGCTTGGGTCTCAATCTGCGGGACCCACACGGGGTCGAACTTTTTCGCGAGTTGATTGCCACCTCGGACGTCGTCCTGAGCAACTTCAAACCCGGAACGATGGAGTCCCTCGGGCTCGGCGACGATGTTCTGCGCACACTCAATCCCGGGATCATCGTGGTCGAAAGCAGTGCGTTCGGTAGCAGTGGACCGTGGAGCAACCGCATGGGTTACGGCCCGTTGGTTCGCGCGGCGGTCGGCCTGACCAGCCTGTGGCGACACCCCGATTCACCCAGCGCGTTCGGCGACGACATGACCATCTATCCCGATCACGCTGCCGCCCGGGTAGCCGTCACCGCGATCATCGCCGCTCTGATCGACCGTCGCCGCACCGGCACGGGCACCTCGATCACCGTGGCGCAGATGGAGACCGTCTTCGCCCAACTGGGCACCGCGTATCTACGCGAATCACTGCAACCCGGCACGATGGTCGCGCGCGGCAACGTCGGTGAATTCGACGCGCCCACCGGGATATACCGCTGCCGCGGCGAGGACGCCTACTGCGCGATGACGGTCGACGGCGACACGGACTGGATCCGACTGGCCAACACCATCGGCCGAAGCGACCTCGCCGACCGCCCAGACTTGGCGACCCCCAACGGCAGAATCGATCATCGCGACGAGATCGACCGTGCCGTCGAGGAATGGTCCATCTCACTGGACCCCCGCGACGCCGCCGCCCGACTGCAAGCCGCCGGCGTCGCGGCCGGCGCCGCCGCCCATGTCAAGGATCTACTCGACGACCCTCAGCTCGTGCATCGACACGCGTTCACCCGACTGCCGCAACCCGGTTGGGACGACCCGTTGACCGTAGAAACGGGGATCGCCCTGTTCGACGCCATCGAGACACCGCAGATGAATCCGGCGCCGGTCATGGCTCAAGACACCCGGACGGTCTGTCGAACGATCCTGAAACTCGACGATGCCGCCATCGACCAACTCGCGCGAGACGGAGTCCTCGCCCTACCGCAGGAAGGGCCGACATGAGCGCGCACCTCGATCCGCGAACACCGGTGCTCGTCGGAGTCGGTCAATGCAGTGAGCGGATAGACGATCTCGGCTACCGGGCGCTGTCGGCCGTCGACCTCGCGGCGGAGGCCGCGCGCGCCGCGCTCATTGACTGCGGCACCGACACGACCGCGGTGGCTCGGCGGATCGACACCGTAGCCGGAGTGCGACAATTCGAGATCTCGACACCACGAGCAAGAGCTCCGTTCGGCAAGTCCAATAATTACCCGCGGTCCGTCGCGCACCGCATCGGCGCCGATCCCGCCGACGCCATCCTCGAGGTGGTGGGCGGCCAGAGTCCCCAGCACCTCGTCAACGAGATGTCCGCGGCCATCGCCGCGGGTGACCGCGACGTCGTCATGATCTTCGGATCCGAGGCGATCTCCACCGTCCGCCACCTGATGTCCGCCGATGAGAAGCCCGACTTCACCGAGACTGTCGACGGACAATTGACCGACCGCGGATACGGCCTCGAGGGCATGTCGGGCCCGGAGTACGTCACGCACGGATTGGTCGACGCGCCATCGCAATACGCACTGCTGGAAAATGCGCGCCGCGCGCGCCTCGCCGTGACGGCTGACCAGTACCGCCATCAGATGGCGGAGCTGCTCTCCCCCTTCACCCACGTGGCTGCGGTGAATCCTTTCGCCGCATCCCCAGCTGAACGCACCGTCGCCGAGCTGGAAACGATCACCCCGTCGAACCGCATGATCGCGGATCCCTATCCACGTTTGATGGTGGCGCGCGACCAGGTGAACCAGGGCGCGGCAGTTCTCCTGATGTCGGTTGTCACCGCGGCGGAACTGGCTGTACCCGAGGAGCATTGGGTGTACCTACATGGTCACGCCGACCTGCGGGAGGCGACCCTGCTCGATCGGCGGGATCTGAGCCGTGCACCGTCAGCAGTGCTCGCGGCCCAGGAGGCGCTGCGGGTCGCAGGCATCGAGCAAGGTCAGATCGCCACGTTCGACCTCTATAGCTGCTTTCCGATCGCAGTATCCAACGTCTGCGACGGCCTCGGGCTCTCGGTCAACGATCCGCGCGGTTTGACCCTGACCGGTGGTTTGCCCTACTTCGGCGGCGCAGGCAACAACTATTCGATGCACGCCATCGCCGAGACCGTCCACGCGATGCGCAAGAACCCAGGCTCCTACGGACTGGTAGGCGCCAACGGCGGCACCCTGTCGAAGTATTCGGCCGGCGTCTACTCCACGACGCCACGAACCTGGCACGCCGATCGCAGTACCGAGCTCCAATCCGAATTACTGGCGAAGCCTGGCACCACGACCACCCTGGCCCCTACTGGAACAGCCCACATCGAGACGTACACGGTTCGACACACGAAGTCAGGACCAGTCGGGATCATCGTTGGTCGCCTCACTGCGGACGATCGCCGATTCCTGGCGAATCCCGCCGACGATGACGACGGACTCATGGAACTGCTCATGAACGGCGATCCCGTCGGTGCCTACATCACGGTGCTCCCCAACGAGACCGGTAACACGGCCCGATTAGCCGAGGAACATCGATGACCGCCCCACCACGGAACCCCGGTGACATCTTCGATCTGAGCGGCAAAGTAGCCGTGGTCACGGGAGCATCCAGCGGCCTCGGTGACCGCTTCGTCCGAGTTCTGCATGCCGCCGGCGCATCGGTGGTCGCCGTCGCGAGGCGAACCGACCGACTGGCGGCGCTCGCCGACCAACTCGACCGAGTGCTTCCCATCACCGCCGATCTCGCCGAGGACACCGACGTCCAGGCGATCGTTCCCCTGGCGATGGAGCGCTACGGGCAATTGGATATTCTCATCAACAATGCCGGATTCGGCACCCCTGCACCGGCACTCGACGAGCCGATCGATTCGTTCCGACGCACGCTGGAGGTGAACCTCGTCGGAGCCTTCCATCTCGCCCGCCTAGCCGCCGCCCCCATGATTGCCGCGGGCAATGGCTCGATCATCAACATTTCGTCCATCCTCGGCCTCGTCGCGGCGTGGCCCATCCCGGATGCCTCCTACTCATCGTCGAAGGGCGCACTCGTCAGTCTCACGCGTGACCTCGCCTGCCAATGGGCGCAGTACGGACTGCGCGTCAACGCACTGGCGCCGGGCTTCTTTCCCAGCGAGAGCTCGGCTCCGATGGCCGAGGACGAAGCGAGTCAACGCTATCTGCGCACGGGCTGTCCCATGCGCCGGATGGGAGAACCCGACGAACTCGACGGAGCCGTGTTGTTCCTCGCGTCGGACGCCTCGACATACATGACTGGGCAGGTGCTGACCATCGATGGTGGCTGGACTGCGCACTGAGGCCGACGGAGACCCGATCAATGGGGCGCTGGCGACGAATAGCGCTCCTGGTCATGAGATCTCGCGGTTCCGCCAAAAGCTCTCGGTGTGCCACCCGCAGCATGCTCTCGGTCTAGCGACTCCTGCCGATCGGCGGTTCTGCCGTCGCCATGGCATTTTGCCATCCGAGCGGATCTCGTAGTCGCCGTCTTTCACCACTAACTCGAGGCACTTGCCGGCCCCGCAGCGGCGAGCCCCACCTCCGCGGTGGAGTCGCCTTTTCAGGCCTCGCAGTCCTGTTGCACCCCTTTGCCAACTTCCTGGTCACAAAATGGCCTGGCCGAAGCACTGCAGTCCGATCAGGCCGGATTCGAAGGCCTGCATGCCGAATTCGTCGACCGTTTGCTGCCCGTGCTCGACCGCTTGTTGACGCAATCCGCCGCCGGCCTCACGCGCGCGGACATAAGGGCCTATGACTCATGCTCGGCATTGGGAATTCATGCATCGGAGTCGAGAGCTTCCCCGACTACCGTGTTCGGTTGATGATCGACGTACTCCGCGCGGGCTTTGCACTGAGTCCTACGACCGCGACGGGATAGCCTGCCCCGTTGCTTAACGACGCGGTCTTCGCACTCAGTCGCAGCCCCGACCAACCGGCCGCAGTGGGTAGGCGCGGATCGAGTCGAAGCCGAACTTCTCAGTCGCACAGAGCTATTGGTCCGCGACAAGACCCCGGGCAATCACGTTGATGAGTCTTCGTAGCTGGCGCCGGTAGGCCTCGGGCGTCGCGGAGGCGTCGCTCTTCGCCGCGCGGGCGGCATCGTAAACGAGATCGGCTGCAGGACTAGGGGTTAGCCCGGCGTCGCGCAGGCGAACAGTGCCCGCTTGGTCGGCGGCGGTCAGAATTTCCCCGAGCAGACGCGTCGAGCCGTGCCGGGAATCGCGGGTGATGCGGAAGATCTCCTCCTTGGACGCGAAATGGGCATAGACCGTTGGACGGGACACCCCGGCGGAACTTGATATCGACTCAATGGACGTACGCCGAAAACCCACGTCGAAGAACTGGTGCCGCGCCGCTTCGAGAATGGCGTCCCGCGCGCGGGCTCCCCTCAGCTGCGCACTCGACGCCGACACGTGACCATGCGCCCGCCCAAACACCTATCTTGACACTTACTGAATTTTCGTTAACACCTTCTCGATGATTGATGCCAGTCCGACGTCGTCGCACTGGCGATCCCGCCGAGCGTGCAGCCATCCTGGCCTGGCTCGCCACCAATGCCGCAATCGCTGGAACACCCTGTTCGAGGCCCGCGCGGTCATCGGCGACTTTAAGAGGGAGCACGACCATCTGATATGTCGGGTCGTCGTCACACCGTTGCTGGACTTCGCGCAGGTGTCGGTCGACGTGAAACTTGCACCCTGTCGGCGGCATGGAACAGGGCGTAGCTCATGGCGATCTCCCATACGAAGTAGACGCCAAATTGGAGATATCCCCCCAATGCCCCGTCGTTAGCGAATGGCCCGCTCTTGTCAAAGGCAGAGAAGGCCGTCGGTATGTACAGAATGACGGTCGCGATGTTCATGTACATCACCCACCGGGGAAAGATTGGGCGTTCGCTTTGATCGAACCAAATGGCGGCGGCGATCACCACAGCCCACATCATGTACATCGGAATCGATGACAGCATGAAGAACCAACCCAGGTCATCGAGCATGAGAAGGATCTGCGGGGAGAGAGTCCATGGCCGGAACGCCGCGACGCCCCACGATAGAAAGATGACGTAGCCAATCGCCGAACCGCCTCCGGCGAGGGCAACCATCGCGTAGGTGAAGACGGGGATGCCGCGTTCGCAACGCCGAATCTGCGACGCGATGGCCGCGCCCCAGAGAACAAACAGTGTTGAAGACACCGTCATCAGCAAGATGCCGATCTGCTTGAAGACCGTGCGGTGCTGATAGAACGTAGCGACCTGCTCCGCGCTATCGGTCGATGAGTGGATCGGCACCCAACCGCCCAGCAGAAACGCCGATCCAAAGATGATGAGCACCAGTGGCCCGCACCAGGCACAGAACTTCAAAGATTTCGGATTCACCACATGAACTCCTGTCAGTTCGTCATGGATCGTCGACCCATGACCAACATGGCCGCACGACCGATAGCGAAAGGCTTTCGCTATCGATAGCGTAAGCCTTTCGGTAAGCTGACGCAATGACCACTGGTACGTCTCGTCGACGACGGGCGCGCGGGTCACTCTCGGAGCAGGAGATATTGCAGGCCGCAGTCGAGATCGTGGTCGCACACGGCCTGCGTGAGCTGTCGATGCCGACACTGGCTGCCCGACTTGGCGCCGGAGTGAGCAGCATCTACACGCACTTCCACAACAAGGACGCACTCTTGGAAGCGCTCAATCGTCGAGTGCTTTATGACGTTCATCAACAGCTGCCACCGATGGGTACCGGGGCCTGGGATGACGAGCTCTATGCGTACTTCGATGCGTTCTATGTGTTGCTTTTGCAGCTTCCCGCCTACCGCGAGGTTGTGGCCTACGGATCGTCGCATATCGGGGCTGCGTCACTGCCGCACGCGGCGCTTCAACGGCTCGAAGACGGTTTAGCGCTGCTCGCGCGCGCTGGCTTTTCGGAATCCGATGCCCGCGAGGCCTTTTCGGCCTGCTACAACTGGACCCGCGGCATGGCCGTACTCCGACAAGACCCCCAGCCCCCTTCCGGGGCCAGTGTCGTCGCGCAGGTAATCGCGCTCTCGGACGATCACTTTCGCGCAGGTCTGCGGCTCCTCATAGGTGGCATCGCGGCATCAACCGTGCCGACAACGCCGACCGGGCAGAACCGCGTATCTCATAGCCGAGGCGCTTAGCCGTCTCCTGGTTGAGCGCAGTCTCCAGAACTGCGTCGGAGGTCAGCTGCAAAGCGGCTCGTCCCGCCCCGTCAACGACCGGCACGGTTCTCGACCCAGCCCCTTCCAGCTTGGCGCGGTCTGAACCTCCGCGAATGGGTGGCCGCAGCTGCACGCGGCCGGAGACGGAGCACTGCGATAAAGCACGGTCGATCGGATGATCGCGACACTCCGGGCATGCATCGACGAGCAGGCAGTTGTGATGCATGCATGCGAAGGACCAGCCGAGTCGCCATGCCAGCTGCCACCGGCCAGCTGTTTCGCGGATGCACTCGGGGCAGAATCGCGACCACGACAACGGGCCGAATGGAAAGGTGGGATCGAGGCGATGCCATTCCGGGTCGAGGCTTAGCGCGCGGCCGTCATAGTGGCTGAGCGTCATCGCCTGCAGGGAACTCGTCGGCAGCCCTGTAGCCGCAGCTAGTGCCAGTGTCTGCGTCGGCGAAAGCCAATTCCTCCAGGATGGCCTCGCGGCGGTCGGCAATCCCCCAGCTGCGGCGAGCGCTCCGGTGGGCAGGCCCGCGGCGAGTGCTGTCGCCTCCAGCCAGGATTCTAGTGACTCACCTTCAAGTGGCTCCACCTGCAGCGGCAACTGCCGACGCTCGGCCCTCATTTTTGGCGGCTACTTTAACAAGCTCTTCGTGCCGGCGGCACCAATAGCGGCCTGACCTGCACTTACGGCATCGGAATTGTCAGGTCGACTGACGATGTTGTTTAACAATCAGTGCACGCTTGTTAATAATCACTGCATCTCGACAACGACGACCGTTCTAGTGCGCCATGTCCACGAAGCGCGACAGGTGCAGTTGGTGCGCCACCGTGATCGTCTTCGTCGGTCCCGCACGATGTTTCGCGATGATCAGGTCCGCCTCACCGCCGCGGGGATCGTCGCGCTCGAAGGCGTCGGGCCGGTGCAGCAGGATGACCATGTCCGCATCCTGCTCGATGGATCCCGATTCACGAAGGTCGGAGAGCATGGGCTTCTTGTCGGTGCGCTGTTCCGGACCGCGGTTCAGCTGGCTCATCGCCACCACGGGAACCTCGAGCTCCTTGGCGAGAAGCTTGATCTGCCTTGAGAATTCGGACACTTCCTGCTGGCGCGACTCGACCTTCTTGCCCGACGTCATCAGCTGCAGGTAGTCGACGACGATGAGCCGGAGATTCGCCTTCTGATGCAGCCGGCGAGCCTTCGCGCGGATCTCCATCATCGTCAGGTTCGGCGAGTCGTCGATGTAGAGCGGCGCCTCGCTGATCTCGCTCATCCGCCGCGCCAGCCGCGTCCAGTCGTCGTCGCTCATCCGACCGGACCGCATGTCGGCGAGCTTGATCTTCGCCTCGGCCGACAGCAGGCGCATGACGATCTCGGACTTGCTCATCTCCAGCGAGAAGATGACGCTCGCATGCCGATTCTTGATGGAGCAGGATCGCAGGAAGTCCAAGCCCAACGTGGAGTTGTGCGTCGGAACCATGCCTTCGCCGGCGAGGTACAGGTGCGAGTCGTTGTCGACCTGTACGCATCGCACGGGCACACTCGCGATGGCCCGCACCCAGGCGACGTGAACTCCCAGCTCCAATAGTGCGGTAGTACCACCTCTACGACGCCGAGGGGTCGCGGGAATCAGTCGATCGGCGCCACTTCGCAATTCGGCCGTCGTGCGAATCCCCGCCTCGGTGGGCCACTGATGCTGCTCGTCCGCGACGATGACCGTGCCGTCGGAGAACTCGACCTCGTAGCACGGCCGCCCGGTCATGACCTCCGTGGCCGCCACGACCCGCGTCGGCTCGCCGTCGGCACCGATCAGATCATCGCCGACCGCGACCTCGCCCATCGTCGTCCACCCGGTGGGCGTCGGCAGCGGAGTGTCGAGAGCGAGAGCCTTCCCCACACCGGGACGCGCCGCGACCACGATCATCTGACCGGCATGCAGACCGTTGGTGACCTCGTCGAGCTCGATGAAGCCCGTGGGCACGCCGCGGGAGACACCGCCTTGGGAGGCGATCGCATCGATCTCGTCCATCGTCGGCTGCAGCAGGTGCTCGAGGACCACGAAGTCCTCGGTGGTGCGCCGTTCGGTGACGTCGTAGATCTCGGCCTGGGCGCGGTCCACCACGTCGGCCACGTCCGCGCCGTCGGCCCCGGCATACCCGTACTGCACGACGCGCGTCCCAGCCTCCACGAGGCGGCGCAGGAGCGACTTCTCCGCGACGATGCCCGCGTAGTAGCCCGCGTTGGCCGCGGTGGGCACGGTGGAGATCAGGGTGTGCAGATACGGCGCACCACCGATCCGCTTGAGCAGACCGCGCCGGTCCAGCTCGGCTGAGACGGTGATGGCGTCCGCGGGCTCACCGCGTCCGTAGAGGTCCAGGATCGCGTCGTACACGCTCTGGTGCGCGGGCCGATAGAAGTCTCCCGGTCGCAGCCGCTCCAGCACGTCGGCGATGGCGTCCTTCGAAAGCAGCATCCCGCCGAGGACGGACTGTTCGGCGGCCATGTCCTGCGGAGGCTGGCGGCCGTATTCCTCGGGAGGTGGTCCGTCCGCGTCGGAACGACCTCCGGAATGACCACCCGGCCTGCCCAGATCATCGACGACAGCCACGAAGCCTCCCACCTCCCCCTTCATCCCACACCGCCGTCGAACATGCATTCGACACCGCTCTCTCGCGAGAGTAGATCGCCGCACCGACAGCGCACGCCGGATTTACTTGCGACGGCTCACGGTAGACGTTGCTGGAACTGACGCAAGCAGCCGCTGTGGATAGACCTGTGGACGGTGTGTGGACAAGCTCGGTCAGACATGTTGACCCGTTGGGGACAACCTGTGCACAACTAAGCGATTTTTTAGCATCTGCGCTGATAAGCGCATCACAGCAGAGGTCGGGGTCTGTGGATTGGAATTCGTTCGGCGTGTCGGCCGTGGTTGCCATGTCGGGCGTGTTGTGTTGCGCCTTCGGGCCGTTGAGGTTAACAGCCGGTTAGCTTCGCTGTGTCGCGATCGCGGTGCGATGTTCGCC
Source organism: Mycolicibacterium sp. (assembly GCF_016462545.1). Taxonomy (GTDB): domain Bacteria; phylum Actinomycetota; class Actinomycetes; order Mycobacteriales; family Mycobacteriaceae; genus Mycobacterium. The sequence goes on along the minus strand of NZ_JAEMTA010000004.1, from coordinate 60,243 downwards.
AGAGAACACAGCAACGCCCGGGTGAAGATCGATCATGCCTTCACCCGGGCGTATTGACGCTCCTGTTATTACTCGGCGATCACGTTGAGCGACACCGCGACGCTCACCTCGGGGTGCAGATGCACCGCGACGGCGTACGTGCCGGTCGCCTTGATGTGCGCCTTGGGCAGGTAGACGGTCCTCTTCTCGAGGTTCGGTCCACCGGCCTTCTTGATGGCCGCCACGACGTCTGCGGACGACACGGAACCGAACAGCTTGCCCGCACCTGCGGTGCGCACCGGCAAAGCCACCGGGCCCAGCTCCTCGAGGGCGGTCTTCAACTCCTTGGCGTGGTCCAGGTCGCGAACGGACTTCGTCTCGCGAGCCCGACGGATCTCGTCGGCCTGGCGCTCGGCGCCACGCGACGCCACGATCGCCATGCCGCGGGGCAGCAGGAAGTTGCGGCCGTAACCATCCTTGACCTCGACGGTGTCGCCGGCCGAACCCAGGTGGTCGACCTCAGCGGTCAGAATCAGTTTCATGTGAATGTCTTCCGTTCCGGTCTAGCGCGTCGCCGCGCTGAACGGCAGCAGAGCCACCTCGCGGGCATTCTTGACCGCGATCGCGATGTCGCGCTGATGCTGCACGCAGTTGCCGGTCACCCGGCGGGCACGGATCTTGCCGCGCTCGCTGATGTAGGTCCGCAGCAGTGCAGTGTCCTTGTAGTCGATGATCTGGTTCTTGCCCTTCTTCGAGCAGAACGAACACTTGCGGGTCTTGATCGGCTTCTCGGGAGCCGGACGCCTCTTCGTGGAGGAGGACTTGGCCATGTCTATCTCTTTCTCAGTGCGTGGAAATCAGTTGAATCAGAAGGGAGGTTCTTCGTCGGCGCCGCTGAACGAACCCGATGCCGGGGCGCTGCCCCACGGATCGTCTCTGGGGCCTTCGTTGTTGGCACTGTTGGCCGCGGGGCGAGAACCGCCACCGCCGCCACCGAAGCCGCCTCCGCCGCCGCCACTGCGGCTGGCCTTGTTGACCTTGGCCGTCGCGTACTTCAAGGACGGGCCGATCTCGTCGACCTCGAGCTCGACGACGGTGCGCTTCTCGCCCTCACGGGTTTCGTAGGACCGCTGCTTGAGCCGACCGGTCACGATCACCCGCGAACCGCGGGTGAGGCTCTCGGCCACGTTCTCGGCAGCCTCGCGCCAGATGCTGCACCGCATGAACAGCGGGTCGCCGTCTTTCCACTCGTTGGTCTGACGGTCCATCATCCGGGGCGTGGACGCCACCGTGAAGTTGGCGACGGCAGCCCCGGACGGCGTGAAGCGCAGTTCGGGGTCGGCGGTCAGGTTTCCGACGATGGTGAGGTTGGTATCACCAGCAGCCACGGGTCCTCCTGTGATCGAGCGGTGTAGGTCGCACGCGAGCCTACGGAAGCGCTCCGACGTGCACGGCCTGTTGTGGCCTAGTGCTTGTCGGTCCGCATCACCTTGGTCCGCAGAACGGACTCGTTGAGGCTGAGCTGGCGATCCAACTCGGACACCGTGGCCGGTTCGGCCTTCACGTCGATGACGGCATAGATGCCCTCGGGGTGCTTGAGGATCTCGTACGCCAACCGGCGCCGGCCCCAGATGTCGATCTTCTCGACCGTGCCACCGTCCTTGCGGATGACGTTCAGGAACGTCTCCAGCGACGGAGCAACAGTGCGCTCGTCGAGCGTGGGGTCGAGGATGACCATGATTTCGTATGGACGCATGTGGAACCCATCACCTCCTATGGTCGTGTGCGGCCACGGAATGTCCGTGGCAGGAGGGTCGCCTGCGTCGGCAACCCGGCAAGGTTACAGCAGGACCGCCTGAGCAGCGAAATCGCGACGGCTCAGCCACCCTCGGCAGTGCGCTTGATCGCCGCCAACGTAACCGGGATGCCCTCCTTGGCCGCCCGCGTCCGGATGACGATCTGCTCGTCGGCCTTCGCGCCGAAGCGCCCGTGAAACCCTTCGATGCCGGCGGGCAGGAAGGCCCACGACTCGGTCAGCCGGGTCGCGCCGTCGGCCGGTTGAAGGCTGAATCCCCACCGCACCCAGCCCTCGTTGACCACCCATGCGAACTCGCGTCCGGAGTCGGCGGCCACGACGCGACTGCGCGTCTCCCACGTCCGCGTCCCGTCGTCGTTGCGTCCGGTGAAGTACGCGCCGACCGTCGGGCCTGCGCCCTCGTCCCACCAACACGCCCGGCACTGCGGGCTCCACTCGCCCATCCGGGTGACGTCGGAGACCAACGCGTACAGCGCGTCGGCGTCGGCGTCCACCAGCACGGAGTCGCTGAATTCGAGATCGGTCATGTGCTCACCAGCTCCTGTTCGGGTTCGACGATCGGCTCCGGCACCGACGGCCGCAGCCGTGCGGGCAGCCATCTGGGTGGGGCATCGGGCGCGTGTTCGAACACGCCGCCAGAGGGGTCGTCGACGCGTCCGCCGTGGCGTACGAGATCCAGCTCGGGGCGGTAGATCTGGCGAATCACCAACGCGCACAGCGCCATCACCGCGATGTCGCGGAGTAGCACCGTGGTGGTGAACCACTCCTGCGGCAGACCCATCTTCTGTTCGCCGAACAGGAAGAGCATCCGCGGCACCCAGACCAGTGCGTCAATCGTCATCCACGCCAACAAGATTCGACGCTGCGGGAGCGCGAGCACCGCCAAGGGCACCAACCACAGTGAGTACTGCGGACTCCACACCTTGTTGGTCAGCAGGAAGGCGGCCACCACCAGGAACGCCAGTTGGGCCAGCCGCGGGCGTTGCTTGGCCGTCAGCCCGACGTAGGCAATTGCGCCCAGGCAGACCGCGAACAGCACCGCCGTCACCGCATTCGTGACGGCCGGCGGTTCCCAGAAGCCCAGCTTCGGATCGAAGCCGCGCCACCCCGTGAACGACTTCACGACGTTGTAGATCGAGTCCATGTCGTCACCGCGGCGGGTGTTGAGCCGGAAGAACTCCGACCACCCGCGCGGGAAGAGCACCATGATCGGCAGGTTCACCACCAGCCACGTCACCACCGCGGTGCCGACCGTCTTGCCGACCTCGCGCATCCGACCGGTGCGCAATCCGAGGATCACCATCGGCACCAGCAGCAGCAGCGGATAGAGCTTCAGCGCCACCCCGATGCCGATCAGAGCACCGGCCAGCGCCGGTCTTCGACGGGCCCACGCCAGCATCGCCCCCGCCGCACACGCCGTCGCGAGCGCATCGAAGTTGGTGAAGATCTGGAAGATCACCAAAGGTGACGCCGCGACCAGCGCTGCATCCCACACCCGACGGCCCGCCAGGCGCGCCGTCGCCCACACCGTCGCCAACCACGCCAATGCCAGACCGAACGCGGCGATGTTGAAGAACATCACTACTTCGGCGACCACCGGGATGGAGACCAGCTTCGTCAGCGCCGTGTACGTCTTCGCCAACGCCATCGAGACGTACTGGTAGAGACCCGTGAGCACCGGATACTCCATGTACCGAACGGCCGGGGTGCCGTCGTACTGCCTCGCCTGCACACCGGTGGAATCCTTCTCGATCCACGACGACTTGTACGGAAACTTGCCCTGGCTCAACAGTTCTGCGGTGTAGAGGGGAACCGTGTCGGAATAGCAGAGCTCGTAGTACGCGCGCTGGTTCTCCCACACCGCGACGCGCTGATCGGCGGTGCCCGTACCCGTCGACTGAAGGCACGCCGCCTTCGTCGAGTAGCCCAGGGCGAGGAACACCAGGGCGATCATCAGCATGACGCGCAGCGGCGTCATGAAGCGCGCCCTGCCGATCAACGCGTGCCTGCCGACCGGGCCACCGATCGCACCAGCCAGCGCCGCGCCGATGGTGTCCGTTCGGCTGGGCAGGTCGCGGTCGTCGTCACTGCGCAGATCTTCGGCCAGCGGAGCTGGCGATACGGCCGCAGCCAGCGATGCACTCGTCACTGACCTCTCCGGCTCCTGCCCGATCACGGCGGAGGCGGCGGCGCGGTGATCGTCGGGGTCGGGACGGCCGCGGGGTCACCGGGTGGCGGCGGCGCCCCCGGTGGCGGCAGTTGGATCGTGGTCGGCGGCCCGAACGGGATCGTGATGCCCGGGCCCAGTTCGATCGTCGGCTGGATGACCGTCTCTGACGGTGGCGGAGGCGGCGGAGGCGGCGGTGGAGGTGCCACGGGTGGACCCGCGTACCCACCGATCTCCGTCGGCTTCGGGAACGTCTCGTTGTCGGTGCCGGAGAGGGCGCCGTCCATCGTGGCCTTCCAGATGTCCGACGGCAGGCCGGACCCGTAGACCGATCCGCCCGACTTGTTCACCAGTGGCTTGGTGCCCTCGGTGGTGCCGACCCATACCGCCGTCGACAGTGACGGCGTGTAGCCCACCATCCACGCATCGCGATTGGCGTCGGTGTCACCGAGCTGATTGGTCCCGGTCTTGGCGGCGGACTGTCGGCCGCCGGCCAGGTTGTGGCCTCTGGAATAGCCGGCGATGGGTCGCATCGCGGCCGTCACGTTGTCGGCCACGGCCTTGTCGATCTTCTGCTCGCCCGGATCCTCCTGCTGCGACGCGTCGAAGAGCACCTGACCGTCGGAGCGCACGACCTTCTGGATGAAGTGCGGCCGGTGGTAGACGCCGGAGTTGGCGAGCGTGGCGTAGGCCGAGGCCATGTCGATCACGCGCGACTGGTACTGCCCCAGCACGATGCCGTTGTTCGGCGGTCCGCCCTTGCCGTCCTCGGACAGAGTGTGTTCGACGCCGGGGAAGCTCTGCGCGACACCGGCCGCATGGGCGGCATCGGCGACGTCCTGCGGGCCGTTCTTCAGCTTCAGCATCAGGCGGTAGTAGCTGGTGTTCAAGGACTGCTTCAGCGCCTCGGCGATGTTGCACGTGCCGCAACCCTCGCCCTCGACGTTGGTGATCTTGATGCCGTTCACCTCGACCGGCGAACTGTCCACCTGATAGCCCAGCCCGATGCCCTGCTGCAGTGCCGCGACGAGCGCGAAGACCTTGAACGACGAGCCCGTCGGCAGGCCGGCCTGGGCGAAGTCGAAACCGTTGGCGTCCGAACCGCCGTAGTACGCCCGCACGCCGCCGGTCTTCGGGTCGACGGACGCGACCGCCGTCCGCATGTCCGGATCCTGGCCGTCCATGTACTCGGCCACCGCGTCCTCGGCGGACTTCTGCGCCTTCGGGTCGATCGTCGTGGTGATCTGCAGCCCCTCGGTGTTCAACGTCTGTTCGTCGATGTTGAACAGGTCCATCAATTCCTTGGTGACCTGCCGCTCGATCAGCCCGTTGGGACCGGTCGTCTGGTTCTGCGCACTCGCCTGATCGGCCGACACCGTCGGGGGAAACACCTGTGCGGCGCGGTCACTCGGCGACAGCGCGCCCATCGTGACCATGCCGTCGAGCACCCAGTTCCACCGCTCGGCGGAGCCCTCCGGGTCCACCGCCGGATCCAGCGCCGACGGCTGCTGGATCAGCGCCGCGAGCAGAGCGCCCTCGGCCACGTCGAGCTGCTCCACGGGCTTGCCGAAGTAGGCCTGCGACGCCGCGCCGATGCCGTACGCACCACGGCCGAAGTAGATGATGTTGAGGTAGGACTCCAGCACCTGGTCCTTGGACCACTCACCCGACATCTTGGTCGAGATGACGAGCTCCTTGGCCTTTCGAACCAGACCGCCGACGCCCGATCGCGCGTCTCCGACGAGCGCGTTCTTCACGTACTGCTGAGTGATCGTCGACCCGCCCTGCAGATCGCCGCCGAAGATGTTGTTCTTGAAGGCGCGCAGGAAGCCGGTGAAGGAGAAGCCGGGATTGGTGTAGAAGTCACGGTCCTCGGCCGCCATCACCGCGTTGCGCAGCTGCACCGGAATCTTGTCGATGTCGACGTCGACGCGGTTGCCCTCCGGCGGCACGATTCGCGCAAGCTCGCTGCCGTCGCTGGCGAGGATCGTCGAGACCTGATTGGTCCGGATGTCACCCGGCTTGGGGATGTCCACGATCATGTACGCCATCGCGAACGTCACGATCGGAAGCAGGATGGCGAGCGCCAGGGCGACGTAGGTGCCGCGCCGCACCCACTTCCAGTTGACGTGGAACTCGCGCCCGCGCCCCTCGCCACCGGGCGGACCGCCGCCGCCGGGTGGACCGGGAGGTGGCATCTTGGGCGGTGGCGTACCTTCCAGCGCCGCCCTGACGACGTCGACCTGATCGCGATAACGCGGCGGGGGTGCGCCACCGACGGGCGGGATCACCATCGTCTGGCGATCGTCCGGCCTCAGCGGCTCACGCGGCAGGGCTGTGGTCGCACCGTCGGACGGCGACGGCGCCGAATGTCTGGCGGGGGGTGGGGCCGGCGCGACACAACCGCCAGCCGAGGACTCCTTGCGGGCGTCGTCGGCTGACTTTTCTCGTCGCCCTTCGCTATTCACTGGCCGTGCGCGCGCCGGAGCGCGCCGTTCGGGTGCCGCGCGCCTTCGGGGGACGAGGTGCGCCGAGCACGTATGACTTGACCAAATGGTTCCAACTGCACGTCCGACATACCTCCACCACGTGCACCGCGAATTCGTCGAACTTGGCCGCCAGCATCACCAACTCCTCCGTGGTGCGGGCTGATCCGGACACGGCGCCGAGGTGATCGCCGAACACCCACGACACCAGCGTGAGCTGTTCCTTGCGACATATCGGACACATCACCTGACTCGTCTTGCCGTGAAATTTGGCGGCGCGCAGCAGATACGGATTGGCGTCGCAGACCTCGGTCACGCCAGTGCGTCCCGAGTACACCTCGGCCAGCAGGGACCGTCGCTTGAGCGCGTAGTCCACCACCTGTCGCTGCAATCGCACGATGACCAGAGTACGTCGGCCCGGTCCGCGGTCACCTTCGACCGCGCCGCGCCAGGGTGACGACACGGCGAGGTTTGGCGTCTGGTCTGCGCCGATGGCCCGCCAACTCCTACGATCTCGATCATGGCGGGTAGCTCGGGACGGCAGACGGCGGCGACGCGCGCCAAGGACACCGACCGCAACAACACCTGCCAGGTGCTCGACAGTGCGCTCAGCGACGGTCAGCTGTCGATGGAGGAGCACCGCACGCGGGTGGCCGCCGCGACGACCGCTGCGACCCTGGGCGACCTCCAACGCCTGGTCGACGACCTGCAGACCGAGAACGCCCCGGTGCAAATGCCGAACCTGAACAGGCCCTCACGCTTGGCCGGCGGGTCGGGCGTGGCGGCCGGTATGGGCATTCGCGCGGCGGTCGCCGGCGTGCTGGTGGTGCTCGGCATCGCCATTGGCTGGGGGCTCTACGGCAACACCAGCTCGCCGCTGAGTTTCACCTCCGATCCCGGTGCCAAGTCCGACGGCATTCCCGGCAAGGTGCTGACTCCGCCGAAGCAACTGCAATCACTGGGCGGCTTGAACGGTCTGCTCGAGCAGATGCGCCAGCGCTTCGGCGACACCATGGGATACGGCCTCACCATCTATCCCGAGTACGCCGTTCTGACCCGACCCGATCCCTCCGACGACCGGCGCACGCTGAGCTACACCTACCGCGGCGGCTTCGACGATCCGTCGACGTCGGCCAAACGCGACGACGACAGAGTGGTCGACCTGGCGGCCTTCGACGTCGAGACCACCGTGGCCATTCTGCGAGGCGCGGCCGAAACCGTCGGCCTCCAGCAGAAGGACGTCAAGTCCGACAGCACCTACCTCACTATCGATCCGGCCAACGACCCGTTGACACCAGGTGCTCTCGAGTTGCGCGCCAGCGTCTCCAGTGATTTCGGGAGCGGATCGATCACCTTCGCCGGCGACGGCACCGTCAAGCGCATCGACTCAGCCGTCAGCTGAGCTGGCGGACTTTCCAAACAACAGTGTATGTTCGCTTCACGTAGCACCGTTTATATCGGCGCGATATAGTTTTCCCACCTGTTGAAAGTTCGTAACGACCGCGCAAGGGAGGTGATTCGATGTTGGAGCTCGCCATTCTGGGACTTCTCCTCGAGTCACCCATGCACGGTTACGAACTGCGCAAGAGACTGACGGGCCTGCTCGGAGCGTTTCGCGCGTTCTCGTACGGCTCGCTGTACCCGGCGCTGCGCCGGATGCAGGCCGACGGGCTGATCGTCGAGGAGACCGCTCCCGTGGGCGCCGTCAAGGTGCGCCGGGCGCGACGTGTCTACGTGCTCACCGACGCAGGCAAGTCGCGATTCACCGAACTCGTCGCCGACACCGGCCCACAGAACTACACCGACGACGGCTTCGGCGTGCACCTGGCGTTCTTCAACCGCACCCCGGCTGAGGCCAGGATGCGCATCCTGGAGGGCCGCCGCCGCCAGGTGGAGGAGCGCCGCGAAGGCCTGCGTGAAGCCATCGCGCGCGCCACGAACTCGCTCGACCGCTACACCCGCCAGCTCCACCAGCTCGGGCTCGAATCCAGCGAGCGCGAGGTCAAGTGGCTCAACGATCTGATCGCGGCCGAACGCGTGGCCGCCCCCGGGCGCTCTGAACAGACCCCAGAGCAACTGCCGTAACAACCAGCACTGCATCAAGTCAGCACGAGAAGGAGACCGTCCCATGTCCGAGAACCCGTCTAACGAAGTCCGGGTCGCGATCGTCGGCGTCGGCAACTGCGCGTCGTCCCTGGTGCAGGGAGTGCAGTACTACCTCGACGCCGACGAGAACTCGACCGTCCCCGGTCTGATGCACGTGAAGCTGGGCAAGTACCACGTCCGCGACGTGAAGTTCGTCGCCGCGTTCGACGTGGACGCCAAGAAGGTCGGCTTCGACCTGTCCGAGGCCATCTTCGCCTCCGAGAACAACACCATCAAGATCGCCGACGTGCCGCCGGCCAACGTCACCGTGCAGCGCGGCCCGACGCTGGATGGCATCGGCAAGTACTACTCCGAGACCATCGAGATCTCCGACGTCGAGGCCGTCGACGTGGTCAAGGCGCTCAAGGACGCCAAGGTCGACGTCATGGTCTCCTACCTGCCCGTGGGGTCCGAAGAGGCCGACAAGTTCTACGCCCAGTGCGCCATCGACGCCGGCGTGGCGTTCGTCAACGCGCTGCCCGTCTTCATTGCGTCGGACCCCGTGTGGGCCGAGAAGTTCCGTGCCGCAGGCGTTCCCATCGTCGGCGACGACATCAAGAGCCAGGTCGGCGCCACCATCACCCACCGCGTGATGGCCAAGCTGTTCGAGGACCGCGGCGTGCAGCTCGACCGCACCATGCAGCTCAACGTCGGCGGCAACATGGACTTCCTCAACATGCTCGAGCGCTCGCGCCTGGAGTCCAAGAAGATCTCCAAGACCCAAGCCGTCACCTCCAACCTGCAGCGTGAGTTCAACACCAAGGACGTCCACATCGGCCCGTCCGATCACGTCGGCTGGCTCGACGACCGCAAGTGGGCCTACGTGCGCCTCGAGGGTCGCGCCTTCGGCGACGTGCCGCTGAACCTGGAGTACAAGCTCGAGGTGTGGGACTCCCCCAACTCGGCAGGCGTCATCATCGACGCGGTCCGCGCCGCCAAGATCGCGCTGGACCGTGGCATCGGTGGACCGGTCGAGGCCGCGTCGGCGTACCTGATGAAGAGCCCGCCCAAGCAGATGGCGGACGACATCGCGCGCGCCGAGCTCGAAACCTTCATCGACGGCTAATTCCTCCCCGTTGAGATAGCGCTGACGGTCGCAATTCATCGCGCTTGGTGACCGTGAGCGCTATCTCAACGGGTTTTGTATGGTTCGTTGCGTGGTCACCGACGACGAATTGCTGGGCCTGGGCGAGTTCGCCCTGCTGCCGGAGAACGCCGAGCAGATCGGGGTGAGCGGTCCGCTGCCGCCCGTCGAGCGCATCTCCTCCGGCCCCATCAGCGCCATCCGGTGGGGTACCGAAGCGCCGCAGGTCGTCTTCCTGCACGGCGGCGGGCAGAACGCCCACACCTGGGACACCGTCATCCTTGGCCTCGGAGTGCCGGCGCTGGCGATCGACCTGCCTGGCCACGGCCGCAGTGAGTGGCGTGAGGACGGCGACTACGGCCCCCGGCTCAACGCCGAGACGCTTCGGCCGGTCCTGCGCGAATGGGCCCCGACGCCACGCCTGGTCGTCGGCATGTCGCTCGGCGGCTTGACCGCGCTGCGCGTGGCCGCCACCGAGCCGTCCCTGGTGCCCGAGTTGGTGCTCGTCGACGTCACGCCCTCGGCTCCCGAGCGGCACGAGCAGATGACGCAGGCCCAGATGGGTACCGTCGCGCTGGTGAAGGGTGACCGCACGTTCGCGAGCTTCGCCGACATGCTCGACGTCACCGTGGCCGCCGCGCCGCATCGTGATCGAAACTCATTGCGCCGCGGCGTGTTCCACAACAGCAAGCAACTCGACGACGGCACCTGGACATGGCGCTACGACTCATTCCGCAAGGGCGACGGCTTCGCCGGCTTATGGGATGACGTGCCGTCGATCGAGATGCCGACGACGCTGATCCGCGGCGCCAACTCGTACTTCGTCAACGACGAGGACGCCGAGGCCTTCGCCTCGAGTGCACCCGGCTTCCGGCGCACCCATGTAGTTCCCGACGCCGGTCACTCCGTGCAGGGTGATCAGCCCGCGGCACTGGTCGCCCTGCTGCGGGACGTGCTCGCCAGGTGACCCCGTAAGGCCCCGTTCACCTCGTGCTTCACAGCTGATTACCAGGATTCCGTAGGTTTCAACGATCTGGCCACAGCCCGGCCGATGATGGTTGGAAGGATCCCCCCTGTATGGCTCTGCTGCCGTTGAACCTGTTCGTGTCCCATGACGGTCGGTCGTCGCGGCAGCGCGTGACGTGCCGCTACAAGTGTGCCGACGCGTGCTCGCATCCGGCTCCGAACACCAGTGCCAACGAGTATTTCGGTGACGTCGTGCGACAGGCCATGTCGCGCCGTGCTGCCCTGCGCGCCGGCGCGGTGACCGTGCTGGCCGTCGGCGCGGGCTCGGCCCTGGCCGCCTGCTCGACGGATGAACCACCCACGGCCACAACGGCACCCGCGGAGGCCGAGCCGGTCACCCCGCCCGGGATGAACTTCGCCGCCGTCGCGCCCAACACCGAGGACGTGGTCGTCATCCCCGAGGGATATCGGCAGTCCGTGGTCATCAGCTGGGGCGACCCCGTGCTCCCCGGCGCGCCGGCGTTCGACGTCACGAAGCAGACCGCCGCGGCACAGCGCGGACAGTTCGGGTTCAACAACGACTTCGCCGGCTTGCTGCCGATCGCCGGCGCCGCGGGTCACTTCCTGCTGGTGGTCAACCACGAGTACACCACCGAACAGTTCATGCACCCCGGCTACGACGCCGACAAGCCGACGCGCGAGCAGTTCGACATCGCCGTCGCCGCGCACGGCCTGACGGTGGTCGAGGTCGAACGCACGCCCGAAGGTCTCACGCCGGTCATGGGCCGCTACAACCGCCGGATCACCGCCGACACCCCGTTCACCCTCACCGGTCCCGGCGCGGGCACCGACTTCGTCAAGACGGCCGCCGACCCAAGCGGTCGTACGGTCGCGGGCACCTTCGCCAATTGTGCGGGCGGCGTCACGCCGTGGGGCACCGTGCTCTCCGGCGAGGAGAACTTCAACGGTTACTTCGGCGGCGCCGAGGGGGCACCGGCACCGAGCCCGGTCGTCAGCGATCAGTTCAAGCGCTACGGCATCAAACCCGAGGCGTCCGAACGCAAGTGGGAGAGTTTCGATTCCCGGTTCGACCTCGCCAAGACGCCCAACGAGGTCAACCGGTTCGGCTATGTCGTCGAGATCAACCCGTGGGACCCCGCGTCCACGCCGATCAAGCACACGGCGATGGGCCGGCTCAAGCACGAGGGCGCCACGATCTACGTCACCGATGACGGCACGGTGGTCTCCTACACCGGAGACGACGAACGCTTCGACTACATGTACAAGTTCGTGTCCAGCAAGAAGATCCAGCCGGGGACAGGGGCGAGCGCGATGGCGCACAACCTGACGATCCTCGACGAGGGCACGCTGTACGTCGCCAAGCTCACCAGCGACATCCCCGCCGGTGAGATCGACGGCTCCGGAAAGCTGCCTGCGACAGGTGCATTCCGCGGCACCGGCACCTGGCTTCCGCTGCTGCGCTCAGGGCCGAACGGGCAGGCCGAATCCCTCGTCGCCGGCGTCACGCCGCAGGAGGCCGCCGTGTTCACCCGGTTCGCTGCCGACAAGGCAGGCGCCACCAAGATGGATCGCCCGGAGGACTTCGAGGCCAACCCGAAGACCGGCAAGGTGTACGTCGCGCTCACCAACAACGACGAGCGCGGCGTCCCCGGCGAGGCCAAACCGGATGCCGCCAACCCGCGCAACGACAACAAGAGTGGGCAGATCCTGGAGCTCACCGACGACCACGCGGGCACCGCGTTCACGTGGAATCTCCTTCTGGTGTGCGGAGATCCGGCCGCGGCGGACACCTACTTCGGCGGCTTCGACAAGGCCAAGGTCAGCCCCATCTCCTGCCCGGACAACCTCGCGTTCGACACCCACGGCAACCTGTGGATCTCGACCGACGGCAACGCGCTCGACTCCAACGACGGGTTGTTCGCCGTCGCTCTCGACGGACCCAACCGCGGTGAGACCAAGCAGTTCCTGACCGTGCCCCTCGGCGCGGAGACCTGCGGACCGGTCGTCACCGACGATCTGGTCACGGTATGCGTGCAACATCCCGGCGAGAGTGATGACAACAGCCTCGACGATCCGCTGTCCCGCTGGCCGGAGGGCGACAACGGCACGGCGCGGCCGTCGGTGGTCGCGGTGTGGCGGGACTCCGGACGAATCGGCGTGTAGCGGCGGGCCTAACGTGAAAGCCATGAGCTTCCCCACCCGCATCGGCGTCCAACTTCAACCCCAGCACTCGCCCAACTACGGCCATCTGCGCGACGCGGTCCTGCGTTGCGAGGACATGGGCGTCGACGTCGCCTTCAACTGGGACCACTTCTATCCCCTGTACGGCGATCCCGACGGCGCCCACTACGAGTGTTGGACCATGCTCGGTGCGTGGGCCGAGCAGACGTCGCGCATCGAGATCGGCGCGCTGGTCACCTGCAACTCCTACCGCAACCCCGAACTCCTCGCCGACATGGCGCGGACCGTCGACAACATCTCCGACGGCAGGTTGATCCTCGGCATCGGCTCCGGGTGGAAGCAGAAGGACTACGACGAGTACGGCTACGACTTCGGCACCGTGGGCAGTCGCCTCGACGACCTCGCCGCGGCCATGCCCCGCATCACCTCACGGCTCGGCAAGCTCAATCCCGCTCCGGTGCGGGACATTCCGATCTTGATCGGTGGCCAGGGCGAGAAGAAGACGCTGAAGCTCGTGGCGGAGTACGCCCACATGTGGCACGGATTCACCACCGCCGAGACCTATCCGGGCAAGGCCGAGGTCCTCGATCGGCACTGCGCCGACGTGGGCCGCGACCCCGCCACCATCGAACGGTCGGCCGGGGTCGAGAACAACAGCGGGGTGGCACGGGGCGAGGGCAAGGAATCTCTGATCGCCAACGCCGAGGCCCTCGTCGGCCTGGGCGTGAGCCTGCTCACCGTCGGCGTCAACGGCCCCGACTACGACCTCAGCGCCGCAGAGGCCCTGTGCCGGTGGCGGGATGAGCGCGCCTGATCCCTGGCTGACCATGCCGAGCTGCCGGGTCCCGGTTGTGTTCTGAATGAGCCCAACTGCTCGCACCCAGGTCCGCGAACGCTAGGTTGCGTTGATGACCGCCGAGCGAATGTACAAGGGCGTCGTCGTCGTACTGGTCGCCGTCCTCGTCACGATGCTGGGGTTGGCACCGGCAGCGAACGCGGACGGCGACCAGTGCGCACCCCCCGGGATCGAGAGCGCGAGCGCGTTGCCCACCAACCTCGCCTCGGCGGCGCAGGGGCCGGGCGCCGACAAGTACACGACCCCGGGCGTCGAGCCGCTCCCCGTGGACCTCAACGCGCTGAGCCTCGGCACCCCCGGCGTACTGACCGTCGGCACGCTGTCCGACGCGCCACCGAGCATCTGCATCAACTCGGCGGGCCAGTTCACCGGCTTCGACAACGAGTTGCTCCGCGCCGTCGCCGACAAACTCGGACTGAAGGTCAACTTCGTCGGCACGGACTTCTCCGGCCTGCTCGCGCAGGTCGCGTCGCGACGCTTCGACGTCGGCTCGTCGTCGATCACCACGACCGACGCGCGCCGCCAGACCGTCGGCTTCACCAACGGCTACGACTTCGGTTACTTCTCACTGGTCGTTCCGCCCGGCTCGCCGATCACCGGCTTCGAGAAGCTGGCCGCCGGGCAACGCATCGGCGTGGTGCAGGGCACCGTGCAGGAGGCCTACGTCGTCGACACCCTCGGCCTGGACCCGGTGAAGTTCCCGGACTACAACACTCTCTACGCCAGCCTGAAGACCCGACAACTCGACGCCTGGGTGGCGCCCTCCCAGCAGGCCGTCGGCACCGTACAACCCGGCGACCCCGCGGTCATCGTCGAGAACACCTTCAGCCTGGACAACTTCGTGGCGTGGGCGGTGGCCAAGGAGAACGAGCCGCTCATCGACGCCCTCAATGCCGGGCTCGACGCAGTCATCGCCGACGGCACGTGGTCGAAGCTCTACTCCGACTGGGTGCCACGTGCCTTGCCGCCCGGCTGGAAACCAGGCTCGAAAGCCGCACCGGCACCCCAGCTGCCCGACTTCGCTGCGATCGCCGCCAAGAAGGCACCGACGGCGGACAACTCCGCCGTCGCTCCGAAATCGACTCTGACACAACTGCGGGACTCCTTCCTGGACTGGGAGCTGTACAAGAAGGCCATCCCGGATCTCTTCACGACGGGCCTGCCCAACACCCTGATCCTCACCGTCAGCGCCGCCGTCATCGGCCTGGTGCTGGGGTTGGGGTTGGCCGTCGCGGGGATCTCCGGGTCCCGCTGGCTGCGGTGGCCGGCGCGCGTGTACACCGACGTGTTCCGCGGCCTGCCCGAGGTGGTGATCATTCTGATCATCGGCTTGGGTGTCGGACCGATCGTGGGCGGACTGACCGGAAACAACCCCTACCCGCTCGGCATTGCGGCACTCGGATTGATGGCGGCTGCGTACATCGGCGAGATCCTCCGCTCGGGTATCCAGAGCGTCGAGGCCGGACAGTTGGAGGCCTCGCGTGCCCTCGGGTTCAGCTACTCCCGGTCGATGCGACTGATCGTTGTGCCACAAGGCATTCGCCGAGTGCTGCCGGCTCTGGTCAACCAGTTCATCTCGCTTCTCAAGGCGTCGTCGCTGGTGTACTTCCTGGGCCTGATCGCCAGCCAGCGCGAGCTCTTCCAAGTGGGCCGTGACCTGAACGCGCAGACCGGAAATCTGTCGCCGCTGGTCGCGGCCGGGCTGTTCTACCTTGCCCTGACCATCCCCCTCACGCACCTGGTCAACTACATCGACACCCGGCTTCGGCGCGGCAGAACCGTCGCCGACTCCGCTGACCCGGCCAGTCCCGCCTCGACCCAGGAGATGGTGTGAGCGCCCCCACCAAGTTCGAGCCGGTTTCGCTGGCAGGCAACGACATTCATCTCTCGTTCGGTCTGAACGCGGTGCTGCGGGGAGTCGACCTCGACGTCCCTGCCGGCACCACCACGGCCGTGATCGGACCGTCGGGATCGGGCAAGTCCACCCTGCTTCGGGCGTTGAACAGGCTCTACGAACCCGACCGCGGCGACATCCTGCTCGACGGACGGTCGGTGTTGAAGGACAATCCCGACGAGCTGCGCCAGCGCATCGGCATGGTGTTCCAGCAGTTCAACCTGTTTCCGCACAAGAGCGTGCTCGACAACGTCACCCTGGGGCCTCGCAAGCTCAAGAACCTCTCCGCCGAGGCGGCCCGTGAGCTCGGCCTGGAACGACTGGAGCGAGTGGGGTTGCGGCACAAGGCCGATGTCCGACCACACACCCTGTCCGGAGGTCAGCAGCAGCGGGTCGCGATCGCGCGGGCCCTCGCGATGGCGCCCCAGGTGATGTTCTTCGACGAAGCCACCTCGGCCCTGGACCCCGAACTGGTCAAGGGCATCCTGGCACTGATCGCCGAACTCGGCGAGGACGGCATGACGATGGTCGTCGTGACCCACGAGATGGGGTTCGCTCGGTCCGCCGCCAACGCGGTCGTCTTCATGGATCACGGCAAGGTCGTCGAAACCGGACCACCCGAGCGGGTTTTCGAGAACGCCGAAACCGATCGGCTGCGCCAGTTTCTGTCGCAGGTGCTGTGAAACTGGCGGTGACCGCCAGGTGGCGATCCGCGTCAGTTCGATGAAAACGCCGCATGTCGAGGTTCTGACAGACGGTGACAGGTTAGACTAGCGAATTATGGTAGAGACCGAACCGCAGGTCACTGAGCTGGCCGGAGAGCTGCAGCAGGTGCTCTCCAAGCTCTTCTCCGTGCTGCGCCGGACTGACTCCTCCAACCGCAACGCACCCGAAGGCGGGGCCGACCTGACCCTGGCCCAGCTGTCCATCCTCTTGACGCTGCTGGACCTGGGCCCGATCCGGATGACCGAGCTCGCCGCCCACGAGCGGGTGCGGACGCCGACGACCACCGTCGCGATTCGCAGGCTCGAGAAACTTGGTCTGGTGAAGCGGTCTCGCGATCCCTCCGATCTGCGCGCCGTCCTGGTCGACGTCACACCGCGCGGACTGGTTCAGCATCGGGAAGCGTTGGCCACCAGGCGCGCCGCCCTGGCCGCATTGCTGAGCAAGCTCAGCGAGGACGAACGCGAGACGCTCACCAAAGCCCTTGCGCCGCTTGCCCGTTTGGCCGAACAAGACGCGTAGCCAGCGCACTGCTCCGATTCAGCCGAGCCAATCCAGAACTGCCGCAGCGGTCCACGACTGTTGCATGCTGCCGAGCGGCTCTCCCGTGAACGGCTCGTAGTATTCGGCGAACGTGCCGTCGCTGGCCTGTCGCAATCCTTCGCGACGCAGACTCGACGAACGCTCCGCCCAGCCGCGGCGGGCGAAGCACCAGGAGAACAGCCACGTCACCACCGGCCATACTGGTCCGCGCCAGTACTCGCGAGCCCGGAAGTCGCGTGACACCGGCGAGGTCGAGGGAATCAGGGAGTACTTGAGGTCGGGGTGTCCGCAGAACCGGGGACCCTCCAGCAGTCGCAGCAGCGTGCGCTCCCGGTCGTGCGAGAGGCCTCCGCACAGCAGCGGCGAGAACTGCGCCACCGTCTCCGTCGCGATCCACTTCTTCGCGCGCAAGTCGTAATCCCTTGCCGCGCCGGTACGTTCGTCGGTCGCATCGACGACGCCCGCGCGGAAGCGCTCGGCCCATCCGTAGAGGTCGCGTACGTCGGCGTGCGGACGCTTGTAGTCCTCGCCGATCTCGGCCAGCACGGTGCACGCGACCGAGAGGATGGCGGAGACGAACACGTCCTCCACCGCGAAGCTCATCACCTTGGGAAGGAGCTTGTCGTCGTAGTTGACCGACTTCATCTCCTCGACCAGCCACATGTAGCGGTCGTACTCGAGGTCCGACGGTCGCTGCGACGCATCGGTCACGACCGTGTTGTCCTCGCGTTGGTACTCCGGCATGACGCCGGGAACCACGTTGGCGTAGGCGGCATCCCACCGCGGCGAGTTGTCCATGCCGGACTCCCAGCCGTGATACATCGTGACGCGCCCACGCGAATCCGGGTCGCGCGCCTCGGCCAACCACCGGTGCCACCGCACCAGATCACCCCAGCGGCGGTCGAGGAACGCCTCGGCCACCGCCCGCGTGGAACGTCCCCTGGTGCGGGCGTGATCGAGGATGCGTTGCACGGCGATCGCGTGGACCGGTGGCTGCGTGATTCCGGACGTTTGCCTGCTGCGGGGCGCGTTGGCCGCCAGCGCCGACGTCGCCCACCGGGCGGGACCGGGGAAGTAGCCGTCGACCCCGTTGGCGAAGACGATGTGCGGGATCATCCCGTTGCCCCACTGGGCCGACAACAGCGTGTCGAGCTCCACCACGGCGCGCTCGACACTCAGCGGCGCCAGGCCGATCGAGACGAACGCCGCGTCCCAACTCCACATGTGCGGGTACAGCAGGGGGGCGGCGGTGGTCATCACGCCCAGGTCATTGCCACGCAACAGGTACGCGGCGCGGGCCGCCAGCTGAGTGGGCGCGAAGCTCGAATCGGGTGGCATCGGAACAATCATGCGACGCCGGAGGCAGGCGCGCAGGTCGGTAGGGTTGCCCGCATGCGATCAGCCATGATCACGGGCGCCGCCGGCGGGCTGGGTTCGGCCATCGCCGAGGCGCTGGCCCCCACCCACACTCTGCTGCTGGCGGGCCGACCGTCCGACCGCCTCGACGCCCTCGCCGCGCGCCTCGGCGCTCCGACCTGGCCACTGGACCTCGCCGACGCCGACTCGATCGAGGCCGCCGCGGAGGTGCTGACCGACCTCGACGTGCTGATCCACAACGCCGGGGTCGCCTACCCCGGGCGGGTGGCCGAATCCAGCGCCGACGAGTGGCGGGCGACCTTCGAGGTGAACGTCACCGGAGCGGTCGCGCTGACCCTGGCGCTGCTGCCCGCCCTGCGCAGCGCGCGCGGACAGGTCATCTTCGTCAACTCGGGCGCCGGGATCAACGCCTCACCCGGGTTGGCGTCCTACTCGGCGAGCAAGGCCGCGCTGCGCTCGTTCGCGGACTCACTGCGCAACGACGAGCCCACCCTGCGCGTGACGTCGGTACACCCCGGTCGCATCGACACGGAGATGCAACGCGACCTGATCGCCTACGAGGAGCGGGATTACGTGGCCGAGCAGTTCCTGTCGCCTCGCACGGTGGCAGCGGTGGTCGCCCAGGCAGTCGCCACGCCACCCGATGCGCACATGCGCGAGATCGTCGTCCGGCCCCGGTAGCCGCGATGCCCCGCGAATTCGAGGTCCACGAAGCGACGATCGCAGAGCTGCGTGCCGCCATGGAGAGCGGGGCGGTGACTGCAGTCGGGCTCCTCGAGCGCTATCTCGCCCGCATCGCCACCTTCGACGGTGAGCTGAACGCCATCGTGGTGCCCAACCCAGAAGCACGGGCCGACGCCGAGGCGTCCGATGCCCGGCGTGCGGCGGGGCACACCTACGGTCCGCTGGACGGCATCCCGTACACGGCCAAGGACAGTTACCTCGTTCGCGGTCTGACCGTGGCGGCGGGCAGCCCCGCCTTCGCGGAGTTGGTGGCCCAGCGCGACTCGTTCGTCATCGGACGGCTGCGCGCGGCCGGAGCGGTCCTGATCGGGTTGACGAACATGCCGCCCATGGCCAACGGTGGCATGCAGCGCGGAGTGTACGGCCGCGCCGAAAGCCCCTATCAGGCAACCTATCTCACCGCGCCATTCGCCTCTGGTTCGTCGAACGGCTCCGGCACGGCGACGGCGGCGTCGTTCTGCGCCTTCGGGATCGGCGAGGAGACCTGGTCCTCGGGCCGCGGCCCGGCGTCGAACAACGCACTGTGCGCCTACACGCCGTCGCGCGGCATCATCTCCACGCGCGGTGGCTGGCCCTTGGTCCCGACCATGGACGTGGTCGTGCCGCATACCCGGTCGATGGCCGACCTGCTGGAGGTCCTCGACGTCATCGTCGCCGACGACCCCGATGCCCGCGGTGACTTCTGGCGGCTGCAGCCATGGGTGCCGATCCCCCGCGTCGAGGAGGTGCGGCCGCCGTCGTACCGATCGCTCACGGGGCCAGATCCCGACCGGGCCCGCCGCGACCTGACCGGACGGCGCTTCGGAGTACCGCGGATGTACGTCAACGCCGATCCCGACGCAGGTGTCGGGGCCACGGGAATCGGCGGACCCACCGGACGGCGCATCGACACCCGACCGTCTGTGCTCGATCTGTTCGACGCCGTGCGCCACGACCTGCTCGCCGCGGGCGCCGAGGTGATCGACGTCGACTTCCCCGTCGTCACCAACTACGAGGGCGACCGGGCCGGCGCGCCGACCATCGCCACCAGGGGGCTGGTCAGCCCGGACTACCTGCGCCGCGAGATCGTCGACCTGTCGGCATGGGCGTGGGACGACTTCCTGGCCGCCAACGGCGATCCCGCCCTCAATCGGCTCGCCGACGTCGACGGCGGCCGGATCTTCCCGCCGCCCGACGGTGCCCTGCCCGATCGGTACGACGGCTTCGACGACGACATCGCGGAGTATCCGGCGTTCATCCGGGACAACCCGATCGACTCCTTCCTCGCCATCTCGACCATCCCCGAGGGTGTGCACGCGCTGGAGCGCACACGGCGAGTCGACCTCGAGGAGTGGATGGACCGGTTGCGCCTGGACGCCGTGATCTTCCCCGCGGTCGCGGACGTGGGACCCGCCGACATGGACGTCAACCCGGCCTCAGCAGATCTCGGCTGGCGCAACGGAGTGTGGGTGGCCAACGGCAACTTGGCGATTCGCCACCTCGGCATCCCGACGGTCACCGTGCCGATGGGCACCCTGGCGGACATCGGCATGCCCGTGGGCCTGACGTTCGCGGGCCGGGCCTACGACGACGTGGCACTGCTGCGGTATGCGGCAGCGGTGGAGGCGACGGGCTCACGCCGCACCCCGCCACCGCGCACGCCTCCCCTGCCCGAGTGATTTGTGCACGCTCGGTTGCGCTGACCGCAACCGAGCGTGCACAAATCGCTTGTCAGAGGACGACGTTGACCAGTTTGCCCGCGACGACGATGACCTTCTTCGGCGCGGCGCCCGCCAGGAACGCCACCACCTTCTCGTCGGCCAGGGCCGCGGCCTCCACGGCGTCGGCGGTCGCGTCGGCCGCCACGGTGATCCGACCGCGGACCTTGCCGTTCACCTGCACGGGGTACTCGACGGTGTCCTCCACCAGGTACGCCGGATCGGCGACCGGGAAGGGTCCGTGTGCGAGCGACGACTCGTGCCCGAGCCTGCGCCACAACTCCTCGGCCAGATGCGGCGCCAACGGTGCGACCATCAGCACCAGGGGCTCGACGGCGGCGCGCGCCGTCACGTCTTCCTTGGTCAGATGGTTGGTGTACTCGATGAGCTTGGCGGCCGCGGTGTTGTTGCGAAGTGCCGCATAGTCTTCCGCGACACCGGCGATCGTCTTGTTGAGCAACCGCAACGTCGCCTCGGTCAGCTGTTCGTGCTCCGCGACCCGCTCGGCGCCCGTGGTCTCGTCGACGACGACGCGCCACACCCGCTGCAGGAACCGGTAGGCGCCGACGACGTCCTTCGTCGCCCACGGCCGGGACGCCTCTAGCGGACCCATCGACATCTCGTAGACGCGTAGGGTGTCGGCGCCGTACTCCTCGCAGATCTCGTCGGGTGAGACCGAGTTCTTCAAGCTCTTGCCGATCTTGCCGAACTCGCGGTTGACCTCGGCGTCCTGGTAGAAGAACTTGCCGTCGCGCTCCACGACTTCGGCTGCGGGAACATATGATCCGCGCGCGTCCGTGTAGGCGAACGCCTGGATGTAGCCCTGGTTGACGAGGCGTCGGTAGGGCTCGCGGGAGCTCACGTGGCCCAGGTCGTAGAGCACCTTGTGCCAGAACCGCGAGTACAGCAGATGCAGCACGGCGTGCTCGACGCCGCCGACGTACAGGTCGACACCGCCGGGATCGGCCGCACCGTGCTCGGCCGGGCGCGGGCCCATCCAGTACGCCTCGTTCTCCTTGGCGCAGAAGGTTTCCGAGTTGTGCGGGTCGGCATAGCGCAGCTCGTACCACGAACTGCCCGCCCACTGCGGCATCACGTTGGTGTCGCGGGTGTAGGGCTGCAGCCCGTCGCCGAGGTCGAGGTCGACGTGCACCCATTCGGTCGCCTTGCCCAGCGGCGGCGAGGGTTCGCTGTCGGCATCGTCCGGATCGAACTGGACGGGCGCGTAGTTCGGGATGTCGGGCAACTCGACCGGCAGCGCCGACTCTGGCAGTCCGCGGGCGCGACCGTCGGCGTCGTAGACGATGGGGAACGGTTCACCCCAATACCGTTGCCGCGCGAACAACCAGTCCCGCAACTTGTATTCGACGCGGGCCCGTCCACGCCCGTCGGCGATCAGATGGGCCGTCACCGCTTCCTTCGCCGACTCGATGCTCAACCCGTCGAGGTAGCCGGAGTTCACCAGCTGACCATCGCCGGTGTAGGCGGCCGTCGAGACGTCGCCGCCGGGTTCATCCCCGGGCCGCTCCGCTCCTGCCCGCCGGGAGATCACCTCCACGATCGGCAGCCCGAAGGCGGTGGCGAACTCCCAGTCGCGCTGGTCGTGCCCCGGCACCGCCATGATGGCGCCCGTACCGTAACCGGCCAGCACGTAGTCGGCGATGAAGATCGGGACCTGTTGCCCGTCAACGGGATTCGTGGCATAAGCGCCGGTGAAGACGCCGGTCTTGGACTTGTTCTCCTGACGCTCCAGGTCGGACTTGGCCGCGACGGTCGCGCGGTAGGACGCCACGGCTTCGGCGGGGGTCGCCGCGCCGAACGTCCACCGCTCGTCGGTGGCCTCCGGCCACGCCGGGGCGACCAGGTCGTCGACCAGATCGTGCTCGGGCGCCAGCACCATGTAGGTCGCGCCGAACAGCGTGTCGGGGCGGGTGGTGAACACCTCGATGTCGCCCACGGCGGTCGCGAAGCGGACTTCGGCACCGGTGGAGCGGCCGATCCAGTTGCGCTGCATCGCCTTGACCTTGTCCGGCCAGTCCAGCACGTCGAGGTCGTCGAGCAGCCGATCGGAGTACGCAGTGATGCGCATCATCCACTGCCGCAACCGCTTCCGGAACACCGGGAAGTTACCCCGATCACTGCGGCCGTCCGAGGTCACCTCTTCGTTCGCCAGCACCGTGCCCAGCCCGGGGCACCAGTTCACGACCGAGTCGGCCCGATACACCAGGCGGTGGGAGTCGATCAGATCTGCGCGCTCGCCGGCTGAGAGCTCCGACCAGGGTGTGCCATCGGGAACCCGGGCACCCGACTCGAACTCTGCGATGAGTTCGCCGATGGGCCGGGCCTTGTTGGCGTCCGAATCGAACCAGGAGTCGAAGATCTGCAGGAAGATCCACTGCGTCCACTTGTAGAAGTCGGTGTCCGTGGTGGAGAAGCTGCGCCTGGCGTCGTGCCCCAGCCCGAGCCGGCCGAGCTGACGGCGGAAGTTGACGATGTTGGCCTCGGTACGCGTCCGCGGATGCGTCCCCGTTTGCACCGCGTACTGCTCCGCGGGAAGACCGAAGGCGTCGAAGCCCAACGCGTGCAGGACGTTACGGCCAGTCATCCGGAAGTAGCGGGCGTAGACGTCGGTGGCGATGTAACCGAGGGGATGTCCGACGTGCAGGCCTTCGCCGGACGGATAGGGGAACATGTCCTGGACGAACATCTTGTCCGCGGGAACGGGCGCGCCGTCGGCGGGCGCGAGTGATCCGACCGGGTTGGGCACGTGGAACGTACCCAACCGTGCCCACGTCTCCTGCCAGGTGCGTTCGATGTTCCCGGCGAGCGCCGCGTCGTAGCGGTGCTGCGGGGTGCCCGAGGCGTCCACGCCGCCTTCCCCTTCATTCACGTGAACAGGGTAGTCAACGCCCTGCTCGAAACCCGCATCGCAGGTGCCGGGACGGCCGCGGGGCAACGGGTTGGTATCGGTTCCGTTGCGGAGGGGTCAGGGCATGGTTGCAGGTCGATCCCGGACCTGGTGACGGGAGCCACGGCGTGGATACAGTCGGCGCCTGGCCACGGGCATCCGTCCGGTGCCGGACCGCATGATCCGGAAGGACGGACGCGAGATGTTCGAAAATGCCCGTCGCTGGGGACTTCTGGCAGGAGGGTTCGCCGCCGGAGCGGCGTGCGTCGTCGGCCTTGCGGGCACCACCGCATCCGCCGAGCCCACACTCCCCCTGCCTGCGGTCCCCGCGCCCGCCACCGTCACGCAGACCGTGACCGTCCAGGCCGGAGCCCCCGCCGCGGCGGCCGTCGGCCCCAATCAGCTGATCGCGTCCCCCGTGGCCGGCAACCCCGTTGCCCCCGCGGCTCCCGCCGCCCCGGTGGTGCCCGCAGTACCCGTCACGGCCATCGTGCCCGCCGCGTCGGGCACCCTCGCCGACTTCTTCAGGCAGAAGAACGTCGCAATGGAGCCGCAGAAGGCCACCGACTTCAAGGCGCTCAACATCGTGTTGCCGATGCCCACCGGGTGGGCCCAGGTACCGGATCCCAACGTTCCCGACGCGTTCGCCGTGATCGCCGATCGCGTCGGCGGTGACGGGCTGTACACCTCGAACGCCGCCGTGCAGGTCTACAAGCTGGTCGGTGACTTCGACTCCAAGGAGGCCATCAGCCACGGCCTCATCGACACCCAGCAGCTACCCGCCTGGCGGGCCACCGACGGATCGCTCGGCGACGTCGGCGGCGTCCCGACCGCCCGCATCGAGGGCACGTACCGACAGAACAACCTGACGCTGAACACCTCGCGCCGCCACACCATCGTCGCGTCGGGCCCGGACAGGTACCTGGTGTCCCTATCGGTCACCACCAGCGCCCAGGTGTCGGTCGCCGCAGGGTCGGCGACCGACGCCATCGTCAACGGGTTCAGAGCGGCCTCGCCCGACGCGCCGCCGCCGGCCCCCGCCGTTGCCGCAGCGCCCGCGCCTGCAGGCCCCGCCGCACTGCCCGCGGCTGCTCAGCCACTCGGCCTGCCGCGCTAACCCCAGACCGCGCCCAACCGACCGGCCTCGTATTGTGGGGCTCATGCTGATCGCCGCGGTGCTGTGCCTGTGTGCTGCCGTGGCGACGGCCGCCACCGGTCTGTGGTCGATGACGCGTCCGCATTCGACCGACGCGGTCCGGCAGGTCCTGCGGGCGGTCGTGCCCACCCAACTCGCGGCCGCGGTGATGCTGGCGGCGGGCGGGGTGGTGGCTCTCGCCGCGCCTCAGACGGCAGGCGTACTGGCGCTGGTGGTGTGCGTCGTTGGCGCGGTGGGCACCGTCGCGGCAGGGTGCTACCAGAGCGCCAAGGCGGTGGCGCGGCGCGAGGCGAGCACTGCCGACGCGGGCTGCGCGGGCTCGTGCGCCTCGTGCACGCTGTCGTGCCACTGATTCTCGGCAGATCGCTCTGTCGCCCAACGCCTTTGGCGGACTCCGCTAGTTGCGGCTGACGTCGATCGGGTGGGTCGCCAACAGCGACAACGGCATCGGCTGCCGGCGCAGCACACGCGCCCACAGATCGACCCGCGGCTCGACGAGCACGTCGGACGGCAACGCCGACAACACGATCCAGTCGTCCCGCTCGATCTCGCCCTCGAGTTGCCCGATGGTCCACCCGGAGTACCCGGCGTAGATCCTGACCCCCTCGACGGCGGGCGCGATGACGTCCGGGTCGGCGTCGAGATCCACCATCACGATGCGCCCCTGCACGTGCCGCAGACCCGGCACGTCGGTCGGTTGCAGACCTGCGCGCAACGTCGCCAGGCACAGCGCGGCGTCCCGCTTCACCGGACCACCGACGAACATCGTCTTGGGCTTCGTGGCGAGCTTGGTCCACTGCGGCAGCACGTTGAACACCGCGGTTTCACTCGGCCTGTTCAGCACCACGCCGAGAGTGCCCCCGTCGTTGTGCTCGACGACGTAGATCACGCTGCGACGGAACGTGGGCTCCATCAGATCGGTGTTCGCGAGCAACAGCGTCCCCGCTCGTACCCGGTGCGTGGCAGGAGCAATGTGGTCCTCAGGGTCCTCTGACTGCGCCACCCGTCCATCATGTCACCAGCGTCCGCATCCGGAGGCGATCGGGCGCGGCCGCGCCGAACGGATTTGCGAATCTCAGTAGGGTGGTTTGGTCGCCCATCGGCACGTCCAACCCTGCAACCGACATCGGATCAATGTGGTCAAGCCTCACCCTCGCACCGCCGTCTGGCATTCGGTGCGCGCGCTACCCGAGTTCCGCCGACTGTTGGAACTGCGGGCCGTAAGCCTCTTCGGCGACGGGCTGTTCCAGGGCGGGCTTGCAGGCGCGCTGCTCTTCAACCCCGAGCGGGCGGCCAGTCCCTGGGCCGTCGCGGGCGCCTTCGCGGTGCTGTTCCTGCCGTACTCGCTACTCGGGCCCTTCGCAGGCGCCCTCCTGGACCGCTGGGATCGCAGGCTGGTGCTCGTCGGAGCGACCCTGGCCCGGCTCATCCTGATCCTCGGGGTCGCAACGCTGCTCGCCATCGGCGCGAGTGACCTGACGATCCTGTGCGGCGCCCTGATCGTCAACGGCTTCAACCGGTTCGTGTCCTCCGGCTTGTCCGCGGCACTGCCCCACGTCGTCCCCCGCGACAAGGTCGTGACGTCGAACTCGGTGGCCACCGCGGTCGGCGCCGCGGCGACATTCCTGGGCGCCAACTTCATGCTGGTCCCCCGCTGGCTGGTCGGCACCGGCGATACCGGCTCTGCCACAGTCATTTTCATCGTCGCGATCCCCGTGGCGCTCGCCCTGTTCCTCGCCTACCGCTTCAAGCCCCACGTGCTCGGACCCGACGACGGCAATCGCGCCGTGCACGGCTCGGTGGCGTACGCGGTCGCCACGGGCTGGGGCTACGGCGCACGCACGGTGATCGGGGTGCGGACCGTCGGCGCCACGCTCGCCGGCTTGGCCGCGCACCGCGTCGCGTTCGGCGTCAACACCCTCCTCGTGCTCGTGATCGTGCGGCACGCGGGAAGCACCGACGTCGGGGGGTTCGGGACGGCAGTGGTGTTCGTCGCCGCGGCGGGGCTCGGCTCGTTCCTGGCCAACTTCGTCACGCCGCCCGCGGTTCGCCGCTGGGGCCGGTACGCGACCGCCAACGGCGCGCTGGGATTCGCGGCGGTCGTCCAGCTGGGCGCCGTCAGCCTGCATCTGCCGATGATGGTCGGCTGCGGCTTCCTGCTCGGAGCCGCGGGCCAGGTGGTGAAGCTGTGCGCGGACTCGGCGATGCAGATCGACGTCGACGACGCGATGCGCGGTCACGTCTTCACCGTTCAGGATTCGGTGTTCTGGGTGTCGTTCGTGGCGGCGATCGCCGCCACGGCGGCCGTGATCCCCGGCGACGGAGACGCACCGGGCCTGGTGCTCGTCGGATCCGCCGCCTACCTCCTCGGCTTGGCGGCGCACGCGGCGATCGGCAGGGGCGCACGGCAATCGGGTTAGGGTGACGCCATGCTGAACGATCTCGTCGCCGACCTGCGTGCCGAGAGCGATGCGCTCGACGAACTCGTCGCAGATCTCGACGACGGCGGTTGGCACCGCGCGACGCCGGCGCCCGGATGGACGATCTCCCATCAGATCGCGCATCTGTGGTGGACCGACCGGGTCTCCCTCGTCGCGGTCACCGACGAACCCGGTTTCGCGCAGATCCTGCAGGATGCCTCGACCAACCCCACGGGCTTCGTCGACGCCGGCGCCGAGGACCTCGCGGCCACGCCGCCCGCCGAGATGCTTGCCGACTGGCGGCGCACGCGGTCCCGTCTGCACGACGAACTCCTCACCGTGGCCGACGGTCGGAAGTTGCCGTGGTTCGGGCCGCCGATGAGCGCCGCCTCGATGGCGACCGCGCGGCTCATGGAGACCTGGGCGCACGGACTGGACGTCGCCGACGCGCTGGGCGTAACGCGGCCTGCGACGGCCCGGCTGCGCTCGATCGCCCACATCGGCGTGCGCACCAGGGACTTCGCCTTCACCGTGCACGGGCTGCCCGTGCCCACCGAGACGTTTCACGTGGAACTACGCGCACCCGACGGCTCGACCTGGTCGTGGGGACCGGCCGACGCCGCGCAGCGGGTGACCGGGTCGGCCGAGGACTTCTGCATGCTGGTGACGCAGCGCCGCCCGCCCGCCGAGTTGGACGTGACGGCCGTCGGCGACGACGCGGCCCGCTGGTTGACGATCGCCCAGGCGTTCGCCGGTCCGCCGGGGGCCGGCCGGGCCTAGAGCTGGGTCGCCGCGTCCGCGGCGCCGTCACCGTCGCCATCGGACAGCTTGAGGTCCCACCGCCCGTCGGCATCGGTGTCGACGTACGCCTCGTCGCCGACGAGCACGCGGTCTGCGAGGCCGTCCCGGTTCACGTCGAGCAGGCGGTCGTCGACCTGACCGTCGCCGTCGAAGTCCACCAGGGGGCCGCCGGTCTGTTCGATCCCGTCGAGGCCCAGCCAACGCACCTGCCCACCCCGACCGGCGCCGTCGACGCCGATCGCCCATGTACCCGTGCCGTCGTCGGTGAACGACGCTTCAGTTCGACCGTCGTCGTCCAGATCGAGCAGCAGGTGATCGGCGACGCCGTCACCGTCGGAGTCCGCGAGCGCGTCGTCGAATCTCCCATCGCCATCGAAGTCCAGGCCGAGCGCGTCGAACACCCCGTCACCGTCGGTGTCGACGTCCATCTCGGCCGACCACATCGTCGCCGATCCGTCACCGTCGCCCAGGCAGTAGTCCATACCTCATTCGACGTCGCACTACGCCCTGGAGTTCCACCACTTCTGAAGTTCGGCCACCGCGTCGTCGTGCTCGAGCGGCCCGCGATCCAGTCGCAGCTCCTTGAGGTACTGCCACGCCTGACCGACCTGCGGACCCGCCGGGATGCCGAGGATTCGCATGATCTCGTTGCCGTCCAGATCGGGGCGGACCCGCTGCAGGTCCTCCTTCGCCGCCAGCTCACTGATCCGGTTCTCGAGGTCGTCGTAATTGGCCTGCAACCGGGCGGCACGACGCTTGTTGCGGGTCGTGCAGTCTGCGCGCACCAGTTTGTGCAGCCGATCGACCAGCGGTCCGGCATCGGTGACGTACCTGCGCACCGCGGAGTCGGTCCACTTGCCGTCCCCGTATCCGTGAAACCGCAGGTGCAGGTACACCAGCTGGGACACGTCGTCGATCATCTGCTTGGAGTACTTCAGTTCCCGCATGCGCTTGCGGGTCATCTTCGCGCCGACGACCTCGTGGTGATGGAAGCTGACGCCGCCGTCGCTCTCGTGCCTGCGGGTCGCCGGCTTGCCGACGTCGTGCAGCAGCGCAGCCCACCGCAGGACCAGATCCGGAGGGCTGGTGGAGTCCTCCAGATCGATCGCCTGCCGCAGCACGGTCAGCGAATGTTGGTACACGTCCTTGTGCTGATGATGTTCGTCGATGGCCATCCGCATGCCACCCACCTCGGGCAGGACGACGTCACCGAGACCTGTCTGCACCATGAGGTCGACGCCCGCCACCGGATCGGCGCCCAGCATCATCTTGTCCAGTTCGGCCGCGACCCGTTCGACGGTGATGCGCCCGAGTTCGTCCGCCATTCGCGTCATCGCCTCGCGGACCCGCGGCGCGACGTCGAAGCCGAGTTGCGAGACGAACCGCGCGGCCCGCAGCATCCGCAGCGGATCGTCGCCGAAGGACACCTCCGGCGCCGCGGGAGTGTCGAGCACTCGGCGGCGGATCGCGCCCAAACCGCCTAGGGGATCGTGGAATTCGCCGAGTCCGGACGGCGTGATGCGCACGGCCATCGCGTTCGCGGTGAAGTCACGGCGCACCAGGTCGTCGTCCAACCGATCGCCGAACCGGACCTGCGGGTTCCGCGTCACCCGGTCGTAGGCGTCGGCGCGGAACGTGGTGATCTCGAGGCGCTCGGTGCCCTTTCCGACCCCGACCGTCCCGAACTCGATGCCCGTGTCCCACAGTCCGTCGGCCCAGCGCCGCACCACCTTCTGCACGTCGTCCGGCCGGGCGTCGGTGGTGAAGTCCAGGTCCGTCAACGGGCGGTCCAGGAGCGCGTCGCGGACGCTGCCGCCGACCAGATACAGCTCGTGCCCCGCGTCAGCGAACAACTGACCCAGCTCACACAGCATCGGCGTGTGCTGATGCAGCGCCTTGGCGGCGGTCAACAACTCGTCGGTGCCAGACGGGCTGGCGGAGGGATCATTCGGCACGTTCGATGAGCCTAGTAGGCGCTCACGGGTCCGTAACGACCCGGCGACAAGCCGACCACGACGGCGAGTGCGTAGGAGTGACACACCAAGTGGCAGCTACTATCGCTTGGGTGTCGGAGGGCGAACGGGCCAAACCACGACGGCGCCGAGGACGGCGCCGCGGCCGACGCTCGGCGGGTCCGCCAGAGGCCGGTACCGCGAGCACCCCGAGCACCCCCAGCCCGACCGCCGCACCGCTACCCGGTCCCTCGCCAGGCCACCACCCCGACGCCGCCGCACAGCCACCTCCCAACCGCCAGGGCCGCCGCGCTCCCGACCGACTGCGGACCGTCCACGAGACCTCCGCGGGGGGTCTGGTCATCGACGGCATCGACGGGCCCAAGGACGGCCAGGTCGCCGCACTCATCGGTCGGGTGGACCGACGCGGCCGCATGCTGTGGTCACTGCCCAAGGGACACATCGAACAGGGCGAGACCGCCGAACAGACGGCCATTCGCGAAGTCGCCGAGGAGACCGGCATCCAGGGCAGCGTTCTCGCCGCACTCGGCAGCATCGACTACTGGTTCGTGACCGAGGGGCGCCGCGTACACAAGACCGTGCACCATTACCTCATGAGATTCCTCGACGGCGAGTTGTCCGACGAGGACGTGGAGGTGACCGAGGTGGCCTGGGTGCCGCTGGGAGATCTGCCGTCCCGGCTGGCCTATGCCGACGAACGCAAGCTCGCCGAGGTCGCCGGCCGGCTCATCGACAAGCTCCAGTCCGACGGACCCGGTTCGCTTCCACCGCTACCGCACAGCTCACCGCGCCGCCGCCCGCAGACGCATTCACACACTCGCAACCGCCGGCCCGACGAGCCCAAGGAACCTCACCCGGGCCGGCGGGCGAACGGCTGCGGCCAAGGCCCATGACTCGCCCGGCGGCGTGGATCGCCGGGTCGCGCGCGCTGGTCCGCCTCCTGAGTGTGCTCGCCTTGGTGACGTTGATCGTCGTACCCGCCGTGGCGCCGCGCGCCGCGGCGGGTGAGCCCGGAGAGCGGCCCTTCCTGCAGCTGCACATCGACACGATCACGCCGGATACCGTCAACACCACCAGCGAACCCTTGGTGACGGTCACGGGGACGGTGACCAACGTCGGCGACCGGCCCGTCCGCGACATCAACGTGCGCCTGGAGCACGCGCCCGCCGTCACGTCGTCGACGGGTCTTCGGACCGACCTCGCGGGCGGCGTCGACCAGTATCAGCCCGTCGCCGACTTCATCACCGTCGCACCGGAACTCGCGCAGGGCCAGCACGTGCCCTTCACGCTCACCTACCCCGTCCGCTCGACCGAGTTGCCGTCGCTGAGGATCGACCGACCCGGCATCTATCCCGCCCTCGTCAACGTCAACGGCACCCCCGACTACGGGGCGCCCGCCCGGTTGGACGACGCCCGGTTCCTACTGCCCGTGCTCGGTGTGCCCGCCGACCCGACCACGCCGGCCAGTGACGCGGTGTCCGCCGTCGTGCCCCCGGACACGTCGCGTCCCGTGCGGGTGACGATGCTGTGGCCGCTGGCGGACAAGCCCCGACTGGCGGCGGGCGTGCCTGGCGGCAGCACCCCGGTCCGGCTGGTGGACGACGAGTTGGCGACGTCGTTGGCCGCGGGTGGTCGTCTCGACACCCTCCTCACGGCGGCAGACTTCGCGACCAGTCCGGCGGTCGATCCCGGTGGCCAGACCCGCACTGCGCTGTGCCTGGCGGTGGACCCGGACCTGCTGGTCACCGTGAACGCCATGGCCGGGGGCTACGTCGTCAACGACGATCCCGACGGCGGCCTGAACTCCCCAACGCATCCCGGGAGCGGCCAGGACGCCGCCGTCAACTGGCTCGGCAGGCTCCGCGCGCTGGCGCAGCGTTCCTGCGTGGCGCCGACGGTGTACGCGCAGGCCGACCTCGGGGCGCTGTCGCGAGTGGGCGACCCGGGGCTGTCCATGTCGGCGACCCGCGGGGCAGGCGACATCGTCGACCAGATTCTCGGCATCGCGTCGATCCGCGGGGCGACCGTCGTCGGCGACGGACCTCTTACCGGGCCTGCCGTGCGGTTGCTGTCCGCCCAGGGCCCGACGGTGGCGATCGCCGCGGGCGAATCGGTCGCCCAGGATTCGACGGCCGGTGAGGCCTCGACGGTCGACCTCCAGCCCCGCCGCTACGACGCCAACGTGGTCGCCGCACCCGTCGATCCGGCCGTGGGCGCAGCGCTCGCCGGTGCGGGCACGATGCCGGTGACACCCTCGTATCTCGACCCGTCACTGGCGGTTCCCCTGTCGCACGATTCGCCCATCGCGCGGCGGGAGGACGCCCTCGCCGGCGTGCTGTGGCGCGCCTTGCAGCCGCAGACCGAACCGCGCACCGAGATCCTCGTTCCCCCGTTGGCCTGGAACCTGCCGCCCGAGGAGGCGCAGTCGATCCTCACCACCCTGGCCTCGTCGATCCGCTCCGGGCTGACCGTGCCACGACCGCTGACGGCCGTGCTCGCCGAGAGCAACGCCGTCCCGTCGACCGACGTTCGACCGCTGCCCCCCGACGCCCTGGGCAATCCGAGAGCGTTCATCGACGCGGCCGTCACGGCCGGCATCGCGAACGGCACCGGCAGGCTGTGGGGACTGACCGCGGCGCTGACCGTCGATCCCCGCACCGGTCTGACCGGTGCGCAGTACACCGCGCCGCTGCGGGAGGACATGCTGCGGGCGCTCAGCCAGACCGTGCCGCCAGACGCCCGCAACGGTCTCGCCGCTGCGCGGTTGCGCGTCGTCGACGACACCGTCGCCGATCTGTTGCGCGCGGTCACGATCGTCAACCCCGGTGGTTCCTACACGCTCGCCACCGAGCGCAGTCCGCTGCCGCTGGCGCTGCGCAACGATCTCCCGGTGCCCATCCGCGTGAAGCTCAACGTCGATGCTCCACCGGGAATGACGGTGACGGACCTGGGCGAGATCGAGCTGCCGCCCGGCTTCCTCCCGCTGCGCGTGCCCATCGAGGTGCACTTCACGCAGCGCGTTGCCGTGGACGTCGCCCTGCAGACCACCGACGGGCTTCCGCTCGGCGAGCCGGTGCGGCTCTCGGTGCACTCCAATGCCTACGGCAAGGTGCTGTTCTTCATCACGCTGTCCGCGGGTGCGGTTCTCGTCCTGCTGGCCGGTCGGCGGCTGTGGCACCGGTTCCGGGGCCAGCCCGACCGTGCCGATCTCGACCGCCCCAAGCGTCGCGACGGCGAAGGCAGGCCGGACCCGCTCGACGTCGCGCTCGCCCACGCCCCGGACGAGAAGTGAGCACCGTCAAGCCGCCGGGGCCGCCTCGACCGCACCGCGTACCTCCACGCACTCCCCCGCGCATCCCGCAGGGTCCGGCGCCTCGGCGGCGCGCAGGCAAGCCGGAGCTGACCGACGCGGCGGTGGTCTCACGATCGTGGGGCATGGCGCTGGCCACATTGGTCAGTCGCATCACCGGGTTCTTCCGCATCGTGCTGCTCGCCGCGATCCTCGGCGCGGCATTGTCCAGCTCCTTCTCGGTGGCCAACCAGCTGCCCAACATGATCGCGGCGCTGGTGCTCGAGGCGACGTTCACCGCGATCTTCGTGCCGGTGCTGGCCCGCGCCGAGCGCGACGACGCCGACGGGGGCACCGCCTTCGTGCGACGTCTCCTGACCCTGGCGACCACGCTGCTGCTCGTCGCCACGGTGATCTCGGTGGTGGCCGCGCCCCTACTGGTCCACCTGATGCTCGGAGATGACCCGCAGGTCAACCGGTCACTGACCACCGCCTTCGCCTACCTCCTGCTGCCACAGATCATCTTCTACGGCCTGTCCTCGGTCTTCATGGCAATCCTCAACACCCGCAACGTCTTTGGCCCGCCGGCCTGGGCGCCGGTGGTGAACAACGTCGTCGCGATCGGCACGCTCGGCCTGTACCTCCTGATGCCGGGCCAACTTTCACTGGATCCGGTCGAGATGGGCAACGCCAAGCTGCTCGTCCTCGGCATCGGCACCACCCTCGGCGTGGTCGCCCAGACCGCCGTGCTCTTCGTGGCGATCCGTCGCGAACGCGTGAGCCTGCGCCCACTGTGGGGCCTCGACGACAGGATCAAGAAGTTCGGGACCATGGCGGGGGCCATGGTGCTCTACGTCCTGATCAGTCAGGCCGGTCTCATCGTCGGCAACCAGATCGCCAGCACCGCAGCGGCTTCCGGGCCCGCGATCTACAACTACACGTGGCTCGTGCTGATGCTGCCCTTCGGCATGATCGGCGTCACGGTCCTCACGGTGGTGATGCCGCGGCTGTCGCGCAACGCCGCCGCCGATGACCAGCCCGCCGTGCTCGCCGACCTCTCGTTCGCGACGCGGCTGACGATGGTGACGCTCATACCCGTCGTCGCGATCATGACCGTCGCGGGCCCCGCGATCGGCAGCGCGCTGTTCGCGTACGGCAACTTCGGCGACGTGGACGCCGGGTACCTGGGCATGGCGATCTCGTTGTCCGCCTTCACCTTGATCCCGTACTCGATGGTGCTGCTGCAGCTGCGCGTGTTCTACGCACGCGAGCAGCCGTGGACTCCGATCCTGCTGATCGTCGTCATCACCTCGGTCAAGATCATCGCCTCGCTGGCGACCCCGTTCGTCACCGACGATCCCGAACTCATCGCCGGGTATCTCGGGCTCGCCAACGGTCTCGGCTTCCTCGCCGGTGCCGCCGTCGGCCATGTCATGTTGCGGGCCAACCTCAAGCCGCCCGGTGGCAGGTTGATCAGCCTCGAGGTGGTGCGAACCATCCTCGTCACGACGGCGGCCTCCCTGGCGGCCGGTGTGGTCGCGCACGCCGCCGATCGCCTGCTCGGTCTGGACTCCCTCACCGAGAACGCCGGAGGCGGCGGGTCGATCCTGCGGCTGGTGCTCCTCGGACTCATCATGGTGCCGATCATCGCCACGGTGTTGGTGTTGGCCAGGGTCCCCGACGCGCAAGCCGCCGCGGGCGCGATCCGTCGGCGACTCGGTCGCGGCGCGCCCACGCCGTCGGTGGCATCGGCGACGAGCGTTCCGGACAGACCGCGTGGGGATGGGCCGCTCACGTACGCTGATCAGAGCAATTCGCCTTCATTACGGCCGCGTCAAAATAACCTGGCGGGCAGAGGTGGACCTCCGGCAGGACCAGCCGGAGCCGGGCTACGGAGAGGACCAGCGGTGACCGATGACCCCGCAGGCGGTTCCGCGCCCGACGCAGGCGCCACGACCCGCATCCCTCGACAGAACGTCGACGACTTTCAGCCAGACGTGCCCGTCGAGTCACACCTCCCGCCGTCGGGCCGCCCGCCCGCCGACTACGGCGGCGACCCGACCCGCGAACCCATGGCCTTCGGCCCGCCGAACGAGCCCCCCATCGAGGCCGCCACCGCCGACGATGACGTCCACCTCATTCCCGGTGCGACCATCGCCGGTGGCCGCTATCGCCTGCTGGTGTTCCACGGCGGGCCACCTCATCTGCAGTTCTGGCATGCCGTGGACACGGCACTGGACCGTCAGGTCGCGCTGACGTTCGTCGACCCCGACGCGGTGCTGCCAGACGACGAGCTGGTCGAGATCCTGTCCCGCACGATGCGGCTGAGTGCGCTGGACGTGCCCGGTATCGCCCGCGTACTGGACGTGGCGCACACCGGTTCGGGTGGGTTGGTCGTATCGGAGTGGATCCGCGGCGGGTCGCTGGCGGAGGTCGCCGAGACGGCCCCGTCGGCCATCGGTGGCGCCAGGGCCATCCAATCGCTGGCCGCCGCGGCCGAGGCCGCCCACCGGGCAGGCGTGGCGCTGTCGATCGATCACCCGGGCCGCATCCGCGTCAGCATCGAGGGCGACGTCGCGTTGGCGTTCCCGGCCACGCTGCCCGCCGCCACTCCCGAGGACGACATTCGAGGCATCGGTGCGGCGCTGTACGCACTGCTGGTCAACCGGTGGCCGCTTCCCGAACCCGGGACGCGCAGCGGGATGGAGCCCGCCGACGTCGACGCCGCGGGCGAACCGGTCGAGCCACGCGCGATGGATCGCGCCATTCCCTTCCAGATCTCCGCGGCCGCCGTCCGCGCGGTGCAGGAGAACGGCGGGATCAGGTCCGCGCCCACGCTGCTGAACCTGCTGCAGCAGGCCACCGCCGTGGCCGACCGCACCGAGCTGATCGCGCCGATCGACGAACGCGAGGCCCCTCGCGCCCACCCGCTCGGTGACGACGATCCCGAGGCCAAGGCCCGACGCAAGAAGGGCGTGCTCATCGGTGCAGCGGTCGCCGGTTCCATCCTGATCGTGGCGCTGATCGTGCTCGCGACCGTGCTGCGGGGCGTGTTCAGCGACGTCGGTGGACCACTGGACAAGGAAGAACTGGGCCTCAACGCCCCGTCGAGCAGTACCAGCGGCAGCCCAAGTGCGAATACCGTGAAACCCGTTCGGGCAACGGTCTTCTCACCCGGTGGCGAGGCAGACAACCCGGCGGACGCCGGGAACGCGATCGACGGCAGTCCCACCACGGCGTGGCAGACCGACACGTACAGCGACTCGGTGCCGTTCCCCAACTTCAAGAACGGCGTCGGACTGCTTCTGCAACTGCCGCAGCCGACGGCGATCGGGTCGGTGTCCCTCGATCTGAACAGCACCGGTACGTCCATCCAGATCCGCTCGGCCGCGTCGGCGACTCCCGCGACGCTCGACGAGACCACCGAACTGAGTCCACCGACGCCGATGAAGACCGGGTCGAACACGATCACCATCAGCAATCCGCAGCCCGTGTCGAACGTGCTGGTGTGGATCACCACGCTCGGAAACGTGGGCGGCAAGAGTGAGACGGCCATCTCCAACATCACGGTCAAGCCCGCGTCCTGACGGACGAAAGAAGTGTCAGGACCCGTGTCCAGGGTTGATTAGTGTTCGTGTGTGGGGAGCAACCGGGGCACGGTCGATCCAGAGCGGACCGACGCCGAGTTGCTCGTGGCGCACGTCGCCGGCGATCGGTACGCCTTCGAGGAGCTCTTCTACCGCCATCACCGGCAGCTGTACCGGCTCGCTCGGATCACCAGCCGCAATCCCGAGGACGCGGCCGACGCGCTTCAGGACGCCATGTTGTCCGCGCATCGCCGCGCGCCCACCTTCCGCTACGACGCGTCCGTCAGCAGTTGGCTCTATCGCATCGTGGTCAACGCCTGTCTGGACCGCTTGCGCCGCAACAAGTCCCACGTCGCAACGGTGTTGGAGGACGACGGCTACCACCTCGGCGATCCCACGCCGCGCATCGACACTGCGCTGGTGATCGAGCGGGCCCTGCTGCGGCTGCCCCTCGAACAGCGTGCCGTCGTGGTGGCCGTCGACATGCAGGGCTATTCGGTGGCCGAGACCGCTCGACTCCTCGGGGTGCCCGAGGGGACCGTGAAGAGTCGATGCTCCCGGGCACGCGCCAAACTGGCCAAGACGTTGGAGTACTTCGAGGACGATGCCCCGACCGTTCGGGTCGAGGGCCGTTGACGCTCAGCGGCTTTGGCGCACCCTGGTGTCCGGTTGAGGTACCGAGACCAGTTGTGGGCCGTTGACGGCCTGCGACAGGCAGCCCGGGATGTTGCGGCACGCAATGATGGCTCCTGCGCCCGGTGCCTGACCCGGCGCCGTAGGAATCTGGTTCGGGATGCCGCAGGTCTGGTGATACGGATCGTAAGGAACCACGTTCATGTCGCACGCCAGGGCATCGGACCGCGGCGTCGAGGCGGCGTCGAGGGCGACCAGCCCCGAGGCCGACGCGATGCCGAACGCTCCGATGACGAGCATTCGCTGCAGGTTGCGCATGTCGGTGGGCCTCATTCGTAGATACGACTCGATCACTGGTGGTGGGCCGTTGGCCCAAGCATCCTCTTGTTGAAGGAGCAACGAGGGGACCTTCTCGGGAATTCCCGACGGGGGTCGGTGCAACACTGGCCCCATGGACGGCGAGGCACGCGACGGGGACGGACCCGTGCCACTCGATGCACTCGCCGATCTGCAGGCGGGACTGCTCGACGACGCGACGGCCGCCCGGCTGCGCCGACGGGCCCGTACCGAGCCGGACGTCGCACGACGCCTCGCAGCACTGGACCGCGTCCGCCGCAGCGTGGCCGACCTCGGCGCAGACGTCGCGTCGGCCCCCGACATCCCAGCCGAGGTCACCGCCCGGATCGGCGCCACACTGCGCGCAGCGCCCCCGGCCGGAGCCATTCCACCCACGCGTACTCCGTCGCCCTGCCCCCGACGCATCGCCGCGGCGGTCGGCGTCGCCGCGATCCTCGCCGCGGCCGCGGTGGGCACCGTCGCCCTCATCCGGGACGGCTCACGCGAACAGTCCGGCGCGTCGGACGGATTGCCGCTGTCCGACGAGCAGATCGTCGACCTCCTGAGCCAACCCCCCGACCTCGGGGTCCTCGCCGACCCGCAGCGTCGGGTGTCGTGCCTCAGCGGGCTCGGCTACCCCACCTCGACGTCGGTGCTCGGCGCTCGACCGGTCGACGTGAACGGCACGTCCGAAGTGCTGATTCTGCTTCCCGGCGACACGCCGAGGAGGCTCAACGCCGTCGTGGTGGCACCCAGCTGCAGCTCCATCGACACGGGCCTGCGTGCCAGCAGGGTCGTCGACCATCCCTGACGCGTCCCGGGAGCGCGCGGGGAACAGCCGGGCCTACGCTGGTGTTATAGGCGTACCCAGAAAGGCGGACATGACTTCCTCGACCACCGTCCACGACGTGATCATCATCGGCTCCGGTCCCGCTGGTTACACGGCGGCCGTGTATGCCGCACGAGCCCAGCTCAACCCGCTGGTATTCGAAGGTGTGCAGTTCGGCGGCGCCCTGATGACCACCACCGAGGTGGAGAACTATCCCGGGTTCAAGGAGGGCATCACCGGCCCCGAGTTGATGGAGCAAATGCGCGAGCAGGCTCTGAGGTTCGGTGCCGATCTCCGCATGGAGGACGTCGACGACGTCTCGCTCGACGGCCCGGTCAAGACGGTCACCGTCGGCGACGAGACGTTCCAGGCCCGGTCCGTCATCCTCGCCATGGGCGCGGCGGCGCGCCAACTCGACGTGCCCGGCGAGATGGAGCGCATCGGCACCGGCGTCAGCACGTGT
Source organism: Mycolicibacterium sp. (assembly GCF_016462545.1). GTDB lineage: Bacteria > Actinomycetota > Actinomycetes > Mycobacteriales > Mycobacteriaceae > Mycobacterium. Next base: position 21,169 of record NZ_JAEMTA010000004.1, on the reverse strand, counting down.
GCGACGTGCGACGGCTTCTTCTTCCGAGACCAGGACATCGCCGTCGTCGGCGGCGGCGACTCGGCGATGGAGGAGGCCATCTTCCTCACCAAGTTCGCCAGCAGTGTCACGCTCATCCACCGTCGTGACGAGTTCCGCGCGTCCAAGATCATGCTCGAACGGGCGAAGGCCAACCCGAAGATCACCTTCCTCACCAACACCGCGGTGACGCAGGTGGAGGGCGAGCCGAAGGTCACCGGACTGCGTCTGAAGGACACCGTCACCGGGGACGAGTCGAAGCTGGCCGTGACGGGTGTGTTCGTGGCGATCGGCCACGATCCCCGCTCGACGCTCGTCAGCGGCAAGGTCGACCTCGACGGCGAGGGCTACGTGCAGGTCAAGGGCCGTACCACCAGTACGTCGGTCGAGGGCGTGTTCGCGTGCGGTGACCTCGTCGACCACACCTACCGGCAGGCGATCACTGCCGCGGGCAGTGGCTGTTCCGCCGCGATCGACACCGAGCGTTGGCTCGCCGAGCAAGACTGACCCCACCGAACCCGACATCAAGGAGCCCCACATGAGTGAGACCACCAGCGCCACCGTTGCCGTCACCGACGACTCGTTCTCCAGTGACGTCCTGTCCAGCAGCACGCCCGTGCTGGTCGACTTCTGGGCGACGTGGTGCGGTCCGTGCAAGATGATCGCCCCGGTGCTCGAGGAGATCGCCACCGAGAAGGCTGGTTCTCTGACCGTCGCCAAGCTCGACGTGGACGCCAACCCCGGAACGGCGCGCGACTTTCAGGTCGTGTCCATTCCCACGTTGATCCTGTTCAAGGACGGCAAGCCCGTCAAGCGGATCGTCGGCACGAAGGGCAAGGCAGCGCTGCTGCGCGAACTGTCCGACGAGGTCTAATCGACCCTGCACGATCAAGACTGGCCGGTCTCCGATTGGCCTGGAGGTTTCTTAATTATCGGCTTTGTCTGCGACAATTCAGCCCATGTCTAGTCTGCGCCGCGGCGATCGGGGAGTCCCGGTGGTCGAGATTCGGTCGGCGCTGGCTGCGTTGGGCCTGCTCGACAGCCCCGACGACGATCTGACCACCGGCAAGCACGTGGCCTTCGACGTGTTCGACGATGATCTGGACCACGCGGTCCGCGCCTTCCAGCAGCATCGCGGTCTGCTCGTCGACGGCGTCGTCGGTGAGGCCACGTACCGTGCACTGAAGGAAGCGTCGTACCGGCTGGGTGCGCGGACGCTCGCGCACCAGTTCGGTGCCCCGATGTACGGCGACGACGTCGCGACGCTGCAGGCGCGCCTCCAGGATCTTGGTTTCTACACCGATCTGGTCGATGGACACTTCGGGTTGCAGACACACAACGGTCTGATGTCATATCAGCGGGAGTACGGCCTGTATCCCGACGGCATCTGTGGCCCAGAGACGTTGCGCTCCTTGTACTTTCTCGGCTCTCGGGTGACCGGCGGCTCGCTGCACGCCATCCGCGAGGAGGAGCTGGTCCGCCGCTCGGGTCCGCGACTGTCGGGTAAGCGCATCATCATCGATCCGGGCCGCGGCGGCGACGACCATGGTCTGATCACGAGTGGCCCCGGCGGTCCGATCAGCGAAGCAGACATCCTGTGGGACTTGGCAAGTCGTCTCGAGGGGCGCATGACCGCGATCGGCATGGAGACGTTCCTGTCTCGGCCGGTGGGGCGGAGTCCGTCAGATGCCGAGCGCGCGGCGACGGCTAACACCGTTGGCGCCGATCTGATGATCAGCCTGCGATGTGCCTCGTTGCCCGAGTCCCCCGCCAACGGCGTGGCATCGTTCCACTTCGGGAACTCGCACGGTTCGGTGTCGACGATCGGTCGGAACCTCGCTGACTTCATTCAACGAGAACTGGTGGCGCGGACCGGATTACGGGATTGCCGCACCCACGGACGCACTTGGGATCTGCTGCGCCTGACGCGCATGCCGACCATCCAGGTCGACGTCGGCTACATCACCAACCCGCACGACCGCGACCTCTTGGTGTCTCCGCAGGTTCGGGATTCGCTATCCGAGGGAATTCTCGCCGCCGTGAAGCGGCTCTATCTGCTCGGCAAGAATGACCGTCCGACGGGCACGTTCACCTTCGCCGAGCTGCTCGCCCACGAGCGATCGGTCGAGCAGGCCGCCGGACGCGCCGCGCAGGGCTGATCCGCCTCGTACGCACGGACCCGCGCCGGCCCCCACGGGCTGTTGCAATTGGGCGCTCACCAGCAGTCGCTCCAGCGCCGCCTCGACGTCGGCCTTCCAGCCCAGACCCTCTTCCAGTTCGAGCCGCATTCGCGGAAAGTACCGATGGGGTGCGACGACTTCGAACCCGACGTCGCCCAGGAAGTCCGCGTCGACGACGCATTGTTCGACCGAACAGTCGCCGAGCGTTTCGACCGCCGAACGCAGATCGGGCGGAATCAGCTGCGGGTCAGCCAGTTCGGTCACCTCTGCCGTCCGTCCGAAGGCCTCCAGCGCGCGCACACCGCGCCGCACCAGATCGCCGACGACCGCCGCCATCAAGGCCCGGGTGAGTCCGTCGCCGTCCTCTCCCGATTCCACGCCGACCGTCGTCAACAACACGGCATCGGCGCTGACGGGCCCGGTCGGAAAGAACGCGGCGCGTGGGACGGCTCGCGGCGGCGCGTAGAACGCGAACCCGAGACAGGCCTCGTCACCGCTGGACGCCGACGCGGTGAAGTCGGATTGTTCCGGCTCGCACGACACGGCCATCTGTCCGCACGAACCCCACTCGAGCATGACCATGGACAGCCACGCTTCCTTCTCGAACTCCGGATCGGCGAGGTGGTCACCGCCCTGCAAGGTCGAGGGATCGACCTCCCAGAAGACGCATCGGCGCGCGTGCTTGGGCAACTGCTCGAACCCTTCGAGGCGCAGCGGCGTGATTCGTGCTGACACTAGACTCTCCGCGTTTCTGATCGGCCTGGCGACCGTGGCCGCCACTTCAGGATAGGAGCGTGCGACGCGCGGGGCTCACATTCGGGTCGGAACATCACGCCAGCTCCCGTCTCACGCGAATCACGTTGCTAGACAAGGGCTTAGCTCCTCTGGGTGGCGACGACAACGGCTCGGGCGACTCGTCGTGTCACAGTGACGTAACTCCCGCTATGGACCGGTCATGCCTTCGCAGCGTTCATGAGGTCGACTATGCGTTGGAGGTCGTCGACGGACCCGAACTCGACGACTATCTTGCCCTTGCGTTTGCCAAGGCTGACCGTGACGCGGGTATCGAACGCCGACGACAGCCGCTCAGCAACATCCTGAAGTCCCGGCATCTGAATCGGCTTGCGCCGTTGAGCGGGAGACGGCTCGTGCCCACCGTCGCGGTTCGCCAGGGTGACGGCCTCCTCCGTTGCGCGGACCGAGAGGCCCTCCGCGACGATCCGGGCTGCCAACTCCTCCTGCTTGTCGGCCCCGGCTTCCAACGCCAGGAGTGCGCGGGCGTGTCCAGCCGACAGCACGCCCGCTGCGACGCGGCGCTGAACGGGGATCGGCAGACGCATCAGCCGGATCATGTTGGTGATCACCGGACGGGACCGTCCAATGCGCACCGCGAGTTCCTCGTGCGTGACGCCGAACTCGTCGAGCAGCTGCTGATACGCCGCCGCCTCTTCCAACGGGTTCAGCTGCGCGCGATGGATGTTCTCCAACAACGCGTCGCGGAGCATGCTCTCGTCGGCCGTCTCCCGCACTATCGCCGGGATCGCCTCGAGTCCGGCCTCCTGCGCGGCGCGCCAACGCCGCTCCCCCATCACCAGTTGGTAGCGCGGCTTGTCGCCGGCTGCGTCGAGCGCGCGTACGACGATCGGTTGCATCAAGCCGAACTCGCGAATCGAGTGGACGAGTTCGGCGAGGGCCTCGCCGTCGAACACTTGCCGTGGCTGCTTCGGGTTCGGCTCGATCAACGCCGGGTCGATCTCGCGGTACACCGCACCGACATCGCCGACGGGTTCGGCTGGTGCCTTCGGTGCTCCGCCGTACATGACGTCGGCCGCGGCGTCGCCCATCGCGGGGCTGTTGTTGCCCGTGCCGTCGCCCGGGCCCGTCGGAATCAAGGAGGCGAGTCCGCGGCCGAGTCCGGTGCGCTTGGGAGGCGGAGTCATGCTTGCTGTCCCTTCGTCTCGGTATCGGCGCGTTCCGCGATCTCACGGCTGGCGTCGAGATAGCTCATCGCGCCGCGTGACCCGGGGTCGTACTCCAGGATCGTCATGCCATAGCCCGGGGCTTCGGACACCTTCACGCTTCGCGGGATCACCGTGCGCAGGACCTTGGCGCCAAAGTGCGAGCGGACGTCGTCGGCCACCTGATCGGCGAGCTTCGTGCGTCCGTCGTACATCGTGAGGATGACGGTCGTGACGTCGAGGTGGGGATTGAGGTGCGACTTGACCATCTCGATATTGCGGAGCAACTGCCCCACTCCTTCGAGGGCGTAGTACTCACACTGGATGGGGATCAACACCTCGGGTGCCGCGACGAGCGCATTGATCGTCAGCAAGCCGAGGGACGGTGGACAGTCGATGAAGACATAGTCGAAGTCATACTCCTGCAGACTTGCCAGGGCATTTCGCAGCCTGCCTTCGCGCGCCACCATGCTGACGAGTTCGATCTCCGCCCCGGCGAGGTCGATGGTCGCGGGCACGCAGTAGAGACGTTCGTTGTATGGACTCTGCTGCAATGCCTCTTCAAGCGTGATCTCCCCGATCAGTACTTCGTACGACGAGGGTGTGCCGGGTCGGTGTTCGATCCCGAGTGCCGTGCTGGCGTTGCCCTGGGGATCGAGGTCGATGACCAAGGTCCGGAGACCCTGCAGCGCAAGCGCCGCCGCCACATTGACCGCGGTGGTCGTCTTGCCGACGCCGCCCTTTTGGTTGGCGATCGTGAAGACCCTCTGCCGCGGTGGCCGCGGAAGCTGGCGGCCCTTCGCGTTGTGGAGCAGCCGGACGGCCCGCTCTGCTTCGGCTCCGATCGGAGTGTCGACCACCGCCGGACTTTTCCACGCCTCGTCAGCCGGCGGCTGCCATGTTTCACGTGAAACATTCGACTTCGGTGTGGGTGGCACGGGTTCGGGAGCGATCCCCTCGCCCTCCGGCGGTGGTGTCACGTGCTCCTCCTCGTTGGCCCGTTGGGCCGTGGTGATCGTCGCTCTTGAGTGCGGGCGGGCTTCCGCTGCGATGGCGCGGACTTCTTGCCCCCGCCCCCCGGTTGACTCCCCCGGACCGCTACGACCACGGTTACGGGCGGAGCCAAGTAGTTCACGCCACATTCCATCACCTTCACGTCGACAGCACCCAACGAGCTCATGACTCGGCGGTGTTCCTCAATCTCTGCACCCGCCCGCTCGCCTTTCATGGCGAGCATCCGGCCACCCGGACGGAGCAGTGGCAGACACCACCGCGTCAACTTATCGAGTGAGGCAACAGCCCGTGACGTAACTACGTCGATCTCTCCGGCCGCATCCCGGACAGATCGTTCTTCGGCCCGGCCGCGGATCACCGTCACAGGAAGCGCGAGAAGTTCGACCACCTCGGTCAAGAAGTCTGCGCGACGGAGAAGGGGTTCGACGAGGATGACGCTGACATCGGTCCGACTGATGGCCAGCGGGATACCCGGTAGGCCGGCGCCGCTGCCGACGTCCGCGACCCTCTCCCCCGGAGCGAGAAGCTCACCGACGGCAGCGCTGTTGAGAATGTGTCGGTCCCACAATCGCTCTACTTCGCCCGGGCCGATGAGTCCACGTTCAATACCGGCACCGGACAAGATCGCGGCGTACTCGCTGGCGATCTCTAGACGATCGCCGAAGAGAGCGGCCGCGGCGTACGGCGCCGGGGGCGGGTCGCCATGTTTCACGTGAAACATCCTCCGAATCGGCTGCCGCAGCGCGCCCGAACTACATCGTTGTAACTCGACAGATTAGGCGGGAAGGACGACGACACGACGCGATGGTTCGGCGCCTTCACTCTCACTACGGACGCCGTCGACCGCCGACACCGCGTCGTGGACGATCTTCCGCTCGAACGGGGTCATCGGCGCGAGCTCTTCGCGCTCCCCGCTCGCGAGCACGCGACGGGCAATCTTGTCGCCCAACGCAGCCAGCTCGTCACGACGGCCACGGCGCCAGTGCGCAACGTCCAACATGAGACGGCTGCGCTCGCCCGTCTTCTGATGCACCGCGAGTCGGGTCAACTCCTGGAGCGCGTCGAGGACCTCGCCCTTGCGGCCGACGAGCTTGGCGAGATCGCTCCCGCCGTCGATGCTCACCACCGCACGGTCACCCTCGACGTCGAGGTCGATATCCCCATCGAAGTCCAGGAGGTCCAGGAGCTCCTCGAGGTAGTCGCCGGCGATCTCACCTTCAGCGACCAAGCGGTCTTCCAAATCCTCGCTCTTGGGCGCAGCGCCCTCGACCTCGGTACGTTCCGTCGTATCGGCGTCAGTCATCTTCGTCCTTACTTCCTTGCGTTCTCAGCGATCAGCAGCCACGGCGGGCCGGCATGAATCGGGGACTTCTCAGGGCCTTCGCTTCTTGGGGCGATTGTTGGTACGGCGCGGCGCTCGGTTCGCGCCGCTGCCTGCCTTCGACGCGGTCGGCTTCCCGTTGGACGTCGACGCCGAACTCGAGTCGAGGAGCGGCTTCGACACCGCGTCCGGCGAGACGTCATCCCGCACGGCGCCGTCCTCGGTCACGTCGGTGGCAGCCGCCCGTGCCTTCTCGGCGGCAGTCGCGTTGGCGGGCGGCCTCTTGCGCTTCACCTTGGGCTTGGAACCGGGGGCGGGGGCATTGGACGCGCGGCGCGCCAACTCCTCCTCCTTCTTCAGTTCCTCTTCCTTCTCGATCCGGCCGAACACGTAGTGCTGCTGGCCGTAGGTCCAGATGTTGTTGGCCACCCAGTACAAGATGACGGCCAGCGGTAGGAACGGCCCGCCGACGACGACGCCGAGTGGAAAGACGTACAGCGCCAACTTGTTCATCATCGCGGTCTGCGGGTTGGCCGCAGCTTCGATGCTCTGCCGCGCCACCGATGCGCGGCTGTTGAAGTGGGTCGCGACACCGGCCAGGATCATCAATGGCACACCGACCGCAATCACTGCGGCGCGGTTGAACTCCTCGAAGGCACCGAGTCCGACCGTCTGGATCATCGAGGCACCGAGTGGCGCTCCGAATAGATGTGCATCGAGAAAGTGCCCGACGTCCGTCGCGCTGAACACGTAGTTGCCCAGCGAGCGGTTCTCCTCGACCGTCAGACCGAGCCGGCCGAAACCGGTCTGCGTCCGGTTGAAGGAGTTCAGCACGTGATAGAGACCGATGAACACCGGGATCTGCGCGAGCATCGGAAGGCAGCCGAGGATCGGGTTGAACCCGTGCTCCTTCTGCAGCTTCTGCATCTCGAGCGCCATCCGCTGACGGTCCTTGCCGTACTTCTTCTGCAGGGCCTTGATCTGAGGCTGCAGCTCCTGCATCTGGCGGGTGGTGCGGATCTGCCGGACGAACGGCTTGTACAGAATCGCGCGCAACGTGAAGACCAGGAACATCACCGTCAGGCCCCACGCGAAGAAGTTGTCCGGGCCGAGGACGAAGGCGAACGCCTTGTACCAGACCCACATGATCGCGGAGACCGGGTAGTAGATGATGTCGAGACTGAACCAGTTAAACAAACGAATCGCTCCTCAGCGTCGCGCCATCCACAACCGCGCCGGACTTCGCCCGCAGGCGAGAACCCATCTCGCGTCGCTCCGGAATCGGATCCCATCCACCTCGGTGCCACGGCCCACACTTGGCCAGGCGCACCAAGGACAACCAACTCCCCCGGACTACCCCAAACTCTCGAAGCGCATCGACGGCGTACTCACTGCACGTCGGCGTGAACCGGCAGCACGGTGGGCGTAGCGGGGAGATCATCGTGCGGTACAACTCGATGACGTGGATGACACCGCGTGCCAGCCCACCGCGCTTCATCGTCGGGCTCCGGAATGGGCGTTCGTTCGCCGCAGCGCAGTCCGCAGCTCCTGCTCCAGCCGGGCCGAGATGGCACGACTGCTTCCGGGCAACGCTCGGATCACCACTTTGTCACCTGGCCCCAGGTCGGCGATCACCTCGCGGGCGACGTGTCGTAGCATCCGCGACACACGATGCCGTTGCACCGCCGTTCCCACGGACTTCGAGACGACGAGACCGATCTTCGGGGCGTCAGACGCGCCCCCGGGGGAAGTCAAGGCATGCACGACTAGGTCGGGTTGCGCTGCTCGTACCCCACGACGGACGGTGAGGTCGAAGTCAGCCGATCGCGTCATCCGGTACTGGGCCGGAAGCACCGCGCTAAATCCTGCGTCTAATCACGCAGTGAGAGAGCGACGGCCCTTGCTGCGCCGGCCCGACACGATGGCGCGGCCTGCGCGCGTCCGCATCCGCAGCCGAAAACCGTGCACCTTGGCACGACGCCGGTTGTTCGGCTGAAAGGTCCGCTTGCCCTTGGCCACGGCTGTATCTCCTCAATAATTGCGCCCACCCCCCTCGCGCACATGAAAGATGTCATGTCCGTCTGGAAGCAGCCGCGGTACGTACGCTTCGTTCGTCTCGCTTGCTAGCCCCGGCGCGTGAACCCGAGGATCCGAGTCGCAGCCGTATCGCCTCTTTCGGGCGACTGTTCGAGGGTACTGACGAGATTTCCCTAGGTCAAACCTGCTTCTCCCGGTGACTGATTCGCCACTTTCTTCACACCAGTCACCATTGGACACCGGACCTCCGGGAAGCCTCCGTCAATGTTGCAGAACTGTTGGCACCCGGCAATAAACCTGTTAGCTTCTGCCAAGGCCAACTCAGACGAGAAGGCGCTTGACGAAGAAGTGAGGACGGCCGCGCGACCGCGAGCCCACGGTGAACTCGACCCCCGTGACGAGCCCCGGGACCGCTGCCTCCACGCCAGTACGCTACGACACAATGACGGGTGTCGGTTATCCACAAACTGTGGATAACCATGTGGACATCCGTGCTTTGTCTATTCGGCCAACCCTGTCTGGCCACGAGGGGGAACGTCTCCGTTGACAGCAGACGCCGACCCGCCGTTCGTCGCAATATGGAACGACGTCGTTGCCGAACTCAACGGTGACATGGCACCCGACCCGGCCACGGGCATCGCACCCGACTTCACGGCCCCGATCCTCACCCCGCAGCAAAGGGCATGGCTGAAGCTCGTCAAGCCGCTGGTGCTCGCCGAGGGGTTTGCCCTCTTGTCGGTTCCCACGCCGTTCGTGCAGAACGAGATCGAGCGACACCTACGCGAGCCCATCGTCTCCAGTCTCAGCCGTCGGCTTGGACAGCGGGTCGAGCTGGGTGTTCGCATCGCCACTCCCGAGCCCGATTCCTCCCGTGACGACGAGATTCGGGCCGACGCTCTGCATGACGCCGACGAAGTCGACGACGACAAGGAAGCCCTCGCCAGTGCCGAGGAGAGTTGGCCGAACTACTTCACCAACCGCGCGCAGAACTCCGCCACCAATGACGTGAGCCTCAATCGCCGGTACACGTTCGACACGTTCGTCATCGGCGCCTCCAACCGCTTCGCCCATGCCGCGACCCTGGCCATCGCCGAGGCGCCGGCCCGCGCCTACAACCCCCTGTTCATCTGGGGCGAGTCCGGTCTCGGCAAGACGCACCTTCTCCATGCGGCGGGAAACTACGCCCAGCGGCTCTTTCCGGGCATGCGGGTGAAGTACGTCTCGACCGAGGAGTTCACGAACGACTTCATCAACTCACTGCGCGATGACCGCAAGGCCTCCTTCAAACGGAGCTACCGCGACATCGACGTGCTGTTGGTCGACGACATCCAGTTCATCGAAGGCAAGGAAGGCATCCAGGAGGAGTTCTTCCACACCTTCAACACGCTGCACAACGCGAACAAGCAGATCGTGATCTCCTCCGACCGGCCGCCCAAGCAGCTCGCGACGTTGGAAGACCGGCTGCGAACCCGCTTCGAATGGGGTCTCATCACCGACGTCCAGCCGCCGGAACTGGAGACGCGCATCGCGATCCTCCGCAAGAAGGCGCAGATGGACCGACTGGACGTCCCCGACGACGTGTTGGAACTGATCGCCAGCAGCATCGAGCGCAACATCCGCGAACTCGAGGGCGCTCTCATCCGCGTGACGGCCTTTGCGTCGCTGAACAAGGCGGCCATCGACAAGTCCCTCGCCGAAATCGTTCTCCGCGATCTCATTTCGGATGCGAGCACGATGCAGATCGCCATCTCGACGATCATGGCCGCCACGGCCGAGTACTTCGAAACCACCATCGAGGAGCTCCGCGGCCCCGGCAAGACCAGGGCGCTCGCTCAGTCGCGCCAGATCGCGATGTACCTGTGCCGTGAACTCACTGATCTGTCGCTGCCGAAGATCGGTCAGGCGTTCGGCCGCGACCACACCACGGTGATGTACGCGGAGCGCAAGATACGCGGCGAGATGGCCCAGCGTCGCGAGGTCTTCGATCACGTCAAGGAACTCACGACCAGGATCCGCCAGCGCTCCAAGCGCTGATCCGAATCTCCCCCGCATCCCCTCTGCACCATCCCCACTCGAACGACGGACGGCGCCGCGCTGCCCGAAATTTCGAAAGAACTCGTGACCCTGCCGCCTCACCAGTCACACCGCGGCCTCGTGGACTACTCGTGCACAATCCGTGGACGAAGCGTCCGTCATCGTTGCGTCCGTCCACACACCGGCCGCCCGTCCACAGATCGCCGAATGACACGCATCACCCGTCCACGAGTAGCCCACGAGCGCGCACCACACCCCACCAGCCAAGGTGGACTTCCATCCACAGCTTCCACAGCACCTATTACTGTTACTCATCTATTCATCAGTTATCTCTTCTAAAAGAAGCACCTGGGGAACGCGCCCTGTTGACCGTCCCGAACGTGGGCCTCACAGGACGCTCGTCACTCCCATCGATTAGCTTTCAAGTTGACGCAGAAGGCTCTACGGTGGGTCTTCGACAACCGGAACGGTCGTCGAAACGCAGCCTGGTGACACGTCCGTGAGACACCCGTAGATCCGCTGCTAGTGCTTATAGCTGGGGTTTCACTGAAGGGGACACTTGTGGACGTGGCGACGACGACGCTTGGTACCGATCTAAAGTTTCGCCTGGTCCGCGAGGACTTCGCCGACGCCGTGGCGTGGGTTGCCCGCATCCTTCCGACCCGGCCCACCGTGCCGGTTCTCTCGGGCGTGCTGCTGACCGGATCCGACGACGGTCTGACCATCTCGGGCTACGACTACGAGGTGTCCGCCGAGGTGCGCGTGGCAGCTGAAATCGCTTCTCCGGGAAGCGTTCTCGTGTCGGGAAGGCTTCTCTCGGACATCACGAAGTCCCTGCCCGCCAAGCCGGTCGACGTGACCGTCGAAGGCACCCGCGTGTCACTGAGCTGCGGCAGCGCCCGCTTCTCGCTCCCGACGATGGCCGTCGAGGATTACCCGACCCTGCCGTCGCTGCCCGACGAGACGGGCGTCGTGGCCTCCGATCTGTTCGCACAAGCCATCGGCCAGGTGGCCGTCGCCGCAGGCAGGGACGACACGCTGCCGATGCTGACCGGCATCCGCGTGGAGATCTCCGGTGAGAAGGTCGTCCTGGCGGCAACCGACCGATTCCGTCTGGCGGTGCGCGAGCTGACCTGGTCGACGGATTCCGCGGACATCGAAGCCGCCGTTCTCGTTCCCGCGAAGACCCTCGCCGAGGCAGCCCGGGCCGGCACCGACGGAGCCGACGTGCACCTGTCGCTCGGCTCGGGCGCATCCGTCGGCAAGGACGGGCTGTTGGGCATTCGGAGCAACGGCAAGCGCACGACGAGCCGGCTCCTGGACGCCGAATTCCCGAAGTTCCGCCAACTCCTGCCCGCGGAACACACCGCGGTGGCCACCGTCGGTGTCGCGGAACTGACCGAGGCCATCAAGCGCGTCGCCTTGGTCGCCGACCGCGGCGCACAGGTGCGGATGGAGTTCTCCGATGACACGCTCCGCCTGTCGGCCGGTGGCGAGGATGCGGTAGGGCGTGCCGATGAGGACCTTCCGGTGCAGTTCTCCGGTGATCCCCTCACCATCGCGTTCAACCCCACCTACCTCACCGATGGTCTCGGATCGTTGCATTCACCGAAGGTGACGTTCGGCTTCACGACATCCAGTCGTCCCGCGGTGTTGCGGCCGGCGGGTGATGATGATGACGCGTATGTCGGATCCAGCGGTCCTTTCCCGGCCGGGCAGACCGATTACGTGTATCTGTTGATGCCGGTGCGGCTTCCGGGCTGACCGGCCTTATCGCCACGAAAGAGGCGCACATGCAACTCGGGCTGGTCGGTCTCGGCAAAATGGGCTTCAACATGCGTGAACGCCTGCGCAAGGGTGAACACGAGGTCATCGGATACGATCCACGACCCGAGGTCACGGACGTCCCCGACCTCGCTGGTCTGGCGGCCGCGCTCACCGCGCCGCGTGTGGTCTGGGTGATGGTGCCCTCGGGCGAGGTCACCGACAGCACCATCGTCGGCCTGTCGAAGGTGCTCAGTGCCGGCGACCTGGTGATCGACGGCGGCAACTCGCGGTACACCGAAGACGCTCCGCACGCAGCTTTGTTGGCGGAGAAGGGAATCGGGTTCGTCGACGCCGGCGTCTCCGGTGGCATCTGGGGTCTCACCGAGGGTTACGGCCTGATGGTCGGCGGCAGTGACGAGGACATCGCCAAGGTCATGCCGATCTTCGACACCCTCCGCCCGCCCGGACCCCAGGAGGACGGCTTCGTGCACGCCGGTCCGGTAGGCGCCGGTCACTTCGCGAAGATGGTGCACAACGGGGTCGAGTACGCGATGATGACCGCCTACGGCGAGGGCTACGAGATGCTGGCCGCCGAGGACCTGATCACGAGCCCGCAAGCCGTCTACCAGGCATGGACCAACGGCACCGTCGTGAGGTCCTGGTTGCAGACGCTTCTGGCCAAGGCGTTGAAGGAAGATCCACAGCTCGCCGAGATCAGGGGCTATACCGACGATTCGGGTGAAGGCCGCTGGACTGTCGAGGAAGCCATCCGACTGCGGGTTCCCGTGCCGGCCATTGCGGCGTCGTTGTTCGCCAGATTCCTGTCGCGACAAGATGATTCGCCGACGATGAAGGCGGTCGCGGCCCTTCGCAACCAGTTCGGCGGCCATGCGGTTCAGAGGATCAGTGAATCTGGTTGACCCGTGGTGTGGCGATGACGTGACTCGGAGCGGATAGGTGTACGTACGGCAAGTGGGCCTGACCGACTTCCGCTCCTGGTCGCGATTGGAGCTGGAGCTGGAGCCGGGGCGCACCGTATTCGTCGGTCCGAACGGTTTCGGTAAGACGAATATCGTTGAGGCACTCTGGTATTCGTCGACTCTGGGCTCTCATCGGGTGGGAACTGACGCGCCGCTGATACGTGCCGGGGCCGAGCGCGCGATCGTCTCGACGATCGTCGTGAACGAAGGGCGTGAGTTGGCCGTCGACCTGGAGATCACCGCCGGTCGCGCCAACAAGGCCAGGTTGAACCGCTCCCCCGTGCGGAGTGCGCGCGAAATCCTGGGGGCGTTGCGCGCGGTGCTCTTCGCTCCGGAGGATCTGGCACTGGTCCGTGGGGACCCGAGCGAACGCAGACGCTACCTCGACGAGCTCGCCACCACCCGACGTCCGTCGGTCGGCGGTCTTCGCGCCGACTACGACAAGGTGCTGCGCCAACGTTCAGCACTTTTGAAAAGTGCTGCGGGTGCGCGATTTCGGGGGGATTCGAGTGCCCTGGAGACCCTCGATGTCTGGGATGGTCACCTCGCGATCCACGGTGCCAAGCTCATCGCCGCCCGCGTCGACCTCGTCAACATGGTGGCCCCCGAGATGGAGAAGGCCTACCAGCTGTTGGCGCCGGCATCGCGGCCGGCGTCGGTTCGGTACCGCAGTTCGGTCGAGGCGGTGGAATCCGAAGCCGCCACCGGCTCGCCGAATATCGAGGTGTTCGAAGTCGGCTTGCTCGAAGAGCTCGCCAGGAAGCGATCGGCCGAATTGGAGCGCGGGGTGTGCCTGGTCGGGCCCCATCGTGACGATCTCGAGTTGCGGCTCGGTGATCAACCGGCCAAGGGTTTCGCCAGCCATGGCGAGTCGTGGTCGATGGCACTCTCTCTGAGACTTGCTGCGTATGAACTACTTCGGTCCGAGGGAAGCGATCCCGTGCTACTGCTGGACGACGTCTTCGCCGAGCTGGACAACTCGCGGCGGCGTGCGCTCGTCGAGGTGGCGGAGTCCGCGGAGCAGGTCTTGGTGACGGCGGCGGTCGCGGAGGACATCCCGCCGGACTGGGATGCCCGACGGATGATGGTCGGCATGCGCGACGACGACTCCGGTCGAGTGTCGGAGGTGACTGGGTGACCGATACACCCGATGATCCCCGCGGCGAGTCGGCGGAACCACCGGCACACCTCGCGCACCTCAAGGGGATGGACCTGGTGCGGCGCGCTCTCGAGGAGGCGCGGGGTGCGGCTCGAAGTCAAGGCAAGGACGTCGGACGCGGCCGGACGTCGTCGGGGAAGGCCGCTCCCGTTCGGGGTTCGCGCCGACGGTGGTCCGGACCAGGACCCGACTCGCGGGATCCCCAGCCGCTGGGCAGGGCGACCTCCGAGCTGGCCAAGAGCAGAGGATGGTCGCCGCGGGTGGCCGAGGGGTCGGTATTCGGACAGTGGGCGACGGTCGTCGGAGACCAGATCGCCGACCATGCGAACCCGGCGGCCCTGCGGGACGGGGTGCTGACCGTGGAGGCCGAGTCGACGGCATGGGCGACGCAGTTGCGGATGGTCCAGGCTCAGATTCTGGCCAAGATCGCAGCGGCGGTCGGCGACGGAGTGGTCACCAGCCTGAAGATCGTCGGTCCGGCCGGGCCGACGTGGCGCAAGGGGAGGTACAACGTGCCGGGCAGAGGTCCGAGGGACACCTACGGGTAGCGGTCTGGCGGTCGGTTCTCAGAGCGTCGACAACGTTTGAAGGCCGCTTCTCGGGCGTCGGGACGCAACTGGAAGCGAAAAATTCCGCGCACGGCTCATTTAGGTGTCTGGAAACGCCGCCTCTGAGTCAGTCTGGACGGTGCGTGACGGTAGACTTACCGAAGACTCGCGGGGGCGCTCTGCGCCCTAGCTGGCATCCCCTGCTTAAAGACCAAGGAGACGCGTCCAACGTGCCTGCCCCAAAGAAGACCGCTGCCGACAGCTACGGTGCCCAATCCATCACCATCTTGGAGGGGCTGGAAGCCGTCCGCAAACGGCCGGGCATGTACATCGGCTCCACCGGCGAACGCGGTCTGCACCATTTGGTCTGGGAAGTCGTGGACAACTCGATCGACGAAGCGATGGCCGGCTACGCCACGCGGGTCGACGTCAAGATCCTCGGTGACGGCAGCGTCCAGGTCACCGACGACGGCCGCGGCATCCCCGTTGCAATGCACGCGACCGGCGTTCCGACCATCGACGTCGTGATGACGCAGTTGCACGCCGGTGGCAAGTTCGGCGGTGAGGACAGTGGATACACGGTCAGCGGTGGCCTGCACGGGGTCGGTGTCTCGGTGGTCAATGCGTTGTCGACGCGGCTCGAGGCCACGGTGCTGCGCGACGGTTCCGAATGGTTCCAGTACTACGACCGTTCCGTTCCCGGCACCTTGAAGCAGGGCGGACCGTCGAACAAGACCGGTACCACCATTCGCTTCTGGGCCGATCCCGACATCTTCGAGACCACCGTCTACGACTTCGAGACCGTGGCACGGCGCCTGCAGGAGATGGCGTTCCTCAACAAGGGTCTGACGATCGACCTCATCGACGAGCGGGTCACGGCCGAGGACGTGGTGGACGACGTCGTCAGCGACACCGCGGCGGCGCCGAAGTCCGCCGACGAGAAGGAGGCGGAGGCCAAGGCCCCGCACAAGGTCAAGCACCGGACCTTCCACTACCCCGACGGTCTCGTCGACTACGTCAAGCACATCAACCGGACGAAGACGCCGATCCAGCAGAGCATCATCGACTTCGACGGCAAGGGGCCCGGCCACGAGATCGAAATCGCAATGCAGTGGAACGCAGGCTATTCCGAGTCCGTACACACTTTCGCGAACACGATCAACACGCACGAGGGCGGCACGCACGAGGAGGGGTTCCGAAGCGCGCTGACCACGGTGGTCAACAAGTACGCGAAGGACAAGAAGATTCTCAAGGAGAAGGATCCCAACCTCACCGGTGACGACATCCGCGAAGGCTTGGCTGCGGTCATCTCGGTGAAGGTCGCCGAGCCGCAATTCGAGGGACAGACCAAGACCAAGCTGGGCAACACCGAGGTCAAGTCGTTCGTGCAGAAGATCTGCAACGAGCAGCTGAGCCACTGGTTCGAGGCCAACCCGGCCGAAGCGAAGACCGTTGTCAACAAAGCGGTTTCGTCGGCCCAGGCGCGGATGGCAGCGCGCAAGGCGCGAGAGTTGGTGCGGCGCAAGAGCGCAACGGACATCGGCGGTCTTCCCGGCAAGCTGGCCGACTGCCGTTCCACCGACCCGCGGCTGTCGGAAGTCTATGTGGTGGAGGGTGATTCCGCCGGCGGCTCCGCCAAGAGCGGCCGCGATTCGATGTACCAGGCGATCCTCCCCCTGCGTGGCAAGATCATCAACGTCGAGAAGGCCCGCATCGACCGGGTGCTGAAGAACACCGAAGTCCAGGCAATCATCACCGCCCTGGGCACCGGTATCCACGACGAGTTCGACATCGCCAAGTTGCGCTACCACAAGATCGTCCTGATGGCCGACGCCGACGTCGACGGTCAGCACATCTCGACGTTGCTACTGACGCTGTTGTTCCGATTCATGAAGCCGCTCATCGAGAATGGGCACGTCTTTCTGGCGCAGCCGCCGCTGTACAAGTTGAAGTGGCAGCGCAGCGAGCCGGAGTTCGCGTACTCCGACCGCGAGCGCGACGGTCTGCTCGAAGCCGGCCGGGCCGCCGGCCGAAAGATCAACGCCGAGGACGGTATTCAGCGTTACAAGGGCCTCGGCGAGATGGATGCCAAGGAACTGTGGGAGACCACCATGGATCCCAGTGCCCGGGTACTTCGCCGGATCACGCTCGATGATGCCGCCGCAGCCGACGAACTGTTCTCCATCCTGATGGGCGAGGACGTCGAAGCCCGCCGCAGCTTCATCACGCGCAACGCGAGAGACGTTCGCTTCCTGGACGTCTGAGGCCGATTGACCCATCGATCCATTCCCAGCTGCTCATAGAAGAGCGAGGAGCACATGACAGACACCACCCTGCCGCCCGGCGGCGACGACGGCGTGACCACCGACCGTATCGAACCGGTCGACATCCAGCAGGAGATGCAGCGCAGCTACATCGACTACGCGATGAGCGTCATCGTCGGCCGTGCCCTCCCCGAGGTGCGAGACGGCCTGAAGCCGGTGCACCGCCGCGTGCTCTACGCGATGTACGACTCGGGCTTCCGGCCCGACCGCGGACACGCGAAATCCGCACGCTCCGTTGCCGAGACGATGGGGAACTACCACCCGCACGGTGACTCGTCGATCTACGACACCCTGGTCCGAATGGCGCAGCCGTGGTCGCTGCGCTACCCACTGGTGGACGGGCAGGGTAACTTCGGCTCTCCGGGCAACGACCCGCCGGCCGCCATGCGGTACACCGAAGCCCGTCTCACGCCGCTGGCGATGGAGATGCTGCGTGAAATCGACGAGGAGACAGTCGATTTCATTCCGAACTACGACGGTCGGGTGCAGGAGCCCACCGTCCTGCCCAGCCGGTTCCCCAACCTGCTGGCCAACGGTTCGGGCGGTATCGCCGTCGGCATGGCGACCAACATGCCGCCGCACAACCTTCGCGAACTGTCCGAAGCGGTCTTCTGGTGCCTGGACAACTTCGAGGCCGACGAAGAGGCCACGCTGGCCGCCGTCACCGAGCGCGTCAAGGGTCCGGACTTCCCGACCTACGGTTTGATCGTTGGCTCCCAAGGGATTCACGACGCCTACACGACGGGCCGCGGCTCGATCCGGATGCGGGGTGTCGTCGAAGTCGAGGAGGATTCGAAGGGTCGGACCCTTCTGGTCATCACGGAACTGCCCTATCAGGTCAACCACGACAACTTCATCACCTCGATCGCCGACCAGGTCCGCGACGGCAAGCTCGCAGGCATCTCCAACATCGAAGACCAGAGCAGTGACCGCGTGGGTCTGCGCATCGTCGTCGAGGTCAAGCGCGACGCCGTGGCCAAGGTGGTGCTGAACAACCTCTACAAGCACACCCAGCTGCAGACCAGCTTCGGTGCCAACATGCTGTCGATCGTCGACGGAGTGCCCCGCACCCTGCGCATCGACCAGCTGATCCGCCTGTACGTGGTGCACCAGTTGGACGTCATCGTCCGTCGGACCACCTACAGGTTGCGCAAGGCCAACGAGCGGGCCCACATCCTGCGCGGACTCGTCAAGGCACTCGACGCGCTCGACGAGGTCATCGCGTTGATCCGAGCGTCGCAGACCGTAGACGTCGCGCGGACCGGCCTGATCGAGCTCCTCGACATCGACGAGATCCAGGCCCAGGCGATCCTCGACATGCAGTTGCGGCGCCTGGCGGCCCTGGAGCGCCAGCGCATCGTCGACGACCTGGCCAAGATCGAGGCGGAGATCGCCGACCTCGAGGACATCCTGGCCAAGCCGGAGCGCCAGCGTGCGATCGTGCACGACGAACTCGCCGAACTCGTCGAGAAGTACGGCGACGATCGCCGCACCCGCATCATCCCGGCCGACGGCGACGTCGCCGATGAGGACCTCATCGCCCGCGAAGAGGTCGTCGTCACCATCACCGAGACCGGGTACGCGAAGCGCACCAAGTCCGACCTCTACCGCAGCCAGAAGCGCGGCGGCAAGGGTGTGCAGGGTGCCGGACTGAAGCAGGACGACATCGTCCGGCACTTCTTCGTCGGTTCGACCCACGACTGGATTCTGTTCTTCACCACTCAGGGTCGGGTGTACCGCGCGAAGGCCTACGAGCTGCCGGAGGCGTCCCGGACGGCGCGTGGCCAGCACGTCGCCAACCTGCTGGCGTTCCAACCGGAGGAACGGATCGCCCAGGTCATCCAGATCAAGAGCTACGAGGATGCGCCGTACCTCGTTCTCGCCACGAAGAACGGTCTGGTCAAGAAGTCCAAGCTGACCGACTTCGACTCCAACCGCTCGGGCGGAATCGTCGCGATCAACCTGCGCGAAGGCGACGAACTCGTCGGCGCCGTGCTCTGCTCGGCCGAGGAGGACCTGCTCCTCGTGTCGGCGAAGGGCCAGTCGATCCGGTTCTCCGCAACCGACGAGGCGCTGCGCCCCATGGGTCGCGCCACCTCCGGCGTGCAGGGCATGCGCTTCAACGAAGAGGACGCGCTGCTGTCGCTCAACGTGGTTCGCGAAGGTACGTATCTGCTGGTGGCGACATCCGGCGGGTACTCCAAGCGCACGGCGATCGACGAGTACACGGCCCAGGGCCGCGGCGGCAAGGGCATCCTGACGATTCAATACGACCGCCGACGTGGCACTCTGGTCGGAGCGTTGATCGTCGACGAGGACACCGAGCTGTACGCCATCACCTCCGGTGGGGGTGTCATCCGAACCGTGGCACGTCAAGTGCGCAAGGCCGGGCGGCAGACCAAGGGTGTGCGCTTGATGAACCTCGGTGATGGCGACACACTGATTGCCGTTGCTCGCAACGCCGACGAAGATGCGGATGCGGACGACGACGTGTCCGACCAGGATGCCGAGACTGACCCGAGCTAAGGAGCCGTAGGTGGGTTCACCGAACGAACCTGGACCACCGCGCACCGGCGATGGACCGGGCAGCACCAATGGCTCGAACGGGGTCCACGACAGTGGCCCCGTGAAGGCCGGTCCGCAGTCCGGCGACGCGCCTCCGTGGCAGCGCGGGACGGCCGCGCGACCCCGGCCGCAGGACGGTCCGAGAGCCGGGGCTGCGGCGGGGCACTCCCCCGGCAACTCGCCCAATGCGGACGCGCGGCTGAATCGCTTCATCGCGGGTGGGCCTGCCTCGGGACCGGCGCAGCCTCAGCCACGCGACAACGGCCCAGCACGCGAGACCGCGCCGGCCCGGGACGCGGACGCCAGCCAGCCCAACCGGCCCGACCGTACCGACGGCGGACGCTCCGAGGCCTACGCGAGTGAGCTGCCCGACCTGTCGGGACCCGCACCCCGCACGGCCCGCAAGCCCGGGGCCGAGCGCACGGCCGTGGAGCCGTCGTCCCGCCCGGCCGCTCCCGCCACCCGTGCGGCCGCAGCCAGCCGCACGCAGGGACCGGTGCGCGCGAGCATGCAGATCCGGCGCTTCGATCCGTGGAGCGTGCTGAAGGTCTCGCTGGTGCTCAGCGTGGCGCTGTTCTTCGTGTGGATGATCGCCGTGGCCTTCCTCTACCTGGTCCTTGGCGGCATGGGTGTGTGGAGCAAGTTGAACAGCAACGTGGGCGACCTGCTCACCAGTGCCAGCGGCAGCGGCGGCGAACTGGTCTCCAGCGGCACGATCTTCGGCGGCGCAGCGCTGATCGGCTTGGTCAACATCGTGCTGCTCACGGCGATGGCGAGCTGCGGGGCATTCATCTACAACCTGACCACCGACCTCGTCGGCGGCATCGAGGTGACCCTCGCCGACAGGGACTGATCGGCGGCGGTTTGGGACGACGGCGGTCGTTACGGTAACCTCGTCCCTCGGCCGTATGTGTGTACGGGCCTGTAGCTCAGGTGGTTAGAGCGCTTCGCTGATAACGAAGAGGTCGGAGGTTCGAGTCCTCCCAGGCCCACGGTTTGCCTTACCGAGAAGGGTGCACTGTGAGGTTGTTCGTGGTGCTCGCATTGCTCATCGCCGGTGCGTTGATCATCAAGTCCCGCAGCGGTGTCGAGGTATGGCACGTGGCCGCTGATCAGCCGGCCTGATCATCGAGGGGCCTTAGCTCAGTTGGTAGAGCGCTGCCTTTGCAAGGCAGATGTCAGGAGTTCGAATCTCCTAGGCTCCACAAGCGAATTCATTCCTGGCTCAGTCCCTCGATGAGGGCGAAGCGCACTCGGGAGACCA
>NZ_JAEMTA010000083.1 GCF_016462545.1 Mycolicibacterium sp. | reverse complement strand
TCAGCTGGCTGCCCTGCTTCCACGACATGGGCATGGTCGGCTTCCTCACCATCCCCATGTACTTCGGCGCCGAGCTCATCAAGGTCACGCCGATGGACTTCCTGCGTGACACGCTGCTGTGGGCCAAGCTGATCGACAAGTACAAGGGCACCATGACCGCGGCGCCCAACTTCGCCTACGCGCTGTTCGCCAAGCGCCTGCGCAACCAGGCCGAGCCGGGTCAGTTCGACCTGTCGACCCTGCGCTTCGCCCTGTCCGGTGCCGAGCCGGTCGAACCCGCCGACGTGGAGGACTTGCTCGACGCGGGCAAGCCCTTCGGCCTGCGGCCCGACGCCATCCTGCCCGCCTACGGCATGGCCGAGACCACGCTCGCGGTGTCCTTCTCGGAGTGCGGCGCCGGCCTGGTGGTCGACGAGGTCGACGCCGACCTGCTGGCCGCCCTGCGCCGCGCCGTGCCGTCGACCAAGGGCAACACGCGTCGCCTGGCCTCTCTCGGCCCGCTGCTGCGCGACCTCGAGGCGCGCGTCGTCGACGAGCACGGCGAGGTGATGCCCGCCCGCGGCGTCGGCGTCATCGAGCTCCGAGGCGAATCCCTGACCCCCGGCTACATCACCATGGGTGGCTTCCTGCCCGCCCAGGACCAGCACGGCTGGTACGACACCGGCGACCTCGGCTACCAGATGGAGAACGGCCACGTCGTGGTCTGCGGCCGCGTGAAGGACGTCATCATCATGGCCGGGCGCAACATCTACCCGACCGACATCGAACGCGCCGCGGGTCGCGTCAAGGGCGTCCGCCCCGGTTGTGCCGTGGCGGTCCGGCTCGACGCGGGTCACTCCAGGGAGACATTCGCCGTCGCGGTGGAGTCCAACGCCTGGGAGGACCCGATCGAGGTGCGTCGCATCGAGCATCAGGTCGCTCACGAGGTGGTGACCGAGGTCGACGTGCGGCCCCGCAACGTCGTAGTCCTCGGACCCGGCACCATCCCGAAGACACCGTCGGGCAAACTGCGCCGCGCCAACTCGGTCTCGCTCGTCACCTAGTCCTCGCCCCGTCACCGCGAGCGTGCGTGTCGGTACGTCGACTCGCCGGTCGTGGTGACACTTCGCGCACGCTCGCGCCGCCGAAGAGTTCGGTGCCGACGGTGGGTCTGCCACTGCATGCGATGGAAATGCGATGGCCGGTCGTCGGGGTGGCTCGCTACGGTTGACCAATGAATGCCCCTGCGATCGAGGCCATCGACCTGGTCAAGAAATTCGGTGACGATCCCGCGGAGCGGCCCGCCGTCGACGGGGTGAGCTTCGCCGTGCCGCAGGGGACGGTGCTGGGTCTCCTCGGCCCCAACGGCGCCGGCAAGACAACCACCGTCCGGATGATGACGACGCTCTGCGAGCCCACCAGCGGGACCGCGCGGGTTGCCGGCCACGACGTCCGCACCGAGCCCGCGATGGTGCGCAGCAACATGGGCCTCACGGGACAGGCGGCCACCGTCGACGAACTTCTCACCGGCCGCGAGAACATCCGCATGATCGGTGCCCTGTACGGCATCGGCCGCCGAGACGTCGCCCGGCTGGGGGACCAACTGCTGGAGCGTTTTTCGATCGCCGACGCGGCCGACCGGCCCGTCAAGTCCTACTCGGGCGGCATGCGACGCCGTATCGACCTGGCCGTGAGTCTGATCGCCTCCCCGCCGGTGCTCTTCCTCGACGAGCCGACGACCGGGCTGGATCCGCGTAGCCGCATTGATCTGTGGGATGTATTGCGCGACTTGGTCTCTCGCGGTACCACGCTGCTGCTGACCACTCAGTACCTCGAAGAGGCCGATCAACTCGCCGACGACATCGTCGTGATGGATCGGGGTCGCATCATCGCCAAGGGGACGCCGCTGGAACTCAAACGTCAGGCGGGCAACGCCAGTCTGGTGGTGACGGTCTCGCACGCGGCCGACCTGTCGACCGCTCGTGATGTGATGGCCAGGGCGGGCATCGAGGTGCACGTGGACTCGGGAGCGCGCCAGCTCACCGCGGCGGCGGAGGGCATCGCCGACATGACGCGGGTGGCGGGCTGGCTGCAGGACAGCCGGATCGAGGTGGACGACATCGGGCTGTCCAGGCCGAGCTTGGACGACGTCTTCCTGTCGCTCACCGGCCACCGTGCCGAGGACGACCAGAACGAGGAGAGCTGAGAATGACGACCGTTGCGCCACCGTCCGCCGCCGAGGCGTCGCGGCCTCGGATCAAGCAGACCTCCGTCTTCCAGCAATCGTGGATCATGGTCAAGCGCAACATGATCCACACCAAACGTATGCCGGAGATGCTCAGCGACGTCACCGTGCAGCCGATCATGTTCGTGCTGTTGTTCGCGTTCGTCTTCGGTGCGTCGATCGCCAACACCGGCGGGGCGTCGTATCGCGAATTCCTGCTGCCCGGCATCATGTGCCAGACCATCGTGTTCACGGCCTTCGTCGTTGCCTCCGGCATCACCGCCGACGTCGAGAAGGGCATAATCGACCGCTTCCGGTCGCTGCCAATCAGACGGTCCTCGGTGCTCATCGGCCGAAGCGTCGCCAGCCTGATCCACTCCTCGATCGGCATCCTGGTCATGACAGTCACCGGGCTGTGCATCGGATGGCGCATCCGAGGCGGTGTCGTCGACGCGGCGCTGGCCTTTGCGCTGATCCTGGTCTTCGGCTTCGGCATGATCTGGTTCGGCATCCTCGTCGGGTCGCTGATGCGGTCGGTCGAGGCGGTCAACGGCGTGATGTTCACCGTGCTGTTTCCGATCACGTTCCTCGCGAACACCTTTGCGCCCACCGAACCGATGCCCAGGTGGCTGCGGGTCATCGCGGAGTGGAACCCGGTGTCCTCGCTGGCGCAGGCAACGCGGGAATTGTGGGGCAACGGCCCGGCGGCGCCATCGGAGGCTCAACTGCCGCTGCATCATCCGGTGTTGGCCACCATTCTGTGGTCGCTGGCTATGACGGCTGTGATCGCGCCGTTCGCGTTGCGCGCCTACGGACGTCGCACGTCGGACTAGAGCACCTCGTGGTGCACGCGCTGACTGTCGTGCGTCTTGGATCGATACAGGGCAGCGTCTGCTGCCAGCACGATCTCGTGTGGGTCCGCTGCCTTCTCGAACACGGCGATCCCGACCGAGAGTCCCACTAGGCGAATGGGGTCGTCATCGGCGGCGTTGGCCGCGGCGGTGCGCACGGCGTCCACCAATTCATGCGCCACGTCGACGATGGACTGCAGGGATGGGCGGCTCAGGACGACGCCGAATTCGTCACCACCCCAGCGACATACGACATCGCATTCATCGACGTACCGCTCAAGCAGCTGGGCGATCTGCACGAGGACCCGGTCGCCGGCCAGGTGGCCGGCGGTGTCATTGACGGACTTGAAGTCGTCGAGGTCGCAAAAGAGGAGGGCGGCGGCAGTGTTGATCAACCCTGGTCCGTCGGCGAACTGGGCAGACATGCGCTCGAGTGCGCTCAATCCCACGGATCGCACCTTGAGTCCGGTCAACTGGTCGTGTTCGGCGCGTCGGCGCATTTCATTCATCGAGGCGCGGTCGCTCGTCCGGTCGGCGACGATGCACACATAGCGGGCGTCGGCGGCGAGTCCGTCGACACGGCGTACCGCAACGTGGACCCAACGTTCCCAGGAGTGGCCGCGGGGGTGGCGCAATGGGCACTCCTCGCCGACGACCATTCCTTGATCGGATGCGAGCAGGGCGAGGTCTGAGAGAACTCGATCCGGATCGTCGAGGACGATGACATCGGTGAGTGCACGACCCAAGAGATCCGATTCCAACGCATCCGCCATGTCCAGGAACGAGGCGTTCATGTCGATCAGTCGGAGCGCCTCGTCGAGCACCGCGGTAGGGGCGGGTGAGGCCGAGAATGCCGCTCGGTACAAGCTCGCGCCGTCATTGGCGAGGGCGACTGCGCGCACGCGTTCGACGGCAGCGCCTGCGTGCTTGGCGAACAGCTCGAGCAGGGCCCGTTGTTCGGAGTTTGGAGTGCGACCCGAACGTGGCATGTCGACGCTGATGACACCCGAGAGTTGTTCGGGGCCAAGCCACATGGGTGCGAGAAGGGCGAACTCGGGTTGCCAGGGTTCGGTGTCGTCCCCCGCGGCTCCGGGCCGGGCTTCGACGAGTCGTTCGCGCCACGGGTCGACATGCGGAATGTCCTCGTCCAGCTGCACCGTCCGCAGGAAACGAAGTTCGCCCCACGGCTCGCCGGAATCGAGGAGGTCGAGCCATCCGCTGTGGGAGAGTGTCCCGCCGCGCAGCGCTTCGAGCTCCGGGGGGCCCACGACGGTTTGAACTCGAAGGTCCCCCGACCACGTGCGGATGTTCACGGCGACGGCGTCGAAACCGATGACGTCGACAACGGCCTTCGCGACGAGTTCGAGGACGTCGTCGAGGTCTCGACCACCGCCGAGAGCCTCCATGATCGCCATGAACCTGCCGAGCACCTCCCGGCGCAGAGTCACGTAGTCGCCCACGCCTGATTGTCGCATTGTCGAACGTGGCGTAGGCCGTCTATGACCGGCCGCGTCGTCGCACGTCGGACTAGATGTGCGCGGGAGCGCCGGCGGCCATCCGATCATAGATTCGCCACACCAGGAATTCGTGTGCGACGGTGTCGATCTCACCCCCGGCGAGGGCGCGGTCGGCATCTGCCAGGTCGTGGGCGAGTGAGCGCAGCACGTCGAAGCCCTCGGCGATCGCAGTGCCGCGGACTCCCGCCATGCGGACCGCCGAGAGGGTCCGCACACCGCCACGGGTGGCTGCCGTCGTGGCCGCGAGCACCGCTCCGGAGCCGAGGAAGACGACGGTGGAGATCGAGAGTGCTGGGCATGCGCCGAGAGTGGGCACGAGGAGGATCTCCATCGCCAAGAACACCGCCATGCCCCAGACCGGCCATGCGCGCCATGCGCGAAGCAATATCCGGTCGTCGGGAGAGATGCCGGGCGGAAACACGTCGAGCCGATAGCGGGTGACTCCGTAGCGCGTCGGTGAAACGGCAAGTGTGCCCCAGGCGGGCCCGCGGTCGAGCAGTCGACGCCAGCGGGACCCGTCCGTCGAATCGTTCATGCCTTCAGGTCTACGCCCTACACGACTGACGGAGCGCGATCCGAACGCAATCCTTACGGGCCCAGGCCGGATCTTTACGATAGCTGAGTATTGTGTACCATACCCAGTATGCCGGATCGCTTACCAGGTCGAATCGCCGCCCATCCCACCGTGCGAAAGGTACGCGCCCGCCCGTCGAATCCGGCTCCGACCGTGATCGATGCCGACTGGCTGCGCGAGATCTGCCTCGCCGCCGGCGCCGACGACGTCGCCTTCGCCAGTGTCGACAATCCCGACCTCGAGTCCGAACGCGACCACGTCGAATCCGCGCTGCCCGGCGCCAGGAGTTTCATCTCGCTGGTCGTACGGATGAATCGCGACAACGTCCGATCCGTCGCGCGCAGCGTCGCCAACCAGGAGTTCCATCGCACCGGCGAGATCATCAACGAAGCCGCACACCGTATTACCCGCGCCCTGCAGGACGCCGGCCACCGCGCACTGAACCCGTCGGCGACCTTCCCGATGGAGATGGATCGCTTCCCCGGTCGCATCTGGGTCGTCGCGCACAAGCCGGTCGCGGTGGCGTCCGGACTCGGCGTCATGGGCATCCATCGCAATGTGATCCATCCGAAGTATGGCAACTTCATCCTGCTCGCGACCATCCTGGCGGACGCGCCGATCAGCAGTTACGGTCAGCCGCTGGACTATTCGCCGTGTCTGGAATGCAAACTCTGCGTTGCGGCATGCCCGGTCGGGGCCATCGGCAAGGACGGCGAGTTCGACTTCGTCGCGTGCTCGGTGCACAACTACCGCGAGTTCATGGGTGGTTTCACCGACTACGTGCAGACCATCGCCGACAGCACCGACGCCGCCGACTTCCGTTCCCGCGTCACGGATTCGGAGAATGCGTCGATGTGGCAGAGCCTGTCGTTCAAGGCGAACTACAAGGCCGCCTACTGCTTGGCGGTATGCCCCGCGGGGGAGGACGTCATCGAGCCGTATCTCGACGACCGGAAGGGCTTCATGGACTTGGTGCTCAAACCGCTGCAGGACAAACGGGAGACGCTCTACGTGCTGCCGAATTCGGCGGCCAAGGAACACGCGGAGAAGCGGTTTCCGCACAAGCCGACCAAGGTCGTCGACAGCGGGATCGCTGGCCGGAGCTAGCGCTGACGCCGCCGCGAGCGTGCGCAAAGTGCCAATTCCACGCGGCGCGTCGCGTACCGACACGCACGCTCGCGGCAAGCGGGGGGGATCAGCCCCAGGCGTGGACGGTGTTCTGCGCGGTCTCCAGGCCCAACTCGATCAGCAGTTCGGTGGCGTCGGCGGCCTGCTCGCAGATCAGCCCGACCTCCGGGCGCTCGGCGGCGGTGAAGTTCTCCAGCACGTAGGTGGCGGGGTCCTTACGGCCGGGGGGCCGCCCGATCCCGACACGAACGCGCTGAAAGTCCTTGGTGCCCAACGCCGACGCGACCGAGCGCAGCCCGTTGTGGCCGCCTTCGCCGCCGCCCAGCTTGAGCCGGATCCGACCGAAGTCGATGTCCAACTCGTCGTGGATGGCGATGACGTCGGCCGGGGCCACCGAGTAGAAGTTGGCCAACGGGCCGACCTGGCGCCCCGACTCGTTCATGTACACGCGCGGCTTGGCCAGGACGATCGACCGCCCTCCGAGACGACCCGTCGTCACCTCGGCCCCGGAGCGCTTGTGCACCTTGAAACCCGAGCCGAGGCGATCGGCGAGGATGTCGGCGACGAGGAAACCCAGGTTGTGCCGCGTCGTCTCGTAACGCGGCCCCGGGTTGCCAAGGCCGACCACCAGCAGCGGTTCGGCCACTTGTCGATTCCGGACGTGCTACTCGGAGTCGGACTCGGCTTCTGCGTCTTCGCCCTCGGCGGCCTCGGCGTCGTCGGCCTGCTCTTCCACGGACTCGCCGCCACCCTCAGCCTCGAGGTCCTCGGCGGTCGGCGCCTGGATGACGTTGACGACCAGCAGGTCGGGATCGGAGATCAGGGTGACGCCGTCGGGCAGCGGCACCTGCGAGGCGAGGAACTGCGTGCCGGCGGGGATGCCCTCGACCGACAGCGTGAGGTTCTCGGGGATGGACATCGCGTCGGACTCGATCTCGATGGTGTTGGACTCCTGGTTCACCAGGGTGTCCGGGCCGGCATCGCCCTCGACGACGACGTTGACCTCGACGGTCACCTTCTCGCCGCGACGGACGATGATGAGGTCGACGTGCTGGATGTTGCGGCGGATCGGGTGAATCTCGATCGCCTTCGGCAGCGCGAGGGCTTCCTTGCCGTCGATGTCGAGGGTGAGGACGGCGTTGGTGCCGAAGTTGCGCAGCACCGCGGCGAACTCGCGCGCAGGCAGGGTCAGGTGCTGAGGATCGGCGCCGTGGCCGTAGAGCACCGCGGGCACCTTGCCGTCGCGACGGGCCTGGCGCGAGGCGCCCTTGCCGGTCTTGGTACGGACCTCAGCGGTGAGGTTGTTCTCTGCGTGGGCCGCTGTCTTGGCCATGTGATGTCGCTCCTGTGCCGGTTCGTCTGGTGGCACGGTGAGGGCGACTAGAGGCAGCCGAGCTGCGAATCGTTTCCCGTCGATAACGGTGGTCCGATGGGTCCACCCTCGCCGTGATCGTCCGCAAGGCTAGCGCACGGGCAGCTCAGAGTGGAAATCCGACTCCGACGAGCTGCTCGGAGAGGTTCCAGAGCGCGGTCGCGGTGTGGGCGTTGTTGGCCAGCGGACTGCGCGCGGAGAGCCCCGTCGGCCCGGCCATGGCGAACTTCGGGCCGATGAAGCTGTTGCCGGGCAGCGGTTGCGAGACGGCGAACAGCGTCTGACGGGCGCCGAAGTCTGCGTCGGTGGCCAGCTTGTTGCCCAGCGACATCAGCGTGCTGCTGACCTTGCCCGCCGCGTGGCCCTGCAGGTTGGTTGCCGAGTAACCCGGGTGGGCGGATACCGCCAGGACCGTCGAGCCCGCCGCGTCGAGACGGTGTTGCAGCTCCTTGGTGAAGAGCAGGTTGGCCAGTTTGGACTGGCCGTAGGCCAGCCACGCCGAGTAGGGCCGTGACTTCCAGTTCAGGTCCTTGAGGCTGATCTTCCCGAGCAGGTGCATCATCGACGACACCGTCACCACCCGCTCGGAGATCTTGGGCAGCAGCAGGTTGGTCAACGCGAAGTGACCGAGGTGGTTGGTGCCGATCTGACTCTCGAAGCCGTCGACGGTCTGCGCGTAGGGCACCGCCATGATGCCGGCGTTGTTGACCAGCACGTCCACGGAGTCGACGCGAGAGGCGAATTCCCGCACCGAGGACAGGTCCTGAAGATCGAGCTTGCGCACCTCCACGTCACCGGGCATGCCGGCCGCCGCGGCGTTGCCCTTGTCGAGGTTGCGCACGGCCACGATCACCTTGGCGCCGACGCGTGCCAGTTCGCGCGCGGTGACCTCACCGAGCCCGCTGTTCGCGCCGGTCACGATCACGGTGTGGCCGGCGAACGAGGGCAGGTCTGCGGCGGTCCAGTCACTCATGCCGCCCAGGATAGCCAGGTCGTTTCCCAGTTCTACTTCTTGGCGACCGTGAAGCCCTTGATGACCGCTTCGATGTCCGGCCCGTCAGCCTGCGCCTGATCGGCGAACGCGGTCACGGTGAGCTGCACCAGATACCTCTGCCCGGGTAGGCCGGCCCGGGCGGGGGTGCCATCGGCGATCACGATGCGGTTGTAGCTCTGCATCCGCTGGCCGTTGAGGTCGTACGTGCCCTCGATCATCGACGACGGGAAGCCACGGAAGTTGTCGGTGGACGCGTTGAGTTGCTTGAAGTTCTGCGACAACTCGGCGTCGCCGTTGGCATGCTTCAGCGCTTCGGCGACGTCGAAGTTGCCGTCCAACTGGAACACCAAGAGCATCGCCGTGGGGTAGGTGTCGCCCTTCGCGATGGTGCGTGTTCCCGGCGACAGGTTGACGTTGAAGTAGGGCTTCCAGCCCGGCGGCTCCGGAACGGTGACCGTCAGGTCGGTCAGCTTGTCGGGTGCGACGGGCGCGCCGGTGATGCCGATGTTCTCGAAGTAGGTCGACAGCGAGATGGGCTTGTCGGTGCTCGGCGCGGTGGTGGTCGTCGTGGTCGTCGTCCAGATCGATTTGTAGTCCGGCGCCGTCGGGGCACACCCGGCGACGGTGAGCGCGACGGCGACTGCGGCTCCGACGATCCGTGCCGGCCTCACGACACCGCCACCTTGAAGCCGGAGACGACGGCGTTCAACTGCGGTGACTGATCGATCGGCTGATCAGCGGACGTCGTCGCGGTGAGCTGAACCAGGTAGCGCTGCTTCGTCGAGGGGACATCGGCCAGCACGATGCGGCTGTACTGCTGATCGCCACCTGCGACGCCCTGGGTCGCCGCGGACGGGAACCCGTCGAAGTCGTCGTAGGACTCGATGACGTTGGAAGCCATGGGCGCCAGTGCATCGGAATTGGCATGGCGGATGGCTTCTTTGGCGTCGAAGTCACCGATGAGCCGGATGGCCATCAGGGTGACCGAGGGCAGCGAGCTCTCGGCGCCGACGGGCTGGATGAATTCGACGCCGGTGGCGAACATCGGATCGTTGGTCTGTGCCCACCCGTCGGGCACGGGGACCGTGACGGTGAGCCCGGGGGCCTGGTCGAGGTGGACGGGTTCTCCCGTGACGTTGATCGAGGCGAGGTAGTCCTTGAACGCGACCGGGCGTCCGGTGTCCGGCGCTGGGGCGGGTGGCGCCGCCGGAGTCATGGCGGGAATCGAGCTCGTCGACGTCGTCGACTCTGCCGACGTGGACGCGGCATCACGGTTGGCCGTGCCGCAGCCCGCGAGGACCAGCGCCGTCGTCACCACGGCTGCGAAGCGAACCACCGTCACGGAGTCAGGCATCTCCGTCGAATAGTCCCGTGACCGACCCGTTCTCGAACACCGCGCGGATGGTGCTGGCCAGCAACGGCGCGATCGAGAGCACGGTCAGCTGCGGGAACATCTTGTCCTCGCCGATCGGCAGCGTGTTCGTGACCACTACCTCGCGGGCGCCGCAGTCGGCGAGACGCTGCGCAGCCGGGTCGGACAGCACGCCGTGGGTGGCGGCGATGATGACGTCGGCCGCGCCGTCCTCCTTGAGGAGCTTGACCGCACCGGCGATGGTGCCGCCGGTGTCGATCATGTCGTCGGTGAGGATGCAGGTCTTGCCCCGGACGTCACCGACCACGCGGTTGGACTTCACCTGGTTCGGCACCAGCGGGTCACGGGTCTTGTGGATGAAGGCCAGCGGCACGCCACCCAGCGAGTCGGCCCACTTCTCCGCGACGCGGACGCGGCCGGAGTCGGGGGAGACGACGACCATGTCGTGATCGGCGTAGTTGTCACGGATGTATCCGCAGAGCAGCGACTGGCCGCGCATGTGGTCGACGGGCCCGTCGAAGAAGCCCTGGATCTGGTCGGTGTGCAGATCGACGGAGACGATGCGGTCGGCGCCTGCGGTCTTGTACAGATCGGCGACCAGGCGGGCCGAGATGGGCTCGCGTCCGCGGTGCTTCTTGTCCTGGCGGGCGTACGGGTAGAACGGCAGAATCGCGGTGATCCGCTTGGCGCTGCCACGCTTGAGCGCGTCGATCATCAGGAGCTGTTCCATCAGCCACTTGTTCAGTGGGGCGGGATGGGACTGCAGGACGAAGGCATCGCAACCTCGCACCGACTCGTCGAAGCGCACGAAGATCTCGCCGTTCGCGAAGTCGCGGGCCGTTTGCGCGGTGACGCTGACGTCCAGTTCCTTGGCGACCTGTTCGGCGAGCTCGGGATGTGCGCGCCCCGAGAACAGCATCAGGTTCTTGCGATTGTCGGTCCAGTCGTGGCTCACGTTGGGCTGCCCTCGGCGTAGGGGATCGATACCGCGCAATCGTAGCCGGGTTATTGGAAGGCAAACGACAGGAGTCTTCTTCAGTTCTCGCGGATGAGCATCGCGAGGTGCTTCGTGGCGAAAGCGCGGACTGCGGCCGGATCGTCGAACGAGACGAAGCGGGAGGGTTGGCGCCCCAGATAGGCGAAGCTGATCTTGAAGAGCAGCTCGGAGATGACCAGTAGTTCCTCGTCCGGCTTCGGCGATCCCGCCTCCTTGAGCAGCGTCGCCAGGTGGCTGACCAGTAGCTCGGTGAGGGTGCGCTCCAGGATGCGGACCAGCTCGTGGGGCAGCGCACTTTCGCCACCGATGAGCAACCGCCGCAATATCTTTCGGGTGTTGAGGATGTGGACATAGGTGCAGAACGCTGCGACCACGACCTCTTCGGGTCCGCAGCCGGACACTGCGGTCTCCAGCTCGGTGACCGCGTCGTTGCCGACCTTGTTGATCACGGCCACCACCAGGTGCTCCTTGTCCTTGAACCGGCGATAGAGCGTGCTGCGGCTGACGCCCGCCTTTCGGGCCATCTCGTCGACACTCGACCGGCGCAGGCCCAGCAGGGTCAGTTCCTCCTCGGCGGCGGCGAGGATCGCTTGCACCTCGTTGGCGGTGCCGGCGTCGGCGTCGTGTGTCATGACGGTCGCTCCTTCCGCGATGCGTGCTAGCTCTGGAACGCAGAGACGGTTATTGTTTCAGCATGTCAGCCTTGGCGAGGGGTAGACGCAGCACCACCGTACCGAGGGTGTGCGCCGCATTGGCCCTGTCGGCGCTGGTGGCAACGGCCTGCGGGAACGCGCTCACCGGTGACGTCGAGCTGCCCAGCTACGGTCCGGTCAGCAGTCCGCCACAGCCGGCGCCGGGCACCGCAGCGTTGCCCGCAGCCTTTCCGCGAGACGTGCCCGTGCCGCCGGGGCGATACCGGGTCGGCCCCGGCCCGGTCGACAAGTCGCTGTCGCTGACGGTCACCGACGCAGCGCCCGGTGCGCTGGAACGCGCCGTGCGCCTGTTGCGCGACGGCGGCTACCAGGTCGAACCGGTGATGGGACGCGACATGTACCTGGGTCCGCGCTACGTCGTGACCGTGTCGGCCGACTCCGAGCACGCCGATCGGCTCGATTACACGGTGATGGACACGCGAGCCATCCCCGGTCTGCCCCAGATGCCGAGACTCGACATTCCGACGCTCATCCCAGCGGTGGGCTAGTGGCGCACCAGTACAGTCCACGGTTCGAGCGGCTGAGCCGAGTGGTGACCCGGCGTCCATGGCTGACGGTGCTGCTGTGGGTGGCGATCGGCACCGCGCTCACGCTGGCCGTTCCCTCGTTGGAGAACGTCACCAGGGAGAACGCCGTTAGTCCCATGCCCACCGGCACCCCCGCGACGACGGTCATGCAGGAGATGGGTCACCGGTTCGGGCAAGAGGGCATCGACAACTCGGCGATCATCGTGATGCGGGACCCCGACGGGCTCACGCCCTCGGCGCGGGTGCACTACGAGGCCGCCGTGCAACGACTCCGCGCAGATACGCGGTCGGTGCGGTTCGTCCAGGACCTGCTGAGTGACCCGATCGCCGCAAGCGCGCCGTCGGCGCGGGCGCAGGTGATGAGCGAGGACGGTCAGGCCTGGTTCATGCTGGTCGGCCTGCAGGGCGAGATCGGCTCGCCGAACAGCTTGATCGCGCTGCAACGGGTTCGCTCGACCGTGGAGCAGACATTCGCAGACTCCGGTGTCACGGCCAAGGTCACCGGCCCCACCGCGACCTTCAGCGACATGGCGGAAAGCAGTTTCGGCGATCTGACCAAGATCGCCGGCATCGTCGCATTGGCGATCACCGCCCTACTGCTTCTCGTCTATCGCTCGTTCTTCACCGCGGCGGTACCGCTCATCGTCATGAGCCTCTCGCTGATCGTCGTTCGCGGATTACTGGCCACCATGGGTCATTTCGGGCTGTTGAAGTTGTCGGCCTTCTCCTCGGCGCTCATGATGACGATCCTCGCCGGTGCCTGCGTGAACTACACCGTGTTCCTTCTCAGCCGCTATCACGAACGCATCCGCGCGGGTATGGCGCCCACCGATGCGATCGCCTGTGCCAGCGGGTCCGTCAGCAGCGTCACGCTCGCCGCAGCGGCCACCGTCGCGGTCGCCAATATGGCCCAGCTGACCGCGAAGCTCGCACTGCTCGCCGTGGCGGGGCCGGCCATCGCTGCCGCCATCGTCGTGGCGTTCCTTGCCAACGTCACTCTGGCGCAAGCGCTACTCGCGTTGGCCGCCAGACGTGGCTGGGGCATGCCACGCGCCGAAAGGACCCGAGATCATTGGCGGAAGACGGGCATTCAGGTGGTACGCCATCCCGCGCGGACCCTGACGGCGAGCTTGCTGATACTCGCGGTGCTGGCCGGGTGCGCCGGCTTCGTCGAATTCGGCTACGACGACCAGGCCCAGGTGGCCCGACTGAGCACCGAGAGCGGTGAGGGCTACCAGCTGTTGAGTCAGCACTTCGACGCCAACGCCGTCATACCGCAGTTCGTCATGGTGACTGCGGACCGCGATCTGCGCACCCCGCGTGGGCTGGCCGACCTCGACCAAATGGCCCAACGGATGTCACAGCTGCCCGGCGTGGCCAAGGTCGTCGGCATCACCCGGCCCGACGGCCAGACCCTCGGCCCCGCCACCCTGTCGTGGCAGATCGGCGCCATCGGAACTCAGGTCGACCGCGTCCGCGGCGAACTGGCCACCGATCTGCAACCGCAGCTTGATCGCATCGTGGAGACCTCCACCGTCATATCGTCGATGGTCAGCGAGTTCACCGGCTCCGACCTGTCTCGATTGCAGCGAGTCATTCCGCAGCTGCTCGACGACGCCGCAGCGGTCTCCGCCGAGTTCAACCGGTATCGGCCGCTGCTGCGCCAACTGCGCGAAACCACACTTCTCATCGACCAACTCGACGCGACGGGACCGGCCATCGACGCCGCACTCGCGGACGCCCGCACCGGCGCTGACGTCGTCGGCCCGATCGGGGACGCGCTGGCCGTCAGCCCCGCCTGCGCGGGCAACCCGCGTTGCGCCCAATACCAGCAATGGCTTTCGTCGTTTGCGAACGTCGACCGTGTCCGGGTACTCGACGAGATCGGCGAGCTGGCCCGCGCCCTGCGGGCGAATTCGACCGATCAGTCGTTTTCCGACCTCACCCGTCGGGTCGACGAGATCTCGGCCGTCCTGGACGAGCTGCCCGGCCTGAGGGCGAGGTACGAACGCGCCAGCGCCTCCTTGCGGCAGCTGCAGCAGCTCGGCGTCACCCCGGCGGAAATGCGCGCACTCGGCGACAAGACGCGGGAACTGGCTACCCGACTTCACGATTCGACCAGCGCCATGGGTCGGGCCGCTGCGTTCCTGCACGAAGTGAGGCGTGATTCCACCGGCTCCTCGGGGTCGGGCTTCTACCTCCCGGCAGGGCTGCTCGACAGCCCTGACTTCCGCACCGCGGCGGACCGCTTCCTCACCCCCGATGGCACCACCGCGGTGTACTTCATCCAGTCGACGCTCAACCCATACAGCACCGCAGCCATGGACCTGGTCGGAGACCTCAAGCGAGTCGGTGCAGAGTCCACACCCAATACCGAGCTCGCAGGCGCGGAGATCGGCGTGGGTGGATTCCCGGCACTCAACGCGGACCTTCAGCGCACGTTCATTCGCGACTTCAAGGAGATCGTGGTGGTGACGTTGCTCGTCATCGTGGCGATCATGTGCCTGCTGTTGCGGGCAGTCGTCGCACCCCTCTATCTGATCGCCACCGTGGTGCTCACCTACGGCGCGGCGCTCGGGGCGGGCGTGCTGGTATTCCAGGGCCTGTTGGGCCAGCCGATCTACTGGGCCGTACCGGCCTTGACGTTCGTGATGATCGTCGCGGTGGGGGCTGACTACAACATGCTGTTCATCTCGCGCCTGCGTGAGGAGAGCACCCGCGGTATCCGCACGGGCGTGATCCGGACGGTGACGGCCACCGGTTCGGTCATCACCTCGGCTGGACTCATCTTCGCCGCGTCCACGTTCGGGATGACGTCTGCGTCCTTGCAGAACATCGCGCAGGTCGGGTTCATCATCGGGGTCGGCTTGCTTCTGGACACCTTCGTCGTCCGAACCCTCGTGGTGCCGTCGATCGCCGTGATGTTGGGCCAGCGCAACTGGTGGCCAGCCCGTAGTTGAGCTAGTCGGTGGGGTGCTCGATGGCCTGCCGGGCCGCTTCCGCTGCGGCGCTACCGGGGCGCTTTCGTGCGACCCAGCCCTCGATGTTGCGCTGCGGGCCCGCCGAGACGGCCAGCGCACCAGGGGGCACGTCCTCCCGGACGACGGTGCCCGCACCGGTGTACGCACCGTCGCCGACGGTGACCGGGGCGACGAACATGGTGTCGGATCCGGTGCGGACGTGAGATCCAATCGTGGTGCGCCGCTTGGTTTCTCCGTCGTAGTTGACGAACACGCTGGAGGCGCCGATGTTGCTGTCCGCGCCGATGTCGGCGTCCCCTACGTAGGTCAGGTGCGGCACCTTCGTCCCGGCGCCGATGGTCGCGTTCTTGGTCTCGACGAAGGTGCCGATCTTGCCCTCGGCGCCGAGTTCGGTGCCGGGCCGCAGGTAGGCGAACGGACCGACGACGGCGGCGTCACCGATCGTCGACGACGAGCCCTGGGTGCGGATCACGGTGGCGCCGTCGCCGACGGCCACGCCGGTCAGGGTGGTGTCGGGCCCGATCTGACAGCGCGCGCCGATGCGGGTGGTGCCCAGCAGTTGCGTGCCGGGGGCGATGACGGAGTCGCGACCGACCGTCACGTCGACGTCGATCCACGTCGTGGCCGGGTCGACGACGGTCACGCCGCTGCGCTGGAGGTCGGCGACGATGCGGCGGTTGAGCTCGCGGTGCAGGTCCGCGAGCTGGACCCGATCGTTGACCCCCGCGACCAGTGCGCTGTCGTCCACATGCCGGGCGCGCACCTGTTGGTCGTCCCGACGGATGATCTCGATGACGTCGGTCAGGTAGAGCTCGCGCTGCGCGTTGTCGGAGCGCAGTTTGGTCAGCGCCGAGCGCAGCGTCGCGGCGTCGAATGCGTACACGGCGGCGTTCACCTCGTGGATCGCCAGCTGGGAGTCGGAGGCGTCGGCCTGCTCGACGATGCTCGTCACCTCGCCGTCCTGGGTGCGCAGAATTCGGCCATAGCCGGTGGGGTCGGCCAGCGTCGTGGTCAACAGCGTCGCCGCCACCACCTTGCTTGCGTGCTCGTCGATCAGTCCCGCGAGGGTGTCGGCGTCGAGTAGTGGGACGTCTCCCGCCGTCACGACGACGGTCCCCTCGAAGTCCTCGGGGATGGCGGCCAACCCGCAGGTGACGGCGTGCCCGGTGCCCAGCTGCTCGTCCTGGACGGCGATGTCGATGGTGCGGTCGAGCTCGGCGGCCAGGCTGGCGACCGCAGGAATGACGCGGTCGCGGTCCTTGCCGACGACGACCACCAGGTGGCGAGGGGAGACCTTCGCCACGGCGTGCAGGGCGTGCGCGATCATGCTGCGGCCCGCCAACGTATGCAGGACTTTCGGCACGTCGGATTGCATCCGGGTGCCGGCTCCCGCCGCCAGGACGATGACCGCGGTCTCGCCTCGTGTCGTCATGGCTCCTCACTTCCGCGCGAGCGTGCGCGTTGTGCCGGTTCGGGCGGCGTGTCGCGCAGCAGACACGCACGCTCGCGATCAGAAATGCTCCGTCGCCAGGACTCGAACCTGAACTATCTGAACCAAAATCAGAGGTGCTGCCGATTACACCACGACGGACTGCGGCGTTGACTTTAGTCGAACCCGGGCGCGGCCCCTAAGCTCAGGACCGTGGCAGCGCCGGAGAAGGAAGTGCGTGCACCTCGTGCGCGCATGACGGGCACCGAACGCCGCCAACAGCTCGTCGAGATCGCCAAGTCGCTCTTCGCCGAGCGAGGCTACGACGCCACCTCCATCGAGGAGATCGCCCAGCGGGCCAACGTCTCCAAACCCGTCGTCTACGAGCACTTCGGCGGCAAGGAAGGCCTCTACGCCGTCGTCGTGGACCGGGAGATGTCCGCACTGCTCGACGGCATCACCTCGTCGCTGACCAACAACCGCTCGCGAGTGCGGGTCGAGCGGGTGGCACTCGCGCTGCTGACCTACGTCGAGGAGCGCACCGACGGCTTCCGCATCCTGATCCGCGACTCCCCGGCGAGCATCGCCTCCGGCACGTACTCGAGCCTGCTCAACGATGCCGTCAGTCAGGTGGCGTCGATCCTGGCCGGTGACTTCTCCCGCCGCGGGCTGGATGCTGCGCTGGCCCCGCTGTACGCGCAGGCACTCGTCGGATCGGTGTCCATGACCGCGCAGTGGTGGTTGGACACCAGAGAACCGAAGAAGGAAGTGGTGGCCGCGCACCTGGTGAACCTGATGTGGAACGGGTTGACCCACCTCGAGGCTGACCCGGAGCTGCACGACTCCCACTAGCCGTCTGCATCGAATGGCCAGTTGACACACGCTTTTTCGCCTTCACCGTGGGGTATGTGGCCACTCGTTGACACAGACTAGGATGGGCACACAATGAATGCATCGGGGCACACCCATGTCCAGACCCCGATGGCGGGTCTGGTCGGCCTTGCGCTGTCCGATCCGGGGCTGGCGGACCTCACCGCGCGCGCCGCCGACGGCGTGCCCGAGATGGCGCTGCACGGTCCGGCCGGCGCGCGCCTCTTCGTCGCCGCCGCGCTCGCCGAAGCGGGTCCGCTGCTGGTGGTCACCGCGACGGGTCGGGAAGCCGACGACCTGACCGCGGAACTGCGTGCCGTACTGGGCGACGTGGTCACGATGTTCCCGTCGTGGGAGACGTTGCCGCACGAGCGGTTGTCGCCCGGCGTCGAGACGGTCGGCGCCCGCATGATGGTGCTGCGCAGGCTCAACAACCCCGACGACGCCAGGTTCGGTGCCCCACTCCGGGTGGTGGTCACCACGGCCCGCTCGCTGCTGCAACCGATGGCACCCGACCTCGCCGACATCGAGCCCGTCATCTTGACGGTCGGGCAGGAACCCGACCTCGCCACCGGAGCCGCCCCGGCGGCGACATTCGACTCCGTCCTGGCCCGCCTGGTCGACCTGGCCTACACCCGGGTCGACATGGTCGGCAAGCGCGGGGAGTTCGCGGTGCGTGGCGGCATCCTCGACGTCTTCGCGCCGACGGCCGAGCACCCGGTCCGCATCGAATTCTGGGGCGACGAGGTCTCCGAGATGCGAATGTTCGCCGTCGCCGACCAGCGCTCGATCCCCGAACTGGAGATCGACACGCTGATCGCGCTGCCCTGCCGGGAACTGCTGCTGACCGACGACGTCCGCGGGCGGGCGGCCGTGTTGGCCGGGGAGCAGCCCCACGACGAGAACCGCGTTGGGGAGACGATCGGCGAGATGCTGGCCAAACTGGCCGACGGTATCCCCGTGGATGGCATGGAGGCACTCCTGCCGGTGCTACGGCCCACCGAGCTGACGCTGCTGTCCGACCACCTGCCCGCGGGCGCTCCGATGTTGATCTGCGATCCGGAGAAGGTGCGCACCCGCGCGGCCGATCTGGTGAAGACGGGCCGCGAGTTCCTCGAGGCGTCGTGGTCGGTCGCCGCGATGGGCGCCGACGCCCCGATCGACCTCGAGCAGCTCGGGGGGTCGGGTTTCCGCGACCTCGCCGACGTCCGGTCCACTGCCGCCGCCGGCGGGCACCCGTGGTGGACGCTGAGCCAGCTTGGTGACCCCACGGCCATCGAGCTCGACATCCGGCCCGCGCCGACCGCGCGCGGCCAGCAGAACAACCTCGACGAGATCTTCGCGATGCTGCGTGCGCACACCCACACGGGTGGCTTCGCGGCCATCGTCACCCCTGGTGCAGGCACCGCGCACCGAGTCGTCGAGCAGCTGGGCGAATCCGACGTTCCCGCAACGATGTTGGAGCCCGGTGCCGCCCCGTCCGCGGGTGTCGTCGGCGTGCTCAAGGGCCCGCTGCACGACGGTGTGGTCTTGGCGGGGGCGAAGCTCGTGCTGATCACCGAGTCGGATCTGACCGGCAACCGCGCGGCTGCCACCGAGGGCAAGCGGCTGGCCGCCAAGCGCCGCAACGTCGTCGACCCGCTGGCGCTGACGGCCGGTGACCTCGTCGTGCACGACCAGCACGGCATCGGCAAGTTCGTCGAGATGGTGGAACGCATCATCGGCGGCGCCCGACGCGAGTACCTGGTGCTCGAGTACGCGTCGGCCAAGCGCGGCGGCGGCTCGGACAAGCTGTTCGTGCCGATGGACTCACTGGATCAGCTGTCCCGCTACGTCGGAGGCCAGCCGCCGAACCTCAGCAGGCTGGGCGGCAGCGACTGGACCAACACGAAGACCAAGGCGCGCAAGGCCGTTCGCGAGATCGCGGGTGAGCTGGTGGCGCTGTACGCCAAGCGGCAGGCGGCGCCCGGCTTCGCGTTCGGCCCGGACACCCCGTGGCAGGCGGAGATGGAGGACGCGTTCGGGTTCACCGAGACCGTCGATCAGCTGACCGCCATCACCGAGGTGAAGTCCGACATGGAGAAGCCCATGCCGATGGACCGGGTGATCTGTGGCGACGTGGGCTACGGCAAGACCGAGATCGCCGTCCGTGCGGCCTTCAAGGCGGTGCAGGCGGGCAAGCAGGTCGCGGTGCTGGTGCCCACCACGCTGCTGGCCGATCAGCATCTGCAGACGTTCACCCAGCGCATGGCCGGGTTCCCGGTGACGGTCAAGGGACTGTCGCGATTCACCGATCCCGCAGACTCGCGCAAGGCGCTCGAGGGGATGAAGGACGGTTCGGTCGACATCGTCATCGGCACGCACCGGCTCCTGCAGACCGGTGTGACGTGGAAGGACCTCGGCCTCGTCATCGTGGACGAGGAGCAGCGGTTCGGCGTCGAGCACAAGGAGCACATCAAGTCGATGCGCACCCACGTCGACGTG
>NZ_JAEMTA010000117.1 GCF_016462545.1 Mycolicibacterium sp. | reverse complement strand
GTCAGACGGCCGCGCAGAACTCGGCGGCCGCGGCGAACAGGGAGCCCAACGGGGGTACCTACGGACCCAACACCTGCAAGCAGGGATTCGTCTGGCGCGACGCGTGGGGCGGTGACCAGGTGTGCGTCGTGCCGGCCGTCCGCGACCAGGCCGCCACGGACAACGCGGCCGCGGCATCCCGCAGGCAGACCAGCGCGCCGCCACCCGCGCCGCCGCCACCTCCGCC
This sequence comes from Mycolicibacterium sp., assembly GCF_016462545.1. Classification (GTDB taxonomy): domain Bacteria; phylum Actinomycetota; class Actinomycetes; order Mycobacteriales; family Mycobacteriaceae; genus Mycobacterium. The sequence goes on along the minus strand of NZ_JAEMTA010000117.1, from coordinate 5,023 downwards.
ACCTCCGCCGCCCGCGCCGAAGCAGGGCCCCGGGGTGTCGTGGGATCCGACGCTCGGCGGTCTGATCGCCCACGTCAACGACCGCAGCGGCGTCGCCTCGCAATGCACCTACACGTCGGACTTCTACCAGCGGAGTTTCTTCCTGCCCGCCAATGGGAATTACGACCTGAGGATCGTGCCCGCCATCCCGAAGTTCCAGAACTGGAACGTGACGGTCAAGTGTGACAACGGCACCGTGACGAACACCAGCGAGTTCTTCTGAGGAGCCGCGGTCCCCGGCGGCAGGGGGCACCGCCGGGGACCGCGTCGTGCCTCATTTCGCGGCGCGTGGGTCGTTCTCCTCGCGCCACGCGGCTTCCTTCTGAATCCACTCGTCGTCCTGATCGAATTCCTCGATCTCGGACACGCGGCGCACCTCGAGCTTGACCCCGGGTCCCAGCGGGCACTTGCGGGCCCACTGCTTGGCCTCGTCGACCGAGGACACCTCGAGGATCCAGAACCCGTTGAACAGTTCCTTCGCTTCGGCGTAGGGCCCGTCCGTGACGACCGGCGGATCTTGGGCGAAGTCCACCACGAAGCCCTCCTCGGGTCCGGTCAGGCCTTCACCGGCGAGCATCACGCCGGCCTTGATGAGCTCCTCGTTGTAGGCGCCCATCGCCGCGATGATCTCACTGAAGTCCACGTTCTCTGCGACGAACTTCTCGGCTTCCGGGGTGGATCGCATGATCAGCATGTAGCGCATTTCGACATCTCCTTCTAATCGGGGAAGGGGCAACGTCCATCGTGCCCTCGCACCTACGTCGAACGACGCACCCGGAAATCGACACGGCCCGGAGAAGAATTCTCGACGATTTCCTCCAGCCCTCTGCGAGGATGACCGGATGGCCGCTGACCTGGCATTCTTTGGGACCGTGTTGACGGTCGACGACGCTCATCCCACCGCCGAGGCGCTCGCCGTGGCCGACGGGCGTGTCGTCGCGGTGGGCAACAGGGCCGACGTCGAGCGCTGGGTCGGGCCCGACACCGAGGTCGTCGAGCTCGGCGACGGCTGCGTGATGCCCGGCCTGATCGAGGCACACGGGCATCCGCTGATGGAGGCGATCGTGTTGGCCGACCGCATCGTCGACATCCGACCCGTCACCATGCGCAGCGCCGACGACGTCCTGGCTGCGGTCGGAGCGGAGGTCGCGGCCCGCGGCGACTCGGGGGCCTACCTCAACGGCTGGGATCCGCTGCTCCAGCTCGGGCTGCCCCAGCCGACGCTGGCCTGGCTCGACGGCGTCGCTCCCCAGACCCCGCTGGTGATCATCCACAACTCCGGGCATAAGGCGTACTTCAACTCCGCGGCGGCCGGCCGGCTGGGGCTGACTCGCGACACCCCCGACCCGAAGGGTGCGAGGTACGGCCGCGACGCCGCGGGCGAACTCGACGGCACCGCCGTGGAGACGGGCGCGGTCTTCAGCCTCATCGGCGGCGCTATCGACCCGGGCGAATACCGGGCAATGCTGCTCGCCGAGTGCGCTCGACTGAACGAGGCCGGCCTGACGACGTGTTCGGAGATGGCGTTCGATCCGATGTTCCGACCGGCGTTGGAGGCGTTGCGGGGTGAGCTGACGGTGCGGCTGCGCACGTACGAGATGTCCACCGCGGAGTTGTCCACCTCCGAGCTACCGTCCAACGGCGACGATCTGGTCCGTCAGGTCGGCATCAAGATCTGGGTCGACGGGTCGCCGTGGATCGGCAACGTCGACCTCTCCTTCCCGTATCTCGACACCGACGCCACCAGGACCATCGGCGTGACGCCGGGGTCGTGCGGCCACGCCAACTACACCCGCGAGCAGCTGACCGAGATCGTCGCCGCCTACTACCCGCTGGGCTGGCAGATGGCGTGCCACGTGCAGGGCGACGCGGGCGTCGACACCATCCTCGACGTGTATGAGCAAGCGCTGCAGGCTAACCCGCGCGATGACCACCGGCTGCGGCTCGAACACGTCGGCGCCATCTCGGACGCGCAGCTGCAGCGTGCCCACGACCTCGGCGTCACGTGCAGCATCTTCGTCGACCAGATCCACTACTGGGGCGACGTGCTGGTCGACGGGCTGTTCGGTCCCGAGCACGGCTCGCGGTGGATGCCTGCCGGATCGGCGGTGGCGACGGGCATGCGGATCTCACTGCACAACGATCCGCCCGTGACGCCCGAGGAGCCGCTGCGCAACATCAGCGTTGCGGCCACCCGCGTCGCGCCGAGCGGTCGGGTGCTCGGCCCCGAGCAGCGGCTCACGGTCGAGCAGGCCATCCGGGCGCAGACGCTGGACGCGGCGTGGCAACTGTTCGCCGACGACGTCATCGGCTCCCTGGAGGTGGGCAAGTACGCCGACCTCGTGGTCCTGGCCGCGGATCCACGGTCGGTGCCCGCCGAGGACATCGCGGACCTGGACGTCCGCGCGACCTACCTCGCGGGTCGTCGTGTTTATGCCAAATCTGGCTAACGGCCGGTGCGGTCATGGCACGCTCTTCTCATGTCCGAGTTGCCAACACCCCGCTTCCTCGACGAACGCACTGCACACTGGGCGCAGACCAAACCCGATGACGAGGCCGTCACGTTCAAGGACCGCACGTGGACGTGGTCGCAGTGGTACGAGCGCATCCGGCGCCTCGCCGGTGCGCTGACCGAACGGGGGGTCACGCGCGGGGACGTCGTCGCCTTCCTCGACAAGAACCACCCGGCATGTGTCGAAACAACCCTGGCCGCAGCGTCTTTGGGGGCCGCGACGGCGATCATCAACTTTCGGTTGGCCGCCGATGAGCTGGACTACGTGCTCAACGACAGCGGTGCCAAGGTGCTGATCGTAGGCGCGGAGCTGAAGCCGTCGGTCGAGAAGATCCGCGACAAGCTGACGAGCCTCGAGCTCGTCGTCGAGGTCACTCCGGACGGCGGGGATGGTGACGAGTACGAGGCGATGCTGGCCGCCGCGACCCCGGTCGGCCGCTCGGAGGACGTCGAGCCCGACGACGTCGCGATCATCATGTACTCCTCCGGCACCACCGGCAGGCCGAAGGGCGTCTCGCTGACGCAGGCCAATCTGATCGCGCACACCGAGAGCGCCTTCGACGGCTGGGAGCTCGACGAGGGCGACAAGAACCTCGTCGCCATGCCGCTGTTCCACGTCGGCGGCTCGTCGTACATGCAGTTGGGGCTGCACACCGGCGTGGCCAGCTACATGACGCGTGACGTCGACGGAGCGCAGCTGGCCGGCGGGATTCTGTCGGGCGCGAACCGGACCTTCCTGGTGCCCGCCGTGCTGGCCAAGGTGCTCGAGTCCGGTGACGACGCGGTGAAGTTGTTCAGCGCGCTGAAGACCTACGGCTACGGCGCGTCGCCCATGCCGCTGCCGCTCCTGCGCAAGGCACTCGAGGCCTGGCCGGAGACGGACTTCATCCAGGCCTACGGGCTGACCGAGGTCGGCGGCGTCATCAGCCTGCTGGCGCCCGAGGATCACCGCAGTGGCACCGAGGAGCGGATGGGCAGCGCCGGACGGGTCGTCCCGGGCGCCGAGGTCCGCGTCGTCGACCCCGACACCCTCGAAGACGTGGCCGAGGGCGAGCAGGGCGAATTGTGGTTCAGGTCAAAGCAGTTGATGAAGGGTTACCACAACAAGCCCGATGCGACGAAGGAGGCGATCACCGAGGACGGGTGGTTCCGCACCGGTGACATCGGCAGGGTCGACTCCGACGGTTACATCTTCGTCGAGGACCGGCTCAAGGACATGATCATCACCGGCGGCGAGAACGTCTACTCGATCGAGGTCGAGCGGGTGATCGCCGAGCATCCCGCGGTCGCCGAAGTCGCCGTCATCGGGGTGCCCGACGAGAAGTGGGGCGAGTCGGTGAAGGCCGTCGTCTCCCTCGAGGGTGAGGCGACCGAGAAGGAGATCATCGCGTTCGCCCGCGAGCGACTGGCCGCGTACAAGTGCCCCAGGACCGTCGACGTGGTCGACGAGCTGCCCCGCAACCCCACCGGCAAGATCCTGAAGAAGGATCTGCGGCAACCACATTGGGAGAAGGCCGGCCGCAAGGTCTAGGGCGCGACGGCCGCTCCCCGCGCCCACGGTGCGAGCTGACGGTAGGGATCGTCGGCGCGGATCTCCAGCAGTGCGGCCAGGTCGGCTTCGAGGGCGCTCTTAACCCGCATCCGCACGGTCTCGACCCACGTCTCGGCGGCCACTCGCTTGGGTCGGGCCGTATCGATCAGTGTGCCGAAGCGCAGATACATGCGTTGCGGACGCGGAATCATCGTCGGCCCGATCCCTCGCATCAACGGCATCGCCACGTTCGGGTCGCCCGTCAGGCGGGTGGCGAGCGGCTTCGTCCACCGGGCCCAGCGCCCATCGCTCGTGGTCATCACGTGGTAGACGTCATCGCCACCGACCAGCGCGACCGGGATGATTGGATAGTCGTTCTCCACCGCGAGGCGGGCAAAGCCGTTGCGGCCCTTCCACATCAGCTCGTACAGCTGGTCCTTCGCCTTGCTGATCTCACGGCTTCCGCCGGGGAACACCAGGATGGGCTCGTCGGCGCGCATCAGTTCACGTGCGGTGTCGGGTGATCCGATCACCGCACCGGCGGCGGCGAACAGGTCCGCGGGCACGCCCTTGACGTTGCCGAATCTGCGGTCGGCCAGCGGCCGGACCCTGATGCCGATCTGGCGGCGCACGACGTAGGGAACCAGCAGGGCCTCCGTGCCGGCCTGGGTGTGGTTGCCCACCAGGAGGAATCGCCCGTCGCGCGGAAGGTCCTCCAACCCGTCGATGTACGGCTTGGAGGCCGACACGACGGGATCGATTCGGTCAGCGACGTTCTCGATCCACCGCTGATAGGTCGACACCGGGATGAGCTTCATGATTCAGTGTCGCCCTCCGGATCTCCCACGTGCAACGTGAGTTTGGCGACGATGGCCTCGGGCTATCAGCCGTGGCCGTTGGTTCCGTTGCCGTTTCCGTTGGTGTGTTGGCGTTCTTTGAGG
>NZ_JAEMTA010000027.1 GCF_016462545.1 Mycolicibacterium sp. | reverse complement strand
GTTCGACGCGGCCGTGGCCTCGCACACCGACGCCCTGGTCGCGGACTGGAAACGCGAGCACCCCGACGGCGGCGGTGATGGTGAGCAGGCGCCGCCGTTCCCGCACACCATCGACGGGTTCATGAGCCTCATCGACGCCGGCTGGGACGCCGACGTGGCCCGGCGCCCGCACGGTCAGCGCACCACCGTCGTGGTGCACGTGGACCTCGAGCAGCGCATCGGATCCCTGCATCTGGGGCCGCTGCTCACCGACGACGACCGCCGCTACCTGCTGTGTGATGCGACGTGTGAGGTGTGGTTCCAACGCCAGGGCCGGGTGATCGGGTCGGGCCGCGAGACCCGCACCATCAGCCGCCGGCTACGTCGAGCGTTGGAGCACCGTGACCGCTGCTGCGCGGTCCCCGGGTGTGGGGCGACCCGCGGGTTGCACGCCCACCACATCCGGCACTGGGAGGACGGCGGCCCGACCGAGCTGCACAACCTGATCCTGCTGTGTCCGTATCACCACCGTCTGCATCACCGCGGTGGCATCACCATCACCGGCCCGGCCGAGCGCCTCGTCGTCACCGACGCCGACGGCAACCCGCTGCACCCAGGATCACTGGCCCGACCACCCACCGGACCCCCGCCGACGGTGACACCGTGCCCCGGACCGACCGGCGAACGCGCCAACTGGTGGTGGTATACACCCTACGAACCCCAACCACCACCCGCCAACTAATCGCATCCGGTTTTCCTCGGAGCGCGCGTACGACGTGGCTACTCAGCCGACCAGCTCGTCGGTCATCCACTCACGTTGCGGCAGAAGGGCTCTCGACGAGGTCCTTGGTGAGGACGCCGTCGATCCGGCGCCACAGGGCGTCGGGGTTGCCAACCGCGATGGCGCTGGGCAGCAACGACTTCGGCACGTCCTGGTAGCAGACCGGCCGCAGAAACCGCTCGATCGCACGGGCTCCGACGGAGGTCGTGCGTGAGTCCGAGGTAGCAGGCGATGGGCCGCCGTGGACCATCGCGTGGCCGACCTCGACCCCCGTGGGCCAGCCGTTGAACACGATGCGGCCCGCCTTCAGCTCCAGCAGCGGGAGCAGGCCCGCAGCCTGGTCGTGATCGGAGTCGTCGGCGTGCACCGTTGCGGTGAGCTGGCCCTCGAGATTGTCTGCCACCGTGGCTATTTCGGCGAGATCGGCACACCTGACCACCAGGCTGGACGCCCCGAACACCTCTGCCTGCATTGCTTTGGAGCCGAGGAAGGTAGTCGCGTCGGTACTGAACAGCGCAGCCTGGCACGTCGTGCGGTCGTCGCCGACGACACCTCGTACGACGAGATTCGCATTCGCATCGAGGGCGGCGACCCCCTTGGCGTAGCTTGCGGCGATGTTCGGCGTCAGCATCGGCGTGGCCTGCGCCTGCCCCAACGACTCGGCGGCGGCGGCGACGAACGAGTCGAGGCCGGGACCGTCCACGGCGATGATCAGACCGGGGTTCGTGCAAAACTGGCCCGATCCCATCGTCAGCGAGGAGACGAACGCGCGGCCCAGTTCGGCTCCTCGGGTGGCGAGAGCGCCGCCGAGCAGGAACACCGGGTTGATGGAACTCATCTCGGCGTAGACGGGGATGGGCTCCGGACGGCCAGCTGCGGCAGCGACCAATGCCGTTCCACCGGAACGCGATCCGGTGAATCCCACGGCCTTGATTCGCGGGTCGGTGACGAGTGCGGTGCCGAGCCCGGGGCCGGTTCCGAACAGCATCGAGAAGGTGCCCGCGGGCATGCCGGCCGCGGTGACGGCGGCCGTGACCGCGCGGGCGACCAGTTCAGAGGTCCCCGGATGAGCGTCATGGGCCTTGACGACCACTGGGCAGCCCGCGGCGAGCGCCGACGCGGTATCGCCACCCGCGACGGAGAAGGCGAGCGGAAAGTTGCTGGCGCCGAACACCGCAACGGGCCCGAGCGGTACCTCACGCTGACGAATGTCGGGCCGCGGCAGGGGCGCCCGGTCGGGCCGGGCGGGATCGATGCGGGCGCCGTTCCAACTCCCCTCCCGCAGCACGTCGGCGAACAGTCGCAGCTGCCCGGTGGTCCGACCGACCTCACCCGCGATGCGCGCCTGCGGCAGACCGGTCTCGGCGCAGGCCCTCGCGACGAGCGCGTCGCGCAGGGCCTCGATGTCGTCGGCGATCAGTTCGAGGAGGCTGGCCCGCCGCTCGGAGGTGGTGGCGCGGTACTCGCCGAACGCGGCAGCGGCCGCCGCGCACGCATCCTCGACGTGGGAGACGTCGCCGTAGCGGTAGCCGGGTTCGAGGTCGACCCCCGCGACGGGGTCGAAGGCGCGAATCTCGGGACCGTTTCCCGCGATGAGCTCGCCGGCGATGACCATCCGGCCGAGCAGGGTGTCCGTGGGGCCGGCGCTAGTTTGAGCGGTGCCGAATGTCGTCACCCGGCCCACGCTAGGTCTCAGATCGATACATGTCCAAGGCCGAACAGCACTGACCAACGCAGGTCCTGCATCAGCGCACGCGCAGTATTCAGGCGGACCTCTGGCCCCGCACCGCCAGCCGCTGAAGGACGTCGCGGCCGAGCCGTTGCAGGTCCACCCGGGGCGACGCGGAGATCAGGGTGACGCCGTCGGCCACCCCGGCGGCATCGATATCGGCGATCAGACCCGTCAGCCCGTCGACGGTGCCTGCATAGCGCAGCGTCCCGTCGTCGACGGCGGCCAGGTCGCGCACGGAGCGGAAGTCCGGTGCCACCGCCACCGTGATGTCGAGGATCACCTCCACGTCGCCCTGATCGGACCGGATCCGGGCCCGCCCGCGCTGGGCGCGCTGCAGGTCGGGCGCCGCCAGCCGGACGGTGGTGTCTCCACCCGACGTCAGCTCGCTCCAGTCGTCCTCGGACCCGTCCACCACGAATAGCCGCACCAGGGTGACGGTAGGGCCACCGCAGCCGCTCGGCGATGGTTGCAATCACACCGAATCCATTGAGATGGCGCGCGGCGACGTCGGGTGCGGGTCACCGGGTTAGTAGTTTGTACACGTGACAACGGACCCTCGCCCGGACATTCCCGCGCAGTACCTGTTGTCCGCGTCGGCACCGGAACCGCGGACGTTGATCGACATCCTCCACGACACCGCCGAGCGGCACCCCGACGCGCCCGCGCTCGACGACGGTGACGTGCAGCTGACCTACTCGGAGCTGATCGCCGACATCGAGGAGAGCGTGGCCTGGCTGGCCGCCCGCGGCATCGGCCGGGGCGACCGCATCGGCATCCGGATGCCGTCGGGCAGCTACGCGCTCTACGTCGCCATCCTGTCGGCTCTGGCCGCGGGCGCCGCGTACGTTCCCGTCGATGCCGACGACCCACAGGAGCGCGCCGATCTGGTGTTCGGCGAGGCCGGCGTGGTCGCCATCATCACCGAGCAGGGCCTGATCCGCGGTCCCGGCTCGTCGCGTGGCTGGCGTGCCGGCGACCCGATGGTCCGCGACGACGCCTGGATCATCTTCACGTCCGGCTCCACCGGCACGCCCAAGGGCGTCGCGGTGACCCACCGCAACGCCGCCGCGTTCGTCGACGCCGAGGCCCGCGTGTTCCTGCGGGACAACCCGATCGGGCCCGGTGACCGGGTGCTCGCCGGGCTCTCGGTCGCGTTCGACGCGTCGTGTGAGGAGATGTGGCTCGCATGGCGTTACGGCGCATGCCTGGTGCCCGCCCCGCGCTCGCTGGTGCGCAGTGGGATGGATCTCGGGCCGTGGTTGGTCTCGCGTGACATCACCGTCGTCTCTACGGTGCCGACGCTGGCGGCACTCTGGCCCGCCGAGGCGCTCGAGGCGGTGCGGCTGCTGATCTTCGGCGGCGAGGCCTGCCCACCCGAACTCGCCGACCGTCTCGCGGTCGAGGGCCGCGAAGTGTGGAACACCTACGGCCCCACCGAGGCGACCGTGGTGGCGTGCCTGGCGAAGCTCTCGGGCACGGGACCCGTCAGCATCGGTCTGCCGCTGCCCGGCTGGGACCTCGCCGTCGTCGACAAGGACGGCAACCCGGTGGCTCTCGGCGAGATCGGCGAGCTGGTCATCGGTGGCGTCGGCCTGGCCCGCTACCTGGACCCCGACAAGGACGCCGAGAAGTACGCGCCGATGCCCACCCTGGAGTGGTCGCGCGCCTACCGCAGCGGTGATTTGGTGCGCCTGGAGTCCGACGGCCTCTACTTCCAGGGCCGCGCCGATGACCAGGTCAAGGTCGGCGGCCGACGCATCGAACTCGGCGAGGTCGACTCGGCCCTGGTCCACCTGCCCGGGGTCAGCGGCGGCGCCGCGGCCGTGCGACGGACCGCCAGCGGCACACCGCTCCTGGTCGGCTACATCGCCAGCGCGGATCCCGACTTCGACCTGGCGGCCGCCCGGGTCGCGCTGGCCGAGTCACTGCCCGCCGCTTTGGTGCCGCGCCTGGTCCTTCTGGACGAACTACCCACCAGGACGTCGGGCAAGGTCGACCGCAACGCGCTCCCCTGGCCCGTCGGCGACGCCGCCGACGACGCGGACAACCCCGATCTCGCCGGCACCACCGGATGGCTGGCCGGACTCTGGCGCGACGTGCTCGCCGCTCCGGTCAGCGGTCCGGAGGAGGACTTCTTCGCACTCGGCGGAGGCTCACTGTCCGCGGCGCAGTTGGTGGCCGCCCTGCGTGCGCGCTATCCCGAGGTGACCGTCGCGGACCTCTACGACCATCCCCGCTTGGGATCGCTGGCCGGTTACCTCGACGAACTCGACCCGCCCGTCGCCGTCGAGACTCGAGTCGTCGCACCCGTTTCCCGCCTGACGGAGCTGGTGCAGGTCGCGGCGTCCGTGCCATTGACCACGTTGACGGGCATGCAGTGGGTGGTGTGGCTGGCACTACTGAACAACCTGGTCGCCGAGTTGCGGCCGTCGTCGTGGGCCGTGCCCGTGAACTGGTGGCTGCTGCTCGTCGGCTTCGTCCTGTTCGTCACGCCGTTGGGCCGCATGACGATCGCGGTCCTCGGCGCGCGAATCCTGATCGGCAGCCTGGCCCCCGGTACCTACCGCCGCGGCGGCACCGTGCATCTGCGGGTCTGGCTCGCCGAGCGCCTCGGTGAGGCCAGTGGTGCCGAAAACCTGGCTGGCGCACCATGGTTGGTGTACTACGCCCGCGCGCTGGGGAATCAGGTGGGCAAGGGGGTGGATCTGCATTCGTCCCCGCCCGTGACGGGCATGTTGACGTTGGGTCACCGCTGTTCCATCGAACCCGAGGTCGACCTCACCGGGCACTGGATCGACGGCGACCTCTTCCACGTCGGGGAGATCACGGTCGGCAACGACGCCACCGTGGGCGCCCGAACCACGCTGTTCCCCGGCGCCGTGATCGGCAAGAACGCCGACGTCGCCCCCGGCTCCGGCGTGATCGGCAAGGTCAAGGCCGGTCAGTACTGGAAGGGTTCGCCCGCCGTGAAGTCCGGCAAGGCGCGCCATCCGTGGCCCGACGAACGGCCGCCTCGCGCCCCGCTGTGGGTGGCCATGTACGGCGTGACGTCGATCCTGCTCGGCGCCGTCCCACTGCTGGCGCTCGGCGCGGGACTTGCCGTGGTGGGCTGGGCGATTCGCGACACCGCGTCGTTGGCGGACGCGATCCTGCCCGCTCTCGCGTGGACGCCCGTCGCCACGCTGATCGCCGTGGTCGTCTATGCGCTCCTCACCGTGCTCGGCGTCCGGGCGATGGCGCTGGGTCTGCGCGAGGGCTACCACCCGGTGCGCAGCCGGGTCGGCTGGCAGCTGTGGGCGACGGAACGGCTCATGGACGCCGCCCGCAACTACCTGTTCCCCATCTACGCCAGCCTCCTGACACCGGCGTGGATGCGGTTGCTCGGCGCGAAGGTCGGCCGCGGCACCGAGATCTCGACGACGCTGATGACCCCCAAGTTCACCGTCGTCGAGGACGGTGCCTTCCTGGCCGACGACACGATGGTCGCGTCCTACGAACTCGGCGGCGGATGGATCCACGTCGCCACGGCGACCGTCGGGAAGCGGGCGTTCCTCGGCAACTCCGGCATCACCCAGCCCGGCAGGCGAGTCCCCGAGGACGGTCTGGTCGCTGTGCTGAGCGCGACGCCATACAAGGCCAAGGCCGGATCGTCGTGGCTGGGCAGCCCGCCGATCCGCCTGCGCCGACAGCCGACGGCGGCCGACGCGCTGCGCACCTTCCATCCCTCGCGCAAGCTGAGGGTCATGCGCGGCCTGGTCGAGACGTGCCGGCTGCTGCCCCTGATCGTCACGTTCGCCATCGGCGTCGCCGTCCTCGGCGGCCTGCAGGGGATGGCGATCGAATTCGGTTGGCTCTGGGCATCGCTCGCGGGCGGTCTCGTCCTGCTGTTGGCGGGCGCCGTCGCCGGCGTGATCGCCGTGATCGCGAAATGGGTGTGCGTCGGACGCATCGAGGCGCGGGAACACCCGTTGTGGTCCTCCTTCGTGTGGCGTAACGAAGTGTCCGACACCTTCGTCGAGACCGTGGCGGCGCCGTGGTTCGCGAGGGCCGCGAGCGGAACCCTGGTGATGAACCTGTGGCTGCGGGCGCTCGGTGCGTCGATCGGTCGTGGGGTGTGGTGCGAGACCTATTGGCTCCCGGAGGCGGACCTCGTGACCGTGGGCAAGGGCGCGACCGTCAGCCGCGGGTGTGTCGTGCAGACGCACCTCTTCCACGATCGGATCATGCGACTGGACACCGTCACCCTCGGCGAGGGTGCGACGCTCGGGCCGCACTGCGTGGCGCTGCCCGCCGCGAAGATCGGTGCGGGCGCCACCGTCGGACCCGCCTCGCTGGTGATGCGGGGTGACGAGGTGCCGGCGTCCTCACGATGGCAGGGCAACCCCATCGCGCCGTGGGGCGCAAAGCGAAAGAAGCGCGGCGGGTCGGCGACCAAGCCCGGCAAGAAGAGTGCCGCGTGACGCGTTTCAAGAAAGCCCCGCGGGGAAATCCTCCCGTCATCGACCCCTACATTCCCGGCAACGGCAACTTCGGCTACCGGGTCTCGAGGTACGAGCTCGACCTCGAGTACAAGGTCAACATCAACCGGCTCGCCGGATCGGCGACGATCACCGCGGTGACGCTTGCGTCGCTGACGACCTTCAGCCTCGACCTGTCCGACGCGCTCGCCGTGTCGAAGGTCTCCGTCAACGGCACCCGGCCAGCGAATTTCAGCAGGACCCGCGGCAAGTTGAACGTCACGCTGTCCACCCCCCTGGCCGCGGGTGCCGCGTTGTCGATCACCGTGCGCTATGCGGGCACCCCGAAGCCCATCCGATCCCTGTGGGGTGACGTCGGATTCGAGGAGCTGACCAGTGGCGCGCTGGTGGCGGGCCAGCCGAACGGCGCCGCGTCATGGTTTCCGTGCGACGACCATCCGAGTAGCAAGGCGAGCTACCGGATCGCCATCGCCACCGAGAACCCGTACTACGCGGTGGCCAACGGCAAGCTGGAGTCTCGCCGGACCAGGGCGGCCATGACGACCTGGACGTACGAGCAGCCCGAGCCGACGTCGACCTACCTCGTCACGCTGCAGATCGGACCGTACGAACAACTGCGGCTGGCCAACAAACCGGTACCGATGAATGCCGTTCTGCCACAACGGTTGCGGCAGAACTTCGAGCACGACTTCGGGCGTCAGCCCCAGATGATGAAGCTCTTCGGCAAGCTGTTCGGCCCGTATCCGCTCTCGAACGGCTACACCGTGGTGGTCACCGACGACGATCTCGAGATTCCGCTCGAGGCACAAGGCATCTCGATCTTCGGCGCCAACCACTGTGACGGCTCCCGCGGCGCGGAGCGGCTGATCGCGCACGAACTCGCCCATCAGTGGTTCGGCAACTCCGTCACCGCACGCCGGTGGCGAGACATCTGGCTGCACGAGGGCTTCGCTTGCTACGCCGAGTGGCTGTGGTCGGAGGACTCCGGCGGCCGCACCGCCGACGAGCACGCCCGCCACTACCACCAGCGACTGCGGAACTCACCGCAGAACCTGCTGCTGTCCGATCCCGGTCCGCGCGACATGTTCGACGACCGCGTCTACAAGCGCGGCGCGCTCACCCTGCACGTCCTTCGGGGCACTCTCGGCGACAAGAAGTTCTTCGCCCTGCTGAAGGACTGGACGACGCGGCACCGGCACGCCACTGCCGTCACCGACGACTTCACCGGCCTCGCCGCCAACTACGCCGACGAATCCCTGCGTCCGCTGTGGCAGGCGTGGCTGTACTCGACGAGCGTGCCCGACCTGTGACCGACGGCGCGGCCGTCCCCCCTGATCTCTCTCGTGGACCCGTCACCCGTAGCAGCGTGATCCGGGTCGGCTCGGCGACCGTCATCAGCGCGCTGTGCGGTTATGCGGTGCTCTACCTCGCCGCCCGCAATCTGGAACCCGCAGGCTTCTCGGTGTTCGCGGTGTTCTGGGGCGCGTTCGGACTGCTGGCCGGGGCCGCCAACGGCCTGCTGCAGGAGTCCACGCGGGAGGTGCGCGAAGCCAGTCGGGCACCGCAGTCCGACGGCCCGCGAATTCATCCGATGTGGGTGGCCGCCCTGGTCGGCGTCGTCTCCGCGGCGATCGTCGCGGGGAGTGCTCCGCTGTGGTCCGGTCACGTCTTCGTCGATGCCCGGTGGCTGAGCGTCGGCCTGCTCAGCGTCGGGATCTTCGGATTCTGCATGCACGCGACGCTGCTCGGGGTGCTGGCCGGGGTGAACGGCTGGGGTCAGTACGGCTCGCTGATCGTGGGCGACGCGATCGGGCGGGTGGCGGTAGCGACGGCCACCTTCCTGATCGGTTGGGGACTGATCGGCTATCTGTGGGCGACGGTGGCGGGGTCGATCGCCTGGCTGGTTCTGCTGCTGGCCTCACCGACGACGCGGGCGGCGGCACGGCTTCTCACACCCGGCACGATGGTCAGCTTCCTGCGCGGGGCCTCCCACTCGATCGCCGCGGCGGGCGCCAGCGCCATCCTCATCATGGGTTTTCCCGTGTTGCTCAAGGCGACGTCGGCCGACCTCGGCGCGGCCGGCGGCGTCGTCATCCTCGCGGTGACGTTGACCCGCGCACCGCTGCTGGTGCCGTTGACGGCGATGCAGGGAAATCTCATCGCGCACTTCGTCGACCAGCGCGAGCGGCGGCTGCGATCGCTGGTGGCGCCGGTGGCGGTGCTCGCGGTTCTGGGAGCCGCGGCCGTTCTGTTCGCCGGCCTCCTGGGGCCGTGGTTGCTGCGCACCGCGTTCGGCGCCGACTACCAGGCCAGCGGCGCGCTGCTGGCGTGGTTCACCACCGCGGCGGTCGCGATCGCACTGCTGACGCTGACGGGTGCGGCGACGGTCGCCGCGGCCATGCACCGGGCTTACGCCGCCGGGTGGATCGGCGCGACGCTGGCGTCGACGCTGCTGCTGCTCCTGCCCTTGCCACTGGAGACCCGCACCGTGGTGGCCCTGCTCTGCGGCCCGCTCGTCGGAATCGCCCTGCACGTCGTCGCGCTTGCCCGGGTCCCTGCAGCGTGACCGTGTAGTTTGTTCGCATCGACATGCGAGGCAACCGCTACCAAGACGTGTGGATCGTGATCCCCGCCTTCAACGAGGCGACCGTCATCTCCGACGTCGTCACCGACGTCCTCTCCGTCTTCGACAACGTGGTGTGCGTCGACGACGGCAGCCGCGACGACACCGCCGATCGGGCCTGGCGGGCGGGTGCGTACGTGGTGCGCCACCCCGTCAACCTCGGGCAGGGGGCCGCCATCCAAACTGGCGTCGAGTATGCCCGCAGCCGACCTGGCGCGGCGATCTTCGCGACGTTCGACGCCGACGGCCAGCATCGCGTCCAGGACGTCATGCGGATGATCGACCGCCTCACCAAGGAGGACCTCGACATCCTGGTGGGCACGCGGTTCGCCGACAGCGCCCCGGTCGACATGCCGCTCCTGCGGCGGGTGCTGTTCCCGTTGATCGCGAAGCTGAGCCCCACCAGTCGCAAGCTGAAGCTGACCGACGCCCACAACGGGCTGCGGGTGTTCAACCGCACGGTCGCCGACGGGCTCAACATCACGATGAACGGCATGGCACACGCCAGCGAGATCATCGCCGACATCGTCGAGAACGGCTGGCGGGTGGCCGAGGAGCCCGTCGAGATCCTCTACACCGACTATTCGATGTCGAAGGGTCAGCCGCTGGTCAACGGCGTCAACATCGTCTTCGACGGGCTGCTCCGAAGGAGAATGCGCCGATGAACTGGATTCAGGTTCTGCTGATCGTGGCCATCGTCACGCTGCTGGTGTACCTGCTGCGATCGCGCCGCAGTGCCCAATCGCGGGCGTGGGTCAAGGTGGGCTACGTCGTGTTCGTGCTCGCCGCGATCTATGCGATCGTCCGGCCGAACGACACGACGGTGGTGGCGAACTGGCTGGGCGTCGCGCGCGGCACCGATCTCCTCGAATACGCGCTGATCATCGCGTTCCTGTTCACCACGATCAGCACCTACATGCGATTCAAGGATCTCGAGCTCAAGTACGCGCAGCTGGCACGGGCGGTCGCACTCGAGGGCGCCCGCGTCCCCGAGCCCAAGTAGCCCCCGACCCCCGACTTCGGCGCAGCTACCGGCGCTCAGCGCCGGTGCGCACGCCGAAATCGCAAGCTAGAGGGACTGCTGCTCGCGGAAGAAGTCGACCGTTCGGGTGATGCCCTCGGCCATCCGAACCTTCGGCACCCAGCCGAGGACGTCCCTGGCCCGACCGTTGTCCAGGCAGGACCGCCGCACGTCGCCGAGCCGGGGCGGGTGCAGCTCCGGCTCGTCGGGTGCGCCAGCCGCGGCGGCGACGGCCGAATGTAGTTGCCGCGTAGACGTTTCCACGCCCGTGCCCGCATTGAACCGCTGCCCGCTGCCCGCGGTGCCGCCCGCTCTGACGAAGACGTCCACCACGTCGTCGACGAAGACGTAGTCGCGGGTGTCGGACCCGTCGCCGAAGATCTTGGTCGGCCTGCCCGACAGCAACGCCTTGGAGAAGATCGCCACCACCCCCGCCTCGCCGTGCGGATCCTGACGCGGCCCGTAGACGTTCGCGGGCGCGATGTGCGAGCAGTCGAGGCCGTACAGGTTGCGGAACATGTTGAGGTACACCTCGCCGCACACCTTGCTCGCGGCATAGGGCGATGCGGGGTCGACGGGAACGTCCTCGTTGGTGGGATACACCGGCGGGACGCCGTAGATGGATCCACCGGAGCTGGTGTGAACGATCTTGCGGACGCCGGACTTTCGCGCCGCCTCGGCGAGGCGGACCGTGCCGACGACGTTGACGCTGGAGTCGAACTGGGCGTCGGTGACCGAGCGGCTCACCGAGATCTGGGCGGCCAGGTGGAAGATCACCTCGGGCTTCGTGTCGGAGATCAGGCCCAACAGATCGGCGTCGACGATGTCGGCCTTGGCGAACTCATAGGTGTCGTGTCGTTCCGCTCCGACGATGTTGGTGCTGTTGCCCGAGCTGAGATCGTCGACGCCGATCACGCTGTGACCATCCGCCAGCAACCGATCTACCAGCGTAGATCCGATGAAACCGGCCGCCCCCGTGACAAGTGTCCGCACCGGGTCACCATACCGGCGCCGCGGGCGATTCCGTAGAGTCATCAGCGGTGATTCGGCGGTTGGGGGTACAGCGACACGGGACCGGTTGGGTCGTCCGGGTTGCCGTCGTGCTGATCGTCGTGCAGTTGGGCGTCCGGGCGTGGCTGGCGTTCAGCGGCTACTTCTACTGGGATGACCTGATCCTGATCGCCCGCGCAGGGACGCATGATCTGTGGTCGCCGGCGTACCTGTTCGACGATCACGACGGCCACGTGATGCCCGCCGCGTTCCTCGTCGCCGGCGGCATCGCCAAGCTGGCCCCGTTCAGTTGGATCGGCCCGGCCATCAGCCTGGTGGTCCTGCAGCTCGTCGCCTCGCTGGCAATGCTCCGCGCGCTGTACGTGATCCTCGGGTGGCGGCCGGTGCTGTTGATTCCCTTGACCTTCGCGCTCTTCACCCCGCTGGGACTCCCCGCCTTCGCCTGGTGGGCGGCCGCACTGAACGCCCTGCCAATGATCGCGGCGATGGCGTGGGTGTGCGCCGACGCAATCCTGTTGCTGCGCAGCGGCAATCAGCGCTACGCAGTCACCGGGACGCTCGTATTCTTCATCGGGCTGCTGTTCTTCGAGAAGGCCGCGGTCATCCCCTTCGCGGCGTTCGCCGTCGCGACGCTGCTCGCCTACGTCCTCGGCGATCGCCACGCGGTGAAGACCGTGTGGCACGGCGGTATTCGATTGTGGCTCGCTTCCGGTGCCCTCACCGGCGGATGGATCGCGCTGTATCTGGTGGTCGTCGACCAGCGGCGCTGGACGCTGGACCTTCCCATGACCGGGGACCTGCTGGTGCGATCCGTGACCCACGGCATCGTGCCTGGTCTGATCGGCGGCCCGTGGCAGTGGGAGCGCTGGGCGCCCTCGTCGCCGTGGGCCCTACCGCAGTGGCCCGTGATGGTGGTGGGCTGGCTGGTCCTGGTGGCGGTGATCGCGGTGTCCATGGCGCGCAAGGAACACGCCCGTCTGCTCTGGCTGGCGGCCGCGGGCTACGTGGTGGCCTGTCAGCTGCCGATCTATCTCATGCGGTCGTCGCGGTTCACGGCCATCGAGTTGGCGCAGACGCTGCGCTACCTCCCCGACCTGGCCGTGTTCCTGACGCTGCTGGCGGCCATCGGCTTCTGCGCGCCGAACCGGGTGACCTCGGCCCGGCTGGACGTCTCGCGGGCCCGAACCGGGATCGTCGCGGCCTGCACAACCCTGTTCGTGGTCAGCTGCGCGTACTCCACCGTCACGTTCACGACGAGCTGGCGAAACAACCCCACGAAGGCCTACGTCGCCAACGTCCTGGCCAGCCTCGCCGGGGCCAACGCCGCCACCTCGGCTCCGCTGCTCGACCAGGAGGTCGATCCGCTGATCCTGCAGCGCTTCGCATGGCCCGACAACCTGTTCAGCCACGTGTTCGCGCTGGTACGGGACAGACCCGACTTCAGCACCAGCACGACGAACCTGCGCACCTTCGACCGCAAGGGTCATCTGGTGGACGCCCAGGTGACGTGGGTTCGGCACACCTTGGCGGGGCCGAAACCCCAGTGCGGCTACCTCGTTCAACCCGGTGCGCCGGTGCGGATGCCGCTCGACGGGCCGATGCTGCCGACGGAGTGGACCGCCGAGATCAACTACCTGGCCAACAGCGACGGCACGATGACGTTCGCGCTGTCCGACGGCGAGGCCACCAAGGTGCCGGTGCACCCCGGCCTCAATCGCGTGTTCGTACGCCTGTCCGGCGCTGGGGACGCGGTGCTGGCGAGTGCGAACACATCCGCGTTGTCGGTGTGCCTGGCGTCGGGTCCCGTGGGATACGTCGCCCCGCCCTAAGATCGTAAGCATGACTAACTTACGTGACGAGGGTCTTCAGGTCTTCCGGGAACTGCTGCCGGGCGTGCTCCCCGACGGCCCCAACGATCAGGTCGACTTCGGCACCGACGGGTTTGCCCCCGAGTTCATGGAGATCGGCATCGAGAACGTCTTCGGCAGGCTATGGACGCGCGACGGGATCAGCCGCCGCGACCGCAGCCTCGTCACCCTGGGCATCCTGATCGCCCTGCGCGCCTCCGACGAACTCGCCGCTCACTTCAAGATCGCCCGCACCAACGGTCTCACCGACGACGAACTGGCCGAGGTGATCTATCACGCCAGTGGGTACGCGGGCTTCCCCGCGGCAGCGACGGCGCGCAACATCGCGGCGAAGGCGCTCGCGGACGGGTGACGATACGGGTGGGGCCGCCTCCGGGAATCGAACCCGGGACCTTCTCATTACGAGTGAGACGCTCTACCGACTGAGCTAAGGCGGCACGCCCGCCGAAGAGCCTTCGACCGGGGCGGGACGAGTCTACGACAGCCATCGCTGCCCGCCCAAAACGCTCAGCCGCGCAACGCCTGCCCGACGGTGGCCACCAAGGCGTCGACCGCGAACTTCGGCTTGACGTTGGCCGCCAGTGCCTCCCGGCATCCGAGCACCGCCTCGATGCAGCGGAGCAATCGGTCGGGCGGGACGTGCGCCGCCATCGCCGCCACCTTGTCGGCCATGTCCGGATGGTTTGCCTGCAGTCCAACCGAGCCCGACGACACCAGCAGGGCGTCGCGGAAGTACGTCGCCAAGTCGATCAGGGCCCGGTCGAGCGCATCGCGCGACGCCCGGGTCTGGCGCGACTTCTGCCGTTTCTCAAGCTCTTTGAGCGCCCCGGCGGCCCCGCGCAGCGCGCCCGCGGCACCCTTGCCCGTGCCGCCCGCGCCGAGCGCCGTCCGCAGCTCCTCGGTCTCGGCCTCGTTGCGGTCACCCGTGAGGGCCTTGGCCTCGTCCTCCGCGGTGGCCACCAACTCCTCGGCGGCGGCATACGCCCGCGCCGGCGTCGCCGCGTCGCGGGCCAACCCCAACGCGCGTTCTCTGCGCTCTCTCGCCTGCGCGTCGACAGCCAGGCGGCGCGCCCGCCCGACGTGCCCACCGCTGACCGAGGCGGCCCACCTGGCGTCCTTCTCCGCCAAGCCGTCGGTGTCCATCAGCACCTTGGCGATCGCGTCCAGCGGCGGCGTCACCAGCGCCACGTGCCGACAGCGCGACCGCAGGGTGATCGCGATGTCCTCGGGGTCGACCGACGGCGCGCACAGCAGGAACACCGTCGACGCCGGCGGCTCCTCGACGACCTTCAGCAGCGCGTTGGCAGCGCCCTCGGTGAGACGGTCGGCGTCCTCGACGACGACGACCTGCCATCGTCCGGTGCCGGGTCGACGCGACGCGATCTGCACGATGTCGCGCATCTCCCTGACGCTGATCGAGAGGCCCTCGGGAATGATGCGTCGCACGTCGGCGTGAGTGCCAGCCATGGTCGTGGTGCAGGCGCGGCACTCACCGCACCCCGGAGTGCCCTCGGACGTGCACTGCAGGGCCGCAGCGAAGCACACGGCCGCAATGGAACGACCCGACCCCGGCGGCCCCGTGATCAGCCACGCATGGGTCATCCGGCCGCCGGCAGCGCCGGCTGCCGTCAGGTTGTGAGCCGAATCACCGCGGGCTGCCCGCGCGGCAGCCACCAGCTCGGCTTCGACGGCGTCCTGACCCACCAGACGCGAGAAAACACCGCTCATCGAGAGCCAACCCTAGTGCTCCCCGGCGACATCCAGCCCAAGACGCCAGCGAACAGCGGCCGTATCGGCGCCCGTGGACCGATACGGTTGTCCCATGACCGCGCTGGCACCACCGATCGGGCGAATCACCGCGTTCGTCCGGTGGGTGGCCCGCACGCCGTGGCCGGTGTTCACCCTCGGCATGCTGCAGGCCGACATCATCGGCGCCCTGTTCGTGCTCGGCTTCCTGCGATTCGGGCTGCCGTCGGAGGATCGCATCCAGCTGCAGGACCTGCCCGCGTTCAACCTGGCCATCTTCCTGGGCTACCTGTTCATTTCCTTCACCGTGGCGGCCTGGCTGACCCTGCGGCTGCTGCTCCCGGTCATCCGCTGGCAGCGCCGCGACAGCCTCCTGGGCGCCAGTGACCCGACAGTGACGGCGCTGGCTCGCGTGCGAGCCCTGAGGATGCCGTACTACCGGACCGTGATCAGCGTCTCGAACTGGTGCCTCGGTTCGATCGTCTTCATCGCAGCCAGTTGGCCGGTGGCCAGTCGTTCGGCGCCCGTGGTCGCTGTCGCCACCGCCCTGGGCGCCACCGCCACCGCCATCATCGGATACCTGCAGTCCGAGCGTGTGCTGCGACCCGTCGCGGTGGCCGCGCTCCGCGGTGGTGTCCCGGCGAACTTCCGGGCGCCGGGCGTGATCCTGCGCCAGGTGCTCACCTGGGTGCTGTCGACGGGCGTGCCCATCCTCGCGATCGTATTGGCGTTGGTAGCCAGCAAGTTCGAGATTCTGACCGCGCCGGCCGAGCGGCTCAGCACCCCGATCCTGCTGCTGGCGATCGCCGCCCTGGTCATCGGTCTGGCGGGCACGGTGCTGGTGGCGATGTCGATCGCCGACCCCCTGCGCCAATTACGCTGGGCCCTTGGGGAAGTCCAGCGCGGCAATTACAACGCGCACATGCAGATCTACGACGCCAGCGAACTGGGGCTGCTGCAAGCAGGATTCAACGACATGGTGCGCGATCTGGCCGAGCGGCAACGGCTTCGAGATCTGTTCGGCCGCTATGTCGGCGAGGACGTCGCCCGCCGCGCACTCGAGCGCGGCACCGAGTTGGGTGGCCAGGAGCGCGACGTCGCCGTGCTGTTCGTCGACCTCGTCGGCTCCACCCAGCTGGCCTCGACACGTCCGGCGGCCGAGGTCGTCAGCCTGCTCAACGAGTTCTTCCGCGTCATCGTCGACAGCGTCAACCGGCACGGCGGCTTCGTCAACAAGTTCCAGGGCGACGCCGCGCTCGCCATCTTCGGCGCCCCGATCGAACACCCCGACGCCTCCGGCGCCGCCCTCGCCGCGTCCCGAGAACTACACGACGAGCTCATCGAAGTGTTGGGACAGACGGACTTCGGAATCGGCGTGTCCGCAGGCCGGGCCATCGCCGGCCACATCGGCGCACTGGCACGCTTCGAATACACCGTCATCGGGGACCCCGTCAACGAGGCGGCCCGCCTCACCGAGCTGGCCAAGCTCGAGCAAGGCCACGTACTGGCGTCGGCGATCGCGGTCAGCGGCGCGCTCGACGCCGAGGCTTTGTGCTGGGATGTCGGCGAGATCGTCGAACTGCGCGGCCGCAGCGCACCGACCCAACTCGCGCGGCCACTCAATCTCGCCGCGTCCAGCAACATTCCGAGCCGAGTCGAGTCCTCGGAGAGCTAACCCTTCTTGGCTGCGGCCTTCTTCGCCGGAGCCTTCTTCGCAGGCGTCTTCTTGGCGGCCTTCTTCGCGGGCGCCTTCTTCTTCACCGGCCCGCGAGCGCGCCGGTCGGCCAGCAGTTCCGACGCCCGCCCATCGGTGATCGACATGACGTCGTCACCCTTGCGCAAGCTGGCGTTGGTCTCGCCATCGGTCACGTACGGGCCGAAGCGACCGTCCTTGATCACCATCGGCTTCTCCGACACCGGGTCGTTGCCCAGCTCGCGCAACGGCGGGGTCGCCGCGCCCTGCCTACCCCGGCGCTTGGGTTCGGAGTAGATCTTCAGAGCCTCGTCGAGGGTGATGGTGAACATCTGATCCTCGGTGGCCAGCGATCGAGAATCGGTGCCGCGCTTCAGGTATGGCCCGTAGCGGCCATTCTGCGCGGTGATCTCCTCGCCTGACGAGGGGTCGACGCCGACGACGCGGGGTAGCGAGAGCAGCTTCAACGCATCCTCGAGCGTGACGGTCTCGAGGTCCATGGACTGCAACAGCGAACCCGTGCGCGGCTTCGGGCCGACCGGCGGCTTCTTGCCCTTCTTCGCCGGCGCGCCGTCGTCGGGCTCCTCCGGTGGTGCAGGCAACACCTCGGTGACGTACGGACCGTACCGGCCGTCCTTGGCGACGATCTCGTGTCCGGAGACCGGATCGACGCCCAGCGGGCGGCCCTCCTGCGGTGTGGAGAACAGCTTCTCGGCGAGTTCGAGGGTCAGCTCGTCGGGGGTCAGCTCGTCCTTGAGATTGGCCCGCTGCGGCTTGAGCTCTCCGTCGAGATCGTCCGGGTCCGCGATCATCCGTTCCAGGTACGGACCGTTGCGGCCGACCCGAACGTTGATCGTACGTCCCTGATCATCCTCGAAGAGCTTGATGGAGTTGACTTCTCGAGCGTCGATCTCCTCGAGGTTGCCGCCGACCAGCTTCTTGAGACCACCGGCTCGGGCGATGGAGCCGTCGACGCCGTGCTCGCCACCGAAGTAGAAGTTGTTGAGCCAGTTGGTCCTTCGCTCGTTGCCCGAGGCGATCTCGTCGAGCTCGTCCTCCATGGCGGCGGTGAAGTCATAGTCGACGAGTCGACCGAAGTGCTGCTCGAGCAGACCGATCACGGCGAACGCCACCCACGACGGGACCAGCGCGCTGCCCTTCTTGTGGACGTAGCCGCGGTCCTGGATCGTCTTGATGATCGAGGAGTACGTCGACGGGCGCCCGATGCCAAGCTCTTCGAGCGACTTGATCAGGGACGCCTCGGTGTAGCGCGCGGGCGGGCTGGTCGTGTGTCCGTCCGCGGTCAGGTCGGTGGCGTCGACGCGCTGGCCCTGCGTCAGGTTCGGCAGTCGACTCTCGGCGTCGTCGGCCTCGCCGCCGGCCTGCTCGTCGAGGCTCTCGACATAGGCCTTGAGGAACCCGGCGAAGGTGATCGTGCGCCCGCTGGCGCTGAACACCACCTGCTCGCCGGACGTCGCCGCACCGGCGATGCGCAGTGAGAGCGTCGTCCCGCGGGCATCGGCCATCTGCGAGGCGACCGTGCGCTGCCAGATCAGCTCGTAGAGCCGGAACTCGTCGTTGTCCAACGCCGAATGCAGCTGACCCGGGGTCTGAAAGACGTCGCCCGACGGCCTGATGGCCTCGTGGGCCTCCTGCGCGTTCTTCACCTTGCGGGTGTACTGGCGGGCCGTCGGATGGACGTACTCCTCGCCATAGAGCTGCCTGGCCTGGTTGCGGGCCGCGTTGATCGCCGTCTCCGACAGCGTCGTCGAGTCGGTGCGCATGTAGGTGATGTAGCCGTTCTCGTACAGCCGCTGGGCGATGCTCATGCATCGTTCCGAGGAGAACCGCAGCTTGCGCCCGGCCTCCTGCTGCAGCGTCGAGGTCATGAAGGGCGGGTACGGCCGACGGGTGTAGGGCTTCTGCTCGACCGACGCGACGCTGAGCTGCGCCCCGCGCAGCCCGCTCGCCAGCGCCGATGCGGCACTTTCGGTGAGCACCCGCACCTCGTCGGGCTTGCGGAGCCCGCCGAGCGAGTCGAAGTCGCGACCGCTGGCCACGCGCTTGCCGTCGACGGTGTTCAGCTTGGCCGAGAACTTCGGCGGCGAGGCCTGCGCGTCGGACACGCTGGCGTCCAGCTCCGCGGTGACGTCCCAATAGCCGGCACTGCGGAACGCCATGCGCTCGCGCTCGCGCTGCACGATGATCCTGGTCGCCACGGACTGGACGCGGCCCGCCGACAGCTTCGGCGCGACCTTCTTCCACAGCACCGGACTGACCTCGTAGCCGTACAGCCGGTCCAGGATGCGGCGGGTCTCCTGTGCGTCGACCAGGTCGATGTCCAGGTCGCGGGGGTCGTTGGCGGCGGCTTGGATGGCCGATTCGGTGATCTCGTGGAACACCATCCGCTTGACCGGGATGCGCGGCTTCAGCGTCTCGAGCAGGTGCCAGGCGATCGCCTCGCCCTCACGGTCGCCGTCCGTCGCCAGATAGAGCTCGTCGACATCCTTCAGCAGAGCCTTGAGTTCGGTGACCGTGCTCTTCTTCTCGGGGCTGATGATGTAGAGCGGTTCGAAGTCCGCGTCGACGTTCACCCCGAGCCGGGCCCACGGTTCGGCCTTGTACTTGGCGGGGACGTCCGCTGCGGCGCGAGGGAGGTCGCGGATGTGGCCACGCGACGATTCCACGATGTAGCTGGATCCGAGGTACCCGGCGATTTTGCGCGCCTTGGTAGGCGACTCGACTATGACGAGTCGCCGAATCCTGCCATTGCTGCTGCCACCGTCGGAGTCAGCCAACTGTGTTTACGCTCCACTTCTATGCCGCCAATGAACGCGGGACTACTGAATCAGCGGCCCCACCAGCCCACGGCACCTGACAATTTCGCACTCCGCGCGAGCCTACGCAAACTGGCTTCCCCGGAGGGTGCCACTACGTACGCGGCCAATGGTGGAACGCGTCGGTGTCGCCCGGCGGTTCCCCCACGTTCTCTACCAGGCGCGATAACCGCCTACGCCCGCTGATCCGGAGGGCTGGGTGCGTCCCGCGAGTGCCGATCAACGTCGGCGCGATTCCCACCCGCATCATGGCCGATGCCAGTGCGGAATGCGTATCCGGCGCGTGCGGATCCAAACCGAGCAGGTAGCGGTCGGCCTCCGGGGTTCCGGCGGCCAGCGTCCACGCCCGCAACTCGCGCGGACCGGGCAACCATTGGGCAGGCACCGTCTTGACGGCACCGCGCGTCCAGTTTGCCGCGATCGTCGACAGCCGTCGGTCCGGCGCGGTGCGGACCAGGGGGCTGTCCTCATCGGTGCGGCCGATCTCGGGTCGTAGACCGGCCTCGGCGATCATCTCGGCCAGCGCCTCCGCCCGCCACAGTTGATCGACCACCACCGACAGGCGCGCGGCGCGCTCGTCACCCTGGCCGACGAGCACCACCTGTCCCGGCGCAGCCAGAATCCCGGTGAGGTCGGCGACCGCAGGCGGCACCGCCTCCGCCGAGAAGAAGGACAGCTGGCTCACGAATCCGACCCTAGGCCAGCCGTCGTGAACTCTCTGCGACCGAACGGCCGTAAAATCGCAAAAGATTCACATTCGCCGCCGTCTCGGGGAGGACACTCGGTGCCCGAGCCTGCATCCGACTTCGGCCGCGAGCTGCTCGCCTGCGCCGTCGACGGAACCCGGCCCGACGAGCACCCGCTGCGCCACGTGGCCGATCTCGCTCCCCGCCGTGCCCGCCCGCAGCCGTGGCCGCAGTGGGCCGATCCCGACGTCGTCCGCGCCTTCACCGACCGTGGCATCGCCGAACCGTGGACCCATCAGGCGGCCGCGGCCGACCTCGCCCACTCCGGCCGCCACGTGGTGCTGAGCACGGGCACCGCGTCGGGCAAGTCACTCGCCTATCAGCTGCCGATCCTGACGACGCTCGCAGCGGATCCGCGGGCGCGGGCGCTGTACCTCGCGCCGACGAAGGCACTCGGACACGATCAACTGCGCGCCGCCCAACAACTGACGAGTGCGGTGCCCAGCCTGGTCCACGTGGGGCCCAGCGCCTACGACGGTGACAGCAGTCAGGACGCCCGCCGCTTCGCCCGCGAGAACTCGCGGTGGATCTTCTCCAACCCGGACATGATCCATCTCTCGATGCTGCGCAACCACGCCAGGTGGGCGGTGTTCCTGCGTCACCTGCAATTCGTCGTGGTAGACGAATGTCATTACTACCGAGGGATATTCGGATCCAACGTGGCGATGGTGCTGCGGCGACTGGTGCGGCTGTGCGAACGGTACTCGGCGAGTGGCGGCGAGGGGCCCACGGTGATCTTCGCCAGTGCGACGACGTCGTCGCCCGCTGCCACCGCGTCGGAACTGTTGGGCCACACCGTCGCCGAGGTCACCGACGACGGCTCGCCCCAGGGCGGGCGGACGGTGGCGCTCTGGGAGCCGGCCCTGCGCGACGACATCACCGGCGAGAACGGCGCCCCGGTTCGGCGCTCCGCAGGATCTGAGGCGGGGCGGGTGATGGCCGACCTGATCGCCGAGGGCGCGCGCACGCTGACATTCGTCCGGTCTCGACGCGGGGCCGAGCTGACCGCTCTCGGCGCGCGGGCCCGGCTGGAGGACGTGGCGCCCGAACTGGCCGACCTGGTGGCGTCCTACCGAGCCGGCTACCTCGCCGAAGACCGACGCACGCTCGAGCGGGCCCTGACCGACGGCCAGTTGCGCGGGCTCGCCACCACCAACGCGCTCGAACTCGGCGTCGACATCGCGGGTCTCGACGCGGTCGTGTTGGCCGGGTTCCCCGGCACCGTCACCTCGTTCTGGCAGCAGGCGGGGCGGGCCGGACGGCGCGGGCAGAGCGCCCTGATCGTGCTGATCGCCAGAGACGATCCGTTGGACACCTACCTGGTGCATCATCCCGCCGCACTGCTCGACAAACCGATCGAACGCGTCGTCATCGATCCGTCCAATCCCTATGTCCTTGGCCCACAGCTGCTGTGCGCAGCAACCGAACTGCCGCTCACCGAGGCCGAGGTACGCACGTGGGACGCCGAGGCGGTCGCCGACGCGCTCGTCGACGACGGCCTCTTGAGGCGACGGCCCGCCGGATACTTCCCCGCGCCGGGGCTGGATCCCCACCCTGCCGTCGACATCCGCGGCGCGTCGGGCGGGCAGATCGCGATCCTGGAGACCGGAACGGGTCGGATGCTCGGCAGCACGGGTGCGGGGCAGGCGCCGGCGGCGATCCATCCCGGTGCGGTGTACCTGCACCAGGGTGAGAGCTACGTCGTCGACTCACTCGACTTCGAGGACGGCATCGCCTTCGTACGCGCCGACGATCCCGGTTATTCGACCTCGGCCAGGGAACTCACCGACGTCGACGTAACCGGTCCCGGCGAGCGGCGCACGGTGGGGCCCATCACCGTGGGCTTGGTGCCGGTATCGGTCAGCCACACCGTGATCGGCTTTCTGCGTCGACGGATGAACGGCGAGGTCATCGACTTCGTCGACCTCGACATGCCCACCCAGTCTCTCGAGACCATGGCCGTGATGTGCACGATCGAACCGGAGGCGTTGCAGCGCAACGGTATTGCCGACACCCGCGTGCCCGGTTCGCTGCACGCCGCCGAGCATGCGGCCATCGGTCTGCTTCCCCTGGTGGCCAGCTGCGACCGCGGTGACATCGGCGGCGTCTCGATGGCGGTCGGTCCGGAGACGGGAACGCCGACGATCTTCGTCTACGACGGCTATCCCGGTGGCGCGGGCTTCGCCGATCGCGGCTACCGACAAATCGCCACCTGGTGGGACGCCACGGCGTCGGCGATCGAGGCGTGTGAGTGCCCCCGGGGGTGCCCGTCGTGTGTGCAATCGCCCAAGTGCGGAAACGGAAACGACCCGCTCGACAAGAGTGGTGCCGTCGCCGTGCTCCGACTGGTGCTCGACGAGTTGGCGAGACACGCCGGATGAACCGCCATGCGGCGGTGTCCCCGCGACGCCAGTGAATTCCCGACGCGCCTCGGGCGACTGCGACGACCGGCCGCACCATGCGATCCGTCGCCCGACCCCGACGACCTGGGCATGCTGGCGGATGTCCCGTGACCAGCAGCGGCGCCACCGTTGCGTATCGCGCGGACGTGGTCGCACCGCCTGCCTGGAGGCTGCGGACGACCTAGCTGACCACGGATTTCGTCGGATGCCGTGGCGAAGACCGCACAGGTCCCGGCGGTAGGATGCGCCCATGACGCAGGAATGGCTCCTGGTGGAGACACTCGGTGCCGAACCCGCCGTGGTCGCAGAGGGTCAATACACCCGGAACCTGGTACCCGTCAGCGCGTTCCTGCGGCGAAACCCCAACCTGATGGCCATCCAGACGGCCATCAACGAGACGGTCCATGCCGGCAAGGCGCTGAGCAGTCTGACGCCCAAGAGCGACCGGGTGATTCGCACCGAAGTCGTGCAGATGTCCGACGGTCGCATCCACGGTGTGCACGTCTGGAGCGGACCGCCGGACGAGGATCCACCGGACAGGGTGCTGCCCGGCCCGCTGAAGTGGGATCTGACCAATGGGATCGCCACGGACACGCCGGAGTCGCTGATGAACAGCGGTCTCGATCCCGCCACCGAGGTCACCCAGGGCCGGGCATTCGCCGAGGATCTGCCGTCGCGAAATCTCAATCAGAACGAGGCACGGGTGCTCGCGGTGGCCGTCAAACCGGAGGCTGGCCACACGTTCTGCAGCACCTGGGACGTCACTGATTACAAGGACAGGCCGATCACCGTCGGCTTCACCGCTCGAGTTCTTCAGGAGGCCGACGACACCGGCCGCGACCGGTTGATCTGTCGGGCCATGAACTGGCGCGCCCTACGCGACGACTCGGCTGAACCCGCGCACGCCGCTGGCCAACGGACCCTCCTCGACGGGCCGGTCCAGCCTGGCGTGCACCGCGCGTTGGTCGACCTGCAGACGTGGAAGCTGTTGAAGTGGCTCGACGAACCGTGCCCGTTCTACGACTGGCATGCACGGGCGGACGGCGAGCCGATCGTTCACCCCGACGACGTGCCCGAAATGGCCTCGATGGCAATCGATTTCGATGAAGGTGAGGCATCGCGCGTGCTTCGGTTGCGAGCGCTCGACGGCGGCTGGACGCCCATCCACGTCAGCGTCCATCGCGTCGAGCTGAGTGCGGGTGCATTCGCCGGACTGCTGTCGCTGCGATTGCCGACCAAGGATGAGGTGAATCCCCCGCCTCGCAAGACCACCCGCCGCGCCAAGGCCCGCGCGGGGAAGGCTGCCAGACCCTAGTCACGCCGGCCCGGCGCGGGCGACCGCTCGGGCCACGTGTACGCCCCACCGCCCGAGGCCGACGGGAACCTCGACCGTCACCACGACGTCGAGATCCGCCACCGTGCAGGTCGCCATCGACGCGGACATGGCTGCCGCCAGCGAGGCCGCCGACGCGCATGCCGCCGCCGGCCCGGACACCAGGTGCCACGCCGCCGACAGGGCGGCCAGGTCGGCGGCCGCCTGCGCTCGATGCCTCGCGATGACCGCGGCGCCGACCACCGCCCCGCCGACCGTCAACGCCATCATCACGGCCATGATCGCGGCCGCCACCACACTCGCCGAACCACGTTCAGAGCCCGGGTTCCACCGCCGCCACCGCCTCGGCCGCAATCGTGAAGCCCAGCAGGGGGATCGACCGCGAACTGACCCGCGCGACGACGAATCCGCCGTCGCGACGCACCACCAACTCCGCGCCCGCGGGTCCGCTCCGGTGCACCGCATCCGCGGCGGCGCCCTCGTCACCGCGGGCCGCCAACCGCGCCGCCTCTCGCGACGC
Organism: Mycolicibacterium sp.; assembly: GCF_016462545.1. Classification (GTDB taxonomy): domain Bacteria; phylum Actinomycetota; class Actinomycetes; order Mycobacteriales; family Mycobacteriaceae; genus Mycobacterium. The sequence continues at coordinate 46,767 of NZ_JAEMTA010000027.1, read as the reverse complement.
GTCCACGCACCGCACCTGCGTCCCGACCGCAGCGAGTCCACCGACGCACAGCACCAGGACGACGGCCAAGGCGGCAACGGCGAACGCGGCCTCCACCGTGACACCACCGGCATCACCCCCACATCCCCGAGTCGCCGCGCTTCTGCCCGCCGTACTCAGACGTTCGTGTTCAACGCCCGCGTGATGATGTTGGTCAGCGCACTCACGATCGAGTCGCCGGTGACCACGGTGTACAGGATCGCCCCGAACGCCGCCGCCGCGATGGTGCCGATGGCGTACTCGACGGTCGACATGCCCGAGTCGTCCACCGCCAACAGGACCATCCGCGTCTGAACTCGACGAAACACGTTGTCCTCGATCATCTTCGATCCCCATTCTTCCTCCCACGGCTCGCGGAATCTCCGCGAGTCACGTCCGTACTCACCACACCCCCGACTGCAGCACGTCACCGGCCAGGCCGACGACCACCGGCACGATCCCCAGGCAGACGAACGCAGGCAGGTAGCACACTCCGAGCGGACCGGCGATCAGAACCGACGCTCGTTCGGCGGCCGCTCGCGCGGAGTCGGCGACGTCCAGTCGCGACTGCTCGGCGAGCTCCGTGATCGCTTGCGCCAGCGCGGTTCCCGAAGACGCCGAGCGGCGGGCCAGTCGACACATTGCCTCGACGTGAACGTCCCCCGGTACGCCCGCGCCCGCCCAGGCCGTCGCCGGATCGGCGCCGACGGCGAGCAGATCCGCCGCCCGGTCGAGGACGTCGGCCACCGCCTTCGGTGCGAACGGTGACGTCGCCCTGGCGGCGGCCGCCACCGGCAGGCCGGACGACAGGCAAGCGGCGAACACGTCCAGGCTCGACGCGATGGCTAGCGGGTCGTCGGTCCGCGCAAGCGACCGAACCGGGGCCGACCCGTCTCGCCGGTCGCGCGCCGTCATGCGAGCACGACTGCCGGACAGGAGCAGCGCCATCGCCAGGAGCACTGCCGCGGCGCTCATCCGAGCACTCGATCGGTGATGCGATCGGACCACCACAACCCCGCGCATGCGAGTGACACACCGACCAGCAGCAGCCATCCGCCAACACCACCGGACAGGAGAAAGCTCAGCGGCTCCGCACCGATGAGCTGGCCGAGCCCGACACCGAGGAACGGCAGTCCGGCGAGTATCGCAGCGGTGGCCCGGGCACCCGCCATCCCGGCGGCCACACTCGAGGTGAAGCGCTCGCGCGCCACGATGTCGCGCTGCGCCGCGCGGACGAGGGCGACGATCGCCAACCCCTGGGTCTGAGCCAGCTGCCAGCTGGCCGACAACCGCTCCCAGTATCCGGGAATCGCAGAAGTTGCTGCTGCCGAACGTAATCCGCCCGCTACGTCAGCACCGAGCCGGGCCCGCGCCGCGACCGCTCGCAGCGAGTCCGCCACAGTCCCCTCGACTTCGGCTGCGGCGGATTCGAAGGCGACGACGGGATGCGCCCCCACCCGCAGCTCCCCCACCAGAACGGTCAGCGCCGCCTGCAGCGCCGCCGACTCCGCGGTCCTTCCGATCCTCGAACGGGCGCCGCGGCGGCGCAGCGCGATGGTTCCCACGACCACCGCGCCGGCCGCCGTTGCGGTGACGGGGGCGAGAACGACGATCACGACCGTACCCGCGATCGAGACGGCGTACGGCACGACCCGTTGCAGCCGCCGTGGCGCGCGAGGTGAGCCGACCCGGTACCGTGGCGGCCCACCGGGAGCCACGATCAACGCAAGGGCAAGTGCCAACGCCGACGTGGTCACGTGTGCCGTCGCATCGTCGACAGATCCGTCAATCGCTCCATGCCGCAGTCGAATCCGCGATCGACGTGCCACGCACTCACCGCCGAGACCAGACCGTCGTCACCGCGGCGCAGGACGGCCACCTCCTCCAGACGCCGCTCGCCGGTCGGGCCCCTGCCGACGTGCAACAGCACGCGGACGGCGGCAGCGAGCTGGCTGTGCAATGCCGAACGTCCGAGTCCGCCGACGGCCGCGAGAGCCTCGAGTCGCGCCGGGACCTCGGCCGGGCTGTTGGCATGGACCGTGCCCGCGCCACCGTCGTGGCCGGTGTTGAGGGCCGCGAGCAGGTCGACGACTTCGCCGCCGCGCACCTCACCGACCACGATCCGGTCGGGACGCATCCGCAATGCCTGCCTGACCAGGTCGCGCACGGTGACCTCGCCGACGCCCTCGACGTTGGCGTACCTGGCGACGAGGTTGACCAGATGCGGATGGACGGGAGCGAGTTCGGGGGCGTCCTCCACGCAGACGATCCGCTCGTCGGGGGCGACGGCGCCCAACATCGCCGACAACAGGGTGGTCTTGCCAGCGCCCGTGCCGCCCGAGACGAGGAAGGCCACCCGCGCCGCGATTACGTCCTTCACGACGGCAACCGCATCGGGGGCGATCGCGCCCACCCGGACGAGGGCCGCGAGATCCTGTGTGGCGGGGCGCAACACGCGCAACGAGAGGCACGTGCCCGCCGACGCGATCGGGGGCAGGACGGCGTGGAGCCGCACCGTGAAGCCTCCCGCGCCCAACCCGGCGAGTTGGCCATCGACCCATGGCTGCGCCTCGTCCAGACGGCGCCCGGCGGCCAAGGCCAGGCGCTGAGCCAACCTCCGCACCGCCGCCTCGTCGTCGAATCGGACATCGGTGCGTCGCAGGCCGCTGCCGTCGTCGACCCAGACCGAATCGGGTGCCGACACCAGGACGTCCGTCGTACCCTCGGCGCACAACAGCGCTTCGAGAATCCCCGCACCGGTCAGCTCGGTCTGGAGCAGTCGCAGATTGCTCAGCACATCGACACCGCCAAGCACGCCAGAGGATTCCGCACGGATCGCCTCGGCGACGACGCTCGGTCGCAGCGGACCCGACTCCGTGGCCAGCCGCTCCCTGACTCGTTCGATCAGTGAGGCGCTCATGCGGCGAGCTGCTCGTCGGCGGTGCCGGGCTGCCGATGCAGCACCTCGAGTACCCGTCGAGCACCGGACGTGAGCGGCGAGCGGCGACGCGGTCTCATTCCGTCGTGTTCGAGTTCGGCCGCCAGACCGGGCTGCGGGCGCATGGCCGCCAGCAGCGGCATCCCGGTGATGCGCGCGACGTCCGTCGAGCGCAGGCCCCCGGGGGCGGGTCCTCGCACGACCAGGCCCACGTTCGGGTTGATCTCGGCGAGCCACTGCGCCATGGCTGCGGCGGCGGCGCTCGATCGGGTGTCGGCGGGCGTGACCAGGACGACGAGATCGGCCGCATCTAGCACGGTTCCGACGGCGGAGGTGGCGCGACGGGGCAGGTCGCAGACGATCGTGGCACCGCCTCGGCAGCCGCCGTCGATGACCGCGGCGAGTGCGGCGGCGTCGATCTCGCGACCGGTCTGCCCCGAGGACAGCACGGCGACGCCGTGACGCGAGGGCAGCGCCGCGGCCAGCGCCGAATAGGCGATCCGGCCGCCGCCGAGTGCAAGGTCCGGCCAGCGTAGGCCCGGGTTCCGCTCGCTGCCCAGCGTCAGGTCGATTCCGCCACTCCACGGGTCGACGTCGACGAGCAGTGCCCGGGGCGCCGCATGGGCGAGCGCGGTCGCGAACACCGTGGCGCCCGCGCCACCGCAGCCTCCGATGACCGCCACCACGGCACCGCGACGGTCACCGTCCTTCACTGCCTCGGCGGCCTCGGACAGTTCCGACACCAGCGCCGCTTCGTCGACGGGAAGGGACAGGACACGTTGGGCACCAACGGAAATGGCGACTTTCCAGTGCTCGGGTGTCGGCTGCTCGGGACCGATCACCACCACGCGATCACGTCGAGGCAGCCCCAGTTCCGTGCAGCGGAGGGCGGCCGCGACGTCCAGCACGACTGCCGACGCCGACGTCCACGCCTTGCGACTCGACGGCTCGTCGGAGTGCACCACCCGCACCCCGGCTGCGGCGGCGATGCGGTCGATGCCTGGACGTAAGGACGCGTCGACGACGAGCACCAGGACGCCGTTGTTGTTGCTCATGCGCCCACTCTGGGGCTGCGGTCCGACGGTCCACCAGGCCCAGTGACCGAATTGTGGATGGAGTCGCGACTGTGGACAACGCCGACTGGAAGCGTAAGCGCAAACACCGGACGAAGGCATCCGCCGTCGTAGGGCGTTATTGACGTACTTGTCGCTAAAAAGGGACGACCCCCGCCAGGGGGGAGGAGGCGGAGGTCGTCGTGTATCAGCCCCGGGGGGTCGGGCTGATGCACACTCGGCATAAGCCGAGTAATGCTCACTATACACACGTAAATGTGGAGGAGCGCAAGTGCTCAGAACCCTAAGAATTTGGTCTGAAATCGCGCGGTGACCTGGAAAGTTACAGCGTGAGACAGGTGGCTAAGACTGCCACTTCCCCAAGTCCGGCGAGGCCGCCGACACGCCCGCCGCATATGCTGGAATCCGTGACCGCCTCCGGCGCCGCCTCGGCGGACGCGACCGATCCGCGATCGAGACCCGCCACCGACCAACCGGTCCGTACCGCGGCGTTCTTTGATCTTGACAAGACGGTCATTGCCAAGTCAAGCACTCTCGCTTTCAGCAAACCCTTCTTCGAACAGGGGCTGATCAACCGGCAAGCGGTGCTGAAATCGACCTACGCGCAATTCCTCTTCCTGATGTCGGGCGCCGACCACGAACAGATGGATCGCATGCGTTCGTACCTCACCACCATGTGCACCGGATGGAACGTCGAGCAGGTGAAGTCGATCGTCGGCGAGACGATGCACGACATCGTCGACCCACTGGTCTTTGCCGAAGCAGCCAATCTCATCGCCGATCACAAGCTATGTGGCCGAGACGTCGTCGTGGTCTCGGCCTCCGGCGAGGAGATCGTCGCCCCGATCGCCCGCGCTCTCGGCGCGACACATGCGATGGCCACCCGAATGGTCGTCGAGGACGGCAAGTACACCGGCGAAGTGGCCTTCTATTGCTACGGGGAGGGCAAGGTGGAGGCCATCCAGGAACTCGCCGCCCGCGAGGGTTACGCCCTGGACCACTGCTACGCCTATTCGGACTCGATCACCGACCTGCCGATGCTTGAGGCGGTCGGCCACGCATGCGTGGTCAACCCCGACCGGGCGCTGCGCAAGGAAGCCCTCGCCCGCAACTGGCCCGTGCTGACCTTCTCCCGCCCGGTGTCGCTCCGCGACCGCATCAGCACTCCGTCGAGCGCTGCCGTCGCGACGTCGCTCGCCGTCGGGGTCAGCGCGCTGGCGGCCGGCGCGCTGAGTTATTCGTTGCTGCGCCGGTTCCTGTTCTGATGCCCTGACGCGTTGCCAGACGCGGTTGCTGACGGCGCCGAATAACGATCTGACGACTCGGCGGAATTAGTGCTTGATGTGACCGCGGTCACGGAGTACAAAGGAGTCACGGAAGCCGGGTGAGGCCAAGGTCGAATCGGAAGAGAAGGTTCGCCCTCCCAATCCAGGCATCCCAGCACGGACCCCGGAACCCACGCGGAGCATAAGCCGCGATAATGGCAGAAGTGTTGCGGGCCTGCGGAATCGAGAAGAGCGGACGCCAAGCTACGACCCCTTGGGTGGGGTCAGCAGCCGTAGCGCATCACGAGAACGCCGAGGCCACCCACGCAGCCCACCAAGCACGCTTGGTAACCGGAGATCCGTGCTAGCGGGCGACGATCCGAGTCATTCGGGACGTCGCCCGCTTCATGTTGCTGGTCGTCATCGCCCCGACGCTTCGGCGATCGCGATCGCCTCCCGCGCACCGGCTTTCAACGCTAGACTGCTGTTGACGAGCCACGCGGCGAGTCCCTCGCGCGTCCCGGCCTCGAAGCCGCGTGCCGCCGCGCGGTAGTCGCCCTGCTTCTGCATCCAGAACTGCTCCGGGACGCCGAGACCACGGGTGTCCAGCCCGCTCGCGATGGTGGCCAACCGCGAGACGCCGCGAGCCACCACACCGTCCGCGACGCCGAAGGGCGCGAGCACCAGCAGTTCGCCGTGCACCACCGCTGCCAGTACCGGCGCGGGAACACGCGTCGACGTCACGACGTCGGCGAGCATTTCGAGGCGACGCCCGACCCCCGGATCCGCGCGCGGCCTGCCCAGTCGGTCGTCGTCGGTGAGGTCCGCGGCGGCCAGGGCGTGTAGCCGAGCGATCGCCTGCAGTGGTGCCCGCTGCCACACCCCGATCAGAGACGTCGCCCCGCCTTCAAGTGCCTCGGCGACGCGGAGCGCTCCGGCGAGGACCGGGTCGGGATCGTCGTCGGGATTGATCACCAGGGACCCGCCGTCCAACACCGACGACGCACGCGCGGCGCGCATCGCCGACTCGGCCGCCGTCGCAGGCCATCCGCGGCGGTTCGTCTTGTGCCGATGGGCCAGGGCCAGCGCCTCGCGGGCCTCCTCGCCGGCGTCGGCCACCCCGGGCAGTTCCGCCAGCGGGGCGAGGGGATCGGGTGCGGCCACGAGAACACGCTAGTGCGTCGTCAGGGTGCTTCTGCGAGGGGTGCGCCGACCGTTGGACCCGCTCATCGGCACGTTCGTCGCGCGGCGGGCACCTTCTGCAGCCGCCGATGTGAGTCGACCCCTTCGTTGACGTCCCTGGTGACTACGCTCACATCCATGCCCGAGATCGACACCGAGGTTGCGTCCTCCTATCCGCCCCCCGCCGCGTTCGCCGAGAACGCGAATGCCACGGCCGCGCTGTACGACGAGGCCGAGAAGGACCGTCTGGCGTTCTGGGGCGCGCAGGCTGAACGGCTGTCGTGGGACACACCGTTCACCGAGGTCCTGGACTGGACGGAGGCGCCCTTCGCCAAGTGGTTCGTCGGCGGGCGACTCAACGTGGCCTACAACTGCGTCGACCGGCACGTCGAGGCGGGCAACGGCGATCGGGTCGCCATCCACTGGGTCGGTGAGCCGGTCGACGACGCGCGCAGCATCACCTACGCGGAGCTCAAGGACGAGGTCTGCCAGGCCGCCAACGCGCTGACCGAGCTGGGCCTGGTCGCCGGGGACCGCGTCGTGATCTACATGCCGATGGTGCCCGAGGCCATCGTCGCCATGCTGGCGTGCGCCCGACTCGGCGTCATGCACTCCGTGGTCTTCGCCGGTTACTCCGCCTCGGCGTTGATGGCCCGCATCCAGGACGCCGGAGCCAAGGTCGTCATCACCACCGACGGTCAGTACCGCCGCGGCAAGGCCGCTTCGTTGAAGGACGCCGTCGACGAGGCAGTGGAAGCCTCCGACACCGTCGAACACGTCCTCGTCGTCAAGCGCACCGGGATCGACGTCACGTGGACGGACGGCCGCGACCTGTGGTGGCACGACGTGGTCGACGGCGCGTCGACCACCCACGAGCCGGAGTCCTTCGATGCCGAGCACCCGCTGTTCCTGCTGTACACGTCGGGTACGACGGGCAAGCCCAAGGGCATCATCCACACCACCGGCGGCTACCTCACCCAGTCGTCGTACACCCACTTCAACGTCTTCGACGTCAAGCCGGAGACCGACGTGTACTGGTGCACCGCCGACATCGGCTGGATCACCGGCCACACCTACATCGTCTACGGGCCACTGTCGAACGGCGTCACGCAAGTGGTCTACGAGGGCACGCCGGCCTCGCCCGACGAACACCGCCACTTCCAGGTCATCGAGAAGTACGGCGTCACGATCTACTACACGGCGCCGACGCTGGTCCGTACGTTCATGAAGTGGGGCAGGCAGCTTCCCGCCGAGCACGACCTGTCGAGTCTCCGGCTGCTCGGCTCGGTGGGCGAGCCGATCAACCCCGAGGCCTGGCGTTGGTACCGCATGGCCTTCGGATCGGATCAGACCCCGATCGTCGACACGTGGTGGCAGACCGAGACGGGCTCGGCGATGATCTCGCCGTTGCCGGGGGTGACGTCGTGCAAACCGGGATCGGCCATGCGGACGCTTCCGGGAATCTCCGCCAAGATCGTCGACGACGACGGCAACCAGCTCGAGCCGGGCACCGACCACGGCGAGCAGGCCAACGGTTACCTGGTCCTGGACAAGCCGTGGCCGTCGATGCTGCGTGGCATCTGGGGCGACCCCGAGCGCTTCAAGGAGACCTACTGGTCACGCTTCGCCGAGAAGGGCTGGTACTTCGCCGGTGACGGCGCCCGCTATGGCAAGGATGGCGAGATCTGGGTTCTCGGCCGCATCGACGACGTCATGAACATCTCCGGCCATCGCATCTCCACCGCGGAGGTGGAATCGGCACTCGTCGGGCACTCAGGCGTCGCCGAGGCCGCCGTCGTCGGCGCCACCGATGAGCAGACGGGTCAGGCCATCTGCGCGTTCGTGATCCTGAAGGCCCATCACGCCGACACGCCGGAGGAGCAGATGGTCGACGAATTGCGCAAGCAGGTGTCCACGGAGATCTCCCCCATCGCGCGGCCCCGCGAGATTCACGTCGTGCCGGAGCTGCCGAAGACGCGCAGCGGCAAGATCATGCGCCGACTTCTGCGCGACGTCGCAGAGGGCCGCGAACTCGGTGACACGTCGACCCTGCTCGACCCCAGCGTGTTCGAGGCCATCCGCGCCAGCAAGTAGCGGAATGCGGCGGGGACGAAAGTCCACGCCTCCGGCCCGCCGAGTTGGACTATCGTGGCTGCCACGTGCGGTGTCGCCGCACGTCGCGAGGAGCGTGATCATCCGTGGGGTCATCGAGGACGCTGGGCAACGGGGCTTCGGCCGTCGTGCCGTCGGCCAAGGTGCGCGCGGTACACGAGCTCTTCGTCGCAGGTGACGTCGATTCGACCTATCTGAGCTCGACTCCACTGCGGCGCGTCGTCGCCGAGAGCTGGCAGCGCAGCCTCGCCAGAGGTGTCGACCCCGATCGCGGCGGACCACGCACATCAGATCTCGCCCAGAGCGTGGCTCGGATGCGGGCGACGCACCCACTGGCCTCCGCATTGCCGGTCATTCGCAGGCTCCTCGTCGAAGACGCGACGTCCTCCGGTGTCATGGTCGCCATCAGCGCCGCCGACGGCACCCTGCTCTGGGTCGAAGGCGACTCCTCGACCCTGCGCAAGGCCGAGGCGATGAACTTCGTCCCCGGCGCCGACTGGAGTGAACGGGGCGCCGGCACCAATGCCCCCGGTACCGCGTTGGCGCTGGACGCCGAAGTGCAGATCCACGGCAGCGAGCACTTCTCCCGGATCGTGCAGCCGTGGAGTTGTACGGCCGTCCCGGTGCACGACCCCGTGACAGGGGCGCTGATCGGCGCGATCGACCTCACCGGTGGAGACGAGGTGTCGTCGTCACAGACGCTGGCGCTGGTCCGCGCGACCGTCGTCGCCGTCGAGAACCACCTGGCCCTGCTGCGGTTCACCGAGAACCCGCGCCCCGAGGCGCGCGTCGGCCCCGCCCGGTTGACGGTGCTCGGCGCCGATCGGCCCACCTGGGAGAGCACCGACGCACGCGGGCATCTGCACCGCACCGCGCTCACCGGGAGGCATGCGGACATCCTGGTCCTCTTGAGCCGACACCCGGAGGGCCTCAGCGCCGATCACCTCGCCATGCTGCTCGACGACAAACACCTCGACGTCGTGACCATTCGCGCGGAGATGTCACGGCTGCGCAAGGTCGTGGGGGCCGAGGTCCTCTCGTCGCGGCCCTACCGGCTGACGGCGCCCATCTCGAGCGACCTGACCGACGTGTTCGACGCGCTGTCCGCCGGTGACGTGACGGCCGCCCTCGACGGCTATGCCGGTCCCCTGCTGTGCCAGTCCGTGTCCCCGTCCATCGGTCGGCTGCGCACCGAGCTGAGCACCAGCCTGCGCGGCGCGGTGCTCGCCACTGGAAGTCTGACGCTGCTGAGGCGCTGGCTACAGCTGCCCGAGGGCCGCGACGACAGGGACGGCTGGCGGCTGCTGCACGACAGTGCGCGCGCCAAGCCCGTCGTGCGGGCACAGGCCCGGGGGCATCTCGCCGGCCTCGACTACGAACTGGGCTGAGCGCGCTTCTCGCGGGTGCGTCGGCGTGCAACCGTGATGCAACCCCCTGAGGCCTACCGTTGGTGACGACCGACACACTTCGATCACGTGATGCAGATGTCGACCAGATCAGAAGAGGAAGCCCATGACTGTTTACGCGCGCCCCGGCACCGACGGCTCGTTGATGACCTTCGAGTCCCGCTACGACAACTACATCGGCGGCGAGTGGGTGGCCCCCACCGAGGGCCGCTACTTCGAGAACCCGACGCCGATCACCGGCAAGACGTTCTGCGAGATCGCACGCTCAGACGAGTCCGACATCGAGAAGGCGCTGGACGCCGCCCACGCCGCGGCGCCCGCCTGGGGTAAGACCTCGCCCGCCGAGCGCTCGATCATCTTGAACAAGATCGCCGACCGCATCGAGGAGAACCTCGAGTCGATCGCCCTCGCCGAATCCTGGGACAACGGCAAGCCCATCCGCGAGACGCTGAACGCCGACATCCCGCTGGCCGTCGATCACTTCCGCTACTTCGCGGGCGCCCTTCGGGCCCAAGAGGGTTCGCTGTCCCAGATCGACGAGGACACCGTCGCCTACCACTTCCACGAGCCACTGGGCGTCGTCGGACAGATCATCCCGTGGAACTTCCCCATCCTGATGGCCGTGTGGAAGCTTGCTCCCGCGCTCGCCGCGGGCAACGCCGTCGTGCTCAAGCCCGCCGAGCAGACCCCGGCGTCGATCCTCTACCTGATGTCGGTGATCGGCGACCTGCTGCCCGCCGGTGTCATCAACGTGGTCAACGGCTTTGGCGTCGAAGCGGGCAAGCCGCTGGCCTCCAGCAACCGCATCGCCAAGATCGCGTTCACCGGCGAGACCACCACCGGGCGACTGATCATGCAGTACGCCTCGCAGAACCTGATCCCGGTCACCCTGGAACTGGGCGGCAAGAGCCCCAACATCTTCTTCTCCGACGTCATGTCGCAGGTCGACGACTTCCAGGACAAGGCGCTCGAGGGCTTCACGATGTTCGCCCTCAACCAGGGTGAGGTGTGCACGTGCCCGTCGCGTTCGCTGGTTCAGGCGGACATCTACGACGAGTTCCTGACCCAGGCCGCGATCCGCACGAAGGCCGTCCGCCAGGGTGATCCGCTGGACACCGAGACGATGATCGGCGCCCAGGCCTCCAACGATCAGCTGGAGAAGATCCTGTCCTACATCGAGATTGGGAAGGACGAGGGCGCCAAGGTCATCACCGGCGGCGAGCGTGCCGAACTCGGTGGCGAACTGGCCGGCGGCTACTACGTGCAGCCCACGATCTTCGAGGGCAACAACAAGATGCGGGTCTTCCAGGAGGAGATCTTCGGCCCCGTCGTCGCCGTCACCTCGTTCACCGACTACGACGACGCCATCTCGATCGCCAACGACACCCTCTACGGCCTCGGCGCGGGGGTGTGGAGCCGCGACGGCAACACCGCCTACCGGGCAGGTCGCGACATCAAGGCCGGCCGAGTGTGGACCAACTGCTATCACGCGTACCCGGCGCATGCCGCGTTCGGTGGTTACAAGCAGTCGGGCATCGGCCGCGAGAACCACAAGATGATGCTCGACCACTACCAGCAGACGAAGAATCTGCTGGTGTCCTACAGCAACAAGGCGCAGGGCTTCTTCTAGACCTCTAGACCTCTGCGCTGAGGTAGCGCTCACAGTCGTTGCGGTGCGGTTTCGCGACTGTGGGTGCTATCTCAACGGGGAGCGGGGCCCGCGTAGCGCGCGGATGGCCGGCGCCGTCGAGGCCGCGAGCAGCGTCGCCATGTCCAGCGGGTAACAGACGTCCACGACCGCCGATGGCGGGAAGCGGTACGGCCTGCCGTGCACCAAACCCGCGAGTTGCTTTCGTAGCCGCGACATCTCGGCCCGCACGGTGACCACACGGGACCGGTCACCGTACAGATCGTCGGCGAGCTCCGGCGCGGAACGCCCGTCGCGGTGAGTGGCCAGGATCAGCAGGATCTCGGCATGCCGTGGCGAGATGTCGTGCCGCCAGCAGCCGAACTGCCCCACCATCTCCAGCGACGGAGCACCAGAATCGCGGACGTCGAGCGTCACGCGGGAGATGCCGGGTGCGGCGTCCTCCTCGGTCGGCCGGACCAGCCAGCCGCCGGGTAGCAACTCGATCTCACACATGCCGAGCGGCGGCACCCAGGTGCGCCCCGGCGAGGTCTCGTCGGGCAGCAGAATCCGGTTGTGCAGCGGCAACGAGTCCACCGCCGCCACCCACCCGTCGTTGTCGACCGCGAGTGCGGGCGCACCGATCCGCGCCAGGATGGGCGCGGCGACCGACCGCAGACGGTTCAACGTGCGGTCGTGCTGTTCGCGCAGGCGCGACTCGGCGAGCCGGGCGACCACGTCGACCAGGGCCACCGTCGTTGGATGCACCGTCGTGGCCGGGCCGGACACGTCGACCACGCCGATGACCTGACCCGTCCTGGGGTCCTTGATGGGCGCACCGGCACACGTCCACGGGTGGTGGCTGCGCTGGTAGTGCTCGGCGGAGAACACCTGCACGGCCCGGCTGGAGGCCAGCGCGGTCCCGATCGCATTGGTGCCGACGGCGTTCTCACCCCAGTGCGCACCCTCGATGAAGCCGAGCCGGTCGGCATGGTTGAGCACCGACGCCGAACCGCTGCGCCAGAGCACCCGCCCTCGGGCGTCTGCGACGACGAGGATGTTGTCCCCGTCGGCGATCAGAGACTCCAGGTTTCGCGAGACCTCGTCCAAGACGGCGAGCAGGCCCGAGGATCGCCGCAGCATCTCGAGGCCGGCGAGCTCGACGACGGGTGCCGCGAGATGGTCGGGATCGATGCCGTTGGCCATCATCCGTTGCCAGGAGTCCTCGATGACGGACCGCGGCCGCGCGGGCGCCCTGGTGCCAGCCATCGTCGCGTCGTACACGGCCGACATCAGCCGCGCATAGTCGCGGGGGTTCTCACCGACCGCGACGGCCGGTTCGGGAGCGGACAGGTCGTGCATCACCACCGATTGTGCTCCCGATCACACTCCGGTGCCATCATCGGCTCACCAAGCGCTCATCGATAGACCAGACCACCGTCGATCAGGCCGGACTGGCCCGTCATGTAATCGGCGTCGGGGCCGGCCAGGTAGGAGACGAAACCGGCGACGTCGTCCGGCGTCTCGGCGCGTCCGAGCGCGATGCCGCCGACGAACTTGTCGTAGGTCTCCCCCTCCGCAGCACCCGTCAACTCGGCGAACCGCTTGTCGATCTCCACCCACATGTCGGTGCCGACCACGCCGGGGCAGTACGCATTGACGGTGATGCCGTCGGCGGCATGCTCCTTCGCCGCGGCCTGGGTCAATGCTCGGACGGCGAACTTGGTGGCGCTGTACACGCCGAGCATGGCGAATCCGTCGTGCCCCGCAATCGACGATGCATTGATGATCTTGCCTGGGCGGCCAAGCTCCTTCAGCTTGGTCACCGCGGCCTGAATGCCCCACAGCACGCCATCGACGTTGACGGCCCAGATCTTCGCGACCTCCTCCGGCGTGGTGTCCAGCAACGGTGCGACGAGCGCGATACCCGCGTTGTTCACCATGATGTCGAACCCGCCGAGAGCGGTCGTCGCATGATCCACGGCGGCGAAAACCTGAGCGCGATCGCTAACGTCTGCGGTGAAAGTGGTCGCCTTCGAACCGATTTCGACGATCTCGTCGGAGACGGCGTTGATGCCGTCGGCAGCCAGGTCGACGAGTGCGACGTCGGCCCCGTCGCGGGCCAGCCGTAACGCGATGCCACGTCCGATACCCCGGCCGGCCCCGGTCACCAGCGCTACCTTGCCCGCCAACGGGGCATTCACGATGCGCTCCCGGAGATCGTCGGGTCGACGAGGACCTTCATCTTGGTGCCCGCGTGCAGCGCTTCGAAGCCCTCCTCGATGACGTCGTCGATGGCGATGGACGTCACCCAGCCGGTCGTGTCATAGCTGCCGCGCGCCATCAGATCGATCACGGCCTCGAAGTCGGCGGCGGTGTAGCACAGCGAACCCTGGATGCGGGATTCATTCATCACCAGGTTGAGAAGTGTTGTGGTGAGCGGCTTTTCGTAGATCGCGACGCTGACCATCGCTCGCCGTGCTCCCACGCAGGCCAGTGCCGTCTCCACCGCAGGCTGGACGCCTGCGGCGTCGAACACCGCGTCGGCCCCCGCGCCGCCGGTGTGGTCGGCGATGAACGCGGGCACGTCGAGGGCAGTCGGATCCAGGGTGCGCGCGCCGAGCGCCTCGATGGACGCCCGCCGGGTGGCCGACGGTTCGACGACGAAGACGTCCTCGACTCCCTTGCCGCGCAACGCAAACCACAGTCCAATGCCGATCGGGCCGGCGCCGAACACCATCGACGTGCCGTCCGGGCTGGGCTCGCCAAGCGTCGCCGCGTGGTACGCCACCGACATCGGCTCGACGAGGGCGCCCAGTTCCATCGAGACGTTGTCGGGCAGCCGGTGCAACATGTCGGTCGGTACCACGGTGTACTCGGCCATGCCGCCGTCGGACATCAGCCCGTGAAAGCCGATCTGCTGACAGATGTTGTAGTTGCCCGCCCGGCACGGCCCGCAGTGCCCACACCGGTAGAGCGGCATGATGGCCACCCGATCGCCGGCGGCGTAGTCGGTGACGCCTTTGCCGACCTCGGTGATGACACCGGAGAATTCGTGGCCGAGGGTCAGCGGCATCTGCTGACCCGTCAGCGGGTGCGGTTCGGTCGGCACGAAGATCGGCCCCGCGTAGTACTCGTGCAGATCGGTACCGCAGATGCCGTTGAAACCGACCTTGACCTTGACGGTGCCAGGTGTCGGCGTGGGCTCCTCGACGTCGGCCACCTCGAGCTTGTTCGGTCCGTAGTACACAGCTGCTCTCATGGCTCCATGTCTATGTGACCGCGACCACACACCGAAAGAGTTGCAACCCGTTGCATGCCGGCATTGCAACCCGGTGCAACCCTTGTGCCCGCAGGCGCCGCTGGTGTGCCCTGAGTCACATGACCGAAACGATCGAAAAGCCGGCCACCGCCGCACTCACGCCGCAAGCTCGCGTCGACGCCTGGCTCGCCGACTTCGAAGCAGCGCTCGCCGCCCGCGACGTCGAGCGTGCCGCCGCGAAGTTCGCCGTCGACAGCTTCTGGCGCGACCTGGTGTCCTTCACCTGGAACCTCAAGACGGTGGAGGGGCGCGACGGCGTCGCCGACATGCTCGGCGGCAGGCTCGCCGAGACGAGTCCGTCGGGTTTCCGTACCCGTGAGCCTGCGACCGACGATGGCGACGACGTCACTAGCGCGTTCATCGAGTTCGAGACGGCCGTCGGCCGGGGCACCGGACATCTCCGTCTCAAGGGCGACGAGTGCTGGACCCTGCTCACCGCCATGCAGGAACTCAAGGGTTACGAGGAACGCAAGGGTGCGACGCGCGTCATGGGCGCCGTGCACGGATCCGACGCCGACACCCGGTCGTGGGCCGAGAGGCGCCAGGACGAGGAGGCCAACCTGGGGTACGGCGACCAGCCGTACACGCTGGTGATCGGCGGCGGACAGGGCGGCATTGCGCTCGGAGCCCGGCTACGCCAACTCGGAGTGCCTGCGATCGTCGTCGACCGCCACGAACGCCCAGGTGATCAATGGCGCAACCGCTACAAGTCGCTGTGCCTTCACGACCCGGTCTGGTACGACCACCTGCCCTACCTGCCCTTCCCGCAGAACTGGCCGGTGTTCGCGCCGAAGGACAAGATCGGCGATTGGCTGGAGTTCTACACCAAGGTCATGGAGGTGCCGTATTGGTCCAAGACCACCTGCCTGTCGGCAGCCTTCGACGACGCCGAGAAGCGCTGGACCGTCGAGATCGACCGCGACGGTGAGCGGCTCACGATGCATCCCACGCAGTTGGTGCTGGCGACCGGCATGTCGGGCAAGCCAAGCCTGCCGACCCTGCCCGGCCAAGACGTCTTCGCCGGCGAGCAGCACCACTCCAGCGCTCACCCCGGCCCCGACTCCTACGTCGGCAAGCGGGCCGTGGTGATCGGTTCGAACAACTCCGCGCATGACATCTGCAAGGCGCTCGTCGAGAACGGCGTCGAGACCACGATGATCCAGCGCTCGTCGACGCACATCGTGCGCTCGGAATCGCTGATGGACCTCGGGCTCGGTGACCTCTACTCGGAACGGGCGGTGGCCTCGGGTATGACGACGGAGAAGGCCGACCTGACCTTCGCGTCGCTGCCGTACAAGATCATGCACGAGTTCCAGATCCCGATCTACGACGCCATCCGCGTCCGCGACAAGGACTACTACGAGCGTCTCGCCGCGGCGGGCTTCGAATTGGATTGGGGCGACGACGATTCCGGGCTGTTCATGAAGTACCTGCGCCGCGGCTCGGGGTACTACATCGACGTCGGCGCCTGCGATCTGGTGGCCGACGGCACCATCAAACTGGCGCACGGCCAGGTCGACCACCTTACCGCGGACTCGGTGGTACTGAGCGATGGCACCGTGCTGCCTGCCGACGTCGTGGTCTACGCCACCGGCTACGGCTCGATGAACGGCTGGGTGGCCGATCTCATCGGCCAGGACGTCGCCGACAAGGTCGGCAAGGTGTGGGGCCTGGGCAGCGACACCGCGAAGGACCCCGGCCCGTGGGAGGGCGAGCAGCGCAACATGTGGAAGCCGACCCAGCAGGAGAACCTGTGGTTCCACGGCGGGAATCTGCATCAGTCCCGGCACTATTCGCTGTATCTCGCGCTACAGCTCAAGGCGCGCTACGAAGGTCTACCCACGCCGGTGTACGGACTGCAGGAGGTCCACCACCTCAGTTAGGCAGCTGGCGCAGAGCCGACCGGGACGAAGCCGGAGCCCGGCCGGTTCTTCGCGGCGATGTCGGCGAGCACCGATGTCATCGACATGGTCACCGCGGGGGTGTGCAGCGGGATGAACTTCACGACGCACGTCGGGAGGTCCTCACTGAACGCGCCGTGGATCATCCCGACGAGCATGTTGTTCACCGTGACCGGGGCACCGGAGTCGCCGGGCTGCCCGCAGACCTGGTTGAGGATCGTGCCCGGCTTGTCCCCCGGGCCCCAGGTGACACCACACGACTGTCCGGTCGTGCGGCCGAGCTTGCAGGCGTTCTCTCCGAAGGCCGGGTCGGGTCCGAGGCCGTCGATCTCGAACCCGTCGATGGAGTTGACCGGTTGCACCTTCGCGCGGTCGAACTGGATCACCGCGTAGTCGAGACCGTCATTGCCGGCGACCATCGTCCCGACGACGCCGCTGGGCTGAGCGCGCTCCGAGGCGACCTGGGCGCCCGGACCGCCGCAGTGCGCAGAGGTGAAGCCGATCAAATTGCCGAACTTGTCGTTGCCGATGGTGGTGAGCGTGCAGAACGTGTCGCCATTGATCACGATGCCGGACCCGCCGCCGAGGACCACCAGGTCATCGGCACGTGAGGTCGCGACGTGCGGCGTCGTCAGGCTGACGATCAGGAGGGCGAGGAGTGCGGGCACCGCGAACAGATGGCGATGACTCCGTGCGAACTGCAAGAAACCCCCTAGCGACAACCCCGGCCCATGACCAAACTCCGTCAGTCTATCGTCGGCCGGAATCGTTACGGTCGCTGCGACATGGCAACATGGGCGCCGAACACATCAAAGCGGCTGACGAGATCGAGCGGGGAGGACGTGTCCGTGAGCAATGGCGACCGCAAGAGCGGGGTTCCAACGACGGTGACCTCGATTCCGCTGGTCGATCCGCACGCACCCAAGCCCGATCCCTCGGTCGGCGACCTGGTCAAGGATGCGACGTCGCAGATGTCCACCCTGGTGCGTGCCGAGGTCGAACTCGCCCGCGCCGAGATCACCCGCGACGTCAAGAAGGGGCTGACGGGCAGCGTCTACTTCATCCTGGCGCTCGTCGTGCTGTTCTACTCGACGTTCTTCTTCTTCTTCTTCGTCTCGGATCTCCTCGATCTGTGGCTCCAGAAGTGGGCCGCGGACCTCATCGTCTTCGGCGTGATGCTGCTGACGACCGGACTCCTGGCGTTCTTGGGTTTCCTGAAGGTCAGGAAGATCAGAGGCCCGCAGAAGACCATCGAGTCGGTCAAGGAGGCACGGGTCGCCCTGGTGCCCGGCGGTGACAAGCCCTCCAGGCCGGCATCCCTCAACGGTGCCGCGTCGACCACAGATCCATCCGGCTGGTAATGGCCGGGGCAGCGGCATGACACAGCCGCCGCCCGATCCGTCGGTGACGCGGATCGCCGGTCCCTGGCGGCACATGGAAGTGCACGCCAACGGGATTCGCTTCCACGTCGTAGAAGCCAACCCCGTAGAAGCCAACCATCGTGCCGACCCGACCGCTGCGGCCGATCAACCGCTGGTGATACTCCTGCACGGCTTCGGGTCGTTTTGGTGGTCCTGGCGTCATCAGCTCCGCGGATTGCAGGGCGCTCGCGTGGTGGCCGTCGATCTACGTGGATACGGCGGCAGCGACAAGCCGCCGCGCGGCTATGACGGCTGGACGTTGGCGGGTGACACCGCGGGTCTGGTTCGCGCCCTCGGCCACGAGACGGCGACGCTGGTCGGGCATGCCGACGGCGGCCTCGTCTGCTGGGCGACCTCGGTGTTGCATCCCCGCGTGGTGCGGGCCATCGCCGTCGTGAGCTCACCGCATCCGGTGGCGCTGCGCGCGTCCGCGCTGACCCGGCGCGATCAGGGCCGTGCTCTTCTGCCGTGGATGTTGCGCTATCAGGCACCCTTCTGGCCGGAGCGGTCGCTGACGCGTGACGACGCCGCCGAACTCGAGGCCATCGTCCGCACCAGGGCCGGGGCGAAATGGCTTGCCTCCGAGGATTTTTCGGAGACCATTCGGCACATGCGCCGGGCCATCCAGATCCCGTCGGCGGCGCACTCGGCACTGGAGTACCAACGTTGGGCGGTGCGCAGCCAACTGCGTGGGGAGGGACGTCGGTTCATGCGGTCGATGAAACGTCCGCTTGCGGTACCGGTGCTGCACATGCGGGGCGACGCCGACCCGTACGTGCTGTCCGACCCGGTGCTCCGCACGCAGCGCTTCGCACCGCACGGCCGTTACGTCTCGATCGCGGGCGCCGGGCACTTCGCGCACGAGGAGGCCCCCGAGCAGGTCAACGAGCAACTGACGCGGTTCCTCGCGGGCGTCTACGGCGGCTAGGAGATGCAGGTATCGGTCGACACCCGCTGGGTGTTGCCCACCTTCGCCATCTGCTTTGCCACCTCATTGGAGGTGAGCACGAACCCGGTGTCGGCGTCGTCGACCGCGGCGCCGAACACCACGCCCAGCACCTTGCCGTCCTTGTCGATCAGCGGGCCGCCCGAATTGCCTTGCCGGACAGTCCCTCTGATGGTGTAGACCTCGCGGGTCACCGTCGTCGTGTGATAGATGTCGGGCCCGTTGAGCTGGATGATCTCGCGGATGCGTCCGGGAGTGGCGGTGAACTCCCCGCCGCCGGGATATCCCATCACCACCGCATCGGTCCCCGTCGGCGCCTCCTGCATGTCGAACTGCAGCGGCGTGGACGGCAGACCGGGCACGTCGAGGATCGAGATGTCGGCGTTCGGGTCGTACGACACGACGGTGGCGTCGTAGGTCTTGCCGTCCGCCTCCACCGTGACGCTCTCGGAGCCGGCGACGACGTGCGCGTTGGACATCACCCGGTTGGGGGCGACGACGAATCCGCTGCCCTCCAGTACCTTCTGGCAACTCGTCGCCACGCCGCGAATCTTCAGCACGCTGGGCCGGGTGGCCGAGACGACGGGATCGTTCGCCAGCGCCGCGTTGGGCGCGTCGACGTTCACGATGGGGGTGCGACCAAACGGTTGCAGTACGTCGGGCAGACCCGAGGTGTCCAGCAGTGACGACAACCTCGTCGGCACCCGCTTGAGCCATGGCGGCGCGGCGTCGTCGACCGCCGCCAGCACCCGCGAACCCCGCACGGCCGCAGCGAGATCGGGCTGATCCGACGAGGTGAGCGGGGTGGCGAGAAGCCATGCGGCCACCAGTACTGCGACGAGTTGAAGCGCGACCCCGACGACGGAGTCGATGGTGCGCAGCCCCCCGTTGCGGATGGCGCCGCGCACGGCCCGGCCGAGGACGACGCCCGCGATCTCGCCGATGACGACGAGTCCGAGGATCAGGAACAGCGCCACGAACAGCTTGGTCCGCGGCCCGTCGACGTGGCCCACGACGTGCGGCGCCAACAGCACGCCCGCGACGGCGCCCAGGATCACACCGACGAAGGACAGCAGGGAACCAAGCGCCCCGGAGCGCCACCCGGATACGGCGGCGACGAAGGCGATGGCGAGGACGGCCAGATCAAGCCACTGCGACGATGTCATTGTTGGCCCTCACGGTAATCGCTGGCGCCGCCGACGAGTGCCATTGCCGCGTCCAACTCGCGGACGTCGTCACTGTTCCACGGCTCGGCCCAGCCCGCGACGTCGAGGATCGCCGAGATCACCTGGCCGGTGAAACCCCAGACCAGCATCTGGTTGAGCAGGAACGCGGGCCCGGCGAAGCGGGTGGTGTTCTCCTTGCGGTACACCATCAGTCGATTCTCTGGATTGACGAAGGCACGGACCGGCACGCGGGCGACGATCGCCGTCTCGTTCTGATCGACCACACCCACCGGTCCGGGATCGGGCGAGTAGGCGAGCACGGGGACGACGTGAAACCCCGACGGCGGGATGAACATCCGGTCGAGCGTGATCAGCGGCTGCAACCGGGCCGGGTCGATGCCGGTCTCCTCGCGGGCCTCCCGCAGCGCCGTGCCGACCGGTCCGCCGTCACCCGGATCGGCCGCACCGCCGGGAAATGCCGCCTGTCCCGCGTGCTGGCGCAACGTCGACGCCCGGACGGTGAGGAGGAGGTCGACATCGGAGGGCAGGCCTCCGGATGGTGCATCGAACGGTCCGGAGAAGAGCACCAGCACGGCGGCATCACGCTTGGCTCCGGTCAGCGTCGCCGTGGTGTCGGCCGCGGAGATCGCCGCGAGCATGCTGGCCGGGACCCGCTCGCGGTACGCCCGCGGCACGTCGGCGACGTTGTCGAGCAGCGGTGTCAACCAGGACGGAGCGGCTGCGGCATCGAGTGGAGCCAGCGGTGACCCGTCACCGTCGTTCAACCCTGCACTCCCATCCCTGGATTCACCGCCGCCGCGATCTGATCGGCGCTGGTGAACGAGCGCGGCAGGATTTCGGCCACCGTACCGTCCGAGCGCAGGACCACGGTGGCGGGCATGACGTTGGGCACCCGAAGCGCAGCGGCGACGAGCCGACGCCCGTCTTGAACGGTGGGAAGCCGGACGCCGAGTTCGGCCAGTCGCAGGAGCGCGGCCGTCTCGTTCTCGTCCTGGTGCACGGTCAGCACCGTCACCGCGGACCCCATCCGACGTTGGTACTCGGCCATCGCGGGCAGTTCGTCGGCGCACGGCCCGCACCAATAGGCCCACAGGTTCAGCACCACGTTGCGGCCCGCGACCACGCGTCCGACGTCGACGCGACTGCCGTCGGCGGCGCATTCGACCGACACCGCGGCGAGCGCCGCGGGACTGGGCCCTGGTGACGGCGCGGGACACGGCGGGAGGTCGGCGCGAGCGCGCGGGCCGCTGAGCGCCTCGGGGGTGTCGGCGTCACGGTGCTCACGGGCGAGGCCCGCGGAGGACGAGCCGGTGCCCACACCCACGTCACCGGCGTCCTCGGCGCCAACCTCTCGCCACAACGCGACGGCCAACGCGACGACGACGATGAGCGCCGCCACGGTCCACCTCGTCGACGCGCGCATGAATCCGGTAGCGCTCAGAGCCCGGCCAGCGCCAGCAGATGCTCCGTCTCGGGACCCTTGACCAGCTTGGCGGCAGTCAGCGGATCCGTCGGACCCAGACCGAACGACGGGCAGTCCTTGGCCAGCACGCATACTCCGCAGGCAGGCTTCTTGGCGTGACACACCCGGCGACCGTGGAAGATCACCCGGTGGCTCAGCAGCGTCCACTCCTTGCGGGGAATCAGGTCGCCGATCGCGAACTCCACCTTGACCGGGTCCTCCAACTCGGTCCAGCGCCACCGGCGCACCAGCCTGCCGAAGTGGGTGTCGACCGTGATGCCGGGAATGTCGAAGGCGTTGCCGAGGATCACGTTGGCCGTCTTGCGACCGATGCCGGGAAGTGTCACCAACTCCTCGAGCGTGCGCGGTACCTCGCCGTCGAACCGCGCGACCAACTCCTGGCCCAGTCGCATCAGCGAATTCGCCTTGTTCCGGTAGAAGCCGGTGGTGCGGACCAGGGCCTCCATCTCCTCACGGTCGGCGCCCGCATAGTCGGCGGCGGTGCGGTACCTCGCGAACAACGCCGGCGTGGCCAGATTGACACCCTTGTCGGTGCTCTGCGCGGACAGGATGGTCGCCACGGCGAGCTCGAGCGGATTCGTGAAGTCCAACTCGCAGTACACATGCGGAAACGCCTGCGAGAGAGTGCGATTCATCCGTCGGGCCCGACGGACCAGGCCGACGTGAGTTTCGTTGTCGAATTTGGCGGACTTGGGGGCCACCACTGCGCGAGCTGCCACCCGGTCAGCCTACTGACGGAACCGACAAGTGTAAGCGCGGACCGGTGGCATTTCGTGATCCCACCGAGACCTTCGGCGTGTTTACTTCGCCATGTGTCCTGGTTGCTCGTAGCGTTCATCCCGGGGTTGCTGATGTTGGCAACCTTCGGGCTCGACCGTTTGGAAGCCGGCCTCGACGACGACACCGTCTCCCCGGCGGACGTCACCGCGTGTCTCGAACAGGCCAAGGCGGACTGCGCCAAACCAGCGGTGCGAACCGCTGTCGTCGAGACCTACCAATTGCTCGACGACGAATACGACGAACGCGTCATCACCGAATCGCCAAGGGGTTTGCCCACACGCGTATTCGTCCACCACGGAGCCAATCCGGAATTTCAGCCGACTCGCCACGCCCATCGTGTGTAGCGTTGGCACGTCGCGAAGCTGCCTACGCTTAGACTGATTTCGCCATCCAGCACAGGGTGGTCTTCGCGTGTCAAGAGTTTCCGACAATTCCGACGGCTTAAGAGGGGCAACGTGGACGAGATCCTGGCGAGGGCCGGAATCTTCCAGGGAGTCGAACCGACTGCGGTCTCCGCGCTGACCAAGCAACTGCAGCCAGTCGACTTTCCGCGTGGGCACACAGTGTTCGCTGAGGGCGAGCCAGGAGACCGGCTCTACATCATCATCTCGGGCAAGGTGAAGATCGGCCGCCGCTCCCCGGATGGCCGCGAAAACCTGCTCACCATCATGGGTCCGTCCGACATGTTCGGTGAGCTGTCGATCTTCGACCCGGGTCCCCGCACCTCGAGCGCCACCACCATCACCGAGGTCCGCGCCGTGTCGATGGACCGCGATGCGCTGCGCGCGTGGATCGCCGATCGGCCCGAGATCGCCGAGCAACTGCTGCGCGTCCTCGCCCGTCGCCTGCGTCGCACCAACAACAACCTCGCCGACCTCATCTTCACCGACGTCCCCGGTCGCGTGGCCAAGCAGTTGCTGCAGCTCGCGCAACGCTTCGGCACGCAGGAGGGTGGCGCGCTGCGCGTCACGCACGACCTGACGCAGGAGGAGATCGCCCAGTTGGTCGGCGCCTCGCGCGAGACGGTCAACAAGGCGCTCGCCGACTTCGCCCATCGCGGATGGATCCGCCTCGAGGGCAAGAGCGTGTTGATCAGCGACTCCGAGCGACTGGCCCGCCGCGCCCGGTAATCTCAGCCGCGATTTGTGCACGCGTAGTTGCGCTCACCGCAACGTGGCGTGCACGAATCACTCGCGTAGGTAGTCCAGTTGGGCCTGCACGCTCCATTCCGCGTGCTCCCACAGCTTCTCGTCGACGTCGGTATAGACGTGCTCGACGATCTGGCGCGCTCCGGCGTCCGCACCGAGAACCCGAAGCGCATCGCGCACCTGTTCCAGACGCTTCTCGCGGTGGAGGAGGTACGCCCGCGTCACCGCCTCGAGGTCTTCGAGATCGGGCCCGTGGCCCGGCAACACGATGCGCCGGCCCAAACCGTTCAACCGGCGCAGTGACTCCAGGTACTGCGCCAAGCTGCCGTCTTCGTTGTCGATGACGGTGGTCCCCCGGCCGAGCACCGTGTCGGCCGTCAACACCGCGTCGTCGGTCAGAAAGGACAGCGAGTCGGCCGTGTGCCCTGGCGTGGCCATCACGGTGATGCGCAGACCCGCCGCGTCGATGACCTCACCGTCGGACAGCGGCCCGCCGAGCCCGCGAAGGAACCCGCTGCCGACCGAGCGCACGACGGCGCCGGTCCGGTCGACCAGCTTGTCGATGGCGTCGGTGTGGTCACCGTGCTTGTGGCTGATCAGCACCAGCGGGATCTTGCCGAGGTTCGCGATTCGTTCGATGTGCGCATCATCATCGGGCCCGGGGTCGACGATGACGATCTCGTCGCTGCCCGGCCCCTGCAGCACCCAGGTATTGGTGCCGTCGAGCGTCATCAGACCAGGGTTGTCGCACAGCAAAACCGACGCCGTGTCCGTGACCCGACGCAGCGTGCCATAGGCGGGATGCTCGACGCCTACACTCACGCGACCTCGACGATCAACTCCACCTCGACCGGCGCATCGAGTGGCAGTTCGGACACCCCGACCGCCGAACGAGCATGGGCTCCTGCATCGCCGAAGACGTCCCCGAGGAGCTGCGACGCACCGTTCACGACGCCCGGCTGTCCGTTGAAACCCGGTGCGGACGCGACGAATCCGACCACCTTGACCACTCGGGTCACGGCGTCGATGCCGACCAGGGAGTGGACGGCGGCCAGCGCGTTCAACGCGCAGATCCGCGCCAGGTCCTTGGCGTCCTCCTGGCTGACGTCGGCGCCGACCTTCCCCGACTTCGGAAGTGCCCCATCGATCATCGGCAATTGGCCCGACGTGTAGACCAGGTTGCCGGTCCGCACTGCGGGGACGTAGGCGGCCAACGGCGCGACCACTTCGGGCAGTTCGATGCCGAGCTCCGTCAACCGTTCCGAAATCGTCACTTGGGCCGCTTCATGTACGCGACGAGCTGCTCACCGGTCGGCCCGGGAACGACGGAGACCAGCTCCCATCCGTCCTCGCCCCACTGGTCGAGAATCTGCTTGGTCGCGTGCGTCAGGAGTGCCACCGTCACGTATTCCCACTTGGTCAGTTCGCTCATGTGCCCGAGCTTATCGGTGACCGTGTCCGCGGTGGATAGCATGCAGTGGTGACCACCGACGTTCCCGAACCCAGCAGCCACGCTTCCGTCGGCTGGCCGTCCCGCCTGAACAAGGCGCGTCTGCACTTCGTGACGGGCAAGGGTGGTACCGGAAAGTCGACGATCGCCGCCTCGCTCGCGCTGGCGCTCGCGGCCGGTGGTCGCAAGGTGTTGCTGGTCGAGGTCGAGGGGCGCCAGGGCATCGCGCAACTCTTCGACGTGCCACCGCTGCCGTATGAGGAAGTGAAGATCGCGACCGCGGACGGCGGTGGTCAGGTCAACGCGCTGGCCATCGACACCGAGGCCGCGTTCCTCGAGTACCTCGACATGTTCTACAACCTCGGGATCGCGGGCCGGGCGATGCGTCGCATCGGCGCAATCGAATTCGCCACGACCATCGCGCCCGGCCTCCGGGACGTCCTCCTCACCGGCAAGGTCAAGGAGATCGTGGTCCGGTCGGCGAAGGACAAGGTCAAGGATCGGACCGGCGGCACGAACGGTGCGTACGACGCCGTCGTGGTGGACTCACCGCCGACCGGGCGTATCGCACGATTCCTCGACGTCACCAAGGCCGTGTCCGACCTGGCGAAGGGCGGGCCGGTGCACTCCCAGGCCGACGGCGTGGTCAAGCTGCTCCACTCGGAGTTGACTGCCATCCACCTCGTCACTCTCCTCGAGGCACTGCCGATCCAGGAGACCGTCGAGGCCATCGACGAGCTCAAGGAGCTCGGGTTGCCGATCGGCAGCGTCATCGTCAACCGCAACATCCCGTCCTATCTGGCGCCCGACGATCTCGCGAAGGCCGCCGAGGGCGACATCGATGCCGACTCGGTCCGCGGCGGTCTGGCCAAGGCCGGAATCACCCTGTCCGACGACGACTTCGCCGGTCTGCTGACGGAGACCATTCAGCACGCGACGCGGATCAGCGCCCGCGCGGAGAGCGCCGCGCAACTCGACGCAGTCGACATTCCGCGGCTGGAACTGCCCGCCATCGCCGATGGCGTCGACCTCGGCAGCCTGTACGAACTCGCCGAAGCACTTGGCCAGCAAGGTGTCCGATGAGCGCTCGCGCGAAGAGAATGTGGCCGATGAGCGCTCGCGCGAAGAGAATGAGGTTCAGCTAGATGAGCACGACGCCGACCGCCCTTGATCTGGGCGCTGTTCTGAAGGATCGCTCCAATCGCGTCGTGGTGTGTTGCGGGGCAGGCGGTGTCGGCAAGACCACGACCGCCGCGGCCATGGCGCTGCGGGCCGCCGAGTACGGCCGCACCGTCGTGGTCCTGACGATCGACCCGGCGAAGCGGCTCGCGCAGGCGCTCGGCATCAAGGATCTCGGCAACACTCCGCAACGCGTGCCGCTGGCGCCGGAGGTCACCGGTGAACTGCACGCGATGATGCTCGACATGCGACGCACCTTCGACGAGATGGTGATTC
The DNA here is from genome assembly GCF_016462545.1 of Mycolicibacterium sp. GTDB lineage: Bacteria > Actinomycetota > Actinomycetes > Mycobacteriales > Mycobacteriaceae > Mycobacterium. Next base: position 20,053 of record NZ_JAEMTA010000027.1, on the reverse strand, counting down.
AGTACTCCGGCGGCGACCGAGCCGAGGCCATTCTGGAGAACCAGTTCTACCAAACCGTCGCAACGTCACTGGCGGGCACGCAGGAGTACATGGCCATGGAGAAGCTCGGCCAGCTGCTCGGCGAGGACAAGTGGGATCTGGTCGTCGTCGACACTCCTCCGTCACGCAACGCGCTCGACTTCCTCGATGCGCCGAAGCGGCTGGGCAGCTTCATGGACAGCAGGCTGTGGCGTCTGCTGCTGGCACCGGGGCGCGGCATCGGCAAGCTGGTGACGGGCGCCGTAGGCCTGGCCATGAAGGCGTTGTCGACCGTATTGGGATCTCAAATGCTTTCCGACGCAGCCGGTTTCGTGCAGGCGCTGGATTCGACGTTTAGCGGTTTCCGCGAGAAGGCCGACCGCACCTACGAATTGCTGAAGCGACGGGGCACTCAGTTCGTCGTCGTGTCGGCTGCCGAACCGGATGCCCTGCGGGAGGCGTCCTTCTTCGTGGATCGACTCTCGAGCGAGAAGATGCCGCTTGCCGGGCTGATTCTCAACCGGACTCACCCCACGCTGTGCGACCTGAAGACCGACAAGGCTCGCGACGCGGCGGACCAACTGGATTCGGGCGACGGGGCCGATGCGCTCGCGGCGGCCGTGTTGCGTGTCCATGCCGACCGGGCGCAGACGGCCAAGCGGGAAGTGCGTCTGCTGTCTCGGTTCACCGGCGCCAACCCGCACGTGGCGATCGTCGGGGTGCCGTCGCTGCCGTTCGACGTGTCCGATCTGGAGGCATTGCGCGCGATCGCCGATCAGATCACCGGCGATACGGATGCGGCCTAGCCGACGGAGCAGCCCCTAGACGGCGCTGCGGTGCTTGCGCTGGGCGGCGAAGAACTCCGACCAGGACACGACCTCGGGGTGCTGCTTGAGAAGAGCGCGTCGCTGACGCTCGGTCATGCCGCCCCAGACCCCGAACTCGACTCGGTTGTCCAGCGCATCGGCGCCGCATTCGGAGATCACTGGGCAATGGCGGCAGATCACTGCCGCCTTTCGCTGGGCGGCCCCGCGGACGAACAACTCGTCCGGGTCGGCCTGACGGCATCGCGCCTGGGAGACCCAAGCGATGCGGGCCTCCGCCTCGGCGCCTTGGACTACGACACCGTTTACTGGGGAACTCATGACTGTCCTGCGCGCCGCGGGCCGTGTTCCTGACACCAGCGATCCCTTCGTCCAGCCGCCCCCCAGGGACGGGCCAGTCCTTGGTGTAGAAGCTACTGCGATCTACGCCACATTGCGATTGGGAGTGTTACCTAGATCGCACTGTCAGTCAAAGCTAGGTGGTCAGGGTGGTTTTGCGCAACAGTCAAATCACGATTTTATGGGACGACCGTGCCGTGATGCACGTTCTCGCACGTGCGACGGGTGTGCGCACCGTGTCAAGAGCCCAATCAGACGGCTAAGACGCTGGTGACGATCGACGTCGCTACTCTGTAGCCATGTCCGACCGATCGCAGGCCACGCCGTCGCCGAGGCGCGTACCGCCGGCGGTCACGGTCATCAAGCTCGCCTGGTGCATCCTGCTTGCCAGTGTCGTGGCCGCAGGTCTGATGTTTCCCGTCGTCGGGGGCTTCGGCCTGATCTCGAACCGCGCCTCCGACGTCGTTGCCAACGGCTCCGCTCAGCTAGTCGAGGGCGAAGTGCCCGCGGTATCGACGATGGTCGACGCGAAGGGCAATCCGCTCGCCTGGCTCTACACCCAGCGGCGGTTCGAGGTGCCCAGCGATCAGATCGCCAACTCGATGAAGCTCGCGATCGTCTCGATCGAGGACAAGCGGTTCGCCGAGCACAATGGCGTCGACTGGAAGGGCACGCTCACGGGCCTGTCCGGCTACGTGTCCGGGGCCGCTGACACCCGCGGCGGCTCGACCATCGAGCAGCAGTACGTGAAGAACTACCAGCTGCTGGTGATCGCTCAGACCGACGCAGAGAAGCGCGCCGCGATCGAGACCACGCCCGCCCGCAAGCTGCGTGAGATCCGCATGGCATTGACGTTGGACAAGACGTTCACCAAGCCCGAGATCCTCACGCGCTACCTCAACCTGGTGTCGTTCGGAAATGGCGCGTTCGGCGTGCAGGACGCCGCGCAGACCTACTTCGGCGTCAACGCAGCCGACCTCAACTGGCAACAGGCCGCCCTCCTGGCTGGCATGGTGCAGTCCACCAGCACGCTGAACCCCTACACCAATCCCGAGGGCGCGCTGGAACGTCGAAACGTGGTGCTGGACACCATGATCGACAACGTGCCGCAGGAGGCGGAAGCCCTGCGCGCCGCGAAGCAGCAACCCCTCGGCGTCCTGCCCCAGCCCAACGAGTTGCCGCGAGGGTGCATCGCCGCGGGCGACCGGGCCTTCTTCTGCGATTACGTGCTCGACTATCTGGCCCGCGCAGGCATCAGCAAGGAACAGGTCGCCAAGGGCGGCTACCTCATCAAGACCACGCTCGATCCCGACATCCAGAACTCCGTGAAGTCGGCGATCACGAACTTCGCCGCCCCCGACCTCGCCGGCGTCGCCAGCGTGATGAGCGTGATCAAGCCGGGCAAGGAATCGCATCCGGTGCTGGCCATGGCCTCGAATCGCACGTACGGCCTCAACGGGGACGCCGGCGAGACCATGCAGCCGCAGCCGTTCTCACTGGTGGGCGACGGCGCCGGGTCGATCTTCAAGATCTTCACCACCTCGGCAGCGCTGGAGATGGGCATGGGCATCAACGCCCAGTTGGATGCCCCAGCACGGTTCGAGGCCAAGGGGTTGGGCAGCGGCGGCGCGAAGGGCTGCCCGCAGGCCACGTGGTGCGTCCTCAACGACGGCAACTACCGCGGTGCGCTGAGCGTCACCGATGCCCTCGCGACGTCGCCCAACACCGCGTTCGCGAAGCTCATCTCGCAGGTCGGCGTACAACGCACCGTCGACATGGCGGTCAAACTCGGCCTGCGCTCGTACGCGCTGCCCGGGACCGCGCGCGATTACGATCCCGAGAGCAACGAGAGCCTGGCCGACTTCGTCAAACGCCAGAACCTCGGCTCCTTCACCCTCGGCCCCATCGAGGTGAACCCACTGGAGCTGTCCAACGTCGCCGCCACGCTTGCCTCCGGCGGCACGTGGTGCCCGCCGAACCCGATCGACAAGGTCTTCGATCGCAACGGCAAGGACGTATCGGTCACCACCGAGACGTGCGAGCAGGTGGTGCCGGAGGGGTTGGCCAACACGCTGGCCAACGCGATGAGCAAGGACGACCAAAGCGGCACGGCGGCCAGTGCGGCCAGCTCTGCCGGGTGGACCTTGCCCGTGTCGGGGAAGACGGGAACGACCGAGGCCCACCGATCCTCGGGATTCTTCGGCTTCACCAGTGACTATGCCGCCGCCAACTACATCTACGACGACTCGACGTCGCCGTCGGATCTGTGTTCATTTCCGCTACGGCAGTGCGGTTCGGGGAATCTGTACGGCGGCAACGAGCCCGCGCGGACATGGTTCACCGCGATGAAGCAGTTCACACCCGACACCGTGCAACTACCGCCGACGGACCCCCGCTTCGTGGACGGAGCCCCCGGCTCGAAGGTGCCCAGCGTCAGTGGGATGACCCAGGATCTGGCGCGCCAACGGCTGAAGGACGCCGGCTTCCAGGTCGCCGATCAGGCCACCCCGGTGAATAGCACGGCGCCGGCGGGTGCCGTGGTGGGCACCTCCCCGGCGGGCCAGACGGTCCCCGGTTCGATCATCACCATCCAGATCAGCAATGGGATTGCGCCGCCTCCGCCGCCTCCTCCTCCGGGCGGCCTGCCCTTCGACCCGAACGACCCCAACGCAGTTCCAGCCCCGGTCGGTTCGACGGTCATCAACATTCCCGGCCTGCCACCGATCACGGTCCCGGTCTTGGGCCCTCCGCCACCGCCGCCGCCACCGTAAACGGCATATCGGGTTGATGACGCGAACAGGGGACGGGCAGTGTCTGCCACGAACTGGCAGTAGGCTTCCGTCATGCTCGCCCGTTCCACGGTCCTGAAGAATTCCGCCACCACGGCCGGTTCACTGGCCGCCGGTTCACTGGCCGCGGGGATTGCCTACGCGACACTGATCGAGCGCAATGCGTTCGTCGTGCGGGAAACCACCATGCCGGTGCTGACGCCGGGGTCCTCACCGCTGCGGGTCCTGCACCTCAGCGACTTCCACATGACTCCGGGACAGCGCCGTAAACAGGCCTGGATCCGCGACCTCGCCCGGTGGGAGCCCGATCTCGTCATCAACACCGGTGACAACCTGGCGCACCCGAAGGCGGTGCCGTCGGTGGTGCAGGCGCTGAGCGACCTGTTGGCGGTGCCCGGCCTCTTCGTCTTCGGGAGCAACGACTACTTCGGTCCGCAGCCGAAGAACCCGCTGAACTACATCTTCAAGCCGTCGCACCGCATCACCGGTGCGCCGCTGCCGTGGCAGGATCTGCGCGCGGCGTTCACCGAACGCGGATGGCTGGACATGACGCACACCCGTCGTGAGATCGAGGTGAAGGGTCAGCTCATCGCCGTCGCAGGCGTCGACGACCCGCACCTGTCGCGGGACCGCTACGACACCGTCGCCGGTCCGGCGAGTCCGGCGGCCAATCTGAGGCTCGGTCTGACCCACGCGCCGTACACCCGGGTGCTCGACCGTTTCGCCGCGGACGGCTACCAGCTGGTTCTCGCCGGGCACACCCACGGAGGACAGCTCTGCCTTCCGTTCAAGGGTGCGGTCGTCACCAACTGCGATATCGATCCCTCGCGGGCCAAGGGGCCATCGCGCTGGGGCTCCACCATGCAGCTCCACGTCTCGGCCGGGCTGGGCACGTCGCCGTACGCGCCATACCGGTTCTGCTGCCGGCCCGAGGCGACGCTCTTGACGTTGGTGGCGGCGCCGACTGGCGGCGGAGCCCTCGGCAGCCGGGCCGGCATGTCCCATCCGGCAGTCTCGGCGCGGTGACCGACCGGACTTCCATCGCCGTTCGCCGCCATCCACGCAACTGGGTGGACAACGCGGTACGACTGATCGAGGCCGACGCCAGGCGCAGTGCCGACACCCATCTGCTGCGGTATCCCCTGCCCTCGGCGTGGTGTGACGGTGTCGGTGACGTTCGGGTGGCGCTCTACCTCAAGGACGAGACCACCCACATCACGGGCAGTCTCAAGCATCGGTTGGCGCGATCACTGTTCCTGTACGGGCTGTGCAACGGCTGGATCGGCGAGCACACCACGATCATCGAGGCGTCCTCGGGTTCGACGGCCGTCTCAGAGGCCTACTTCGCCGCGCTGCTCGGCTTGCCGTTCATCGCGGTGATGCCGTCCTCGACCAGCACTGCGAAGATCGCTCTCATCGAATCACAAGGCGGCCGTTGTCATTTCGTCGCCGGGCCAGCTCAGGTATACGCCGAGGCCGAACGCCTCGCCGAGGAGACCGGCGGGCACTACCTCGATCAGTTCACCAATGCCGAGCGGGCCACCGACTGGCGCGGGAACAACAACATCGCCGAGTCGATCTTCCACCAGATGCACGACGAAGAGTTCCCGATCCCCGAGTGGATCGTGGTCGGTGCGGGCACGGGTGGCACCAGCGCGACGATGGGGCGATACCTGCGCTACCGGCGCCACGACACGCGTCTGTGCGTGGTCGACCCGGAGAACTCGGCGTTCTTCCCGTGCTACGCCGAAGGCCGACGCGACGTCACGGGGCTACCGTCGCGCATCGAGGGCATCGGCCGACCGCGAGTGGAACCGTCATTTTTGCCGGACGTAATCGACCGGATGATCGTCGTGCCGGACGCTGCATCAGTTGCCGCGGCACACCACGTCAGCGCCGTCCTCGGCCGCAAGGTCGGTCCCTCGACGGGCACCAATGTGTGGGGCGCGTTCCGCTTGCTCGCTGAGATGATCGCGCAGCGCCGCAGCGGTTCGGTGGTGACCCTGCTCTGCGACGCAGGCGAGCGCTACCGCGACACCTACTTCGACGCGGAGTGGCTCAGCACCCAGGGACTCGACCCGTCCGCCTCGGCCTCGGTACTCCACGAGTTCGAACGAACCGGCCGTTGGGCCCTGTCGGTCTGAAAAGCGCCGCGGCCGAAGCGATCGGACGTCGCGAACAGCCACAACGCGGCGATTGCGAACAATCCGAAGTAGATCGCGGCTCCCAATCCGGTCATGTGCGGGCCTCTTTCGTGAGAAGTCTCGGTCGAGCGTGCTGGCTACAACGTCGGCGTCGTCGGATTCCATTCCTGAACCCCGCCGCCTGCTTGGACCTGTCTACCCATCCGCACCGGAGCTAATCGCCCGTCGTGCCGTAGGTAACGCGAGTCACTCGAGCACACCTGGCGTTTGGCTTCGGACTGGTCCGGTGCGATAGGCTGGCGTGGCTCTTACGCGGGGTATGGCGCAGCTTGGTAGCGCGCTTCGTTCGGGACGAAGAGGTCGTGGGTTCAAATCCCGCTACCCCGACAGCGAAGGCAAAGCACAAAGGCTCCGACCTGATGGTCGGAGCCTTTGTCGTCGAGCAGTGGAGACGAGCTAGACGAGGACCTCGATGTGCTCCGGATCCTCATCGTGCTCGTGGACCTTGGCGTACATCGCGAACGAGCTGAGCTCCGCCACGCCCAGCAGGATCACCGGCCAAACCACACCGGCGGCGATGCTGAGTCCGACGCGTTCCGCGCCGGGCCTGCGCTCGTCGCCGAGGCGTGCGCTGAGAATGAAGACGACGACCGCGGTCACGGCCGCTGCGGCGATATAGGCGGTCACCAATGTCATGGCCACAGTTACTCCCCCCATCGGTTAGCTACGGGCAAACGCTGTCTTCCCACCCTAGCCTCTTCCCAAACACCCGGGCCTTAGGGCGCAGCGGAGCGCAGTTTCTCCAGCAGCGGTTGCGCAGCCTTCTCGAGGAAGCGGTCCTGCCCCTCGTCGCCGACCTGGACCAGCGCGATGTCGGTGAATCCCGCTTCCCAGTACTTGGACACGGCGGCGACGATCGCGTCGAGGTCCGGCCCGCAGGGGATGGACGACGCCACGTCCTCCGGTCGTACGAACTGGGTGGCCCCGGCGAATCCCGCCGTCGTCGGCAGGTCGGCGTTGACCGACCATCCGCCTGCGAACCAGCGGAACTGCTCGTGGACGCGCTCGATTGCGGCGCTCTCGTCGGTGTCCCAGCAGATGGGGATCTGCCCGACGACCCGCGAGTCGCCAGGCAGACCCGTGCCCTTGCGCGCGGCGTGCCACCCGTCGACCAGGTCCTTGTCGGGTTCGACCGCAATGAGATGGTCGACCAGCGGTGAGAACGTCTCCACGGATCGGTCCCCGGAGACCGCTGCGGCGATCGCCACCGGAACCTCGGGCAGATCCCACAGTCGCGCGGAGTCCACCTGGAAGTACTCGCCCTTCCAATCCACCAGCTCGCCGGTGAACAGTTCCCTGATGATCTGGACGGCTTCGCGCAGCATGTCCTGGCGACGCGTGACCGTCGGCCAGCCCTGACCGACGACGTGCTCGTTCAGGTTCTCGCCGCTGCCGACGCCGAGCGTGAACCGGCCATCGGCGAGGATCTGCAGCGTGGCGGCCTGCTGGGCCACGACCGCCGGGTGGTACCGGATGGTGGGGCAGGTCACGTAGGTGAACAGCTCGACCCGCTCGGTCGCATGCGCCACGGCACCAAGGGTCGTCCACGCATTCGGCGCGTGCCCCTGGGCCGCCAGCCACGGTGAGTAGTGGTCGCTGGACACTTCGAAGTCGAAACCGAGCCGTTCCGCCGAAACGGCATACTCCACAAGCTGTTTGGGGCCGCTCTGTTCTGTCATGAGGGTGTAGCCGAAATTCGTCATGGAGCTCTCCTACCCGGCTACGGGCAGGTCGAAAACGGGACTAGAGCCGGTCCTTCACCGCCGCGGACAGACGCGGTCCGTCGGCCTTGCCCTCGGCGATCGCCATCGCCGCCTTCATCACCTGACCCATTTGCTTGGTTCCCGGCCGCTGACCGATCTCCTCGGCCACCTGCGCCATGGCGGTGTTCACGACGTTGGCGAGTTCGTCGTCGTTGAGCTGGGTGGGCAGATAGTCGTCGATCACCTGGGCCTCGGCCCGCTCGTTGGCGGCCAGGTCACCCCGACCGTTCGTCACGTAGATCTCGGCGGCCTCACCGCGCTTGCGTGACTCCCGCGCCAAGACCTTGAGGACGTCATCGTCGGTCAGGTCGCGCGCCTGCTTACCCGAGACCTCCTCAGCCTGGATCGCCGCGAGCACCATCCGCAGCGTCGCGGTGGTCAGCTTGTCCCGCGCCTTCATCGCCACCGTGAGGTCGGCACGCAGCCGCTCCTTGAGATCCGCCATGGCCTAGACGCTACGCCCGGGAGACCCACGCCCGTCCCGAATATCGTTGTGAATAATGGTGGGTATCGACAGGATGGTTGACATGAGCAGCGATGCCGGGGGTCCGGAAGGGACCGCCCCGTCGCCCGCAGACTGGGTGCCCGCCTATGCGCAGGCGCAGCCCAGCCAGCAGCCGTGGCCGACCCATCCCGGCTATCCACCGCCCGGATATCCGCCGCCGGGCCATGCGCCGGCTCCGATGCCCGGCCCGTACGGTTACGGCTACCCACCCATGGGGCCGCCGCCCGCGCTGAAACCCGGCGTCATTCCCCTGCGGCCGCTCGGCCTCTCCGACATCTTCAACGCCTCGATCGCCTACGTCCGGACCAACCCCAAGGCGACCCTCGGACTGACCACCATCGTCGTGGTCGTAGCCCAGGTGGTCGCGCTACTGCTTCAGATCGGGCCGCTGGTGGCCACCGGCATGCTGTCGCCGACGACCGTTGGGCAGTCGAGCACCTCGGAGATCTCCGACTCCGCCATCATCGGACTGCTGCTGTCCAGCGCCGCGGGCATAGTCACCACGGCGCTGGCCGGAATCGTGCTCAGCGGCCTGCTCACCGTCGCGGTCGGACGCGCCGTATTCGGCGCCACGATCGGCATCGGCGAGGCATGGCGACGGGTTCGGGGGCGTCTGCTGCCCCTGCTCGGAGTGACCGCGCTCGAGGCGATCGGCGCCGCCGTGCTGATCGCGGTCGTGGTCGGCCTGGTGGTGGCCGTCAGTCAAATTGCCGGTGGCCCAGCCGCATTCGTGGTCGGGGCACTGTTCGGCATGGCGCTGGTCGGCCTGCTGGTCTACCTCTACACGATGCTGAGCTTCGCGCCCACCCTGATCGTGTTGGAGCGGATCGGGGTGCTCCCGGCCATCACCAGGTCGTTCGCTCTGGTAAAGAATGACTTCTGGCGGGTGTTCGGCATCCGTCTGCTGGCCGTGGTCGTGGCGGGAGTGGTCTCCGGCGCCGTCACCGCGCCGTTCAGCTTCGTTGGCCAGATCATGCTGATGGTCGGCGAGGCCGCCAGCACGACGGTCATCGCCGTCGTGCTCATCAGCGTCGGCGGTGCGATCGGGCAGATCATCACGGCTCCGTTCAACGCGGGCGTCGTCGTCCTCCTCTACACGGATCGCCGAATCCGGGCCGAGGCGTTCGACCTGGTGCTGCAGACGGGAGCGGCGGGACCGGTCGACTCCACCGACGACCTCTGGCTGACCCCTCGACGCTGACGTGCCCACCATCGACATCGACCGCGACGCCGCGCATGACGCCGCCCAGCGCGAACTCAACAAGCCCATCTATCCACGGGGTTCGCTCACCGACCAACTGATGCAGTGGCTCGACGATCTGCTGTTCAAGATCATGTCCGGCGGTGCCTCCGTGCCAGGTGGCTGGCTCACCATCACCGTGCTGCTGCTATTGGTGACGGTTGCCGTCGTCGTGGCGGTCCGGGTCGCCCGTCGCACCATGCGCACCAACCGCGGCGCTCCGAGTGCGCTGTTCGGATCGGTCGAGATGAGTTCTGCCGAGCATCGCGCCGCGGCCGAACGGTCGGCGGCGCGTGGGGAGTGGGCGTCGGCGATCCGGCATCGCGTACGCGCCGTCGCCCGCCATCTCGAGGAGAGTGCGGTGCTCACCCCGGTTCCCGGCCGCACCGCCACCGAACTGGCGCGTGACGCGGGTCAGGCCATACCGGGCCTGGCCAGTGAATTGCGCAGCGCTGCAGTGGCATTCAACGACGTCACCTACGGTGAGCTGCCGGGTGACGAGCCTACGTACCGCATGGTGACCGACCTCGACGGACATCTCTTCGACCGCGCCGCGACCGTCCCGGCGGCGCAGGGCCCGACCAACGCCGACCAGGGTTGGGTCGAGGTGCGATGAGCACCACCTCGTCGGCGGTCGGATCGACCATCGTGCAGCGGTGGCGGACGCTGCGCTGGGTCCTGCTGGCCCTCGTCGTCATCGTTGGCGTCTCAGCGCTCTCGACCTACCTGACCGCGCCACGGCCGGGTGGGCGGATGGATCCGGCGGCCACGTCACCCGATGGCGCCCACGCGCTCGTCGCGCTGCTCACCGACCGTGGCGTCGACGTCGTCACCGTCGACGACATCGCCGGGGTCGAACGTTCCGCGCGTCCGAATTCCCTTCTCCTCGTGGCACCGACGCCGTTCCTCATCGAGGACGCCGGCCTGCAGCGGCTGAAGAACGTGCCAGGCGACTTACTGCTGGTCGAACCGTTGTCGCGCACCAGAGAGTCGCTGGCCCCGAGGGTCCGCACTGCGACGGACACCAGCTTCGGCGGTGAACCGAACTGCGACCTGCGCGAAGCCACCCGCGCCGGCCGCGTGCAACTGGGTCTGAGTGACACCTACCAGGCAGGCGACGGCACGGCCCTGACCCGCTGCTACGACGGCGCGCTGGTCCGATACGACGACGGCCGACGGACCGTCACCGTCGTCGGCACCGCGGACTTCATGACGAATTCCGGCCTCCTGCAGGAGGGCAACGCCGCACTGGCGATGAACCTGGCAGGCGCCCGACCCAGGGTCATCTGGTACACGCCGAAGCGGATGGCGGGCGAATCCGAGGGCACCACCTCGATCATGGACCTCATCCCCGCCCGCGTCGGGTGGATCGTTCTGCAGCTGTGCCTGGTGGTCGCCTTCGTTGCGCTGTGGCGCGGCCGCAGGATGGGCCCCCTCGTCGCAGAGGACCTACCGGTGGTGGTGCGTGCCTCGGAGACCGTCGAGGGCCGCGGTCGGCTATATCGGGCACGACGGTCCCGCGACCGCGCAGCGTCCGCGCTGCGAACCTCCACCCTGCTCAGGGTGCTTCCCCGACTCGGTCTCGGCGCCCGCTCCGATGCGGCATCCGTGGTGATGACCGTGGCACGGCGTATTCGGTTGGAGCCGAATGCCATCGACTACGCCCTCTTCGGGCCTGTGCCTTCCGACGACGCAGAACTCGTCGACCTCACCCGACTACTGGACGACATCGAAAGGCAGGTCGCCGACTCGTGAATCACCCAACGACGTCAGCAGTGGACTCCGACGGAGCGCGAAACGCGTTGCTGGCGTTGCGTTCCGAGATCGGCAAGGCGGTCGTCGGGCAGGACGCCGTGGTCAGCGGTCTGGTGATCGCGCTGCTGTGTCGGGGGCACGTGCTGCTGGAGGGGGTGCCCGGGGTCGCGAAGACGTTGTTGGTGCGCGCCATGTCCGCCGCGCTGCAGCTCGACTTCAAGCGCGTGCAGTTCACCCCAGATCTGATGCCCGGTGACATCACCGGATCGCTGGTGTACGACGCCCGAACGGCGGAGTTCGAATTCCGTGCCGGCCCGGTGTTCACCAATCTGCTGCTGGCCGACGAGATCAACCGGACGCCGCCGAAGACCCAGGCGGCGCTGCTGGAGGCGATGGAGGAACGTCAGGTGAGCGTCGACGGCGATGCGCGGCCGCTGCCCGACCCCTTCATCGTCGCGGCGACGCAGAACCCGATCGAGTACGAAGGCACCTACCAACTGCCCGAGGCCCAGCTCGACCGCTTCCTGCTGAAGCTCAACGTGCCGCTGCCGCCGCGCGACCAAGAGATCGTCATCCTGTCCAGGCACGCGCGCGGTTTCGACCCGCGAGACCTCTCCGACATCCGGCCGGTGGCGGGTCCGGCGGAGTTGGCGGCCGGTCGGGACGCGGTTCGCCAGGTTCTGGTCGCCGACGAGGTCACCGGCTACATCGTCGACATCGCCGGGGCGACAAGGCATTCACCGGCGTTGCAGCTCGGCGTCTCACCGCGCGGGGCGACGGCTCTGCTGGCCACGTCGCGGTCGTGGGCCTGGCTGTCGGGCCGCAACTACGTGACCCCCGACGACGTGAAGGCGATGGCCCGACCGACACTGCGGCACCGCATCGCGCTGCGGCCGGAGGCCGAACTCGAGGGGGCCACCCCCGACGGCGTGCTGGACGGCATCCTGTCCTCGGTGCCGGTACCCCGCTAGTGGTGCTCACCGGCCGCGTCGGTCTGGTCGCCTTGATCTGCGTCCTGCCGATCGGCGTCTCGCCTTGGCCGGCAGAGACATTCGGCGTCCTGCTGATCCTGCTGCTACTGACCCTGGCGGTCGACGCGACCTTGGCGGCCAGTACCAGACGGCTTGGTTTCAGCAGAAGCGGCGACGGTGCCGCCCGACTCGGTGAGCCCGTCGACTCCACCTTGGTCGTCGAGAACCCAGGCCGCCGCGAGTTCCGCGGCCAGGTGCGCGACGCCTGGGCGCCGTCGGCGCGCGCCACGCCACGCACCCATCGGGTGAGAATCCAGGCGGGACAACGAGTTCGGATCAGCACGACGCTGCGACCCGTCCGCCGCGGCGATCAGACCTCGGCGATGGTCACGGCGCGGTCCCTCGGTCCGCTGGGCCTGGCGGGCAGGCAGAGCTCGCATCGCGTGCCGGCGCAGGTGCGGATCCTTCCACCGTTCCTGTCGCGCAAGCATCTACCGTCCCGGCTCGCGAAGCTGCGCGAGCTCGACGGCGCCATCCCGGTGCTGATCCGCGGGCAGGGCACCGAATTCGACTCACTGCGCGAGTACGTCGTCGGCGACGACGTCCGGTCCATCGACTGGCGCGCCTCCGCACGCCGGGCCGACGTCGTGGTCCGCACCTGGCGACCGGAGCGGGACCGCCGCGTGGTGATCGTCCTCGATACCGGTCGGACCTCCGCAGGCCGCGTCGGCATCGATCCGACGGCGGGCGATCCCAGCGGCTGGCCGCGCCTGGACTGGTCGATGGATGCCGCACTGTTGTTGGCGGCCTTGGCATCTCGGGCCGGCGATCACGTCGACTTCATGGCGCACGATCGGGCGCCGCGAGCCGGTGTGTTCGACGCCACCCGAACCGAACTGCTGCCGCAGCTCGTCGAGGCGATGGCCCCGCTTCAACCCGCGTTGATCGAGTCGGATGCCGCGGCCATGGTGGCGCTGGTGCAGCGGCGCATCCGGCGGCGGGCGCTGGTCGTGCTGCTGACCGACCTGAATCCCTCAGCGCTGGACGAAGGTCTGATGAACGTGCTGCCTCGGCTGTCGGCCAAGCATCAGGTGCTGATGGCGGCCGTCGCCGATCCACGGCTGGACCGCCTGGCGGCCGGACGTTCCGACGCGGCCGAGGTCTACGACGCCGCCTCGGCGGAACGGGCCCGCAACGATCGTTCCGCCATCGCGGCGCGGCTGCGGCGTCACGGGATCGACGTGGTCGACGCGCTGCCCGACGAACTGGCACCCGCGCTGGCCGATCGATACCTGGCGATGAAGGCCAGCGGCAAGCTGTGACGTCCTACGCGGTGGGCACGAGGTCCGGCGCATCATCGACGTCGCCGGTCTCACCCGCCCGGACGGCCTTGCGCCCGAAGTGAATGACGTAGCTCAGGAAGGCGATCTCGGCCGCGACTCCGATCGCGATGCGGCCGAACGTGGGCAGCGGCGACGGCGTGACGAGCGCTTCGATGAGACCGGACACCAGCAGCACGACCACCAGTCCCACGGCGATCGACACCACGGCGCGGCCCTGTTCGGCAAGCACCTGACTCCGTGGCCGATCACCAGGTGACACCACGGACCATCCGAGCCGCATGCCGGCCGCCGCGGCGAGGAACACCGCCGTCAGCTCGAGCAGGCCGTGCGGGGTGAGCAGGCCGAGGAAGACGTCTCCCTTGCCTGCGTCGAACATCAGGCCGCCGACGACGCCCACGTTCGCCGCGTTCTGGAACAGCACGTACGGGATCGGCAGACCGAGCAGAATCGCATACCCGATGCACTGCGCCGCGACCCACGAGTTGTTGATCCACACCCGCAGCGCGAACGATCCGGCCGGATTCTCGCTGTAGTACGAGGCGAATTCGCGGTTGACCAGTTCCCCGATGTCCGACGGCGTTCCGACCGTGGCCTGCACCTCGGGATTGCCGGCGACCCAGACACCCATCACGATGGCGACCACGAAGAACGCCGTGGCCGAGCCGAGCCACCACCGCCAGGACCGGTACGCCACGACGGGGAACGACACCGTCCAGAAGCGGGTGAACTCACTCCAAAGGGGAGCGTGCGCGCCCGTCACGGCAGCCCGGGCCGTGGCGACCAGCCCCGACAGCCGACCCACCAGCACCGAGTCGCTCGACGCGCTGCGCACCACCGATAGGTGGGTAGAGACGCGCTGGTACAGGTCGACCATCTCGTCGACCTCGGCACCGGTCAGCTTGCGGCGACGCTTGATCAGATACTCCAGCCGATCCCATGCGGGCCGGTGGGCCAGCACGAATGCGTCGACATCCACCTGGGCAATCCTAGTAGCGTTGGCTTTCATGGTGGCCCAGCCCGAGCCGATGGTCACGGGTGACGCCGTGGTCCTCGACGTACAGATCGCACAGTTGCCCGTGCGCGCCGCGGCGGCATTGATCGATCTGACGGTGATGTTCATCGGCTACGTCATCGGCCTCGTGCTGTGGGCGCTGACGATCTACGACGTCGACGAGGCCCTGTCGGCGGCGGTGCTCATCATCTTCACGGTGCTCGTGATCGTCGGCTATCCGATCGCCTTCGAAACGGCGACGAGGGGACGGTCGCTGGGCAAGATGGCACTCGGGCTGCGCGTCGTATCCGACGACGGCGGCCCGGAACGCTTCCGCCAGGCGCTCTTTCGCGCGCTGTCGGGATTCATCGAGATCTGGATGTTCGCAGGCGGCCCAGCCGTCATCTGCAGCATGCTGTCCGCCAAGGGCAAGCGGATCGGCGACGTCTTCGCGGGCACGATGGTGATCAGCGAGCGCGCGCCGAGGTTGACGGCGCCCGTCCCGATGCCGCCGGCGTTGGCGTGGTGGGCATCCTCGCTGCAGCTGTCGGCCCTGCGCCCCGAGCAAGCCGAGTTGGCGCGGCAGTTCCTGTCGCGAGCCAACCAGTTGGAGCCGGTTCTTCGTGACCAGATGGCCTACCGGATCTACTCCGACGTCGTCGGACAGATCTCGCCACCGCCGCCGCCCAGCGCCCCTCCCGCACTGGTGCTGGCCGCCGTCCTGGCCGAACGTCACGGCCGGGAGTTCGCACGATTGAGCGCTGCGGCGGGGGCCGGTGGTCGACCACCCGCACCGCCGATGCCCCACGGACCTCCGCAGGTCGCGCCGCCGCTTCTCGCGCCGCCGCGGCAGCCGCCCTCACCAGGGGCGTTCACCGCACCGGACTAGTGGGACACCTCTGTCCCATTATGGACCACAACTGCTATATTGGTGTACATGAGTGCCCCGTTGCCGATCGAAGGAGGCCCGCGGTCGAGGACCCGCCGGGCCATCCTCGACGCCGCCATGGGCGTGCTCGCCGAGAACCCGACCGCGTCGCTGGGTGACATCGCCACGACGGCCGGGGTGGGCCGCAGCACGCTGCACCGCTACTTCGCGGAGCGCACCGACCTCCTGCGAGCGCTTGCGCTGCACGTGCACGCGCTGAGCAACGCAGCCATCGAGCATGCGGAGCCCGATTGCGGACCCGCGGTCGATGCACTGCGTCGGGTGGTCGAGTGTCAGCTCGACCTCGGGCCGATCGTCCCGTTCGTCTACAACGACCCCACCATCACCGCCGATCCCGAGCTCGCGGCCGAACTGGACAAGGGTGACGAGGTAATCGTCGAGGTCCTCGACCGCGCCGCCACCCAGGGCTCGGCCGGGCCGCCCGGCTGGCCCCGGCTGGTGTTCTGGGCGCTGCTGCTCGCGGGCTACGAGTCCGCCAAGCAGGGCACCCCCCGAGTGCAAGTGGTCGACGCCATCATGGCCAGTCTGACCCAGGGCACCATCAACCCGAATCAGTCTTGACGTCAACGGTTTTCGAAACCCAGACGTAGATCTCAGGAGCAGACCGAATGTCCACCCCCACCACCACGTGCGTCACGACGCCGTCGGCCAGGACACCCCGCTGCGCGTGGTTCGCGCTGGCGGTCCTCATGCTGCCCGTGCTGTTGGTCGCCGTCGACAACACCGTGCTGGCGTTCGCCCTCCCCAGCATCGCTCAGGACTTCCGTCCAGCCGCGACCACCCAGTTGTGGATCGTGGACGTGTACTCGCTGGTGCTCGCCGCCCTGCTGGTGACGATGGGCAGCCTCGGCGACCGGATCGGCAGGCGTCGACTGCTGATGATCGGCGCAGCAGGCTTCGCGGTGGTCTCGACCGCGGCGGCGTTCGCCCCGAGCGCCGAGTATCTCGTCGCGGCGCGCGCGCTGCTCGGCGTGTTCGGCGCGATGCTGATGCCGTCCACGTTGTCGCTGATCCGCAACATCTTCATCGACGCCTCGGCGCGCCGACTCGCCATCGCGCTGTGGGCATCCTGCTTCACGGCGGGCTCAGCACTGGGCCCGATCGTCGGCGGTGCGCTGCTCCAGCACTTCGGCTGGGGCGCCGTGTTCCTCGTCGCCGTGCCGATCCTGCTGCCGCTGCTGGTGCTCGCGCCGCGACTGGTGCCCGAGTCTCGGGATCCGAACCCGGGTCCTGTCGACCTCGTCAGCGTCCTTCTGACGTTGACGACCATGCTCCCCGTCGTCTGGGCCATCAAATCGGCTGCGCACGACGGTCCGTCGTGGTTGGTCGCAGGCGCCTTGGTCGTCGGAGTGGGGTCGGGTGTCGCGTTCGTCAGGCGCCAGCGGCGAAGTGCCACGCCGATGTTGGACGTGGCCTTGTTCACCAACGCCCCGTTCACCTCGTCGATCCTGGCCAACTTCCTGTCGATCGTGGGTCTCATCGGCTTCATCTTCTTCATCTCACAGCACCTTCAGCTGGTGCTGGGGTTGAGTCCGCTCGAAGCCGGACTGGTCACGTTGCCGGGTGCCGTGCTCTCGATGATCGCCGGCATCGCGGTGGTGCCGATGGCGAAACGCGTTGCCCCCCATATCCTCATGATCGCGGGGCTGGTCCTCGTCGCCGCCGGCTTCCTGGCCATCCTGTTCTTCCGGCACGACCTCACGGTGGTGGCGATCATCATCTCGTTCGTCATCCTGGAAATCGGCGTCGGCGCCTCCCAGACCATCTCCAACGACACCATCGTGGCGTCGGTCCCCCCGGCCAAGTCGGGTGCCGCATCGGCAGTGTCGGAGACGGCCTACGAGCTCGGTGCCGTCGTCGGTACGGCGACGCTCGGCACCATCTTCACGGCGTACTACCGCGCCAGCGTGGAACTGCCCGGCGGACTCACGACGGTTCAGGCTGATGACGCCAGGGAGAGCATCGGCGGTGCCGCGTCGGTGGCGCAGACGTTGCCGCCCGCACTGAGCAACCGCCTGATGGACTCCGCGCGCGTGGCCTTCGACGCCGGAATCGCGCCGACGGCAACGATTGCGGCGGTGCTCACACTGATCGCGGCAGGTGTCGTCGCACTGGCCTTCAGGGGAGTGAGCGGTAGCGCAGGCCGACGAGCATCAGCACCGAGCCCAGCAGCGGAGCTGCCGTCCGAACGTGGTTCCACCAGGTCCACGGGCCCAGGTACGCACGCCATTCCCGCAACGCGTCCGCTGCGGACAGACCCGACGGATCCACCGCGTCCAGTCGATCGTTCAGCGGAACGTTGAACGCGATCGTCACGACGAAGGCCACCAGGCCGAGCACTGCGCCTGCCAGCAGGTAGCCGCTCCCCTGCTCGGCCCGGGTGACGATCGCGGCGATGCCGATGCCGAGGGCCAGAAGCGTCGAACCGGCGAACAGCATCAGGAACGGCGCGTTGGCCTGGGCCTCGGCGTTGATGCCGCGCATGGCCGCAATGGCCTGCGCCGGCTCGGCACGATCCAGTCCCGTCATGACGAAGGTGGAGAAGGCGTAGAAGAGGCCGCCCACGGCGGCGCTGGACACGGCTGCAGCCGTGGTGGCGATGAGGAACGGGCTCGTGGTCATGGGGTCAGTCAACCGCCGCAGAGCGAGACGATCCATCGATAAGAGTCCGAATTACATACGCAACCGTCTAGGTTGATCACCGTGGATGCTCTCGGAGGATTGCTCGACGGCGTGCGCGCGCGTGGCGCGTTCGTCCTGCGACTGTCGCTCGACCCGCCGTGGTCAATGCGCATTCAGGACGACGCCCCGCTGACGCTGATCTGCATGACGCGGGGCGGCGCCGTCATCGTCACCGACTCCGGTGAGTCGTTCGACCTCGGCCCTGGCGACGTGGCAGTGGCCCGCGGCATCGAGCACTATCTGTTCGCCGACGACGCGCGCACGACGCCGCAGGTGGTCATCCACCCCGGCAACCGATGCACGACGCTCCGCGGGGAAGATCTGCGCTTCGCGATGTCAGTGGGGGTGCGGACGTGGGGCAATGCCACCTCGGGCGCCGACCGCGGCGTCATCTGTGCCTACGAGGGGCACAGTGAAGTGAGTTCCCGCTTGCTGCAGGCACTTCCGACGGTACTGGTGATTCGTGGCAATGGTTCACCCCTGGTCGATCTGTTGAGCGACGAGGCAGGTAGGGACGGACCTGGGCAGGAGGCCTACCTCGACCGACTGCTGGATCTGCTTCTGATGGACGTGCTGCGTACCTGGTTCGACAGTGCCGAGCAGGCCCCCACCTGGTGGCACGCCGAGCATGACCCGGTCGTCGGGCCCGCGCTTCGCCTCATCTACAACAACCCGGAACACCCCTGGACGGTCGCCAATCTCGCTGCTGCCGTTGGCTGTTCACGCGCAGCCTTCGCCCGTCGCTTCACCGAGCAGGTCGGCGAACCCCCGATCGCCTTCCTCACCGGCTGGCGGTTGGCACTGGCCGCCGATCTGCTGCGGGCCAGCGGGGATACCATCGCCGCCGTCGCCCGCCGGGTCGGCTACGGCACTCCGTTCGCGTTGAGTAGCGCCTTCAAACGCGCCTACGGGGTCAGCCCCAACGTGCACCGTGCCATGGCGCAGTCCGGTTAGCCGGTGTCGGTGGGTGGTGGTTGGGGTTCGAAGGGTTGGTACCACCACCAGTTGGCGCGTTCCCCGGTCGGTCCGGGGCACGGTGTCACCGCGGGCGGCGCTTGCGTCGGGGGTCGGGCCAGTGATCCCGGGTTGAGCGGGTTGCCGTCGGCGTCGGTGACGACGAGACGCTCGGCCGGGCCGGTGATGGTGATGCCACCGCGGTGATGCAACCGGTGGTGGTAGGGGCAGAGCAGGATCAGGTTGTGCAGCTCGGTCGGCCCGCCGTCCTCCCAGTGCCGAATGTGGTGGGCGTGCAACCCGCGGGTCGCCCCACACCCGGGGACCGCGCAGCAGCGGTCACGGTGCTCCAACGCTCGACGTAGCCGGCGGCTGATGGTGCGGGTCTCGCGGCCCGACCCGATCACCCGGCCCTGGCGTTGGAACCACACCTCACACGTCGCATCACACAGCAGGTAGCGGCGGTCGTCGTCGGTGAGCAGCGGCCCCAGATGCAGGGATCCGATGCGCTGCTCGAGGTCCACGTGCACCACGACGGTGGTGCGCTGACCGTGCGGGCGCCGGGCCACGTCGGCGTCCCAGCCGGCTTCGATGAGGCTCAGGAACCCGTCGATGGTGTGCGGGAACGGCGGTACCTGACCCTCGGCGTGATCGTCGCCGTCACCGTGCTTGCGTTTCCAGTCCGCGACCAGGGCGTCGGTGTGCGAGGCCACGGCCGCGTCGAAC